>NZ_SLWL01000010.1 GCF_004342915.1 Camelimonas lactis
GCCTCCGCCAAAAAACGGAGGTCTAGCAGGACTGGCATACTTTTATATCGGTGAGGCACGCCAGAAAATGGCGCACTTTATTCCCGGTGTTCTCAAAGGTAGCTATTGTTGTGCGTACGCAATTCAAGCGGCGGGAGTTGCTTTTGCGTACGCTTCAGACAATAGACGCATTCGTAGTTTCGTCTGGAAAAGGGGCGAAATTCAGTAAGTACATTGTGACGGATTCTTCGGATAATATTGATTTTTCATGGCCGGATACATCAATTATACGCTTTAGCCTAGCCGCCGCCGGTGATACGCGCTTCAAACTTGTGCGGCTTGCAGCAGAGTGCATTGACGCTGAATATTTGTGGTTTGTTGACGATGATGATTGGTTATTTCCAAATGAGGCGGGGCGGCTTGGGCTTATAATTAATGTGTCCCCAAGATCGGCTATTTTTTTTATCCGTACGCAACAGTTTCGAGAGGTAGCTTTTCCAACTGGCACGCCAGATGTCGTCGCACATTACACATCGTATCCTAGTCGCGTATTCGAGCCGTCCGATTTTTTTGACTCATTGAGCGGTCATAACCATACGCCTTTCTGCGGAGCCATTTTCCCCAGAGAAAGCATCTTGGAAATACCAAAGGCGGCGATACATTGCGTAACCTATTTCGAAGATTATCTTTGTATTCTGTGGGTGTTGCTTTCCGGGAAGGCCACGCCGGTGGTCTTCGATGCGCTCCTGGTTGGGATTTCAATTCGCGAATCCGGTAATTCTATCACGCTTACGGATCGTACCGAATGGAACAGATCCTTGGGAGAAATTGCTTCACTGGTGTGCAATTTGTCTGGAGGGCCAGATTTATTTTCCGCGTATATTAAATCTGGTCGGCAGACGGTGCACCAGTCCGGTGAGATCGAGGCGGTGAGGGCCGTACTTGCTTCCGTATATGCGTCCAGTTCTTGGCGCGTCACGCGACCATTGCGCGTAGTTGGACGAGTTGCAGCTGCCATTCGCAGGCGTCTCTTGGCGGGCGCATTGAAGCGTCATTGAGCTTGGTGCGCATGCATGGCAGATGCTTATAGGGGGCTTGCCAATTACAGGGCGGCCAAGACCTCTGGTTCCATGCGCTTGATGGCGTCGGTTGGGGCCGTCGATATCTATTGCGGCGGCTTCGCCACCACCTCCATCCATGGTCAGCCCTCATATTTGTCCGCGGTTTGGCGGATATGGGCGTAGCGCTTGAGCGTGTTCCAGCGGCGGTGTCCGCTAACGGTAGCGACGTTCGGGATGTTCCAGCCCATCTCGAACCGCCGCGAGATCCCCTCGTGGCGCATGTCATGGAAATGCAGATCCTCAATGCCCAGCGTCTTGCAGGCGCGGGCGTGTGATGAGGAATGTCGTGCGTCTGCTGCGCTTGCTGTGTAACGACCCAGTGAAAACCTACTCATGCTCCAATGGAGAAGGTAGCAATGAGTTTGACGATGGACGACGGCATTAAGCGCTGGACGGCGAAGCGTAAGACAGCGCTGGTGATTGAGGTCATTCAGGGCCAGACGACGGTGGCTGAGGCCAGTCGGTCATTTGACCTGTCGCCTTCGGAGATCGAGGGCTGGGTCGACGACGCCAAACGAGGGATGGAAAATTCCCTGCGCGCCAAACCGCTCGACATTCGCGAGCAATACGCGAAGCAACTGAAGGATCTGCAGGAGGCCTATGGTGAGGTCATGCTGGAGTTGCGCGCGCGAAAAAATACCAGGCCCTGCTGGATGCTGCGGACGACAAATGATCCAGAGCATCCAGCAGGGCCTTCTCGCTGAAGGCATCAAGGTTCCTCTGACCAGGCTTTGCGCCTGGTTTGGCGTGCCGCGCCGGACGGTTTATTACAGGGCCGCCAAAGCCGTTCCGAAGGTTGATCCGCGCTTTGCCGAGCCCATCAAGGCGATGATCGAGCAGGAACCGTCTTTCGGTTACCGGACCGTGGCCTGGCTCCTGGGGTTCAACAAGAACACGGTCCAGCGGGTATTTCAGCTCAAGGGATGGCAGGTTCGCAGGCGTCCTGTCGGCATGCGTCCGCGGATCGAGGCAATCCCGTCGGTCGCGACCGGGTCTAATTAGCGCTGGTCGACGGACATGTGTCGGGTCTGGGCAGGAAAGGACCGCTGGACCACGCTGGCGCTGGTCATCGACTGCCACACCCGCGAACTGCCGGGCTGGCATCTGTCACGCTCCGGCAAGGCCACGACAGCCGCCAGCGCCCTGGAACACGCGCTGATCAACAGGTTCGGTACGCTGGGTCGCGTCGCGAAGGAATTCCTGCTGAGATCTGACAACGGCCTTGTTTTTACCAGCCAGAAGTTCACGGCGCTGGTCCGCGGCTATGGCCTCAAGCAGGAGTTCATCACGCCGCACTGCCCGCAACAGAATGGCATGGTCGAGCGCGTCATCAGAACCCCGAAGGAGCAATGCGTTCATCGCCAGCGCTTCGACAGCATACAGCACGCTGCCCGCGCAATCGGGGACTGGACCGGCTTCTACAACCATCGCCGGCCGCATCAGGCCCTGAAAATGAAAAAGCCAGCACAGGCATTCGCCTTAGCGGCATAACCTGAGCAGATTCCGGTGGGGCATTACATCATGGAAATGCAGATCCTTAATGCCAAGCGTCTCGCAAGCGCGGGCGTGCGATGAGCCAGCAGATTCGCCATTCCATGGGAATATGCGCTCATCCGTCTTCGGCATCGCCTCAATAATGGCGCGCGCCTCGTCAGTCAGCGTCACGTGGGTATGGTTCCGCGCCTTGTTGCGCGGGTCTTTCATGGACCGGATGAGTATCCGGTTGCCCTCGTAGTCCTCCCAGCGGATCCGCGTAATTTCCTCGATCCGTCGCGTCGAGAAAATCGCGAAAGCGAGATGTGCGTCATGGGGGAGGCGTTGGCCCGCCGGTCCATGAAGTGCTTCATCAGTCGGTCGAGTTCGTCGAGGGTAGGGCGCCGGTCGCGCTCGTTGCTTCTGGCGATGAGGCCGAGACGCCGGGCCACCGCGAGGGCGTCGACCATGGCATGCTTGTCCAGAGGGTAGCTCCTTGCCGGCTTTGCGACTTCCATCACCGCAGACAGGCCGCTGGGATAGCCCGCGACTGTTGATGCCTTCCGCGTCTTTGCGAGGTCGCTCGCAAAGCCCACGATGCGCTGGCTTGTAATGTCATCGCACCGTGCCTGGGCGAATTCTGACTTGCTCAGGAAATCCATGACCTGAGCGCGCGACCGGCCGATGGATCGCTTGTTCTCGGCTGTAAATCTCTTGATGGCGTCGGCGAGCGTGATGACTGGCCGCGACGCCCGGTCGAGTGCTCCGGGTTCGCGCAGCTCCGTTTCCCGCTTGGCGATCCAGGCAGAGGCAACCTGACGCCTGTCAAATGTCTGGTTCTCGCGGTAGACGACCTCGCTCTGGCGTTTGATGGCGATCCTCGCCAGATAGGCGGTACTGCCGTCAGCGCGCTTCCGCGCCACGATGGTTCCCATATCGGTATCACACACCCCGCGCCAGTGTCACAATGTGATACCTAACCCGGAAGAATGCCCCCTGAAAGCCGAAAAATACGCAGCCATACGCACCATGACGGACGCCACGCACCAACCAGGAACCCAAGGAACGCCAACGATTCCCGCCAGTCCATCGCCCTGGCGGTTCTGCGTGGCTCCGATGATCGACTGGTCGGATCGGGAATGCCGGTTTTTTCACCGGCTGCTGAGCCGTCGCGCCCGTCTTTATACGGAGATGATCACCACCGGCGCCATCATACATGGCGACCGGGCGCGGTTGCTGGGGTACAGCCGGCAGGAGCATCCAGTCGCCGTCCAGCTGGGCGGCAATGATCCGGCGGCGTTGGCGCAGTGTGCCCGCGTTTGCGCTGACCTTGGCTATGACGAGGTCAACCTCAACGTAGGCTGCCCGTCGGATCGGGTGCAGGATGGGGCCTTTGGCGCCTGTCTGATGCGGCAGCCGGAGCTGGTGGGCGATTGCGTCGCCGCCATGAAGGCGGCGGCGCCCATTCCTGTCACCGTGAAGTGCCGCATTGGCGTCGATGATCAGGACCCCGAAGTTGCCCTTGAGGAACTGACCCGCGCGGTGGTTGCCGCCGGCGTCGACGCCCTCATCGTGCATGCGCGCAAGGCTTGGCTGCAGGGGCTTTCGCCGAAGGAAAACCGGGATATTCCGCCGCTCGATTACGATCGCGTGCATCGTCTGAAGCAGGCCTGGCCTGATCTGCCGGTCATCATCAATGGCGGCCTTGTGTCGATCGACGCCGCGAAAACGCAGTTGAAGGCGCTCGACGGCGTCATGCTGGGGCGCGCCGCGTACCAAAATCCGGGGCAGTTGTTGCAGGTCGATCCCGAACTGTTCGGCGAGGCGGCGCCTGTGGCTGGCGAGCGCGACGCCCTTGAGGCGCTCTTGCCCTATATTGATGAGCGCCTGCAAGCGGGTCTGCGTCTGTCGCAGATCACCCGTCACCTGCTGGGTCTGTTTCCCGGGCAGCCGGGCGCCCGGGCTTTCCGTCGCCATCTCGCCACGCACGCCACAAGGCCTGGCGCAGACCGGCAGGTGCTCATCGACGCCATGAACATGGTGCGGCCTTTCCCGGAACGTGTCGCGGCGCAGTAGGGCGGTTGCCGCTCGCCGGCAAGGCTGGCAGTCTCGCCAACAGGCATTGCCCGCGGCGATCATGTTCGCCTGTGGGGAAGTCGTCTCAGACAAAAATCAGGGTGATCCGGCGCTGAACGACCGGTTCGCCGGCGAAACAGGGAGAACGCCATGGTCGATGCAGCGCACGCCGATGCGGGGCGGCAACCGGAGTTCGATCCGCTATCGCGCCCGCTTGTTCCGCTGCGCGGATTTGATGAGCTGAAGGTGGGCGAACGTTATCCGTGCCCGGCGCGCACCATAACGATGGCGCACTTTTCCGCGTTTCAGGTGGTGAGCGGCGACAATCACCCGATCCACTACGACAGGGCCTATTGCCAGGCGACCGGCCACCCGGATCTGCTGGCCCATGGCCTTCAGGTGTTAAGCGCCACGGCGGCGGGGGCGGGGCTTTTCCCGCACGTGATAGGCCCGAAGCTGATTGGCTTTGTTGAGGTGCAGGCCAAATTTCTCAAGGGCGTGTTTCCGGACGACACCCTGTATCCGCTGCTGGAGATCACCGAACTGGTTCGCCAGCGCACCACGGGCCTGGTCCACATGCGCGCCACGGTGGAGAACCAGAAGGGCGAACTGGTGCTGGAGGGGCGGCACTCCTACCTGTTGCGGCTGTAGGGCCGGGCATGAACGGTGGGAGCGTTTCTGTCCGGCGCCTTGCATATGGCGCTTCACCAGGTCCGCGGATCTGTGTGCCTGTTCCGCGGGGCCGGACCGTGTTGCGCGGGCCGGCGCCGCCTGCTGGCCGCCCCATGATCTGGCGCCTCCGCTCCCTGCCGGCAGCGGGCGGCGCCATTGGGGGCGCGACGTCAGAAACGCATCGTCAGGCGGTCGGTCAGCGCCTGTTCCTGCCGCCCATCCCGGCCGATTGTTGTCGTCACGGAGAGGTCGTTGCTGATGAAGCCGGCGAGCATCACGTTGAGGCCGAGTTTCAGTTCGCCGAATGCGGCCCGTTCGGCGGGCGTCCGGTTGCGGATCACCAGGCCTGGCGCGCTGTGAAATGACGCGCTAACCGTATGCTCCGAAGCATCCGGCGCGATCGCGATGCGCAGATCGGCTGTTGGCGACACGACAAGATCGCCGAAAGCGGTCGTTGTATACCAGCCGCCCGACAGTTGCAGTCCCGCGTCCAGCACGGTGCGGTCAAGCCGGTCCTGCCCGACAGCCTGGGTCAGCAGGGGCAGGCCATGCTCGTCATAGCCCCTCATCCTGTAGCCGGTATGGCGCACGCCGGCGATTGGCGCCAGCGTCAGGCCGCCGCCGATATCGAAGCGCCGCCCCGTCTCCACGGCCAGCGTATAGCCTGTGCCTTTCGGGGCGCCGGTGATGAGATCGCCGGCCAGCAGGCCTGCGCGCGTTGTTTTCAGGTTGCTGTGGTTGACGCCAAGCACCGCGCTGGCGAACCAGCCCTGGTAGTCAACGCCGGCGAACAGCGCCGCGTGCAGGGCGTCGCCCTTCTGCCGGCTGATCGCCGCTGACGATTGCAGATCATCGCCGCCAAGGGCGATGCCCGCCCGCCAGTACTGGTTGAAGTCCACGCCGAAGCCCGCGGCAAGCGACTGGCGCTCGCCCCGATAACGCTCGCTGTCCCCGGCCTGCGGCGCGCGGGCGCGGGAAAGCTCGCCGCTGGCGAAGCTGAAAAGGCTCGGCCCGGCCAGTTGCGAGGGTCCCACCGGGGTAATTTTGCGCGCCGATCCCCACAATATGGAGCGGCTGAAAGCCTCGGCGGCCGCCACGCTGTCCCGTCCGGGCCGGTCAAGGCCGGCGCCGGCGCTCACATGGTTGGCGATGATCCGGGCGATGAGCCGGTGCGTCGCCGCCGTTGGGTGCAGGTCGTCGAAGAAGATATGCCGGTTCTGGACATCCGCGGGCGCCTTCGCGCAAGCCGGGTCGCCCATGCAGGCGTTTACGGTGTCGTCAAAGCCATAGCGGTGGGGATCCGCCAGGAACATGCGGAACGCCATATCCGCGTTGATAAAATAAAGGTTCATCCCGGTGCGGGCGTTGAGAAGTTGCAGCCCCTGCAACAGCGCCTGGTTGTGCGCGGCGCTCACGGCGTCAGCCAAGTCGCCCAGCGGCCCGCCATTCAGGATGGGCGCCTTGCCAAGCGGCGGCAGGCCAAGAATGACCGCGCGCCGGGCCCCAAGCGCGAACATGCTGCCGACGCCCTGGACGATATTTGTCGCCGCGCTCCGCACCACCGGCTCGAAAATGGCGCGTCGCTCCGCGTCGTCGCCAAACAGCAGATCCAGGATATGGGCCCGCGCCGCGTCGATATAGTCGTTGGCGCCAACCCATGTCACTGGCAGGTCGGAGGCGGAAAACCGTCCGCCGCCCGCGGCGAACTTCGCGATCTGCGCGGTAAAGCCGGGCAGGCCAGGCGCCTCATTGACCGTCGCGCCCGATGTGGCGCCGCCATAAGCCAGATCATTGCCAGCGCTCCAGCCCATGCCGAGGAGGCCAGGCAGGTTCTCGACAAAGGTTGGGCCATTGGAGTAGCGGCCGTGGAAATAGGGGGGCGACGCGGGCTCCCTGTCCCCGGTGGCGTGGTAGACATTGCCATTGTCGACAAGGCTGTCTCCAAAGCCGAATACCTGGCCAGGCGCGCGAGCCTGCGCCGCTGTCGCCGCCAGCGTGGCGGCGACGCCGATAATGACAAGTCGGAACATGGGAAACCTTCCAGCGGGTTATGAGCGTTCACTGGACGCTGGTTTCACGGCGCCGCCTATCCCCGGTTGGCGGCGCCCGGTTAACGCTATGTGATCAGGCGCGCTGTCGCCGACGGCAATGTGGACGGTGACGCGCGGCCGGCGAAACGTCATCCGGCGACAGCGCATCGCCCCGGCGGAAACGTCGTGCGCCAGCATGAGACTTCACCTCGCCGGCCCACGCGGGTATAGCTGCGCCCATCCGGCGCCAGTTGGCGCCCCCACTGTCATGCGCCCCGTCCCGGGCGCGCCGCGCCTGATTGTCTGGCGTGTTTTTCCGCAGGAACGCCATGGCCGCCAGCTTTACCGGACTTCCGTTCGACGACATCCGCCACATGATCCGCGAATTGCCAGGCCCGGACGTGGACGCCGCGGCCAACGTGCGCGAACGTGATGCGGAGCTGACCAAGCCGGCGGGATCGTTGGGGCGGCTTGAGTCGCTGGTGGAATGGCTGGCCGCCTGGCAGGGGCGCTCAAAACCATCGGTCAATCGCCCGGTGGTGTGTGTGTTCGCGGGCAATCACGGCGTGACCGCGCGCGGCGTCTCTGCCTATCCCCAGAGCGTCACCCGGCAGATGCTGGAGAACTTCGCCGCCGGCGGCGCGGCGATCAACCAGATTTGCGCCGCGTATGATCTTGGCTTCAAGGTGTTCGATCTGGCGCTGGACGTGCCGACCGGCGACATCACCTGTGAGGATGCGCTGGACGAGAAGTCCTGCGTCGCCACCATGGCCTTCGGCATGGAGGCCATCGCCGGTGGAACCGATCTGCTGTGTCTGGGCGAACTGGGCATCGGCAACACCACCGTCGCCGCCGCCATCTTCGCCGCGCTCTATGGCGGCGAGGCCGCCCATTGGGTCGGGCGCGGCAGCGGCCTCGATAACGCCGGCATGGCGCGCAAGGTCGCCGCTGTCGAGGCGGCCATGGCGCATCATGGCGCCAATCTGAAGGACCCGCTGGAAATTCTGCGCCGCATCGGCGGCAGGGAGATCGCGGCTACCGCCGGCGCCATCCTGGCGGCGCGGGCCCAGCGTATTCCGGTGGTGATCGACGGTTACGTCATCACCGCCGCCGCCGCCATCCTGCACGCGCTGGAGCCGACGCTGATCGATCATTGCGTCGCCGGCCACTGCTCCGCCGAGGGCGCCCACGCCGACGTTCTCGAGCGGCTTGGCAAGAAGCCGATCCTCGATCTGGGCATGCGCCTCGGCGAAGGCACCGGCGCGGCCCTGGCCGCCGGCGTCATCCGCGCCGCCGTCGCCTGTCACAACGACATGGCGACCTTTGCGACGGCCGGCGTCTCCGGCAAGGGCGACGCCGGATGAGCCGCCGGATGCGCCGGGGGGCGATTTTCTCCCCCAGGCGTTTCAGCGCCGCTGACCTGCTGCTTGCGGCGTCGCTGCTGGCCGCGTGCGCCGCTGTCGTCACCATGCTGCCCGAAAAAGAGAAGGGCGAACTGCTGCAGGGGCGGGCGCGCGCCGTTGATGGCGATTCCGTGCGCCTCAATGGCGTCGAGATCCGGCTTGCCGGGCTGGATGCGCCCGAACTGCGCCAGACCTGCGAACGTAATGGCCAGAGCTGGAACTGTGGCGAGGCCGCCCGCAGCTTTCTGGCCGCGCGGCTTGGCCGCGCCGATGCGAGTTGCCAAAGCCAGGGGCTGGATCGCTACGGCCGCACCCTGGCCGTCTGCTCTGTCGTCGGAGAGGAGGTCAACGCCGCGTTGGTCCGCGACGGCATGGCCGTGTCCTATGGCGCCTACGGGCGCGAAGAGGCGGAGGCGCGCGCCGCCCGGCGCGGCATATGGGCCGGGCAGTTCATGACGCCGCAGGAATGGCGGCGGCTGCATCCCCGCAACGACCGCAAACGTTAGGGCCAGTCGCCAGCGCCACCGCGTGCGATAGCCGTTGCCAGATCGGTATGCGTCCGATGCATGGCCTGAATTTGACTTCTGCATCGAGCGGCTACTTACCCAAGGTCATGTGCGCTGGCGCACGTACGTCAGGTCATGGGCGCCGTATGGTGGGTTCATCAAATCCCGACGACCTCCGTAGAGATTTGACACAGCCCCCCTGAAGGCGTCGCGTTCCCCCCACGCGGCGCCTTTTCTTTTGCCTGGGGCCGCGTTCGGCGGCGCTCGCCGGCGTGATGTACGAAGACCCGGCCCGCGCCGCTGGAAGCACGTATGCCCCAGCTGCATGCGCGCCAGGGAATGCCCCTGCCAGAAACGCAAAATTTTGCATTTCGGGCCATGGAAGTTTTCCGGTTTGGGGAACCTCATGGCGCTGTCGGCGTTAAGCATGGGATCGCAGGGATCATTCTGGTCCCGACCCCGATCTTGAGACCCCCCTGACTTCAGGGCATGTCACGGCATGGCGACCTGTCGCCTCGCGGTGCATGCCCTTTTTCTTTGCTTCCAGGGCCGAACGGGGCCGGCAGGCGCGCGGCGCGTCGCGCCCATGTGGGTAAAGGGGCAGGCGGGGTCCCGGGGCTTTGCTGGCCTGTTGACCTCACGTGGGCGTGATGCTCCCCTGACGCCAGAACCGTATTGGGAGCCAGGGATGAAGCTTTACGAAACGCCGCGCACGCCGAATCCACGCCGTGTGCACATTTTCATGGCTGAGAAGAACATCGACATCCCGCGCGTGGCCGTCAATCTGGCGACCGGGGAGCACAAGGGCGACGCTTTTCGGAAGGTGACGGCGGTGCAGCGGGTGCCGGCGCTGGAGCTGGACGATGGAACCGTGATCGCCGAGTCGGTGGCGATCTGCCGCTATCTTGAGGAGCTTCACCCCGAGCCCGCCCTGTTTGGCCGCGACGCCAGGGAGCGGGCGCTGGTCGAAATGTGGAGCCGCCACGTGGAGTTCTACCTGGCCCAGCCGATCTTCGCCGCCTTCCGCCACATCAACCCGGCCATGGCGAGCATGGAGCAGCCGCAGATCACCGAATGGGGCGAGGCCAACAAGCTCAAGGCCGTGGATTTCATGCGCGTGCTGGATCAGGAACTGGCGACCCGCGCCTTCATCGCCGGCGATGCGTTTTCCATCGCCGACATCACCGCCATTTGCGTGGTTGATTTCGGCAAGGTGGCGAAAATCACCGTTCCCGACGATCTGGCGAACTTCAACCGCTGGCGGGTGGAGGTTTCGGCCCGGCCAAGCGCCAGCGCGACCTGAACATGCGCGTGACGGTCGCCGGATGTGGCGATGCCTTTGGCGCCGGGGGCAGGTTCAACACCTGCTTCCTGGTCCACGCGGGCGGCCGGACGCTGGCGCTGGATTTTGGCGCGTCCTCGCTGATCGCCCTCAAGAAGCTGGGTCTGGCGTCGACCGATGTCGACGCCGTGGTGGTGTCGCATCTGCACGGCGACCATTATGGCGGGCTGCCGTTCCTGCTGCTGGACAGCCAGTATGAGGCGCGCCGGCGCCGGCCGCTGAAACTGCTCGGTCCGCCGGGCATGGGCGCCCGCCTGCCGGTGCTGATGGAAGCCATGTTCACCGGCACATGGCGGACGGCGTGGCGCTTCCCCATGTCGGTGGATGACCTGCCGTTGCGGACGCCGACGGAGATCGCCGGCTTCACCGTGGAAAGCTTCGAGGTGATACATCCCTCCGGCGCGCCGGCCACCGCATTGCGGGTGCGCCATGGCGAGCGGCTGCTTGCCTTCTCCGGCGACACCGCCTGGACCGACGCGCTGGTTGACGTCGCCGATGGCGCCGACCTGCTGATCCTCGAATGCATGGGCCGCGGCAAGGGCCGGTACGGCGTCGTGCCTTCGCACCTCGATATGGAAACCATTGAGGCGAAACGGAGCAGCCTGCGGGCGCGGCGCATCATGCTGACCCACATGGGGCCGGGCATGCTGACGGAAGAGGCGGCCGCCCATGCCCGCGCGCGCGGCTACATGCTGGCGCGGGACGGGCTGGTCGTCGAGGTGTGAGCCCACGCGAACTGACCGTCACCGGGCGAACCTGGGGCGTTCCCCGGTTCGCCAGGCAGGCCAGGTTGCTCAGGCCCCGCCGGCCTTCGGCAGGCGGGCGATGAGGCTTGAGGTGTCCCAGCGCGCCCCGCCCAGCGCCTGCACCTCGCCGTAGAACTGGTCCACCAGCGCCGTCACCGGCAGGCTGGCGCCGTTACGGCGGGCCTCGGCCAGGCAGATCGACAGGTCCTTGCGCATCCAGTCGACGGCGAAGCCGAAGTCGAACTGGCCGGCGTTCATGGTCTTGTGGCGGTTCTCCATCTGCCAGGACTGCGCCGCGCCCTTTGAGATCACATCCACCACGGCTTCCACGTCCAGCCCGGCGTGCTGGGCGAAGCTGACGCCCTCGGCCAGGGCCTGCACAAGACCGGCGATGCAGATCTGGTTGACCATCTTGGTCAACTGCCCGGCGCCGGCCGGCCCCATCAGCCGGCAGGCCCGCGCGAAGCTGGCGATGACAGGCTCCACCCGGGCGTATTGCCCGGCGTCGCCGCCGCACATGACGGTGAGGGCGCCATTCTCCGCCCCGGCCTGGCCGCCCGACACCGGCGCATCAATGAAGCCAAGTCCACGGGCCGTGGCCTCTGTCGCCAGCTCCCGCGCCACATCGGCGGAGGCGGTGGTGTGGTCAACGAAAATCGCGCCCGGCGTCATGCCATGAAAGGCGCCGTCCGCTCCGATGGTGACCTGGCGCAGGTCGTCGTCGTTGCCGACGCAGGCGAACACGAAATCGCAGCCGGCGGCGGCCTCGCGCGGCGTCGCGGCGGCGCGTCCGCCATGACGGGCGATCCACGCGTCCGCTTTGGCGGCGGTGCGATTGTAAACCGTCACCGCATGCCCGCTGGCCTGCAGATGCCCGGCCATGGGAAAGCCCATCACGCCCAGACCCAGAAACGCTGCCTTCGCCATGCCGGCCTCCTTGTTTGTCCGCCGGAGCAAAACCCGTTCGCGTGGCGCCGGAATCCTGCCCTGCCCATTGATTCAACGCGTTTGGTTTAGCGCATTTTCCGCGCGCAGGTGATATCCGCCCCGCCACCGGCGCGCCTTGGGGCCAGCGCCGTGACAATCCCGGGCAGGCTCGCCGGCCGTGAACGAAGAACAGGCATTCACCAGAATCAAGACGTGTTTCGCTGGTCGGGGCCTGGGGGCCTCATGCGCCTGCCCCTTCAAAGGGGCGTGCGCCCCTGAGACGGACGCCGGCGACGCCCGGACAGCACGCATCAGCCGCGCGCCACGGACGCATTGACCGCCCCGGGGACGGCGCCTCATACCAGCGCCATGATCACCAGGGACCAGGTGCTGGCGGCGCTCGCCCGCGTGCCCGGACCGGACGGCGTGACGCCGTTGCCGGAAACGGGCCTCATGTCGGATGTCGCCATCAATGGCGACCGCGTTTACGTGGCGATCCGCACGGAGCCGGCGCGGGCCGCCGCCATGGAGCCCCTGTGCCGGGCGGCCGAGCAGGCCATCGCCGCGTTGCCGGGCGTCGCCGGCGCCCTGGTGGCGCTCACCGCCGAGGCGTCGCCGGGCGCTGGCGGACGCCCGGCGCCCGCGCGCGCGGCCGGCCATGGGCCGGGCGCCTCGCGCGCCGCGGCCGGGCGCAATCGCGCCGCCGTTCCCGGCGTGCGCCATATCGTGGCGGTCGCGAGCGGCAAGGGCGGCGTCGGCAAGTCCACCACCGCCTGCAACCTGGCCCTGGCGCTCGCCGGTCTCGGCCTCAGCGTCGGCCTGCTCGACGCCGACATCTACGGCCCCTCGGCGCCGCGCCTGTTCGGCATTTCAGAAAAGCCGGAGATGCTTGAAAACCGCATGCTGAAGCCGCCGGTGCGGTGGGGCGTGAAGGTGATGTCCATCGGTTTTCTGGTCGACCCGGAGGCGGCCATCATCTGGCGCGGCCCCATGGTGATGTCGGCCCTGCAGCAGCTGCTGCGCGAGGTGGTCTGGGGCGATCTGGACGTGCTGGTGGTCGATATGCCGCCCGGCACGGGCGACGCCCAGCTGACCATGGCGCAGAACGTGCCGCTGGCAGGCGCGGTCATCGTCTCCACGCCGCAGGACCTGGCCCTGATCGACGCCCGGCGCGGCGTCGCCATGTTCGACAAGGTCGACGTGCCGGTGCTGGGGGTGGTGGAAAACATGTCCACCTTCATCTGCCCCGCCTGCGGAACCCGCTCGGACATTTTCGGCCATGGCGGCGCCCGCCATGAGGCGGAGCGTATTGGCGCGCCGTTCCTCGGCGAGATTCCGCTACACATGACCATCCGCGAAACCTCGGACGCCGGCCGCCCCGTGGTGATCTCGGAGCCGGAAGGACCGCACGCCGCGGCTTACCTTTCGATCGCCAAAGCGATCGCCAGTCGCTTGGCTGCGGGAGCATCGGCCCGCCAGGCGCCGCGCATCGTCATCGACTGAGGAGACGCGTCTGCCCCCATCTGCCGCGCCGGGACCGGGGCTGGACGGAGGGCGGTCTGGAGGGCGGTGCTGGATCGGTGCTCCTCCGCAAGTCACCGGGTCTGTCGCGCCGGGGCGAGGGGCGGGGCGAGGGGCGGGGGAGGCAGGGACCGGAGCTAAAGCGCGCCAGTCAGGGCAGGCGTGGGTAGCCCCGGTGCGCCGCGCTTCCCTGATCGCAAAGCCCGCCAGACCCGCCAGCATTCGCCCCAAACCCTGCCGGCATTCGCCGCCGGGCGCCTGGAGCCCATGGCATGATCGGGGAAATCCGGATCCTGGTTTCGTAGAGTGAAGCGCGGGCGCGCAATGCGCCAACCCTGGCGCGTTTTCCGTGAACCGGTGATTATCCAGGACGCCCTGGCGCCCGCTTCGCGCAGCCACCCCCATGAACACTGGCGGCGGACGCCGGACTGACGTGGCGCTCCCGGGCGCGTTGGCGGGAGCCCTGTCCGCGCTTCCCTTCAGCGTATCGCTCGATGGCCGCGCCCTGAATGATACATGCGTATTACACCGTATTGTCGCAGGTTATTTCTGAATGACCAACCTGTGACAGGAAATTTCTTTTCAGAATAATTATGATTTGGCGCGCGCAGATGTCGCGGCGCGCTCGATAGTTGGCGGCTTTACTGGCCGAGATGGTTTTCATAGCATGTGAAAGCAGGCGGCCCGGGCGCGAACGCCCTGGTCTTGCGGATACACGGGGCCTCGCGGCTGTGGGGAGCGTGGCCGCCAGCGTCAGATTCGCGTGGAAGAGGAGGCGCACATGCCAGGCCGCCACGATATTCCAGTTTCCGGTTTCAACCCGCCTGTCCCTGGCGTGAAACGTCGCCGCGTCTGGGCCCTCCGGCGCGCCGGGCGGCGGCGTTCGCCCGTGGTCGGAGCCGTTCTTCTGACGCTTGCCGGCGGTTATGGCGTTTTCACCGGCGAATCGCCGGGCGACCCGGCGCGCGAGGGGCTCGCTCCACATCCCGACGCCGTGGGCGTTCTCCGGGAGCCGCGGCGCACGCCGGTCGTGTTCCAGGAGCGGGGCGGGCGCATCCTGGCGGTCGCGCGCCATGGCGCCGCGTGGTCCCCCGTTCAAAACCGGTGAGAGCCAGCTTCTGGTTCACGGGCCGCGACATGGCGTGCGGATGAGGGGCGCCGGCGCGGCGGGCGGCAGCTTAATCCTGTACATTCCAACCAATGTATGATGCCGGGAATGGTAATTTCTGTTGCGTGATGCTGGGCGCGCTGGTTTTCTTTTGCACGTGAATGGTTCTGCGCCGATCCACGGGAGGAAAACGCGATGAAGCGTCGTCAGTTTTTGCAGGCCGCCAGCACAGGCGTTGTGGGCGCTGCGGTTGCTTCTCCAGCCATCGCCCAGTCTGCGCCAGAAGTGCGCTGGCGTTGTACGTCGAGTTTTCCCAAGTCGCTGGATACTATTTTCGGCGCGGCGGAAGATTTCGCCAGGGCCGTTTCGGATATGACCGACGGCAAGTTCCAGATCCACGTTTTTGCGTCGAATGAAATCGTCCCTGGTCTCCAGGCGCTGGACGCCGTACAGGCCAGCACCGTGGAGATGTGCCACACGGCTTCCTATTATTACGTCGGCAAGGATCCTACTTTTGCCTTTGGCTCGGCGATACCCTTTGGCCTCAACGCGCGCATGATCAACGCCTGGTTTCTTACCGGCGGCGGTCTCGACATGATGAATGAGTTCTACAAGAAATATAACGTGACCATGCTTCCTGGCGGCAACACCGGCACCCAGATGGGCGGCTGGTTTCGCAAGGAAATCAATTCGGTTCAGGACCTGAACGGGTTGAAGATGCGCATCGCCGGCATTGCGGGCCAGATTTTGCAGCGCCTTGGCGGCGTGCCGCAGCAGATCGCCGGCGGCGACATCTATCCGGCGCTGGAAAAGGGCACCATTGACGCCGCCGAATGGGTCGGCCCCTATGACGACGAAAAGCTCGGCTTCGCGCGCGTCGCCAAATATTACTACTATCCCGGCTGGTGGGAGGGCTGCGCCGCCCTGAACTTCTTCTTCAATCAGGCCAAATTCAACGAACTGCCGAAAACCTACCAGGCGGTGGTGCGCACGGCGGCGCTGATGGCCAACCAGCAGATGCAGGCGAATTACGACGCCAAGAACCCGGGCGCCATCAAGCGTCTGGTCGCCGGCGGCGCCCAGCTCCGGGCATTCCCACAGGACGTCATGGAGGCCTGTTACAAGGTTTCGAACCAGCTTTATGATGAGATTTCGGCCAAGAACCCCGAGTTCAAGAAGGTGTACGACGCCGTTCGCACCTTCCGCAACGACTCCTATCTGTGGTGGCAGGTGGCTGAATACACCTTCGACAATTTCATGATCCGCGCCCGCGCAAGGGGAGGGTAGGGCTGATTGATGATGGCCAGGCCATGGCGCCGGCCAGAGCAGGGAAAACGCCAGCTTCCTCGGGCTGGCGTTTTGCTTTTTGGGGCCGCGGGGGCCCGGAGCGCTGGCGCCGGATGCGCCGGATGTCTTGCACGGCGCCCCGGTGGAAAGGGCGTTGGCCTGACGTCAGCGTCGCGCGTTATGAGGCGTCCATTGGCGGGCGCTTTGCAGGCGGCGGGCGCGTCGCTATCTTCACCGCCCTGGTTCGGGTTGGAGAGCGGGCATGACTGGGCGCGGCGCGGGTGATGATGGAGCATGGCCGGAAGAGCTGCGGCTGCTTTCCGCCAGGGATGGGCTGGCCGTTACGTTTGACGATGGGGTCAGCGGCGTGTTGTCGGCCGAGTTCCTGCGCGTCTGGAGCCCGTCCGCCGAGGTGCGGGGCCATGGCGCAGCCGACCGCAAGACCGTTGGCGGCAAACGCGACGTGCGGATAGCGGCGCTGGAGCCCATAGGCAATTATGCGGTCCGCATCGTTTTCGACGATGGCCACGACACCGGCCTGTATGGCTGGCGCCTGTTGCGTCGCATGGTTGTGGAGCAGGACGCCATGTGGGCGGAGTACCTGGCCGAACTCGCCCACAAGGGCATGGGCCGCTAACCCGCCCGTCCGGACCGCCGGTTTGCCGTCATCGCCTTGCCGCGACGCGCGCCGGTTGGGGTGGCGAATGTTGGGCGGGAATGGATTGCCGGGACAGCCGCCGCCTGCGGTCGTTCGCCCACGAAAAAAGGGCCGGAAATTCCGGCCCTTTCTGCTTCTCTTGCGGCTGCCGGAAGCCGGCTCAGCGCATCACCACCACGCGGGTGCCAACGGGCACGCGGGCGTAGAGGTCAATCACATCCTCGTTCATCATGCGGATGCAGCCGGAGGAAACCGCCTGGCCAATCGTCTCCGGCTCGTTGGAGCCGTGGATGCGATAGAGGGTGTTGCCCAGATAGAGGGCGCGCGCGCCCATCGGATTGTCCTCGCCGCCGGGCATGAAGCGGGGCAGGTCGGGGCGACGCTTCAGCATGGAGGCGGGCGGCGTCCAGGTCGGCCACTCGCGCTTCATGGTGACGCGCTCGGTGCCGGCCCACGAGAAGCCTTCGCGTCCAACGCCGATGCCATAACGGATGGCCTTGCCGTCCGGCAGCACGAAGTACAGCCGGCGCTCCGAGGTGGAAATCACGATGGTGCCCGGCGCGTACTTGCCGGGAAACTCCACGACCGCGCGCGGGATATTCGTCGCCTTCGCCCTGAAGTTGGGAGCATCATAGACAAGAGGCTGGCGGGTGAGCGGATCGATCTCGGGATAGGCAAATGCAGACGGCGCGAACGACGCCAGTCCAGCCAACAGACCGACCATACCGAAAGTCAAGCGACGCATCATTGCCTCGTCCGGGGTGAAATGTGGCGTTCATATCGGGAAATACGCCGAAGGGGCGCAATGTTCCCTTGTTTGCGACAAAATGCTCAAGGTGGGGTTAACAGGCAATCCGGCGCGGCCTCCAGGGGGGCGATTGCCAGACGCGCGTGACGCATGGGCAACAGTTGCCGGCGGCCACGATGGGGCGCCAGAAGCAGCCATTGGGGAAACTGTGCATGACGGCGCGGCGGCCGCTTGACGGCATCCGCGGCGGCGCCTATGAGTGGCGCATTCCCGGCGACGGTAACGCGTCGCAACCGGTTAGGGCGGTTAGCTCAGCGGGAGAGCACACGCTTCACACGCGTGGGGTCACTGGTTCAATCCCAGTACCGCCCACCATTTTCCATTCAGCTGCATCCGTATTTGAAGGCTGGTTCCCGGATGGGAGCTGTCTGATTTCGCGCGAAGCCGACGCCATTCACATGGGTAGCGTCCATTGCGCCAGGGCGTGATGATATGGCTGGATGAGCCTGACCGATGGCAGGGCAGGCTTATGCGATGGCGGAGCATTTTCGCGGATTTTGTTCCGGCCCGTTGTCCTGTTTTGCACGCGCCGGCGGGGCTCTTGCTGATTTCGTCATGTTTGCGAACCGTCGTGTTCCAGTATGGCGGGGTGGGGCGGTATTTCAGGAAATGGCCGGTCCATGCTCAGATTGGCGGCAGTTCGAGCCAGCTGCCCACGGCCGCAAGGGTCGTATTGACCGCGACTGCTGCCAGCACCATGCCCAGAATGCGCCGCAGCAGATTGGCGCCGCCGTTTCCGATAGCGCGGGAGATACGATCGCCAAGCAGTAACGCGAGCAGCAGCAACGCCAGCACGGCGACCAGCACGCCCAGAACCTGCATGCGGCTGGCGTTGGCCGTGTTGTTCACGCCGTCCATCATCAGAACCATGCAGAGGAGCGCCGCCGGACCAGCGATCACAGGGACCGCCAGGGGGTAGATGGCGGTGTCAAACGGCGAGCCTGATTTACCCGCCCCGCTTTCGTGGGCGATCTCGCCGGAACCCAGAACCATGGTCATGGCGAACACCAACATGATGACGCCCCCGGCTATCTGGAACGATCGCAAGGATACGCCCATGGTTTTCAGCAGGGCCTGGCCGCCCAGCCCAAAGGCCGCGAGCACGAGGAACGCCGTGGCGACGCCGGTAATCGCGGCGGTCTGCTTCTGCCTGGGGCTGAAATGACCTGTCAGCGCAAGGAAAAGCGCCACATGGCTCAGTGGATCAAGAACCGTGAACAGTGTCACGAATTGTGTCGCAAGCAACTGTTGGTTATTATGCATTGTTTATCCAGTGATATATATGAATATATATGAGAATATTATCAGATTTTCCTGTATGACGTACAGGCATTATCATAAATTCAATAGGATTGTGTTCCTGTCATGACTCGCGCGCGGGCGCGCCGCCTGACGTCGGGGCGGGGCGGCCAGCCTGCGGCGCTCTTCTTGATCCGGAAAGCGCTCCTGGTCAGGCGCGCGTCACGCCAATACTTGCCCGCCGGGGCGCAGATATTGGGGCGTGTGCGCGCGTTGCGTGAGCGCGCGGTTACCGGAGGCGGAGCCCGACGGGATTCTGGCTGCCGGACGCGTGGCAAAAAAGATACGCGCCCGTGAATCGGGCGCGCGCCGGGGTTGGGCAGCCAGACTTCGCCCTGGGGCGCTTTCCCGAAAGGCCAGCTTCCACGTTTCGTGGGGGCAACGGGACAGGGCCAGCAGACCGCGCATCCCATGAGCCAGCATTCCTGAAGCGCGCCAGGGCGCCGGAGCTGTGCGGGCGAGGTTACTTCACCAGCGGACAGCCGCCGTCCTTGAGGGGGCGGAACGCCTGGTCGCCGGGCACTTCAGCGATGATCTTGTAATAATCCCAGGGCTTCTTCGATTCTTCCGGCTTCTTCACTTCCAGCAGCAGCATGGAGTGCACCATGCGGCCGTCCTGGCGCAGCACGCCATTGTCGGTGAACATGTCCTTCACCGGGGTTTCGCGCATCTTCGCCATCACCTTGTCGGCGTCGGTGGAGCCTACGGCCTTCACCGCCTTGAGGTAATGGGTGACAGCGCTCCAGTTCGCCGCCTGGTTCATGGTCGGCATGCGGCCGGTGCGCTTGAAGAAGCGGTTGGCGAACTCGCGGGTCTTCTCGTCCTTGTCCCAGTACCACGCCTCGGTAATCACCAGGCCCTGGGCGGTCTTCAGGCCCAGGCTGTGGATGTCGGAGATGAACATCACCAGGCCGGCGAGCTTCTGGCCGCTCTGCCCAAGGCCAAACTCAGCCGCCTGTTTGATGGAATTGATGGTGTCGCCGCCGCCATTGGCCAGGCCGACGATCTTCGCCTTCGAACTCTGGGCCTGGAGCAGGAAGGAGGAGAAGTCCTGGTTGTTGAGCGGGTGCCTGGCGCTGCCCAGCACCTTGCCGCCGGCCGCCTTGACGAATTCGCTGGTGTCGCGCTCCAGCGAGTGGCCAAACACATAGTCGGCGGTGATGAAGAACCAGGTGTCGCCGCCCTCTTTCACAATAGCCTGGCCGACGGTCTTGCCGTTGGCGTAAGTGTCCCAGGTCCAGTGGGCGGTGTAGGGCGAGCAGTGCTTGCCGGTGATGTCGGAGCTGCCGGCGCCCGTCACCATCACAATCTTCTTGCGATCATTGGCGATCTGCATGGTCGCCAGCGCCGTGGCCGATGTCGGCAGATCGAGAATGACGTCGACGCCGTCATTGTCATACCACTGGCGGGCGATGGCGGAGGCCTGGTCCGGCTTGTTGAGGCTGTCGGCCGCGACGAACGCGATCTTCTTGCCAAGCACCTCGCCGCCGAAGTCCTCGATGGCCATCTTGATGGCCTCGATGCCGCCCTTGCCGCCAATGTCTGAATACACCGACGCCAGGTCGCCCATCATGCCGATCTTCACCGGCCTGTCAGCGCCCTGCGCCGCCGCCGGCGCGGCGAACGCCGCCCCAAGCGTCGTTGCCCCAATAGCCATTGCCCCAACAGCCGTCGCGCCGAACAGCGCGGCGGCAAACGCCTTGCGGATAGTCGTCATGTTTCCTCCGGACCGTTTGTTCTGGTTCCGGAGGGATCATGGCGGAAGCTATGGAGGGGCGCAATGATGGGTATGAGAGGCTGGAAGCAGTGAATATTAGACTTTGGGATTATTTGGGATAGCTGTTGAGTTGATCAAGGTGCTATTGACATTCAGGCTGCCCTTCTGATTATTGAAAAATCAAATATATATTGGGGGGATTATGTCTGGTATCCATAAGATAACGCCATCAAATCCGCGCTTATCTGCATTGCTTAGCGATGTGGCGCGTGGCAATATTAAGATACCGGTCTTTCAGCGGCAATATGTATGGAGCGATGAGCAAATAATGAGTTTGCTTGATTCCATATATCGTGGATATCCAGTGGGGTCGTTGCTGCTTTGGTCGACTAAAATTACATTGGCTCATGAACGTAATGTCGGTGGTTTTCTTCTTCCTTCTACGCCGGCAGATTTTCCTGTAAGCTATGTGCTGGATGGTCAGCAGCGTCTTACGACTCTTTATGGGGTATTTAATTCAGAAGATGCAACTGCCGATGTCGAATTAGCGAGTCGATTTCGTGTTTGTTTTAACCCGTATACAGAAGAATTCATTCATGCTTCTGTTGCAGACCCGGAAAAAACCATAAATCTACGTGTGATTTTGGATACAACCAAACTATTGCCTGAGCTGGGGCGATTTGACAGTAGCGCGCAAGTTGTAATTGCACGTTTGACCGAGCGGTTTAAGGATTACGAATTTCCAGTTGTTACGATTAAGGATCGTACAAATCAGGAAGTTTGTCGTGTATTTCAGAGAATTAATTCTTCCGGTACGAGTTTGAGTACCTTGGAGTTGTTGGCTGCATGGACATGGTCTGATCAATTTGATTTACGTAAAGAAATTGAAGGGGTCGTAGATTCTTTATCGGATAAAGGTTATGAGGAATTGGACCAGACATTGCTTATGAGATGTTTGGCTGCGGTTTTGTTGAACAAAATTGACGCCGATGAGTTGGTTGACGTGGCTCCTGGGTTGCTTGTAGATGGAATGAAAAAGTTAAAAATTGGAGTATATTCTGCTGTAGATTTTCTCGAAAAGGAGTTAAAAATAAAAAATATTGTTTTTGTTCCGTTTCCAATTATGATTGTTCCGCTCGTTAAATTTTTTTCTCTGACGACGAAACCGACGGCGTCGCAACTTGTTGCATTAAAACGTTGGTTTTGGCACGTATCTTTTACGCAAAAATACAAGGCGGGCACTAATTCAGCAGTGATGCAGGATATCGATGCTGTGAGGCAGCTGGCCGATGGAAAGGGTGCGTTCGGAGATCTGAACTCGATTGTTGATCCCGGTTTATTTAAGAAAACTTGGCGAATTAATTCTGCGGTTGCCAAAGCTGCTATTTGTCTGTTGGCGCAGTTCTCGCTTCGTACATTTATTTCCGGTGCAGAGGTAGACCTTGGCAACGCGATGTCAGCATATAATAGTAGGGAATTTCATCACATTTACCCGAAGGCTTATTTGTTAAGAAGAGGCATTCCATTTCATCAGTCTAATGTAATAGCGAATGTGTGCTTTTTGAGTTCAGCTGATAATAGATCTATAAGCGATAACGCCCCAGCTATTTATATGTCACAAATTGACAGCAGCCATAGAACGGAAATTGCCAAAGCCAGCATCCTTCCTATCGATGCTATGGATGGTAATATGGAGTATGAGGATTTTATAAGGGTTCGTTCGCAAATGCTTGCTGAAACAGCAATGGCTTTGATTTCAAATGGAAAAATAGTCCACGCTTGACGGTGTTGGGATGTCGAGCGTTCGTCGGCATCCCGTACTGTTGCAACTAAGCTGCCGAATCACCCCTTCAACAGCTTGCACTCCGACTCCGAAACCGGCCGGAAGGCGTCCTTGCCGGCGATCGTGCCGGTGATTTCCATGTAGTCCCAAGGTTTCTTCGAGGCTTCAGGGGCTTTCACTTTCATCAGCCAGATATCGCGGACCAGCTTGCCGTCGGCGCGCAGTTCGCCATTCTTGATAAATGGCGCCTTGATCGGGCCGCTGCGCAGTTGCGCCAGCACCTTGTCGGTGTCCACGGATTTGGCTGCTTCCGCCGCGCGCAGCCACGCCAGCGTGCCGCTGTAGTTCATGGCCTGGGCCTCGGACGGCGGCCGGCCCATTTTTTTGGCGTAACGCTCGGAGAAGGCGCGGCTCTCATCATCCGCGTCCCAGTAGAAGATCGACGACACCGTGGTGTTCTGCGCCGCCTTCAGGCCCACCGAATGCACGTCGGACAGCAGCAGCGCCATGGCGGCGGCTTTGGTCTTGTCGTCGAAAATGCCGAACTCCTGGCCCTGCTTCAGCGCGTTCTGCTGGTCAGCGATGGCGCTGGCGATGGCGATGACATTGGCGCCGGAGTTCTTCGCCTGCATCAGGAAGGAGGAGAAATCGAGATTGTTGATCGGGTGGCGCACCGAGCCCAGCACCTTGCCGCCCATGGCCTCCACGTTCTTGCGGGTGTCGTTCTCCAGCGCATGGCCAAAGGCGTAATCGGCCGAGATGAAGAACCACTTGTCGCCGCCGGCCTTCACCACCGGGCCGGTGATGCCCTTGGCGAACTGGTAGGTGTCATAGCCCCACTGGATGGCGTTGGTGTTGCAATGCTTGTTGGTGAGTTCGCTGCTGGCGGCGCCGGTGGCGACGGAGAGGCGGTTCTTGTCTTTGGCGATATTCTGCACGGCGATGGCCACGGCGGAGCTGCCGAGATCCATGATCATCTGCACATTGCGGGTGTCGTACCAGTCACGGGCGATGGCCGCGCCGATATCGGCCTTGTTCTGGTGATCGGCGCCGATCACCTCGATCTTCTCGCCCAGCAACTTGCCGCCAAAGTCCTCCACCGCCATGCGCGTGGCTTCGACGGAGCCCGGCCCCTGGGCGTCGGAGAGCGGGCCAGCCATGTCGGTGAGCACGCCGATGCGGATGGTTTCCGCCTGGGCCGCCGCGACGCAGGTGATCAGGGCAAGCGCGGCGACGCCGGCTTTCAGCAGGTGCTTCATGGGTGCCTCCCGGGCCGGCGCCCGCCAGATGCAGGCCGCCGTCTCTTTGCATTTGTTGTGGATGCGCCGCGACATGCCGGGGATGCTTCCGTGCGGAAGCCGTCGGCCAGGCCGTGGCGGTCACATTTGTTTGATGATGAGGGTGGCCTGGGGCGGCGCCCGCCGTCAATGTCCGCCCCGTTTTTGAACACGGCTCTTTTGTACGCCGGCCTGTGGAACAGCGCGAAGCGCGCAAGCCTGTGGAGGGGCGCGCCTCGCTGGTCGCGGGCGTCAGCGGCCCTTGAACACCGCCGGACGCTTTTCCATGAAGGCCGTCATGCCTTCCGCCGCGTCTTCCGATTTGAACAGCGGCAGCAATTGCAGGAACACGTGGTGCACGTGGTCGTTGAACTGCTCGGAAAGGCCCATGCGCATCATGCGCTTGGAGGCCTGCACGGCGAGCGGGGCGTTGCCAGCGATATCCAGCGCCAGTTCGCGGGCTTTCGCCATCAGCTGGTCATCCTCCACCACATAGGAGGCGAGGCCCCATTCAACCGATTCTTCGGCTGAAAGCGTGCGGCCGGTGAAGATCAGCTCCGCCGCTTTCGACCAGCCGATCATGCGCGGCAGAAACCAGGTGCCGCCCGATTCCGGCACCACGCCGCGCCGGGTGAAGGCCGCCGCCAGCTTGGCCGATTTCGCCATGATGCGGATGTCGCAGCCCAGCGCCGTGTCCATGCCATAACCGGCCGCTCCGCCATTAACCGCGCAGATGATCGGCTTGTCCATGGCGTGCATCACCGTGGGCGGCGTATTGCGCAGGTTCAGGTTGGTGGGGGAGGAGGCCGAGCTCATCAGCCTGGCGCCGGCTTCCCCCTTGGGGCGCAGGTCAAGGCCGGCGCAGAAGGCGCGGCCCTTGCCGGTGAGGATGACGCAACGCACCTCCGGGTCCTCGTTGGCGCGCACCAGCAGCTGGGTCAGCTCATCCAGCATCGGGCCAGAGATGGTGTTCATCCGCTCCGGCGCGTTGAGGGTGATGGTCGCGACGTGGCTGTCGACCTCGTACAGAACTTCCTGAACCGTCGGCGCGGTGGCGGCGTCCATGGCGTGTCTCCCGTTGGGCGTTGTTTTCAGGCTTGCTTTGTCCCAGAAACAGCACGCCGCCCGCCCCCTGTCGAGAGGGGTTAACGCGCGCAGGTGACAAACACGCTGGCGCGCCGCGCCCGCTCCGCGAGATCGGCCGCCTCCAGCTTCCGTTCGCCCGGCCCGCCGGTGGCGTATTGAACCTGACGGGAATCCAGAAAACTCGCCGCCAGCGCCGATTTCACCGCGAAATTCACATTCTGCGGCAGGTCGCCGCTCGCCGCCATCACCTTGATGGCGTTGAGCTTGGCGGTGACGACGCCGACCAGATTGCCATACGCGTCAACCAACGGCCCGCCCGAGTTGCCGGATTGCACGGGCGCGGAAATCTGCAGGTAGCGGCTGTCGTCCCTCAGGCCAGACAGGGCGGTGACATTGCCGAGCGTGAAATTGCCGCTCGTCGCCAGCATGTCGCTATGGGGGAACCCGAATGCGGCCACCGCCTCGCCCAGGCGCACCCCTGGCCGCAACGGCAGGACTGCCGCTGATTCCGCAGGGGCGCCGGCGCGCAACAGCGCGAGATCGTTGGTTTCATCCCGCGCCAGCAGTTCTGCCGGCTGTGTCGCCAGATCAGCGCCGCGGATGGCGATGCTGCGGCAGCCGGACACCACATGGGCGTTGGTGAGGAAGTGGCCCGCCGTGGAAACGCCAAATCCGGAGCCGGTCGAGACGCTGCGACTGCTGTCGTCATCACGCTCCTGCGCCGTCGCCGGCGGCGCGGCTTGTGACGATGCGCGCGGCTCGCTGGCTGGGGAGTTTCCGGCAGGTGGAGGCGTCGCCGCATGGCTCCAGGGTTCGCTGGGGGAAGATTCTTGAGCAGGGGTTTCTTGTGCGGGAGTCTCGTCGCCCCGTGAGGGGGTGCGGAAAGGGCGATCGAGCCGGGGGAAGGGCGCGCCGGTCATCGACGCCCACAGCGAGCCGGAAACCAGGGTGGCCAGTCGCTCGCCATAGACCGGCGGTTCCTCGCCAGACCAGGTCATGTCGAAGCCAATCAGCCCGGAGCCGTCGTCATGATAGCGCACATAGCGCTGGTGTGGCCCCTGCCGGCCCGACACCACCATGAAGTCGCGCTTCAGCGTCTGGTACTGGATGCGGTCGCCGCCACGAATCATGGAGGTCAGGGTGGCTTCGTGGGCGCGGGTGAGATTCTGGCCGGGGAAATATTCAAAACGGATGCGCAGGCGGCTGCGCCAGGAGCGGGCTTCCAGCCCATCCGCCGTGCGGCTGAAATGGAGGTCAACGCCTGCCGGCAGCCAGATCCAGGCGCGGCGGGTGGGGTGGTCGACCCTGCGCATGTCCCAGCTGTGCAGCACCGACGAGGCGGAGCCGAGAATCTGCGTCACCTGGCTGCGCGTCAGCACGCCGGTTGGCGCTTCGCCCCGTTCCGCCTGAAGGCGTCGGGTCGCCTCGAACAGCCGCGTCGAATAGCCAATGTTGGGTACGGCTGGCCAGTGGCCGGCGCTGGTGAGAAAAATCTGGAACCACAGGCGCGTTTCCGGCTCCAGGGACAGAAACTGCCGCTGCGCTGTCCGGAAGTACGGGTCTTGCGGCCGCGCTTGCGTCTGGCCGCCGGCCAGCGCGATCCCCAGCAGCAGGGCGGCCGCTCCCGTGCGGGTCCAGACGGCCCTTCCAGGTCGTTTCATTGTCATTAGCCCCATCCGGCGCCGCCTGGCGTCCGGCCCCACCCGGATTGATCAGAAAGCGCCGTTTCCGCCGCAGGCGGTTCAGGCGCGTTTCGCTTCTGGATCGGGTTTTTTCCGCGCCGTTGCAAGCGGGTTCACCGCGCGCAGCGCCCCGGTCAGGCCCCTGCGGCTGCGATGCGGGCCGGCAACAGGCGGATGGCGGCGTCGTACAGGTCATCGAAGTGATCGAGCGTGGCGTCCGGGTTCAGTGCGACCACCGGAATGTCGGTGTATCCGAAGGTCATGCCGATCACCGGCACGCCCCCGGCCCTGGCGGCGTTGATGTCGGCGGCGCTGTCGCCCACCATCACCGCCCGCCCGGGTTCGCCGCCGGCCAGGCGCACCGTTTCCAGGATGTGTCCGGGATGCGGCTTGCGGAAGGCGAAGGTGTCGCCGCCGGCGATGGCGGCGAAGCGCGGCGTTAGCTCCAGCGCATCGAGCAGCAGGCGCGCCAGACCTTCCAGCTTGTTGGTGCAGACAGCCAGCCGCCAGCCGGCGTCGGAAAAACGCTGTAGCGCTTGCAGCGCGCCGGGGAATGGGCGCGAATGATCGGCGATATGCGCCGCGTAATAATCAATGAACGCGGCGAACAGCGCGTCCATCCGCTCTGGCCCGGCGACGACGCCGGCGGCCGCCATGCCGCGCTCAAGCAGCGCGCGGGCGCCGGCGCCGGTCATTGCCCGCACCTGGTCCAGGGTCACCGGCGGCAGGCGCTCGCCCGCCAGCACGGCGTTGAGCGTCGCCAGCAGGTCGGGGGCGGTGTCCACCAGCGTCCCATCCAGGTCCAGCACCAGGGTTGGCGGCGTGATCATGCGGGCTCCTGTGGAATTTGGCTGTGCGCCGGCCGCCGTGGGCGACGGCCTGCAAGGAGGGAACTGGCGGGCTTTTGGCGGGCGGGGCCGGGGCGGTCCAAATCGCGCCGGCCGAAATCGCGCTGGCCATGATATGGCCGTTTGCGACTCTGATACAGTAGCGCCGTCACGGTCCGCCAGCGGTCGATTCGTCGCTTCTTGTCACGGGGATTGGATTCATGTCGCAGAAGAAACGCGCCGCGTCGGCCAGTTTGCGGCGCGCGGTGTTCGCGGGGGCGCTGGCCGCATGCGCGCTGGGCGCCACGGCGGCGCGCGCCGGCAATTATGATTTCGCTCCAGCGCCGCAGGTCGATCTCAACCGCATTTATCGCGTCGAACGCGTTACCGGCGAGATGGGCGCCTGCCAGTATGGCCTGAAAGAGGGTTCTGTCGGCGTCACCCTGTGCTATGGACCGGGCGAAGGCGGCGGCGCGCAGACGCCGGGCGATTACCGGCTGGTGACCTCGCGTCACGAGCGGGAAGGCGGGGTGTTCCGCATCAACGATCGCACCGGCGAGATGAGCATCTGCTACGTCTTCAACGAAAAGGTGGTCTGCACGCCGCAGGCCAGGTAAGGCGCTTTGCGGCGACTGGACCCGGCCGATGTCGGCTCCACGTCGCGCGGCGGCGGCGCGAACGGCGTGCAAAGCCAGTGTTTCAGGGGCTGGAGCAGGCGTGGGTCTGGTGGACCGGGTTTTGCGCCAGGCGACCCGCCCCAGGCGGCAGGGCCGGGACAGGACGGCCGGGACAGGACAGGATGAGTTCAGAAGATCTGAAGCGCCAGGCGGCGGCGCGCGCCCTTGAAGCCGTGAGCGACGGCATGCGGCTGGGGCTGGGCACCGGCTCCACGGCCAGGCATTTCGTCGAACTGCTGGGCGACCGCGTGCGCGGCGGCCTCAAGGTGATCTGCGTCGCCACATCGGAGGCAACCCAGGCCCAGGCCGAGGGCGAGGGCATTCCCATGTCCACCCTGGACGAAACGCCTGAGCTTGACCTGGTGGTCGACGGCGCCGACGAACTGGACGAACAGCTGCGCCTGGTGAAGGGCGGCGGCGGCGCCCTGCTGCGGGAGAAGATCGTCGCCTCCGCCAGCAAGCGCATGATCGTCATTGCCGACGACAGCAAGAAGGTGGCCGTGCTTGGCAGGTTCCCGCTGCCGGTCGAGGTCAATCCCTTCGGTCTGGAGGTGACGCGCCGGCAGATCGCCGCCGCCGCCGCCCGCTGCGGCTGCACGGGGGAGCTGACGCTCCGCCAGCGTGACGGCAAGCCCTTCGTCACCGATGGCGGCCATTATATCATTGATTGCCACTTCGCCGTCCTGCCGCAGCCGGAGGCGCTGGCCGCGGCGCTCGTCGCCATTCCCGGCGTGGTGGAGCATGGCCTGTTCATTGGCCTGGCCACCGGCGTGGTGCTGGCGGCGCCCGGCGGGCTGGTTGAGCTCGGGCAGGTCTGAGCATGGCGGCGGCGGAGCCCGGCGGCTGGACCTGGCGGGCCATGACCGCCGGCGATCTGGCGGCGGTCATGGCGATCGCGGCGGAGGTTCACCCGGATTATCCCGAGGACGCCGCGGTGTTCGCCGAGCGCCTTGGCCTCTATCCACAGGGGTGCATGGTTCTCGAGACGCGGCAAGCCGCCGGCGCGCGCCCTGGCGGCTACCTCATTTCCCACCCATGGACCGTCGCCGCGCCGCCGGCGCTCAACAGCCTGCTTGGGGCGCTGCCGCCGTTCCCGGTCCTGTACTATCTGCATGATCTGGCGCTGGCGCCGGCGGCGCGCGGAACGGGCGCGGCGCGGGCGGCTGTCGCAAGGGCCGTCGCCATGGCGGAGCAGGGTGGCCTTGACCGGCTCGGTCTGGTGGCGGTGAACGGCGCGGAGGCGTTCTGGCGCCGGTGCGGCTTCACGCCGTCGGCGGATGAGGCGTTGCAGGCGGCGGCCCGCAAATATGACGCCGCCGCCACGTATATGACCCGCGATGTCGGCGCGCCGGGGCTGGATCCGGCGGATCGCTGAGACGGGCATGTTCCCTGGCGGGCGTCTTTCGGAACGGGACGCCAGGCGGAAAGGGGCGGTATTTCATTCCGTGTGATGGCATGTTGCCCGGGATGGTCGTATGAGATGGCGCCCCGGAAGCGTCGTTCCGGAGGCCGGAAACTGGTGAGCTGGAGAGACTGATGAACCGATTTGCCCGCCTTGCCGTCGTTGGCCTGATCGCGGTTGCGGCGCCTCTGGCCGCCGGCGCCGCCCTTGCGCAGGGCAAGGAGCCGACAGAAGCCCAGATGACCGTGGCCCGTGAGGTGGTGAAGGCTTCGGGCCTCGACCGCTCGTTCGAGGCGGTGATTCCCGGCCTGTTCGCCCAGGTGCGCGAGCAACTGGTGACGCGCCCTGAAATCAAGGCGGACGTCGAGGAAATCATCACCAAGATCACGCCGGAAATTAACGCCAAGACCAATGACATGGTCAACGTGGCGGCAAAAATCTTCGCCGAGCAGATTCCAGAAGCTGATCTTACGCAGATCGCCGCCTTCTTCACTTCGCCGGCCGGCGTGAAATATGTGCAGAGCCAGCCAGCCGTCATGCAGGAGATGATGACGCGCATGCAGGACTGGACCCAGTCCCTGTCGGGCGTCGTCGTCGAGCGCATCCGCAACGAACTGCGCCAGCGCGGCAAGACGTTCTGAGGCCGGGCGGCGGCAGGCCGTCCACGAAACGGCGAAAGACAGGGCGGGGACGCCAGACATGACGACAGCCGACGCCCCGAACCACACGCCAGCCTCTGCGTCCGGCCACTATCTGGAGCAGGCCGCCTGGGTGGTGCTGGCGGCCATGCCGCTGGCGCTGGCCTTCGCCGTGCGCTCATCGGCGGCGCTGATCGGCGTAGCCGCGCTGCTGGCTCTTGCCGGCGCCGTGGTTGCGGGCCGGGGACGGGCGCTCGCGGCCGACGCCTGGGCGCGCGCCCGGTCGCTGCCGGGCGCTTTTCTGCCCCTTTTCGCGGCCCTCGCCGCCGCTTCCCTGCTCTGGCATCCATTTCCCCGTCTGGGGCTGTTCGCCATGGGGGAGGCGTTCGCGCCCCTCGTCGCCGCGGCCATTCTTGGCCTCAGTCTTGGCCGGTTGCGGCGCCGCGCCGTGTTCATCCTGTTCGCCAGCCTGTTTGCCCTGGCCTGCGTCGAGGTGCTGGTCGAGCTGTTTACCGGCATGGCCTGGCGTTACGCCGTTGGCATGCGCCCGGCGTTGTTTGTCCTCAACAAGCCGGTGATCTGCTTCGTCGTGCTGTACTGGCCGCTGTGGAGCCTGTCGGAAGGCGCGCCGCGTCGCGGGCTGATGATGGGCGCGCTCGCCGTGCTGATGGCCGCCGCGGTGTTCAAATCCGTTTCCGGCGCCGCCATGCTGGCGCTGATATGCGGCGCCCTGACGTTTGGCCTGGCCCGTCTTGCGCCGCGTTTCGCCTGGGGGCTGGTGATGGCTGGCCTGTTCGCCGCGCTGGCGCTGGCGCCGGTGAAGGGCGATCTGGCCCAGCGCGCCGTGCCTGGCTGGGCGCTGGACCGTTTGCAATCCCTGCATGCCCGCGACCGCGTTGAAATCTGGCAGAGCTTTGGCGAGGTGACGCTGCTGCGGCCGTTCACCGGCGCCGGCTTCGGCGTCAGCCCGAAAATGGGCGACGCTCCGGTGGCGCTGCTGGTCCCCGGCGAGCATCGCACCCTGCTGGCCGTTGGCCATCCCCACGACATGTTCCTGCAGATCTGGGCGGAACTGGGCGTGCTTGGCGCGCTGCTGGCGGCTGTGGCTCTCGCCTGGCTGGGCAAGGCGCTGCTGGTTCTGCGCCGGCGCGAGGAGTTGCCGCCGGCGCTGGCGGCGATAGCCGCCGTCCTTGTCATCGCCGAGGTGGGCCATGGCGCCTGGCAGGGCTGGTGGCTGGCCATTCTCGGCGCGGCGGCCATCTGGTTTTGCAAATCCTTCGAAGCCGTGCGTTACGACACGGCGTCCGGCTCTCGCGCGGGTAAGAGTGGCCCCGGGCGGAACATTGACCAGTAGAACATTCTTGCGAAGCGGCCGCCGGCTTTGGGGCGCGCCGCCACAGGAGCTTGCCAGATGAGCGCGTATGACGTGGACCTGTTTGTCATTGGCGGTGGTTCCGGCGGCGTGCGCGCGGCGCGCGTCGCGGCGACCCACGGCGCCCGCGTCATGGTCGCCGAAGAGTTTCGCATGGGCGGCACCTGCGTCATTCGCGGCTGCGTGCCGAAGAAACTGCTGGTTTACGCCAGCCGTTTCGCGCACGAATTCGCCGACAGCGCCGGTTTCGGCTGGACGCTGCCCCAGGCCCCGGTGTTCGACTGGGCCAGCCTGATCGCCCGCAAGGACGCGGAAATCACCCGCCTTGAGGGGCTGTACCGCAACAATCTGGCCAATTCCGGCGTTGAGATTGTTGACGCCCGCGCCGTCGTCGCCGGCCCCAACGCTGTGCGCCTGCTGCCGGATGGGCGCATTGTCACGGCGGAGCGCATCCTCGTCGCCACCGGCGCCTGGCCGACGCAGCTTCCCGGCGCGCCTGGCGTCGAGCACGCCATCACCTCCAACGAGGCCCTGCACCTGCCGCGCCAGCCGCGCCGCATCATGGTCGTCGGCGCCGGTTATATCGCCGTGGAGTTCGCCGGCATTTTCGCTGGCCTCGGCAGCGCGGTGACGCTGGTGCATCGCGGCGACCGGCTGCTGCGCGGCTTCGATCACGACCTGCAGGATGGTCTCGTCGCCGCCCTCGGCCAGCAGATGGATCTGCGCCTCGGCCGTCAGCTGGCGCGCATCGATCGCACGGCCGATGGCCTGGACGTGGCGTTGACCGATGGTGAAACGGTTCAGGTCGACGCCGTGCTGCTGGCGATCGGCCGCCTGCCCAATACCCGCGGCCTCGGCCTGGAGGAGGCCGGCGTCAAGCTGGACGCGCTGGGCGCGGTGCAGGTGGACGACTACTCCTGCACCAGCGTTCCCTCCATTTACGCCGTGGGCGACGTGACCAACCGGGTCAATCTGACCCCGGTCGCCATCCGCGAGGGGCACGCCTTCGCCGACACCGTGTATGGCGGCCGCCCCACCACGGTTGACCACAGCCTCATTCCAACGGCGGTGTTCTCGACGCCGGAGATTGGAACCGTCGGCCTGACGGAAGAGCAGGCGCGCGCCCGCCATGGCGACCCGTTGATCTTCCGCACCGCGTTCCGCCCCATGAAGGCGACCCTCTCCGGCAGCGCCGAGCGGATGATGATGAAGATCATCGTCGATCGCGCCACGGACCGGGTGCTCGGCGTGCATATCCTTGGCGAAGGGGCGGGCGAGATGATCCAGGTGCTCGGCGTCGCCGTCGCCATGGGGGCCACCAAGGCGGATTTCGACCGGACCATCGCCGTGCATCCCACCGCGGCCGAGGAACTGGTCACCCTGCGCGCGCCGGTCAATCCGTAAGCCGGAACCGGAGAGCCAAACCTCCGTGATCCGGGGCGCCTCCGGGTGTTGGACGCCTTGAGGCCGCCCCGCCCGAAAGGCGCCGCGCAAAAGACTTCATTATTGTTAACTTAAGCGGTATAAGCCCCGCTTCTGGAGGTGTCCGTCGCGGCGCGGGACGTGCTGCGGGGTGACATTCCGACAATAACGGGCAGGGCGCCACAGCCAGCAAGGGCGGTCGCGTTGCAGACAAATGCCCGGGGGCAGTGCGGCGGCTGCCATCCACAAACGGCCCGCCGCGGGAGTGACGAAGATGAGTGAGCGGTGGACGCCCGCCTCATGGCGCCAGAAACCAGTGCAGCAGATGCCGGCCTATCCCGACGCCGCCGCCCTTGCGGCTGTCGAGGAGCAGCTGTCCGCGTTTCCGCCGCTGGTTTTTGCCGGTGAGGCGCGGCAACTGAAGCGCGCGCTCGGCAAGGTCGCTGCTGGCGAAGCTTTTCTGCTTCAGGGCGGCGATTGCGCCGAAGCATTTGCCGAACATAGCGCCGACAATATCCGCGACTTTTTCCGCGTCTTCCTGCAGATGGCGGTGGTGCTCACCTTCGCCGGCGCCTCGCCGGTGGTGAAGGTTGGCCGTGTCGCTGGCCAGTTCGCCAAGCCGCGTTCGGCCAACACCGAAACCATCGACGGCGTCGAGCTGCCGAGCTATCGCGGCGACATTGTCAACGACATCGGCTTCACCGCCGAAGCGCGTTCGCCGGACCCGCGTCGCCAGCTCATGGCCTTCCGCCAGTCGGCCGCGACGCTGAACCTGATCCGCGCCTTCGCCAACGGCGGTTACGCCAATCTGGACAACGTGCATCGCTGGATGCTGGGCTTCGTCAAGGACAGCCCGCAGTCGGGCCGTTACCAGGAGCTGGCCAACCGCATCACCGAGTCGCTCGACTTCATGCGGGCCATCGGCATCGATCCGGAAACCCATCCGGAGATGCGCTCGACCGAGTTTTACACCAGCCATGAGGCGCTGCTGCTCGGCTACGAACAGGCGCTGACCCGCGTCGATTCGACCACCGGCGACTGGTACGCCACCTCCGGCCACATGCTGTGGATCGGCGACCGCACCCGTCAGCTCGACCATGCCCACGTGGAGTATTTCCGCGGCGTGCAGAACCCCATTGGCGTCAAGTGCGGTCCTTCGCTCAGCGGCGACGAACTGCTGAAGCTGATCGACGTGCTGAACCCGGAGAACGAGCCTGGTCGCCTGACGCTGATCTGCCGCTTCGGCGCCGACAAGGCTGGCGATCATCTGCCGGGCCTGGTGCGGGCGGTGCAGCGCGAGGGCCGCTCGGTGGTGTGGTCGTGCGATCCGATGCACGGCAACACGGTGAAGGCTGGCTCGTTCAAGACCCGGCCGTTCGACCTCATCATGTCGGAAGTGAAAACCTTCTTCGACGTGCATGCGGCCGAGGGAACCTACGCCGGCGGCATCCATCTGGAGATGACCGGCAAGGACGTTACCGAATGCACCGGCGGCGCCCGCGCCATCTCCGAGGCTGGCCTGTCCGACCGCTACCACACCCACTGCGACCCGCGCCTCAACGCGGAGCAGGCGATCGAGCTGGCCTTCCTGGTCGCCGAGCGCCTGAAGCAGGAGCGGTCCGACAAGCTGCGCGACCAGCGCGCCGCCGCGGCCGAGTAAGGCCGGCAACGCGCCAGACAGGCAAAAGCCCCGGATCACGCCGATCCGGGGCTTTTTTGTGGTCAGGTTCTCCCGCCGGCTCGCCGGCTGCGGATGTTCTCAAAAATGGATAATGGCGAAATCCGCAATGTCCTCCAGACCCGTCAGATCGCTGGCGTGGCGTTCTTCAAACCGGTAGCCGGCGGATGGTTTGATTTTCCCGGCTATGGCGGCCCCCTTCTCCGCCCGGGGCATGGTCAGGGGTTCGGTGCGCAGGCGCTTCTGAAGCGCTCCCATATGGAATGGCGAGACGTACAGCACGCGCTCACCATCGGCGCGCACGCCCATGTTGACCATGACTTCGGTATCTGATCTGCGGTAACCTTCATGAAAAAGTTCGGAAAAATGCTTGAAATCTGAAATACTTATTGGACCATTTGCTTTTTCTATATAATCATTATGTATGAAATCATCCAGGTGAATGTGGCCGACAGATTTGTATCGCCTCTGATAGATGCGGTTAACGCCATCTTGCTGAAATGTCGTCATCGCCTTGTTCGTGTAAGCTTCTCGTGTGGCGCTGTCGGGGAAGGTCGGGGCTTTTGCCTGCAATGTCCGCATGCGAAGCGGCGTGCGTTGTTCGAGTGTTAATGTATTGGGATAGTGGAAATGTTGTGGAATTCTGGGGGAGAAGTTCATCGTTTTCGTTCCTGACATTTGTCCGGTAGTTTTGCAATTCTATACGGCTACGATGCGCTGGCCCCCATGATGCTGGAACGGGTGGCCTACGACGGCCAATGCTCATGGAGCGCGTTGCATCTGGTCGGTGGCTCGGTCATAAGCTGGCTGTGTCCGTCCAGCTTGAGCGCCATTTCCCCATGATCGTCCGTTTCGCCCCTTCGCCCACCGGCTATCTGCACATCGGCAATGCCCGCACGGCCTTGCTGAACGCGCTGCTGGCGCGGCGCGCTGGCGGGCGCTTTATCCTGCGCCTCGACGACACGGATCAGGAGCGCTCACGCGCCGAATACGCGGCGGCGATCCGTGAGGACCTCGCCTGGCTTGGCCTGGCCCCGGATCAGGAGTTCCGCCAGTCCGACCGCATGGCGGCCTATGAGGCGGCGGCGCAGCGTTTGCGCGACGCCGGCCGGCTGTATGCCTGCTACGAAACCGCCGACGAACTGGAGCGTCGCCGCAAGCGCCAGCTGGCGCGCGGGCTGCCGCCGGTTTACGACCGGGCGGCGCTGAAGCTGACCGACGCGGAAAAGGCCGATCTGGAAGCCCAGGGACGGCGTCCACACTGGCGCTTTCTGCTGGAGCCGGGCGTGGTGACCTGGACCGATCTGGTGCGCGGCGACTCGCGGGTCGAGAGCGGCTCGCTGTCCGATCCGGTGCTGATCCGCGAAGACGGCAGTTTCCTCTACACGCTGCCGTCGGTGGTCGACGACGCCGGGATGGGCGTCACCCATGTGGTGCGCGGTGAGGATCATGTCACCAACACCGCCGCCCAGATCCAGATTTTCGAGGCGCTGGGCGCGGCGCCGCCCCTGTTCGGGCACCATAACCTGCTCACCACGGCGAGCGGCGAGGGGCTGTCCAAGCGTCTTGGCCACCTCTCCCTGCGCGGCCTGCGCGACAGCGGCCTGGAGCCGATGGCGGTGGCCGCGCTGGCGGTTCTTGTCGGCACGGCGGAAGCGGTGCGTCCCGTCGCCGATCTCGACGCCCTGGCCGCCCTGGTCGATCTGTCCGGCATTTCCCGTGCGCCGGCGAAATTCGACGAAAACGAACTGGCCAGCCTTAACGCCCGGCTGCTGCACGATATGTCGTGGGCCGACGCAGCCCCGCGCCTGGCGGCGTTGGGGCTCCCCGCCAGCGAACCGCTGTGGCTGGCGGTGCGCGGCAATATCAGCCGCCTTGCCGAGGTCACGGACTGGGCGCGCGTCATCGCCTCAGGCCCGGATGGGACGGCGGATCCAGGCATGACCGACGCCTTCCGCGTCGCCGCCGCCAGCGCGCTGCCGGCTGAGCCATGGTCGACGGAGACGTGGAAACAGTGGACCAGCGCCATCCGCGACCAGACCGGCGCAAAGGGCAAGGCGCTGTTCATGCCGCTGCGCCTCGCGCTCACCGGCCGCGAACATGGTCCCGAACTGGCGGCGCTGCTGCCGCTGATCGGTCGCGCCGAAACCCTGCGCCGGCTTGGGGGCGCGTAAACGGCATGGCATCCGCCGTCTGTTGACCGCACGCAAACGCGCCGACGCATAACCGGCGCCGTCGTGGCCGGACAGGATCTGGCCCCATTCACATTGTGACGTCAGGCGAGGTGCGGCTGTATCGCATGAACGGCACACGCCACACGCTCTGGCGATGGCCGGCGCCGGCTGCTGGCTCACGGTGGTTGGCGCACAATGGCGGCGGTCATGAGCAGCCGATAGGCGGGCGATGGCGCGACTGGCGGCCTGCGGGGCGCGGCGACGGCGCGCGGTTGCCGCACGGTTGCCTGCAGCGCCGCGATGCGCGCTGTCGGTGATGTGTGCTGTGCTGGAGCTTGGCGCCCGGGCTGCCTCAGCGTTCCTTGCCTGGCGCGACCGGCTCGACAAAGATGTTTGGCGCCACCACGCGCACCTTGGCGCGCTGGCCGCCCTGGCCCACGGTTTCACGCACCTGGCCTTCGCGGGCGCCAACGGTCTGCTCCTCATTGATCGTCTGCGGACCGATGCCGGAGGACTCATTCGAGGCGGTGGGCAGGGTGGAGGGATCGACGGGGGCTTCCTCATCGGCCTCGGGGGCGGGCTCCGGCTTCCGGCTGGCGGCGACGGCCTTCGGCCGCGACAGCTCCTCGGACTTCTCTTCCGTGACGATCATGTCGCCCCGGCCGGATTTCAGCATGTTCTCGGCCGGCTGCAACGCCGTCGCCCAGCTCTCGTCCGCCTTGCGGCAGGTGCAGGCGGGATCGAAGGATTTCTTGTACTTCCCGGCGTTCGGCAGCTCCGTATAGGGTTTGCCCTCGCGGTTGCCGGCGCGTTCGATAACCCCGTCGCCGGACATGAAATACACCAGCGTCTGGGTGTTGGGGCACAGCGCCTGGCACATGTCCTCCGCGCCTTCGCGGCGGTTGGAGGGCAGCGGGAAGAAATAGCCGTCGCAGGCGCGCACGCAGACCACGCGGGAGCCGCCGTAGCGCGGCGAATTCTCGGTCGCCTGGCGGTGCGTGTTCATCTCGTACTGCTGCTGGTCCGGCGGCGGCGGCGCGGCCTGGCCGCCGCCGAACAGCCGCTCGAAGAAATTCGGTTCACGCTGGCCGCCGGGACTGCAATACCGGGCGATGGCCGCCATCAGCGCCTGACGGCGGGCGGGGTTGCCCTGGGCCTGGCTCTGGGCGTTGGCGTAGGCGCCCTGCAGCGCGCGCAGGCGGGCGTCGATCTGGCTGCATTGCGGCGGGCGGTCGCCAAAAAACAGGAAGCCGCGATCACAGCCAAATCGCGACCGTTGCGCCTGAAGCTGGATGATCTCGCCGCGAATCTGGCTGGCCTGGCCAGCCGCCTGCGGGTTGCCGCGCGACAGCGCCGAAAGCTCCGCCCGATACTGGTCGCAGGCCGGCGACTGGGCCGCCGCCACGCCGGCGCTGACCCCGAGCGCCACGGCGCCGGTGGCGATGAGCTTCAACACGCGCCGGCCCGTCGCCGACAGCCAGATACCGGCCCCGGAAAGGGCGGGGGCGTCGGTCAGGGCGTGGGAAGCAGGGGCGCGCCGCAGGTTCATCGAATCATCCCGCTAGTGCATTTTCAGGCGGGGCGTGCGCCACGCCGCATGGAGAAAATGCGCCAGAGCAAAAAGTTAGAGCATATGTCTGTCAGCCTGAACCTGATTTCAGGGTCGCTCGAGCCTGCAATCCGGTCAGTGTCCGTATGCTGATCATTCTATCTCGCCGTAAATGCGGCCGTTCGCAAGTTTTCCGGCCAGCCCGGCCCGCGCCGGAGGTTGACTGGCTGGCGTCCGTGGCCGCGCCGCCACGGATGAACGGCGGCGAACCCGTTGGCGTCGCCGTGCGATAACCGGTGGAGGGCTGCTTGCCGCCAGGGCGGGGCGTCGCCATCTGTGGTTCCGGCAGCCGCGCCGCCCCTTCCGGGCAGGCTGGCCGTTGGCGCCGAAGTTTTGCCCAGGCATTCTGGGTTAACGTATTTTCCGGCGACGGGGCGGGCCCCGGCCAGATGATGTCCCCCAGCGAGGAAACGAACGCACATGACCAGCGCCGCAATGACTTCCGACGATCAGCACGGCTCGCCGGCAGCCCGCCGCCGGGGCTGGACTACCTTGCGGGTTCTTGCCGCCGGCGTCGCCGCGCTCGCGGCGGCGGCCGCCGCCGCGCCAGCCGCCCTGGCCGACGGGCCGGACGTCATCCTGAAGAAATCCACGGTCTGGAAGTTCATGACCCCGGACGACAAGCTGGTGGTCTATGGCATCGACGACCCGCTGGTGGAGGGCGTCGCCTGCCACTACACCCTGCCGGAGCGCGGCGGCGTCAAGGGCATGCTGGGCGTCGCCGAGGAAGTCTCCGACATCTCGCTAGCCTGTAACCAGATCGGGCCGATCGCCATCAAGGAGAAGTTCACCCAGGGCGACGTGGTGTTCTCCGAGCGCCGCTCGCTGATCTTCAAGAAGATGCAGATCGTGCGCGCCTGCGATGCAAAGCGCAACACGCTGGTTTATCTGGTTTATTCCGACCGGTTGATTGAAGGCTCGCCCCAGAACGCCACCGCAGCCGTGCCGATTGCCCCCTGGGGCGGCCAGGGCGCGCCGGTAAAGTGCGCCGACTGGGTGAAATGAGCCGCGCCATTTGTCGGCCAGCGCTTGACGGCGCGCCCGCGCCGTCGCAAAACGGGCTCCATGACGACGGCCCGCATTATTATTGCGATCTGCATTATAACCGGCTAGCGCGCTGCGCGGCCCGGAGCCGTCCCCTTTTCAGAACCTGAAAATTGGATTGCACTCCCGGCCGCCGGCCTTGGGAGAGGTACGACCGTGCAAATCGATGCGCAGAATGACGCGCTGCGGCAGGCTGGCCCGGAAGATATCCAGGACAGGGGCCTGCGCCTGTACAACACCCTGACCCGCGCGAAGGACGACTTCCGTCCCATCGATCCGGCCAATGTGCGCATGTACGCCTGTGGCCCCACCGTCTACGACGACGCCCACATCGGCAACGCCCGCCCCATTATCGTCTTCGACACCCTGTTCCGCGTGCTGCGCCAGCTTTATGGCGCGGCCGCCGTCACCTACGTCCGCAACATCACGGACGTGGACGACAAGATCAACGCCCGCGCCGCCGAACGCGGCGTCACCATCCGCGACCTCACCGAAGTCACGGCGCGGCGCTTCCACGCCGACATTCGCGCCCTTGGCGTGCTGATGCCCGACCAGGTGAACGTGGAGGGCGAGCCGCCGCGCTTCATCGAGCCGCGCGCCACCGAGCACATCGTCGAGATGCGCGATCTCATCGGGCGCCTCATTGCCCGCGACATCGCCTATGTCGCTGAGGACCACGTGCTGTTCTCCGTCGCCGCCATGGGGCGCAAGGCGGGCATGCCGCGATATGGCGCCCTCGCCAACCGCACGCTGGACGAGATGCTGGCCGGCGCCCGCGTCGAGGTGGCGCCCTACAAGCGCGACCCGATGGATTTCGTGCTGTGGAAGCCGTCGAAGGAGAACGAGCCAGGCTGGCCGTCGCCGGGCGGCATCGCCGTTCCTGGGCGCCCCGGCTGGCATATCGAATGCTCGGCCATGTCGTGGAAGCACCTGATCCAGGGTTTTGCCGGGCGCATCGCCTGCGATCCGGCAGAGGCCAATGTCTTCGACATTCACGCCGGCGGCATCGACCTGGTGTTTCCGCACCATGAGGACGAGATTGCCCAGTCGTGCTGCGCCCTCGATGCGCCGCGCATGGCCAACTACTGGCTGCACAACGGCTTTCTTCAGGTCGAAGGCCAGAAGATGTCGAAGTCGCTCGGCAATTTCGTCACCATCCGCGACCTGCTGACCAGCGGCAAGTTCGGCGGCCCGTGGGCCGGGCCGGTGATCCGCTGGGCCATGCTGGAAACCCACTACCGCCAGCCCATCGACTGGACCGAGAAGCGCCTCGCCCGGGCGCAGACGGAGCTGGAGACGATCGCCGGCGCCATCGGCGCCCTGCAGGGCCGCTTCTTCGGCGGCTGCGACATCACCCTGCGGCGGTGGATCGCCGACCTGGACCAGGCGCCGCCGGCGCCGTTCCTCGGCTTCCTGATGGACGACCTCAACACCCCCGGCGCCATCGGCTGGGTGCGCGGGCTGATCGGCCGCATGGCCTCGGATCTGGAAGCCGCCGGCCAGGTGATCCGCGCCCTGTCGTTCCTCGGCCTGGTCAGCCGCCAGACGCCGCTGGCCCTGGCCGCGCCGCTTGGCTGCGGCCAGTTCAGCCCGGAAACCGGCATGTTCGGCTTCAGCATGAGCCGCATCTGGCGCACGGCGCACGTCAATGGCGACGCCCGCCTGCTGGAATCCACCCGCGAGGAGCTGGCGCGCAAGAAGATCGCCATCGAGACCGACGCCAATGGTCTGGTGTCCTTCCGCAGCGAGGCTGACGACGATCCCGCCCTGGCGCGGGTCAATGCGCTGGTCGCCGCCCGCGCCGACGCCCGCGCCCGCAAGGACTGGGCCGAGGCCGACCGCATTCGCGATGAACTCGCCGCCATGGGCGCCGTGGTCAAGGATACGAAGGACGGCGGCGTTTCCATCGAATGGGTCGCGGGGCAATAAGGGCCAGCCATGGGACAGCAATTCAACGCGGGCCTGCGCCCGTTTCTGCCCTCGGACGGCCCGGTGCTGGCCGAGATCTTTCGCGAGGCCATCCATGTGCTGGCCGGGGACGATTACGACGACGCCCAGCGCGACGCCTGGGCGTCCACCGCCGACGACGAAGAGGCGTTTGTCAGCCGCCTCGCCGGCAATCTCACCCTGGTTGCTGTCGTGGGCGGTTCGCCGGCCGGTTTCGCCTCGCTGCGCGGCAAGGACCACATCGACATGCTGTTCGTGCATCCGTCCGCCGCCGGGCAGGGCATTGGCGCGATGTTGCTCGGCGCCCTGGAGAAGCTGGCGACGGCGCGCGGCGCCGCGGCGTTGACCGCGGACGTCAGCGACGTCGCCTCGCACCTGTTCGGCAAGCTGGGGTTTGAGCCGCAGCGCCGCGAAACCGTGGATATCGACGGCGTCTGGCTTGGCCGCACCATGATGCGCAAGCAACTTGCCGGCAACAACGACAAAAACACTGCGCCTGGGGGGCGGCAATGACGCGGGAACGGCTGTATCTGTTCGACACCACGCTGCGCGACGGCGCCCAGACCACCGGGGTCGACTTCTCCCTCGACGACAAGCGCCAGATCGCCGGCATGCTCGACCGGCTAGGAATCGACTATGTGGAGGGGGGCTATCCAGGCGCCAATCCCACCGACACCGAGTTCTTCCAGGAAAAGCGCACGAAGAACGCGATCTTCACCGCTTTCGGCATGACCCGAAGGGCCGGCCGCTCCGCAGCCAACGATCCGGGCGTCGCCGCGCTGCTCGACAGCCGGGCGGACGCCATCTGCTTCGTCGCCAAGAGCTGGGACTACCAGGTGCACGTGGCCCTGGAAGTGCCGCTTGAGGAAAATATCGCCGGCATTCGCGACAGCGTCGCCGCCGCGAAAGCGGCCGGCCGTGAGGTCATGCTCGATTGCGAGCACTTCTTCGACGGCTACAAGGCCAACCCCGACTACGCCCTGGCCTGCGCGACGGCGGCGTACGAATCCGGCGCCCGCTGGGTGGTGCTGTGCGACACCAATGGCGGCACGCTGCCGGATGAGGTGGAGCGCATTGTCGGTGAGGTGGTGCGCCACATCCCTGGCGACCATGTCGGCGTCCACCCCCATGACGACACTGGCTGCGCCGTCGCCAATGCCCTGGCGGCCGTCCGCGCCGGCGCCCGGCAGATCCAGGGCACGCTCAACGGCCTGGGCGAGCGCTGCGGCAACGCCAACCTCGTCTCGCTGATTCCGACGCTGATGCTGAAAGAGCCCTACGCCTCGCGTTTCCAGCTGGGGGTGACGCAGGAGGGGCTGGCTGGTCTTACTCATGCCTCGCGGGCGCTGGATGAGGTGCTCAACCGGGCCCCCAACCGTCATGCGCCTTACGTTGGCGCCAGCGCCTTCGCCACCAAGGCCGGCATCCATGCCTCGGCGGTGCTCAAGGACCCGCGCACCTATGAGCACGTGGCGCCGGAAACCGTGGGCAACAGCCGCCAGTTGCTGGTGTCGTTGCAGGCCGGAAAATCCAACATCCTGGCCGAGCTTGAGCGGGTCGGCATCCATGTGGACAAGGATGACCGCCGCATTGGCCGCCTGCTGGAGGTGGTGAAGGAAAAGGAAGCCGCCGGCTACGCCTATGAGGGCGCTGACGCCTCGTTCTACCTGCTGGCCCGGCGCGTGCTGGGCGACCTGCCGCAGTTCTTCGACGTGGAGCGTTTCAGCGTCAGCATCGAGCGCCGCTTCAACGCCCTGGGCGAACAGGTGACGGTGGCCCAGGCGGTGGTGAAGGTCCGCGTTGGCGATGAGGAGCTGATTTCAGTGGGCGAGGGCAACGGCCCGGTCAACGCCCTCGACGTCGCCCTGCGCAAGGATCTGGGCAAGTACCAGCCGTTTATCGCCGGCCTCGGCCTGCGCGACTTCAAGGTGCGGGTGTTCCAGGGCGGCACGGATGCGGTGACCCGGGTGCTGATCGAAAGCGGCGACCGCAGCGGCGACAGCTGGGTGACGGTCGGCGTCAGCCCCAACATCATCGACGCCTCCTTCCAGGCCCTGACCGATTCCATCGTCTACAAGCTGGTGAAGAGCGGCGCCGGGGCATGAGCGGGTGACCGGCGCCGGGCTCAACGCGCCGTTCCAATGGGGCGCCCTGATTGAATGGGGCGCTCTCCCGATGCCGTCATTCGTAAAGTATACCGTCGATCAGACGAGCCCGGCGGGCTCCGTCAATGGCGGTGACCCTGCCAGCCCTGGCGATTTCCTCCGGCGCGGCCGCAGGCATGGATGAAGCTATCTGTCCTTCCGGACAGGCACGAGCCTGCGGTTCGTGCGCCAGATCACTGAGGGGAGACGCGGCGTAGTCGGCCGTCGTCGGAGGGGCGGGCTGGAGGGCATGCGGAGGGACACGAGGGCGGCCGCGCGGCGGCTTCGGCGGCGGTGCGCCAGGAATTTCAAGTAAGGCCCGCAGATCTTCCCGATCGGTTATCTCGGGGCGCCTTGCGAAGAGGTCGTTTGTCAGTTCGCCGCCCGAAGAGGCGGCGTCGCGGAGCGACGGGCCCAGGTTTTCATAGATCGGGCTGATGTTCCCATGGAGATCGCCTGCGGGAGTTGGAAATGGGCGATTGGAATCCTCCGCGCTTACGCCTGCTTCCTGCGAAGCCGACGGCTGATTCGGACCCATGAAAGTTGCTTTTGGTTGAACATGGTTCTCAGGGATTGCGCGGTTGACGCGCCGAATGCCGGTTGATGCGTCGGTCTGCCATTTTTGAGCATCTCTTCTTACAAGTCGCGTTGATCTGGCCATTTTTTATCCAAATCTATAAAATATTTATATATATTTTGATTAAACATTATGAAAAACGTCAGCATGCGGAGAATAAATCAGCTGTTCTACGTCTCAATGCCGGGGAAGTCCCCGGCGCTCGTAACTGGCCAGCCGGGTGACGGTCGGTGGCAGCCCCAACATGATCGACGCCTCCTTCCAGACCCTGGCTGGTTCCATCGTCTGCAGACTGGTGAAGTGCGGCGCCTGGGCGTGACCAGGCGACCGGCGTCAGGCCTGGGGCGGGCTTGCGGCTCGGGCTCACCGCGCGGGCTCCGATCGGACTGCCGTCCTGATTGAATGGGACGCTCTCCCGACTCCCGATGCTGCCATTAGAGGGACACATCCTCGATCACGTGAGAGATCCGGCCGCGGGCGCGCATGTAGGAGCTCCAACCACGGGGGCTGTCGGCCGCTGCGATTTCGCTCGGCGCGGCCGCAGGCATGGATGAGGGACCTATCCGCCCTGCCGGATAGGCCGGGGGCCTGCGGTTCGGCCAGATCACCGGAAGGCGGCGCGGTTGGGCGGGAGCCATGCGGAGGGATTGGCGGGGGGGCATGCGGAGGGACCGGCGGGGGAATTTCAGCACTGTCCAGAGAGGGAGGACGCAGATGTCCCGAAGCGGTTCTTTCGACGTGGATAACGACGCGGCCGCTTGCCGTTTCCTCGCCCAAAGGAAGGGCATCGCGGAGCTCCCGGACGACGTTGTCATAGGCAGGGCCAATGTTTTCATAAACAGGGTCGAGCGTCGCATAGGGAGGGGAGGCGCTGGGGGCAGCTGGAAGTGGGCGGCCGAAATTCTTCATGCTTACGCCCGCTACCGGCAAAGCCCCCTGCTGACCCATGAAAATTGCATTCAGCTCATTACCGACCGCAGGCCCGACGTGTTTGACATGCAGAAAATCGGTTGGAGGGCTGATTTGTTCTTTTCGAATTTTTCTTTTTACAAGTCTTGATATTGCTTCCATCTCAATGTTCCAATTCAGTTAATTTATAATAATCGTTGGTATATGTTGTTAACATTCTGTGGGGTGTTGTGGGTGCGATACGCGCGCCTGTCAATAAAAGGGGCAGCGCCGGCGCACGCCGGCCCTCCAGCGCCGTCAATCGAGGAGCAGGTCGTCAATCATGCCCTCCAGGGGGCGGCCACGCCGATCGTTCGCGACCGGGTCCCTGACCCTGCCGCCGCTCCTCGTTTCTTCCGGTCTGGCCGCCGCAGGCATGGAAGAGACCGCGCCTTGCTGGCTGGACGAGGCTGGAGGGCGGGGGGCGTCCGCCGGACCGGCAGCGGGTAGCGAGGGGCGGCCCGGAATGGAGACGGCGGGCCGTGGGAGGGCTGGGCCGGGAGGGCGGGCCCAAGGCTCCATCCCGCCATCAATCATATCCCTTTGGAGCCTCCCGGCGGCAGGCCCTCGTTGTTCTTCCCATGGAGGGGTGCGGAAAATCTGTTGTTGGGGCGCTCTTCCCAATTCGTCATGTGCGGTAGGGAAAGGGTCAGGGGGAGGAGGAGACGAAGAAGGCGAATGAGGGGCAGAGGGAGGAAACATCATCCCTTCTGGAAGGATCTGCCCATTGTCCAGGAGGGCGCCCCCGGGAAGCGCGGGCCGCTGAAAATCGTCGGCGCCACGATTGACAGGCTGCGGGTTGCCGCGGTTCCCATCTGGGGCAGGCGGGGCATATCGCCGATCTGGCGGGAATTCGCGCAAAATATCACTCCAAGTATAGTATATATTCTTGGTTAATATCTTTATGCCATCATCAACAATGATGTATCTTTTTTAAATTTAAAATTTGTATAAAAATATCTGTTATTAATTATAGTTGTTTTGCCAGTTGCTGGAAAGGTCAGGGGGAAGTCATCTGTTTCACGCGCTGGCCAGCTTTGGGCGAATTCCAGCGGGCCGTGGCTGGGAGATCCGCACTTTCAGATGCCCAGGTCCCAAAGGCCCGCCTGGCTGCGGGGCGGAACTCATGGCGCCACCTGCGCCGCCAACAAAAAAGGCTGGCGCGAGGCCAGCCTTTCCCTCCGCGTCGGACAGGAAGAACTTACTTCTTCCCGGCGTCCACCGGCGGGTCGAGGCGGGTGCAGCCGCCTTCCGCGATCGGGCGCATGATGTCGTCGGCCTTGACTACCTGCTTGACCTTCAGCAGGTCCCACTCGCCATTCTTGACCTCTTCGGGTTTCTTCACCTCGACGAGCAGCATGTCGTTCATCAGGCGGCCGTCGGCGCGGATCTTCGCGCCATGGGCGAAGAAGTCGTTGACCGGGGTCTCCTTCATCTTGCGCATCACCGTCTTGCCGTCGGTGGACTTTGAGTCCTTCACGGCCTGAAGGTAGTGCTTCACCGAGCTGTAGACGGCGGCGTGGGTGTGGTCGGGCATGCGGCCATCGTTGACGGCGGCGAAGCGTTTGGCGAACGCGCGGCTTTCGTCATCATGGTCCCAATAGTAACCCGAGAGGTACTGCACGCCCTGGGTAGCCTTGGCGCCAAGGGCATGGACCGAGGTCAGATAGAAGATCAGCACGCCGAGCTTCTGGTTGCCTTCGCCCACCTGGAACTCACGCGCCTGCTTCAGGCTGGTCACCGTGTCGCCGGAGGCGTTGGCGAAGGCGACGATGTCGGCGCCGGAGGCCTGGGCCTGCATCAGGAACGACGAGAAGTCCATGGTGCCGACCGGATGGCGCACGGCGCCGAGCACCTTGCCGCCATTGGCTTCGACCACCTTGGTCACTTCGTTCTGCATGGCGTGGCCGAAGGCATAGTCGGCGGTGATGAAGTACCAGGTCTTGCCGCCCTGTTCGACCACCGACTTGGCGAGGCCCTTGGCCAGCGAATAGGTGTCGTACAGCCACATGGCGCCGGTGGGCGAGCAGGCCTTGCCGAACACCTCGGCGGTGGCCGAACCGGAGTGGACGACAATCTTGCCGCGCTCGCGGGCGATGTCCTGCACGGCCAGCGAGATGGCGGAGTTGCCAATGTCGAAGATCGCCTCGACGCCTTCCTGGTCATACATCTGGCGGGCCAGCGAGGCGCCCATGTCGGTCTTGTTCTGGTGGTCGGGGCCCAGCACCTTGATCTTCATGCCGTTGATCTCGCCGCCGAAGTCCTCGGCCGCCAGTTCGGCCGCGCGCACGGAGCGCACGCCGCCAGCGTCGGAGAACACCGAGCTCTTGTCATTGAGAACGGCGATATTGAGCGACTTTTTCTCCTGGGCCGAAAGGCCGGCCAGGGGCGTCGCGACTGCGAGGCCGAGGGCCAGGCAGCGCACAAGCACGGAATTCATCATGTCCTCCCGAAATGACGGTCTCCGCGCCGGTTCCCGCGCCGCCATGCCGCCGGTCGCCCGTTATCCGGGCTGTCGCCATGTGGGCGGCGGCGCGGCGCGCGGGTCTGGCCCGGAGCTCCGTCTTGAACAGGGGTCTCTCCTAACCCGATGGGCGCAATGGCGCAATCACGCTGGCGTGAGCCTTTAGGATAGAGGGGGATTCGCGCGACCCAGGCGCGACGGCAGGCTCAGAACGGGCCCGGCGCTGGCGGCCGGTCGTCGCCGGGTTCTGGCATTGCGGCGCGGGTGGACGCGATGGCGGCGAGCAGGGCGTCGATGGCCCCGGCCGGTTCGGCGGCGATCATGTAGGAGGCGTCAAGACCAGGGCGGAGAAACATCGCCTGGCGCATGTGCCGCAACAGCTGGAACAGTGGGTCCCAGAATCCGAGGGTGTTGAGCACCATGATCGGCCGCGTGTGCTGGCCGAGCTGTGACCAGGTCATCTGCTCGACCAGTTCTTCCAGCGTGCCGATGCCGCCGGGCAGGGCGAGGAAGGCGTCGGCCCGCTCATACATCAGGCGTTTGCGCGTGTGCATGTCGGAGACGATGATGGTTTCACGGCCTTGTTCGGCCGGGTCCGGCATGTGCTCGCGCCGGATCAGGAAGTCGGGGATGATGCCGGTGACGCGGCCGCCATGGGCCAGGGCGCTGCGCGCCACCTCGCCCATCAGCCCGATGTCGCCGCCGCCATAAACCAGGCCAACGCCCTTTTGCGCCAGCAGGGCCCCCACCAGACGCGCGGCCTCCGTGAACTCCGGGCTGGCGCCGGCTCCCGAACCGCAGAACACGCAGATGGCGCGCGCCTCCCCGTCGGGGTTTTTGAAGTCAGGACTGGTCATTTGGCGTACGTTGCTTCCTCTGGGCATGATGTAAAGACGGCGAGGCCCTGTATACTCAGATGTGGTTGCTTCCGGGTGGTCGCATGGAGATGGAGCACGGATGAGCGAGCCTGCATTGCCGCCTGTCAACGTCAAAACCATTGCGCGCGTGGCCCTGGCGCTGGTCGCGCTGGCGAGCGCCGGCATTCTGATCCTGACATTCGGACCATTGCGTGACAGGACGCCGGATTCGCCCATTGCAGGCGCGGACGATCCCCAGCGATCCGCGCCGGCCGGGACAGTGGCGAAAACGCCGCCCGGCGACGCATCGGGCGGAACGGCCGCGCCGGGAAACATGGCCTCGGGAAGCAAGACCCCTGGAGAGGCGGCCCCTGGAGGGGCGATCCCCGGAGAGGCGGCTCCCGGAGCGGCGGCCTCTGGAAACACGGCGGACGAAGCGTCCAGGCGGGTTACCGCTTCGTCCGGCGCCGCTGCCGGGGTCGACGCCCCCAGCTTCGATGTTGTGCGGGTGGAGCCGAACGGCGAGGCGGTCATTGGCGGCCGCGCCAGGCCGAACACGGCCATCGAGCTGGTGATGACGCCGGCCGGCGGCGCGACGCCAGTGACGGAGCCGCGCGTATTGCAGCGCGCGGTGACCGATGCGTCGGGCCTGTTCGCCATGACCAATGGCCCGCTACCCCCTGGCGCGCACGTCATGTCCCTGCGGGTGCGGGCGCCCCACGGCGCCTGGACGCCCTCCCGCCAGAGCGTGAGCGTCACCATCCAGCCGCCGGGGCCGCCGCTGGTGGCCCTGTTGACGCCGGACAGGCCAACCGTGCTGATCTCGAGCCCTGACCAGGGGCGGGACGCGGCGGGGGCGGCCAGGGGGCAGGGCGCCCAGGACGCCGCCGCCAGGCCTGATGGCCAGAACGGCGCGGCCGTGGGCGCGGAGACGGCGGCGCGAACCGCCCAGACCGCGCGCATATCCCAGGTGGAAACGGACGACGACGGGCGCCTGTTCGTCGTTGGCTCCGCCAGGCCTGGCGCCACCGTGCGGCTTTACCTTAACGACGCCCTGTTGGCGTCGGGCGTCGCCAGCGCCAGCGGCGCCATCGAGTTCGCGCTGCAATCGCCGCTGCCTGAGGGCGACTATCGCGTGCGGCTGGATATGGTCGATCCCGCCACCGGGGCCGTGCTGTCCCGGGCCGAGGCGCCCTGGGAGAATGTTCGCGCCGCCACCGCGGATGGCGCGACAGGCGAACAGGCAAAAGGCGAACAGGCAAAAGGCGAGCAGACGGGAGACGGACAGGCAAAGCACGCGCAGACGGGCGCCAGGGCTCTGGAGAAGGCGCCCCGGACAGGGAAAAAACCCTCGCAGGACGCCATCCGCGCGGTTCAGGTGCGCACCCACGTGGTGGCGCGCGGCGAGACCTTGTGGAGCATCAGCCGCCGCACCTACCAGCTCGGCTCCCGCTATACGACGATCTATGACGCCAACCAGGACCAGATTACCGACGCCAACCGGATCTATCCGGGGCAGGTGTTCGTCCTGCCCGGGAAGGATCCGGCCGCGCGGCCAGACCAGGGTGGAGCCGCGCCGGGCCACGGCGGCGCGCCAGCGAAGGGTGGAACGCCTGGAGAACGCCAGTAGCCGAAAGCCGGCCATAAGGCGCGCCCGGTCGACGGCTGACCGCGAGAAGCGGCGTAAAAACAGCGGCATGGCGCGGCGATTTGAATCAGTTTCCGCACTGGTGGGGCTGGCAGGCCAGTCCTGGGAACGCTGCCGGGATATGCTGCCTGGAAACAGGCCGCAGCCCCTGACGCTGCGCGGCCGGACGCGCGATTGCAGCGTGCATTGCAACCATTGCTTGCATATGCCCATGGCCATCATCATCCTGGCGCCGCCATATTTGCCTGGTCATGGGCCCGCACACACGGGTTGTCCGCCGCAAAATTACGCCTTTTCAATATGATAGGCGGAAATTCCGAATCATTTTGGCAAGGTTTTGCGCCCGCCGCCGCGATGGCGTAAGGCTGCCCGTGAGATATTCGGGAAAAGTGCCGCCGCTGTTCATCCAGAACATGCGGCGGCCGGAGACAGGGCGTCGCCGGTGAAGCGGATTTCACCGGCGACGCTTCGACGGGAACAATGAATGCCTCCGCCGCTGGCGGACCATTCGCTTGGAAGGTTTTGGATGCCCCGTGGTTTCGGGCGTAATACCGGCGCGTTGCCCGCGCCAGATCCCTCCGTATCGTCCGGGGATAATGGCGGCCTGCTCGGCGCCGCCCGCCGGCTCGCGCCTTATGTCTGGCCGCCGGCCGATCGCGGCGACCTGCGCCTGCGCATCTACGCGTCGACGGTGCTCATCCTGGCGGCCAAGCTGGTCACCATCGGCATGCCCTACGCCTACAAATGGGCCACCGACGCGCTGGCCGGCGACCAGCCGCTGGCGCCAGGCTCCAGTCTCGCCTGGCTGTGGCAGGCGCCGCTGGCGCTGACCCTGCTTTACGGGCTGACCCGCATCGCCATCGCCGTCCTCACCCAGATGCGCGACGCCATTTTCGCCACCGTCACCATGGCGGCGGTGCGCCGCCTGGCGCGCGATACCTTCACCCACATGAACCAGCTGTCGCTCCGCTTCCATCTGGAGCGCCGCATGGGCGGGCTGACGCGGGTGCTGGAGCGGGGGCGGACGGGCGTGCAGGAACTGTCGCGTCTGTTCGTGCTGCAACTGCTGCCCACCATCGTCGAGTTCGCCCTGGTGCTGGCGGTGCTGACGCTGGAGTTCGACTGGCGCTACGCCCTCATCGTCATCGCGATGGTGTCAGCCTACATTCTCTACACCTTTGTCGCCACCAACTGGCGCATCGCCATCCGCAAGCGCATCAACGAGAGCGACAATCTGGTCCAGACCCGCGCCGTCGACGCGCTGCTCAACTTCGAGACGGTCAAGTATTTTGGCGCCGAGGCGCGCGAGGCGAAGCGTTACGACGAATCGATGGCCCGTTACGAGCACAATTCGGTGCGGAGCTACGTATCGCTGGCGGTGCTGAACGCCGGTCAGGTGGTCATCTTTACCCTGGGGCTCACCGCCGCCATGGCGCTCGCCGTGCATGACATCCGCGCCGGCAGAACCACCATCGGCGGTTTCGTCATGATCAACGCCATGCTGATCCAGCTGTCGATTCCGCTGAACTTCATGGGCATGATCTACCGCGAGGTGAAGCAGTCGCTGCTCGACATCGGCCAGATGTTCGCCGTGCTGGACCAGGCTCCCGAAATCCGCGACGCGCCGGACGCGAAGCCACTGGCCGTGACAGGCGGCGCCGTGCGCTTCGAAAACGTGCGCTTCGCCTATCACCCCGACCGGCAAATCCTGAAGGGCGTCAGCTTCGAGGCCCCGGCCGGCCGCACCCTCGCCATCGTCGGCGCCTCGGGAGCGGGCAAATCCACCCTGTCGCGGCTGCTGTTCCGGTTCTACGAGCCAACCTCCGGCCGTATCCTCATCGACGGTCACGACATCGCCGCCGTCACCCAGGACAGCCTGCGCGCCGCCATCGGCATGGTGCCGCAGGATACGGTGCTGTTTAACGACACCATCGCCTACAATATCCGTTACGGCCGCTGGGACGCGACCGACGACGAGGTGCGGGAGGCGGCGCGCCTCGCCCAGCTCGCGCCGGTGGTGGCGGCCATGCCGGCCGGCTACGACACCATGGTGGGCGAGCGTGGCCTGAAGCTTTCAGGCGGTGAGAAGCAGCGCGTCGCCATCGCCCGCACCATCCTGAAGGCGCCGCCGATCCTGGTGCTCGACGAAGCCACCTCGGCCCTCGACAGCTTCACCGAACGCGAGATCCAGGACGCCCTGGCGGCGGTGAGCCGCGGGCGCACCACCCTGGTGATCGCCCACCGCCTGTCGACCATTGTCAACGCAGACGAAATCATGGTGATGGACCACGGCGAGGTGGTGGAGCGGGGGACCCATGACGCGTTGCTGGCGGCGGGCGGCGTCTACGCCGGCCTGTGGAATCGCCAGCGCCGCGCCGAGCAGGCCCTGCAAACGCTGAAGGAAACCGGCGAGGAGGAAATGGCGGTTGGGGCCAGGGCCGCCGGTTGAACGGCGGGCTGAACCGACGTGACGCGGGGCCGTGCAACCGGCTGCGCAACGTTGGCGCGGGCCGCGCCCGAATGTCTTCTTGCGTCACAATTGCCGCGTTCACGGCTAGCGGGTTGTGGTACACTACGGCGTGCGTTACGCGGTCACTCCGCCCGCATGGGACGTGATCCCCGAAAGCCTGCCGGGTTTTCGGGGATCACGTTCATGTCTGGAGGGTCCGGCAGTCGGACCGTCCATCGCAATTTTGCCGGCGGCGGGGTTAACGCCAGCTCTGGTTCTGGTTCTACGCAATGCCCCTGGGGAAGCAGGATCGCTTCACCGGGGATGCTCAGGGAGCGCGAATGTCGATCTACAACTCGGTCCGTGAAACGCTGGTTCCGATCCACAAGGAGGGATACCCGTTCATCGCCATCGGGGTCGTGGCGTCATTGCTGCTGGGCTGGCTGTGGGAGCCGCTGGGCTGGATCGGCGCGCTCATCACCCTGTGGATCTGTTATTTCTTCCGCGACCCGGTGCGCGTCACCCCCCAGGACGAGGGGCTGGTGATCTCCCCGGCGGACGGCCGCGTCAGCAGCATCGTCGAGGTGGTTCCACCGCCGGAGCTGGCGCTGGGAACCGAGCCGATGCTGCGCATTTCGGTTTTCATGAACGTGTTCGACGTGCACGTGAACCGCGCCCCTGTCGCCGGTCAGGTGCGGCGCATCGCCTACACGCCGGGCCTGTTCCTTAACGCTGATCTCGACAAGGCCAGCGAGGATAACGAGCGCAGCGCCATGGTCATCGAAACCCCGCGCGGCCCGGTTGGCGTGGTGCAGATCGCCGGCCTGATCGCCCGCCGCATCGTCGGCTTCGTCCAGGAAGGCGACGCCCTGACCACCGGTCAGCGCTATGGTCTGATCCGCTTCGGCTCGCGGGTGGACGTGTTCCTGCCCACCAGCGTCACGCCGCTGGTCGGCCTGAACCAGCGCGCTGTCGCTGGCGAGACCGTGCTGGCCGACCTGCGCGCCGGCGGCCCGCGCCGCACCTTCGTCAGCGCCTGAGGCTGGAGGGCGCGCGATGGCCGATCTGTTTCCCCCTTTCCCGCCAGACAGTGGCGAGCCAAGACGCCGCGGCCTGAAATCGGTGCCGTTGCGCGTCCTGGTTCCCAACGTCATTACCCTGGTGGCGCTGTGCCTTGGCCTCAGCGCCATCCGTCTCGGGATCGAGGGCAAGCTGGAGCTGGCGGTCGTCGCCATTCTCGCCGCCGCGATTCTCGACGGCGTCGACGGGCGGGTGGCGCGGTTGCTGAAGGGCACGTCGCGCTTCGGCGCCGAGCTGGATTCGCTGGCCGATTTCGTCAATTTCGGCGTCGCGCCAGCCCTGCTGATGTACACCTTCACCCTCGATGGCCTGCGTTCGGTCGGCTGGATCGTGGCGCTGGTCTATGCGGTGGCCGCCGCGCTGCGGCTCGCCCGTTTCAATGTGATGCTGGATGATCCGGCGCGCCCGGAATGGATGAAGAACTATTTCGTCGGCATGCCGGCCCCCGCTGGCGCCCTGTGCGCCCTGCTGCCGGTCTATTTCCACCTGCTGGGCCTGCCGACCCGGGAGCTCGCCGGGCCGATCGCCATCTTCATGCTGGCCATCGCCTTTCTGATGGTGTCGAAAACACCCACATGGTCTGGCAAGACGCTCGGTCAGCGCATCCCGCGCGAATGGGTGCTGCCGCTGTTCGTCGCCTGCGTCCTCGTGGTCGGCCTGCTGGCCAGCTACACCTTCGAGGTGCTGTCGGTGATCACCATCGTCTATCTGGGGCTGATCCCCGTGGGCGTGCTGGCGTACCGGCGTAACCTGCAGCGTCATCCGCCTGCTCCGGTTGGGGCGACGCCATCCACGCCGCCCGCCGCCGATGATGACCAGGCCTGAGCCTTCGCCTGCTTCCCGCATCACGATCTGACCGCCGGAGACTGACTGAATGACGGCAGGAACTTCCCCGGCCCTGCGCCTGGTTCTCGCCTCGGCTTCGCCGCGCCGGCTCGCCCTGCTGGAACAGGCGGGCCTCCAGCCCGCCGCCCTGTTGCCGGCCGATATCGACGAGACGCCGCAGAAAGCCGAAAAGCCCCGCGATTATGCCCGGCGCATGGCGCGCGAAAAGGCGCGCGAGGCGGAGCGGCTGCTGCGGGAAACCGACGCCCAGGCCAATGCCTATGTGCTGGCTGCCGACACGGTGGTTTCGGTGGGCCGGCGCATTTTGCCAAAGGCGGAGCTGGTGGAGGAGGCGGACGCGTGTCTGCGCCTGCTGTCGGGCCGCACGCACCGGGTGTACACGGCCGTCTGCCTGATCTCGCCGCGCGGCGGCGAGCGCGACCGCATCGTCGAAACGCGGGTGCGCTTCAAAAACCTGGCGCGGGAAGACCTCGCCGCCTATCTCGCTTCCGGCGAATGGCGCGGCAAGGCCGGCGGCTACGCCATCCAGGGCCTGGCGGGCTCCTTCGTGGTCAAGCTCGTCGGCTCCTATACCGCCGTGGTTGGCCTGCCCTTATATGAAGCGGTCAATCTGCTGGCCGGCGAAGGCTATCCGGTGCGCGCCAGCTGGTCAGCGGCCTGAAAGGCCGCGGGAGGCTGCGACATGGCTCATGATGAACTGAAACAGGACAACCAGCCCCAGGGCGGGCCGGCGGCCGGCAAAAGCGCCGGCGGCCAGGCAAAGGGACCTGCGACGCCTCGCGCGCCCTGTCCGGTCTGCGGCAAGCCGGCCAGCGCCGCGCACGATCCATTCTGTTCGGCGCGCTGCGCCGATGTGGATCTGAACCGCTGGCTTACCGGCTCTTACGCCATTCCAGGGCGCCCGCTGGCGGACGAGGAAGAGGCGGACTGAGCGGCGCCCGCCAGGAAGGCGAACGCGCTGGACCCGGGCGCTCCGGCGAAGAGGAAGTCCGGTCGCGATCAGACCGGGATGCTCGGCAGAATGAACGGGAAGATCGCCAGGGCCGAGACGACGACGAGCACCAGGGCGGCGACCGCGGCGCGCACGCTGCCTTCATGGCTGACGTCCTGAGTCTGGAATGGCGGCAGCCCAGCCGTCGTTGCCCGCGCTCCGGAAACCCGTTGCCCGACTTGATTTGCCATCTTGCGCCTCTGGCCCCGCCGCTGCCAGCGCCGGGCTTTCTGTTGTTGCGCGCGGTTGTCCAGCCGGTTTCCGGCCATGCCAGACCGTTCCCGGGCCATGAAGCCATGGCTGGAGCAGCGCCAGTTGTCTTGATGGGGCGGGGCGGTGACTGGAGGGTCAGGCGGCTCGCCGTTGTCTGGCGTGGAAACGTCGGCTCTGGTCCAATGGTTCCCATGGCAATGGTCATTTCTGGCAATTTTTGTGACTGGCGCCGGCATTGCGTCCCACGCGGCCGGGTGCTGGCAGGCCGGCGCAAAAAGCCGTTCAAATTCCCCGTGTTTGCTCTACAACCGCTGTCGACAACAATTGCCGCGTGCCCGTGACGGTCGCGGCGGACCAGACAGGCAGGGAGGAAACATGGTCGGCTTCAGCGATATGAACGTTATTGTCACGGGCGCAGCCACGGGCCTTGGCGCGGCGACGGCCATTGGCCTTGCCCGCGCCGGCGTATCGCGCCTCGTGCTCAACTATTCGTCCAGCAAGGAAGCCTGCGAGGCCACGGCGGAAGCCTGTCGCGCCGCCGGCGCCCACGTCGTGCGCGTGGTCCAGGGCGACGTGTCCAGCGATGAGGACTGCCGCCGCATTGTCACCGCGGCCGCTGACTGGGGCGCTGTCCATGCCCTGGTCAATAACGCCGGCACGACCATGCATGTGCCGCACGGCGCCCTCGACCAGCTTTCGGCTGACGATTTCCATCGCATCTACGGCGTCAACACCGTTGGCCCGTTCCAGATGGTGCGCGCCGCGCGCAGCCTGCTGGAAGCCGGGGCCAACGCCTGGGGCATTCCCGCCTCGGTGGTGAACGTGTCGTCCATCGCCGGCATTTCCGGCATTGGCTCGTCCATCGCTTATGTGGGGTCGAAGGCGGCGCTCAACGGCATCACCCTGTCGCTGGCCCGCGCGCTCGCGCCGCTGATCCGCGTCAACGCCCTGTGCCCTGGCTATATGGACACGCCCTGGTTCGTGAAAGGCACGGGGCAGGACGCCGCCGACAAGCTGCGCGAGTCGGTGAAGCAGACCACGCCGCTCAACGCTGCCCCGACCCCTGATGACGTTGCGGAAGCCGCCGTGTTCCTGGCCGGGCCGGGCTCGCGCTTCATGACTGGCGAAATCGTCCCTTACGACGCCGGTTCACGACTCACGGGGCCAGGCCCGCGCAAGCGGTAAAGTGTCCCGCGCAAGCGGTGAAATGCCCCGCGCAAGCGGTGAAATGTCCGCGCAAGCGGTGAAACGCCCTGCGCGAGCGGGGAAACGCTTGTGCGGCGAAATATTCTGTCGCGCTGGCGGCGCCCCGTTTCGGGCGACGCGCGGCGCCGTGCGGCGGCCCTGACGAAATTCTGGTTGAGCGCGACCGAATTTCGCTCGGGGCGCTGGCAAGCGCCGCCAGATGCGCTAACAGGTGTGGCGAAGCACAGTTTTCCAGCGGACGCATCGCGCCCGCCGCCATCACGTTCAACAGGAGTAGTTTTCCATGAAGCTTGAAGGCATCACCGCCCTCGTCACCGGCGGCGCGTCCGGTCTTGGCCGCGCCACGGCGGAGAAGCTGATCGCCGGCGGCGCCAATGTCGTCATCGTTGACCTGCCGACCTCCGACGGCGCCAACACGGCGAAGGAGCTGGGTCCCAGGGCGCAGTTTGCGGCCGGCGACGTCACCAGCGAAGCCGACATGCAGGCGGCGATGGATCTCGCCAACGCCAGCAACAACCTGCGCGCGGTTGTGCACTGCGCCGGTCGCGGCGGCGCCCTGCGCATCCTCGACAAGGCCGGCAACCCCGGCGCGCTCGATCACTATGAAATGGTGGTGCGCATCAACCTGATCGGCACCTTCAACGTGCTGCGTCTGGCCGCCGCCGCCATGGCGAAGAACGAGCCGGTGGGCGAAGAGCGCGGCGTGGTGGTCAACACTGCTTCGGTGGCGGGTTATGAGGGCCAGATCGGTCAGATCCCGTACGCCTCCGCCAAGGCCGGCATCATCGGCATGACCATTGTCGCCGCCCGCGACCTGGCTAACCGCGGCATCCGCGTCAACACCATCGCGCCTGGCATCTTCGACACGCCGCTGCTCGGCCGTCTGCCGGAGCCGGTGCGCCAGTCGCTGGGCGCCAGCGTGCCGTTCCCGCAGCGTCTCGGCACGCCGCAGGAATTCGCCCTGCTGGCCTCGCACATCATCGAAAACCCGATGCTCAACGGCGAAACCATCCGCCTCGACGGCGCCATCCGCATGGCCCCGCGCTGAGCGCCACGGCTGACAGCGCAGGCTGACAGGGCAGGGCGTACCGGCGAACCATACGTTGCCAGGAAACGCCCCGACCGCCGGAAACCGGAAACGCCGCCTTGCGCGGCGTTTCTTTTTGTCCGCCCCCAAAAAGCGTTCCGCCGCCCCTGGTCCCGCCTGCAGCCGGTGGCCGGCGCCAGCCTGGCCATGACGCGGGGTGGAACGGGCGGCGCGCCTGGCGGCGGGGCGCCTCCTGCCTGGCGGAGCCAGCCGCTACAGGCTGGCGGCAATCTCGTAGGAGCGCAGCCGGGCGGCGGGGTCATAAATCGCCGCCGCCACAATCAGTTCATCGGCCCCGGTGCGGCTTACGATGCTTTCCAGCTGCTGGCGCACGCTATCGGCGGCGCCGACCGCCGCGCATGACAGCATGGCGGTTACATGCGCTTTTTCATGCGGCTGCCAGTAGCTTTCGATGTCGTCGATGGGGGGGCGCAGCTTGCCGCGCGTGCCCCGGATGAGGTTGACGAACTGCTGCTGCGGCGAGGTGAACAGGCGCACGGCCTCCGCGTCCGTATCCGCGGCGATGACATTGACGCCTACCATGACATGCGGGCGATCGAGCTGGGCCGAAGGTTTGAAACGCTCCCGGTAGATCGCGACCGCCTCTTCCAGCGCCGCCGGGGCGAAATGCGAGGCGAAGGCGTAGGGCAGGCCCAGCACGGCCGCCAGCTGCGCGCCATAAAGGCTGGAGCCCAAAATCCACAGGGGCACGTTGGTGTCCGTGCCCGGCACGGCCTGGATCACCTGGTTTTCCTGCAACGGTCCCAGCAGCGCCTGCAACTCCAGCACGTCCTGGGGAAACTGGTCGGAGCTGCTGGCGTTGCGGCGCAGCGCCTGCAAGGTGCGCTGGTCAGTGCCGGGCGCCCGCCCCAGCCCAAGGTCGATGCGGCCAGGAAACAGCGTCTCCAGCGTGCCGAACTGCTCGGCGATCACCATCGGCGAATGGTTGGGCAGCATGACGCCGCCGGCGCCGACCCGAATCGTTTGCGTGTGCGCCGCCACATGTCCGATCACCACGGAGGTGGCGGCGCTGGCGATGCCGACCATGTTGTGGTGCTCGGCCAGCCAGAAGCGCCTGTAGCCCCATTTTTCTGTGTGCTGCGCCAGTGAAACCGTGTTGCGCAGCGCGTCGGCGGCCGTCGATCCCTCGGGAATGAAGGCCAGGTCCAGAACGGACAGGGGAGGCAAGGGCAAGGCGTTCTCCTGCGGGCGTCTTCGCCGGAAAGCAGCATGGACCTGGTCGTCGACCCGGGCATGCGCTGGAGAAGAATTGGTTCAATGGAACCGGATGGTTCCCGGTCTTTTGAAACTGAAACGCGTTCATCAGGAGGGCGAGGGCCGCTCCGTGAACGCGCTCCAGCCCGTTCGCGGAGCCGGTCACGTCAAACAGGCGCCACCAACATCGGTTGGACAGGCTTCCTTAACAAGAGTGGTCCTGAAAATAACTGCCCTGATGACGGGAGGCGCGCCCCGGCCCGCCGGGCGTATTGCGCCGGCCGGAAAACGGTTGTTCCATGGGCAAAATGATTGCCAGCGCACGGCGGTCCGGATGCCGCGCGCGCTTTTCAGGAAGCGGATGCGCCGGCGGCGGCTTCGCGCCTGACACACGGGATGGGATGGATGCGCAGAAGGCAGTGGATTGGCGTCGACCTGGATGGAACCCTGGCGCACTTTGACGAGTGGCGCGGCGTGGAGCACATCGGCGAGCCGGTGGGGCCCATGGTGGAGCGGGTGCGGCGCTGGCTGGCGGAAGATCGCCTGGTGAAAATCTTCACCGCCCGCGCCTCGGTCGATGAACCGCTGCGCGGCGAGATCATCGCCCATATCCACGCCTGGCTGGAGCGGCAGGACCTGCCCCGTCTTGAGGTGACCTGCGTCAAGGACCTGTGGATGCGCGAACTGTGGGACGATCGCGCCGTGCAGGTCATCCCCAACACGGGCGTGTCAGTCGCCGATGAGCTTGAAGCCGAGCGCCTGGCCCGCACCGGCAAGCCCTGAGCAGGCGCGCGCTCTGGCCAGACGGCGGCGCCTGGGCAGAATTCGCTTCAAACAGGAAACTGAGGCGGTTTCCAGTCTATGGTGACCGGCGCCAGTCATCGCGCCTCGCGGAATTGTGGGAGAACAGCACATGCAGGACAAATCCCGTCTCGACCGGAAAGTCGCGCTCATCACCGGCGCCAACGGCGCGATCGGCCGGGCCACGGCGGCGGTTCTCGCCAGCCGCGGCGCCGCCATCGCCGCGGTTGATATCCCGGGAACGGATTTCAGCGGTTACGCCGGTCTGTTGCCCACCGGCGCGCGCCTGTTCACCGCGACGGCCGACGTGACCGACGAGGCGGCGGTGGCGGCCATGGTCGCGGCGACCACGGCGGAGTTCGGCCGCATCGACATCTTCTTCAATAACGCCGGCATCGAGGGGCCGGTGAAACCGGTCGATGGGCTCTCGCTCGCCGAGTTTCGCAAGGTGATCGACGTCAACGTCATTGGCGTCTTTCTTGGCCTGAAATACGTGCTGCCGGTCATGTACGGGCAGGGCGCCGGCAGCGTCATCAACACCTCCAGCGTCGCCGGCCTGACGGGCTCGCCTGGCCTGTCCGCCTACACCACCTCCAAGCACGCGGTCATCGGCCTCACCCGTTCGGCGGCGGCCGAGGCCGGCCCCAGGGGCGTGCGCGTCAACAGCGTCAATCCCGGCCCCATCGAAAGCCGGATGATGGCGTCGATCAACGCCGGCCAGGCCGCCGACGCGGCCGCCGCCCACGAGCGCACGGCGCGGGCAATCCCCGCTGGCCGCTATGGAACGCCGGAAGAGGTCGCCGAGCTTGTCGCCTTCCTGGCGTCCGATGGGGCGGCCTTCTGCAACGGCAGCGTCTACAGCGTCGACGGCGGCCTCAACGCGGTGTGACCCGGCCGGCTTCCGGCCCGGCTCCGCGGCGCCCTGACCGCCGCGACGCCAAAAAAATCTGGGCGCTCCAGTTGATGGAGCGCCCGGTTTCCGTTCTGGCGCGTCGTGCGCTTGCGGGTTTCCCGCGCTTCAGGCGGGGCTGGTCTGGCTTGGCCTGACCGGCCCCGACCTGGGCGCCAGACGCTCCGGCCGGGCTTATTGCCCCTGCTTCACCGCGTTGGCCGACAGCAGCGGTCCTTCCGGCTGCCAGCCGTCGCCCCGGAACACCATGACCTGCATGTCCTCGATCGGCAGGTGGTCGGTGGGGGAGGTGTTCATGACGACGCCAGGCAGCAATACATCCGGGCGGAAGTCCTTCAGGTTGCTGGCGACCTGCATGATGTTCTCGCGGCTCAGGTTATCGCCAGCCGCGCGCAGCACGTGCTCCAGGGTCTGGGCCGCGGCGTAGGCGTAGATCGGCAGGGTGCTGTCCCGGTCGAGATCAGGGAGATATTTCTCCATGAACGCCTTGAACTTCTTCATGCCGGGCTCGCCCTGCCACTTCGGGTCAGACGCATCCATGATGTAATTGGCGGTGATGGCGCCCTGGGCGTTGTCCAGCCCGGCGGGAACCAGCACGGTCTTCTTGGTGGAGGCCACGTTGTTGAGGATGTGGACCGGCTTCCAGTTCAGTTCACCCATCTTGCGAATGGCCTGGGCGGCGAACTTCGGCGTCGACAGGTTGACGAAGAGGTCCGCTCCCGAAGCCTTGAGCTTCACCATCTGCGAGTCGACCGTCGCGTCCGACAGGTCGTAGGGCGCCTCGGCGACGATCATCGAAACCTTGTCGCCCAGCCCTTCACGGAAGCCCTTGTAAATGTCCTTGCCGTATTCGTCGTTCTGCACCAGCACGGCGATTTTGGCGTTCGGGTGTTTTTCCTTGATCAGCCGGGCGTAAATCCGGCCTTCGGTGGCGAACGCGGGGTTGAACGGGATGGTCCACGGGTAAGTTTTGGGATCATCGCCAAATTTGGTGCCGCCGGATGACAGCATCAGGTGCGGGACCTTTTTGGCGTTGACGTATTTCAGGATGGCCGTGTTCGAGGCCGTGCCGAGCGTCTGCCAAAGAAACAGCACTTCGTCCTTTTCAAGCAGCTTGCGGGTCTGCTCGACCGCCTTCGGCGGGCTGTAGTGATCGTCGTAGGAAATGAAGCTGATCTTGCGGCCGTTAACGCCGCCATTGTCATTGAGCATGCGGGCGTAGGCGTCATGCACCTTGCCCACAATGCTGAACGATGAGGCCGGACCGCTGTACGGCACGAAATTGCCCACCTTCACCTCGGTGTCCGAGGCGCCGGGGCCATACGTCTTCTCCGCCTGGGCGTGAAGAGTCGCGGCGAGGGCGAAAACGCCGGAAAGGGCGATGGTGGCGAAGCGGCGCGAAAGCTGCGCGCGGGTCGTCATGCTGGTCACCTGGTTCCTCTGGTAGCGGCGCGATTTTTTTTGTTCGGAATGGCCGTGGGTCCCCCTGTTCGCGCCGGGAGCATGGATAGCAATGTTCGCCGCCGGTCGCGACCACGCGCCCGGATGCACGTTGTCGCGCGCAGGCCCGGCGCAGAGCACAGCGGCCGACGCCAGACGTTGCGGGAGCCTGCCGACATCGCGCGAAAGGCTTGCGCTGGCCGTCCTGGCTGTCAAAATGCCGCCGGCCGGGCCAGCGTTCGCCCGGCGCCGTCAGCAGGCGCGGGGCCGCGCCGGTTTGAACGGACAACAATATTTGCCTGGCCGCGCCAGGTGATCCGGGTGCGCCGCATCCGGCTTCAGGGGGGAAGCAGTCGCATGTTCAGCCATCTCACGGTCGGCAGCAACGACCTGGAAAGGTCGCGGAAGTTCTACGACGCGGTGCTGGCGCCCATCGGCGTGGCGCCGGGCGTGGTCGGCCATCTGCACACCACCCGGGTGTTCTACAACCACAACGGCGCCATGCTGATCCTCACCGGGCCGCTGAATGGCGAGCCCGCCACCGTCAGCAACGGCGCCACCATCGGCTTCGCCGCCGCCAGCCCGGAGCAGGTCGACGCCTGGCACGCCGCCGGCGTCGCCAACGGCGGCGTGACCTGCGAGGATCCGCCTGGCCTGCGGGAAACGCCGCTGGGCGCCTTCTATCTGGCCTACCTGCGCGATCCGGACGGCAACAAGCTGTGTGGCTTCCACGCGGTTGGAAAATGAGCCGGCGGCTGGCCGCGTTTTGAAAGAACAGCCATGAACGAAGATGCGACGATCGGGAACAGCGCTTCCCGGAACGCTGCTTTGGCGGGCCCGGGTGGCCGGCCGCTGGTGAACCCGCCGGCGGCGCAGTTGCTGGGTCGTCGCGTCATCTCCTACGATCCGGAAGCCGGGCGCGGCGCCTATGTCTATGTGGCGCGGCCGGAATTCTGCAATCGCCACGGCACGGTGCAGGGCGGCGTCCTGGCCGCCATGCTGGATTCCGCCACGGGCTTCACGCTGATCGAGAGCCTGCCCGACGGGCTCACCGCCGTGACCCGCGACCTCAACACCCGCTTTTTGAAGCCCGCCTCTCCGGGAGAGATTTTCGCAGAGGCGCGGGTAACCCAACGCGACGAACGCGGCGCTCAGGTGGAAGGCGAGCTGCGCAGCCCCGAAGGGGTGACGCTCGCCACCGCCGTCGCCGTCATGCGTTTTGTCCGGCGCGGCTGATCGCTCTCACGCCGCCAGGCGCGGATGCCCGTTCTCCGCCTGCGGCGGGCGTTGAGGGCTGGCCGCCTTCCGGCCGCCGGAACAGCATTTCCCCAAAATGCCCGCACGCAGAAAATCCTGCCGCCATCCGGCATGGAAAGCGCAATTATTCCAAACTGTTCCTCCTGTGCCAATAGCGGTTGACCAGGCGCCGCCGGCGTTTTCTCATGGCGTTGGTCATCACGATCCGCGGGCATTTGACATCAGCAGCTTGCGCCGCGTCACCAAACGCTAAAGCTCCGCTTTTCCGCATCGCGGCAGGGCGGATCGAGCTGGAGCAGTTCCATGCGCCATCATTTTGCTTCCCGCAGCCACGCGCTGCCCCTGCGGTCTCCCTGTCGTCGCCCACTGGCGATGTGCTGTTGTTGACGGTGTTTTGCCGGCCTGATCCTGCCGCCGCCTCACCGGGCGGCCCGCGCAGGCCCATGACGGTCCGGCTGCCGTAACAGCCCTCTGGCGTGCGCGGCCGAAGGCGCCCCACGCCTGTCCCTTCCCATCTCTGCAGATCCGCCGCGTCGGTCGCTCCGGCGCAGGGAGGCTTCATGTCTGTTTCATTTCCATCTTCCGGGGCGGCCATCGCCAGTCCCGGCGCCGGGCCAGCGGCGTTCATCATCGAAGTTGGCGGCGCGGCCGCCGGCATCGTCGCCGCCGATGGCGTCCGGTTTCGTTTTCACGCCGCCGGACCACGTTTCCAGCCGCTTGACGGCCAGATTTTTCGTACGCCGGGCGACGCCGAACGGGCGGCCCGGCGCGTCATCAACAGCCGCCAGCCCGTTCGGGGTCACGCGGCGCCTGCAAGGGAGGCGCGCCGATGAGCGCTCTGCGACTGGTCGCATTCAGCGGCAACACCCATCGCCCTTCGAAGACCCGCGCGCTGGCGGAGGCGGCGATCGCCGCCGTCGCCCGCCGTCAGGCGGTCGATCCCGAATTGTATGACCTGGTGGATATCGGCCCCGGCGTCGGCGCCTTCAGCCGCGGCAAGCTGCCGCTCGCCGGCCAGGAGGTTCTGGAAGCCATCGAAGGCGCAGACGCGCTGATCATTGGCACGCCGGTCTACAAGGGCTCGTTCATCGGCCTGCTCAAGCACCTGATCGACTTCGTCGATCCGGCGGCCCTCGCCGGCAAGCCGGTGCTGCTCGCCGCCACCGGCGGCGGCCACCGCCACGCGCTGGTGGTGGAGCACCAGTTGCGGCCGCTGTTCGGCTTCTTCAGCGCCCTCAGCGTGCCCACGGCCGTCTACGCCGCCGACGCTGACTTCACCGACGGCGCCCTTACCGCGCCGGACGTGCGCGCCCGGCTGGAGCAGGCCGCCGGCGAATTGGCTGCTTTGGCCAGTCGCCCCACGAGCTTTGCCGCCCCACAGCCGGTGGCCAACGGCCATCTCACGCCGCCCCGCGCTGCCGGCGCACGCCTCACCGCCCTTTCATGAGCAGGCCTGGAGACAGCATCATGTTGAACAAACGCCGTTTTCTCGCCGCCGTCCTGGGCGCGACCGCCCTTGTCGCCTCTGGCCCGGTCTTCGCCGCCGAAAAGGCCGCCGATGAGGTGCGCATCGGCTTCCAGAAGGCCTCGGTTTCCATCGTCGCCCGCCAGTCCGGCGCCATCGAGAAGCGCCTGAAGGCGCTGGGCGTCCAGAACGTCAAATGGGTCGAGTTCCAGTTCGGGCCGCCCCTGCTGGAGGCGCTGGGCGCCGGCGCCATCGACTTCGGCGCCGTTGGCGACACACCGCCGGTCTTCGCCCAGGCCGCCGGCGCCAAAGTCGTCTACGCGGCGGTCAGCCCGGCGTCGAAGCACGCCATCCTGGTGAAGAATGACTCCCCCATCAAAAGCGTCGCCGACCTCCGGGGCAAGCGCGTCGGCATTCCCAAGGGCTCCAGCGCCCACAATCTGACCGTGCAGGCGCTGGCCGCCAATGGTCTGAAATTCAGCGACATCCAGCCGGTGTACCTGTCGCCGTCCGATGGCGTCGCCGCCTTCGCCCGCGGCTCCATCGACGCCTTCGCCGTCTGGGACCCGTTCTTTGCGCTGGTGGAGCTGAAGCAGGGCGGTCGCCCGCTGACCGGCCTCGAAAAGCTGCCGCCGACCAACGCCTTTTACCTCGCCAACCGGGAGTTCGCCGAAAAACACCCGCAGCAGCTGCAGGCGGCTCTGGAGGAGATCGGCAAGATCACCGACTGGGCCGGCGCCAACCGTCAGGCCGTGGCCGAGGCTTCGCAGAAAGCCACCGGCATCGATGCGGAAGGCAACCGGCGCGCCATCGACCGGGCGGAATATTCGCTACGGCCGCTCACCGAGGTGGAGGTGAAGCAGCAACAGAAGGTGGCGGACGCCTTCTTTGAACTGGGTCTGATCCCCCGGCAGATCACCATCAGCGACGCGGTCTGGACGCCGCCGCAGCAAAAGGCTGGCCGCTGAGCGGCGCGTGAAAACGGAGCAAAGCCATGTCTGACAAATCCGTCATCTCCCCCGCCGTTCCGCTGTCTGGCCATGACCCGCTGAACTTCTTCTGGTTCATTCCCACCCACGGCGACGGCTCCTATCTCGGTTCCGAAACCCAGCAGCGCCCGTCGGATTTCGGTTATTTCCGTCAGGTCGCCCAGGCCGTGGACCGTCTCGGCTACCAGGGCGTGCTGCTGCCGACCGGCCAGAACTGCGTCGATTCATGGATCACCGCCGCCGGCCTCGCCGAGGCGACGGAGCGGTTAAAGTTCCTTGTCGCCCTGCGGCCGGGCGTCACCAGCCCGTCCTTCGCCGCCCGCCAGACGGCGGCGCTGGACCGCCAGAGCAACGGCCGGCTGCTGCTGAACGTGGTGGTGGGCGGCGTGCCGCTGGAGCTGGGCGGCGACGGCATTTTTCTCAATCACGATGAGCGGTATGAGCAGGCGGCCGAATTCCTGACCATCTGGCGGCGTCTGGTTGCCGGCGAGACGGTGAATTTCTCTGGCAAATACTACCGGGTGGAGAACAGCCGGCTCGATTTCCCGCCGGCGCAGGAGCCGCATCCGCCCCTGTATATTGGCGGCTCGTCCGACGCCGGCGTCGAACTGGCGGCGGATCAGACCGAGCTGTATCTGACATGGGGCGAACCGCCGGCGCAGGTGGCGGAGAAGATCGCCCGGGTTCGCGCCGCCGCGGCGCGGCGCGGCCGCAGCATCCGCTTCGGCATCCGCCTGCATTTCGTCGTGCGCGAAACCACAGAGGAGGCCTGGGAGGCGGCGAACCGGCTGATCAGCAAGGTTTCCGACGAACAGATCGCCTTCGCCCAGGAGCGTCTGCGCACGGTCACCGATTCCGTTGGCCAGACCCGCATGCTCGACCTGCACCAGGGCCGGCGCGACCGGCTGGAAGTGTCGCCCAATCTGTGGGCCGGCGTTGGCCTGGTGCGCGGCGGCGCCGGCACCGCTTTGGTCGGCGACGCCAGAACCGTGGCCGAGCGGCTGCGTGAATACCAGGCGCTGGGTGTCGATACGGTGATCGGCTCCGGCTATCCGCATCTCGAAGAATCGTACCGGGTGGCCGAACTGCTGTTTCCCGAACTGGGAATCCAGCGGCCCGGCGCGACCTGGCGCCGGGGCCTGGCCAACGAGTTCGCCGCCGGCGCCGGCGTCGGCCCTGTCGATCTGCGGGCGGCGGCGTCATGAGCGACGCGACCCTCAAACCAGTGGCGACGGCGGCGGCCGGCGCCGTCGCATTTCCACCGGAAGCCGCCCTCGCTCCAGCCGCGGGCGAGCCGGCGGCCGCGGTGAAAACCACCCGGTCCCGCGCCACCCTGACCGGACGCATCGCCAACGGCAACCTGATCGGCTGGGTCGTGCCCGCGCTCATCGTCGTGATCTGGGAGACCCTGGCTCGCGCTGGCTATCTGCAACCCAATGTCCTGCCAGCGCCTTCGGCGATCGTCGCGGCGGCGATCCGGCTGACCGCCTCCGGGCAACTGCCGGAGAGCATCGGCGTCAGCACCCTGCGCGCCCTGGCCGGCTTCGTGGTCGGCGGCGGCATTGGTCTTGCCCTCGGCCTCGCCAATGGCCTGTCGCGGCTGAGCGAAAAGCTCACCGATACCAGCCTGCAAATGGTGCGGAACGTGCCGCATCTGGCGCTGATCCCGCTGGTCATTTTGTGGTTCGGCATTGATGAGGGCGCCAAGCTGTTCCTGGTGGCGCTGGGGGTGTTTTTCCCCATGTACATCAACACGCTGCACGGCATTCGCAATGTCGATCCGCAACTGGTGGAGATGGGCCGCATCTACGGCATGAAACAGGGCGAACTGTTCTGGCGGGTCATCCTGCCGGGGGCGCTGCCGTCGATCTTCGTCGGCCTGCGCTATGCGCTTGGCATCATGTGGCTGACGCTGATCGTCGCCGAAACCATCGCCGCTGAATCCGGCATCGGCCACATGGCGATGCAGGCGCGCGAGTTCCTGCTGGTCGACGTGGTGATGCTGTCGATCATTATCTACGCGCTGCTCGGCAAGGCCGCCGACAGCATCGCCCGGCTGCTGGAGCGCCTGTCGCTGCAATGGCACCCGGCATACCGGAAGTAAGGAGGGCTCCAATGGCCATTCACACCGCGACCTCGCGGCGTCAGGCAGCGGCTGCTCCTGTCTATGCTGGCGCAGCCGCCAGGCCGCAGGGCGGCGCGTCCGTCACCCTGCGCGGCCTCGCCCGCGCCTTCGGCGACAAACAGGTGCTGCGCCACGTCGATCTGCATATCCCCGCCGGCCAGTTCGTCGCCATTGTCGGCAAGAGCGGCTGCGGCAAGAGCACGCTGCTGCGCCTGATCGTCGGCCTCGACCAGCCGACAGGCGGTCACATCGCCCTGTCAGGCGCCCCCGGTGGCGAGGAAGAACCGGGCTCCAGCGGCGTGCGCATCATGTTTCAGGAACCGCGCCTGCTGCCGTGGGAGCGCGTGCGGGGCAATGTCGAGGTGGGGCTGGGGCGCGATCTGCCAAAGGCGGAGCGCCAGGCCATCGCCACCCGGACCCTCGAAGCCGTGGCTCTTGGCGACAGGGGCGGGGAGTGGCCCTCGGTGCTGTCCGGCGGCCAGAAGCAGCGCGTCGCTTTGGCCCGCGCCCTCGCCAGCGGCCCGCGCCTGCTGGCGCTGGACGAGCCGCTCGGCGCCCTCGACGCCCTGACCCGCATCGACATGCAGCGCCTGATTGAGAAGGTGTGGCGCGAGCAGGGTTTCACCGCCATTCTCGTCACCCATGACGTGGGCGAGGCCATCGCGCTGGCCGACCGTATCCTCGTCATCGATCAGGGAACCATCGCCGCCGACCTGGTGGTCGCCAGCCCGCGCCCGCGCCACCGGGGCGATCCCGAACTCGCCGCGCTGGAAGGCCGCATCATCGACGCGCTGTTCAACGACCAGGCGGCGGGGATCTGAGCCGGGCCGGGGGCAGGGCGGCCAAAGTGGGTCAGGACAGGCGGCGTGGACCAGGCGTGGGTGGGGACAGGCGGCGGCCAGAACAGCGGAAACCGCGCCGGCCCAGGGGGCGCCTGTCGTCGGCGCCGCTGTCGCCGGCCCGGCGAGGCTTTACACCGCGCGCCGGGTAACTATCGTGCCGTGGCAACGACCGGCGCGCCCATAACATTGCGCCGGCGGAGGAAACCGGAGCGCATCATGAACACCACCCGCCGTTCATTCCAGACCGGTCTGCTCGCCCTTGCCGCCGGCGCATTCGCGCCATCGATTCCGTCGGCTTTCGCCGCCGGCAAATCTGGCCCGGGCGTCACGGCGACCGAGATCAAGCTGGGCCAGACCATGCCCTACAGCGGCCCCGCGTCCGCCTACGGCAATATCGGCAAGGCCGAAGCCGCCTATTTCAAAATGGTCAACGATAATGGCGGCGTGAATGGCCGCAAGATCAACCTGATCAGCCTTGACGACGGCTATTCGCCGCCCAAGACCGTGGAGGCGACCCGTCGCCTGGTGGAGCAGGAGGAAGTCTTCGCCATCGTCGGCGCCCTTGGCACCGCGCCCAACGCCGCCATTCATAAATATCTCAACAGCAAGGGCGTGCCGCAACTGCTGATTTCCAGCGGCATCAGCAAGTTCAACGATCCTAAGAACTTCCCGTGGACCATGGCGGCGCTGCCGAATTATCTGAACGAGGCGCGCATCCTCGCCGTATACGCCATGCAGCAGAAGCCAGGCAAGAAAATCGGCTTGCTGATGGCCAATGACGATCTGGGCCGCGACGCCCAGGCCGGCATTCGCCAGGCGCTCGGCAAGGACGCCGCCGGCCTGCTCACGGTTGAAAGCTACGAGCTGACCGACACCAATGTGGATTCGCAGATCCTGAAGTTGAAGGCTGCGGGCGTGGAGACGCTGATCACCTACGCCTCGCCCAAGTTCGCGGCCCAGACCATCCGCAAGCTGAAGGAAATGGGCTGGCAGCCGACCCATCTGCTGTCGAGCATCGCCGCGTCCGTCGCCGGCGTGCTGGAGCCGGCGGGACTGGACAACAGCGTGGGCGTCATCTCGGTGACCTACGCCAAGGACCCCACTGATCCGGCCTGGGACAACGATCCGGGCATGAAACGCTGGAATGCGTTCATGGACAAATACATGCCCGGCGCCAACAAGGGCGATCTCAATTACACCACCGGCTATTACATCGCCGATTTCGCCACCCGGCTGCTGAAAGCCTGCGGCGACGAACTGACCCGCGAGAACCTGATGAAACAGGCCGCCAATGTGCCAGGCTGGGAGTTCGACACCCTGATCCCAGGCGTCAGGGCGCAGACCTCGCCCACCGATTTCGCGCCGCTGAAGCAGATGCAGATGATGGTGTTCGACGGCAAACGCTGGAAGCTGACCGGCGGCCTGCTCGGATAAAGACAGGCCATCGCCGCGCGGTAAAATCCACACATGGCGCGCGCCTGGGCTCCGCAAGCCGGACCAGCCCGGGAGCGCGCCAGGCCCCGATCCCGACGCGCGGCGGTCGGGGCTGGCCAGTTGAAGGATCCCAGCCGCAGTTCCGCCGCATGGACCCGCGCCCTTACAAATCCACCACCGGCGCCAGCGGGGCGTTTTTCTTCACCGATTCGATGCCTTTCTCGCGGCTGGCGGCGCTTTCGTAGGTTTCGCTGGTGCCGATGATCTGCCCGTTGGCTGCTTTCAGGTTAAAAATGTGCTTGCCGCTGGTGGTTTGCTTGCGTTCATAACGGTTGTCGTCCGGCGCATTGGTCTGCACGGACTGGATGCCGTTAATGGCGCTGGCGCGCTGTTTGTAGCCTTCGCTGGCGAGGATGTTTTGTCCATTGGCCGCTTTCAGCCGGAAACGGTATTCGCCAGCCTTGTCGACGTAGACTTCAAATTTGGCCGCCATCGTCGTATCTCCGGTTTTTGCCGGGCGTGCGTCGCAGCTTCATGCTTTTCGGCGCAACGCCCTTGCCGTTTCCAGATCATCGTCAATTGCAGGGCGTCATGACAAGGGCGCTATACCGTCGAATGCGGAAAATTCGCGTGCGAACGGCGCTTTGTTGCTTCACATAAAGCTGAGGTCAAAAGTCAGGCGGAATAATTTTCGCGAACAACGCCAGCAGGCCAGCGCCTACCGGTTCGTCATCGCCACGACATGGGCGGCGATGGCGAGGCAGGCGGTGAGGCCAGGGCTCTCAATGCCGAACAGGTTCACCAGACCGGGCGCGCCATGTTGTGCGGGGCCATCAATGCGGAAATCCGGCGCCGGCGCGCCGGGTCCGTGCAGCTTGGGCCGCACGCCGGCCCAGGCCGGCGCCAGCGCGCCCTCCGGCAGCCCTGGCCACCAGACGCGGATGGCGGTTTCGAACAGCGCCGCGCGCGCCGGATCCACCGGCGCCTCGTCCGCCGATTGCGCCCATTCCACATCCGGCCCGAAGCGGAGCTGGCCGCCGAGATCCAGCGTGGCGTGCACGCCAAGGCCGGCGGCGACGCCGGTGGTCGCCGCGCCGGTGGGGTAGATCAGCCGCGAAAACGGATTGCGACCGGTAAGGGCGAAATAATTGCCCCTGGCGAACCATTGCCGGGGCTGGTTGCACGCCGCGAGCCCGGCCGTCCGCTGCGCCAGCGCCGGCGCCCCATGGCCGGCGGCGTTGATGACGATGGGCGCGGCCAGCTCCGTCTCCGCGCCCCCGGCGTCCCGGGTCCTGACCCGCAGGTTCTCCCCGTCACGGGCAATGCCAATGGCTTCGGCGCCGAGGGCGATGGCCCCGCCAGCGGCGGTCAGATCACCGGCCAGCGCCTGCATCAGGCCGTGTGCGTCAACAATGCCGGTGTCGCCGCACAGGAGCGCCGCCACGCAGGCGACCTCCGGCTCCAGCCGGCGCACGGCGGCGGCGTCGAGCAGGGCGATGTCGCGAACGCCATTGGCCCTGGCCCGCGCCAGCAACGCCGGCAGGGCGGCGGCTTCATCGTTATTGCTGGCCAGCAGCAGCTTGCCGCAAAACCGCGTCTCCACGCCGGCGTCGGCGCAATAGCGCGCGAGCAGCGCCCGGCCCGGCGCGCAGAACCGCGCCTTCAATGAACCGGGCTGGTAATAGACGCCCGCGTGCAGCACGCCGGAATTGCGCGATGACGTCTCGCGGCCGATGCCCGCGTGGCGTTCGAGCACGATGGTTTCATGGCCGGCCAGAGCCAGCTGGCGGGCGATGGCCAAGCCAACCACGCCGCCGCCGATGACCACCGCGTCCGTACGATATGCGCTCATGTCGCCTTCATGTGGTTTTCAGGCGCCGCCCGGTGTATGCAGCAGCGCGCGCTCAAAGCGCATTCTTGTCAAAGCGTATTCCTGCAGGAGACAGGCGTGACCGCCACGACCATTTATGGCATCCGCAATTGCGACACCATGAAGAAGGCGCGGGCCTGGCTCGACGCCCACGGAGTCGCTTACGCCTTTCATGATTACAAGACCGCCGGCGTTGACGCGGCGACCGTGAGCGGCTGGGCGCAGCAGGTCGGCTGGGAAAAACTGCTGAACCGGGCGGGCGCGACCTTTCGCAAGCTGCCGGAAAGCGACCGCGCCGATATCGACGCTAACCGGGCCATCGCCCTGATGCTGGCCCAGCCGTCGATGATCAGGCGCCCGGTGCTGGTTCAGGACGGGCGCATCATCGTTGGCTTCAAACCCGAACTCTATCAGGAATTCTTTGGCGCATGACCGGGACAGGCTCCGCCACGCAGCACACTGGGGAAGCGCCCGTCCGTGTCGCGGCGCTGTATCATTTCACCCGCTTCGCCGATCACGCGGCGCTGCGCGAGCCGCTGGCGCGCCTGTGCTGCGGCCTTGGCGTCAAGGGCACGCTGCTGCTGGCGCGTGAGGGCATCAACGGCACGATCGCCGGCTCCGACGCCGCCATCGCCCAGGTCATCGACCACGTGCGGGCCCTGCCAGGCTGCGCCGGGCTGGAGGTCAAATATGCACGCGCCGGGGTCATGCCTTTCTGGCGCATGAAGGTGCGGCTCAAGAGCGAAATCGTCACCATGGGCCAGCCGGACATCGACCCGCTGCAGGACGTCGGCGCCTATGTGGAGCCAGAAGACTGGAACGCGCTGATCGCTGATCCGGAAACCATCGTGATCGACACCCGCAATGATTACGAGGTGGCGGTGGGCGCGTTTCGCGGCGCCATCGACCCGAAAACCCGGACGTTTCGCGAATTCCCGGCGTGGTTCCGCGCCGAACGTGAACGCCTGCTGGGCGCGGGCAGGCAGCCCAAAGTGGCGATGTATTGCACCGGCGGCATCCGCTGCGAAAAGGCCACCGCCTTCCTCAGGGCCGAAGGCGTGGAACAGGTTTTTCACCTGAAGGGCGGCGTCCTGAAATATCTGGAAACCGTGCCGGAGGCCGACAGCCTGTGGGAGGGCGACTGCTTCGTCTTCGACCAGCGCGTCACCGTGCGCCATGGTCTGGCCCCCGGCGACTACACCTTGTGTCACGCCTGCCGCCGGCCCCTGTCGGCCGCGGATCGCGCCACGCCGCAATATGTGGAGGGCGTCAGCTGCGCCGCCTGCCATGATGAACTGGACGACGCCCGCCGGGCGGCCCTGGCGGAGCGCCAGCGCCAGGAACTGCTGGCGCGCAAGCGGGGCGCTGCGCACCTGGGCGCCGTGCAAGAACAGCAGCCAAAGCAGCAACAGCCAAAGCAGCAGGACCCAAAGCAGGACGCGAAGGCCGAGCCCGGCGAAAGCTGAACCAACCTATTCGGGTTGGCGCCGGCCAATGCGCGCCAGCACGATCACCGGCGCCATGCCGACCAGCACGATGAGCAAGGCGGCGAGGGCGGCGTCCTCATAGGAGCCGCGCGCCGCTTCGCCATAGAGGTGCGTGGCCAGCGTCTCCATGTTCAGCGGCCGCAGCAGCAGCGTCGCCGGCAGTTCCTTCATGCAATCCACGAACACCAGCAGGCCGGCGGAGGCGAGAGCGCTGGTCGACAGCGGCAGGTGCACGCGCCGGAATACCCCGGTGACGTTTTCGCCGAGGCTGCGGGCGGCGTGGTCGAGCGAGCGCGGGATGCGGCTGAAGCCGGCGTCAACCGAGCCGGTCGGGATGGCGAGAAACCGCACCGTATAGGCGTAGCACAGCGCCGCGCCCGAGCCGATCAGCGCCAGCCCCGTGGCGACGCCGAGCCAGGTCTGCGCCGACTGGTCGATCCAGCGGTCCAGCGCCGCCAGCGGAACCAGCACGCCAATGGCGACCACCGTGCCTGGCATGGCGTAGCCGATGGTGGACAGGCGTTGCAGCAACGCCGTGAGGCGCCCTGGCGCGGCGCGGGCCGCTGAGGCCACCGCCAGGCCCAGCGCCAGGGTCGTCAGCGTGGCGACAGCGGCGAGCGCCACCGTCGTTACGGCCTCGGTGAGAATGTTCGCCGACAGGCCGGCGAAGCGGAAGCGCTTCCATGCTTCAGCGGCCAGATAGCTGGCCGGCGCCAGAAAGCCGACGACGACCGGCAGGGCGCAGAAGGCGGCGGCGGCGAGGCCAGCCCCGGTTCCAAGCCGGCCGGGAGCCAGGCTGCGGGCGCGCTGCGGGCTGGTCCAGTAGCGCTGGCGTCGCCGCGCATGGCGCTCCGCCATCACCAGCACCAGCACGAAGGCCAGCATCACCAGGGCGATCTGCGCCGCGCCGGCCAGATCCGAGCGGGTGACCCAGGTGGTGTAGATGGAAATGGTCAGCGTGTTGACGCCGAGAAACTCCGAGGCGCCGATGTCGTTCAGCGTCTCCATCAGCGCCAGGCTGACGCCCACGGCGATGGCGGGGCGGGCCAGCGGCAGCGCCACCCGCCAGAACACCTGGCCGCGCCGCGTCCCCAGGGTGCGCGACGCCTCGACCAGATTGGCGGCCTGGGTCAGGAACATCGCCCGGCTCGTCAGATAGACGTAAGGATACAGCACGAAGCCGAGCAGGATGATGCAGCCGGTCATCGAGCGGATATCCGGCAGGCGGAAGTCGCGCGGGCTGGCGTAGCCGAGCAGCCAGCGGATGCTTCCCTGCACCGCGCCGAGCGGATGCAGCAGGTCGAGATAGGCGTAGGCGACGATATAGGTCGGCGTCGCCAGCGGCAGCAGCAGCGCCCACTCAAAGATGCGCCGCCCTGGAAATTCATGCGCGGTGACCAGCCAGGCCGTGACGCAGCCAAGCACGGTGACCATGACGCCGACGCCGGTCAGCAGGATCGCGGTTTGCAGCGCCGCGTCGGGAATGACGTGCGCCAGCAGGTGCGGCCACAGGCCGGCCGAACCCCGCGCCGCCTCCCGGACCAGCGCCAGCGCCGGAATGGCGACCAGCAGCGCGGTGAGGGCCGCGCCCACAATCCAGATGCGCCCGGGCGCCCCGGCAACGCGCCGCAGTCGCAGGGCCATGGGGCTACGCAGGCGCGCCTGGCTGGCGGGCGCCGGCGGCGCGGCGCGGGTGAGAACGTCTGTCATGGCTAAATGCAGCGGCCGCGGCCGTCGTCGCGTCCTTCTGGTGGTCCAGGGGCCGGATTATTTGTCGAAACCGATTTCCTCGGCCATCTGGCTCGCCTGCTTGCGGCGTTTGACCACCTCGGTCAGCGGGATGGGGTCGACCTTCAGCTCGCCGAAGGTGGCGACGATCGGGTCGAGCTTCGCGCCCGCCTTCACCGGGTATTCGAAATTGGCCTCGGCGTAGATTTTCTGGGCGTCGTCGGAGACCAGATATTCCATCAGCCGGATGGCGGCTTCCTTGTTCGGCGCGCGCCTGGCGAGGGCCGCGCCGCTGACGTTCACCTGCGTGCCGCCGTTTTCAAAGGTCGGCAGGATCACCTTGATGGCCTCGCCCCAGGTCTTCTGGTCCGGTCCGCCCTTTCCGGAGCGCATCAGGCCGACATAATAGGAATTGCCGATCCCGATCTCGCAGACGCCGCCAAGAATGTCCTTGGCCACCTCGCGGTCGCCGCCGCCCGCCTTGCGCGCCAGATTGTTGCGCAGGCCGGTTAGCCAGGTCTTCGTCGCTTCCGGCCCGTGATGCGCCATGTAAGCGGCGAACAGCGCCGTGTTGTAGGGATGCTGGCCGGAGCGGATGCAGATTTTGCCCTTCCATTTCGGGTCGGCCAGATCCTCATAGCGGATGGCCTTCAGGTCGAGATCCTTAGCCGCATAGAGCACGCGGCCGCGCGCCGAGAAGGCGAACCAGTTGTTGTCGGGATCACGCAGGGCGGCCGGCACGGCGGCGTCCAGCACCGCCGATTTCACCGGCTGGGTCAGGCCCTTCTGCGCCAGGTCGGCGAGCCGGCCGGCGTCAACGGTCATCAGGATGTCGGCGGGCGAACTGGCGCCTTCGGACGCCACGCGCTCGGCCAGCCCGTCCTTCAGGAAGACGGTGTTGACCTTCACGCCGGTGGACGCGGTGAAAGCCTCCAGCAGCGGCTTGATCAGGCCCGGCTCACGGGTGGTGTAGATGTTGACCTCGGCGGCCATGGCGCCGGCGACGCCGCCCAGCAGCATGACGCCGCCCAGCAGGACGGAGCGGATCGAAACACTCTTCTTCATGTTGCCGTCTTCCCGACCGTTTCCAGTAAAAGCATGTCAGTTTCAAATGTAGAATCATTCAAAACTGGCCAATGTTCTCGCGTTGCGCGCAACATCGACGCCCATCCTTCCTGAAACACATGACGGCGCTGCTTTCAACGCATATCTATTCCACCATGGTCAAATCGCGGGGAAGACCATGGCGCCATCGGGCGAAACAGCGACGGAAAGCGTGTCGCCTGGCCGCGCCGGCGCATGGCCCATGACCCGCATGACCAGGGGTTCGCTGACGCCGGCGACCCGCAGGGCCAGTTCCTCCACGTCGCCGAGGAATACGCTGCCGGTGACCTGCGCCGCCGCGCCGGCCCCTGGCGCCGCGACCTGGAGCGCGTGGCGGCGGATGCAGACGACGGCGCCCTGGCCGTCAGCCAGCGTGGTGGGGAAGGCGCCCAGCGGCGTCGCGACCTGGCCGCCGCGCGCCTGGCCCGCGAGCCTGTTGCAGGGCCGGAAGAACTCGGCGACGTAAAGCGAGCAGGGCCGGTCGTGGATGTCGCGGCCGGTTCCGGTTTGCGCCACCCGCCCATCCTGCATCAGCGCCACCCGGTCGCCGGCCGCCAGCGCCTCTTCGGGATCATGGGTGACGATGATCGCGGCGGTCCCAAGATCGCGCAGGATCGCCAGGGTTTCGGCCCGCACCCGGTCGCTCAGGCCCCGGTCCAGGTTGGAGAATGGCTCGTCCATCAGCAGCAGCACCGGCTGCGGGGCCAGGGCGCGCGCCAGGGCGACGCGCTGCTGCTCGCCGCCGGACAGCGTGTGCGGATACCGCCCGGCCATGCCGGCGACGCCAATGCGCGCCATCACCTCCGCCGTGCGCCGCCGGGCCTCGGCCTTTGGCAGCCGCCGCAGGCCGAACCCGATGTTGTCCGCCACCGTCAGATGCGGAAACAGCGCGTAATCCTGGAACATGAAGCCGATATGGCGGTCTTCCGGCTCGACGAAAACGCCAGGGCCGGCGATCTCCGCGCCATTCAGCACGATCGAGCCGGCGTCCGGCGCATCGACGCCGGCGATCAGGCGCAGCAACGAGGATTTGCCGCAGCCCGACTGGCCAACCAGGCAGATGATCTCGCCGGGGGCCAGGGTCAGGGAAACCGCATCCAGCGCCTGCCTGCCGCCGAAGCGGCGCGACACGCCGCGCACCGCCAGCATGGGCGGGGCTTCAGACAGTTCCATTGCTGGCGGATTGGCCTCTGGCACGTGGTGCTTCCTGAAATTCGGGTGACCTGCGCCGGATAGGGCAGCGCGTCCGCCGGGGCAAGAGCGGGCTGGCAAGACATGAGCCATTCCGGCCAGCGGCGTCCGGTTCCATGGGGCGAAGGCGTGGATGCCCGCAACACCGCCAGCCTACGCCTGAAACGCCGCGTCGACCGGAATTTGCATGCCATTGGCCAGGGCGTTGGTCTGGGAGGCGAGGCCGATGATCGCCAGCAACTCGCCGTGCTGCGCGTCGCTCATTCCTTTGGCTCTGGCGGCGGCGGTGTGGGAGTGGACGCAATAGGCGCAATTGTTCGCGGTGGAGACAGCGATATAGATCATCTCCCGCGTCAGCGGATCGAGGGCGCCAGGCGCCGTCATGATCTGTTTGACGTCGCCCCAGATGCGCGCCAGCAGCGGCGGATTGTTGGCCAGCGCCAGCCAGAAATTGTTGATGAACGATGACTGGCGGACAGCGCGGATATCGTCGAGCACCGCCCGCGCCTCGGGAATGCCGTCAGCTTCTTCGACGGTGAGCAGCCGGATCGTCGCCATGGTTGTCGTCCTTGCGGGTTCTGAAGGGGGCGGGCAAGGGCGCCCGCTCCGGGCCTTACCTTATGCTGGCGCCGCGCCGTGTGAACCTCCGCCTGGCTAATGGGCGAAAATGTCCGCGTCGGCGTCCTCGCCGCCGGCCAGGGCGGCGCGGACAAGCTCTGCGCCGATGCGCGAGAAGGTGACGCCGTTGCCGCCGTAACCCATCAGCGAGAAAATCCGCGGCGTTCCCGGCAGGGGGCCTATCAGCGGCAGGCCGGTGGTGGTGTCGCCAAAGCTGCCGGCCCAGCGAAATTCCGGCGTCGGATCAATGTCCGGCAGCAGCTTCGCCAGTTTCTCGCTGATCCGGCGGGTTTTTTCGCCGGTCAGCGCGTCGCGTCGCGCCTCGTCGGCGAAATCCGCGTCCTCTCCGCCGCAGATGACGCGCCCGTCGCTGGTGGCGCGCAGATACAGATACGGGTCGGACGCCTCCCAGATCAGCGCCTCCCCAGGCCACAGGGCGCTTCGGGGCTGCGGCCGCGTGGCGATGGCCCAGGTGGAAATGATCCGATGCCGGTCCTTCGGCGCCATGTCCGGCAGTTCGTAACCGGTGGCGAGAACCACGTGTTTCGCCGTGATGGTGCGGCCGGATTCCAGCGCCACCTCGACACGGTCGCGGTGGCTGGCGGCGGCGTTCATCTGCTCCGGGGCGAAGAAGCGTGCGCCGCGCTGGCGCGCCGCGCGCAGCAGGCCGGCGGTCAGCCGCAGCGGATCAAGCGCTAGATTGCCTGTCGAGAGGATGGCCCCGGCGCGCGCCATGCCAAAGCCCGCCTGCAATTCCGATGCGGTGAGGTAGCGGGCCGGCAGGCCGGCGGAGGCGCGCGCTTCCGCTTCGGCGCGCAGGGCGGCGCCGGTGAGCGCGTTGCCAGCAAGATACAGCGTCTGGCGCGGCTGCATGCGGCAGGCCAGCCCGAGCGTCCCGATATGGTCGCGCAGATTGCCCACGGCGAGACGGGCGCGACGCCAGGCGCGCACGGCTTTTTCCTGGCCGATCATCCGGGTCAGCCTGGTCAGCGGCGTATCAATCTCGAACTGGATCAGGGCGGTGGTGGCCGGCGTCGACCCCAGCATGGGTCCGCGCCGGTCGATCATCGCCACCTCGTGGCCGGCCTCCGTCAACGCCTCGGCGACCATCGCCCCGGAAATACCCATGCCGACGACGAGCACTTCCGTTTTCATGTCGCGCCGCAACCGCCGGCAGGCCGGCCGTGGCGGCGGGTCGGCCAGCCACACCGGATCGCCAGAACGCAGGTCAAGTTTACGCATCAACGCCCCCCATGGCGCGACCCGGCCCGAGACGCGGTGACGCCGGATCACGCGCCGTTCCAGGCTGGTTCGCGTTTGTCCCAGGCGGCCCGCCGGCGCATTTTCCGGGCGGGCGCCTCATTTCCAACGCGCCGGCCCCGGCGCGGTTCCGCCTGGAACCTCCCGTCTCGCCGGACATTTCCCAACTGGATGGGCAGGGACAGGGGGAGCAGGACGTGGAGCGGACCGGTCTCAAATTTGGCCCCCTGGCGCCGGACAGCCTGCATGTCTGCGTCGACATGCAGACCCTGTTCAGCGACGGCTACCCGTGGGCCCTGCCCTGGTTCGGGCGCATCCTGCCGGGGCTTGAGGCCTTGTGCGCCCATCGCCCGGCGCAAACCATTTTCACCCGCTTCATTCCGGCGTCCAGGCCTGGCGAGGGACGCGGCGCCTGGGCGCGCTATTACCAGCGCTGGGCCGCCGTCACGCTGGCGGAAATCGGCGCCGGAGCCATCGACCTGGCCCCGGCGCTGCGCCGTTTTGTTCCCCCAGCCCGGGTGGTGGACAAGCATGTCTATTCGCCGTGGCTGGAAGGCGGGCTGGACGCGCTGCTGCGCGACAGTGGCGGCGACACGCTGATTATCTCTGGCGGCGAAACGGATATCTGCGTCATGGCGACGGTGATCGGCGCCATCGACCGGGGCTACCGGGTCGTGCTCGTGGCGGATGGCGTCTGCAGTTTTTCCGACGAGACGCACGACGCCATGCTGAAAATGTTCGCCCGGCGCTTTTCCGAACAGCTTGAGGTCTGCCGGATCGCTGATGTGCTGGACGCCTGGCGCCGGTGACGCCGCCGCTCGCGCCAACCAGGAAGGCCATGCTAACGATGCGGATATCCCTCCGGCTGCGGTGTCCCCATGCGAGCGTTCCGGTGTCTCCCCGCGTTTTCTTCCCTGGCGTCGCAGAGGTGGCTGCGCCTGTGGCCGACGCTTGCCGCCAGCCTTGCGCTGCTGCTTGCCGCAAACCCGGCGGCCCAGGCGCAGACCCAGGCCAAGGCCCAGACCCAAGCCCAGGCCCAGGGCTTTTCTGGCGTCTGGCAGGCTGAACTGGTCGATGATTTTGGCCGGCCACAGCGCTGCGTGGTGGAGCTGTCCGCCACCGGCAGCATCATGGGTGGGTTCATGGCCTCCGCACGCGGCTGCGCGGGAGATTTGATGAGCCTGTCCCGCTGGCGGGGTCGTGGGCGGGAGCTGGTGCTCGTCGACATCTCCGGCGCCACGCTGGCGGTGCTGCGCGATCGGGGCGAGGTCCTGTCCGGCCGCATGACCTCGGGGCGGCCGCTCAGGCTGTACGCAGGGGCGGGGCGAGCGCAGGCCGTGGCGCCGCGGCCCGGTTGCGCCGTCTATTATGGCCAGTCATCGCGTTGCGCCGACGCGCGCGATCTGACAGCGCCGGCTTTGGCTCCAGGACAGCAGACCAGCCTGCGGATCGTCTCGCTTGCCAATGTTCGGGTTGCGCCGTCATTTTCCGCCGCCCTGGTCGGCCAGGCTCCGGTCAACGCCTGCCTGCAGACCGACGCTTGCCTGCGCCAGCCCGACGGATCGCAATGGTGTCGCGTCCAGCTTGATGGACGCACCGGCTACATCACCAAGCTGTTTGAGCGCGACGGCCGCCGTTTCATCCTGTTTTCCAACGGTTGCGTCCCCGGTCGGCGGGAGTAACCTCGGCGCCCACATCTGAGGCGCTGACTGGCGGGCTCTATCCGAAGGTCGGGCTCTATCCGAAGGTGAAGGCGTAGGCTTCCACGCCCGGATCCAGAAAGCGGATTTCGAAGGTGTGCGGCGTTACATCGCCCTTCTGGCGCACCAGCTGGTAGAGCCGGTTTTCCGTCACCGTTCCGGCTCCGGCGGCGTCGATGTCGACGCCATGGCTGTCGCCGGGGGGCTTGCCGTCGATGGTCACCACGAAGCGCACCGGTTTGCCAGCCGGGCCCGGCCCCAGCACCAGATGCAGGTCGCGGGCGCTGAAACGGTAGCGGATGGCGCCGCCGCTGGCGTCGAGCCGGGCGTGTTCGGCGCCGACAGTCCATGCCCCGTCCAGGCCCCACTGGTTGGTCTGCGGCTGCGGCGCCTCGTAGACGCGTGAGGCGTCGGCGGTGAGGCCGCCGGCCGGGGCAAAGTTCTCCGCCCGTTTGTAGCCCAGATAAGTCTCCTGGGAGCGCAGATTGCCGACATCCGGCGCCGCCTCGGCCCCCGCGCCCGTGGCCGTGACCGGCGCGCCGGCCATGACGACGCCGCTGGCGCCGGCCTCGCGCAGCAGGTCCTGGATGGCCTGCTCGGTTTCGGCGTACTGGCCTTCGCCAAAATGCCGGTAACGGATGTGGCCGCTGGCGTCGATCAGGTAATGCGCTGGCCAGTATTCATTCGAGAACGCCCGCCAGATGGCGTAGTCATTGTCCACCGCCACCGGATAGACGACGCCGAAATCGCCGATGGCCTTGCGGACGTTGGCGAGGTTCTTCTCGAAAGCGAACTCTGGCGTGTGCACGCCGAGGACCACCAGCCCCTGATCGCGGTATTTCGCCGCCCAGGCCCGGAGATAGGGCATGGTGCGGATGCAGTTGATGCAGGAATAGGTCCAGAAATCCACCAGCACGACCTTGCCGCGCAGCTGTTCGTTGGTCAGCGGCGGCGCGTTCAGCCAGTCGGTCGCGCCAGCAATGGCCGGCGCCGGGCCCAGGTCGGGCAGGGCGCTCCTGAAGGGCTGCGTGGCGCCAGGCGCGGGGGCGGGCGTAGGGGGGGAGGTGGTTTTGCCGGTGTTCTTGTCCGGATAGGTGGTGCGCACCACGCTGTCCGATGGCTTCGGGCGGAAGCGGTCCACCACCGCCTGTTCCAGTGTGGCGGTGCTGGTGTAGGAGAGGCGCGACAGCAGCCCCGTGTCGAGGCCCAGGGCGATGGCGGCGACGCCCGCCAGCACCGCGACGCCCAACCCCTGGCGGACGCGTTCGCCAATCGCCGGCGCGCGCTTCAGCCGGTCGAATATCCGGCCGCCGGCCAGCAGGGCGAGGGCGATGGAGGTGGCGGCGCCGGCCGCATAGGCCAGCAGCAGCAGGGTCGTGCCGGCGTTGGCGCCGTTGAGCGCCGCCCCCGTCAGCAGCAGCCCAAGGATTGGCCCGGCGCACGGGGCCCAGAGCAGGCCGGTGGCGACGCCCAGCGCCAGGGACGCGGCGACGCCTGATCCCCCGCCAGCTCCAGACCTGTTGAGCAGGCGCTCGCCCAGCCGCACCACGGGGCGCGTCGCAACGGCGGCGAGGCGCGGCGACAGCAGGCTGAGGCCAAAAACCGCCAGCAGCGCCATGGCGACAATGCGGCCATATTCGTTGGCTCGCACCGCCCAGCCGCCGCCAATCGCCGCCAGCGACGCAACGAGGGCGAAGGTGATGGCCATGCCGGCGAGCATGGGCAATGTGCTGCGCAGGAACGGCTGCCCGGCGCGGGCGAACACAAAGGGCAAAATTGGCAGGATGCAGGGGCTGATGATCGTCAGCACGCCGCCGAGAAAAGCGATGACCAGCAGCGTCGTCATGAGTGTTCCCCCCAGGAGCCGCAAAGGGCGCGCCGCCGGCCGGCCGCGCCGGCCCATGACGGAATGCCCGCAATCTTGCGCGGGAGCAATCTTGCGCGGGATTGGGGTAAAAATTGGCTGTTCCAGGCGCGTCGCGCCCCCGGGGCGGTGGTTTTCGTTCAGGACCGCGCCTGTCGCCAGGCCGCTGGGTGACAACGGCGCGTCCCGCCTTGGGGCGGTCTGGAATGCAGCGCCAACCCGAATGCAGCGTCATGTCGCGGGGCCGGAAGCCGGCTTTCGCGCCGCCGGGTTTTGTTTCCCGCCGCGGATCAGGCATATTGGGGAAGTGATGACGTTAGCAACAGCTGGCCCACGGGGGCGAGCCACGCCCCTGCGTGGCGCTGCGGCGCATTCCCTGCGTGGGGCGCCGGCGGCTGGTCATGCGCTTTCGCTTCTGTGCGACGCCTGCTCCCCGCGCGCCTTGCTGGAAACCCTCCTGAAGGCGGGTGCAACGGCTGGGCGGGGCGCGGTTTTCACCCTGGTTGGCCTTGTCTGTCTGGCGCTCATGGTGACGCCCGCCGCCGCGCTTGACGCCTATGATGGAAGCGCTGGTCAGGGCGCCGCGCTGCTTGAGATGGCCAGCGACGGCTCGGGACGTCCTGACATCATCCATGCCGGTCATGATCACGCCAGCCCCGACGTCAACAGCCCTGACCTGCATGGGGCGCACCATTGCTGCCATAGCCATGTGACGCCGGCCCAGTCATGTCGCAGCGTCGCCCCGATCGCCATGCGGCATTTGACCTGGCGCGTCGGCGACAGCGACGGCCCGCCGCCGCGTGGTCCGGCCCCGCCGCTGCGTCCGCCCCGCGCCTGAATTCCTGAACAGACCGTCGCAAGCGCCCCGGGAGTGATCGGGCGCCTGCGCTGTCGCGCGTCGCCTTTGTCGCGCGCTCCCCGGAGTACGTCCGGAGATGCGAACGTATATTGGCTTAAAATCGCGTTATTTCAGTAGGATATGGCAAGTTCCTGATCACGTTTCGAGCTTGCCTGAGGCTGCGCCCGCCGCCGGCCGTCAGGAATTTCCGGATGAACCGCCGAATTTTGTTTGCGTCCAGCGCCGTGCTTGCGGCCGGCGCGCTTGCATTCACGCTCCCCAGCGTCCTGCCCCCGGCCTGGCGCGCCGCGCCTGCATGGCCCGCCGCCGCGGCCTGGGCGAGCCCTGGCCATGACCATGGTCCACCCCGGACGCAGGGGGCGGGCAAGGGTGAGGCGGCGGGCGGCCAGGCCGCCGGCCACGATCATGACGACGAGGGGCTGGTGCACATGACGCCCGGGCAGGCGGCCGCGCACGGCGTCGGGGTCGTCGTCGCCGGCCCGGGCGTTCTGACCATGGCGCTGACCGCCCCAGGGGTGATCGCGCCGGACAGCGACCGCATCGCCCGCATCGCCGCGCGGGTCGTTGGCACGGTCGCCGTGCTGAACAAACGGTTGGGCGATGCGGTGGAAAAAAACGAAATCGTCGCCGAACTCGACAGCCGCGAGGTGGCCGAGGCGCGCAGCGAATATTTCGCCGCCCTGACCAATCTGGAGTTGCAGAAGACCCTGTTTGCCCGTGAGCAGGAATTGTGGAGCCGGCGCGTCTCCGCCGAGCAGCAATATCTGCGCGCCCGCAATGCGTTGCGGGAGGTGGAGCTGCGCGTCGAGCTGGCGGCCCAGAAGCTGACGGCGCTGGGGCTCGCGCCAGACGATGTGGCGGCCTCGCGCAACGCCGGCCCCGACGCGGCCCAGTCTTTCCAGCGCTATCCATTACGCTCGCCGATCAGCGGCCGGGTGGTTGAGCGGCGCGTTGACCTGGGAGCGCCTGTGGGCGGCGAGGGGCAGGAGAAGGAGCTGTACGTCATCGCCGACCTGTCGAAGGTCTGGATCGACCTGGCGATTCCGGCCGATGAACTGTCCCGCATCCATGAAGGGCAGCAGGTGCGCGTCGCCGCGCAGGACGGCGCGGCGAGCACCGGACGGGTGATCTTCGTCAGCCCCATGCTGACGCCCGACACCCGCTCCGCCCGCGTCATCGCCGAACTGGACAACGCAGGGCTGCGCTGGCGTCCCGGCGCCTTCGTCACCGCCCGGGTGACCATCGGCGAGGAGCCTGTCGGGCTGCGCATTCCGCGCGCCGCCGCGCAAACCATCAATGGTCGCCCGGCGGTGTTCGTCCAGACCCCGGAGGGTTTCCGCATCAGGAATGTCGCCCTGGGGCGGGACGACGGCGTCCATGTCGCCGTGACGTCGGGGCTGGCGGCGGGCGAGCGGGTCGCCGCGCAAAACGCCTTCCTGCTGAAAGCCGAGCTCGGCAAGGCCGAAGCCGAACACGCCCACTGAGGAGATCACGCATGATCGCGCGCATCCTCGCGTTCTCCGTCCGGCGTCGCTGGCTGGTGGCGCTGCTGACGCTGCTGGTCGCCGCCTTCGGCGCCTGGTCGGCGTTGAAGCTGCCCATCGACGCCACCCCTGACATCACGAACAACCAGGTGCAGATCAACGCCCTCGCGCCGGCCCTGTCGCCGGAGGACGTGGAGCGGCAGGTGACGTTCCCCCTGGAAACCGCCCTGTCCGGCATTCCCGGGCTCGCCAGCACCCGCTCCCTGTCCCGCAACGGCTTCGCCCAGATCACCGCCGTGTTCAGCGACGCCACCGATCTGTATTTCGCCCGCGCCCAGGTCAACGAACGCCTCGGCGAGGCGCGCGGCTCCCTGCCGCCCGGCGTCGAGGTCCAGATGGGGCCTGTCACCACCGGCCTCGGCGAAATCTTCATGTGGACGCTGCACATGAGCAAGCCGGACGGCCGGCCGGAAACCGACGGCAAGCCCGGCTGGCAGGCGGATGGGAGCTTTCTCACGCCTGAAGGTGAGCGGCTGGCCAGCGACCTGGACCGCGCCGCCTGGCTGCGAACCCTGCAGGACTGGGTGATCCGGCCGCAGATGCGCGCCGTGCGCGGCGTCGCCGGCGTTGACTCCATCGGCGGTTATGTCCGGCAATATCAGGTGCGGCCCGATCCGGCGCGCCTGGCGGGGCTTGGCCTGTCCTTCAGCGATATCGCCGCGGCGCTCGCCGCCAGCAACCAGAACCGGGGCGCCGGCTATGTAGAGCGGGGCGGTGAAGGCTATGTGGTGCGCTCCAGCGGCCGTTTGACCAGCATCGCGGACATCGGCGCCGTGGTGGTGACCACCCGCGCCGGCGTGCCGGTGCGCATTCGCGATGTGGCGACGGTTGGCGCGGGGCAGGAGCTGCGGGTGGGCGCCGCCTCGGAAAATGGCCGCGAGGCGGTGGTGGGCACGGCGCTGATGCTCATCGGCGGCAACAGCCGCGATGTGGCCGCCGCCGCTGGCGAGAAGTTGCGCGAGATCGCCAGGCTGCTGCCGCCGGGCGTGGAGGTGAAGCCGGTGCTGGACCGCACCACTTTGGTGGACGCCACCATCCGCACCGTCGCCAGAAACCTCACGGAAGGGGCGCTGCTGGTGATCGCCGTGCTGTTCCTGATGCTCGGCAATATCCGCGCCGCCGTGATCACGGCGCTGGTGATTCCGCTGGCCATGCTGATGACCATGACCGGCATGGTCCGCGCCGGCGTCAGCGCCAATCTCATGAGCCTCGGCGCGCTGGACTTCGGCCTGATCGTCGATGGCGCGGTGATCATCACCGAGAACGCCCTGCGGCGGCTCGGCCTGCGCCAGCACGAACTGGGCCGCGGGCTGGGGCTGGAGGAACGTCTCGCGGTGGTGCGCCAGTCAGCGGAGGAGATGATCCGGCCCACGGTTTACGGCCAGGCGATCATCATCCTCGTCTATGTGCCCATGCTGTCGTTCAGCGGCGTCGAGGGGCGCATGTTCACGCCCATGGCGCTCACGGTGATCATGGCGCTGGCCAGCGCCTTCGTGCTGTCGCTCACCTTCGTTCCGGCAATGATCGCCATCGTCATCTCCGGCAGGGTTCTGGAGAAGGACGTGGCGATTGTGCGCTGGCTGAAGGCGCTGTACCAGCCAGCCCTGGGCGCCAGCCTGCGCCGCCCGGTCATCACCCTGCTTGCCGGCGTCCTGCTGGCGGTGGCGGCCGGCGGCATGTTCCTGCGTCTTGGCCAGGAGTTCATCCCCCAGCTGGATGAGAAGAACCTCGCCATGCACGCCATGCGCATTCCCTCGACCTCGCTCAGCCAGTCGCTGGCGATGCAGCTGTCGGTGGAGCGCGAGATCAGCGCCCTGCCGGAGGTGGCGCTGGTGTTCTCCAAGACCGGCACGGCGGAGGTCGCCTCCGACCCCATGCCGGTGAACGTTTCCGACACTTTCATCATGCTGAAGCCGGAAGCGGAGTGGCCGGATCCGGAACTCGGCAAGGAGGCGCTGATCGCGAAAATCCGCGCCGCGGCTGAGACAGCGCCCGGCAACAACCTGGAGTTCACCCAGCCGATCCAGATGCGCTTCAACGAACTGCTGGCGGGCGCGCGCGGTGATCTGGCGGTGAAGGTGTTTGGCGATGATTTCGCCCGGCTGGCGCCGGCGGCCGAAGCGATCGCCGCGCAACTGCGGGCCACCCCGGGCGCGGTCGACGTGAAGGTCGAGCAGATTTCCGGTCTGCCGTTCCTCAACATTGACGTCGACCGGCAGGAAATCGGCCGGCTGGGTCTCAGCCTCGCGACGGTTCAGGATGTGATTGGCGCGGCGATCGGCGGCCAGCACGTGGGCCAGATTTTCGAGGGCGACCGGCGCTTCGACATTGTCATCCGGCTCGACGACGCCCTGCGCGCCGATCTGGAGGCGTTGAAGAACCTGCCGGTGGCCTTGCCCGCCGGACCGCCAACGCCAGCGGGCGCCTCCGGCGGGTCAGCCGGGTTGCGCTCCGTGCCGCTGCGCCAGGTGGCGCGGATCTCGGTTGAGGAAGGGCCCAACCAGATCAGCCGCGAAAACGGCAAGCGCCGCATTGTCGTCACCGCCAATGTGCGCGGTCGCGACATCGCCTCGGTGGTGGAGGACGCCCGTCAGCGCATCGCCGCCCATGTCGCCTTGCCCTCCGGCGCGTGGCTGGCGTGGGGCGGCCAGTTCGAGAACCTGGCCGCGGCCCGCCAGCGGCTGATGATCGTCACGCCCGCCTGCTTCCTGCTGATCTTCATCCTGCTGTTCCAGGCGCTTGGCTCGACGCGCGACGCCCTGCTGGTGTTCAGCGCCGTACCCTTCGCGCTCACGGGCGGCGTCATCGCCCTGTGGCTGCGCGGCATGCCGTTCTCGGTGTCCGCCGCCGTGGGTTTCATCGCCCTGTCGGGCGTGGCGGTGCTGAACGGCCTGGTGATGATCAGCCGCATCCGCCAGCTGGCGGAGGAGGGCGCGCCCATGCGCGAGGCGGTGTGGGAGGGGGCGCTCACCCGTTTCCGGCCGGTGGTGATGACGGCGCTCGTCGCCTCTCTGGGCTTTCTGCCCATGGCGCTGGCGACCGGGGCGGGAGCCGAGGTGCAGAAGCCGCTGGCCACCGTGGTGATCGGCGGCCTGGTCAGCGCCACCCTGCTGACCCTGCTGGCGCTGCCGACGCTCTACGTCCTGTTGGGCGCGGCCGGACGCAAGGCCGAAGCGCCGGCCACGGGCTGAGGCATACTCCGGGCGGGCGACAGCGCCGGCCCGGAGTGTTTCTGGCGTTCAGGTCTGGAGCGCTTTTCCAACCAGGCGGCGCCGTCTGGTTCGCTCAAAACAAGGAAAACAGGAGCAATTCCCGATCCATGCGGATCGGGAATTGCCCTAACGTCCCAGCAGATTGGTTTTGACCAGATCAACCACCTCATCGCCGCGCCCGCTCATCACCGCGCGCAGCATCCACAGGCCAAAGCCCTTCGCCTGCTCCAGCGCGATGGTCGGCGGAATCGACAGCTCCTGCTTCGCCGTCACCACATCCAGCAGCGCCGGGCCCTCGTGGGCGAGGATTTTCGCCAGGGCTTCGGGCAGGTCGCCGGGGTCTTCGACGCGCAACGCCATGATGCCCATGGCCCGGGCCATCGCGGCGAAGTCCGGGTTTTCCAGATCAACGCCTGTCTCGACGAAGCCGGCCGCCTTCATCTCCATGGCGACGAAGCCGAGCACGCCATTGTTGAAGATGACGACCTTCACCGGCAGTTTCTCCTGGGCCAGCGTGATCAGGTCGCCCATCAGCATGGTGAAGCCGCCATCGCCCGAGAGCGAGATCACCTGCCGCCCCGGCTGCGCCGCCTGGGCGCCGATGGCCTGGGGCAGGGCGTTGGCCATGGAGCCGTGAACGAGCGAGCCCAGCAGCCGGCGCTGGCCATTCATCTTCAGATAGCGCGCCGCCCAGATCGTCGGCGTGCCCACGTCGAAACTGAACGCCGCGTCGTCCGCCGCCAGTTCGCTGACCAGCCGCGCCACATATTGCGGATGGATCGGTTTGCGGCCCGGCGTTCCTTCGGCCAGGGCGTCGAGCCCGGCGCGGGATTTCACATAACGGGCGAGGCTGTCGTCCAGATGCTGGCGATCCTGCTTCGCCGCCAGGCGCGGCGACAGGGCGGCGATCGTCGCCTTCACGTCGCCGACCACGCCGAGATCCAGCTTGCAGCGGCGGCCGAGATTGGCCGGGCGGATGTCCACCTGGGCGATCACCGCGTCGTCGGGCAGAAACTGCTTGTAGGGAAAATCCGTCCCCAGCATCAGCAGCATGTCGCAGGTCTGCATCGCCTCATAACCGGAGGCGAAGCCGATCAGCCCGGTCATGCCGACGTCATACGGATTGTCGTATTCCACGTGTTCCTTGCCGCCCAGCGCATGGACGATGGGGCTCTTCAGCGTTTCGGCCAGCGCCATCAGTTCGGCGTGGGCGCCGGCGCAGCCGCGCCCGCAGAACAGCGTCACGCGTCTCGCGTCGTTCAGCAGGCCCGCCAGCCGGTCGAGCTCCGCCGGCGCAGGGGTGACGACGGGCGCGGGCGGCCGCAATCCGGCCTTAGGCGACACGGCGCGCGCTGGCGCCTCCTGCAGGGCGACGTCGCCGGGGATGACCACGACGGCGACGCCGCGTTGGCCAATGGCGGCGCGCACGGCGTTTTCCATGACATAAGGCATCTGCCTGGGATCGGAGACCAGCTCGCAATAGACGCTGCATGCGCGGAACAGGTCCTGGGGATGCGTCTCCTGAAAATAGCCGCCGCCAATTTCCTGGGAGGGGATTTGCGCCGCGATGGCCAGCACCGGCGTGCGGCTGCGCTGGGCGTCGAACAGGCCGTTAATCAGGTGCAGGTTGCCCGGCCCGCACGAGCCGGCGCAAACGGCAAGCTGGCCGGTGATCTGGGCTTCGCCCGACGCCGCAAAGGCCGCGACCTCCTCGTGTCGCACATGCACCCAGCGGATGCGCGCCCTGCGGCGCAGGGTCTCGGTGAGCCCGTTGAGGCTGTCGCCGACCACGCCATAGATGCGCGCGACGCCTGCCTGTTCGAGAGTTTCCACCATGAGGTCGGCGATGTTTCGGGTGGCCATCCGTATCAGTCCAGCAGGTTGGTGGGCGGATTGGCCCGTCAGGGGCCTTGCGGTTCCACAGACGTGGCCGCGCCCCGGGGGCAAAGGCGCGCCTGAAGGGGCCAGTGCGCCACCGCCGCGCGGCCGTGGCGCGTCCGCAGAAGGCTGCCGGGCCAGTCAAACCCATTTCCACGTCTCCGTCACGTCACGAAGCCGACGGAAGGTCCGCCGCCCGCGGGGCCGGCGTTGCATCGCATAAATATGATCGAACGGACTTTAACTGTCCGATCGGTAACTTTAAGCTGCCTGAACGAAGCCGTGGCGATCCGCCAGGCGGGACGCCAACAGATCTGGGAGAGAGGCGCATGACCGGGCAGGCCGCATTGACGCGGGCGGATAACGACCAGTTCCAGCAACTGGCCGTCCGCGTGCAGGACATGATCCGGCGCGCCATGAACGCGGACGTGAGCATCAGTGATTTCGGCGTGATGGAGGATGGTCACGCCGGCCTGACCTACGGGTTTGACGTGCGCGACTCTGACGGCGCCATGCGCGGCGGCCATATCCTGAAAATGGCGCCGGCCGGCGTCACCCGGCGCGGCAACACCGACGTCTACCGCCAGTACCCGCTGCTCCAGGCTTTGAAAGCGGAGGGGCTTCTGGTTCCTGAGGTTCCGTGGGCTTCGGCGGGCGAGGATTTGCTGGGCGCGCCGTTCATCGTCATGGAAAAGCTGCCAGGCCGCGTCTTCGTCGTCTGGGAGCCGCACGCCTCGTTCGCGGATGACCCGGCGACGGCGCGCTCAGTCTGGCTGCAGACCGCGACGCTGCTGGCCAGCGTCCACCGGATCGACTGGCGCACGGCGCTGCCGGACTGGGAGGCGCCGCGCCTGCTGCTGGAGGAGATCGACCGCTGGAAATCGGTGCTGCGCCATGCGGACAATCCGGCCTGGGCGGCGGCCGGGCAGGCGCTCGACGCCGCCCTGCGCGCCAGCCTGCCGGACCCGGCGCCCATCGGCCTGGTGCACGGCGACTACCAGCCGGGCAACATCCTGTTCGACAACGGCCAGGCGACCGGCATTATCGACTGGGAGCTGGCCTCCATCGGCGCCCAGGGGCTCGATGTGGGCTGGATGCTGATGATGTCGGACGGGCGGGCCTGGGACGCGGGCTGGCAGCCGGTGGCGCCGGTTTCCGGCGAGGACATCGTCGCCGCCTACGCCGCGGCCGGGGGGCCGGCGCTGGCCAATCTGGCCTGGCATCAGGCGCTCGCCCAGTATCGCCTCGGCGCCATCGCCTGCCTCAATGTCAAGCTGCATCGCACCGGCAGGCGCCGCGATGACCTGTGGGAGCGCTTCGCCCCCTCCATCGCAACCCTGTTCGGCCATGGCCTTCGCCTTGCGGAAGGCGCGGCGAGGTGAGCCCTCCCGTTCGCGATCATGGGATCGCCCACGCATCCTGAACAAAAGCCCCGGCGTCGCCGCCGGGGCTCCCGATAGCAGGCTTTGAACGTCAGCCTCAGGCGACGTTGCGCTCGCGATTGTCCCAATAGGGCTTGCGCAGGTCGCGCTTCAGGATCTTGCCCGCGCCGGACATTGGCAGTTCCGTGCGGATTTCAACGCTGCGCGGGCATTTGTAGCCGGCGATCCGCGCCTTGCAGAAGGCAATGACGTCGTCCTGGGTGGTTTCGGCGCCTGGCTTCAGCACGATCACCGCGTGCACCGTCTCGCCCCAGTGCTCATGCGGAATGCCGATGACGGCGCATTGCAGCACGGCGGGGTGCTGGGCGACGGTATTCTCCACCTCGGTGGAATAGATGTTCTCGCCGCCGGAGATGATCATGTCCTTGATGCGGTCGACGACGAAGACGAAGCCGTCCGCATCCATGTAGCCGCCGTCGCCGGTGTGCATCCAGCCGTCGATCACCGCCTTGGCGGTTTCCTCGGGCCGCTGCCAGTAGCCCATCATCACCGTGTCGCCGCGCACGACGATCTCGCCGATCTCGCCGCGCGGCAGTTCCCTGTTGCTGTCATCGACGATGCGTACGTCAACGCCGAAGGTGGCGCGGCCGGCCGAGCGGTGGCGGCCGATGTCGCGCGCCGCGCCCACATGATTGGCGGCGGAATTGCAGGTGGCGATGGGCGACAGCTCGGTCATGCCGTAGAGTTGCACGAAGCCGGCGCCGGGCAGGCGCGCCGCCGCCCTGTCCAGCACCGCCTCACTGATCGGCGAGGCGCCATAGACGATGCGGCGCACGCTGGAGAGATCGAACCCGGCGATGGCCGGGCTGTCGACCAGCATCTGGATCATGGTGGGCACCAGCAGCATCTCGGTCGCCTTGTGGCGCTGGATGAGGTCAGCCAGACCCTCCGGGCTGAACGACTTCAGAATGACGTTGCAGCCGCCGCTGATCAGCAGCGAATACATGGCGGCGCCATTGGCCAGGTGGAACATCGGCGCGGCGTGGATATACACCGTGTCCGACGCGAACAGGCCCTCGGCCAGGGCGTTCATGGCGTTGGCCACCAGATTGCCGTGGCTGAGCATGACGCCCTTGGAGCGGCCAGTGGTGCCGCCGGTATAGAAAATGCCGGCCAGCGCATCGCGATCGCACATGGCGTCGTCCACCGCCGTGGCCCCGGCCAGCAGGGCTTCATAGCCCGGGATGTCGGCCGGGGCGGGCGCGTCGTCGGCCCAGACCAGCGCCACGCCGGGAACCTGCGCCGCCAGTTCGCGCGCCGGCTGCTCGAACGCCGCGTCGATGAACATGATCTTCGCGCCGCAATCCTCCAGCGCATCGCGGTTCTCGGCGACGCTCCAGCGGATATTGAGCGGCACGATCACCGCGCCAGCCCAGGCGGTGGCGAGGTAAAGCTCAAGGTAGCGGCTGCTGTTCAGCGACAGCACGGCGACGCGGTCGCCCCGCTGCACACCCTGTTGCTGCAACACGCCTGCGAGTCTTGCGACGCGATCGCCGACCTCGCCCCAGGTGAGGGACCGGTCGCCGTCGATGACGGCGGTCCCGTTGCGATTGACCTGAAGCGCCCGGCGCAGGCCGTGGGTGATGTTCATGGTGCCTTCTCCCTCTGGCGTCCCAAACTGTTTTTGCGGGCCGTTATTGTTGCTGGTCGCTGGCTGGCCGCAGGCCGCGACCTTGTCAGGCGGTGTTGGCGATGCCCTCCGTCAGGCGCAACGCCATTTCGTCGGCGATCTGCTCCGGCGAGCGGTCGCCGTCTGGCTGGATCCAGTGTCCGATCCAGTTCAGCGCGCCGGCGATGGCGAAGGCGGTGAGCTTGACGTCGCAGGGGCGGATCGAGCCATCGGCGATGCCCTCGCTGATGAAGGCGCGGAAACCGGCGTCGATCAGCCGCTTGCCGGCGCGCACCTCACGCCGCGCCTCGGGCGACAGCACCCGGTCGTCGATGCGCACCAGGCACTGGCCGAAGTCCTGGGCCATGGTCAGGGCGTGACCGCGGATCAGCCCGCGCAGGCGGAACAGGCCATCGCCGTCCTGCTCCCGCATCCGGGTCAGCGCGCCCTCGGACAGTTCCTGACCGAGGCTGTAACACTCGACGAGGATTTCTTCCTTGTTGGCGAAATAGTTATAGAGCGCCGGCTTGGTGATGTTCAGCCGCTCCGCCACCTCGTTCAGCGAGGTGCGGTCATATCCCTGCTCCAGGAACAGATGCACCGCGACGCGCAGCACAGCCTCGCGTTTGATGTCCCGGGCGCGACGCCGGTCCTCGAAAGGCTCCCATGGCGACGTGATGTCTGGGACTTTCCTGCTCTTGGACCTGGTCATGTCAAGCGCCCGTTTCCTCTCTGCTGAATGGCGGGTCGACCGGAGGCCGCCGGTGGCAGAGTCAATATATTACCATTCGGTCATGTCAAGACTTGGCGATAACGCGGCCGCCGGGATGGGCCATGCGATCTGCCGTCTGCCGCAGCGGCATATCTGGACTTCGTAACGGCATCCTTGCCATGTTTGCTCCAGCGCCAGTTTTCCTGGCCATCTGCCGCAAGGCAGGGCGTGGATGACGGCGGGCGCATGAAGTGGGGGCGCCGGCGCGGCGCCCCAGAAAGACTTGGGGGAGGGCTGACAATGAAACGGCTGTTGCAGATCATTCCTGCGGTTGTGCTCGGGCTTGGACTGGCCGCCGCCCCGGCTGACGCCCGGAACTATCCCTGCTCGAAGGGCAAGGGCGGCGTCTCGCATTGCAGGAACGGCAAATTCATCTGCAAGGATGGCTCCATCAGCCAGTCGAAGCGCACATGCAGCCGCTAGATCCGCTTTGGCCGCCAAATGCGTGCGCCAGGCAAAACGCCAACGCCAGGCAAAACGCAGCGCCAGGCAAAACGCAGCGCCAGGATAGAAACAGCAAACAGCCGACGGAGCACGGGAGCCGGGCCGGCCCGCCGGCCCGATCTGCCCGGACTGGCTACTGTCAAAGCGGGTCTGCCAGTTGCAAGGATCGCCTGCTGCGTCTGCGCTCCTGGCGTGGGAACGGAGGACGTCAGGTCGTTGACGCCTGAGCGACCAAGCCCCGCCTGCGCCGCTGGCTCGGGCCTGGATGGAAACAGGCCGGAAACGGAAGAGAGTTTGCCGGACGGCCCTGCCGGACTGGCTGCTTTCAAAGCGGGTCTGTCAGCCGCAAGGATGCCTCAACGTCGCTGGTGCAGGAGCGGGAGCGGGACAAAGGCGTCAGGTTGCTGACGCCGGGGGCCGGCCAGCCAGGCTCTGCCCTTGCCTCGCGCCAGGATGGGCCCGGCCCCCAAAGCACCGGCGCCGGGTCCATTCGCCGGGCCGGCTGCTGTCAGGCCAGCCTGCCATTTGTGGGGAGCGCGACAGCGGTGACGCCTGCGCCCGTGATGCAGGAACCGGTCGCCCGGTTATGGTTGCGCCACCGCTTTTGCCGATCATGAATGGTGATGGAGGAGCTAAGCTTTAAGGCGGGCCATGCTCTCAATCCTGAAGCGCCCTGCGCCGCCCGGCAAAACGGCCCCGCGCGCGACCCACCTGTTGATTTCATCCTCAATGTTTACGCCGAGTTTCAGCAAAACGGTCCCGCGCGCGCGACCCACCTGACCCCGCGCGAACCCCAAGCTGGCCCGTCACCCCCGCCAGGTTCGCGCCTCTGCCAAGCCCATGATTTACAATTCATTTCCAGCGCATAACCCGCGCAAGGGTCGCGTCCCGGATCCACCCCGGCGTTGTTCGCGCAACCGGAAACAATTGCAACCTGCGCCCAGCAGAATAGTACTGGAGCCGTCGTCCCCCACGCGGGGGCGTGGATCGAAACTTCTGGGCGCCGGTCCAGATCATGGCCGGCGCAAGTCGTCCCCCACGCGGGGGCGTGGATCGAAACTTTTTCGGGCGCTGCGCTAAGTGGCACAACTACGGTCGTCCCCCACGCGGGGGCGTGGATCGAAACGACAAGCTCAAGCGTCCCGGACTGCAAAAGACTTTGTCGTCCCCCACGCGGGGGCGTGGATCGAAACTCGTCGAAGATGTCGCGCAGGTCGCCGAATGCGATGGTCGTCCCCCACGCGGGGGCGTGGATCGAAACTATTAGAGTTATCTGTGCGTTGAGTTGAGATGCGGTCGTCCCCCACGCGGGGGCGTGGATCGAAACTTGGATATGATAGCTCTTCTTGACGCTAACAACGGTCGTCCCCCACGCGGGGGCGTGGATCGAAACTCCGCGAGAATTTCGGAGAGCGGCGGTGGTTGATTGTCGTCCCCCACGCGGGGGCGTGGATCGAAACCACTGCCAAACGAAACTGTTCGTGCATGCTGCCGCGTCGTCCCCCACGCGGGGGCGTGGATCGAAACAGGCAAGCCGGGAAGCGTGCTTGCACCCAGTCAGGGAGTCGTCCCCCACGCGGGGGCGTGGATCGAAACGCGCCCAGCGCGCCTGTCGATGATGTCGAGATGGTCGCCCCCCACGCGGGGGCGTGGATCGAAACATCCCTGAGGAGATGGTGTCGGGCGCGACGCGCAAGTCGCCCCCACGCGGGGGCGTGGATCGAAACGCGTAAGTTGCGGATCGCCCTGTGTCGCCGGGCAGGTCGCCCCCACGCGGGGGCGTGGATCGAAACACCCAGCCCCGGCCGTCAATCGCCGGGACGGCGCGTCGCCCCCCACGCGGGGGCGTGGATCGAAACAGCGGTGGCGCCGTGCCGTTAAGCCGTCCCGCCAGTCGCCCCCCACGCGGGGGCGTGGATCGAAACAGGTTCGGATTGAGCCCGCTTTCCATCGTGGCCTGGTCGCCCCCCACGCGGGGGCGTGGATCGAAACAGGAATCCCCGCCGTATCTGATCGCCTATCCGGTCGTCGCCCCCCACGCGGGGGCGTGGATCGAAACGGGCTCAAGCAGCCGGCCGAGGGCGCGAAACTCTGTCGCCCCCACGCGGGGGCGTGGATCGAAACCAGCATGGCCAGCCTGCGGCCGATCTCGCCGGTGGTCGCCCCCACGCGGGGGCGTGGATCGAAACGCCATGAACACGGACATGGACGCGGCGTCGGCGAAGTCGCCCCCACGCGGGGGCGTGGATCGAAACAGCCGGATTGGAAGCGTCATCAGCGCGATGCCATGTCGCCCCCACGCGGGGGCGTGGATCGAAACCTCCGCCGCGCCCCTGTTGATCTCGCGACGTGCGGTCGCCCCCTTGGGGTGTGGATCGAAACGAGCAACTTGCGCAGGCATTCGCGCGGGTCATCGGTCGCCCCCCACGCGGGGGGCGTGGCTCATCCTGGCGGCGATCCTCAGGTCATTTCGAGGCGGTCATGGTTCAGGCTGGATTCGGCGCAGTCTGGCTGCCCAGGCCAGGGCCAGGCCCGCCAGGGCAATCGGGATGAACGACAGCCAGAGCACCGTGTTCCAGCCATAGGTCGTCAGCAACCCACCGGAAAGAAATGAGCCAAACGCCATCGTGCCGAAGACCAGGAAGTCGTTGAGGGACTGGACCCGGGTTTTTTCTTCCGGGCGGTGGCATTCAAGCACAAGCGCCGAGGCGCCGACGAAACCGAAGTTCCAGCCAACGCCAAGCAGCACCAGGGTGAGCCAGAAGTGGCCGACGTCAACGCCCGTCAGGCCGGCGGCCGCGGCGGCCGCTATCAGCAGCATGCCGGCGGCGACAACCCGTGCGACGCCAAATCGCGTGATGAGCTGGCCGGTGAAAAAGCTTGGCCCATACATGGCGATGACGTGCCACTGCAGGCCCAGATTGGCGTCTGTCTGGGAGAGGCCGCACATCTGCATCGCCAGCGGCGCCGCCGTCATGAGAAAATTCATCAGCAGATAGGAAACAACCCCGCAAACGACGGCGACAATGAAGCGCGGTTGCCGGGCGATGACGGCGAGCGGCCGTCCGCCTGAAGCTTCCTCCGTGGTTGACGCCGGCAGCCGGACGCTGGACAGCAGAAGCGCTGACAGGGCCGCCACAAGCGCCTGCGCCAGGTAGGTGGCCGCGAACATGTAGGGCGCCCAGATATCCATCGTGTAGGTGACGAGTTGCGGGCCGATCACGCCGGCGAACACGCCCCCGGCCATGACGGTGGACAGGGCGCGCGGCCGACGCGCGGGCGGGGCGCAGTCGGCGGCCGCGAAGCGGAACGACAGCACGACAGCGGCGTAGCCGCCGCCCAGGAATGTGGCGACGCAAAACAGCCAGAACGATCCATAGGCCACCGCCAGCGCGGCGATGAGGCCGGCGAGGACGCCGCATCCCGTCCCCGTCAGGAACGCCGTGATGCGGCCGTGCCGGCGGGCAATGACGCCGGCCGGCAGGGTGCAGATCGCCATGCCCACGACGAAAATGGAAATTGGCAGCGTCGCCAGCAGCGGGCTGGGCGCCAGCGTATGGCCGACAATCGCGCCGGTCGCATAGACGACGATGGCGTTGGCCCCGGCCAGCGCCTGGGCGATCGCCAGCTTCAGAACATTGCTTCGCTCGAAGCGATATGGGGAGGCTTCCGGCAGATCGGCGAGGGGGCTGGTTTTCGCGTGTGTCATGGGATCCCGGACAATGACCAGTTAACAAGGGCCTCTCGTGGGCATCGCGACACGGGGAGGCGCTGGCCGCATGGGGCGTTGCGCGATAATAGCCGCTGACGGCGGTGACTGTATTTCGACGGGGCGTCATTCTATATCGGGAATCCGCCAACAAGGAACGTCCATGTCCTGGGAGACAATAGCGCCACCGCCAGAAGCGCTGCCGCCGGACCCGATAACGGTTCGTGCCCAGACCATCCCGCCCCGTCATTATTTTCCCGAGCATTCCCACCTCTGGCATCAGCTGGTCTATGCGATAGACGGCGTGCTCGCGGTGCATGCGGAGGAGCGATCGTTTGTGATTTCGCCGGAGCAGGCGGTCTGGCTGCCGGCCGGCGTTGTGCACCGGGTTGGTTCGCTTCAAGGCGCCGAGTTCCGCAGCCTGTGGATTGCCGGGCGCGCTGGCGCCGATCTGCCGGCGGCGCCCGTGCTTTTTGGCGTATCGCCGTTGCTGCGGGCGCTGATTGTCGAGGCGGCGGCCATCGCCGCCCATGCGGATGAAGACGGTTACGTGGGCAGGGTGGCGCGGCTGATTCTCGACCAGCTGCGCCGCGCCACGCCGCTGCTGACCGCGCTGCCCTGGCCGCGCAGCAGGGCGTTGGGCGCACTGTGCGAGGTCCTGCACGCCAACCCCGCCGACGCCCGCTCCCCCGAAGCGTGGGGAAAAATGTTGGGTATGTCGTCGCGGACGCTGGCCCGCCGTTTCGAGACGGAACTCGGCATGAGCCTGCGCGCCTGGCGGCGACGCCTGCGCCTGTTCAGGTCGATCGAGCTGATGGGCGGCGGCTTGACGGTGACCCGCACCGCAATGGCGCTTGGATACAGCTCCACATCCGCGTTCGTCCATGCCTTTCGCATGGAGATGGGAAGCAGCCCCCAGTCATACATGTCCCGGCGCGGCATGGAAGCGTAGCGATGCCCCCCAATGCGGCTGGCTTTCCAGGCGGGCGCCGTCCACATGCCTGAAGGCAACGGCGTTCCACCGGCTGCTGTGCTGGGGGGCGTGCGCAGCAGCAGGGGATGTCATGCGCGGGGCGACGCACTCCCGGATGTCGACCACGATGATTTACAATCGTGGCGGCGTGGAGCAGTCGTCCCAGGTGGCGGAACCGCGGCGGGCGAGGAGAAACGCCTCAAGAGCGAAGCCGTCACAAGGGTGGTAATAACGCCTATTTTCTGGAAGATGAATTGACCGCAACCACTTGAAAAGTAAGTGGTGCCCAGGGACGGACCGGGCATCTGACGAAAAAAAATCAATAAAATCAATGGCTCTGTGCCCCGATCTTCCTCAGCTTTGTACCACCATGTTGGACCATCTGTCGACCGACAGGCTCCACAGTTTGGTTCCGCTTTTGGGAACCGCATCATTGCCGCTGAGCCGCGCGCCCTCCGATTTGCTGGCGCTGACTTCCCAATTCCGGTATTTCGCTATGAGTTCCTTGACTCAAGATAGAGTGTGGCAATAGCCTGTTATTGGGTGCGCGCGAGGGGACGTTTCAGTTGAGTGCTGCGTTTGACGAAGTCATCCTAGCTTTAGGCGATCCAGACACTGCAGAAAGTGGCGGCGCTCATAATCAGAAGGGAATCGAGTTTCAGAAGAATTGGGCGATCGTGAAAATGTTCGCTTTGAAGGAAGAGTCTGCTATCGATTTCCTTTTCCTGTTTGAGGCTATCCAAGACGTCGCGATACTAGATTCGACCTCAGATCCTACCAGAATAGAAGTATTTCAAATCAAAAAGAAAGATCGCATGGAATGGACGTGGTCGGCGCTTACTAATCTGCATACCCCCGACGATCCTTCCAAAAAGTCGACGGGCAAGGCCAAGAAGACGAAGCCGCTGGATGGAGTAGCCGATAGCCCACTCGGAAAGCTTGCTGCCTCACTCGCCAGTTTCAAGACCTTGGAACATACGGGGAATTTTATTTCCAACGCAGGATGCAATCTTGCGCTAGCTTCTGGCGGCAACGTAGCAACATCCCTCCCGAGTGCGCTATGCGAGCTACCCGCGCACTTTACTGATCTGCTTCAGGCCGCGCTCGACACTGTGTACAAGCGTGGCGGCGTGAAAGCTGACTTGTCGAAGATTAAGCTCGAAAAGGTCGATGTGCCTGTGGATGACGCGCAGACCTATACGATAGGCATTGTACACAAATACCTAGACAGGGTGAGTCCCTTGCACGCTGGACAGGCTCGGGCTTTCGTCGAGAGCTTGCTGGCTAAGTTGGGCCCGCTTGGAGCGAAGACGGCTAAGGCCAGAACAATAGAGGAAATGAGCGCGCGGCACGGCTATAGCTTGGAGCAGCTGAACGCTGCCTTGGGGGACCTCCAGCGGACCCCCGACATGGATTTCCATCTTAAGCAATGGCTTGACCGCCTTTCGAAGGAAAGGCTTGTATTCTGGGAGATTTCGCAGATACGCGCGGCAGCCGCCGCCATATTAAGCCGGAAGCTATTCGGGGGGTCTTTGCCTGCCGACGACGCGATCTCAGCGTGCTGCGATGAGTGGCTAGCAGTTAACAAACTTGAACCAAATCTCATGCCCTTTTTCGAAAGGGGGACTACGCATCTACGCGCGCGATTTCCCACGGCCAAGAAGGCCGAACTTCAAGCTCATTTTTTGTTGAAAGCGATCGAGCAATGCGTAGACCAGAGCTAGCGCGCCTCGTCAGGAGCCTGCGGACAAAGTCATATGAAAAACTTCAAATTCAAAAGTATATGGTTGCTCTCAGAAAGCGAGCAGCGGGCGAGGGAGGAGAGCTTCAGCCCGAAAAAGACGTTGCTGGTGGGGATGAATCACACCGGAAAATCGAGCCTAGTTAAGTCGCTTTTCACTGCACTCGGAGCGATTCCCACCGGCGAACTCGATCGATGGAGCAAAGACGCGGCGATTCTGGTCGAGTTTTCCATTGATGAGACAGGTTATTATGTTGTCCAGCAACGCAATCACCGTGGACTTTTCGACGCCGCCGGAAATCTGTGTTTCGCTTCCGCTAATGCGACCGACTGGGGCCGTAGATTTGCTGACCTCATTGGGTTCAACTTGGTTCTTGCCGACCAGCAATCAAATTCTGTGAGAGGAGATGCAAGAGCGTTCTTCCTACCCTTTTACATAAATCAGGATGGAAGTTGGCTCGCAAATTGGTCGACGTTTACTGCATTGCAGCAGTACAGGAAGCCGGTCGACTCCGTGCTTGAGTATTTCACAGGCGTCAAGCCGCCGGTGTATTATGAACTCAATTCGCAGAAGTTGGCCCGACAGAAAGAACTCGCCGAACTCAGAGGCGAAGAGAATGTCATCAAAAGCATTAGGGATCGGTTCTGCAAGATCGTGCCTGTTGATGGCCCAAAAACGATGCCGGACATCTTCAAGCAGGACATCGCACGGCTGACAGAAGAGATCACGGCGCTGAACGTAGAGCAGGAGAAGCTCAGGTATACCCTCGTACGGGAAAAGGAAGCTGCCGAAAGCCTTGACCTGCAAGTCCAAATGGCAGAGCAGGCTTTGGCTCATTATGACAGTGATGCCGTGTTTCTGCAAAGAGAGCCGCACGAGGTGCTGGTCTGCCCTATCTGTCATGCCGAGCATGACAAGAGCTTTCTGGACATTTTGCGCTATTCCGAGGATGCCCGTGTTCTTCGAAGTCTCGCTGTTCAATTAAAATCTGATTCTCGAAAAGCGGTTGAGATTTTGCAGAGTTCGAAGGGTCGTCTAAGGTTACTTGACGACAACTACAGCCGGATTTCGGCCATTCTTGAGACGCGACGGGGCGATCTGCGGTTGGACGATGTTGTTCGAGCCATGGGTGCCGAATCTGCGTTTACTGCCTTCGATGCCGAACTGGGTGAACTCGAAGCAAAGATAAATCCCTTGGTGACGGCGATCGATAGGTTAATGGCACAGCTTGACGAACTGGCCAGCCCAAAAAGGTCCAAGAATATCCTCTCTATTTTCCGGGCCTCTTATGCCACCGCATTGCATGCGCTTAATATGCCACCTGTTGAAACCAAGAAAATGAGGCTTAACAGTCGACCAAAGATTTCCGGGAGCGGCGGGCCAAGATCCATATTAGCGTACTATGCTGCCCTTTGGTTTACTTCTCGAAGTGAATACGGTTCGTTTTACATGCCTGTGGTCATAGATTCTCCGCAGCAGCAAGGGCAAGACACCGCGAACTTACCGATCATGATCGAGTACATCGCCAAGAAATTGCCAGATGATATGCAGATCATACTAGCCTCGGAAACGACGACGACGTCGAGTTTCGATAAGGTTATCCAACTCGATGAGGCCTATCATCTTCTCAAGGTAGATCAATACGACCATATCTACCGGTTCATGCGCCCATTCATTGATGCCATGTACGAAAATTTGCTCGGTAGTGAAGACCCAGACGATGAGACTCTAGAGTCGTAGCAGCCGTTTCGCTCCGGCGCCCTTCTCAAGGGGGAGCGGCTTTCCAGAGGTTCTCAGGAATGTTTTGGACCGTTGCCATGGACTGCCTTGCCTCAGGGTCAGAGGTGAGAGGCAATCCCGGAGTGGTCCCCCACGGCGCAAACCGCAGGGGACCCGCGTCTTAGGTCAGAGACGAACCCAGAGGGTCAGGCGATACCAGCGCTTGGCCCTCTTTTTTGTCCATGCCAGCCGTCGAAGGCCTCGATTGGCTAGCCGCTGTCTTCAACAAGGTCGCCATTGGGGCCAGGTTCAGTTGGACGGGGTCCGGTCCCATAGTCAGGCCGGCTTTTTCAAACGCTTGATGCTGTTCCCGGCCTGTGCCTGCCCCGAGGCCCAGCGACATAGCTGGTCCACGGTCTCGTTCTCTTGGACACCACTGTGCCCTCGGACCCACTCAAGGCGAACCCCTGGCCGCACGTCCAGCGCCGCCCAGAGTTCCTTAACCAGGTCATCGTTCGCCACGGGCTCCCGCTTGGAGGTCTTCATCCCGTTCTTTTCCCACTTGGCTCTCCAGGTGGTCGCTGCCCCAATGACATATTGGTTGTCGGAATAGACCGTGCCCGGCTCGTCGCCCTCGGGTATCTCCTTGATTGCCTTGAGAAGTCCGAACATCTCGGCGCGGCTGTTGGTCCGGGTCTCGCTGCCGCTGTTCCCAAGGACCGTGTAGCTCGTACCGTCCGGTCGCCTGACCAGGATTGCCCAGCCTGAGGGGCCGGGATTGCCAAGGCTGGATTGCGCCGCAAAGAGTTGGCTGCGTTAGGATTGGACGAAGGCGATCTCTGGTGATTTTGACCCAGGGGCTCCTCAGGAGACCGGTAGGGCTCACCATGTTCAGGGAGAGGGGCTGAGGCCTTATCGTTCTTAGTTAACCCCCCCGGTCCCCCAGCAGGCAGGAGGTGGCCCTGTGAGCGTTGATCGGGCCTATGATTATTGATCCTTATTCCTGATTTCCCTTCACAGCAGCGCGGAGAAGGATGCAGACATGGGAGCATGGCCATAGGGCATGAGCTACCTGGCGCTGTGATGCTGTAGGGGGCTCTACAGCTTGGCTGGTCTTGGATGGCTAATCCATCCCTGGCACAAGGTTCCACGGCCACTCACGGCCTTCTCCAGGTCACCACAGGACACCGCCCAGTGGCTTATGGTGCCAGTGGGGGTCTTCCTGATTGCACAGGTCGCCGCTGCCGTGCTGTTGTCGATCCCTTGGGGTAACCAAAGGGGCACACGATGAAGACTATTGCGCTGGCAACCTTGGGCCTGCTGGCCTTTACCGGGGCAGCTTCCGCCGCCTGCGACAGGTACGGCAACTGCTACAGTGGTGGGATCGGCTACAATGCCCGCACCGGGTCCCAGTGGAACTCCCACAGTTCCGGGTCCACCACCTACGGAACCGATAGTCGCGGCGACTCGTGGTCGTACAGCCGCGCTCGTGTCGTGGCGTCCACATGGAGCGCCTTCCGCCTGAGCAGGGTGTCGACCATGGCCCCGTTCCATTCTTCCAGCTTTCCCGCTTGGCGGAACTCCTGGTCGATCCTCAGAACATGGTCCCAGGTCGATGGGCTGCCGGGCTCGCCAGCAAATTGCGCGACCATCTCCGCATAGACGGTGCCAGCCAGAGCAACTATTTCACGATTGTTGAGCGTCAGGGCCGGGGAGCGCAAAGCCGCCCAGTGCGCTTCCACCTCGGCGGCGACAGCGGAGTGAGCTTCGCGGGCCTTGGCTGGGTCTTTGGTGCGGAGTGAGCGGCGCTCTTCACGCTTCCCCACGAGGGCTTGAAGGTCCTTTGGGACCACCCTGCGGAACCAGTACATGCCTGTCTTGGGATGTTTGAAAGGACGAGCCATCGAAAGGACCATTTGGACCACCCGGTTGTACCACTCGGGAGTCCTCAAGTCACTGATTTAGATGATTTCTTTGGTCCTTCAACCCCTTAGGGAAGTGGTGGTGCCCAGGGACGGAATCGAACCGCCGACACTGCGATTTTCAGTCGCATGCTCTACCAACTGAGCTACCTGGGCAACCGGTCCGCGGAGTGTTCGTCCGCGTTGGTGAGGCGCTTATAGGCGGGGGCGGTCCGGGTGTCCAGTGGGGCTGGGGTCGGAAACCACCACGCTATCCACAGAATGTCGTGCGTCTGCTGCGCTGCTGCGACATGGAAAACACGCCAGATTCCGTCTTTTGTCGGATGGACAGGTTCTAAGCCGTTCAGTTTCTTGACTTGTCGCCGCCTCGCCGGTAGCCGTCCACGCAGGTGGGCGGCAGTCGCAGGCCATGTGGACGGTCGCCTGGATCGGGCGCGCGCCGCAGGACCAAGGTGGCGCGCGTTCGCGGCGCAATCCGCGCCTGGCGCCGCGAAAATGTGGTTGCGATCGCGGGTATGCCTGTCCGGGCCGCCCGGTCGCGGGCAGGTTTCCGGTCCGGGCCGGATTGGGGCGTTCTTCACCCGGTGCGGTTGCCGCGTCGCGTGGAGGGGTGCGATGAAGTGGGGATCAGGGCCGGCCCGGCCAGTGCGGGCCGGAGCTCCCTGACGGGGCAAGGCTGAGGCCAGGGGTAAAGCATGAAGAAGGCATTCCGGATTGCGGCGTTCACCGCCGCTGTGACCATCAGCGTCAGCGCGCTTGGGCTCATTGCGTCGGGCAGCGTCGCCCGCGCCGCCGACCCGGTGCGCATTGGCGTCACCGTGTCCAGCACGGGCCCGGCGGCTTCCCTCGGCATCCCTGAGGCCAACGCCGTGGCGTTGCTGGCGAAGGAAGTGGCGGGTCATCCGGTGGAATACATCGTGCTGGACGACAGCACCGACACCACCAAGGGCGTCGCCAACATGCGCAAGTTCATCTCCGAGGAGAAGGTGGACGCGGTGGTGGGCTCGTCAGTGACGCCGGTCACCCTGGCCATGGTCGAGGTCGGGGCCGAGAACAAGGTGCCGGTCGTGTCGCTGGCCGCCAACGCCAAGATCGTCGAGCCGGTTGACGAGAAGCGCAAGTGGGCCTTCAAGACCCCGCAGAACGACCGTCTGATGGCGAAGGGCATCGCTGACCACATGGCCGCAAATGGCGTGAAGTCGGTGGGCTTCATCGGCTTCACCGACGCCTACGGCGAGGGCTGGCTGGAAGAAATCAAGCCGGCGCTGGAAGCCAAGGGCATCAGGCTGGTGGCCGTGGAGCGCTACAACCGCCCCGACACCTCGGTGACCGGCCAGGCGCTGAAGCTGATGGCGGCGAAGCCCGACGCCATCATGATCGCCGGCGCCGGCACCCCGGCGGCGCTGCCCGCCCGCACCCTGAAGGAGCGCGGCTTCAAGGGACCGATCTACCAGACCCACGGCGCCGCCAATAACGACTTCCTCCGCGTTGGCGGCAAGGATGTGGAAGGCTCGGTGCTGCCCGCCGGCCCGGTGCTGGTGGCCGACCAGCTGCCGGACAACCACCCGTCGAAGAAGATCGCCCAGAAGTTCATCAGCGACTATGAGGCCAAATACGGCAAGGGCTCGGTGTCAACCTTCGGCGCCCACATGTATGACGCCGGCCTGCTGCTGCAGGCGGCGATTCCGGCGGCCCTGAAGGTGGCGAAGCCTGGCACGCCGGAGTTCCGCGCCGCCCTGCGCGACGCCATCGAGAACGCGAAGGATGTGGTCTACACCCAGGGCGTCGTCAACATGACGCCCACCGACCACGTCGGTCAGGACGATCGCGCCCGCGTCATGGTGCAGATCAAGGACGGCGCCTGGAAGCTGCTGCCCGCCAGCAAGTAAGGCGCTGGCGCGAAACCGGCGGCGATATCGCCGCCGGCGGGCCCGGCAGGCGGGCCCCGGCGCGGCCGGGGCCTGATCGCGCTGAAGCGCCCGCCCGCCAGGGCATGGCGGCGTTTTCCCCTCGGGCCGCTCCGCCTGAGGGGAAAATGCTTTTGCCTGGCGTCACATGAAAGAGATCGAGCGCAGGACCCGGCCGGGCTTTGCGCTTCCCGCCGAGGTCCTGGTCCCCGCGACCTTCGGCCCCACAAGGAACGCGACGTGGACCTGTCGATTTTCCTGATCCTGCTTCAGGACGGCGTCATCAATGGCGCCATTTACGCCCTGCTGGGGCTTTCGCTCGTGCTGGTGTTCACGGTCACCCGCGTCATCTTCATTCCCCAGGGCGAGTTCGTCAGCTTCGGGGCCCTGACCCTGGCGCTGCTGGAACGCGGCCAGACGCCGGCGACCATCTGGCTGCTGCTGGCGCTCGGCGTCGTTTCGGCCGTGGCGCAGGTGTGGCAGGGTAGGCGCACGCTGTCAGCCCGCCGCGTGCTGGCCATCGCCGGCACGGATCTGGCGCTGCCTGCCGCCGTCGCCGCGGTCACCATGCTGCTGGCGCCCATGAAGCCGCCGGTCGTCGTGCAGATCGCCCTGACGCTGGCCATCATCACCCCGATGGGCCCTTACATCTACCGCATGGCGTTCCAGCCGCTGGCTGAAGCCTCCACCCTGGTGCTGCTCATCGCCGCCATCGGCGTGCACCTGGCGCTCACCGGCCTCGGCCTGGTGTTTTTTGGCGCCGAGGGCTCGCGCACCGAGCCGTTCTCCAGCGCCATGTTCGAAATCGGCTCGCTGCTGGTTTCCGGCCAGTCCCTGTGGATCATGGGCGTGACGGCGGCGCTGGTCGCCGCGCTGGGGGCCTTCTTCGAGCTGACGCTCACCGGCAAGGCCCTGCGCGCCACGGCGGTCAACCGCCTCGGCGCGCGCCTGGTCGGCATCGCCCCGTCCATGTCGTCGACCATCGCTTTCACGCTGGCCGGCTTCATCGGCGCCCTGTCGGGCGTGCTCGTCTCGCCGCTGACCACGATCTATTACGACACCGGCTTCCTTATTGGCCTCAAGGGCTTCGTCGCCGCCATCATCGCTGGCCTCGCCAGCTACCCCATCGCCGGGGCGGCGGCGATTCTCGTCGGCGTGGTCGAGGCGCTGGCCTCGTTCTGGGCGTCGTCGTTCAAGGAAGTGATCGTCTTCCTGATCATCATCCCGGTCCTGTTGTGGCGCACCTGGGGCGCGCCGGTCGTCGAGGAGGATGACCATTGAGCACGCCGGCTTCCACCGACAACGCCGCCGGTAGCGTTTCTGGCGCTGGCGTTGAAACCGCCCCGCGCGGGCGCGGCGCCCGCCTTGTCGCGCCGCTGGCCGCTCTTGCGGTCTCAGCGCTCATTCCGCTGGTCCCGGGCCTGCCGCAGTTCTGGATCACCCTGCTCAATTACATCGGCCTTTACGCCCTTGTGGCGATCGGCCTTGTGGTGCTGACCGGCGTTGGCGGCATGACCTCGTTCGGCCAGGCCATGTTCGTCGGCGCCGGCGCCTACACCACCGCCATCCTCACCACCCGTTATGGCGTCAATCCGTGGCTGGCCCTGCCGGCGGCGCTGGCGGTCACTGGCGTCTTCGCGTGGGGGGTGGGGGCGGTGACCCTGCGCCTCTCCGGCCATTACCTGCCGCTGGCGACCATCGCCTGGAACATCAGCTTCTTCTACATCGTCGGCAATCTGGACCTGTTCGCCAAATTCGACGGCATTTCCGGCATTCCGCCGATCGCCATCGGCGGCTTCGCCTTCAGCGACGGGCCGTCGCTGTATTATCTGATCTGGGGCGCGGTGGCGCTGGCGGTGATCGCCACGCTGAACCTGCTGGACTCGCGCGTTGGCCGCGCCATCCGGGCGCTGCGCGGCGGCGTGGTGGCGGCCGAGTCCTTCGGCGTCGACACCGGCCGGGCCCGCATTCTCGCCTTCGTCTACGCCGCGCTGCTCGCCGGCCTGTCCGGCTGGCTCTACGCCCATCTGCAACGGGCGGTGAACCCGTCGCCCTTCGGCCTCAACGCCAGCATCGAATACCTGCTGATGGCGGTGGTCGGCGGCGCCGGCTCCGTCTGGGGCGCGATTCTTGGCGCTGGCCTCGTCACCATCATTCGTGACCAGTTGCAGGACTGGCTGCCGTGGCTGATCGGGGCGCGGGGCAATTTTGAGGCGATCGCCTTTGGCGTCATCCTCGTGCTGCTGCTGCAAAACGCCCGCGACGGCCTGTGGCCGCACGTGCTGCGCCTGTGCAAGGCCCGCCCGGCGACCCGCTGCCACCACGCGGAAGCCGGCGAACTGGCGCCGCGCGCCCGTTCAGCCGGCGAGCAGCGCGCCGATGCGCCGGTGCTGGCCGTCAGAGATTTGCGCAAGCAGTTCGGCGGCCTGGTGGCGGTCAACGACCTGTCGTTCGCGGTAGGGCGTCGCGAGATCGTCGGCCTCATTGGCCCCAACGGCGCCGGCAAATCCACCACTTTCGATCTGGTCACCGGCGTCACGCCGCCTACCTCCGGCGACATCCGCTATTTTGGTGAGGAAGCGACCGGCGAGCGCGCCCGGGTCATCGCCCGGCGCGGCGTGGCGCGCACGTTCCAGCATGTGCGCCTGGCCGCTGGCATGAGCGTCATCGAGAACGTCGCCCTGGGCGCGCATCTGCGCGGCCATGCCGGGGCGGTGGGGGCGGTCCTGCGTCTCGACCGCGCCGAGGAAGCCCGCATCTTCGCCGAGGCGCACCGGCAGCTAGGCCGCGTCGGCCTCGCCGATCTGGCTGATCGTCCCGCCGTCAGCCTCGCCCTTGGCCAGCAGCGCATCGTCGAGATCGCCCGCGCCCTGTGCCTCGACCCGTCGATGCTGTTGCTCGACGAGCCGGCGGCCGGCCTGCGACACCGTGAGAAGAAGCAGCTGGCGGCGCTGTTGCGCCAGTTGCGCGACGAGGGCCTGTCGATCCTGCTGGTTGAGCACGACATGGACTTCGTCATGGGCCTGACCGACCGGCTGGTGGTGATGGAGTTCGGCTCCCGCCTGGCCGAGGGAACGCCGGAAGAGATCCGCAACAACCCCGCCGTGCTCGAGGCATATCTGGGAGGCGTGGCGTGAGCGCGTTGCTTCAGCTGGAAAAGCTTTCCGTGGCCTATCACGGCGTTGACGCCGTGCGCGGCGTATCCCTGTCGGCGCCGCGCGGCGCCATTGTCTCGGTGATCGGCGCCAACGGCGCCGGCAAATCCACCATGCTCAACGCCGCCATGGGCATCCTGCCGGCGCGCGGCCAGATCATGTTCGACGGCGCGCCCATCCACGGGCTGTCGGTGGAGGAGCGCTTCGCCCGGGGCATCGCGCTGGTGGCGGAAAAGCGCGAACTGTTCGCGACCTTGCCGGTGGAGGACAATCTGGCCCTCGGCCGTTTCCGCTTCCGCCGCGAGGGCCGGGCGGCGGCCCATGCGGCGCTGGAGGAGGTCTATGATCTGTTTCCGCGCCTGCGTGAGCGGCGGCGGCAACTGGCCGGCACGCTTTCCGGCGGCGAGCGGCAGATGCTGGCCATGGGGCGCGCCCTCATGGGCAAGCCGCGCCTGCTGATGCTCGATGAGCCAAGCCTCGGCCTCGCGCCGCTGATCGTGCGCGAGATTTTCCGCATCGTGGTGTCGTTGCGCGAGCGCGGCGTCTCCATCCTGCTGGTGGAGCAGAACGCGCGCGCCGCGCTGCAAATCTCCGACTACGGCTATGTGCTGGAAAACGGCCGCGTCTCGCTGGAAGGCCCCAGCGCCGCCCTGCAGGAGGACGCCCGCGTCGCCGCCACCTATCTCGGCTTCGGCGCCCAAGAGGATGGGGATGAGGATGAGAATGGGGAGGGGGACGACGACGACGGGGAGGCGTGAGCGCGCGCCCCAATGCGTCATGCCTGCGCGCGTCGCGGGCGACCACGTCTTACCCGTTTCCGTACATGGCGCGTTGCGGCCGCCGCTTGCTTGGACGGCCAGGACAGGCCCGACCAGGGCAGGCCCGACCAGGACAAGCCCTGTCAGAACAGGCCTTGCCATGACGGGGCGGGGTGTGACGGGTGGGCGTCCAACTGGCGTCCGGCATGCCAGGGCCCGGCTTCCATGCCCCAACGCGTCATACCCGCGCTTGTCGCGGGCATCCACGCATGGCGCCGGTCTGGAAACATCATTGAATCAACACATGAACTGTAACAGGAAATGTCCTGTATTTCATATGGTTGATGTAATATCCTAATCCAGTTTACCCGTCGACGACCTGTCGGACAGCGCTGTCTCCAGGGCCGGACGGTCCGGCGCGCCGACCATCCGCAGGGCGGAGCGGGCCATGGAATCGGCGATCTGCTCCGGCGTCAGCCGCCCGCTGCCGCGATACCAGGCGTGAATCCAGATGATCATCCCGGCGATGCCGAGGCACACGATGGCCGGGTCTTCCACGTCGAACACGCCTTCGCGCAGGCCATCCTTGATAATGTCGCGGACGATGCGGTCGAAGTCGCCCTGCATGTCGCGGATGCGCTGGTCCACGTCGGCGGGCAGATGGGCGACTTCCCGGCTGGAGATGGCGATCCACTCGTGCCGCTCGATCACCACCAGGGTGAAATCGTGCAGCAGGCGGAACAGCCGCTCGTCAGCCCGGCCCGGCAGGGCGGCGGCGTCGATCGCCACCTGCACCGATTCGCTGATGCCGCGCTCACAGATGGTCGCCAGCATGTCCTGTTTGCTGCGGAAGTGCTGGTAAATAAGGGTCTTTGAAACGGACAGGCGCTCGGTCAGCGCGTCCGTGGTGGTCGCGGTGTAACCATTGCGGAAGAACAGTTCGCCGGCGGCGCGCAGGATCAACTCCCGCTTGTAGAGCGCTACGTCGTCCTTCATCGCCGATGGCGTCGCCATGTCGTTGTCCCCTCCGGTCCTCACCACCTGCGCCAGGGCGTACCCGATGGTTCCTGCCTGCGCCTATCACGCTTTTTGTCGGAATCCTCAATGGCCCGCATTGCCATTGATGCTTTTTTCGCAGGCGCCGTCGACGGAAATCATCCGCCGGCCGTCGCCGGCCGTTTCGCCCGCCGCCGCCTCATTGGGCGCCGGCGACCGCCGGTCGTTGTTGCGGGCGGTTTTTGCCCGAAGGCTCTTGACCGCTCTTTGTACTGAGTAGTACCACTAACGGAACGATCCGTCCCGCATTTTGTTCGCCTGAACGAAAATAGCGGAAGCGGCCCGCCGGTGGGGCGTGTGCTGGCGGAAGAATTTTCGAAAACAGCAGGCGGGGTGGATTCTGGCTGGTCTTGCCGGGCGTCCGTCTGGCTGGCGACGCCCGGGATCAACCTGTGGCGGCGATTGAACGGGGAGGACGGCGTATGCCGGCATTCGAGTCGCGTGTGGTGGCGGCAGGGCCTGCCTATGAAGAAAACCGGGCGTTCATGCTCGACGCCATCGCGGAGATGCACGGGCTGCAAAAGCGCGCCCGCGACGCCTCTGCCGCCTCCGGCCCGCGCTTCGTCAAACGCGGCCAGTTGCTGCCGCGCGAGCGCCTGACCCTGGCGCTGGATGAGGGCGCGCCCTGGCTGGAGCTGTGCTCGCTGGCCGGCTATCTGCGCGATGTCAGCAACCCGGCCAAAACCGTGCCAGGCTGCTCCAGCATCGCCGGCATCGGCTACGTCTCCGGCGTGCGCTGCATGGTGGTGGTGGATGACGCCGGCATCGCCGCCGGCTCCGCCCAGCCCATGGGCGGCGACAAGATGCTGCGGCTTGAGGCCATCGCCATCAAGAACCGGCTGCCGTTCATCCATCTGGTCGAATCCGCCGGCGCCAACCTGCTTGGCTACAAGGTCGAGGACTTCGTCATCGGCGGCGGCCTGTTCGCCAACCTGGCCCGCCTGTCCGCCGCCGGCATCCCGGTCATCGCCTTGACCCATGGCTCATCCACCGCCGGCGGCGCCTACATGACCGGCCTTGCCGATTACGTCATCATGGTGCGCGATCGCGCCAAGGCGTTCCTGGCCGGCCCGCCGTTGCTCAAGGCGGCCACGGGCGAGGTTGCCACCGACGAGGAGCTGGGCGGCGCGGTGATGCACGCCACCGTCTCTGGCCTCGCCGAATATCTGGCCGAGGACGACGTCGACGGCGTGCGCATCCTGCGCGAACTGGTCGGCAATCTGGGCTGGACCCAGGGCAACGAACTGCCGGAAGGGCCGGCCCCCGCGCTCGATCCCGAGGAATTGCTCGGCCTGTTCCCAAGGGATCACAAGAAGCCGGTCGACATGCGCGAGGTGATCGCCCGCCTCGTCGATGGCTCGGAGATGATGGAGTACAAGCCGCTCTACGGCCCACAGACCGTCTGTGTCCAGGCGAAGCTGTTCGGCATGCAGATCGGGATCATCACCAACAACGGCCCGCTTGATCCCGCCGGCGCCAACAAGGCCACCCAGTTCATCCACGCCTGCTGCCAGAACGGCTCGCCGCTGATCTACCTGCACAACACCACCGGCTACATCGTCGGCACGGAGTCGGAGCGGGCCGGCATGATCAAGATCGGCGCCAAGATGATCCAGGCCGTGGCCAACGCCACCGTGCCGCAACTCACCGTGATGTGCGGCGCCTCCTACGGCGCCGGCAATTACGGCATGTGCGGCCGCGGCTTCACGCCGGATTTCGCCTTCTCCTGGCCGACGGCGCGCACCGCCGTCATGGGCGCGGAGCAGGCGGCGCTGACCATGGCCATCGTCATGGAGGACGGCGCGAAGGCGCGCGGCCTGCCGGTGGACGTGGAGGGCATCGAGACGATGAAGCAGAAGATCATCCAGACCTTCGAGAGCCAGATGTCGGCCTTCTACACCTCCGGCGCGGTGCTCGACGACGGTGTGATCGATCCGCGCGACACCCGCAACGTGCTGGGCATGGCGCTGTCCGTTTGCCTCTCGGGCCGTGCGCGTCAGGTGCGTCCGCTGACCTTTGGCGTGGGGCGCATGTAGGCCGGGTTCCTGTAATCCGCCTGTCCGCCGCGCCCGCTCCATGCGCGGCGGCGATCACAGGGCGGGCGCCGCGCGGCCAGATGGGCCCCGGCGTCCCGCCTGACCCTGGCGCTGGCGCGCCCCGAATTCGAGCCTGCTGAGGCCTCTGATGACGTCGATCACCACCCTTCTCATCGCCAACCGCGGCGAGATCGCCATCCGCGTCGCCCGCACGGCGCGCCAGATGGGCGTCGCCACGGTCGCCGTTTATTCCGACGCGGACCGCGACAGCCCGCACGTCAGGGCCTGCGACATGGCCATCGGCATCGGCGGCCTGACGCCGGCCGACAGCTACCTGGTCGCCGACAAGATCATCGAGGCCGCCCGCCGCGCCGGCGCCCAGGCGATTCATCCAGGCTACGGCTTCCTTTCCGAGAACGCCGGTTTCGCCGCCCGCGTCGCGGCCGAGGGGCTGGTGTTCGTCGGCCCGCCGGCCGCCGCCATCGAGGCCATGGGCGACAAGGCCCGCGCCCGCCGCCGCATGGCCGCCGCCGGCATTCCGGTGGTGCCCGGTTATGACGGCGAGGACCAGTCGCACGATCTGCTGCTTGGCGAGGCGGAGCGCATCGGCTTCCCGATCATGATCAAAGCGTCCGCCGGCGGTGGCGGCCGCGGCATGCGCCGCATTGACAGCGCCGCCGCCATGCCCGACGTCCTGAAGGGCGCCGCCTCGGAAGCGCAAAAGGCCTTCGGCGATGGCCGGCTGATCCTTGAGCGCGCGGTGATCGAGCCGCGCCACGTCGAAATCCAGGTCTTCGCCGATCGTCATGGCAATGTCGTCCACCTCGGCGAGCGCGACTGCTCGGTGCAGCGCCGCCACCAGAAGGTGATCGAGGAGGCGCCGTCGCCGGCGTTGAACCCGGAGCTGCGCGCCCGCATGGGCGAGGCCGCCGCCGCCGTGGCGCGGGAGATCGGCTATGTCGGCGCGGGCACCGTTGAGTTCCTGCTCGACCGTTCCGGTGAATTCTACTTCATGGAGATGAACACCCGCCTGCAGGTGGAGCACCCTGTCACTGAACTGGTCACCGGCTTCGACCTGGTGGAGTGGCAGCTTAACGTCGCCAATGGCGAACCGCTGCCGGTGGCCCAGGACGACATCCGCCTGAAGGGCCACGCCATCGAGGTGCGCCTGTGCGCCGAGGACCCGGCCGACGACTTCCTGCCGCGCACCGGCGAGGTCGCCCTGTGGGACCCGTCCCGCACCGTGCGCGCCGACGCCGCCCTCGCCAACGGCCTGACCATCAGCCCGTATTACGACTCCATGCTCGGCAAGCTGATCGTTCACGGCGCCACGCGCGAGGAGGCGATCGAGAAGCTGGCCCATGGCCTGGAGGCGACGGCGCTGCTCGGCGTCGCCAGCAATCGCGACTTCCTGATCCGCGCCCTGCGTCATCCGGCTTTCATCGCCGGCGACAAGGTTTCCACCGGCTTCATCGCCGCGCACTTCCCCGACAACCGCTCGCGCGCCGCCATCCCCGACGCTGCCGCCTGGGCGCTCGCCGCCTGGCTGGCCACGGCCGCCACGCCGCGCGCCGCCAGCTGGAGCAGCGCGTCTGGCGATAATTCCTGGCGCGGCTGGAGCAACGTGCTGCCGCTTGACCAGCCGTGGCGGCTGACCTGGAATGGCCCCGCCGGTCTCATTGACGACGCGACCCCGGGCGAGCGCCGCGGCCATATCGCGGCCGGTCGTGACGGCGCGACAGTGACCCTCGACGGCGCCGCCATCGTCATCACCGCCCGCCCGCCCGCGGCAGGCGAGGAGGCGACGGTGCTGGTGGACGGCGCGCCGGTGGCGCTGCGCTTCGCCTGGGCCGGCGACGACCTCTGGCTCAAATTGGGCGGGAGCGATTTCGCCTTCACGCCGAAGAGCCGCGTCAGCGCCGCGAAGGCGGCGGCGGAGTCCGGCGCCGACGGCATGTTGCGCGCGCCGATGAACGGCCGCGTCGTCGCCATTGCGGTGGCTGAAGGCGCGAAGGTGGAGCGCGGCCAGATGCTGCTGGCGCTGGAGGCGATGAAGATGGAGCACGCCATTGTCGCGCCGCGCGACGGAGTGCTGACCTCCGTGTCGGTTGCTGTCGGCGATCAGGTCTCCCCTGGCCAGATCATGGCCGAGATCGGCGACTGATCCGGCGCCTGAATACCCCTGGGGCCGATGGCCCGGGAACCAGAAGCACATGCCGGGCGACCCGGCGGGAGAGGGACCATGGCGGACAGTTTGCAGGCCGGGGAGCGGATGATTATCGAGCCAATCCCCAATCCCCATCTGACGCCGGAGCATCTCGCCTTTCGCGACGTGATGCGCCGTTTCGTCCAGACGGAGATCGAGCCCTACGCCAATGAATGGGACGAGGCTGGCGAATTCCCGCGCGAGCTGTACAAAAAGGCGTCAGCTGTCGGCCTGCTGCAGCTGGGCTTCCCCGAGGAATACGGCGGCGTCGAACTCGACCAGTTCTACGGCAATATCGCCAGCGCCGAGATGGCGCGGGCCGGGGTGGGCGGCGTCGGCGCCTCGCTGATGAGCCATACCATCGGCCTGCCGCCGGTGGCGATCGCCGGCTCTCCCGAACTGAAGGCGAAGCTGATCCCGCCGACCCTGGCTGGCGAGAAGATTTTCGCCCTCGCCATCACCGAGCCCTCCGGCGGTTCCGATGTCGCCAACCTGCGCACCACGGCGCGCCGTGACGGCGACCATTACGTGCTGAACGGCGAGAAAACCTTCATTACCTCCGGCATGCGCGCCGATTACATCACCGTGGCGGTGCGCACCGGCGAGGGCGGGCGCGGCGGCGTCTCGCTGATCGTCGTCGACACGGCGACGCCCGGCTTCTCGCGCACGCCCCTGCGCAAGATGGGCTGGTGGGCCTCCGACACCGCGACCCTGTATTTCGATAATTGCCGCGTGCCGGCCGAAAACCTGCTCGGCGAGGAGCACCACGGCTTCCGCATCATCATGCGCAATTTCAACAGTGAGCGCCTGTTCATGGCGGCCGGCTGCATCGGCCAGGCCCGCACCTGTCTTGAGGAGACGGTGAATTACGCCCGCGAGCGTCACACCTTCGGCAAGCCGCTGATCCAGCATCAGGTGATCCGTCACAAGCTGGCGGACATGACCATGCGCATCAACGCCTCGCAGGCTTATCTGGACCATTTGAGCTGGCGGGTGATGAACGGCGAGAGCCCGGTGGCGGATATCTGCCTGCTGAAGAACCAGGCCACCCAGACCATGGAGTTCTGCGCCCGTGAGGCGGTGCAGACCTTCGGCGGCGCCGGCTTCATGCGCGGTTGCAAGGTCGAGCGCATCTACCGTGAGGTCCGCGTCAACGCCATCGGCGGCGGCGCCGAGGAAATCATGCGCGATCTCGCCGCCCGCCAGCTTGGTTACTGAACTGGAGGCGGGCGCTGCGCTGCGCCCGCGACTGCGCCCGCGAACGATTGAGGAAACGGCATGACGGCAACCCTTCCCGCCACGACAGTCATCCAGGTCGAACGCAAGGGCTCGCGCCTCTATGCGACGATCAACGACCCGTCGACCCGCAACGCCATGACCCAGGGGTTGACCAATGACCTCAACGCCATTCTGGCCCTGGCGGAGCAGGACCGCAGCCTGCGCACGCTGATCCTGCAGGGGGCCAACGGCGCTTTCTGCGCCGGCGCTGATCTCAAGGGAACCAACAAGCAGCAGGGCGCGGCGGTGGGCGCTGGCGACGAGGACCCGCTTGAGGCCTCGAACCGGGCCGGCGGCGAGCTGTTCGCCCGCCTCAACGAATGCCCGCTCACGGTGATCGCCGTGGTTGATGGCCCGGCGTTTGGCGGCGGCTTCGGCATGGCTTGCTGCGCTGATATCGTCATCACCACGCCGCGCGCCCGCTTCGCCCTGTCGGAGACTGGCCTTGGCATCGCGCCGGCGCAGATCGCCCCGTTCGTGGTCAACCGCATTGGCCCGCGCCATGCCCGCCGGCTCGGCCTGGCGGGCACGCGGCTGAACGGCGCGCAGGCGGCGGAAATCGGCCTGGCTGATTTTTACTGCCCGGACGAGGCGTCGCTGAACGAAACGCTGACGTCGCTGCTCAATGATATCGGCCGCTGCGCCCCAGGGGCGAACGCCGAAACCAAGCGGCTGTTCCGCATCTGCCACGCCATGCCGCTGGAGGAATACCGCAAGGTGGCGGCGAAATCCTTCGCGACCTGCGCCCGTGGCGCCGAAGGTCAGGAGGGCGTGCGCGCCTTCGCCGAGAAGCGCCCGGCCGCCTGGGTGGAAAAAGTTTGAGATCCGCCGCCCGCGCCCCCTGAGGGCGCCGGCGGATCATGTGGATGGCCAGGCGATCGATCGGCCGTGGCGCGTGCGCACGGCGGCGTCCGCGGCTCGCATGGGTCGCCAGGGCGCATTCATTCTGGACAAGGGGCGTGATCCGCCTGAGCTTCAGGGAAAGCCAGGCCGGGTGAGCAGCCTGATGCAAGGTCAAGGGAGCAGGGACGATGTCCGGTAAAACGATCAGGATTGGCGGCGCCTCCGGGTTCTGGGGCGACACCAGCATCTCCACGCCGCAACTGCTGCGCGGCGGCGACCTCGACTATCTGGTGTTCGACTATCTGGCCGAGATCACCATGTCGATCATGGCCAGAGCCCGGGCCAAGGACCCAAACATGGGCTACGCCCACGACTTTGTCGGCGCCATCGCCCGCGAACTGCCGACCCTGTCCCAGAAAAAGATCAGGGTGATCGCCAACGCTGGCGGCGTGAATCCGGTGGCCTGCGCCCGGGCGCTCGAGGCGAAGATCGCCGAAGCCGGCTACGACCTGAAGGTCGGCGTCGTCACCGGCGACGACCTGCTTGAGCGCGCCAGCGAATTTTCAGACACCCGCGAGATGTTCTCCGGCGAGCCGATGCCGCCGAAGCTGTGGAGCATGAACGCCTATCTCGGCGCCTTCCCGGTGGCCGCCGCCCTGGCCGCTGGCGCCGACATCGTCGTCACCGGGCGCGGCGTTGACAGCGCGGTGACGCTCGGCGCCTGCATCCATGCCTTCGGCTGGACCCAGCAGGATCTCGACAAACTCTCCGGCGGCTCGCTGGCCGGCCATATCGTCGAATGCGGCGCCCAGGCCACTGGCGGCCTGCACACCGATTGGGAAGAGACGGGCGACTGGTCCAATATCGGCTATCCCATCGTTGAGGTGGCGGAAGACGGCTCCTTTGTCGTCTCCAAGCCGGAAGGCACCGGCGGCCTGGTGTCGGAAGCCACCGTCACCGAGCAGATGCTGTACGAGATTGGCGATCCGCGCGCCTATCTGCTGCCCGACGTCACCTGCGACTTCACCCAGGTGAAGATCGAACAGGCGGGCAGGGACCAGGTGCGCGTCTCCAACGCCAAAGGGCTGCCGCCGACCAATTATTACAAGGTGTCGGCCACCTGGCAGGACGGTTTCCGCGTCGGCATGTACCTGACCATCGGCGGCCTCGACGCCGCCCGCAAGGCCGAGAAGGTGGCCGACTCCGTGCTGCGGCGCGCTGAATCCATGTTCCGGGCGATGAACCTGCCGCCATTCACGGAAACCAGCGTCGAGGTGATCGGCGCAGAAGCGGCCTATGGCCCGCACTCGCGCGCCCGCGCCGCCCGTGAGGTGGTGCTCAAGCTCGCCGCCAAACACGAAAGCCCGAAGGCGCTGGAGATCATGGTGCGCGAGCTGACCTCATCCGGCACCTCGATGTCGCCGGGCATTACCGGCATGGGCGGCAACCGGCCCAAGGTGATGCCGGTGGTGCGCCTGTTCTCCTGCCTGGTCGACAAGGCGTCGGTGACCACCCGCGTCGAGGTGGCCGGGCAGGTGGTTCCGGCGCCGGAGGCGCTGCGCGGCGGCTTCGATCCGACGTCCCTGGGGCTCGACCCGTCGGGCCCGGAGAGCGCGCCAGGCCCTGACGCGCCGGTTGTGCCGCTGATCGCCCTGGCGTGGGGCCGCAGCGGCGACAAGGGCAACAAGGCCAATATCGGCGTCATCGCCCGCAAGCCTGAATATCTGCCCTATATCCGCGCCGCGCTGACGGCCGGGGCGGTCGGCGCCTTCTTCGGCCACTTTCTGAAGGGCTCAGTGGAGCGCTTCGAGCTGCCGGGAGCCCATTCCCTGAACTTCCTGCTGCACGACGTGCTGGGCGGCGGCGGCGTCGCCTCGTTGCGCAATGATCCGCAGGCCAAGGCCTACGCCCAGATGATTCTTGACTATCCGGTGCCGGTGACGCCGGAGATCGCCGCCAGCGTGCGGGCGGTGACGGAAAAGTTCCCGCCGGCGGTCATTGCCGCCTGAGGCGGCGCAAACAGGCCTGGCAAACACGCTTGCAGGAATGGATCGCGCCGGCACAATGGCTGGCGAAAACAGGCGCCCCGGGCTTCCGGGGCGTTCTCACAAATGACAATGACCGGGAGAACGCCCATGGCGACGCCACAGAACACCCTGACGCTCTGGCACTGCATGAGCGCGCGCTCGTTCAGGCCCCTGTGGACCCTTGAGGAAATGGGGCTGCCTTACGAGCTGAAGATGCTGCCGTTCCCGCCGCGCGTCTTCCAGAAGGACTACCTGGGGATCAACCCGCTCGGCACCATTCCGTTTTTCCATGACGGCGAGACGAAGATGACCGAATCCTCGGCCATCTCCCAGTATCTGGTGACGAAGTATGGCCCGACGCCGCTCAACGTCGGCATTGACGAGCCGGCTTACGGCGCCTTCCTCAACGCGCTGCATTTTTCCGAGGCGACCTTGACGTTCCCGCAGACCATCTTCCTGCGCTACACCCTGCAGGAGCCGAACGCCGGCCTCGGCAAGGCGGCGGAAGATTACGCCAAATGGTTCGGCGGCCGTCTGCGCGGCGTCACCGCCGTTGTGTCGGAAAATGAATTCTGGTGCGCCGGCCGCTTCACCGCCGCTGACATCTGCGTGGGTTATGCGCTGATGCTGGCCGAACGGTTGCAGCTCGACCATTTGTTCACCGATCCGGTGCGCGACTACTGGAAGCGTTTGCAGGACCGCGACGGCTTCCGCCGCGCCCTGGCGTCGCAGGAGAAGGCGGCCCAGGAGCAGAACGTCTTCAATCCGCCCAGCATGGAGGCGCCGGCGAAACAGGCGCAGGCCTGAAAACGACGTCATGGTCGGGCGAGCGCTTCGCAGGCGCAGGGGTAAGAGAACAGGCTGCCCCAGCGTCCCGAAGGCGAACAGGCCGGGTGAATGCACCACCGTCTGACGCCAGGCGGGTCGTGAAGATGATGACGCATCCGCGACCCGCAAGGCTCAAATCAGCATGACGCCTGTCCTGCAGGAAATGCCTTGCGCCGCCCGGGCTTCAGCAAAACCCCATGAGTTCAGACGTATTGGGGTTTCGTCAGCCCCCTGTCATGAAGTCCGTTCTGTTATGCACATGAACGGTTGATAACGGCTGCCGTTCTTGCAATAGATGCCGCCAACGGCAACCTATCAATCGACCGTTAGACGCCGGACCGGACAGCGCGCGCGCCTTTTGCGCGCCTTCGGCCAGACCGGCGCCTCGTCAAAGCGTTGGGAAACCTGTCGGCGCGTCCTCCGGGGCGCCGGTTTTCCGGGATAGCGAAGGGATCGACATGTCTGAGGCATGGATTATTGACGCGGCCCGCACGCCGCGTGGCGTCGGCAAGTTTGGCAAGGGCGCGCTGTCGGATGTGCATCCCCAGCGCATTCTCTCGACGGTGCTGAAGGCGCTGGCCGGGCGCAACAGCCTGAACACCGCCGAGCTCGACGACGTTATCGCCGGCTGCGGCACCCAGTTCGGCAAGCAGGGCTCGTGCATCGCCCGCATGGCCGCGCTCGACGCCGGCTTCGACAACGCCGCCACCGGTTTCTCGCTGGACCGCTTCTGCGGTTCGGGCATGACCGCCGTGAACCTGGCCGCCATGGGCATCATGTCCGGCGCCCAGGACCTCGTGCTGGCCGGCGGCGTTGAGTCGATGTCCTATGGCTCGACCCTGAAGCGCCCCACCGACGGCATCATCGACTCCGGCAACATGCACCTGCGTTCGATTCACCCGCAGCCCCACCAGGGCATCTGCGGCGACCTGATCGCCACGCTGGAAGGCTTCAGCCGCGAGGACGTCGACAGCCTGGCCCTTGAGAGCCAGAAGCGCGCCGATCACGCCATCCGCAACGGCTATTTCGCCAAGAGCACCATCCCGGTCTACAAGGACGACGGCTCTCTGGCCCTCGACCGCGAAGAGTTCCCGCGCCCGCAGACCACCATGGAAGGCCTGAGCCAGCTCAAGCCCGCCTTCGAGGTGATGTATGACGCGCCGCTGAACGAGGACGGCCTGACCTTCCGTCAGCTGGTCGAGCGCACCTATCCGGGCGTCAAGGTCAACCACGTTCACCACGCCGGCAACTCGTCGGGCGTCGTCGACGGCGCTGGCGCCGTGCTGCTGGCCTCGCCAGAGTACGCCCGCGCGCACGGCCTGAAGCCGCGCGCGAAGATCCGCGCCGTCGCCACCGCCGGCGACTCGCCGGAACTGATGCTGAACGCGCCGGCCCCGGCCGCCCGCAAGGCGCTGGCCAAGGCTGGCATGACCATCAACGACATCGACCTCATCGAGATCAATGAAGCCTTCGCGGTCGTGCCGCTGAAGTTCATGCGCGAGATGGGCATCGACAATTCGAGGGTGAACGTCAACGGCGGCGCCATCGCCCTCGGCCATCCGATCGGCGCCACCGGCGCGATCATCGTTGGCGCCCTGCTCGACGAAATGGAGCGCCGCGACCTCAACACCGGCCTGGCCACCCTGTGCGCCGCCGGCGGCATGGCCCCGGCCATCATCATCGAGCGCATGTAATCATCGCATTCGGGGCCTCCATGCCCCGTTCCAGCGCAAAAACGAACGCCCGGGCTTTGGCCCGGGCGTTTTTGTTTTATAAATCAAAGCGAGGCTTACGCCGGCGCGCCGCCTCCATGTCCTCCCGTCGCCTGAATGGGGGCCTGATGCCGTCCACGTTGCGTGATGCGAACCCTTTCCCCTCCATGTGCAGAACCAGGGGTACGGGTGGCGTCGCGGCGCTGCTGGCCGCCTGCTGTCTGGCCATCATGCACGCGCGCGCCCAGTCCATGAACGCCCAGTTCATGAACGTTCAGTCCAAGAACGCCCGGCACACGCGCGCCGGCGACCCCGGGACCCGTCATGGCGTTGTCGGGGACGCGTTGACCCGGATCAGACGGGCGGGGGTGCTCAGGATTGGCCTCACCGGCGACTTACCGGCCCTTCAATTTCAGAACGCCCGGCGGCCCTCTGGAAGGCGCCGACGTGGCCATGGCGAGGGATTTCGCCAGAACCATTGGCGTCCGGCCGGCGTTCGTCATGACGACCTGGGCCTCGTTGTCCGACGATTTTTCCGCCAGCAGATTTGACATCGCCGTTGGCGGCGTCAGCGTCGACCCCGCCCGCGCCCGGCTGGGGGTGTTCTCGCAATCTTATGCGCGCGATGGCAAAAGGCCGGTGGTCCGGTGCGCCGACGCCCGACGTTTCACGGGGATCGACGCGATGGACCGGCCGGATGTGCGCGTTATCGTCAATCCGGGCGGAACACACGAGCGTTTTGCTCGCGAACGGCTGGCGCGCGCCGCCATCACCGTTTTTCCCGACAACACCCGGATTTTCGACCAGATCATCGCCGGCAAGGCCGACGTCATGGTCACCGACGGGGTCGAGGTTGATCTTCAATCCCGCCCGCATCCCGGCGTGCTCTGCCCGGCAGAGGTCGGCTCGCCATTCACGCATTTTGATAAGGCCTGGTTGCTGCCTCGCGATGCACGGTTCGCAGCCGTGGCCAACCGCTTCATCGCGGCGGAAATACGCAACGGCGGATGGGCCGCCTGATTGCGCCAGGCCATGTGAGCCGATGGCGACGCGCGCCTCCAGCCCGGTGCTCGCCGGCAAGGGCAGGCGCGTGCAGTTGGCGGAAGTCCGGCAGTTTTGCCGGAATTTTGCCATGATTGCCGCAAGCCGTTAAAACAGACGCCATCATCATCCCTGCACACCATGGCGCCGGTTGATGGGGAGGCTGGCGGCGACCGTCCTGCTCCTCCCGCACCGCCTTCCGCACATGCCGGCGCCTCAATGCCAGCCGCTTTCGGTCATCAGGGCGGCGTTTGCAGAACTGGAGGCGTTTTGTCGGGTTTTGTTGTGAAGCCGCCTGTGTTTTTTGGCGCGGTGGCGATTATCGTCGTCTTCCTGCTCATCGGGGCGCTGCTGCCCGGTCAGGCGGAAACGGCGTTCAGCGCGATGCAGGCGTGGGTGCTGTCGCGCTTTGGCTGGTTCTATCTGCTTTCCGTCGCCATATTCGTCGGCGCCGCCATCATTCTTGCGGCCGGGCGCACCGGCGACCTCAAGCTGGGCCCCGATGACGCGGAGCCTGATTTTCCCTATCTCTCCTGGCTGGCGATGCTGTTCGCCGCCGGCATGGGCATCGGCCTGATGTATTTTGCCGTCGGCGAGCCGCTGATGCACGCCGCCGCGCCGCCGGATGTTCCGCCGGGCGGGCCGGCCGCGCGTCGCGCCGCCATGAGCATCACCTTCTTCCATTGGGGCATTCACGCCTGGGCGATCTACGCCATCGTCGGCCTGTCGCTGGCCTATTTCGGCTTCCGCTACAACCTGCCGCTCACCATCCGCTCCGGGCTTTATCCGCTGCTGAAAAACCGCATCAACGGCGGCCTTGGCCATGCGGTCGACATCTTCGCCATCTGCGGCACGGTGTTCGGCATCGCCGCCTCGCTTGGCTTCGGCGTGATGCAGATGAGCGCCGGCCTGCATTATCTCACCGGCATTGAAGCCTCGACCCGCCTCAACCTTGTCCTGGTTGTCGCCGTCACTGCCGTCGCCACCCTGTCCGCCGTCAGCGGCGTCGAGAAGGGCGTGCGGCGGCTCAGCGAACTCAACCTGGTGGTCGCCATCCTGCTGATGCTGTTCGTGCTCATCGTCGGCCCGACGGAGCTGCTGATGCGCGACTTCGTCCAGAACATCGGCGCCTGGCTGGATACGCTGCTGCTGCGCACCTTCAACATCTACGCCTACGATCCCAAACCCTGGATCGACAAATGGACCCTGTTCTACTGGGCGTGGTGGATTTCCTGGTCGCCGTTCGTCGGCATGTTCATCGCCCGCATCTCGCGCGGCCGCACGGTGCGCGAGTTCGTCATCGGCGTGCTGCTGGCCCCCACCGCCTTCACCTTCTTCTGGATGACCGTGTTCGGCAACACGGCGATGTTCGTTGACCAGACGGCGGCGCACGGCGCGTTGTCCGCCGCCGTGCAGGCGGACCTGTCGGTGGCCCTGTTCCAGTTCTTCACCTATCTGCCGTGGCCGGCGATCACCTCGACGGTGGCGGTGATCCTCGTGGCGATCTTCTTCGTCACGTCGGCCGATTCCGGTTCGCTGGTGGTCGATACCCTGGCCTCGGGCGGCGAAACCCGCACGCCGTGGCTGCAACGGGTGTTCTGGTGCGCGCTTGAGGGGGGCGCGGCGGCGGTGCTGCTGCTCACCGGAGGGCTCGCCGCCCTGCAGGCCGCAACCGTGGCGACGGCGCTGCCGTTCTGCGTCATCATGCTGGTGCTGGTCTGGGGCCTGTTTCGCGGCATGCGCGCCGATCTCGTGCAGGCCAGCGCCCGCGGCGCCCTGGCCGCCACGCCGGCCGCCCCGGTTCCGTGGCAGCGCCGTCTGTCCCTGATCATCAACACGCCGGACGCGGATGACGTCGCTGCGTTCATCGAACGTCAGGCGACGCCCGCGCTGGAAAGCGTCGCCGGGGAGCTGACCCGGCGCGGCCGGCCGGCGCGCGTCGCGCGCGGTGAGGGTGGGGCAATATCCCTGGTCGCCGCCGTCGAGGGCGTGCGCGACTTCATCTACGGCGTGCAGGTGGCCGAACACCGCCTGCCGGGCGTCACCATGCTCGACACCCGCGACGCCGACGTGCGCCATGAGGCGCGGACCTTTTTCAGCGATGGTTCGCGCGGCTACGACATCATGGGGCTGACGCGGGAGCAGATCATTTTCGATGTGCTCAGCCAGTATGAAGCCTGGCAGGCGGTCACCCAGACGCCGGAAGCGGCCCTGGTGGTCAGCGCGCCCGAGCACGCGCCGCCGGAGCCCGCATCAAATGGCGAGCCCCCGGCCGCGACGAAGGCGTGACCGGAGGGCAGGGCGTGTGGTCGGGGTGGAGGCCGGGGGCGTCCCGCCTCGGTCACACCGGCGTAAGGCCAGTCTCTCATCAGGCCGCCGGCGCCGGCGTCTCCCGGCCGCCCCCCAGCGGCGGCCGGCGGCCGCAGACGCGGTCCACCGCCGCTTCATGGGCGGCGGCGAACTCCAGCAGCAGCTTTTCGCCGTGATCCGGTCCGATCAGTTGCAGGCCGGTCGGCCGTCCAGCCAAGTCGAAACCGGCGGGAACCGACATGCAGGGCAGGCCGGACATGGTCCAGATGCTCGTCGATTCCATCCAGCGATGATAGGTGTCCATGGCGCGCCCGCCCACCTCGCGCGGCCACGTCACGCTCTTGTCAAACGGGAACACCTGCACCGCCGGCGCGGCGATGACGTCGTAGCTGGCGAACAGGCCCTGCAAATATGCGTGCCATTGTGAGCGCACGACGCTGGCGGCGTGAATGTCGTAGCCGGTGACGGCGAGGCCCTGCTCGATCTCCCACTGCAATTCCGGCTTCAGCAAGTCCCGCCGCGCCGGATCGCGCCAGATCTCCAGATGCCGCGCCCCGGCCCAGACATGGCGCAGATGCAGCCAGGCCCGCCACAGCCGCGCCAGGTCGAAGTGGATGTCCACGGGCGTCACGGCGCAGCCGAGCGCCGCGAACTCCTCCAAAGCGGATTCGCACAGCGCCAGCACCCCCGGCTCCGTGGCCAGATAGCCGCCAAAATCGCCAACCCAGGCGATGCGCCTGCCGGCGAGGCTGGCGTTGCGCTCCGGCAGCACCGCGTCGCCGGGCGCGCGAATGGCCAGCGGCGCGCCGGGGTGCGGCCCGGCCTGCACCGACAGCAGCAACGCCAGATCGCGCACGCTGCGCGCCATGGGCCCCTCGACAGCGAGTTGGGCGAAGAACACGTCCTCCGCCGGCGCCATCGGCACCCGGCCGAAGCAGGGGCGCAGGCCGTAGATGTTGTTGAACGCCGCCGGATTGCGCAGCGAGCCCATCATGTCGCTGCCATCCGCCGCCGGGATCATGCCCAGCGCCACCGCCACGGCCGCGCCGCCGCTGGAGCCGCCGCAGGTCAGCGCCGGATCGTAGGCGTTGCCGGTGACGCCATGCACCGGATTGTAGGTCTGCGAGCCGAGGCCGAATTCCGGCACATTGGTCTTGCCGATGAAAATCGCCCCGGCGGCGCGCAGGCGGGCGACAGCGAGGCCGTCTTCCTCCGGCGTGAAATCCGCGAACAGCGGCGAGCCAAAGCTGGTGACGATGCCCGCTGTCAGCGCCAGGTCCTTCACCGCCCACGGCAGCCCGTGCAGCGGCCCGCGCAAATGGCCGACCGCCAGCTCCGCGTCGGCGGCGCGCGCCTCATCGAGCAGCGTCTCGCGCTGGCGCGCCGAGACGATGGCGTTGACCAGCGGGTTGAGCCGGTCGATGCGGTCGAGACAGGCTTCCATCACCGCGACGCAGGACACGGCGCGGCTGCGGATCGCCGCCGCCGTCGACCAGGCGTCCCATCCGGTGATGTCATCGGGGTCAATGGCGCCAGCGGGCAATCCGCCGACCCGTGGCGCGGCCGTTCCGGTCATGGCGTTTCCTCCAGGCGATCGGGCGAGAGCTTGTCCGGTTCACGCAAGGGCTTGTCCGGTCAGGCAAGAGCTTTTCCGCTGACAAACAGTTCACGGAAAGTCGGCTCCGCGTTTCACCAGACGCCCTGGCGGCTGTCGCCGTTTTCGCGCGCCGCCTTCGTTCATTGTCCTGGCAGGCGAGGGTGGGCGCGAACGCGCCCCATGTCACCACCTTTCACGGACCTGTGTAGCGGGTTTTTATGCGCCATAGCGCTTCAGCAGGCCGCGACCGAGCTGCGCCAGGTGCACCTGATCCGGGCCGTCGCCGATGCGCATGAAACGGGCGTAGGCGTAAGCGTCGGCCAGGAAGGTGTCCTGCGAGACGCCGGCGCCGCCGTGCACCTGGATGGCCCGGTCGATCACCGCCGCCGCCATGCGCGGCGTCGCCACCTTGGCGGCGGCGATCAGATCGCGCGCCGCCTTGTTGCCTTCCGTGTCCATCTTGTGCGCCGCCCGCAGGGTCAGCAGCCGCGCCTGCTCAATCTCCACCCAGGAGTTGGCGATGTCCTCGCGCACCGAGCCCTGCTCGCCAAGCGGCTTGCCAAAGGCCACGCGCCGTTCGGCGCGCTGGCACATCAGTTCGAGCGCCCGCTGGGCGCAACCGATCAGCCGCATGCAGTGGTGGATGCGGCCCGGTCCCAGCCGTCCCTGGGCGATCTCGAAACCGCGGCCTTCGCCCAGCAGCATGTTGGCCGCCGGCACGCGCACGTTCTCGTAGACGATCTCCGGGTGGCCGACCGGCGCATGGTCATAGCCGAACACCTTCATGTCGCGGACAATGCGCACGCCGGGCGTATCGCGCGGCACGAGGATCATCGACTGCTGGACATGCCTGTTGGGGTTGTCCGGGTCGGTCTTACCCATGACAATCAGCAGCTTGCAGTCCTCGCTCATGGCCCCGGAGGTGAACCACTTGCGGCCGTTGATGACGTATTCGTCGCCATCCCGGACAATGCTGCAGCGAATATTGGTGGCGTCGGAGGAGGCGACCTCCGGCTCGGTCATCGAGAAGGCCGAGCGGATTTCGCCGGCGAGCAGCGGCTCCAGCCACTGTTTCTTCTGCTCCGGCGAGCCATACAGCGCCAGCACCTCCATGTTGCCGGTGTCGGGGGCGGAGCAGTTGAACACCTCCGACGCCCACGAGATCCGGCCCATGATTTCCGCCAGCGGCGCATAATCGAGATTGCTGAGGCCGGCGCCGTGATCGCCGGGCAGGAACAGGTTCCACAACCCTTCCGCCTTCGCCAGCGCCTTCAGTTCGGCGATGACCGGCGGCCGCCGGTTATGGAAGCCGTTCTCCACCTGTTCGTCATACAGATGTTCAGCCGGATAGACGTGGCGATCCATGAAGGCGCTGAGCCGGGCGATGAGATCGCGCGCCTTTTCGCTGTGCTCGAACATGGGCTGTTCCCGGAAAGAGGCCAGGCGACCTGGTCGCCCGGGCGGAGGGCAGGGAATGACCGGCGGCCGGCCCGGGCCGCCGCCGGCGCGATGGTCAGGCCGACGCCTTGTAGTCCTGAAACTGCTGGCGCAGGGTCAGCTTGTGCACCTTGCCGGTGCCGGTCATCGGGAAGCTCTCCAGAAACTCCACGGCGTCCGGCATCCACCATTTGGCGATCTTCGGCGCGATGTGATCGAGGATGTCCTGGGCCGAGACGTCCGCGCCCTGGCGCGGGACGATCAGCAGCAGCGGCCGCTCCTGCCATTTTGGGTGCGGAATGGCGATCACCGCCGCCTGCAATACCGCCGGATGGCTCAGCGCCGCATCCTCGATCTGGATCGAGCTGATCCACTCGCCGCCGGATTTGATGACGTCCTTCGAACGGTCGGTGAGGGTGACGTAACCGTCCGGATCGATCATCGCCATGTCGCCGGTCATCAGGTAGCCGTCGGCGTCCTGGGCCTCGACGCCCTTGTGATAGGCGCTGGCGATCCACGGCGCGCGCACGCCGAAATGGCCCACGGCCTTGCCGTCGCGCGGCAGCTCGTTGCCGGCGTCGTCGACGATGCGGGCCTTGACGCCGCACACCAGCCGGCCGGATTTCATCCGGTCGTCGATGATCTCCTCGAAGGTGGCGTCGCGGTCGCGGAATTTCTGCATGGGCATCGAGGCCATCAACGCCTCGGTCATGCCCCAGGCCTGCACATAGGCCACGCCATATTCCCGCTCCAGCAACTCCACCATGGCGCGGGCCGGGGCCGTGCCGCTGGAGAGCGTGCGCTTCAGGGTCGAGAACTTCTTGCCGTTGCGGCCCAGCCAGTCGAGCAGGATCAGCCAGAAGCTGGGCACGCCGGCCGACAGGGTGACGCCTTCGCCCTCGAAAAGCTCATACAGCTTGTCCGGCTCGTAGTTGCGGCCCGGGAACACAAGCTTGGAGCCGGTGAAGGGGGCCATGAAAGGCATGTTCCAGGCGTTGCCGTGGAACATTGGCGCCATCGGCATGATCACCTGGCGTTGGCCGGGGTGAAAATCCGGCATGTAAAGGAAATTCGCCCCCATCAGGGTCTGCAGTACGAGCGCCCGGTGCGAATAGACGACGCCCTTCGGGTTGCCGGTGGTGCCGGAGGTGTAGCAGATCGTCGCCGCGTTGGTTTCCGGGAATTCCGGCCAGGCGAAGCCCGTGTCGTGCTCCGCCGCCAGCAGCGTCTCGTAGCAATGGACGTTCGGCAGGCTGGTCTGCGGCATCCGCTCTTCGGTGGCCATGATGACGAAGCCCTTGACCGTGGTCAGGCGCGGCGCGATCTCCTCGACGATCGGCAGCGTCAGGGCGTCGATGAACAGATAGTCGTCCTCGGCGTGATTGATGATGTAGATGATCTGCTCGGCGAACAGGCGCGGATTGACCGTATGCAGCACCGCGCCAATGCCCGGCGCGGCGTAGAACATCTCGAAATGCCGGTGGGTGTTCCAGGCGAGCGTGCCGATTACCGAACCTTCCCTCGCCCCCAGCCGGCGCAGCGCCAGGCCCATGCGCCGGATGCGCCGGCGGGCTTCGGCGTAATTGTAGCGGAACAGGTCGCCTTCGATCTCCCGGGCGACGACCTCGGCCTCGCCATGTTGCAGGCCGGCGTATTCGATGAAGTTGGACAGCTGCAACGGCATGTCCATCATGAGCCCACGCATGCATTTCCCCCTTTGAGCGCGTTTCCCGCGAATCTGGATGGCCCGCAGCGTCTGCCGCGCTGCTGATGTCGACGTGCAGGTCCCGGCGCGCCACAGGAAAAGCGGGCGGCCCGCGCCGGATCTCAGGCTAGTGTGGAGCATCCTTGCGAGGCAACTGCTCCATTGGTCGGGTATCCAGGGTATGCGCAAAAAAACGCCCGGACCGATTGCCGGCCCGGGCGTGCAAACATCTTTACTTTTCTTTCTTCGATCCGGGCAGGATGCCCATGTATTTGGAAATGATCTGCAGCATCACCTCGTCGGCGCCGCCGCCGATGGAGGTGAGGCGGGTGTCGCGATACATGCGGGTGATGTCGCTCTCGTTCATGAAGCCCATGCCGCCCCAATACTGCAGGCAGCTGTCGGAGACTTCGCGCACCAGGCGGCCGCCGATCAGCTTGGCCATGGAGGCCAGCATGGTGACGTCCTCGCCATCGATATAGTTCTGCGCCGCCCGGTAGCAGAGCGAGCGCAGCGCCTCCACCTTTGCCTGCAACTCGGCCATCTTGAAGTGGATGATCTGGTTGTCGAGCAGCGGCTTGCCGAACACCATGCGGCCGCGCGTGTAGTCAATGGTGTCGTTGATGGCGGTTTCCATGGCGACGAGGCCGCCAGCCGCGCCCCACAGCCGCTCGATCTGGAACTGCTCCATCTGATAGATGAAGCCCTTGCCTTCCTCGCCGATGCGGTAGCGCTGCGGCACCCGCACCTCATCGAAGAAGATCTGCGCCGTGTCGGAGGCCCGCATGCCCATCTTGTCGAGCTTGCGGGCGACCTCCACGCCTTTGGTATTCATCGGCACGCAGATCAGCGACTTGTTGCGGTGCACCTGACCGTCCGACGTGTTGGCCAGCAGGCACATCCAGTCGGCCTGCGTGCCGTTGGTGGTCCACATCTTGCCGCCGTTGATGACGTAGTCGTCGCCATCCTTGCGGGCGGTGGTTTTAAGGGAGGCCACGTCGGAGCCGGCGCCCACCTCGGAAACGCCAAGGCAGGCCACATAGTCGCCGGCGATCGACGGGGCCAGAAACTCCGCCCGCAGTTCGTCGGAGCCATGCTTGGCGAGGGCGGGGGTGGCCATGTCGGTCTGCACGCCGATGGCCATGCCGATGGAACCGCCGCGAATCGACCCGATGGCTTCACAGAACGCCAGCTCATAAGTGTAATCGAGGCCAAGGCCGCCAAACTCAACCGGCTTGTTGATGCCGAGAAAGCCCTGCTGGCCCATTTTTTTGAACAGCTCATGCGCCGGAAACGCGCCGGCGGCCTCCCATTCCTCGATGTGCGGATTGATCTCGGACTGGCAGAATTTGGTGACGGAGCGCATCAGCTCCTTGTGCTGCTCGGTGTAGATCATGCTTCCTCCCGGCCGTCCTGTGCGGCGCCGCGTATCGGCCTGCCCCTGGCGCTCGCGAGGCCAATGCGCGCGTGGCGCGGCGCCGGAAAGCCGGCGCGCCTCTGGCGTCCGTCGGGGTGGTACTGATTTGATTGTGTTTGGTACGCGCTGGTACTTGACGCGCATTATAATCGCCTTCATCGCGCTGGGAAGCCCCCGCGCGCGAAGTCGCCCGCCGTTTGCGACAGGCGTCGTCGCCGGATCGACCGGCGGACGCCGGAGGTTTACCGGCAGACCTGGCGGCCGGAGCCGCGATTGCGCAGGTCCAGATGCAGGTGATCGTTGTGGAAGCGGTCGCCGCCGGGGCCAATCACCGTATCGAAAATCCGGCAGGCGTTCTTGCGGATGAAGGCCTGGAACAGGTTCTCGCCGGAAGTCGTATGGCTGGGTCTCACCATGAAGTTGCCGCGCTGGTCGAAGGCGAAGCCGGCGATGTCGATGGCGTTGGCGTAAGCATGTTCGCTCAGCTTGGCCCCGCGCTGGTGGTTCATGGTGCGGCAGGCGTAGGTGGGGCCAATGAGGACGGCGGTGATATTGGCCTGCAACCGCTGGCGCGCCGCCGGCTGGGCGACGCCGCGCAACCACTCCGCCGTAGCCTCTGCCATGGCGCAGGTCATCGTGCCGGGTTTCGACAGCGGAATGCCGCCGGGCAGGGCGGTCAGGCGCACGCCGTTGCGCACGCCGCAACTGCCGTTGGCGATGGGGGCGATGCGCTCCACCACCGCGCCGGCCTTGCGCAGGCGGGCGACGCAGGCGTTGACCTCCGCGTCGGTGACGGTGCGGCGCATGACGCGGCGGCCATCGGGGGCCTCTTCCAGCGGCGCCTCGGTTTCATCCTTTTTCCGGCCAAAGGGCCACCACGATGGAACGCTGGGCTGCTGCGGCTGCGGCGGCGCGACCTGTGGCTGGGGCTGGGGCGCCTCCCCGGCGTCGAGCGGAAACTGCGGCCGCACGGGCGGCAGCGGCGCGACCGCGGGCAGGCCGTTCGTTGCGGTTTCTGGCGCCATTGGCGCTCCCGGCGGCGGAATGGAAGGCGTCTCGCGCGGCTGTTGCCCGGCGTCCGCCTGCGGCTCGTCGGGTTTTGTCTCCCCGGGTTTTGTCTCGCCGAAATCCGGGCGTTCCGGGGGCAGCGGCGCGGTGCGCGGCAGATCGCGGGCGGGCCGGCCCGCCGGCGGCGATGCGGACGGCTGCGCGGCTTCGGCGGCTGGCGGCGGGGTGGCGGGGCGCGTGGCGGCGGGAGCGGCTGGCGCGACCGGGGCCTCGGCGGGCGGCTCTGCCGGCGCTGGCGAGGCGCCGCCGCGTGGCTGCGATGACGGCGGCTGGAGCGCCTCGGGCCATGGCGAACCGGTCATGCCGGACATGCCCGGCGACTGGGCGCCGGCGCTGCCTGGCGTGGCCAGGATAAAGGCGCCGGCAAGGCCAGCGGCAAGAGCAGCGCTTGCAACGGTGAACGCCAGCGACGATCTGCGTCTGGCGGCGGACCTCTCGGGGGCGTATTCCGTCATCACGCGCCCATTAACCTAAATGGGGGGCGCGGTCACCTGTTAATGACCTTGGGTCATGTTGGGGTCATGTTGGGGGCGTGTTGGCGACCGCCGCTCTGGACAGGGGCGGGCGCTTCCGGTTGAAAGGCGCTGGAACCGCCGCCCGCCCTGACGCGCCTCATGGGAGGCTGCGCCGCGCGGCGTGGGGAAATAGTGAAGACAGGGCAAACGTGACCCGCGCGACGATCCACACAAAGACCGTTGATGAAGATGAGATGCAGCTGCGCGCGCGTCGCTGCGAGGCGCTGCTGGAGGCCCTGCGCGCCGCGTCCAGCGCCACGGCGGCGCTCTCGGCCTGGGCGCGATCGCGGGGGTGGGACGAGCGCATTCTGGCCCGCAAACTGGAGACGGCGACCCGGCCGGCGCCCGATGACGTTGCTGGTCTGCTTGGGGTGACGCCCGGCGCGCCCACCGGCTTTCGCCTGGTTGAGCTGACCAGCGGCGCCCGGGTGCTGTCGCGCGCCGACAACTGGTTCGCGTCGGCCCGTCTGCCGGAGCCGGTGAACGCCGGTCTTCGCGATGGTTTGACGCCGTTTGGCGCGCTGATCGCCCCGCTGGAGCCGCGCCGCGAGTTGCTGGGCGTCACCCGCCTGTGGCGCCCGGTGGAAAAATCAGCCCACGGCATGCCGCAGGAGCTGTTCCGGCTGTCGGCGGTGGTCACCGGCCTGTACGCTGGCGCGCGGGCGCCGCTGGCGGTAGTGCACGAGACTTATCTGGCGGCGCTGGCGCTCTGATCCGGGACAGGCAGGGGCGTCTTCCGCTGTTGGACGTCTTTTTTCGCGACAGGAAGCGTACGCGGCGTGGAAGACGCGCCGGATTGCCGGCTTTAAAATTTAAAATAAGAGGCCCAGGCGCCGATCCGGCGTGAATGGAACTCGCTCCGGCGTGTCCGGGCCCCAGGAAACCTCACGCGAGGCGCCATGACAGTCACGACCGGTATGCCCACCCGCCGCGCTTTTGGCCGTCTGCTGGCCGGCGTTCTTGCGACTGGCGGCGCTGCGCCGTTTCTGACGCCGGCGCTCGCCCGCGAGCCGCCGGCGACGGAGAGTTGGGCGCGCTATGAAGCGCTGGTCGCCGCGCTGCTGGAAACCAGCAGCGCCACCGCAACCCTGGCGGCCTGGTCGCGTCAACGCGGCTGGGATGACCGGATCGTCGCCCACAAGCTGGAGGCGGACATGCGGCCGGCGCCGGGCAGGATTGCTGCGCTGCTCGATATCCCGGAAGGCGAGATTGTGGGCTATCGCAAGGTGGCGCTGGCCTCTGGCGACCGCGTGCTGTCGCGCGCCGATAACTGGTTTACGCCCGGCCGGCTGTTCTCCGGCGTTAACGCCGGCCTCGACGCCAGCCAGACGCCATTCGGTCGGCTGGTCAGCCGAATGTCGCCGACCCGCAGGGTTATTTCCGCCGACCGGCTCTGGGCGATCCCGCATGAAGCGGCGCCTGCGGAGGTGTTCCGGCTGTTTGCCGTGGTCAGCGGCGCCACGGATGCCGGTCTGAAGCCGCTGGCCGTGGTGAACGAGACTTATCAGGCGGTGATGGTGACGTGAGCCGGATATAATTCGCGAAATAATTTGTGAATTATATAATTTTGTCATTCATAATCGTGAAATCAATTGACGCGCCCGCGCCGCAATGTAGTTTCCAGGGAAACCATTGCCGCAGGGGGGCATCGTGTCCAGCATCCGTTCATTCAGCCGTTTTGGCGTCAACCGTCGCGCCTTTGGCGGGCTGCTCGCCGGCGCCGCGCTGCTGGCGCTGTCCGGCGCCGCCGCCGTCGCCAGTGACCTGAAGGAAGTCGCCATCGACTTCGCCACCTACAATCCGGTGAGCCTGGTGCTTAAAAAGCAGGGGCTGCTGGAAAAGGCGCTGGAGCAGGACGGGATCAAGGTGCGTTGGGTGCAGTCCGCCGGCTCCAACAAGGCGCTGGAGTTTCTGAACGCCGGCTCCATCGATTTCGGCTCCACCGCCGGCTCGGCGGCGCTGGTCGCCCGCATCAACGGCAACCCCATCAAGTCGATTTATGTCTATTCACGCCCGGAATGGACCGCCCTGGTCGCCGGCAAGGACAGCCCCATCAGCAAGGTCGCCGATCTGAAGGGCAAGCGCGTTGCCGTCACCCGCGGCACCGATCCGCATATCTTCCTGGTGCGCGCCCTGGCCGAAGCCGGCCTCACCGACAAGGACGTCAAATTCGTGCTGCTGCAGCACGCCGATGGCCGCCTCGCTTTGTCGCGCGGCGACGTGGACGCCTGGGCGGGCCTCGACCCGATGATGGCCGCCGCCGAGGTGGAGGAGGGCGCGAAGCTGTTCTACCGCAAGCCCGAGGCCAACACCTGGGGCATCCTCAACGTCCGCGAGGACTTTGCCAAGGAGCACCCCGAGGTGGTGAAGAAGGTGCTCGCCGCCTACGAGGAGGCGCGCAAATGGGCCCTGGCCAACCCCGATGGCCTGAAGGAAGAGTTCATCGCCGTCACCAAATTGCCGAAGGTCGTCGTTGACCGGCAGATCGACCAGCGCACCGAGCTGACCCACAGCGTCATCGGCGCGCCGCAGCGCCAGTCGATCCAGGCCGCCGGCGACGCCCTCGTGGCCGCGGGCGTGTTGCCGGCCGGCGCGAAGGTGAAGGAAACGCTCGACGTGCTGATCGATCCCCAATACCTGCCTGCTGGCCGCTGAAAGCCTGAGGTCTGATCCCCGGCGGGACAGGCCAGATAATAATGTCAGGGGAAGGAAACGGACAGGCCATGACGGTCCAGGCGTCAACAGCCCGCGCTGTCGCGGATATGGAGAGCGTCGCGCCGCAGGACGCGGACGGCCGGGCGCGCGTGGCCCGCGCGCTTGCCGGCCGCATCGGCGGCGTCTGGCTGGTGGGCGTCATCCTGCCCGTGCTCCTGGCCGCTGGCTGGGAGCTGGCCGTGGCCGGCGGCTTCGCCAACGGTCGCCTGATGCCGCCGCCCAGCCAGATCTGGGGCGAGCTGGTTCGCCTTGCCGCCACCGGCGAGCTGTGGACGCATCTGCTCACCACCTTGTGGCGGGTGCTCGCCGGTTTCGCCATCGGCGCCATTGCCGGCACGCTTGCCGGCCTGCTCACCGGCGCCTCCGGCCTCGCCCGTCAGGCGCTGGACCCGACCATCCAGGCCCTGCGCGCCATTCCTTCCATCGCCTGGGTGCCGCTGTTCATTCTCTGGCTCGGCATTTTCGAGGCGTCGAAGGTGGCGCTGATCGCCGTCGGCGTGTTCTTCCCGGTGTATCTCGGCGTCATGGGCGCCATCGGCTCCATCGACCGCAAGCTGGTCGAGGTCGGCCGGGTTTTCCGGTTGGGCCGGTTGCAGATGGCGACGCGGGTGCTGCTGCCCGCCGTGCTGCCGGAGTGGGTGATTTCCCTGCGCTCCGGCCTTGGGCTCGGCTTCATGTTCGTGGTCGCGGCCGAGTTCATGGGCGCCTCGGAGGGCCTCGGCTATTTGCTGGTCGATGGCCAGCAGCTGGGCAAGCCGGCGCAGATTCTCGCCGCCATCATCACCTTCGCCATCCTCGGCAAATTGTGCGACCAGGCCCTTGTTCTCGCCACCCGCCCGCTGCTGGCGTGGCGCGACACCGTGCGCGCGAGGCTGTGACGCCATGCTGACCTTCGCCAATCTCACCAAGACCTACGCCGGCGGCGGCGCGGCGGCCCTGTCGCAGGTCGATCTCGCCGTGCAGGCCGGCGAGATCGCCGCCATCGTTGGCGGCTCCGGCTGCGGCAAGACCACATTGCTGCGTCTCACCGCAGGGCTTGACCAGGCGTCGTCCGGCTTCATCGAGATCGACGGCGACCGGGTGACGGCGCCGCACCCGGCCATCGGCATCGTGTTTCAGGAGCCGCGCCTGCTGCCGTGGCTGACGGTGCGCGACAACGTCGCCTTCGGCCTCGGCGACCAGCCGCGGGCCGCCCGCCGCCAGCGCGCCGACGAGGCGCTGGAGCGCGTCGGCCTTGCCGGTTATGGCGATCGCTGGCCGCGCGAACTCTCCGGCGGCCAGCAGCAGCGCGTCGCCATCGCCCGCGCCCTTGCGCCCCGGCCCAAGGCGCTGCTGCTTGACGAGCCGTTTTCCGCCCTCGACGCCTTCACCCGCGCCAGCCTGCACGACCACCTGCTGGCCCTGTGGGAGGAAAGCCGCCCGACGGTGGTGATCGTCACCCACGACGTGGAGGAGGCGGTGACGCTGGGCGACCGCATCATCGTCATGCAGCCGCGCCCCGGCCGCATCTATGAGGAAATCCCCGTCGATCTGCCGCGCCCGCGCGACCGCATGTCGCCCAATTTCGACGCGGCCAAGCGGCGCGTGCTGAAGGCGCTGGACAATTCGCTCAACCCGCAGCATCCGCCCGGGCAGACCGCGCCCGCCGGCGGCGCGCTGTGGTGGTGAGCGCAATCATTGCTTCATCCAGAGGAAACAACGTCATGGACTCCCAGGAACTGCGGGCGATGCAGGCCCCGATCAAGGCGCGCTACAAGGAAACCCCGGACGCCGCCGTCATCACCCTGAAGGCGCAGGGCGCCATCGACGACCAGTCGATCTCCTGCAAGGTCGAGACCGGTCGCGCCATCGCCGCCGCCGGCCTGCACCCGCTTTCCGGCGGCTCCGGGCTGGAGCTGTGCTCCGGCGACATGCTGCTGGAATCGCTGGTGGCCTGCGCCGGCGTCACCCTGAAGGCCGTCTCCACCGCGCTGGAAATTCCGCTGCGCGCCGGCGTGGTCCGGGCTGAGGGCGACCTCGATTTTCGCGGCACCCTCGGCGTCGACAAGGAAGCGCCGGTGGGCTTCAGCGCCATCCGCCTGAGCTTTGACCTGGACACCGACGCGCCGCAGGAGAAGATCGACCAGCTCATCAAGCTAACCGAACGCTATTGCGTGGTGTTCCAGACCCTCAACAACAAGCCGCAGCTGTCGGTGGCCACCAACCGCGCCTGAGACGTCAGAACAGCACGCCGTTCACGCTGACCGGGATGTTGTTCCATCTGTCTGGCCTCCTTGCGCCTGCCTCCTTGCGCGGGCCTTCTTGCGCCATGCGGGGTCGATGACGCGGGACCGCCTCAGGCGTCTTCCTGCGAAAACCGTTGCCGGCGCCGCGAAAAATCCAGCGCTGCCGGCGCGCCGGCGATCAGCTGGCGCGCCGATTGCCACACCATGGCGGCGGCCGGTCGCTGCTCGCCGTGGAAGCGCACCAGCGTCAGGCTGGTGCGCAGGTCGAGTCCGTCGATCGGCCGCACGATGACATCGTCGCCATCGTCATCGTGGTGAATGTCGAACCAGCCCAGCGAAACGGCGATATTGCGCGACAGCCGGCCATAGCGCTCCACGGCGATGGGATGCCCCTCCGGCGGCCGGATCGTCAGGGCCCCGGCCTCGCGAACCGCCCGGCCAATGGCCACCGACAGCGGCGCGCCCAGCGAACGGTTGGGCAGGACGATACGCAAACCATCCAGCGCCGCGGCCGGAACCGTATCCTGCTGCGCCAGCGGGTGTTCGCGCGGAATTTGCAGGCACAGGCGCCGCTCCGCCAGCGATTGCCGCTCCATGCCGCCTGGCCAGTCCGCTTCCGTCACCGCATTGTCCGCCGCCGCCGTCACGTCCGCCGGCTCCACCAGCAGCGCCAGATCCAGTTCCCGCCGCGACAGGTCGAGGTAATGCCGCTCGTGCGTCTTGTCGAAGATGCGCAGACGGATGTCGGCGTGGCTGGAAACCAGGGTGTCCATCATCCGTCGCCGTTCGGGAATGTGCAGCGTGTAGAACGGCGCGCCGATGCGCAGTTCGTTGTCGCGGATCTCCCGCGCCGCCTGATTGGCCCACGACGCTTCCGCCACCATGCGCCGGGCGTTGCCGAGAAACAGCCGCCCCTCCGCCGTCAATTCCACCCGCCGGCTGGTGCGCTGGAACAATGCGAAGCCCAGCCGCCGCTCGAACTCGCGAATCTGCGCCGACAGGGCCGGCTGCGACACATGCAGCAATTGCGCCGCCCGGGTGAACGAGCGTTCCTCGGCGACGGTCAGGAAATAGCGGAAGGGCGTGGCGTCGAGGTCCATGACGAAATGTCCGTGCAGCGCCGGCATGACGCGGCGCATGATCTGGTCGTGTGTCAATGATCGATAACAGATCTGGATCGTCGGCGCGATAAATCAAAATTGGACGTAAGGTTCGCGCTATCCAATCATAGGAATGAAGCATTGATTGCAGACAGCGAGGAAACGCCCGAATGGCATGGGATTTTGAAACCGATCCGGAATTTCAGCTTGAGCTGGACTGGATTGACGGGTTCATGACCGAGGAGGTCGAGCCGCTCGATTACCTCGACCTTGAGCCCTATGACGTGCGCTGCCCGAAGCGCAATGCGCTGGTGAAGCCGCTGCAGCAGATCGTCAAGGAGCGCGGCCTGTGGGCCTGTCACCTCGGGCCTGAACTGGGCGGCCCAGGCTACGGGCAGGTCAAGCTGGCGCTGATGAACGAAATCCTCGGCCGCTCCAAATTCGGCCCGATCGTGTTCGGCTGCCAGGCGCCGGATTCCGGCAACTCCGAGATTCTCGCCCACTACGGAACGGCGGCGCAGAAGGAGCGTTACCTCAAGCCGCTGCTGAACAACGACATCGTTTCCTGCTTCTCCATGACGGAAGTACAGGGCGGCGCCGACCCCAAGGTGTTCACCACCAGCGCCGTGCTGGATGGCGATGAATGGGTCATCAATGGCGAAAAGTGGTTCTCGTCCCACGCCCACGTCGCCAGCTTCCTGCTGCTGATGGCGGTGACTGATCCTGACGCCGGCGAATACCGCCGCCTGTCAACCTTCATCATCCCGGCCGATACCCCCGGCATCGAGATGGTGCGCAACATGCCGGTTGGTCATCACGGCAAGCCTGGCCACGCCTGGCTGCGCCTGACCAATGTGCGCGTGCCGAAGGATCACCTGCTTGGCGAGCGCGGCGGCGGCTTCGTCGTCGCCCAGACACGCCTCGGCGGCGGCCGCATCCACCACGCCATGCGCACCATCGGCCAGGTGCGCCGCGCCTTCGACATGATGTGCGAGCGCGTTCTCAGCCGCACCACCCAGGGCACGCTGCTGGCTGAAAAGCAGATGGTGCAGGAGAAGATCGCCGACAGCTGGGCCGAGATCGAGCAGTTCCGCCTGCTGGTGCTGCGCACCGCCTGGAAGATCGACAAGTACAAGGACTATCTGGCTGTCCGCAAGGATATCGGCGCCATCAAGGCGCTGATGCCGAAGGTGTTCCACGACGTCGCCGCCCGCGCCCTGCACATCCACGGTTCGCTGGGCGTGACCCCGGACATGCCGTTCGCCGAGCAGGTGATCGAGAGCTTCCACATGGGTCTGGCCGACGGCCCGGCCGAGGTGCACAAGGTCACCGTCGCCCGCCAGGTCTTGCGCGACTACGAAGCGACCAGCGGCAAGTTCCCGACCCGCTACATCCCGCACCTGCGCGAGGCGGCCATCGCCAAATACGGCAGGCTGCTCGCCGAAATCGAAGCGAAGGCGGCCTGACCGGCCGGTCCGCCCCGGGACATGGCGCGGCGTCGGCTCACGACGCCGCGCGGTTTGCCAGACGATTGGCAGACAGTCACAATCATCACCATCAGCATCATCCGCAGCGCCGGCCGGCGTCTCCAGCCGGCTGGCGCTGCGCGGCAAAACGGGCGGACGCTGACCGCCGCAACGTGAGGAACGCCATGAACGCCGCTTCGCGCCATGCCCCGCTCATGAGCCGCCGCCGCGCCCTGCTCGTCGCAGGCGCCGCGACGTGGATCGCCGCCGGCCTGGGCGGCGCCGCTGCCGCCGAAACGGGCGAAATCCGCATTGGCCAGACCATGCCGTTCAGCGGCGTCGCCTCGGCGTACGGCATCATTGGTCAGGTCGAAGGCGCGTATCTGCGCAAGATCAATGCGGAGCAGGGCGGCGTGAACGGCCGCAAGGTCAACCTCATCAGCCTCGACGACGCCTATTCGCCGCCCAAGACCGTGGAGCAGACCCGCAAGCTGGTGGAGCAGGAGAATGTGCTGGCGGTTTTCGGCAGCGTCGGCACGCCGACCAACCTGGCGGTGCACAAATATCTGAACAGCCGCAAGGTTCCACACCTCTTCGTCTCCAGCGGCGCGAGTTTCTGGAACCAGCCGGAGAAATATCCATGGACCATCGGCTGGCAGATTGATTACGAGAGTGAGGGCAAGGTCTACGGCAAATATGTGCTGAAGGAAAAACCGGACGCGAAGGTCGCCATTCTTTACCAGCACGATGATTCCGGCCGCGATTACATTCGCGGCTTCAAGGAGGGGCTGGGCGAGAACGCCAAGAAGATGATCGTCGCTGAGGCGAGCTACCAGATCACCGATCCCACGGTGGATTCCCAGGTCATCGCCCTGCGCAATTCAGGCGCCGACGTGCTGTTTACCCACGCCACGCCCAAATTCGGCGCCCAGGCCATTCGCAAGATTTACGAGATCGGCTGGAAGCCGCTGCACATTCTTTCCAGCACCACCAACACCATCGCCGGCACCCTGAAGCCAGCCGGTTTCGAGAAATCCCAGGGCGTCGTCTCCGGCTTCCTCATCAAGGATCCGGGCGATCCCACATGGAAAGACGATCCGGAAGTGCGTGATTATCTGACGTTCATGAAGACCTATGCTCCCAATCTCGACGCCTATGACACCTGGGCGGTCTGGGGCTACACCATGGCCCAGGGGCTGGTGCAGACGCTGCGCCAGGCGGGCCAGGACGTGACGCCGGAAAACATCATGAAGCAGGCGCGCAATCTCAACTTCAAGCCGGCCATGACGCTCCCCGGCATCGTCGCCAAAACCGGGCCGAACCGGAATGTACCCATTCAGGCCATGCAGCTGGCGCGTTTCGAGGGCGATCGCTGGAAATTGTCCGGTGAAGTCATCGCCGTCGCGGAATAGGCGCCGCTTCCGGCATGGGAGTGGGCGAATACCGCTCCGGTCGCAAAAATAACGTCAACAATCGAAAATATCCGGGAGGACAAGCCATGAAGGATCTGGCCGGCAAGGTCGCGGTGATTACCGGCGGTGCCAGTGGCATTGGTTTCGCGACGGCGGAATCGCTCGCCCGGAAGGGCGTCCGGCTGGTGCTGGCCGACATTGAACAGGGCGCGCTCGACAGCGCCGTCGCCCGGCTGGCGGCCGCGGGCGCGGAGGTGATTGGCGTGCGCACGGACGTGGCCGACCGCGCGGCGGTGGCAGCCCTGGCTGACGCCGCATGGAAGCGGTTCGGCGCCGTCCACATCGTCTTCAACAACGCTGGCGTCGGCGTGTTTGGCCCCGTGCATGAAATGAGCCACGCCGACTGGCAGTGGACGGTGAACGTCAATCTTTGGGGACCGGTGCATGGGGTGGAAGTGTTCATGCCGCGCATGATCGCCCAGAATCAGGGCGGCCACTTCCTGTTCACCGCATCGTTCGCCGGCCTGGTCAGCAACCGCAATCTGGCGCCCTATTCGGTGACCAAGGCGGCGGTGGTGTCCCTTGCCGAATGTGTCGCCAGGGACGGCAAGCCGTTCAACATTGGCGCGTCCGTGCTGTGCCCCATGCGCGTCGCCACCGCCATCGACGAGAGCCACCGCAACCGCCCGGCCGAGTTCGGCGGCCCCGGGGCGGTCAAGCCTTATGTCGACAGGGACGCCGGCGCCCTCGAGGGCCGCACGCTTGACGTAAAGGCGGTGGGCGATCTGGTGATCGCGGCCATGCAACGCGGCGATCTTTACATCATCACCCACAAGGAAACGGAAACGTTCCTCAACCGCCGGTCCGCGCGGCTTCAGCAGGCCATGGCCCACGCCGTGTGACGCCAGGGCGAAACCTGATCTCTTTCACCGCCGGTGAGGGCCGGGTGCGCCCACGCGCCCCCGAACCCGGGCCGGAGGCGCCTGGCCAGCGGAGACGATCGCCCATGCCGACGGGCGCGCCGTCCCGTCCGTGGAGCCTGCGCGTCTGGCGCGGCCTGCTGGAAAGTAGATGACCCCAAACTGAAATAGTGCGAATGGCTATTATTCCCATTCACAGACGCAAGCCGGAAGCAGCGCGTTTGCCGGCAGACTTTTGACCGTCCGCCCGGCGGGCGCGGCGCCAACAGCCCCATGCAACAGCCTCAGGGGCATTCATGAAGGAGGTCGTGATTGCCGGAGGATGGGTGAGGGAAAACGTCCGTTCCCGCAAGCTTGTCAGCTCCTGGCGTTGTCAGCCAGAAGTCATGGCGGCGATAATCCGGCGGAAAGCGCCAATATATATGTCGCTGGCGCCTGTAATTAAGGCGACCGGGGGCGGTGATTACTGCCCTTCGGTCTCGTTGATCAGCTGTTCAACCGCGCCGATGGCGAGTTCCAGCTCGCCAATGCGCTGGATTGCCGAGCGCGCTGGCGTTGCCTTGGACCGGGCGGCGCGCTCGATAATGTCGCGCTGCTCTGCTTTCAGGCGTTCGAGGAGTTCTTCAAGTTCAGCCATGTGTTGCGTTTAATACGATACCATTTGTAATTCAAGGCGTTCCTGCGCATGAGCGCCAGACTTTTGTCGGATTTGTTCACAGAGCAATGACGCCGCATTGGCCATGTTCGCGCCCTCGCAAGACAGGATGTCCGGCCGACATGGTCACGTCATATTCCGAATAATTGGTGGAAATTTTATTAAATATGCTTTTATCATTTATTGCATTTCATGTTTATATGCAAGTGTAATTAGATTTATCGTATTTTTATGGGTTGTCTATAATATTTTTCTGAAAAATCGCTCGAAATTGGACGCAATGTCTGCGCGCTGCCTGGCGCGCAGCCGGGGTTATCCTGTGCGCAAGAACATTGTTGGAAGCATGGGTGGCGGCTGGACATGGACGGGCGGCTGGTTCATGCTGCGTATAACATATAACAGCGATAGATCTGGCGAGCAGGGAAGGTTGACGTCCATGACGCTTGATATGGCGCCGGAGCCGGGGGATGCGCAGCGCGTCGCCGTGGAGGAATTGGCTGCGAGCGGGAATGCGGCCCGCATGGGCGAAAGCGCGGCGGATCATGTGGACGTGCTGGTCGTTGGGGCGGGAATTTCGGGGGTCGGGGCCGCCTGGCATCTGGCCCATCAATGTCCGGATCTGCGCTTCATGGTGGTGGAGCGCGCCGAAAGTTTCGGCGGCACCTGGCTCACCCACAAATACCCCGGCATCCGCTCAGACAGCGACCTCTACACCTTTGGCTATCGCTTCAAACCCTGGACCGGGACGCCGATCGCGACGGCGGAAGAAATCCTGCGCTACATGCGCGAGGTGATCGCGGATAATAATCTTGACCAGCGCATCCATTATCGCACCGCCGTGGAAAGCGCGGCCTGGGACAGCGCCGCCAGCCGCTGGACGGTGACGGTGCGCGACCTGGCCACGGACGAGGCGCGGACGGTTCGCGCCAGCTTCCTCTGGATGTGCCAGGGATATTACCGGCACGACAGGGGGTACACGCCCGAATGGCCCGGAATGGACGATTTCAGGGGGCGAATCGTTCATCCCCAGGAGTGGCCCGGCGATCTCGACATGACCGGCAAGAAGGTCGTGGTGATCGGTTCCGGCGCGACGGCCGCGACGCTGGTGCCGGCGCTGGCTGGCAAATGCGCCAGCGTCACCATGCTGCAGCGCTCGCCCACCTATTTCATGACCGGGCGCAACGCCAACGAGCTGGCCGATACGCTGCGTCAGCTTGAGGTGAAAGAGGAGTGGATTCACGAGATCGTCCGCCGCAAGATTCTGTTCGACCAGAAGGCTTTCGCCGACCGGGCGGCGGCGGAGCCCGAGGCGGTGCGCGCCGATCTGCTCGCCAATGTGCGCCTTCACCTGGGAGACGCCGCGCCCGTGGAGCCGCATTTCGCGCCGACCTACCGGCCATGGCGGCAGCGCATCGCTTTTGTGCCGGACGGAAATCTGTTCACGGCCATCCGGGAGGGCAAGGCCAGCGTTGTCACGGACCAGATCCGCAACTTCACGCCGGAAGGCATCGCGCTTCAGTCAGGCGAAACCCTGGAAGCGGACGTGATCGTCACCGCCACCGGCTTCAATCTGAATGTGCTGGGCGACGTGGCGTTCACCATCGACGGCAAGCCGCTGGATTTTGCTGATACGGTGACCTGGCGCGGGCTGATGTTCACCGGCATGCCCAACATGGTCTGGGTGTTCGGCTATTTCCGCGCCAGCTGGACCCTGCGCGTCGACATCATCGCCGATTTTGTCTGCCGCCTGCTGCGTCATATGCAGGAGAGGGGGGCGAAAAGCGTCGTGCCGGCGCTGCGTCCCGAAGACGGCGACATGCGCCTGTCGCCGTGGGTGGATACGGAAGATTTCAATCCCGGCTACCTGACGCGCGGCCTGCACCTGCTGCCAAAGCAGGGCGATCGCGCGGAATGGCGGCATACCCAGGACTATTGGCTGGACAAGGATATCCTGCCGGCGGTCGACCTGGACGAACCCACCCTGCGCTACGGCTGAGGCCGGTCAGCAACCGCGCCGGAAAATCTGGGGGGCGGCCCGCGCAGCAGCCGGATCGCACGGAAAATCGGGGCGGGCGGCAGGCCAGGACGGACGGGGTCAGCACCTGCCCCTGGGCGCCGGCCGCCTTTTCGAAAAGGCGGATACCCTTTTCGTGAATAACGCGCCTGTCGAAAAGATTATGATGTCCGCCGCGCCGGATCCCGGCGGAGCCGCGTTGGCCAACCCGATTCGCCGGGCTGCTGGCCTGCGTCATCAGCTGCTTCGGGCGGCGCTGGACCAGCCCTGGGGTCAGCCATGGGGAAAGGGCGCGTTCATGCGGGCCCGCACAACGGCGCGCTCCGTGTCGATGACCATGGACAGCAGCACGAGGCCGAAGCCATAGCTGAACTGGTGATGCAGCTGGGCCAGTGAAGCGCGCCCTTCTACCCAGAAATACAGGGCGCCGCGGGCGATGGCGGCGAGGGCGCCGCCAGCTGCCTCGTGATCGAGATCGGGCATGAGCGCGCCGGCGGCGTGCGCCTCGCGCACCAGGCGGGTCCAGAAGGCATGGCGGGGGCGGCTGAAGCTGACATAGAGCGGGCCATCGCGTTCGCTCAGCCGCATCAGCGCCTTGTAATAGTCAGGCTGCCGGGCGTAGAGGCCGGTGGCCACATCAATGGCGTCGAAGAACAGCCCGACCGGCCCCGCTCCGGTGTGCGCCGCCACCAGCGCTTCGTACTGGGCCATGTCCGCGTCGAAGATATGGTCGAAGATCGCCGCCCGGTTGCCAAACAGGTTGTAAACCGTCGCCGGGCTGACGCCGGCGCGCCGCGCGATCGCCTCGACGGTGACGCCGTCGATCCCCGCTTCACGGATAATGTCTGACGCCGCCGCGACGATGCGGCTGCGGCGCTCCTGCTTGCCGGTTTCGTGGCCTGAAGGCGCGTCTGGCGCCGGAGCATTGGTGGAAGGCGGGGCCATTACGTCTGGGTCCGGAACTGGCGGGGCAGGGCCTGCGGCGGCGTTGCCGCAGCGGGCGGCCGCCGGGGCGGATATCCGCTCCACGACGGCGGAGATCGTTCGCGCATATAAGGCCATCCCACGCCCATTGACAAATTTAGAGTGCTCTCTAAATTTGTCGGAAAGTCGCCGCTGACAGGCATCGGGAAACGCAATCCAGGATCATGGGCTGTCTCGCGCGCCGTTCCGCGCGCACGCCTTCTCCCGTTTCCTGCGTCTGGCGCGCGGCGCGTCTGGGCCCGCTGCGGGCAGGAGGAAAAAATATGGCGGAGATCAATGGCGGCGTCGCCCTTGCGCGCTCGTTGCGGGCGCTGGGCGTTTCAGAAGTATTCACGCTGCATGGCGGACACCTCGATTCGTTCCTCGTGGCTTGCCAGGACAATGACATCCGCCTCACCGACACCCGCCACGAAGCCTCCGCCGGCCATGCCGCCGAGGCCTACGCCCGCGCCACCGGCCAGGTTGGCGTCTGCGTCATCACCGCCGGTCCTGGTTTCGCCAATGCGCTGACCTCCTTCGTCAACGCCTGGCTCGACGCCACGCCGGTGCTGTTCATCGCCGGCGCGCCGCCGCTGCGCGAGGTCGCCACCAATCCGCTGCAGGGCGGCTTCGATCAGGTGGCCATGGCTGCGCCGGTGACCAAATGGGCGCATCGCATCACCCATGTGGAGCGCATCCCGGATCTGGTGGAAAAGGCCGTGCGCCTGGCGACCTCCGGCCGTCCCGGCCCGGTGTTCCTTGAAATGCCGATCGACATCATGTTCGGCTTGGCTGACGAAGCCGATCTGGCCATGCCGCGCCTGCCGGCCATGGCGGCGCGACCGGCCCCGGCGCCGGCCGCCGTCGATCGCCTGGTTGAGCTGCTGCAGCAGGCTGAACGCCCGGCGATCATCGCCGGCGGCGGCGCCGCCAACGCGAAAGCGGCGGAACTGCTGCGCCAGTTCGCCGAACTGTCCACGATCCCGGTGCTGGAGAGCAACAAGGCCGCCGGCATCCTGCCGTCCGATCACCCGCAGGCCGGCGGCGGCTCCGGCAATCTCGCCATCGCCGCCATGGCCCACAAGGCGCCGGCCGATCTGGTGGTGCTGCTGGGCGCCCGCACCGGCCTGTTCCTCGGCGGCCGTTCCGGCGCCGTCATCCCCCATGCGGCGAAGCTGGTGCAGATCGACATCGACGAGGCCGAAATTGGCCGCCTGCGCGCCCCCGATCTGGCGATCACCGCCGATGTGGCCGAAACCCTCAGCGCCCTGCTGGCGCGCGGCGCCGATGCGCCATGGCGGAACCGCGCCGACTGGTGCGGCATGCTGCAAAGCTGCCCGCAGCTGTTCCGCGCCGCTTTCGACAAGGCGCCGGTGGAGAACGCCGCCGGCGTCATCCATCCCTATCACGCCGCCCGCGCCGTCGCGGAGGCGCTGAGCCCCGACACCGCCATCGCCTGGGACGGCGGCGAGGCGCCGGCCTGGTTCCGGCCGTTCGCCCGCACCCCCGCCGTCGGCCTCAGCGCCGGCACCGGCTATCTGGGCTGCCTCGGCATCGGCCAGGGCTTCTCCATCGGCCTCTCCCGCGCCCGGCCGCGCGCCCCGGTCGCCCTGTTCCTTGGCGATGGCGCCGCCGGCTTCCACATCGCCGAGTTCGACACCATGGTGCGCCACCGCCTGCCGGTGACCACCATCGTCTTCAATAACGCCTGCTGGGGCATGTCGCAGCACGGCCAGGAGCTGGTGTTCGGCCGCCAGCACCTCGCCGCCGTCAAGCTGGCGCAGACGGATTATCAGGACGTGGCGAGGGCTTTCGGCGGCCACGGCGAGAAGGTGACGCGGTTTGCGGACATCGGCCCGGCCATCCGCCGCGCCCAGGCCCAGGAACTGCCGTCCTGCATCAACATCATCGTTGATCCGGACGTGATGCACCCGGTCACGGCCGCCATGGTTGGCGATCTGGAGGCCGAGGGCCAGATTCCGGTGCCGTATTACGAGAACATCCCGATCCCGGGCTATCGCAAGAAGGGCTGAGGCCTTCCACGGCCCCGCGTAACGGCGTGGGGCTACTTTTGCGACCAGACAACAGACCACAAGGGAGCAGACGCATGCGCGCGATCGTGCGGCGGGCGGGGAAACTCGAATTGAATGGGAACTGGCCGGAGCCCACGCCGGGCCCGGGCCAGACGCTGGTGAAGGTGCTGGCCTGCGGCGTGTGCGGCTCTGATCTGCACGCCCTGGATCATCTGGAGCGGATGTCTGAGTTCAGCCGCCGCTGCGGCTCCGCTTCCGGCCTTGACGCCAGCCAGGGCGTTGTTTTCGGCCATGAATTCTGCGGCGAGATCATTGCCCACGGGCCAGGCTCCACCAGCACGCTGGCCCCGGGGACCCGCGTGGTGGCGATGCCGTTCACCGCCGGACCCAACGGCATGGAGCTGATCGGATTCTCCAACCGCTTCAACGGCGGTTTCGCCGAGCGCATGCTGTTGAGCGAGGCGCTGCTGCTGCCGGCGCCGGATCACCTGCCGCCGGCTGTCGCCGCCATGACCGAGCCCTTCGCCGTTGGCGAGCACGCGGTGGCCATGGCGAAGGCGCCGCAGGATGCGGTGGCGCTGGTTCTTGGTTGCGGTCCGGTGGGGCTGGCAGTCATCGCGGCGGCGAGGGCGCGCGGTCTTTCCCCGATCATCGCCAGCGATTTCTCACCGGTGCGTCGCGCCGCCGCCCTGAAGCTGGGGGCCGACATCGTCATCGATCCGGCCGTTGAGAATCCTTATGGCCGCTGGTCGGAGTTCGATGTTCCGGCCGATCTCGCCGGGCGCGGCGTCGCTGTTGCGACCGGCCGTCCCATGCGGCCGGCGGTGATTTTCGAATGCGTCGGCGCGCCGGGCATGTTGCAGGCGGTGATCGAGGGCGCGCCGCCGCTGGGGCGCATCGTCGTGGTGGGGGCCTGCATGGAAGCCGACCACATCGAGCCGCTGATGGCCATCAACAAGCAGCTCAGCATGGAATTCGTCTTCGCCTACACGCCGGATGAGTTCGCCCTGACCCTGAAACGTCTCGCCAACGGCGACATCGACGGCGCCGCGGCCCTGACCATGGAGGCGGCGCTCGCCGACACGCCCCAGGCCTTCGAGCTGGCCAAACAGGCGGGCCAGCACGTCAAGATCGTCATCAATCCGCAGCGTTAGAGCGCATCCCCACCAGCCAGAACCGGCTGATTGATCAGAAGTCGCTCAGAACAGGAACAGCTGGGGCGTTTCCGGCCCGGGATTGATCGGAAACTGCGCCAGCGGGGCGTCAGACCCCGTGATGGGAGGATAACAGCATGAGATTTTCCGGTCAGGTTGCGGTGGTGACCGGCGGCGCGTCGGGCATCGGCGCCGCCGCGGCGCGCCGTTTTCACAGTGAGGGCGCGGCGGTGGTGATCGCCGATCTCAACGCGGAGCTGGGCGAGGCGCTCGCCGCGGAACTGGGGGCGGAGCGGGCCCGCTTCGTCGCAACCGACGTGGCCGATGAAGCGGCGGTGAAGGCGATGATCGACGCCGCCGTCGTCGCTTTTGGCCGCCTCGACATCCTGTTCAACAACGCCGGCGTTGGCAGCCGCGTCCACACGCCAGACCTGGCGACGGAAGACTGGCGGCGCGTGCTGGCCATCAATCTGGACGCGGTGTTCTTCGCCTGCCGCGTCGCCATTCCGCTGATGAAGGCGCAAGGCGGCGGCGCCATCGTCAACACCGCCTCCATTTCAGGCATGGCCGGCGACTATGGCTTTGACGCCTACAACGCCGCCAAGGGCGCGGTGATCAACTACACGCGCTCGCTGGGCATCAGCCACGCCCGCGACGGCGTGCGCGTCAATGCGGTTTGTCCCGGCCCGGTGGACACGCCAATCATCGCCGGCATCAAGGAGGTCCCTGGTCTGTGGGAGCGCTGGTCCGACGCCGTGCCCATGGGCCGTTTCTCCCGGCCGGAGGAGATCGCCGCCGCGGTGGCCTTCCTCGCTTCCGGCGACGCCTCCTACATCACCGGCGTCGCCCTGGCGGTTGACGGCGGCCTGATGGCCGCCACCGGCCAGCCCAACCTCGACCTCTACCTTCCGAAAAGCTGAGGCTGACCGAACCCTGCCCACCACCACGCGGCGCCATGTTCGCGCCGTGTGACGGGGGAAGGGGACCGCCGTCTTGCAAAAAACCTCCAACAACAAAACTTCCAGGAAGATACCGATGAACACTCCCACCCGGCGCGCCCTGCTGGCGGGCGCGATGACGGCTGCCTGCGTCACCGCCGCATTCTCCGCCGCTAATGCCGCCGACACACCCGGCGTCACCGCCACCGAGATCCGCATTGGCGCCACCGCCTCGCTCAGCGGCCCGGTTTCGGCGCTCGGCACGCAGACCCGCACCCAGGAGGCGTTCTTCAAAATGATCAACGACCGGGGCGGGATCGCCGGTCGCAAGATCAACTTTATCTTCTATGACGACGGTTTCAGCCCGCCGCGCACGGTTGAGCAGACGCGCCGCCTGCTGGAGAGCGACCAGGTCGCCTTCCTGTTCAGCAATATTGGCACGGCGCCCAATTCCGCCATCGTCAAATACGTCAACGCCCGCAAGGTTCCGCACCTGTTCATCACCGTGAACGGCGACAAATGGGGCGACCACAAGGCCCATCCCTGGACCATGGGTTTCCCGCCGAGCGGCCGGGCCGAGGCGCGGATTTTCACCCGCGACGCCCTGAAGCGCCACCCGGACGGCAAGATCGCCGTGCTTTACCAGAACGACGACTACGGCAAGGACTACCTGGCCGGCGTCCGCGACGTGCTGGGCGATGATTTCGACAAAAAGACCGTGATCGCGCCTTACGAAGTAGCGGACGCCACGGTGGATTCGCAGATCATCAACCTGCGCCAGTCCGGCGCCGCCAGCCTGATCTCTGGCGCCACCGCCAAATTCGCCGCCCAGGCGATCCGCAAGCTGCACGACATCAACTGGAAGCCGACGCACTACATCTCCAACGGCTCGGCCTCCATCGCCGGCGTTCTGCTGCCAGCCGGCGTCGAAGCCTCGAAGGACGTCATCGCCACCGCTTACCTGAAGGATCCCACCGATCCGGAATGGGCTGACGACGCGGCGGTGAAGGACTACCTGGCCTTCATGAAGCAGTATTACCCCGCCGCCAATCTGCAGGACGCATTCAACACCTACGCCTATACGGTGTCCCAGGTGCTGATGAAGGTGCTGGCGCAGTGCAACGGTGACTTCTCCCGCGAAAACATCATGAAGCAGGCAACCAGCCTCGATGGCGTCGCCATTCCCATGCTGCTGCCCGGGATCACCGTGCGCACCAGCCCGGGCGACTACCACCCGATCGAGCAGCTGCAATTGCAAAGCTTCGACGGCAAGGGCTGGAAGCGCTTCGGCGAGATTATCGATGGCTCCGGGAAGTAAGCCGCGTCATCAAACGCGCCGGGCCGGCGTCACGGCGCCCCTTCGGGACGCCGCCACCTGCCGAGCCCGGCCTCGTCCAGATAGTTGATGACCAGCCCCTTCGCCTGGCCGCCCTGGATGTCGAAGCGGACCGAGGAGCGCGAGCCTTCGGGCTCGTTCTCGCCGGAAGGCGGGGCCATGGCGAATGTATCGCCGCTCCAGTGCGTCAGCGACGCCGTCCTGTGCTTGGGGCCGATCTGCAATTGCAGGCCGCCATCCTGTACGCTGATCGTGACGGGACCATAATAGCTGTTGTCGAAAACCCCGGCGTAGGCGGCGAGCGGCCTGGCCGGGGCTGGGTTGGCCGGCGGCGCCGCGCCCGCCAGGTCGCCAACCGGCGCGAACATCGGCTGCATCATCTGGTGATAGCCGGCGTACCAGTCCCGGGTCGAAACGCCGTACTGGGCGATGTCCATGAACTGGCTGACGATCGCCTCGGCGGCGCCTACCGGCGCGCCATTGGTGAGCACGACGACGCCAAGACCGGCGGAGGGCAGGATCTGGAAGCTGGTTCCCGCGCCGAGCAGAAACGCGCCGGAATGGCCAAAGTTCGTGCGCCCGTTGGCGTGAACGCCGACATTGAACCCGTAACCATAGAACGCGCCGCGTTCATCCGGGGAGGACGGCGCATGGGGCGTGGCCTGGGCGGTCAGGGCCGGCATGAACTTGTCCGCGTCGAACAGACGCTTGCCGTCGTGCACGCCGCCAGCCAGCAGCAGCTTCAGCCATTCCGCGACGTCGCGCACATTCGATGACACGCCGCCAGCCGGCGACTGGGCGTCCGGGTCGCGGTCATACAGCGGCTGGAAGCGCCCGCTCACAAACGCGTGCAGCGAGGCCCGGTTCGGGCGGGCGAGAAAATCGGCGTGGCGGGCGCTGGTGGCGTTCATGCCCAATGGTCTGAACAGCAGGCGCGCGGCGAGGTCTTCCCATTCCTCGCCCATGGCCGCCGCCACCGCCTCAGCCCCGACCGTGATGCCAAAATTGGCGTAATTGTACGACGCCCGGAATGGATCAAGCGGCCACTGGTTGAGGCGCGACAAAATCTCCTTGCGGGAGAACCCCAAGTCTTCAAGGTCATCGCCCGCCGCGTGCGGCAGGCCGCTGCGATGGGCGAAAAAGTCGCCGATCGTCGCATGGTCGCTCACCCACGGATCCTTGAGGCGGAACCACGGCAGATGGCTGCTCACCGGGTCGTTCCAGCTCACCTTGCCCTGGCTCGCGGCGATGGCCGTGATCGTCGCCGACATCGGCTTTGACATGGAGGCGATCTGGAACACGGTTTCCGGCGTGATGGCGCCAGCCTCGCCAAGCCGGCGCACGCCGAAGCCCCCCACGTAAACCGTCTTGCCGTTCTGCACCACGGCGACGGCGACGCCTGGCGTCTGGCTGCGCGCCATCACGGCGCGAACCATGTCCGGCAACTCCCGGACCGCTTTGGCGACGCCCCCTTCGTTGAGGGCGATGACATCGAAACCGGGCGACTTGCCCGCCACCACGGTCGGCGACCGGGCGCTTGCGGGCAGGGCGGCGAGAATCACGCCAACGCCAAGCAGGGCCAGGGTGATCATGGGAGGCATGCGGCGAACAACCATCTTCTGCACCCGGCTGGCGGCAAAACGCCCTGAATCCGCAGATATGCTGAATCCACACGCATGCTGCTGTGACGCGACAGCAAGCGCAACAGGAAAGCTGCGCCCCATCAGGCTGGCGCCAGAACCGCCTGGCCACGAGCGGCCGGCCCCGATGGCGCGAAGCCATGCGTGCGGTGAGGGGAGCCATGACTTTCCAGGACGGTGACTTTCCAGGCAGTGACTTTCCAGGGCGGTCGCGCGCTGGTACGCTCCGGTATCAAAAACAAAAAATATCGTATCAACGCGTATCAGCGACGATCCGGCGGCATTGCAGGCATCGCCATGGCGACGGCTGCCACAGATAGTCGCGCCTGACGGGAGAAACGCCATGGCGAAGAGAACACACCGCACCCCGTTTCACTTGCGCCGGTGGGCGGCGGGCCTTGCCCTGCTGGCCGGCGCCGCGTCGCCGGCGCTGGCCGAACCCGCCATATCCGACGGGGTGGTGAAATTCGGCGTGCTGACCGATCTGAGCGGGCCGAGCGCCGACGGCACGGGCAAGGGCTCCGTCGTCGCCGCCGAAATGGCCATCGCCGATTTCGGCGGCAAGGTGCTGGGCAAGCCCATCGAACTGGTCTTCGCCGATCACCAGAGCAAGACCGACATTGGCATGGCCACGGCGCGCCGCTGGTATGACGCCGAAAAGGTTGACGTGATTCTCGACGTGCCGGTGTCGTCGATCGCCCTTGGCGTGCAGCAACTGACCAGGGAGCGCAATCGCGTCTTCCTGATGATGGGGCCAGGCTCGTCGGAGCTGACCGGCGCCGCCTGCTCCCCCAACGGCGTGCAATGGGTCTACAACACCTATGCGCTGGCCAATGTGGCCGGCAAGGCGCTGGTGGAGCGCGGCGACAACAGCTGGTTCTTCATCACCGCCGATTACACCTTCGGCCACATGCTGGAGAAGGACGCCTCCGCCGTGGTGAAGGCCCATGGCGGCAAGGTGCTGGGCAGCGCCAGGCACCCCTTCAACAACAATGATTTCGCCTCCCAGGTGGTGCAGGCGAAGACCTCCGGCGCCAAGGTCGTCGCGTTGGCCGATTCCGGCCAGGACACCCAGAACGTGCTGAAGCAGGCGGCGGAATTTGGCCTTGCCGCCGGCGGCCAGAAGCTGATCGCCCTGCTGTTCGGCATCACCGACGTGCCAGGCGTTGGCCTCGACATCGCCCAGGGCATGATGCTCACCGATGCGTTTTACTGGGACAGGGACGATGAAACCCGCGCCTTCGCCAAACGGTTTTACGAGAAGGTGGGCCGCATGCCGACCATGATGCAGGCGGGCGTGTATTCGGCGGTGAGCCACTACCTGAAAGCCGTCGCCGCGGCTGGAACCGATGAGGCGAAGGCAGCCGTCGCCCAGATGAAGAAGACGAAGATCAACGATATTTTCGCCAAAGACGGCTACATCCGCGACGACGGCCAGATGATCCACGACATGTATCTGGTGCAGGTAAAAACCCCTGAACAGTCGAAGTCGAAATGGGATGTCTACAATATCGTCGCCACCGTGCCCGGCGAGCAGGCGTTCCAGTCGCTCGACAAATCCGCCTGTCCGCTGGTGAAAAAGACCCGGTGACCGCGCCGGCGGTCGCCCGCGCGGATTTCACTTCAACCGGGGCGCATTCTGCTTTAAAGCTGGCGCATCTGCATGGGGCTTCGCCCCTGCACGTAAGCGTTAACGTCACTCAACGCGCATGATCGCGAGGCCTCTGGCCCCCGGTCTGCGCGGCTGTGTCCGGCGGATCGGGGTCAGGGCCTGCAAGCGGACGCCGCTGCGCCCCGAAAGGACCCGGATGACTTCCCCAGACACCCAGATCGACAGTTCCGCCCCCCGCATAACGCGCGTGCGACACGACCTGAAACGCCGGCGGCTCCAGGTGACGCGGGTCGAGCGCCTGACCCCCGCCATGCTGCGCATTCACTTCACCGGCGACGCTTTGGCGGATTTCGTCAGCCTGGGCGCCGACGACCACGTGAAACTCTTTGTCCCGGGACCGGGCGGCGAGATGGTGAGCCGCGATTACACGCCCCGCGCCTTCGACGCGGCGGCCCAAACCCTGGTGATTGATTTCGCCGTGCATGACGCTGGCCCGGCGACGCTCTGGGCGCTGGAGGCGCGCCCTGGCGACCAGCTGGAGATCGGCGGCCCGCGCGGCTCCATGGTCATCGGGCCGGATATCGGCTGGTGGCTGCTGATCGGTGATGAAACGGCGCTGCCAGCCATCGGCCGCCGCATCGAGGAGATGCCGGCCGGCGCAAGGGTCATCAGCCTCGTCGCCGTTCCCGGCAGGGACGACGAACAGACGTTCGTCACCCCAGCCGACCACCGGGCGCTTTGGGTGCACCGGTCGCCCGGCCAGGCCGACGACCCGGAGCCGGTGCTGCGCGCCCTTGCGGCGCTGGAGCTGCCGGCGGGCGACGGCTTCATCTGGATCGCCGCCGAGGCCCGCGTGGCCCGGGCGGCGCGCCAGTTCCTCGTTGAACAGCGGGGCCATCCGCTGCCCTGGCTGAAGGCCTCCGGCTATTGGGTCAACGGGATGGCCGATGCGTCGGACAAGCTCATCGAATAACGGGGCGGAGCGGGGGGATTGGCGCCGCCAGCGCCAGGCAGGCGCCTGGCGCGTGTCCGGCGAACGGGTATTCGCCGGATATGCGCGGCCTGGGGCCCGCTCAGTTCACCTGCCGGTCCCGTCCCTCCCAATAGGGGGCGCGCAACTCCCGGCGCAGGATTTTTCCTGACGGATTGCGCGGCAGCGCGTCTATGAAGTCGATGGATTTCGGCGTTTTGTAGCCGGCGATGCGCGTGCGTGTGAAGGCGATGATGTCGTCCGCCGTGGCCTCGCCGCCCGGCCGCAGCACCACGACCGCCTTGACGCTCTCGCCCCATTTGTCATCCGGCACGCCGATCACCGCTGTTTCGGCCACGTCCGGGTGATCGCAGACGACGCTTTCCACCTCGGCCGGATAGACGTTCTCGCCTCCGGAAATGATCATGTCCTTGATGCGGTCCTGGATGAACAGATAGCCGTCCTCATCCAGATAGCCGGCGTCGCCGGTCGCCAGCCAGCCGTCGCTGTCGACGGTTCTGGCGGTGGCCTCGGGCAGGTTCCAGTAGCCAACCATATTGGCGCCGGAGCGGATGGCGACTTCGCCGATCTCACCGGCCGGCAGGGGCTTGCCATCGCCGCCGCGCACCATCAGTTCGACGCCGGGCATCGCCTTGCCGGCCGCGCGCATCCGCGCGCCGCCCTCAAGGTGATCGGCCGGCGGCAGGGCGACGACCGAACCCGTCGTCTCGGTCATGCCGTACACCTGCACGAATTCGCAGCCGAAGGTGTCGATGCACTCCCGCAGCAGCGCGGCGGGGATCGGCGATGCGCCATAGAAGATGGTTTTCAGCCGCGAATAATCCGCCTGCGCCGCCCGGGGCAGCCGCACGACGATCTGCAGCGCGGCGGGCGCCATGAAAATCCGGCTGACGCCCGCCTGCTCGAAATAATCCAGCACCTTGCCCGGATCGAACTCACGCGCCACCAGGCCTTTGGCGCCGAAACACAGGCTGTTGACGCCCCATTGCGTGCCGCCGATGTGGAAGCAGGGCATGGCCAGCAGCGCCACGTCCCCGTCGGACCAGTCGTTCCACGAGGCCGGGTTGTCGCGATCCTCCGCCTGCACCATGTGCAGCAGATTGCCGTGCGACAGCATCGCGCCCTTGGGCTTGCCGGTGGTGCCGGAGGTATAGAGCTGGATGACCACGTCATCACGGCCCACCGGCGTCGCCGGCGCGGCGCTGCTTTGGGCGTCGCGCCAGGCGACGTAATCCGGCCACTCCGCCGCGCCGCCTTCCGTGGTCAGGATGGTGCGGACGTGGGGAAGGTCGCCCTGGATTTTCCGCGCCAGATCGACGAATTCCGGCCCCACGAACAGCACCGGCGCCATGCAGTCGTTGATGATGAAGGCGCTTTCCGGCGGCGCCAGCCGCCAGTTCACCGGGGTCATCACCACGCCCGCCTTGCCGGCGCCCATCAGCAGTTCGAAATAGACGTCGCTGTTCTTGCCGATGTAGGCGATGCGGCCGCCCTTGCCGAGGCCGAGGGTGACAAGGCCGTTGGCGACGCGATTGGTGTTGTCGTCCAGTTCCGCGAATGTTGTTTGCCGGCCCTCAAATTCATAGGCGACCATTCCGGCCCGGTCCCGGGCCTGCGCCCGCACCACGTCCGCAAGCGTCGGCAATATCTCTGGCGATGCCATTCCCGTGTTTCCTCCCCCTTGTCCCTGTTGTCTTTATGCCGTCCATGGACGGACGCGCGGCGCCGAAGGGGACCGGCGCCGCGCTGTTGATCATATACCAGACCGGCGCGCGGTCTGTCCGTGGGAGGTCGCGCCCGCGCCCCCATTTTTCACCACTTCCATGACGTGACGCGCAGACGCGAAGTCAGGCGGGGCTTTCGGGAGGGGTTACAGGGGCGCGCAGGAGAGAATGGCTTTCGGCGCGCAGTTACACTGGTAGTTGCTGCTGTTGCAGACGCGAATGTCGACGCTGAAGTCGGCGCAATTGCACTCCACCCGATAGGTCGAATTGACGAAACTGGTGAAGAGCGAAAAACCGCGGCCGCTATTTGCCGGTTTCGATCCAACCTGGAATCTGCTGCTTGCCGTGTCGGCCGCCGGCCGTGTGTTCGCCGCAGCGATCGGGGAGACGAGCAGGCTGACGACGAGGAGACAGGCAACAGGCGCCACGATGCGCATCCGGCGGAACTCCGTGTCTGGTGAATGCTGGCGGAGCATGAAGCATAAACGCGCTGGCGAATAAAGTCGCGCAGAAACCGGGGGCCAGGGGCGTCATCCTGCGCTGACGCTGCGGACCAGACGTCGGGCAGGGCGCGCGCGCCGGGCCATCACGATCGCCGGAACGTTAATTGTCCGGGCCGTGGCCTGACCATACAACCGTGGTGAAAACAACAATCCGGTGAAGGTGATGCCGTTTAGCAAGGGGAGTGGGCGCGTCCATCTGCCGAGCGCGGAGCTAAGGGTGGTGAGCGCCCACGATGATGGTCTTCACATAGAGATCCGGCCATCGGACGGACCGATCGGCGGCATCTTGATTTTTCTGAGTTCCGCTTCGTTTCCAGCCTTGCTGCGCGGCATCGCCGACAGCATGCACAACAGCGACGCCAATGCGGCGGACGCCTCTGCGCCGGGCGCGGGGGACGCGTCAGATGAGCCGCACGCCGCTCCCGGGGCCGGGGACGGCGAGGTTTCCGCCGCCGAAACCGCCGCCGCCGAGATATGGCTGCGGGCCGGGCAGCCGGGGCAGGCGACGGACCAGGCCGATGATGTGCTCGACGCTCCGTCGTTCTGGCAGAGATTTCGCGCCCGTCGCCACAACGAATAATTGCCTGGATTAATTGCCCGCCCATAATTGCCTGCCACGACGGCGGACGGGCGATATTGCATCACCTCCACCGCGATATCGCGCCGCCGCCAGCCTTACCGGCGCCAGTCGCCGCTGGCGTCAGACCTGTAGCCCAGCGCCCGGTAGGCGGCGTCAACCAGGCTTTGGCCCCGGTCGTTGAGCAGGATGCCAGGTCCCATCCGGTTCATGGCGTAACCAAAGCTCATGCCGGCCTCAGGATCAGCGAAGCCGATCGAGCCGCCGGCCCCCACGTGGCCAAAGGCAGCCTCCGACAGGATCACCGAACAATCAGTGGCGTTGTCGAGGCGGCGGTTGTCCATTGATTTCATGAAGCCCAGCGAGAAACGCGTCGGGATTGCCAGCGTGGCGTCCTCATGGGTGGCCACTGATACGCGCGCCATGCGCGCCAGGGCGTCCGGGCTGACAAGCCTGACGCCATCCAGCGCGCCGCCGTTGGCCAGCGGCGCGTACAGGCCGGCCAGCCCCCGCGCATTGGTGACGCCCGTGGCCGAGCCAATCTCCGCCGCCCGCGCTTCACGGGAGTTCGGGTTGAAGTGGCCATTGTTGAACAGGAACAGCGCCGACGGGCTCATCGGATCCGCCAGGGCGGCGCGCACGATCCGGCTGCCGCGCGTCGTCTCGTCGGGAATGAACGGCAGCACCGGGGCGACGCGATCTTCCATGACCTCCGGCAGCCCCATCCAGAACTCGACGCCAAGCGGCGCCGCCACTTCCTGCTGGAAAAAGGCGCCCATGCGCATGCCGGTGGAGCGCCGCACCATTTCGCCCACGGTCCAGGCGCTGGTGACGGCGTGATAGCCGTTGCGGGTTCCGGGGCGCCAGAACGGCGTCTCCTTTTCAAGAAGTTCGACCATGTGCGCGTAGTCGTAATAGGCGCCCGGCCTGAGCTCCTCCCGCAGGGCGGGAACGCCGGCCGAATGGTCGAGCATCATCGAAACCAGCGTATCCTCTTTTCCGGCCTGCCCATATTCGGGCCAGTAGCGCGTGACGGGCGCATCAAGATCGAGCAGGCCGCGATCCGCCGCCATATGGGCGCACAGGGCTGAGGCGCCCTTGGTGCAGGAAAACACCACCGACAGGGTGTCCTGCTCCCAGGCAGGACCATCCGGCGTCTTGCGCCCGCCCCACAGATCCACCACGGTTCTCCCGCCGACGGATATGGCGACGCTGGCGCCGATCTCGCCGCGCGTGTTGAAGTTTTCAATAAAAGCTTCCAGCACGCCGACGTATTGCGGGTCGCAAAAACCGGATACGCCGCCCTGCGCCGTCGGCCGTTCCTGAATGTCCATTGTTTCCCCCGGGATGGTTTATCGGGCGACAGGCTGTCAGCTTGCCGGCGCCTTGCCAACCCACATCTGCGCCGGGCCAGGTATTGCAGGGCATGGCGGGACAGGGCAGGGCGACGCCGAACCGGCCTGGCCGCCGGCGCGGCGTCGGCAAGGGACGACGCGCGCCTGCCTGCCAAAACGCGCCTGTCTCACGCGCGCCTGTCTCAAGCGCGTCTTTCTCAAAGCGCGGCGGCTGGCGGCCGGTAGGGAGTCTTTTGCGTCAAAGGCTGTGCTCCGCAAGACGACCGCCTTATGAACCCAACGGCGCTGGCCCGATGGTCGTCGCAGGCGTGACATGAACCGCCGGTTCGGCCCGCCCGGCATGTCCGGCCAGACGCTGGGGCCCCACGGCGCGCACGGAAAACGCCAGTGCGATTTGAAACCGTCAGCAGCCGCAATGCGCTCGGGTTCCGAAACCGTTTCGGTCGACCCTCCGCAATATCCCCACCGATTTTCAGCCCAGTCCCCGCTTTTCCGTTGACCTCCCACGCGTCTGTGACTATCCCTTGCCGCAGCTGGAGACGTGGCCGAGAGGCTGAAGGCACTCGTTTGCTAAATGAGCAAGCCTGGAAACGGGCTTCGAGGGTTCGAATCCCTCCGTCTCCGCCACCTGCCTCTTTCCCATACAGCAATGTGTTGCCGCCTCCCATCACAGGGGAGCCTTGATTTTCAAGGGGTTGCTTCGCCAGCCGCCGTTGATCGGGCCGACATATTCACGGTGCGATCACCGACATTGATCCGGCCGGGGCGATCATTTTCCCGGGTGAAAAGGGCAGCCGCGCGGGGCCCGTGCAGCCAGGAGGCCCGTGTAGCCAGGAGGCCAGTGCGACGTCAGGAGGTGAGGGCGACGCCAGGAAGCCTGGCGCCGCTCCGTGGATTGCTGTCCATTCAGCGCGCGTCGGTCGGCGCGCTTAGAACGTCAGCACGATTTTTCCAAAGTGGCTCCCGCTCGCCATTTCATCAATCGCCCGGGGCGCCTCTGTCCATGGGAGCGTGCGATCAATGACGGGCCGGATTTGATGCAGCGTCATGGCGCGGCACATCGCCTCAAACATTTCCCGCGATCCGACCGAAACGCCCTGAACCCTTGCCGATGTGCCAATCATCACCGAGGGGGAGAGGGTGGCCGGCGGCGCGCTGGCGTCCGTCAGTACGCCGATGACCGCTATATGGCCGCCCATGCGCACGGATTTCAGGCTCTCAATCAGCGTTCCCGCGCCGCCAACCTCCATGATGAAGTCGGCGCCCCGGCCGTTGGTGGCTTCCCGCACCGGGCGATGCCAGTTGGGCTCGGACCTGTAGTTGATGAGATGGGTCGCGCCGAGCGCCCGGGCGCGCTCCAGCTTCTCATCCGATGAAGACGTGACAATGGTCCGGTATCCGGCGGCATGGGCGAACTGGAGCCCGAAGATGGAGACGCCGCCGGTTCCCTGGAGCACCACAGTGTCGCCAGGCTCAAGCCGGGCGTCGACGAACATGGCCCGCCACGCCGTGAGCGCCGCGCACGGAAGGGTCGAAACCTCCACATCGGTGAGATAGTCCGGCACGCGGCAAACGGCGCTTTCGGGAAACAGGGCAAGGTCACGCCCGGCGCCTGGCGCCCCTGGCGAGCCAAGCGCTCCAGCCGCTTTTTCTGGCGCCGGGTGACCCGAAACCCAATTTGGAAAGAACAGCGTCGAGACGCGGTCGCCCGGGGCGACGCGCGTCACGCCTTCGCCCACGGCCTCAACAATACCGCAGCCATCAGAAAACGGGACCACCGGCGGAGAGCTCTCATTGCCTTTCGCATAGCCGCCCCTGGCCGTGATGAGGGTGTCGCGAAAGTTCAGTGAAACCGCCCGCATCCGCACGGTGACCTGGCCCGCTCCTGGCGTCGGGTCGGGATGGTCGGCAATCCTGAGATTGGATGTCCCCCATGGATAGGACAGTTCAAGGGCGCGCATTGATTTCCTCCTGGGCGGCGCTGTTTGGCCGCGCAATGTCCCCAGTGATGGCAGAAAGCGGCTGCGCCATGCAACAGGGGCCGTTACGCCGTCGCTTCATCCAGAAAGAAAGCTCAGGCCAGCCAGGCCCGCCCATGCTCTTGCAATGGCGGCCCTGAATGCGCCTGCCCTGACTGCGCCCATGACGCTTTGGCGGTCCGGCGCCGCGCCAGCAGCGAGCGCCCCGCCGGGTCATGGAAAACGCCGCGATTGTCCGTGAATTGCCCACGCGCGGCCGCGGCGATGATATCGCCAAACGACGTCGCCAGGTTCGGCGACGGCGAGCGTCCGGTCACGACCGGTTTCCCCGCGCCGGGGCGGCGGCGTTGCTGCAATATTTCACCTTGCCCTGGCGGTATATCGCCCGGCGCTCATCCCACCCGCTGTATCAGCGCCATGGCAGCGGCCGGGTTGCTCACCTTGTGCCCGCTGATGACATAGAGGAATACGTCGCGAGGGTCGCCGGCTTCGGGCTTTTCCACGTAGTCCAGCCCCTCTGGCGCGCCGCCCGCCGCCCACGCGCGGGCGCGTTCGGCCCAGCGATCAAGGTCGGCGGCGTCATATCCGGCGGGGCCGGCGCGCTCGTCCGTGCCCATGGCTCGGACGTAGACGAACGGCGCCGTTATATCGGCGATCTGCGGATATTCGCTGTCGCCGGCGATCACGGCGGCCACGCCGTACTGGCGCAGCAGGCTGGTGAAGGCGGGTGTCCGGAAGCTGTCGTGGCGTACTTCAACCACGTGACGCAGGTCGCGCCCCTGAAGTGTCCGTGGCAACAGTTTCAGAAACGCCTCGAAATCATCCGGGTCGAATTTCTTGGTGGCCATGAACTGCCAGTTAACCGGCCCAAGCTTGTCGCCCAGTTCCGTGACCCCGCTTCCGAAAAAACGTTCGATGGTTTCGCCGGCCTCCGCCAGCACCCGGCGATTGGTGGCGAAGCGCGGCGCCTTCAGCGAAAAAACGAAGCCGTCCGGCGTTTCATCGCGCCATTTGGCGAAGCTCTCGGGCTTTTGTGAGCCGTAATAGGTGCCGTTGATCTCGATGGAGGTCAGGTGTCCGGCGGAATATTCCAGCTCGCGCTTCTGCGGCAGCTTTTCCGGATAGAACACGCCCCGCCACGGCGCGTAGGTCCAGCCGCCGACGCCGATCCTGATTCTGCCTGCCTTCTTGTCCGTCAATGTCGTGGTCCCGTCGCGTTTCCGGTGCGCAACGGTAACGCATTCCAGCGCCGCTGCGCTCCGGATTCTGCTTTCAAACTGGCGTGAGGCCAACAGATGGGAAGGCCAACGGATGGGAGGGCCAATAGATCAAAGGAGACAGACCAGGAAGCCGGCTGGCCTCCTGGCGCCCAGGCTCAGGTTCTCAAAATGGCTCGATGATCCGCTTGCGGCTGGCGCGTGGCGGCGCGGGCGGCAGATTATCCAGCGTGCGCAGCAGGATGGCGCGGGTTTCGGCGGGATCGATGACGTCGTCGTAGATGAAGCGCGCCGCGCATTCCACGGCGGTGTTGGCTTCCTTCATCTCCGCCGTCAGCGCGGCGTGGCGCGCCGCCCGTTCGGCTGGATCGGCGATGGCCGCGAGTTCCTTGCCGTGGATGATGGTGACGGCGCCCTCCAGCCCCATGCCGCCGTACTCGGCGGTGGGCCAGGCCAGCAGGATTTCCGGATCGAGCGGCCGCGATCCCATGATGTAATAGCCAAGGCCATAAGCCTTGCGCATCACCACGGTCATCACCGGAATGGTGGCGTTGGCCAGCGCCGTCAGCACGCGGGCGCTGTGGCGCATCAGTCCGGTGCGCTCGACCTCCGGCCCCACCATCAGGCCGGGCGTGTCGCACAGCACCAGTAGCGGAATGTCGAAGGCGTCGCAGATCTGCACGAAGCGCGCCATCTTCAGGCAGGCGGGCGTGTCCATGGCCCCGGCCAGGAACATCGGCTGGTTGGCGATGACCCCGACCGGCCGGCCGTTCAGCCGGATGAAAGAGGTCACCGCCGCCTTGCCGTAACCGGCCTTGATTTCCAGCACGCTGCCTTCGTCGGCCAAAGTCTCGATGACCTTGCGCACATTGTAGGCGCGGCGCGGGTTCTCCGGCACGATGTCGCGCAACGGGGCCTGATCGCGCGCCTTGCCTGGCGCGGCGGATGGCGATCCCGGCGGGTCGAAATAGGCCAGATATTTTTTGGCGACGGCGATCGCCTCTTCTTCATTGTCCACCAGCACGTCGATAACGCCGGAGGCCCAGTGCGCCTCGGCCGGGCCAATTTCCTCCGGCGTGAAGCGCTTGCCCAGCGCCGCTTCCACCAGCGGCGGCCCGGCGAGGCCCATGGCCGAATCGCGCGTCGCCACCAGCAGGTCGCACATGCCGGCGAGGTTGGCGTGGCCGGCGAAGGCGCGACCCGGCACGATGCCGATGGTCGGGACCAGGCCGGACAGGCGGGCGAACACCACGAAGGTGGGCGTTGAGGGCCGCGCGACCACATGCATGTCGTGCGGCCGGGCGCCGCCGCCGTCCAGCCAGCAGATCACCGGCAGCCGGCGCTTTTCCGCATGTTCGAACATGCGGGTGATCTTGGTGTGGTTGAGGGCGCTCTGCGCTCCGCCATAGACCGTGAAATCATAGCCGACGAAATCGACGGCGCGTCCGCCGACCCGGGCCGCGCCCATCACCAGGCCGTCGGCGGCGCCTTCCATGCCGTCGATCGCCGGCCGGACGAGACCGCCATATTCGGTGAAGCTGTCCGCGTCGGCCAGGGCGGCGAGGGCCTCGCGCACGGTCCATTTGCCGCGTTTGCGTTGTCTGGCGACCGCGGCGGGGCGGGCGTCGTCGAGACGTCCGGCCTGCATGGAGACAAGGTTTTCGAGATCCTGACGCACACTGTTGCTCCGTCGGATATGGCGGCCGGATCGCGGCGCGGCCATGAGGTTTTCGGGCGAAACAGCCGCTGCTTCGCGCATGACATGCCGGGGCTGGGCCGGAAGCCCGGTTCCCCCGGGCTGGCGTGGTTCAGGCGATGTTGAGCCTGGCGCTGCCCAGTTTCTCGCGCTTCAGGCGGATGCCGGCGGCCTCCCGGTCCCAGGCGTCGTCGGTCAGGCCCTGTTCGCGCAGGATGTATTTCTCCACCTTCTGCGTCGGCGTGCGCGGCAGTTCGGACATCACGCGGATGTAGCGCGGCGTCATGAAGTGCGGCAGCCGCCGGGTCAGGAACGCGGTCAACTCCTCCATGTCGATCTGCGCCCCCTCCACCGGGGCGATGATCGCCATCACCTCGTCCTCGCCGAATTCGGACGGTACGCCGATGACCGCCGCCTCGCGGATCTGCGGATGGGCCAGCAGTTCCGACTCCACCTCGAAGGACGAGATGTTCTCGCCGCGCCGGCGCAGGGCGTCCTTCTTGCGGTCGACGAAGAAATAATTGCCGTCGGCGTCGCGGCGGAAGGCGTCGCCGGTGTGGAACCAGCCGTTGCGCCAGGCCTTCGCCGTCGCCTCGGGGTTGCGGTTGTAGCCGTGATTGAGCGCCCACGGGATGTCGGAGCGCACCAGCAGTTCGCCGACCTCGCCGACAGCGACCTCCACGTCATGGTCGTCAACGATGCGGGCATGAAAGCCAGTGCGCACGCGGCCGCAGGTTTTGGCGACGGTCGGGTTGGCCTCCGAGACGATGGGGCAGGAAATCTCCGTCATGTTGAACACGGTGTAGATGTCGACGCCGAAGCGGCGGGTGAACTCCGGCGCGTCCTCGCTCAGGGGCACCATCACCGCCTGGCGCAGGGAGTGGTCGCGGTCGCGCGGGGAGGGCGGCTCCTTCAGCAGGAACGGCACCATGGCGCCCAGCAGCGTCATGGTGGTGCAGCCGGTGCGGCGGATCGTGTCCCAGAAGGTGCGGGTGTCGAACGCCTCGACAATGGCCACCGAGCCGCCATTCAGCAGCATGCGGTTAACCGCATTGGTTCCGCCCACATGGAACAGCGGCAGGTTGACCATGGCCCGGTCGTCGCGGGTGACATTGTCCAGCGCCTCGCACATGCAGGCGGCGTGGCGATAGGACGACAGCACCCCCTTGGATGGCCCCGTGGTGCCGGAGGTGTAGATGATCGACTGGGTGTCCCACGGCATGATCGGCCGCGATGGTTCGCCGGGTTCGCCTTCAGCGCGGGAGAGGGCCGTTTCCGGCAGGATTCCGAGGCCAGGAACATTCACCGGCCGGTCGCCGATGGTCACCAGCGTCTTCAGGTCGGCCAGATCCACATCAGCCAGCCGTTCCGCCAGCTGGCTGTCGGCCACCATCAGTCGCGCGCCGGAATTGGCGATGACATGGGCCAGCACGCCGCCGCGATAGCTGATGTTGACGGGCACATAGACGGCGCCGAGGTAGTTCAGCGCGAACCACACGGCGATGGCGTGCGGGCCGTTGGGCAGCCACGACAGCACGTGATCGCCCTGGGAGACGCCGAGCGCCGTGAAGCCGGCGGCGAAGCGCCGGGCGATCTGGCGGGTTTCGCCCCATGTCCAGCTGCTGTCATCGGCGAACAGGGCGAATGTCCGCTCCGGCTGGGTGTCCGCATGCCGGTCGAGCACATAGCGCAGCACGCAATTGCCCGGGTCCCGCTGGGTCGCGATGTCCATGGTCCGTTTCCTCAAACGATGCTTCTGTGGGCCAGGGCGCAGGTTCGCCCCGCGGCTGGCCCGGTTAAGGCGCCGCCAGTATTCTGGTCGGCGGAAAAAGTGGGGCTCAGGGGCGCGGCGTCTCCTTGCAGCGGCTGGCCGCGTTGCCCGCGCGGGCGATCGCCGCCGTCGCCATCTCCTGCATCAGCGGCGAGAGTGCGCGCAGATCGGTCGCCCCCTCGGTCAGCACCCATTCGACGAACACGCCGCGCACCATGGCGACGATCACCGCCGCCAGCTTTTCACAGTCCGCGTCCGGGGCGATTTCGCCGGCGTCGCGCGCCTCCTCCAGATGCTTCTGAAAGCCGGCGGCGAAGGCGCCCATCAGCGCCTGCATGCGCGGGCGCAGCTCGGTCACGCCGTAGGCGGCGTCCACATACATGTAGTGCACGAACCGGGCGCCGATGGGGCTCTTCAGGCCGCCCTCGACGTGGGCGGCGATGCGCGCCCGCACCGCCGCAAGACCGCGCAGGCTTCCCACCTGCATCGGCGCCTGTTCGGCGAACCAGGCGTCGGCCGAATCGATCATGGCGTTGAGCAGGCCAAGCTTGCTGCCAAAGCGCTCCACCGGCAGGCCGCGGCTGTAGCCGGCGGCGACGCCCACATCCGCCAGCGTGGTGCGCGCGACGCCTTTTTCCGCGATCAGCCCCATGGCCGCGACGATCATCCGCCGGTCGGAAATCTGGCGACGTTCGGCGCGGCTTCGGGGCGGTCTGGCTGTAACAGGCGGGCGATGCAATGGAATTCCGTTCCCGAAAAATTTTCCGAACGCCAGTTTCTAACACTTGCTGGCTGACTAGCAAGTGTTACCATGCCGCCAATAACGACAGGGAGCCGGATGCAGGCGCGGGACGCGCCAGGCCCCCGGATACAACGGGAAACGCCATGGACGACCACGGTGGACCCGCGGGCCTGACAGGGCGCGGCGCCGCCGGATCGTCTCCAGAAAAAAACCAGAGGGCGCGATTGTCCGGGCAGGACCCGTCGTCGTGCTTCGGAGGGATCGCCAATGAGTCGCGCAGACCGGACCATCCTCACCGCCGCCGGGTCCATCGACCGGCGCAGCTTTCTTCAACTCGCCGGGCTGACGGCCGGCGCCTCGGCGCTGGGGGCGGGGCTGGCCGGCGGCGCGGCGGCCGCCGAACCGTTCAGGATCGGCTGGGTGCGGCCAACCACGGGGCGCCTGGTCACCTCGTTCAACCCGCTCTACATGGGCGGCGTCATGGCGGTGGAGGAAATCAACGCCGCCGGCGGCATTCTCGGCCGCCAGATCGAGCGGGTGGAGGAGGACGACGAGGCCCTGCCGTCGAAGGAGCCTGGCATCGTCCGCAAGCTGCGCGGCGCCGGCATTCACTATGTCGTCGGGCCTACCGGCTCGTCCCAGTCCCTGTCCTCCATCGCCGCCACCACGGCGGCGAAGATGATCCAGGCGACCTATGCGGCGGCGGCCGAGGCGGGCGACGGCAAGCGCTACCCTTATCATTACCAGCTGCTGTTCAATACCGACCAGCAGGCCGAGATCTGCGTCGACTACATGCTGAAGAACCAGGGGCTGAAGAAGATCGGCGTCCTGCAGGAGAACACCGCCTTCGGCGAGCAGGCGACCGCCTCAACCGTGAAATATCTGAAAAAAGCCGGCGTCGAGCCTGCCTCTGTTCAGGTCTATCCGATCAATGCGCCTGATCTCGCCGCTTACGTGTCGAACCTGCAAAAAGCTGGCGTCGACGGGGTGATTGCCTGGATCGCCAACATCCCCAACGCGGCGATGATCTTCAACACCATGAAATCACTGAACTGGTTCCCGCCGGTCACCGGCCACAGCGGCCTGTTCCTGCCGTCGCTGTTTGAACTGGTGTCGCCGGAGGCGGTGAAGAACGTTTACGGCACCTACTACAAATCCTTTACCTGGAACGCGACCGAACAACCGGGCGAGCGCCAGGTAGCCTTCGCTAAAAAGCTGGCTGAAATACCCGGCGCGAAGAATAATGAAGTCAATATCGCCGCCAGCCCCTATTACGACTTTGTCTATCTGCTGAAGCACGCCATCGAGCAGACGAAGAGCTTCGAGGTCGCGGACATCAAAAAGGCCCTCGACAGCACGAAGGATTTTCCCGGCCTGCTCGGCAAGGTGTCGTTCACGCCAGAAAACCACAGCGGCATTGCCCTTGCCGACATCACCCTGGCCTCGGTCAGCTCCGGCGTCGACAAGCGCGCCATGGGCTGCATGCGCGAGCGCGCGCCCGGGCTCTGACCGCCGCTTCACGACGCAACGCCAACCGGCCCCGGGGCGCTTTCGCTGGCCGCCGTCAGGACGGCGGGCCGTCATCGCGCCAGCCCGTCCCCGCCAGGCGCCCGCGGCAAAGTCTGGCGCCCGCGGCAAAGTCAGGAGCCTGCGGCAAAGCAGGCGCCCGCGGCAACGCTTGAGGCCCGCGGCAACGCGTACAGGGCCCAACGCACAGGTGCTGAATCCATGGACATCGACATCCTCGCGAGAGGTCTGGTCGCGGGCAGCCTTTATGCGCTGGTGGCGGTCAGCTTCAACATTCTCTACCGGCCGACCAACGTCTTCAATTTCGCCCAGGGCGAACTGGTGATGCTGGGCGCCATGGTCTTCGCCAGCCTGGCCACCGTGCTCGGCTGGCCCTGGTACGCGGCGCTGATCGTCACCCTGCTGGGCGTTGGCCTGCTGACGCTGCTGATCGATGTGGTGGCCGTGGCGCCGGTGCTGGCCCGCTCGCAGCATGGCACGGGCTGGGTCATCACCACCCTGGCCGCCTCGCTGATCATCGCCAATGGCGTCAACCGCATCTGGGGGCCGGATCCGATCGTGGTGCGCCCGCCGGCGCCGCTGACCACGGACACCTTCAGCCTCGCCGGCATGACCGTGAGCGCTTACCAGATTTTTCTGGTGCTGCTGACCGTCATATTGGTGCTGGCCATCGAGCAGGTTTACCGCACCCGCCAGGGCAAGGCTGTTCTGGCGGTGGCTGAAGACCGGGAGGCGGCGCTGTTGCGCGGCGTCAATCCGCTGCGCCTCAGCCGCTGGTCGTTCTTTCTTGGCGGCGCCTTTGCCGGCCTCACCGGCGTGCTCGCCGCGCCGGTGCTCTACGCCTCCACCGGCCTTGGTCCGGCGCTCCTGCTGAAGGGCTTCGCCGCCGCGGCCGTCGGCTCCATCGGCAACAATCGCGGCGCGTTGATCGCCGGCTATCTGATTGGCGTCACCGAAGCCCTGGGCGCAGCGCTGCTGTCGCCAGGCTACCAGGAGGCGGTGGTGTTCCTGCTGGTGCTGTGCGTGTTGCTGGTCTGGCCGCACGGTCTGTTCGGCCGTCCCTTCGCGAGGACGGTGTGACCATGGCGGCTTCCGTTGCAAAATCTCGCGGCCTGGCGGGTCTGCTGGTCCAGGCGGCGCTGGTCGTCATCGTGCTGGCCCTGCCGCTGGCGCTCGATCCCTACGGCTACCCGCTGTTCGTCGCCACCCAGCTCGGCGTCTATGTCATCGCCGCCATCGGCCTGAACCTGCTCGCCGGCTATGCCGGTCAGGTGTCGCTGGGCCATGGCGCCTTCATCGCCATCGGCGCCTACGCCACGGCGCTGCTCACGGTGGACCAGGGCTGGTCGTTCTGGCTGGCGGCGCTGGCCGGGGTGGCGCTGTCGGCGTTGATGGGCGTGCTGATGGCGCTGCCGTCGTTCCGCCTCTCCACCTGGTACTTCGCCTTCATCACCCTGGCCTTCGCCCAGGTGTTCGAGAAGATGATCGTGGAGTGGCGCGGCCTCACCAAAGGCTTCGCCGGCGTCGTCGGCGTGCAGCCGCCATCCGTGTTCGGCCATGTGCTGGAGCCGGCCGGCGTTTACTGGCTGGTGGCGATCATCGCCATCATCGGCTTCTGGCTGGTGAACAATCTCGTCCGCTCGCGCTTCGGTCGCGGCTTCGTCGCCGTGCGCGACGCGCCCGCCGCCGCCCAGGCCGCCGGCGCCTCGCCGGCGCGGCTGAAGCTGCTCGCCTTTGTCATCGCCGCCTGCTTCGCCGGCGTCGCCGGCGCCTTCTTCGCCGTGCAAAAGACGGTGGTGACGCCGGACGATTTCACCGCCGAGTTCTCCATTTTCTTCCTGCTGACCGTGGTGCTCGGCGGCCTTGGCACGCGCTGGGGGCCGGTGGTCGGCGCCCTTGTGTTCTTCCTCGTCCCGGAGTTGCTCACTGGCCTGGAAAGCTGGCGCATGATGGTCTACGGCGCGGCGCTGCTGGCGCTGATGCTGTTCGCCCCCCATGGTCTTGTCGGCGCCGCCCGCAGCCTGTTCGACCGCCTGCGACCGAAGCAGGCCGGGCAGACGACGCAGCCGGCTGAGACTGTTCAGCCCCAGGGCGCCCACGTGGAGCGACCCGCCATCAGCGGTCTTTCGCTGGAGGTGAAGGACCTGCGCAAGAGCTTCGGCGGCGTCGTCGCCCTTGGCGGCGTTGACCTGTCGGTGGCGCCTGGAACCTGCGCCGCCATTGTCGGCCCCAACGGCTCCGGCAAGACCACGCTGCTGAATGTGGTTGGCGCCTATTACCGGCGCGATGCCGGCGCAGTGCTGCTGGGCGGGCGTGAGACAAAAGGCCTTTCCCCCCAGCAGATCGCTGGCGAAGGCCTGGGCCGCACCTTCCAGACGCCGCGCCTGCTGGGCGAACTGACGGTGCTGGACAATGTGCTGCTTGGCGCTTTCCGGCGCGAGCGCGCCTCGCTGCCGGGAACCATGTTGCGGCTGCCTGGCGCGATGGCGGAAGCGGAGCGGCTGCGGGCCGAGGCGATGGAGCTGTTGGCCTTTGTCGGCGTCGCCGACCGGGCGGATGATCTGGCCAGCGAAACCCCGCACGGCCACCAGCGCCTGGTGGAAATTGCCCGCGCCCTGATGGGCGGCGCCCGGCTGATCATGCTCGACGAGCCGGCGGCGGGTCTGTCGATGACCGAGCTGGATCGCCTCGAGCAGCTGATCCGGCGCATTCTCGCCCTTGGCGCCACGGTGGTCATCGTCGAGCACCACCTCGACCTGGTCGCCAGCATCGCCAGCCATGTGACGGTGCTGGATCGCGGCGTCGTGCTGGCTTCGGGCGCGCCCCAGGCGGTGTTCGCCGACGCCGCCGTCATGGCGGCTTACATGGGCGAGCGGGCGCTGAACGAACAGGCGTCGGATCAGCTTTCAGATGAGGCGGCGGGCGAGGTTGCCCGGCCGCGCCCTGTCCCGGCGAAGGGAGCGTGACCATGACCATGGCTTCAAACGCCGGCCAGGCTGGCGACCTGCTGCTGTCAGTAGAAGATGTCGATGTGGGCTACGGCCATGTCGGCGTGCTGGAGGGGGTGACGCTGTCCGTGCGGCGCGGCTCCATCGCCGCTTTGGTCGGCCGCAACGGCGCCGGCAAATCCACCCTGTTGCGGGCGATTTCCGGCCTGCTGACGCCATCGCGCGGCCAGATCGTCTTTAACGGCCGCGCCATCAGCCGAGACAAACCGCATGCGATCGTCGGGGCAGGGCTGCTGCATGTGGCCGAGGGGCGTCGGCTGTTCAGGTCCCAAAGCGTCGACGACAATCTGGAGCTTGGCGTCTATGGCCTGAAAATGGATGCGGCGGGCTATCAACGCCGGCTGGCGCGGGTATTCGAACTGTTTCCGGTGCTGGAGGAAAAGCGCCGCCTGCCGGCCGGCGCCCTTTCCGGCGGCCAGCAGCAGATGCTCGCCATCGGCCAGGCCATGATGCGCGAGCCGGTGCTGCTGATGCTGGACGAACCGTCGCTTGGCCTGTCGCCGCTGCTGGTTGATCAGGTGTTCGCGGCGATCATGGCGTTGCAGCAGGCCGGAACCACGATCCTGCTGGTCGAGCAACTGGTCGAACGGGCGCTTGAGATCGCCAGTGAGGCGTGGGTCCTGCAGAACGGCCGCATGATCGCCAGCGGCCCGGCGGCGCAGATCGCCGCCAGCGAGGAACTGCGCGCCGCTTATATGGCGGCGCATTGAAGCAAGATCATGGGTGTGTGATTTTCCGATAAATGTATTTTTGTCAAAGGTATACGGTGAATCTCTGAATCATTTTCTGCAGGCGTCCGGTTTCATTTCAGCGTGGTGAGCACCGCCCCGGCGGCGATCAGGACAATGCCAAGGGCTGCCTTCGCCGAGATGCGCTCGCCCAGGAAGCTGATGGCGAACAGCGTTGTGAAAACGACGCTCAGCTTGTCCACCGGCGCCACCTGCGAGGCTGGCCCCAGTTTCAGCGCCCGGAAGTAGCACAGCCACGACAGGCCCGTCGCAATCCCGGAAAGGGCGAGAAACGCCCACGTTTTGGGCGGGATGCCGCCAGGCGCCCGCCATTGTCCTGTCGCCGTCACCAGTATGGCGGCGACGGCGAGGATCACCACGGTGCGAATGAAGGTGGCGAGATCGGCGTTGATGTCACTGACGCCGACCTTGGCGAGGATCGCGGTCAGCGCTGCGAACACCGCCGACAGCAGCGCCCAGAACTGCCAGGACGTGACCTGAAATAACGTCTGCATGACTGGTTTCCCGTGTCGGCGCCACGGCCGTGCGCCGGTCTGGGGCCTTCTCCGTCGCGCCCGCGCCCGTTGTGCTGCAGGGCGTCATCAAACCGCAAAAGCGCGCTGGTATAGCGCCGCATTTTGCCGGGGATTCGACAAGATTGAATCACTTCGCCTGATTCATCGAAAAACTGCAAAACAATCGTTCTGAACGGCCATGCAACGTTAACGGGGGATGAATAACCAACCTTTACATGCGCCAGAGGAGAGCAAAGTCGTGTCATTTGCGCCACAATGACGCCCAAAAGGCCCCGGGATCGAAAGCGCAGCCTGAGTTCCGGTTGATCGATCCGTCTGCAACGATAATGTGACCGCCAGTGGGAAGTTTCGATCAGGCAGTCGCTTCGTAACAGCAGGGGTTTCTGGCGTTGCGAAGCGCTGCAGGGAAGAGATGAGAGGGGAGCCGGACAGTCCGTCGGGCGGTCTGGCGTTTCACTTCCCATGGGGTCTCAAATCTGGAGGTTAACATGAAGCTCGCAAAGAGCCTTCTCCTCGGTTCGGCAGCCGGTTTCCTGGCCGTCGCGGGGGCACAGGCAGCGGATCTTCCGATGACGAAGTCCGCTCCGGTTGAGTATGTGAAAGTTTGCGCGACGCACGGCGTCGGCTTCTTCTACATTCCTGGCACGGACACCTGCATCCGCATCGGCGGCCGCGTGTCGTTCGCCACGCAGTTCGCGCAGTACCGCACCCTTGCGGCTGACAAGACCAACTTCATCGCCGCCGGCCGTATCCAGGTCGACGCCCGCACCGCCACCCAGTGGGGCACGCTGCGCACCTTCGTCCGTATGGACATCGCCAGCCGCACCGGCCAGCAGCACGGCGCCACGAGCACCCTGCGCAACCACGGCCCGTCGGGCTTCAACGCCACTGGCGTCGACACCTACAACCGCGCCTACAAGTACGTTGAAATCGACAAGGCGTTCATCCAGTTCGCCGGCCTGACCGCCGGTCGCGCCACGTCGTTCTACGACTTCTACCAGACCGACATCGAGCTGACGAACTTCTCGATCACCTCGAACGCGTCCTCCACCAACCTGCTGGCCTACACCGCCAAGTTCGGCAACGGCTTCAGCGCCACGATCTCGATGGAAGACCCGACCTTCCGTCGTAACCCGCTGTTCTTCGGCGGCGTCAGCGGAGCCAACCCGGCCACCGCTGTTGTCACCAGCCCGTTCGTCGGCCTGAACGGCGGCGTTCCGAACGCTGGCCTGTGCCTCAACGGCACGGTCGTGGGCTGCACCTTCGCCGCTCCGGTCTGGACCTTCAACGCCAACGGCGAGCGCGTCGGTTACGCTTATGTCGACGCCTCCCAGCGCCTGAACGTTCCGGACTTCGTCGGTAACCTGCGCGTTGACCAGGGTTGGGGCTCCGCCCAGCTGTCGGTCGCCACCCACCA
>NZ_SLWL01000011.1 GCF_004342915.1 Camelimonas lactis
GCTGCCCGAGGCGTGGAATCGATGCCCACGATGCCGTGGAATCCATGCCCACGATCGCGTGGAATCGATGCCCATCATCCGTGGAATCCGCACGTTGGGGCTCATCCCCAGCAGCTTTGACATAGCCGAAGCCGAGTCCATGCCGATGTCGGTGCGGATTAGTTTTGCTCTCAGAGCGATGTCAGCGGCCATGCCAACTATTCCTTCGTCGCCAGCCTTACGCCAGGCCCGCCGTCGACCGTGGCGCCTGCTTCCAGGAAGATCACGCCGGCGGATTCCAGGGCGGTACGGATGGCCAATAGGTTGTTGGCTTCCCGACCATGCCGAAACTTCCCGCGTTAGGAAACACCGATAGAGTCCAGCATTTTCAGATTACTGAAATTTCACCCTGCATAGGCAACCTCCCTCCCCTACCTGCAATCCACAGCCCATTCGAACAATGGGAAGCTGACAATGCGAGTGCGGCTTAAGGGCATAAACAAGGTGACAATGAAATTGGCCAGCGGCCAAACCGTCACCTATTATTATCATCGTGCATCTGGGAGGCGCCTTGTAGGCGCGCCCGGATCTTCTGCGTTTGTGGCTTCTTTTGGAGATGCCGAAAAATCGCTAGCCGGGCGCACTGACGGCACGCTAGCCGGGCTGGTGTCTTCCTTCGAGAAAACAGCAAAGTGGCGCAAACTCGCCGCAAGCACCCAGATTGAATACAAGCGCGTCTTGAAATTCTGGACGGAAAAGTTCGGCACGGTGCCTCTGGCAGCGTTGGCCAGCAAAACATTCCGAAAGCGCGTCCTCTCGTGGCACGACGACTTTTCTCAGGACAAGCCACGCGAGGCTGACAACAGGGTGACCGTGCTGGCGCGCGTCCTGTCATGGGCGGCGAAGGACAGCGACCTATCCGTTAATGTTCTGGACAGCTTCGAACGGGCTTATTCGAGTGACAGGTCTGACAAGATCTGGTTGCCCGAGCACGTGTCAGCTTTCATGGCGGCCGCAGATTCGCACATGCAGCTTGCGATGGCGCTGGCGCTCCACACGGGGCAACGGCAGGCAGACATCCGCAAGATGGCGTGGTCTCAGTATGACGGACAGCGGATAATCCTGAAGCAAGGCAAGACAGGCCGGTCTGTTAGTGTGCCTTGCACAGCAGCCCTGAAGCAGACGCTCGACCACGCCCCGAAACGCGGTGCGTTGATTCTTCTGACAAAGACCGAGAAGGCATTTCAGAAGCGCTACTTCCATGAGTGCTGGACTGAAGTCGCGTCAGAAGCAGCCAAGGCGCAACCGGATATCGGCGACCTCCACTTCCACGACATCCGCGGCACAACCGTCACGATGTTGTTTGAGGCCGGCTGTACGGTGGCAGAGGTGGCATCGATAACTGGCCACACGCTGCGTCGGGCGCAGGAGATTCTCGACCGCTATCTGGCTCGCACCAGCACCATGGCAACTAACGCAATCGCGAAGTTTGAGGCCGTCCTTCCGGTAGTGAAAAAGGAAGCATCAGCACGTACCGAGGGACCACCTGACAGAGTTGTCGCAAGACCCGCTGTGGATGCGGCGCTGGCAGCCATAATGGAAAGCCGAGGCTTCGGTGAACGCGGTGCCTTCACATGTGCTCGATGTAGGCGTGTTGCATCCGTGTTGCACGGACTGATTTGCACCGATTTGTAACCGTTGAAATTGCACGGCTTTTTTTGCAGCGCCTTACAACGCAAAAACCCGCCAGAACATGGCGGGCCTTCGACTAACATACTGATTCCTCTAAGGGAATTTTGGTAGCGAGGGAGGGACTCGAACCCCCGACACGCGGATTATGATTCCGCTGCTCTAACCAGCTGAGCTACCCCGCCGCAGCGACCCGGCAACCTGTCCAGAAGACGCGGCCGGACCGAAGACAGGGCGGATATAGGGGGGCATCGCGCGCCCTGTCAAGAACGCCGGTCGAGTTATCCTCACATGGCGTTGACGCCGTGCGACGGACCTGGCGGGAAGGGTGAAAACACCGGGGGCTTGCTGGCCCCGTCCCCAAGAGGGCCAGGGGACCCCAAGAGAGGGCCAGGGGCCCCAAGAGAGGGCCAGGGGGCGCCAAGCAACCAGGGAACCCAGGAGGGCCAGGGACCCGGAAGACTGAGGCAAGAGCCCAGAAGCCCGGAAGGCTCAGGGGGCCGAAGGCCGGGGGGCCAGGAAGGTGGGGGGGGCGACATGGCGGGCGGACGGCGCGTCATGAGCTTCGTGCGCCCGCTGCGCCGCGGGGCCTGCTGGGCGCCGCGGGGCCTGCTCGCGCCCGCGCGGCGAATGGCCCTTCGTCCGGCCGGCGCGCGGACCTCAGCCAGCCTTGCGCAACCGCACCAGCTTGAAGAACCCGAAGGGGTTGAGCGGCTGCACGCCAACGCGTGTGAAATCACCGCGCTGGCGGGCCCAGGCGTCGAGACGGGCGATCTTGAAGGCAGAGCTCCAGCCCACCTTGCTGACCAGCGGCGCGACGGCCTCCTCCAGCCGCGCCTGCAGGCCCCCGTCAGCGCCGAAGTGGTTGACGAGGATGATCTCGCCGCCGGGCCTGAGCACGCGCGCGAACTCATCCAGGGCGCCTTCCGGATCGGGCACCAGCGTAATCATCATCTGGGCGCTGACAGCGTCGAAGGCGCCGTCAGGAAAACCCAGATGGCAGCCATCCATCACAACAACGCCCTTCACATGGCCGAGCCCCTGCTCGCGCACCTTGCGCATGGCGAGTTTCAGCATGTCCTCGGACAGGTCCGTGGCGATGACCGAACAATCGCTGGGGTATTCTTCCAGCGACATGCCGGTGCCGGCGCCCACTTCCAGGATGGTCCGGCCACAGGCAAGCCCGGCCTCAACCGCCGCGCGGCGTCCCGGCGCGGTCAGCCGCCGGTAAGTCAGATCATAAACGGGAGCCCAGCGGGCATACGCCTTCTTCATGGACGACGTGTCCGGCTGGCTGAAACCATGCCCGGACGCGTCGTCGCCGTTGCCCGAAGTGGCGCCCATTCAAGTCCCTCCCGCCGGATCACAGAACGTCCCCGGCTTCGCGTTCATATGCCGGCCCTTCCCGAGCTGGCCGCGCCAGCGTCGGAACCGATTCTACACAACAAGCCGGCGCGCGCGACGGATACCTGTCCCACGTTAAGAAAATACGTCGAACCCGGGAGGATAAACGCAGTTTTGACCAGACTGGCCAGGTTCACCGGCTTGCGGGCGGTCAGGCGCCCGCCTGCCGTCCGGCCGCCGGCGCGGGACGGCCATCCGGGCGCGCGCCACTCGCCGCATCAGCCAGCGCCTCGCGCGGGGCGCGGCTGATCACGCCGCCGCCGAGCACCCGGGCCTCCGGCCCGGCGCCGTCATAAATCACACAGGCCTGGCCTGGCGCCACGCCCTCCTCGCCCGCGGCAAGCTCCACCTCGGCCACGCCATCGCGGCGGCGCAGCACGGCCGGCGCGGGGGCGCGGGTTGAACGCACCCGCACCGCCACATCAAGCCCGCCCGCCGGCAGATCATCCCAGGCGCCGTCGCCGATCCAGGACATGTCGCGCAGCTTCACCCGACGCGTCAGCAGCGCCGTGCGCGGGCCAACGATCACCTGTGCGCGGGCGGCGTCCAGCGCCACCACATACAAGGGCTCGCCGCCCGCAAGGCCAAGGCCGCGTCGCTGGCCAACGGTGAAGCGGATGATGCCGTCGTGGCGGCCGAGCACGCGACCGTCGACATGGACGACGTCGCCCGGCGTCGCCGCCTCCGGCCGCAGCTTGCGGATCAGGTCGGCGTAGCCGCCGTTCGGCACGAAACAGATATCCTGGCTCTCGCTCTTTTCGGCGACGGCGAGGCCGTAATGGCGGGCCAGCTCACGGGTCTGGCTCTTGGTCATGCCGCCCAGCGGAAAACGCAGCATGTCGAGCTGCGGCTGGGTGGTGGCGTAGAGAAAATAGGTCTGGTCCTTGTCCGGGTCGGCGGCGCGGAACAGGCCGCGGCGGCCATCCGGCAGCAGGCGGCTGGAGACATAATGGCCAGTGGCCAGCACATGGGCGCCGATATCCACGGCGGTGCGCATCAGATCGGCGAACTTCACCGTGCGGTTGCATTCCACGCAGGGGATCGGCGTCTCGCCGGCCAGATAGCTGTCGGCGAAGCGGTCGATCACCGCTTCCCGGAAGCGGTCCTCATAGTCGAGAACGTAATGGGGAATGCCCAGCCGGTCGGCGACGCGGCGGGCGTCGTGGATATCCTGACCCGCGCAGCAGGCGCCCTTGCGATGCACGGCGGCGCCGTGATCGTATAGCTGCAGGGTGACGCCCGTGACGTCATAGCCCTGATCTTTCAGCAACGCCGCGACAACGGACGAGTCGACGCCGCCCGACATGGCGACGACCACGCGGGTGTCGCGCGGCGCCATGGGAAGATCGAGACTGTTCAGCGGCGTGGCGGACATCGGTTCCTGGCTCTTCAAACTTCGCGGCGGCAACCGCGCCATGATGGCTGAGGCGGACGTCGGCGGCAAACCGCGCAATGCCCGGCGTTCCCGCCTCCCCCGCCGCCATCCGGCGCTGTTCGCGCCCGTGTGATAAACGCAAAGCCGGCGGGGCGCCACCTGCCTGCGTCAGGGCTTACAGGGCGGCGGCGTCGGCCCGGCCCGCGCCATTTCCTGCCCCACTGCCCCTTCTGCCGGCGCGGGCCCGCCATCCATGGTCCAGACCTGCGGAAAAAGTATGACCGGAACGTTCCTGGCGCCACGGCTCACGCCCCCTGGCGTCCCGCGCCGGCACAGGCGACGGCTGCAAGGTCATCCGGAGACATCATTCCGAAGCGCGCTGGAAACACACTGTTCACCACGTTCCATCGCGGGAATACCCAAGGTTTTGCTTTAGGCAATTCTTAAAACAGCGCGTGCCAGATTGCCTTCATCGACATGGATCATTGAGTGTATGAGCGTACCATGAGCGAAACCCACCGCCCGAGGGTCAAATACGTGATCGGGCCAGACGGCAGTCCGCTCACCATCGCGGACCTGCCGCCTCCGGACACAAGACGCTGGGTTATCCGCCGCAAGGCGGAAGTGGTCGCCGCCGTTCGCGGCGGCCTCCTGAGCCTGGAAGAGGCCTGCAGCCGCTACACGCTGACGGTTGAGGAGTTCCTCAGCTGGCAGATGTCGATCGACCAGCATGGCCTTGCCGGACTGCGCACCACGCGCATCCAGCTTTACAGGCAGTGAAACGGCGGTCCCCGCAGGCTTCGGCCTGGCGGGGACAGCGCCGTTTCTGGAGCCCTGGCCGCCGCAAGGCGGCTTTTTTCATGTCCGGGCAGCATCTCCTGCTCCATCCCGCATGCCTGACCACACTGGATGAGGCCGCCGCATTGGGTCCCGGTGAAGGAGTTCCGGTGAAGGAGTTCTGGCGCACCTGGCGGCAGGCCCAGGTCAAGCGGGATGGGCGCGGCGCCCCGGGGCCTGACCGTCGTCCTGTCCGGCGACCGGCGCGGCCGTCTTGCGCAGCCACAGGCTGGTTTCCATGGCGCCCTCCGCCAGCGGCAGCCAGCCAACAGCCGCCTGAACCTCGTCGGGCAGGTTGCGGCTGGCCCAGTGGCTGGCGAAAACCAGCTCATACCCCCCGCCCTGCAACAGGGCGCCGACAGCGGTCTGCTCATTGTAGCCGCGCCAGGTCCAGCTTTCCGGATAGGGATCGGGCAGGAAGACATCGTGGATGTGGACATAAACGCCCGCGGGCAGGCGCGGCAGCACGTCGAGCAGCAGCACGTCCACGTCGGAGCCGGGCATGGCGATGTGGCTGGAGTCGATGAACAGGATGTCGTTGGCGCCCAGACCGGCGAACAGGCCGCGATCCACGTCCTCCACCAGAGCGGCGATATGGCGGGCGCCCGTTTCCGCCAAAGCGGCGCGCGGCGCGGGGTCAATGGCCAGCAGCGTCGCCGGATCGGCGCCCATGTCGGCAAGCGCCCGGGCCAGGAAGCGGGTGGAGTGACCCGAGCCGATCTCGATGATGCGCGCCGGACGCAGCCGCCGCGCCATGGCGTAGACCGCCGCCGCGTCGAGACGGGGAAACCAGCTCTGGCCCCAGCGCAGACCCGGGCCAGACGGCGGGATGGCGCGCAAGGCCATGCGCAGGCGGGCGATGTCCGCCAGCAGCGCCGTCATGCGCGGCGCCGCCGCGTGGAACAGCGGCTCCAGCGCCGGATAGGCGGGACGCGCCTGCGGGCGGGCGTGACGGTAGGGAATGAACCAGCCGCCGCCAGCCTGGCCCGACAGCGCCCGCAGCCCGAGCCGCAGCCGGCGCAGACGTTTGCGCGCGCCGGGACCGAATGGACGCAGCAACTGGTCGGCGACCCGGGCGCGCCAGGCGCGAAGGATGGCTGAACTGGCTTTTGCCCCGGCGACCGGATCAAACCCCGGTTGCGGCGCGGGATCGGGGCCACTGCGGCTCACCCGGCGGCCCCGTCATGGGGACTGCCGCCCTGCCGTTCCTTGCCGGCTTCGGCCAGGCGCTCCTGCATGACCTTCGACAGGCGGGAGCGCTCGAACAGCACAACGACCACCAGCGAGAAGGCCAGCGGGATCAGCAGGTAAAGCAGACGGAACACCAGCAGCGCCGCCAGCACGTCGGCCTTGGGCACGCCGGGCATGGCCATGATGAACACCGCCTCGAGCACGCCGATGCCGCCTGGCGCATTGGAGGCCAGGGCGACGCAGAACGACGCCACAAACACGCCCAGAACGATGAAGAAGCCCGGATTGTAAACGTCGGGCAGGGCGAAATAGATGATGCCGGCGGCGCCAATCAGCTCCAGCGGCGCGGCGAAAAGCTGGCGGACGACGATCGGCATGCGCGGATAGACGATCGAGAAATTGCCGATGCGCCAGGGGCGGAATTCCTTCCACGAGCCATAAACGTAAAGCGCGACGAGCAGCAGCAGGACGACGCCGGTTCCAAACGCCCAGTTCTGGGGAATGTTGAACAGGCGCTGGATGATGTCCGGCTCGCCGACCAGCACCAGGCCGCCCAGCAGCACCGCGCCGAAGCCGAAGGTGAAGGAGCACAACGCCACCAGCACGCCGACCTCGGCGAGGCTAAGCCCCATGGCGCCATAGGCGCGCAGCCGCACCATGGCGCCGGAGAACACCGAGGCGCCGATATTGTGGGACAGGGCGTAAGTGGTGAAGGACACCAGCGAGATCGCCGGCCAGGGCAGATGTTTGCCCAGATGCAACAGGGCGATGCGGTCGTACCAGGCCAGGGCGCCGTAGGCGACGATGGTGGCGAAAATCGCCCCCACCCAGTTCTTCAGCGGAATGGCGCGGATGGCGCCGGAAATCTCGGCCAGGGAAATGCCGGACAATTCGCGATACAGCAGCCAGCCCGCGAACACGACCGCGCACAGGCCGACAATGGGCCAGATGTAATCTGCGTACTTTCTCATTTGCCAGCCGGCCCGGGGTCATGCGCGCCGGAAGGAAAGTGCGCGCCATTGCAGGTGTGCCCCAGCGCCGGAGACGCCGCAAGCCAGAACTTCAGATGGGAGGAAATGAACGGGTTACAAGGCCCTGGACCCAGGGCCGTGGCCCGAAGGGGCGTGGCCGGAGGTCGCGGCGCCGCGCCGCTGGCGACGGCGTTGCGCTCCCGGGCGGCGGCGCGAGAGGCCGGCCGCGATCAGGCCCCCAGACGGGCGGCGCGAACCGGGCCGGGGCGCCACTCGTCCGCCGCGCGCTCGCGATCGTCCATGGCCTCGGCGGCCTTCAGGTCCTCCTGCGCTTCATCCAGTTCAGCGCGGGCGTCATGCAACTGCGCCTTCAGTTCGCCGGCGGAGCGCAGCAGGTTGTCCCGCCGGGTGCGGGAGGCGGCGGCGTAGGTTGAATAGGCGAAATGCTCCGGGTCGGTGATGCCGGTTCTCGCCTCTTCCTGACCAATCTCACGCTCCAGTTCGGCGGCCATGCGCTCGAACTCGGCCGCCATGGTCTCGATCTGCATGACGCGACGGCGTTTGCCATCGGCCTGAAAGCGCTTGAGCCGCAGCAATGTATCACGCGATTTCATGAGCGTCCCTGGCTCCCCGTCCAAGGCCGGCGACGCGCCCGGCCATGTGCAGCCTCCTTAAAGGCGTGCGGCGTTTCACCGGGTGGGCCGGCGCCACGCGTGGCGGGGGCTTGCGCCGCTGGCGCCAAACCTCAGGGCACAATGCCTTGGGAAGGTTGAGCCTTCCTTACCGCGTGGCGGCGGCTGTCCACATGGCGCCCTGGTTCTGGCGCCTGTTGGCAACATTTTGTTTACCATTGACGACCAGATTGGCATGACCGACGCCGGGCCGCGACAGATGCGCAGGCCGGAGTCGCCAGAATCACTTGCGCCGATTCGTTAATCCAGTTCGTTAACTATTTTCTGGAACCTAAAAATCTGATTTCTCAACAGCATGGACACATTTTTGTCACCACCTGACAGTCGACCTTGCTAGCCTGAATCAGATTTTGTTAACCGTTAGTGGTTAGCGTTTCGAATCGGATCGACAGGGCGGCCAGCGCCGGTAGCGGCGACGGCGGCCATGGAGGGCGCATGCCCATAACCGATACGACGTTGGGGAGCCGAGATGCGCGTTCTGCTCATTGAAGACGACAGCGCGACAGCGCAGAGCATTGAGCTTATGCTCAAGTCCGAGAGCTTCAATGTCTATGTCACCGATCTCGGTGAGGAAGGCGTCGACCTCGGCAAACTGTATGACTACGACATTATCCTGCTGGACCTGAACCTGCCGGACATGTCGGGCTACGAGGTGCTGCGCTCGCTGCGCGTCGCCAAGGTGAAGACGCCGATCCTGATCCTGTCCGGCCTCGCCGGCACGGAAGACAAGGTGCGGGGCCTCGGCTTCGGCGCCGACGACTATCTGACCAAGCCGTTCCACAAGGACGAGCTGATCGCCCGCATCCACGCCATCGTCCGGCGCTCGAAGGGCCACGCCCAGTCGGTGATCATCACCGGCGACCTGGTGGTCAACCTGGACGCCAAGACAGTGGAAGTGAGCAGCCAGCGCGTGCATCTGACCGGCAAGGAATACCAGATGCTGGAGCTGCTCAGCCTGCGCAAGGGCACGACGCTCACCAAGGAGATGTTCCTGAACCATCTCTATGGCGGCATGGACGAGCCCGAGCTGAAGATCATCGACGTCTTCATCTGCAAGCTGCGCAAGAAGCTGGCCAACGCCTCCTACGGCAAGAACTACATCGAGACGGTCTGGGGCCGCGGCTACGTGCTGCGCGAGCCGGCCGGCGAGGAGCGGATCTCCGCCTGAAAAGCCTGAAGAACGGTCGGCGGAGGCATGAAATCGCCCGCCGGACATGAGCGGATGCACCGAACGCGGGAGGCTTCAGCCTCGCCGCGTTTTTTGCTGTCCGGGCGCGGGAGCAGGCGGGCGCCGCCGCGCGCCTCGCCCCGCCGGCGCGGTTCAGCCCGCGGGCGTCACGTTGATGGTCACCACATCCCCCTGGATGGCGAAGGCGACGGCCATGCCCGCCGCGCGGGCAATCAGGCCGGCATAGTAGGGCTGGATGGCGTGGGCGTCCACGGAGCCGCTGGCCGGGGCGCCGGCGATCAGCTCTTCCGCGTGTGGCGGAATGCGGGCGTTCACGCCCTGGGCGCGCACGGTAAAGGCGCGACCTTCCGGGCCGATCTCCACATGGAGCTGGCCGCCGCGCGGAATGGCGGTGGCGGCGATCAGCAGCACGTTCAGCAGCAGCTTCACCCGGTTCTTGGGCAACAGCAGCCGGGGGCCGGACCAGTCGAGCCGGGTCTTGTCGTCGGAAAAGAAATTGCGCGCCACCTGCTCGGCGTCGCCGGTGTCGATCTCCGCGCCGGCCGAACCGGCGGCGCCAAAGGCGATGCGGCACAGTTGCAGGCGGGCGGACGCCTGGCGGGCGCTTTTGGCGATCAGCTCCTGGGCGAATTCGCGCATGGAGGGATCTTTTTCATCCTCCAGAACCTCCAGCCCATTGACGATGGCGCCGACGGGGCTGATCACATCGTGGCACACCCGGCTGCACAGCAGGGCGGCGAGGTCGAGCGCGTCGAGGCTCACAGGATTCATCTCGATCTCCGGCGCGGGCAGCGCCGGGCGCGGCTCCGCTATGCAAGAAGAAGGGGCGCAGGAAGCCTGACCGGCCGGGGCGCCGCGATCGCGCGAGCAGGCCGGCCATCCCGACGGTCGAAAGCCGCCCGCAGACGCCGGGGGGAAATCACTCCCGCAGTGAACCGGATGTGTTACATGGCGGCGCGGCGCTGGCAATCTGGCGTGAAGCCCGTCGCGGCCAGCCCGCCCTGGGGCTTCACCTCAGACGCGCGCTTTACAGAATAATGCTCTGTGCGGGGAAACACGATGGCAGCGATGGAACCGGAGATGGCGTTCACCGACGAAGCTGGAAATCTGCGCCTCAATGAGGCGGGGCGCGACGCCATCGCACGCGAGCTCGCATACGTCGCCATCGCCGCCGGAAAGTTGATTCGCGACATCACCGCGCGCGGCGTCGTCGCCAGCGAGAAGCCGGACGGCAGCGCCTGCACCGACGCCGACGTGGCGGCGGAGCGGCTGATCGTCGCCGAACTGGCGCGGCGGTTTCCTGGCGTCGCCGTGGTGGGCGAGGAAACCGCGTCGGCAGCCAGCGGGCCGCTGCCCGCGCTGTTTTTCCTCGTCGATCCGATCGACGGCACCAGCGAGTTCGTCGCCGGCGGCGACGGTTACACGGTGAACATCGCCCTCATTCATGACGGCGCGCCCATCGCCGGGGTCATCCTCGCCCCGGCGCAGGCGCGGGCGTGGACCGGCGGCGCCACGGCGCACGCCGCCGACGCCGTGCTGAACACGCCGGCCGGCGCCCTGGCCTGGCGCTCCCTGCATACGCGCCCGGCGCCGGAGGACGGCCTCGTCGCCCTGGCCAGCGCCCGCCATGGCGACGCCGCCACCGAGGCCTGGCTGGCGAGGATGCCGGTGAGCGCCCGGCGCAACGCCTCATCATCACTGAAATTCTGCGTCATCGCCGCCGGCGAGGCCGACGTTTATCCGCGCTTCGGCCGGACGATGGAATGGGACACCGCCGCCGGCCAGGCGGTGCTGACGGCGGCGGGCGGCGTGGTGACGGAACCGGATGGCCGGATGTTCCGCTATGGCGACTGGCGCGGCGGCTTCGCCAATGGCCCGTTCATCGCCTGGGGCGACCCGCTGGCGGCCCTGACGCACGCGGGGCCAAAAGCCTGACCCGAATGAGAAACCTGCGGAAACCTGATCTGAAGGGCGGCTTGACTCCAGCGCCTGCCCGCCCCATCAAGCGGGTATGAACCGCCGTTTCGCCATGCTTCGCAACTGGCGCCGCTCCCCATAAGGAGCGGTCGGGCATTCATGCACATGAGGTTCGGGCCGCCGCGTCGGGCGGCCTTTTTTGTTTTTCCGTTCGGCGTGGCGCGCCTGCCCCCCAACGGAGAACAGCCAATGACCACCTGCGCCACCTCAACCAGTTGCGCCGCGCCAACAAACAGCGCCGCCTCCGCCGGCCGCCCGGTCGTCCTCACCGGTGACCGCGCCACCGGCCCACTGCATCTGGGCCATTACGCCGGCTCGCTGCGCAACCGCCTCGCCCTGCAGGAAACCCACGACCAGTACCTGCTGCTGGCCGATTCCCAGGCGCTGACCGACAATGCCGGCGACATCGCCAAAGTGCGCGACGCGGTGATGGAGATCGCGCTCGACTACCTCGCGGTCGGCGTCGATCCAGCCAAAAGCACCATCTGCCTGCAATCGCAGCTGCCGGCGCTGGCCGAGCTGTCGATGCTGTACCTGAACTTCGTCACCGTGGCGCGGCTGGAGCGCAACCCGACCATCAAGGACGAAATCCGCGCGCGCGGTTTCGGCCGCGACATCCCCGCCGGCTTTCTCTGCTATCCGGCCGCCCAGGCCGCAGACATCACCGCCTTCCGCGCCACGCTCGTGCCGGTTGGCGCCGACCAGGCGCCGCTGATCGAGCAGTCCAACGAGATTGTCCGCCGCATCAACGCAACCGCCGGCGTCCCGGTGTTGCCGGAAGCGGAGGCGCTGATACCGGCGGCGGGACGGCTGCCGGGGATCGACGGCCGCAACAAGATGAGCAAATCATCCGGCAACGCCATTCCGCTCTCGGCCACGCCTGAACAGATCGCGGCGGCGGTGCGCGCCATGTTCACCGACCCGCAACATCTGCGCGCCGCCGACCCGGGACGCGTCGAGGGCAACGTGGTGTTCGCCTTTCTCGACGCCTTCGACCCGGACGCGGCGGAGGTGGCGCGGCTCAAGGAGCACTATCAACGCGGCGGACTGGGCGACGCATTGCTGAAACGCCGGCTGGACGATCTGCTGCAGGGGTTGCTGGCCCCCATTCGCGCCCGCAGGGCGGCCCTGGCCCGTGATCCCGGCCATATCCGGGCGGTGATTCGGCAGGGCGTGCAGCGCGCCCGCGCCATCACCGGGCAAACCCGCGACGAGGTTTTCGGCGCTTTGGGGCTGTTTCAGCCCTGATCGGGCAGCTTGTCAGGAGGCGGATCGCTTTTTTTCTTCCAATGGCAACGAATTCTACGCAATTCACCTGACATGCTGGGCCGGAACGGACACGTTTCGGCCAAGGATGGGAGGCAGTTTCCATATTGTCTTTCACGCCTGCGGCGCGGCGACGTCCGCGGGGTTTTCAGTCATGCCTCCTGTCTGGGGGCGCCGTCTGGCCTGGAGCCCGGCGGCCATGACCGGAAACGTCGTTACACCCCGACTCTGGCATGGCGGCGCCTCCGCTCCGCCCTGTCCAAACCCGAGGCTGAATTCCATGAAAGCAACCCTGAGAGCCCTGCTGATCTTCATGGCGGCGCTGCTGTCGGCGCCGGCGTTCGCACAGGGCCCCCGGATCCAGCAACACGAGACATTCCAGCCTGAGGAAATCGTTCAGGCTGGCCACAGTTTCTTCGGCACCGTGTCGCGCGGCATCGCACTGACCGTTCAGGAAGCGTTCCGGCGCTGGGGCGCGCCCAACGGCTACATCCTTGGGCAGGAAGGCTCCGGCGCCCTGATTGGCGGGCTGCGCTATGGCGAGGGCGTGCTTTACACGCGCAACGCGGGCCAGATGAAGGTGTTCTGGCAGGGGCCCACCGTTGGCTTCGATGTGGGCGGCGAAGGCGCGCGCACCATGATGCTGGTCTACAACCTGCCCTCCATGGACGGCATATTCCGGCGGTTCCTCGGCCTTGACGGCTCGGCCTATTTCATTGGCGGCTTCGGCCTGACGGCGGCCGTGGCGGATAATATGGTTGTGGTGCCCATCCGCTCTGGCGTCGGCGCGCGCCTCGGCGTCAATATCGGGTATCTGAAGTTCACGCCGACCGCGACCTGGAACCCCTTCTGATGTGTGACGGGCGCGCGCCCATTCAGGAGAAAACTTGTATAAAAGGCGCATCCGGCAATAATCCTGGCGCGACCCAGAAATAAAACCGGACGCTGAAAACAGGTTCGGCGCGACAAAACTGAACCCGGCGCGCAGGCTATATTTGTTAGCGCGGGCCGAATCTGGTTTTCTGGCAACTGTCGCCGCACAGGCCGTTCTGACAGGGAGTCACTGGTGGTCGAGCAATCGATGTTCTTCGCGCTTGGCTTTCTGGTCGCCGGGTTTATCGCCGTGTTGCTGACCTCGGCGCTGAACCAGCGGGCAGAGCGGCTGGCCAATCGCCGCATGCGGGCGATGTTTCCCGTCTCCCTGGAAGAGGTGGCGGCGGAGCGCGACCACCTGCGGGCGGAATTCGCCGTGGCCACGCGCAACATGGAGCGCAAGCAAAACCGTTTGCGTGAAGAAAAGGCCGCGGCGCTGGGCGACGCTGGCAAACAGCTTTCCTTCGCCAATGCGCTGAAACGTGAGCTGGATGAAGCCCGCGCCAGGCTGTCGTCGCTGGAGGCGGTGCACGCGGATCTCAAAACCGACCTCGCTGAAGCCCGCAAACAGGTGGAAACCACAACGACGGACCGGACCTCCCTGGACGCGGAGCTTGCCTCCGCCCGCGCCGAAAAGGAGCGGCTGACGCGCGAACAGGCTGACGCCGTCAAGCGCATCGAAAGCCAGCGCGTGGCCATCGCCGAACTGGAGCAGCGGATCAGCGCCATTTCGGCGGCGGCCGGCGAACAGAAGCGTCTGGCGGAACGGCGCGCCGATGAGCTGCTGGTTGAGCAGAACGCGGTGCGGACGCTTCAGGAAACCCTGGCCAGCCACCGCGCCAACGCCGCCCGCCTGGCTGACCGGGTCGCGGCCCTGGAAAAGACCCGGGACGAGGCCCGCGCCGCCAACGGCGCCGTTGGCAAGCTGGAAGCCGAAATCCGCTCCCTGCGCGAGCGCCTCGCCCAGACCCAGGGCGAATGCCAGACGCTTCGCCACAAACTGGCGGCCGAAAGCGCCTCGCGCCCGGCCGGAGCAGCCGGCGCGCCGGAAGCCGGGGCCAGCGACGGAAAGCAGGACGCGGTGATGGCGGACATCGCCAGGCTGCAAACCGAGCTGGCGCGCGCGGCAAAGGGCGGAAGCGTAATGGACAGCGCCGACGGCGCCCTGCGCCAGCGCATCGTTGATGTCGCCGACGCAATCATGGCGCGGCCCGACGCCGAAGCCCCCGCCGCCCCCAGGCGGCGCGCCAGCCGGGCCGCGCGACCGGAAGCCCGCGCCGGGGCGCGCAAGAGCGCTTCCTGAGAAGAGGCTGGAGCGACGCGGCGGGCAGGCCGGTTCCCAGGGCTGACGGAAACAGGGCGGAGCGCGCACACGCGCCTCGTCTGGCGCCTCCCAACGTCTGGCGCCTCGCCGCGTCATCTCCCGTCCGATGCGGCGCGCGCCGGTTTGGCGACAGGTGGACACGTTCATGGCCGCCGGGATTGGCGTGGGCGGAACCGTTCCGGCCATGACGCGTGGAGGCGGGATCGCCGGACCTGCGCATCTCCAGACGGGCAGCGGCGCATCAGCCAGGCCGGTCTGACGCGCCGCGAGCCGGTTCAGGACAGCGCCGCCGTCCGCGCCTCGATGACGTGGCGCAATTGCAGCTTGTCGAGCTGGCGCCCCAGGTCGTCGAGCGCGTCCTGCCCCGCCCCGGCGATGCGCAGGGTGGCCAGCACGCCATGCCTGGGGTGGGGCGCCACTTCCACATCAATATCGGCGCCCTCGCCCAGCACGGCCCGGGCCATGCGGGCCAAAGTGGTCTCGGCCGCCATCAGCCGCAACTGCGGCTTGAAAATCTTGCCGACCGCGGTCACCGGCATCTGCGGCAGAATGAAGATTTCGGCCGGCACGGCGGCGCGCTCCGGGATCAGGCCGCGGATGAACTCGCGGATTTCTTCCGGGTCAGCGTCGGCGCCGGCCTTGAGCTGGACGAACCCCACCGGCATCTCGCCGGCGTAGGCGTCGGGCCGGCCGACAGCCGCGCCCGCCTCCACCGCCGGATGGGCGTGCAGGGCCTCCTCAATCACCACCGGATCAATATTGTGGCCGCTGCGGATGATGATGTCCTTGGCGCGGCCTGTCAGCCAGACGTAGCCGTCCTCGTCCATGCGGCCGAGGTCACCGGTATCGAGCCAGCGCCCGCCTTCGCTCCACGCCGGACGTTGCTCGTCATCCGCCGGCCGCACCCAGGCTTTGGCGTCCTGGTCCGGGTCAGTGTAGCCGCCGAAAACCTGCGGGCCGCGCACCAGCACGCTGCCGATTTCGTTGGGCGCGCAAACCCGGGTCACCTTGCCGTCGACGACTTCCGCGACAATCACTTCAGAGAACGGCAGGCGCACGCCAATGGAGCCGAGGCGGCATTCGCCTGCGCCCGGGTTCATGGTGGCGAAGCCGTGGGTTTCGGTCATGCCCCAGCCTTCCATCATGGGCACGCCAAGCCTGGCGCTCACCGCCCGGGCCACTTCCGGCGCGATGCCCGACCCGCCGCTCTGGGTAATCCGTAGCGAACTGACGTCATGGCCATCGACCGGCACATTCAGCGCCGCCCCCCAGCTGGTGGGCACCATGCCGAGGCAGGTGGCCCGGAAACGGGCGACGTGAGCCCACAGGTTTTGCACCACCAGTGGATTGCGATAGCCGGCCGAGGTCATGATGACGATGGTCGCGCCCTGGCTCAGCGGCGCCAGGCCGGCGCAGGTGGCCCCGCCCACGTGGAATGGCGGCAGGCCGTTCAGCAGCACCTGCTCATCGCCGGGTCCAACCAGAATGGCGAGCGCGTTGGTCCAGCTTTGGGTCAGCAGGCCGCGCTGGGTGTGGCGGGCCAGCTTGGGGGCGCTGGTGGTGCCGCCGGTGTGGAACAGCGACGCCGTATCGTCCAGCGAGACGTCGCGGGTGAAGTCCAGCCGGTCGCCGTTGTAACGGGTCAGCTCCGTGTCGAAGTGCAAGGCGTCGACGCCCGGGCGCTCCGCCGGCCCGCCAATGCGCATCACCGCCTTCAGTCCCGGAATTTCGTGGCGAATCTGCTCGATGCGGTCCCAGACGCCCGGCAGCACGTCGGGATCGGGACCAATCAGCACCTTGCAACCGGCGCTGCGCAGCAGGGCGACCAGATGCTCTTTCTCCAGCATGAAATTGATGGGGTTGGCGACGCCGGCGACCTGGGCGCCGAACATGGCGGTGAAGGTCGCCGGCCAGATCGGCATCAACATGGAAACCGCGTCCTGTGGCTCGACGCCCAGCGCGCGGAACATGTTGGCGGCCTGGGTGATCTGGCGGCCGAACTGCGCGTAGGTGATGTCCTGCGTTTCCTCGTCAGGACGGCCCTCGCGCAACAGGCGAAAAGCCAGCCGGTCGGGATTTCGGGCGCAGGCGTTTTGCAAACGCTCGTAAACGCTGCGCTCGGGCACATGGACGCTGAGCGGCGTCCGCTCCAGTTCCTCGACCTCGGCAAGATTACGCAAGACCATGGGACCCCTCCGGCAAATATTTGTTATTTGATATCCGAAACCGGAAGATGAGCAGGGTCGGCGCCGGGAATCAACCAGTATTTCGGCTACTACGCCGGCGCCCGCGACCGCCTCGGCCGGCGCCCGCGGATCGGGGACTTCCGGCCCGCCCGGAGGGGAGATTTTCAACGCGGGGCGCAGGCGTGCTATGAGGGGAAAACTCTTTCGGGTCAGGAACCGTCATGCCACGCGCCACCGCCATCACCCGCCGCGCCGCCGTCAAGGCCGACCGCGTCGTCGACACCATCACGCTCGATCACCGGGCCCGCGACCTGCAGGCGGGGGAAGCTGGACCGTTGCGCGGCGACGGCGGCCTGCCCGTCGATCTGGCGCTGCCCGGCGCCGCGCTGCTCCACGATGGCGACGCCCTGAAGCTGGAGGACGGCAGCCTGGCGCTGGTGCGGGCCGCCGCCGAGCGGGTGCTGGAAGTGCGGGCGGAGAACCCGGCCCGGTTGCTGCGCGCCGCCCTGCTGGCCGGCGGCGCCCATGTGCTGGCCCAGGCGGAAGCGGACGCGCTTTATATCCTGCCGGACGGCGCGCTGGCCGAGGCCATCCGCGGCCTCGGCTGCGCGGTGACGCCGGTGGAGCGCCCCTTCAGTCCCGACCGGGCCGCAGCGCATGACTGTTGCGGGCATGATCACGGACACCACCATCATGGGCATGACCACGGGCACGGGCATGAGCGCGCCCAACACGCCCACGATCATGACCACAAGCATGAGCATGGCCATGGCTGCGGCTGCGGTCACGACCATCATGATCATGACCACGATCACGGACATGATCACGCGCACGGCCACCATCACGGGCATGCGCACAAATAAGGTCGGCGCCCCGCCCCATAACGTAAGGGCATGGCTGCCGCGATTTTGACTTGATGAGCCCCGCGCCACAGGCATGATGGCGTGAGGGCCCGCCGGCTCGCGGACATGAGGCGCCAGCGCGGGCATGGGGAGCCCAAGTTTCGTGAGGAGAAGCACGCGACCCGCGCGCGACAACCGCGCGGAACGTGCGCCAGGGTAGAAAGATGGAGCGTCCCCTGTGAGCCGGTTTCACCGGGAATGCCCGCAAATGAAGAAGGCCGCGCGCCGCCAGGCGCCAAAACAGGCCGGTCAGGGAGCTAACGACAGTGATGCGTGAGAGGGCCAGCAACGCGCCTCCAGCCGGAGGAACCGCGTCCAGGATCATGACGCCAGCGACAGGCAGATACCCGAGAGCAGGCAGCGCGCGCTTCGCCAGTCGCAGCCGCGCCAGGCGCGCCTGAACGGCGCGCGCCCGGCCCGCAGTCGTCCGCCCCCGGGCCCTCCCCCTTTGCAATCCATTTGCGACGCGCCGCCGGACCAGAGCCGCGCCCGCCGTCGCGCCATCGCCAGCCAAACGGATATGTCATGATCTCCCGCCTGCTGATCGCCAATCGTGGCGAAATCGCCATCCGCATCGCCCGCGCCGCCAGTGAACTGGGCGTGCATACGGTCGCCATCTATTCCACCGATGAGGAAAGCGCCCTGCACGTGCGCAAGGCCGACGAGGCGGTGGCGCTGGAGGGGCGCGGCGCCCGCGCCTATCTCGACGTCAACGCGGTGATCGCGGCGGCGAAAGCGGCCAATTGCGACGGCCTGCACCCCGGTTACGGCTTCCTGTCCGAAAACGTCGATCTGGCGAAGGCCTGCGCCGACAATGGCATTGTCTTTGTTGGCCCGTCGGTGGGCGGGCTTGGCCTGTTCGGCGACAAGACCGCCGCGCGCGAACTGGCCAAAAAGGTCGGCGTGCCGGTGATTCCGGGCACGTCCGGCCCGACGACGCTGGAGGAAACCACCGCCTTCTTCGACAGCCTCGGCGATGGGGCGGCGGTGATGATCAAGGCGGTCGCCGGCGGCGGCGGTCGCGGCATGCGGCCGGTGACGGCGCGCGCCGATCTGGCGGAAGCCTACGCGCGCTGCCAGTCAGAAGCCACGGCGGCGTTCGGCGACGGCGCGGTCTATGTCGAGCGGCTGATGCGCAACGCCCGCCATATCGAGGTGCAGATCATCGGCGACCGCGCCGGCAACATCTCGCACCTGTATGAGCGCGAATGCACCATCCAGCGCCGCAACCAGAAGGTGATCGAGATCGCCCCCAGCCCGGCGCTGACGCCGGATCTGCGCGAACGCATCACCCTGGCCGCCCGCGAGCTGGCGGCGGCGGCGAAATACGACAATCTCGGCACCTTTGAATTCCTGCTCGACGCCACGCCCGGCGCATCTGGCCAGGGCGAGCCGTTCTTTGCCTTCATCGAGGCCAATCCGCGCCTGCAGGTGGAGCACACGGTCACGGAAGAAGTGCTGGGCGTTGACCTGGTGCAGGCGCAGCTGCGGGTGGCCGGCGGCGCCACGCTGGCGGACCTGGGCCTGCTGCAAACGCAGATCCCGGCGCCGCGCGGCTACGCCATCCAGTTGCGCGTCAACATGGAGGCCATCGACGCCAGGGGGAACGTCAAGCCCCAGGGCGGAACGCTGGCGGTGTTCGAGCCGCCCTCCGGCCCCGGCGTGCGCGTCGACACCTTCGGCTACGCCGGTTACCGCACCAGTTCGGCCTTCGACTCGCTGCTCGCCAAGCTGATCGTACACAGCAATGCGCCAGATTACGCGGCGGCGGTCGCCAAGGCCTACCGGGCGGCGCGCGAGTTCCGCATCGAGGGCGTCGGCACCAACCTGCCGTTCCTGAAGGCGCTGCTGTGCAACGCCGCCGTGCAGCGCAATGAGGTGACGACGAAGTTCCTGGAGGAGAATGTCGCCGGGCTGGTCGCTGGCGCCAGCGCCGACCAGCACCGCGACCTGTTCTTCGCGGCGAAGACCGAAACCGCCGACGCGGCCGCCAGAACCGAAACAAAGGCGCCGGAGGGCACGCAGCCCACCGCCGCGCCCATGCAGGGCACCATCGTCTCGATCGACGTGGCGGTTGGCGATCTGGTGCGACCTGGCCAGCAGGTCGCCGTGCTGGAAGCGATGAAGATGGAGCACCTGATCGCCGCCGCCCATGGCGGCGTGGTGCGCGCCATCGCGACCGCGTCCGGCGAAACGCTGATGGCCGGCGAACCGGTGCTGCATATCGAGCCGCAGGAGGTGGGGGGCGCCGACGCCCAGGCGGACGAGGCCATCGACCTCGATCACATCCGCGCTGACCTCGCCCATGTGCTGGAGCGCCAGGGCAATCTGCTCGATGAAAACCGGCCGCAGTCGGTCGAACGCCGCCGCAAGACCAACCAGCGCACGGCGCGGGAGAACATCGCGCAACTGGTCGACGCCGGCACGTTCATGGAATACGGCGGCCTCGCCATCGCCGCCCAGTCGCGCCGCCGCTCGCTGGACGATCTGATCATCAACACCCCGGCTGACGGCCTGATCGTCGGCACCGCCTCGATCAACGGCCGGCACTTTGGCGCCGACGTCGCCCGCGCCATGGTGGTGTCCTACGATTACACCGTGCTGGCCGGCACCCAGGGCAAGCGCAACCACAAGAAGCTCGACCGGGCCATGCACCTGGCCCAGCAATGGTCGCTGCCGCTGGTGCTGTATGCGGAAGGCGGCGGCGGCCGTCCCGGCGACACCGACAGCGGCGGCCTGACCGGGCTCGACACCACCAGCTTCGTGGAGTTCGCCCGCCTCTCCGGTCAGGTGCCGGTGGTTGGCGTCGTTTCGGGCTATTGCTTCGCCGGCAACGCCGCGCTGCTCGGCTGCTGCGACGTCATCATCGCCACGAAAAATTCGTCCATCGGCATGGGCGGACCGGCGATGATCGAGGGCGGCGGCCTCGGCGTCTATCACCCGGCGGAGGTCGGCCCAGTGTCGGTGCAGGTTCCCAACGGCGTCATCGACGTGCTGGTGGAGGACGAGATCGAGGCGACCGAGGTCGCGAAAAAATACCTCTCCTACTTCCAGGGCGAGATCAGCGAGTGGGAGGCGGAAGACCAGCGCCTGCTGCGCCGGGTCATCCCGGAAAACCGCCTGCGCGTCTATGAAGTGCGCGACGTCATCCGCCTGATGGCCGACAAGGGCTCCGTGCTGGAGCTGCGGCCGGAGTTCGGCGTCGGCATCATCACCGCCTTCGTGCGCATCGAGGGCAAGCCGTTCGGCCTCATCGCCAACAACCCCAAGCACCTCGGCGGCGCCATCGACGCCCCGGCCGGCGACAAGGCGGCGCGGTTCATCCAGCTGTGCGACGCCTTCGACCTGCCGGTGATCTCCCTGTGCGACACCCCCGGCTTCATGGTGGGGCCGGAGGCGGAGAAGACCGGCGTGGTGCGTCACGTCTCGCGCATGTTCCTCGCCGGCGCCAACGCCAGCGTGCCGGTGTTCACGGTGGTGCTGCGCAAGGGCTACGGCCTCGGCGCCCAGGGCATGGCGGCGGGCGGCTTCCAGGCGCCGTTCTTCACCATCGCCTGGCCAACCGGCGAGTTCGGCGGCATGGGCCTGGAGGGCTACGTGCGCCTTGGCTTCCGCAAGGAAATGGAAGCCATCGAGGACCCGGCCGAGCGCCAGGCCTATTACGAGAAGATGGTCGCGAAGAAGTACGAGGAAGGCAAGGCGACCTCCATCGCCTCGGTGCTGGAGATCGACAATGTCATCGATCCGGCCGAGACGCGCACATGGATCCTGCGCGGTCTTGCCTCAGCCCCGCCGCGCAAGACCCCGGCCGGCGGCAAGCGGGCCTATATCGACGCGTTCTGACCGGCGTTCGCCAATCGCCCGGACCAGATGGCAGGCCTCCGTTTTACGGGGGCCTGTCCGTTTTTATCGACCATCCCGCCATTTGCTGGCCATTGCGTTGAACCGTAGCCAACGGGCGTACGACCTATTGTTACAGGTAAAACAATTTGGCCCCGGATGTCTGGCGGTTCACTTTTGGTTAGGCTGGATTGCCGCAAACTTAAAAAAACAGGGGACGGTGAGAAGGAGATACAACATGACCGGCATGCGTTTACGCGACCTCATGCTGGCGGCAGGCGTCATGGTCCTGGTGGTCGCTTCGGTTTCCCTCCAGCTTTCGGTGGCTGGCAACATGATGAAGGGCGGCCGGGCCGCCGCGACGGCGATCGCCGCCGTGGCCGAGTGATTGGCGCCGCGCCGTAACGGAACGCCTCTGGCGCACGGATGCGCCAGCCCGCGGGCGAGGCAAGGAATGGCCCCGCCTGCCGCCTGGGATTGACGCGCGCGCGCTTTCGCGCCAACGGCTATAATCACCCCGGACAGGAACGACCCGCGAGGCCGCCGTCGCGCTCATGACCCATCGCAAGGCCCAACGGACCAGCGCTCAAGCCCCCGATGCGCCCGCCGCCCCCCTGCCGGCGGCCCCCTTGCCCGCCGCCGCCCCGCCCGCGCCCGACAGCGCCCGCCCCGGCGATCTGGCCGAACGCAATGTGCTCGTCGATCTGGTGGCGGTGGTGGTCGCCGTCAGTCATGACGAGCCGCGCGTGCTGACGCTCGACAATGGCGCCAGCCTGCCGGCCGGCCCGTTCGGCTCCGACGCGCGTTCATTGCAGACCGGCCTGCGCGACTGGGTGGAGCGCCAGACCCATCACCCCCTCGGCTATGTGGAGCAGCTTTACACCTTCGCCGATCGCGACCGCACGGGCGCCGATGGCCAGCGCGTCATGTCGATCAGCTACCTCGCCCTGACCCGGGAGCAGGCGGAGCGGCGGGCGCAGGCGGAGGGAACCTGGCTCGGCTGGTACGCCTGCTTTCCATGGGAGGACTGGCGGGACGGACAGCCCGCGGTGGTGCGCGAGATTCTTGCCCCCGCCCTCATGCAATGGGCCGCCGCCGCGCCCTCGACCGTGATGCGCGCGCAGCGCCGCCGCCGCGTCGCCACCGCCTTCGGCCTCGACGGCGCGACGTGGCACGACGAGATGGTGTTGCAGCGCTATGAGTTGCTGCACGAGGCGCGCCTGACGCCGGAGTCGCTGCGCCATGTCCCGGAGGCGGAGCGCCCGGCGGTGGTCGCGCCAGGCCACGCCATGACCGGCGACCACCGGCGCATTCTCGCCACTGGCGTGGCGCGGCTGCGCGGCAAGATCAGATATCGTCCCGTGGTGTTCGAGCTGATGCCGGAAACCTTCACGCTGCTTGACCTGCAAAAGGCGGTGGAAGCGCTGGCGGGACGCCGCACCCACAAGCAGAATTTCCGCCGCCTTGTCGAACAGCAGGAGCTGGTCGAGGAGACCAGCGAAATGTCGACGACGCGGGTGGGCCGGCCGGCCCGGCTGTTCCGTTTCCGCGAGGAAGTCCTGCTGGAGCGCGCCATCGCCGGAACCAAGCCGGCCGGCTGAACCACGCCTGCACCACCACGCCTGCACCACCGCGCGCCATATCCACGGATGCGCCGGCGGGCGCACGCTCATCGCGCGTTTTTGCGACAGCGGAATGAACCCGCGATATACCATTGATAATTAAATGATTTATCCCATAGCTCCGCCCTCCTGACGCCGACGTCGCTTCATCATCACGGCTTGACAACGCTTATACTCAGTTTAAGCATATATCCGAATTATACTCATTCGGAGCATATAAAATGCCCTCAGCCGCCTTTGCCTCCGCTGGCGCAGCCGTTCCTTCCGCCGCGCTCTACGAGCGGGTCCGCCGGGTGATCCCGCCCATGGAATGGGCCAGTTTCGCCGATGACGTCGACGCCATCCTCGAACTGAAGCGCCGCAGGAACGCGGTGATCCTGGCGCACAATTACCAGACGCCGGAGATCTTCCATTGCGTCGCCGATATCGTTGGTGATTCGCTGGCTCTCGCCCGCGAGGCGACCCGCGTCGACGCCGACGTTATCGTGCTGGCGGGCGTGCATTTCATGGCCGAGACGGCCAAGATGCTGAACCCGGACAAGACGGTGCTGATCCCTGACCTCGGCGCCGGCTGTTCGCTGGCCGATTCGATCACCCCGGAGGACGTGCGCCTGATCCGCCAGCGCCACCCGGGTCTGCCGATCATCACCTATGTGAACACCTCCGCGGCGGTGAAGGCGGAGTCGGACATCTGCTGCACCTCCGGCAACGCCCTGAAGATTGTCGAATCCTTCGGCCTGCCCGAGGTCATCATGATCCCGGACGAGTACCTGGCCCGCAACATCGCCGCCGAAACCGCCGTGAAAATCATCGCCTGGAAAGGCCACTGCGAGGTGCACGAGCGCTTCACGCCGGCCGACGTGCAGGAAATGCGCCGCAACTGGCCAGGCGTGGTGGTGCTGGCCCATCCCGAGTGCCCGCCGGAGGTGGTGGCCGAGGCCGATTTCTCCGGCTCCACCGCCCACATGTCGAACTATGTCGGCGACGTGAAGCCATCCCGCGTCGTGCTGCTCACCGAATGCTCGATGAGCGACAACGTCGCCGTCAATCACCCGGACGTGGAGTTCGTGCGCCCGTGCAACCTGTGCCCGCACATGAAGCGCATCACCCTCGGCAATATCCGCCGCTGCCTGGAGCTGGGCGAACATGAGGTGACCATCCCGGCCGACATCCTGGAGCGGGCGCGCCTCCCCGTCGAACGCATGCTGGCGGTCTGAGGCGGCCGATGCCCACGCGCCCTTCCCTTGCATCCCTGGCGAACCGGCCGGTCATCGTCGGCGCCGGCGCGGCCGGCCTGATGACCGCCCTGCAACTGGCGCCCATGCCCTGCGTGCTGGTCAGCCCTGGCCCCATTGACGCGACCGGCAGCGATGCGACCAGCTCCAGCGTTCTGGCCCAGGGCGGCCTCGCCGCCGCCATCGGCCCCGACGACGACGTCGCCCTGCACCTGGCCGACACCCTGGCCGCCGGCGACGGCTATTGTGACGCCGCCGCCGCCGCCGCGATCATCGGCGCCGCGCCAGAAGCCATCGCCGATCTGCTGCGCCTCGGGGCGCGGTTCGACCGGAACGACGGCGGCCACCTGGCCGCCGCCACGGAGACGGTTCCAGACGCAAAAGTGGAGGCCACTTTTGCTGGAACTGAGGGACCTTCCACCCTGGACGCAATTTCTGACACAAAAGTGGAAACCACTTTTGCTGGAATTGAAGGGCCTTCCTGGCGGGACGCAATTCCGGGCGCAAAAGTGGGAACCACTTTTGCTGGAATTGCTTTGGGGCTCGAAGCCGCGCACAGCCGGCGCCGCATCCTGCACGCCCATGGCGATTCCAGCGGCGCCGAGGTGGTGCGCGCCCTTGCCGCCGCCGTGCGGACGGCGGCGCATGTCACCGTGCTCGAAGGGGTCATCGCGCGCGACATTCTCACTCGCGACGGCGTCGTGACGGGCGTGGCGCTGCATGACATCGTCAACGGCGAAACCAGCCACGGCGTGCTGGCGACGGCCAGGGTTGTGCTGGCGACCGGCGGGCTTGGCGGGTTGTTCGCCCGCACAACCAATCCGCTGTCCAGCATCGGCGCCGGCGTCGCCCTGGCGGCGCGCGCCGGGGCGGCGGTCGCCGACATGGAGTTTGTCCAGTTCCACCCCACCGCCCTCGATCCAGGGCAGCTTGCCGGCCGGTTTGTTGGCCCCGCGCCGCTGGTCAGCGAAGCGGTGCGCGGCGAAGGCGCCCTCCTGGTCAATGACCTCGGCGTCCGTTTCATGACCGGCGCGCCGGGGGCGGAACTGGCGCCGCGCGATGTGGTCGCCCGCGCCATCTGGCGCCAGCAGCAGGCGGGGCGCCGGGTGTTCCTCGACGCGCGCGCCAGCCCGGGCGCCGGTTTTGCCTACCGTTTCCCGGCGATCACCGCCCTGTGCGCCACGGCCGGGCTCGACCCGGCCCGCGACCTGCTGCCGGTGACGCCGGCGGCGCATTACCACATGGGCGGCGTCGCCGTGGACCTGCGCGGCCGCGCCTCGTTGCCTGGCCTGTGGGCCTGCGGCGAAGTCGCCTGCACCGGGTTGCACGGCGCCAACCGGCTGGCCAGCAACTCGCTGGTCGAGGCGCTGGTCTGCGCCGGATTTGTCGCCAGCGATCTGAAGGGAACCTGTGCCGGCGCCGCCGGCGGAAGCGCCGTCCTGCGGTCGGCGGCGGCGGGTCTTTCCCCGCCGGGTCTTGCGAACGTGACAGGGCTTGCGAACGCGGACCTCGCGCCGATCCGCGCCCTGATGAGCCGCTGCGTTGGCCTTGAGCGGAGCGCGGACGGGCTTCGCCAGGCGCTGGCGCGTCTCGCGCCGCTCGCCGCCAACCCCACCCATCCGGCCGCCGACGCGGCGCTGGTCGGGCTGCTCATCGCCCATGCGGCGCTGGCGCGCCAGGAGAGCCGCGGCGCCCATTTCCGCACTGATTTCCCCACCCCGGCGCCGGCCGCCCCGCGACGCGCGCCCGTTCTTCTGGCCGACGTGCTGGCGGACAGCGCCGCGCCTGCCGCAACCCCTTACGTCACAAAGATTGCATCATGACCCAAGCCACCGTCATCTCGCCCGCGTCGCAGCATGCCGGCACATTTTCCGCCGAGGCCCCCGCCGCCATGCCGGAGGCCGGCGGCACGCCCTTGCCGCGCGTCACGCCCCTGCCGCGCGTCATGCTGGAGCCGCTGGTGCGCGCCGCGCTGCTGGAGGATCTGGGCCGGGCCGGCGACATCACCAGCGACGCCATCGCCCCGGCCGGCGCCCAGGCGACGATGACGCTGACGGCGCGCGATCACGGCGTGCTCGCCGGCCTCGATCTGGCCGTGCTCGCCTTCCAGCTCATCGATCCGGCGATCCGCATCGATATCGCGGTCACCGACGGCGCGACGCTGGCGCCTGGTCAGGTCATCGCCACGATCAGTGGCCCGGCGCGCGGCATGCTCACCGCCGAACGCACGGCTCTGAACTTTCTCGGCCATCTCAGCGGCGTCGCCAGCGTCACCAATGGAATCGTCCGCGCCATCGCGGGGCAGAAGGCGCGGATCGTCTGCACGCGCAAGACGACGCCTGGCCTGCGCGCCGTCGAGAAATACGCGGTGCGGGCCGGCGGCGGCTCCAATCACCGCTTCGGCCTCGATGACGCGGTGCTGGTGAAGGACAACCACATCGCCATCGCCGGCGGCGTCACCGAAGCCATCCGCCGGGTGCGCGCCAGCGTCGGACATATGGTCAAGGTGGAGGTCGAGGTGGACGCCCTGGCGCAGTTGCACGAGGCGCTGGCCCTTGGCGTCGACGCGGTGCTGCTCGACAACATGACGCCGGAGCAGCTGCGTGAGGCCGTGGCCATCACCGCCGGGCGCGCCATCACCGAGGCTTCTGGCCGCGTCACCGCCGCCACCGCCCCGGCCATCGCCGCCGCCGGCGTCGATCTGATCTCGATTGGCTGGCTCACCCACAGCGCGCCGGTGCTGGATATCGGCCTCGACTGGCAGGGGTAACATCACGCGGGCGATTGCCAGCGGCCGGCGCATCGGGCCAAATGGCGGGATTGTCCAGAACCGCCCCGGCCGAAGCGCGACATTCGCTACGGATCGGGATCAACCAATGGACAGGGTCTGGACGTTCGCAAACGCTGGCCCTGCCCCAATAACGCCGGAGGAAAACCGCATGGCCAGCGAGACACTGACAACGCTTGTGGCGCAATTCCGCAAGCGGCCGCTGGACCTTGCGGACGGTGAAGCGGTCAACCGCGCCAAATACGACCGCTTCGCCGAACTGTTCCCCCCAGCGGAAGGCGTGACGATCACGCCCATGACCCTGGGCGGCGTGGCGGCCGAGCGCCATGTGGCCGGCGATGGCCCCTCCGTGCTGTATCTGCATGGCGGCGGCTACACGCTGGGATCAATCCGCTCGCACCGCCACCTGATTTCGAAACTGGCGGCGGATTTGCAGGGCGTGGTTTACGCCATCGACTACCGGCTGGCGCCGGAGGCGCCGTTTCCCGCCGCCGTGGACGACGCCGTCGCCGCCTGGCGGGAATTGCATGAGTCAGACCCCGGACGCGCCATATCCGTGATGGGCGATTCCGCCGGCGGCGGCCTCAGCTTCGCCCTGACCATCGCGGCGCGCGACCAGGGTCTGCCGGCGCCGCGCGCCCTCGTCGCCATCAGTCCCTGGGTGGACATGACGGCGAGCAGCAGCAGCTATGAATTCCTCAGCGGCGTCGATCCGATCCTGTCGCGGCAGGACATCGTCTGGCATTCGGGCCGTTATCTCGCTGGCGCCGATCTGCTCACGGGCCTCGCCTCGCCGCTGTTCGCCGACTTGAAGGGCCTGCCGCCGACGCTGATCCAGGTGGGCGACCATGAGGTGTTGTTCGGTGATTCCGTGCGCATCCACCAGCGGCTGATCGCGGCCGGCGTCGATACGGAGCTGTCGCTGTGGAAGGACATGTTCCACGTCTGGCACTTCTACTGGCGCCAGCTCGACGAGGGCGCCCAGGCCATCGCCGCCGCAGCCAGGTTCATCCGCCGCCAGCACGGGGCGGCCTGAAGCGCTTTTGCCAGACCGGATCGTCCGGTCGACCAGGCGTCGCGCAAGCAAGGCAGACGGGCGGGCATCAGCTCTGGTCAAGCGCGGCCGCGATGTGCGGCCGCATCGCCTCCGCCAGAAACTCCGCCACAGGCGCCACCACGGCGTTGCCGAACTGCCGGTAGGCCTGGGTGTCGGAAACGGCGATTTTCCAACGGCGCTCGCCCCGGTCGAAGCCCATCAGCCGGGCGCATTCCAGCGGCGTCAGCCGGCGTGGGCGTCCGCCCGGCTGGTCGATGAGGATTTCCGAACCGTCCTTGTAGTAGCGCGCCGACAGGGTGCGGGCGACGTCGCCCGGCCCGAACAGGCTGTAGCCAAAGCCGTTGCCCTTCGCCGCGTGCTTGTCGCGATAGGCGCGCAGATAGTCCCACAGGCGCGGCGTCAGGGTATATTTCTCATCGACCTCCGCATGTGGCAGCAGGATGTCGCCCAGCTTCGGTCCGCCGGCCGGCAGTTCCAGCGCGTTCAGGTCAAACGCCGTTGGCTCACGGAAGCCGACGATGAAAATCCGCTCACGCTTCTGTGGAACCCAGTGGGCGGCGCTGATGACGCGGCTCTGCACATGATAGCCAAGCTCTTCGGTCAGCACATGCATGATGGTGGCGAAGGTGCGCCCGCGGTCGTGGCTTTCAAGATTCTTGACGTTCTCCAGCAGAAACGCCGCCGGGCGATGGTGGGCGATGATGCGCGCGGTGTCGAAAAACAGCGTGCCCTGGGTGTCGCACAGGAAGCCGTGCGGGCGCCCAAGGGCGTTCTTCTTGGAAACGCCGGCGATGGAGAACGGCTGGCAGGGAAAGCCGGCGAGCAGCACGTCATGCCCGGGAACCCGCCCCGGGTCGGCGGCGTATTCGCGAACATCGCCGGCGAGTTCGTGATTGTCGCGAAAGTTCAGGGCATAGGTCTTGCGCGCGTTAACGTCCCATTCGGACGTAAAAACGCAATGGCCGCCAATGCCCTGGAAGCCGATGCGCAAACCGCCAATGCCGGCGAACAAATCAATGAAGCGGAACGTCGCCGGCTCCGGCTGCGGCGCGGCCCGTTCGGCCGCTGCGCGCAACACCCGCATGGCCAAGGGCGAAGGCTGCGCGTCGCCAGCAGCGTAGCGGGCGATGGTCCGCTCCGAAACCGCCAGCAATTCCGCCGCTTCCGCCACGGTCAGGCCCGCGCGCTCGCAGAGCTGGCGGAACTCCGGCCTGGATTTCACGGATCGCGCGCGGGTCGGCGTGGCGACGTCGGACATCGGTGCTCCGGCGGTGAGCCGTCCAACCCCTCCCTTGCGCAACAGGAGCGAATCGCGACGACTGGGTCGATTTCAGACACCATGTCGCCGGTTGTCCGGCATCGCAACGCCGTTTCACGGCGGCGGCGCCAGTTACCTGTGCGTTTTCAGTGGCCCTGCGCAAGCCACGGTGGGGCCTCCAGATCCGGGGTCACACGACCCTGTAAGCCCACCACGCCTCAAGAATGACCCAGGCAAGACCGACGAGCAGCAGGCTCGCCACAAGCACATACAGCACCTTGCGGCCCAGCGGACCCTCACGGGCCTGTTCATCGCTCATCACAACCTTGCCGTGATGTTTCCAGAACGTCATGTCAGGTCTCCCCCTGTCATTGCGGCGGCCACATGGGGGCGCCAGGTCTGTTGGATGGGAACGCGGCCACCGGCCCGCGTGTTCCCGGTGAGGCCGCCCGCAGCGACGCATCCTTGATACGGCGCCTTCTCCAATTGGATAAATCGGCGGTCCGCGCGCAGCCTGAAACCGGAATGACGGGAGGCGTCGCCGCCGCGCGCTGAGATAAAAATCAGCGGCAAGGGAGACGAATGTGGGGTGGATCAAAAGCGGCGACCGCACGCTCAGCGGCCCCGAATTCAACGCGCGCGCCCTGCGCGCCGCCGGGGCGCTGGAGAGCCTGGGCGTCCGCAAGGGTGATGGCGTCGCCCTGTATCTGCGCAACGGGCTGGCCTATTTCGAAGCCTCGTTCGGCGTTGGCATGCTCGGGGCCTATTCCATACCAACTGGCATTACACGGCGGATGAGGCGGAGTATCTCCTGCGCGACAGCGCCGTGAAGGTGCTGCTGATCCACGCCGACCTGCTGCCGCCCTTCGCCCACGCCATTCCAGAAGGCGTCACGCTCGTGCTGGTGGAGACGCCGCCGGAAATCATCGCCGCCTATGGCCTCGCCGACGTCGCGCCGCCGGCGGGCGCGAAGACACCCTGCGCGCCGCGCTGCGCAAGACCCTGACCGGCTACAAGGTTCCGCGCCAGATCAACTTCGCCGACAGCCTGCCGCGCGAGGATTCCGGCAATATCTTCAAACGCAAGTTGCGCGAGCCCTATTGGGCGGGACGCGCACGCCATCTGACCGCGCCTGCCCCGCCGCGGCGGCCGAGCGCCAACAAAAAAGCTCCGGAGCCTGCGCCCCGGAGCCTTTTTGCATTGATTTGAAGCCGGCGGCGGCGCCGGCCCCATATCAGTTCTTGACCAGCGGGCAACCGCCTTCGTCCAGCGGGCGAAAAGCCTGGTCGCCGGGAATGGTGCGGACCAGCTTGAAGTAGTCCCACGGATACTTCGACTCTTCCGGCTTCTTGACCTCAAAGACATAGAGATCGTGCACCATGCGGCCGTCGGCGCGGATGACGCCGTTTTTGGCGAAGAAGTCATTGACCGGCGTGGCCTTCATTTTCGCGACCACGGCCTGGGTGTCGGCCGTGCCGGCCGCCTTGACGGCGTTGAGGTAGTGCATGATCGAGGAGTAGACGCCGGCCTGACCCATGGTCGGCATGGCCTTGTGGCGCTCGTAGAAACGCTTTGACCAGGCCCGCGTCTCGTCATTCAGATCCCAGTAGAACGCCTGGGTCAGGATGAGCCCCTGGGCGTCCTGAAGGCCGATGCCGTGAATGTCGGTGATGTGCAGGTAAAGGCCGGCGAGCTTGACGCCGCGCTGCGGCAGGCCGAACTCGGTGGCCTGCTTGATGGTGGCGATCTGGTCGGCGCCGGAACTGGCGATGCCGATCATTTTGGCGCCGGAGTTCTGGGCCTGCAGCAGATAGGACGAGAAGTCGTTGGCGCCCTGCGGATGGCGGACGCCGCCGAGGATCTCGCCGCCGGCCTTGCGCACCGCGTCGGAGGTGTCGCGCTCCAGGGCGTGGCCAAAGGCGTAATCGGCGGTGATGAAGAACCAGGGGCCATCCTTGGCCAGCGGCGCGCCAGTGCCGACGGCAAGGGCGTAGGTGTCATAGGTCCAGTGGATGCCGGTGGGCGCGCAGAACTTGCCGGTGAAATCCGACGAGCCGCCGGTGGAGGCGAGCACCAGCCTGTTCTTCCGCCGGCCAATCTCCTGCACGGCGAGCAGCACCGAGGAGGTGGGAATATCGGCGATCACATCGACGCCGTCCTCATCGATCCAGCGGTTGGCCACGGCCGAGCCGACGTCCGGCTTGTTCTGGTGGTCGCCAGCGAGAATCTCGATCTTGCGGCCGAGCACCGAGCCGCCGAAATCCTCGACCGCCATTTGCGCGGCGATCACCGAGCCTGGACCCGCCATGTCAGCGTAGATGCCCGACATGTCGTTGAGCACGCCAATGCGCAGGGGCTTCGGGGATTCGGCGGCGACAGGCGAAAACAGCAAGGGGGCAAGAACAGCCGCGAGCCCAACGGCAAGAGAACGGACAGACATGTTGACCTGGTCACTGGAGGAAAGCCCCCTCTTCTAGGAGCGACGCCAAAAACAGGTCAACACCGCGCCAGGTTTTGAGAACACGATGATTGCCGGAGATGGTCTTCGTGGAATATTTTTCCAAATCCGTCGGTTTTATGAGATTATTTTTGCGACGCGGGAGAACGCTTCTTCAGGGCGGCGGCCAGATTGCCCTCCGGCAGGGGCCTTGCCCCGGCGGCGCCCCAATGCCCGGCGAGGCTGTTGATGTGACAGACCTCTCCGGCCCAACAACCCGCAGGGCGGCATACGACAGGCGGTTCTCATACGAAGCACGGACTGACGGAATGGACGAAACTCACCGACCTTGCGGCTGACCACTCACGACATCGCCTGACACGCGCGGGACCATGCCGGCGGCGGCCACGCAGAGTTTACACGCGGAAGGCCGAACGGGCGCTACTCGCGAGAAACGGGGGAAGGTTGGCGTAAAGCAAGGATCAGGGGGGCAGGCAGAACCGCAGCTAACCTGATGACGATCTATAATGGCTAACTGCCATACAGGTCATTCATCCAACATGGCAATGGCGCTCCCAAGGGGACTCGAACCCCTGTTTTCGCCGTGAGAGGGCGACGTCCTGGACCGCTAGACGATGGGAGCCGCTGCGGAGGACTGCCGTATATCCAGCATCCGGGAGACTTTCAAGGGCCTTGCGGGTTTATCTGTGCATAGTTTTGCGGATATCGGCCTCTGGCGGGTTGCGGCCGTCGCGGCATGCGCGGCTTCCGCCTTGTCCGCCAAAGATTTTCCGGCAAAAGCGCGCCGGATCGCGTACAACTCCGGCGCGATCCGGCGGGAACCGGTTTTTTGTTCGCGGGGCAGCGACGTTTCCAGAAAACAGGCTTGCTTCGGCAAAGGCGCAAGGTGGACAGCGTGACAGGACAGGACGAGGCAGATGCGCGCGCGCGGGGCGCAACGTCCGCGCCCGGGGTGATCGCGCCTGCAGAAATCACGCCCACAGCAAAGGCGGCGCAGGCAAGGGCCCAGGGGGAAAGCGGGTCGCTGGAAGGGGCGCCTCTGGACACTGCCGTCTTCACCACCGAAGCTGCCGGCCGGCTCGATAAACTGCTGGCCGACGCCTTTCCCGAGCTCTCGCGCAGCCGCTTGCAACAGGTGGTGCGGGCGGGCGGCGTCAGCGTGGACGGGGTTGTCGTGGCGGCGCCGTCGACAAAGGTGAAGGCCGGCGCGCGGATCACCCTGCAGATCCCGGAGGCGGAGCCGGCGCGGCCAGAGGCCCGCGCCATTCCACTCGACATCATCTATGAGGACGACGCCCTCATCGTCATCAACAAGGCGGCGGGCATGGTGGTGCATCCAGCGGCGGGGCATCACGACGATACCCTGGTCAACGCCCTGCTCGCCCATTGCGGCGACAGCCTGTCCGGCATTGGCGGCGTGCGGCGGCCCGGCATTGTCCACCGGCTTGACAAGGACACCTCCGGGGTGATGGTGGTGGCCAAGACCGATCAGGCGCATCAGGCGCTATCCGCGCAATTCGCCGATCATGGCCGCAGCGGGCCACTGCGGCGCGCCTACCTGGCGCTTGCCTGGGGCGCGCCCCCCCTGCCCCGCTTCACCATCCGCAAGGCGCTGGCGCGCAGCGCGCATAACCGGGAGAAGATCGTCGTGGTGGGCGAGGACCGGGGGCGCGAGGCCATCACCCACGTCTCGACGCTAAAATCCTGGACGACGCAGACCCGCCACGCCAGGGAACCGGTCGCCACCCTGTTGCGTTGTGAACTAGAAACGGGGCGAACCCATCAGATCCGCGTACACCTGGCTTCCCAGGGCCACCCGCTTCTGGGGGATGCGCTCTATGGATCCGGGTTCATGTCGCGGGCGGCGAAACTGACGCCGGCCGCGCGCGACGCGCTGGAACAGTTGGGCCGGCAGGCGCTGCATGCGGAAATGCTGGGCTTCGCCCACCCGCTGACGGCGACGCCAATGCGGTTTGAGGCGCCGCCGCCAGAAGATCTGCAACGGCTTCTGCGCGCGCTTGACGAACCCGGCGCCTGACGGCGGCTTTTCCGGCCGGCGCGAGCACACGACGAAAACTGGAAAATTCGGAGCGGACAGGCCCGGAACGCGCCGGGAAGAAGTTTTTTGCACCGTCCTGAACAGCGAAATGAAGATCTCGGCGGGAAAAACCGCTGATCAGGTGCGGCAGCGCACCGCGCCTGCATGGCTCGGGCGCCAGTTTAAACAGGGACGAACGGCGGTCGGGCAGGCATATATTGCCCGGACAGAACGAATGACCTCCAGAACCATGGGCTGAGCGACATTCTGCAATGGCGCAGACGCCAAGTTTCAGCCATGGTTGCCGGCGACCATACGTTCTGCGGTCGGCCCGCGCGGCGGCCGTTCATGCGCCTGCCCAGAAAGGGGGGCGCGAAAGGAGTGTCCTATGGCCACAACATCGATGCCTGTTCTCGCGAACGAAGGCGGACTTTCGCGCTATCTGGACGAAATCCGCAAGTTCCCCATGTTGCAGCCCCAGGAAGAATTCGACCTGGCCAAACGCTGGCGCGACGACGGCGACCGTGAGGCCGCCCACAAGCTTGTCACCTCCCACCTGCGCCTCGTGGCCAAGATCGCCATGGGCTATCGTGGCTATGGCCTGCCAGTCTCCGAGGTTGTTTCCGAGGGCAACGTCGGCCTGATGCAGGCGGTGAAGCGGTTCGAGCCCGAGAAGGGCTTCCGCCTCGCCACATACGCCATGTGGTGGATCAAGGCGGCGATTCAAGAGTACATCCTGCGCTCGTGGTCGCTGGTGAAAATGGGCACCACGGCCAACCAGAAGAAGCTGTTCTTCAATCTGCGCAAGGCGAAGAGCCGCATCTCGGCGCTGGAAGACGGCGACCTGAAGCCAGAGCACGTGGCGCACATTTCGACCCAGCTCGGCGTGCCGGAGCAGGACGTCATCGAAATGAACCGTCGCCTCGGCGGCGACGCCTCGCTGAACGCGCCCCTGCGCGCCGGCGGCGAGGGCGACGGCGAATGGCAGGACTGGCTGGTTGACGACAGCGCCAGCCAGGAGAGCCTGCTGGTGGCGGCGGAAGAGCGCGACAACCGCCACGCCGCGCTGATGGACGCGCTGGGCGTGCTCAATCCACGCGAGCGCCGGATTTTCGAGGCCCGCCGCCTCACCGATGATCCGATCACGCTGGAAGAGCTTTCAGGCGAATTCGGCGTCTCCCGCGAGCGCGTGCGCCAGATCGAGGTGCGGGCGTTCGAGAAGGTGCAGGAAGCGGTGAAGCGCGCCCTGGCGCGCATCGAGACCCCAAGCGCGCGGGCCCCTGGCGCGCGGGCCCCTGGCGCGCGGAAGACCGCGCCGGCGTTGGGCGCGGCGACGCGATAGGCGCCCGCGCCACCGGCGCCTGAAATTACAAAAGCCCGCCTGGTTCAGGCGGGCTTTTCGCGTTTTACGCCCTGTCATGGCCCGGGCGGGCGGGAAGCGCCGGCGCCAGTCACATCGAGCGCGCGGGCGGGGCCGATGCCTCAAACCCGGCCCGGATCAGGGCCGCCTGAGCCTTTCAGGGCCGGATGGGCCTGTCGCCCCGTCCGGGGCTCAGTTGGCGGCGCCCCAGCTTTTGAAAGCCTCGGCGATCACCCGGTCACCGGTCGCGCCCTTTTCCAGAGCGATAACAGCGCGGCGACCATTGTCATACCGCACCGGCAGGTCGATCCATGGCCGGTTGCGGATCAGGTCGATATTGCGCTCCACGTCGTTGGGCAGGTTCGACAGCCCCACCAGGAACACCGACTCCGACACCGCCACCGGCAGGCCGGCGAGCGGCACGCCGCGGGCGTTCTCCTCGGTCTTGAACTGGGGAACGCCAACGTCGCGGATCACCCGCCCGTCACCGGTCGCGCCTTTCCTGAACGTCAGCTCCATCAGATGCGACGCCGGCAGGGCTGCATCCGTATTGCGACGCAGGGTGATCTTGAGATCAAGCCCGGCCTCCGGAATGGTGACGTCGGCGCGCACGACGTTCTCGAGCGGCTGGTTCTGGCCCGGGTTCTCGGAATCGAGCCGCCAGGTCACCGTGCCCTGAAAAACCTTCGGGGTCTGTGGATTGTCCGGCGTTTCCTCATACAGGATGGCGCGCTGGACCCCTTCGGCGGTCTGGCCCTGTTGGGCCGCCCCGCCCTGCTGCCCGGCCGGCGCCCGGCCCGCATCGACCCGCTGGCCGAACTTCTGTTCATTGCCCGCGTCCGGCGCGGCGGCGACGGGCGCCTCCGTTGGCTGCGGCGTGGGCTGGTTCACCTTGTTGGCCCAATACGCGACGCCACCGACGCCCGCCAGCGCCACCACCAGCAAGGCGCCAATCAGGGCGTTGCGGCGTCCCTTGCCGGCGGGCTTTTGCGACGGGGGGCGCAGGCGCGTCTCGTCAACCGCCGGCGCCCCGTCAGGCGCGACGCCCGATGGCCCGGCCTTTGAGCTGCCCGTGGAAGCGGGCTCCCGGCCTGCTCCGGCGCTGGCCTGCGGCGCGCCATTGGCGGGACGGATGCCGGTGTGGCCAAGCTGCGACGCCGGTTTCGGCGCGGCGGACGCAGACGAATCGCCCATGGCGGGCGCGGCGTTTGAAGAAGCGCCGCCGGCCTGGGCCCCGGAGGTCTGAGCCCCGGAAACCTGGGCCCCGGAAGCCTGGACCCCGGAGCCTTGAGGCGTGGGAGCTTGAGGCGCGCGGGACGCGGAGCCTTGCGGAGCAGGGTTCTGCGAAGCGGCGGGAGTGGACGGAGCTGACGCCGCCGGAGCCGGCGAAACGGCGGGCGGGGACGCTGGCGGTTGCCCACCCTTGCCCTCTGCGCCCTGCTCACGCTCGATGCGGGCGATCACATCATCGAGCGCGGCCAGCTCATGGGCGATGTCCGCCTCTGGCAACGGCGGGTCCATGCCCCGCAACTGGGCGAGAAGCACATCCCTGGCGCGCGCAAACAAAGCGTTGCGCGCTTCAGGGGTGTTGTCCGGCAGGCCGCGGATGGCCCGATCCAACAGAGGATAAAAGTCCGCCATGGCTGCTGGAATCGCTCCCGCCTGTCAGGTTGTCAACCTTCGAATGGATTATGCACCAATATGGTATCATCCCGCTCCGGGCTGGTCGACAGAACCGCAACCGGCGCGCCGACAAGCTCTTCAATGCGGCGCACATACTTCACCGCCTGGGCCGGAAGCTCCGCCCAGCTGCGTGCGCCGGCGGTTGATTCGGACCAGCCCTCAATCTCTTCATACACCGGAATCACCCGCGCCTGCTCGGCCTGGCCGGCGGGCAAGTGATCGATTCGCCGGCCGTCCAGATCATAACCCACGCAGACGCGGATCGTCTCGAAGCCGTCGAGAATATCGAGTTTGGTCAGGGCAAGACCGTGGATGCCGGAGGTGCGGACGGTCTGGCGCACCAGCGCCGCGTCGAACCAGCCGCAGCGGCGCTTGCGGCCGGTGTTGACGCCGAACTCCCGGCCGCGCACGCCGAGCAGTTCGCCGATCTCATCGTTCAGCTCGGTCGGGAACGGGCCGCCGCCGACGCGGGTGGTGTAGGCCTTGGCGATGCCCAGCACATAGCCGATGGCCGAAGGGCCAAGGCCGGAGCCGGTGGCGGCCTGGGCGGCGACGATGTTGGAGGAGGTGACGAACGGATAGGTGCCGTGGTCGATGTCGAGCAGCGCGCCCTGGGCGCCCTCGAACAGGATGCGGCGGCCGTCGCGGCGCATGGCGTCGAGGCGGGCCCAAACCGTATCGACGAACGGCAGAATCTTCGGCGCGATCTCCGCCAGCGACGCGATCAGCTCGCGGCCGTCGATTTCGGCGATACCAAGCCCGCGACGCAGGGCGTTGTGGTGGGCCAGCAGGCGCTCCACCTTGCCAGGCAGGGCGTCGATGTCGGCCAGATCAACGACGCGGATGGCGCGACGGCCAACCTTGTCCTCATAGGCCGGGCCGATACCGCGCTTGGTGGTGCCGATCTTCAGGCCTTCGGAGGCATTCTCGCGCAGCTCGTCCAGCTGGCGGTGCAGCGGCAGGATCAGCGTGGCGTTGTCGGCGATCTTGAGATTGTCCGGCGTGACGGCGACGCCCTGACCGGTCAGCTTGGCGATTTCCTCAACCAGGTGCCACGGGTCGACGACGACGCCATTGCCGATCACCGACAGCTTGCCCTTACGGACGATGCCGGAGGGCAGCAGCGCCAGCTTGTAGGTGACGCCATCGATCACCAGCGTGTGGCCGGCGTTATGGCCGCCCTGAAAACGCACGACAACATCGGCCTGCTCCGAGAGCCAGTCGACGATCTTGCCTTTTCCCTCGTCGCCCCACTGGGCGCCCACCACCACGACATTGGTCATCGCGAACTCTCTGATATCCCCGATCGTCAAACGGGCCGCCATCCGACAGGCCCGACAGCAAAAAACCCCGGCGCAAGGCCGGGGTCTTGCACCTCCCTTTGCTCCATTCGCGCCGGAAGGTCAAGGGCGACACGCTGTCCGGCGCCCGCCTGCGACGCGGACGCGCCCATACAAAGGCCCATGGCGCCGGCGCCGCGACTGTGCCACGTTCGGCGCATGTCAGCGCCCGCAAACGCTCCCTCTCCGTCGCCGCTTCACCGTCTGGCCTCCGGCCTTTACGGCAACGGCCCCGTGCTGCTCGCGCTCACCACATTGATGTGGGCTGGCAACGCCGTCGCCAGCCGGCTGGCTCCAGGGCACCTCTCGCCCATGCTGATGACCTGCGTACGCTGGATGGTGGTGCTGGCGATCGTGCTTGTGCTGTTCCGGCGCAGCATCGCGCGCGAATGGCCGGTGCTGAAGCGCAGCTGGCCGACGGTGCTGTTCCTGGGGGCGATTGGCTACACCATCTTCAACGCGCTGTTCTACGCGGCGGGGGCGTACACCAGCGCCATCAATCTCACCCTGTTCCAGAGTTGTCTGCCGGCGCTGATTCTGGTCGGCAGCTTTCTGGTGTTCGGCGTGCGGGCGACATGGATCCAGCTGCTGGGCCTGGCGCTGACCATGGCGGGCGTGGCCGTCGCCGCCAGCCATGGCGATCTTTCCAGCCTGAAGCAGTTACGGCTGAACTTCGGCGACATCCTCACCATGATCGCCTGCGTGCTCTACGCCATCTACACCATCGGCCTTGGCAAACGCCCGGCGGTAAGCGGCCAGACCCTGTTCGCCGGCATGGCGGCGGCGGCGTTTCTCACCTCGATCCCCCTGCTCGGCTGGGAAATCGCCAGCGGCCGCGTGATATGGCCTACCGATGCGACCGGCTGGGGCATCCTGATGTTCATCGCGATCTTCCCCTCGCTGATCTCGCAGATGTTCTACATGCGGGCGGTGGAGCTGATCGGCGCCGACCGGGCGGCGGTGTTCCTCAATCTCACGCCGGTGTTCGGCGCGATCATGGGCGTCGTCATTCTTGGCGAGCGCTTCGGCGTCTACGAAGCCGCCGCCCTGGCGCTGGTGCTGGGCGGCATCTTCCTCTCGGAAAAGCTTGGACGGCCGAGGCAGGCGGCCGCCAGGCCGGCCTGAACTGCTTTCCTGTCCTCAGGACTTGAGGCGCATGCGCTCCACCATCTCGGGCGTCGCCGCGCCTTCGCGAAACACGGCGCTGGCGCGCAGCACCGTCTCGCCGTCGCAGGTGAGGATGCACTGGGCGAACAGGGTGCGATCGACGTTGCGCACCACTTCGGTGCGCCCCTCCATCCAGCCGCCGAGCTTGCCGGCGCCGAGGAAGTCGCAGGTCAGCGACACGGTCATGTGGAAGCCCTGCAGGTCCTCCTGATGCTTGCCGGCGATCGCCATCTGGATATCAGCGAAAGTCAGCAGCATGCCGCCATGGCAGATGCCGGCGACGTTGCAATGCTTCGGCTGGACATAAAATCCCAGACGCAGCTGACCGTCGGCGATTTTCATCGCGAAGGGACCGGTGAGCGCGAGGAAGTCCGTCTCCGTGCCGACGCGGAGCGGCCGGAAGCCGGGCGGCAGCGCCCGCCCGCCCGCGGGGGCGGCGGAAACGGCGGAGGCGACGGGGGAATGTGCGGATGGAGCGGTCGTCAAAGCGGTCATGGCGCCGCCCTACCCGCCCGCGCCGCCCTGGTCAACATGCGCAAATGGCAGCCCTGGCAGGTAAAATCCGGGCGCCATCGCGGCGCGCGGTTGCTCATGGAGCGAGGACTGGAAAAGGGCGGCCGCCGCGCGCGCCAGCGCCAGGACGCCCACGACAACGCCCGGAAGACCATGGCGGTCCTCCGGGCGTCGGAACTGTCAGGAGGTCAGGCAGGCAGCCGGGCCGCTCAGCCTTCCGCCGCGGCCACAGCGTCCGGCACAGCCTCATCTTCCACCGGGCCGGTGGGAACCGGGCCGTCGTATTTCTTCACCACCACTTTGGTTCCGACGGGAACCTGGCTGTACAGGTGGATGATGTCCTGGTTCAGCAGACGGATGCAGCCGCTCGACAGCGACAGGCCGATGCTGCCCGGATCATTGGTGCCGTGGATGCGATACAGCGTGTCGCGGCTGCCCTGGAACAGGTACAGCGCCCGGGCGCCCAGCGGATTGTCGGGGCCGCCCGGCATGCCCTTCGCCCACGGCCGCGCCTTGGGGTCGCGCTTGACCATGGCTGCCGGCGGCGTCCACACCGGCCAGGAGGCCTTGCGGGCCACGGTCGCCCGGCCGTTCCAGCGGAAACCGGCGCGGCCAACGCCAACGCCGTAACGGATGGCGCGGCCGCCAGGACGGACCAGATAGAGATAGTGCGCGCCAGGATCGACCACGATCGTGCCCGGCTGCTCGGTGGTGTCGTAATCCACCTCGCGCCGCAGGAAGCGGGGATCGATCTGGGTCAGGTCAACGGCGGCGACCGTGAAGCGGCCATCGTCGATTTCCTGGTAAATGCGGGCGTAATAGGGGTCGACGGGCGGCGGCGCCGCGAGCTCCGGGCGGCTACGGTCCGTACAGGCAGCCAGAAACACCGGCGCGGCCAGCAAAAAACGTCGACGATCCATCATGTCATTCAGGTCCCGGGAGGCCACGCGCCGGTGAAGGCGGATGGCCGGAATTGAAAAGTCAGAAACCGGAGAAGCCAGTAGAAGCGACGCCACCGCGACAGGGCCGCAGGAAGCCGCTCCATGTGGTTTCCCGTCTTGTGATTGGGCCGCTCTCCGCGGAAAGCGGAACAGCGACCATGGCGACGACGCGCCGTCGTGAATGCATGCGATCCCAAGCCAATAAGGCGAGATTGCGTTGAATATTCCCGAACAACGGTCGCCAGATACGGACAGTGGCGAAAGCGCAACAGCCGCAACGATGGCCGGGGGGGCCTGAAACGGAAGCGTAAAACGTTGTATTTACAGTTGCTTTAAGCCAGCCGCCCGGCGGGCGCGCCGCAGGCCGGGGCGCCCACAAAAAAACCCCGGCTTGCGCCGGGGCCACATGCGCCGCGTGCGGCGAAATTCAGGCTGCGCCGGCGGGGCGCACGCCAGGCCTCGCCGTCGCGTCCCCTGATTCACTGGCCGGTGAAGGTCGGCTTGCGCTTTGCCAGGAAGGCGGAAATTGCCTCGTCGTGGTCGGCGGTGGCGTGCGACAGCGCCTGATAGGCGGCCGACAGGTCGAGCAGGGCCGGCAGCGAAGTTTCCTGACCCTTGCGGATCAGCGCCTTGGTCATGCGCACGGCGTGGGGCGGGTTGGCGGCGATGCGCAGCGCCAGGCTCTTCGCCGCCTCCAGCAGGTCGGCGTCTGGCACCACCTTCGAAACAAGGCCGATATCGAGCGCTTCAGCGGCGTCAACCATGTCGCCGGTCAGGGCCATTTCACAGGCCTTGGAATAGCCGACGACGCGCGGCAGCAGCCAGGCGCCGCCATCGCCGGGAATGATGCCCAGCTTGACGAAGCTCTCGGCGAATTTGGCGCTCTCACCGGCGATGCGGATGTCGCACATGCAGGCGAGGTCGCAGCCGGCGCCGATGGCGTGGCCATTGACGGCGGCGATCACCGGCACTTCCAGTTTGTCGAACGCCAGCGGAATGCGCTGGATGCCCAGCTTGTAGTTGCGGCGGGTCTGGGCCGGCAGCTTGTCGGACAGGCCGCCCGCGCCGCTCATCTTCTTGACGTTGCCGCCGGAGGAGAAGGCAGTGCCGGCGCCGGTGAGCACGGCGGCGCGCACGCTCATGTCGGCGTTCATGCGCTCGCAGGCGTCTTCAAGAGCGGTGATCATCTCTTCCGACGAAATGGCGTTGCGCACGTCGGGAAGATTCATGGTGAGGATGACGAGCGGCCCTTCCTGGGCGTAGTCGAGCGGCGATTGCATCGCGGATCTCCTGGATGCGGAAAAGTTGTTGGGAATGGCGCTGGCTTGCGGGCCAAAGCGCTGCCAGCGGGCTGGTCCGCTGGCAGCGCCATGTCTTTGAACCGACGCGCCTTTTCAGGCGAGCCGGCGTCCACTTCGCCTGAAGCCGCCTAGCGCAGGCCGAGGCCGCGGGCGATCATGCCGCGCAGGATCTCGCGGGTGCCGCCGCGCAGCGAGAACGAGGGGGCGTTCAGCACGGTATGGGCCAGCACGGCGACGAAATCGCTGGTGGATTTCGTGTCCGGCTCGGCGGCGATGAGCTGGCGGGCGATCTCGGGGATCTCCTGCTCCACCAGCGCGCCGAGGTCCTTGACCAGGGCGGCCTGGATCGCCGGATCATCGCCGCGTTGCAGCATGCCGGCCACCGAGCGCGACAGGCGGCGCAGGGTGTAGATGTGGGCGACCAGCCGGCCGATGGCGATCTTCGCCGCCGGCGAGGGATCAGGCCCCAAAGCGCGCACCAGCTCCACCAGCAGGGTGAAGGAGGACAGGAAGCGCTCCGGCCCGCTGCGCTCCAGCGCCAGTTCGCTGGTCACCTGCTTCCAGCCGTCGCCCGGCTTGCCGAGCACGGCGCTGTCCGGGATGAAGGCGTCGCGGAACACCACTTCGTTGAAATGATGCTGGCCGGCCAGGTCGTAGATGGGGTTGATCTGGACGCCGTCGGTGGCCTTCAGGTCCACCAGCATCTGGGTCAGGCCCTCGTGCCGGTTGGCGGTCGGCTCGGCGGTGCGGCAGAGCAGGATCATGTAATGGGCGATGTGGGCGCCGGTGGTCCAGACTTTCGTGCCGTTCACCACCCAGCCGCCGTCGGCCTTCACCGCCTTCGTGCGCACCGAGGCGAGGTCCGAGCCGGTGTCGGGCTCGCTCATGCCGATGCAGAAATAGCAGTCGCCGGCGGCGATGCGCGGCAGGATCGACTGCTTCTGCTCTTCCGTGCCGGCCTTGAGGATCAGCGGGCCGCTCTGGCGGTCGGCGATCCAGTGGGCGGCGACCGGCGCGCCGGCGGCGAGCATCTCCTCCAGCACCACATAGCGCTCAAGGGCGCTGCGTTCATGGCCGCCGTACTGCTTCGGCCAGGTCATGGCGATCCAGCCTTTGGCCCCCATCTTGCGGCTGAAGGCCGGGTCGGCGCCATTCCAGGAATCCGCCTTCTTGAAAGGCGGGCGATTGGCCAGTTCGGTTTTCAGGAACGCGCGCACTTCGGCGCGGACGCGTTCGGCTTCCTCAGAGACTGGCGGCGGGGCGAAACTGAGCGCTTCCATGGCTCAACTCCTTCTGGAGCATTTTCGGCAACGGCGGACCGCCTGTCGCGAAAATGCATCAAATCAAAGAGACAGGGCCTATCCTGTGAACCGGAGCTCACCGGATTGGCGCCAAAAGGTTGGCTGTCAGGCGGCGGCGGTCAGCATGGCCCACAGGCCGTCAGCGCCGGCGGCGACGGCCTGGTCGCCCAGTTTCAGCTCCCAGAAGGCGTCATTGCCGAATTCATCGCGCCACGACCACAGCCGCTGGGTGCTGAAATGCAGCGCGTGCTCGGCGGTGAAGCCGATGGCGCCGTGCACCTGGTGGGCGATGTTGCAGGCGATGGAGGCCGCCTCGCCGGCGCGGGCCTTGGCCGAGGCGATGGCGATGGAGCCAGCGCCATGTTCCGCATGGGCGATGGCGGCGTCGGCGGCGGCGGTGGCGGCGGCGGCCTGGCCGGCCAGGGTGGCCAGATTGTGCTGGATGGCCTGGAACTTGCCGAGCGGCTTGCCGAACTGGCTGCGCTCCAGGGCGTATTGCACGGAGAGTTGCAATACGGTCTGCAGGGCGCCGGCCATCTGGGCGCTGCGGGCGGCGGCGGCCATGGCGTAGACGTCGGCGGCCTGGCGCGTCGTCAGCTTCGCCGCCTGGGCCGGCGCCTCGTTGAACGCCACGTCGTCGCGCGGTTCGTGGGCCAGATTGGCCGCCTCCGCGATTTTGCAGTCAGCCAGCGCAACTTGCGCCAGCAGCGGTCCCTCAGCGGTTTCGGCGATCACCGTCACGCCGCCGGAGGCGAAGCGCGCATAGGGAACGCGGGCGACCGCGCCCGTGATGAGCCAGCCGTCGCCCTTGCGGACAGCGCGCAGGGTTTCGCCGGGGCGGGGAATGGCGATGGTCAGCGGCGCGTCGGGAACCACAACGCCCGCCTCGCCGAGCAGGAACCCGGCGATGAGCGTTTCAGCCAGGGGCGCGGGGACGGCGTTCGCGCCAGCCGGAACCAGCAGGGCCAGGGCGTCGGCAAGCTCGGCGCCGCTGCCGCCAGCGTCCTCGGCGACGGCGGCCTTGGTCAGGCCGGCCTCAACCATGGCGTCCCACAATTGCGTCTGGAACGACCCCGCCGCGGCGGCGCGGAGCAGGTCTGGCGTGCAGTAGTCCCTGAACAGCCGGCTGGCTGTCTCGACGAACATGTCGCGCATGTCGCTCATCGAGAATCCTCTCTACCTGAAACGTTTCCAACCCTTTGAAGCGGAAACGCTTCATATTTTTCATTCTGGCGCAAGGTTCCGGCGCGAAGGCGGGGCGTCGCCATGGCCGGACACGGCTCCTGGTCACGCGGGGGGAAGCCGCGCTTGGCTTTCTCTATCGCGGCTCAGCACAACAAAATCTACCCCCCCGGACGTGCAGACGACGCAGCGCCTTCCCGCGCTGCATGTGCGGAAAGCAGATTTGCGCAGCCCGCCGACGCGCCGTCCCCAGGACGTCGCAAGCTGGTTCCGCGCAGCCGCCACATGCTCTATGCAAACGCAACATTAACGGGCGCGGCCCGCGTCCGGCAGAAAACAGCCGCAGGGAGGCAGCATCGTGGGCATGCAGAGCGCGTTGGCGCCAGAATTTCAGATCGTCGCGGACGCGGCTGGCGAGACGCCCTGGCGCGTCGTCGCCGGCGGCGCCACCATCGCCCGTTTCGCCACGGAAGCGCTGGCCATGGCCTGCGCCGACGCGCTGGAGTCGGCGGAACTGGAAGCGGCCATGCCGCCGCCGGGCGAGGGCTGGGACATGATCCGCAGCCGCGGCTTCACCCGCCACGCCGGCCCGATCTGGCATCGCCATGACGAAAAGGGCCTGGTGTTCGGCTTCCGCGCCCTGCCCAAGCACCGCAACCGCAACGGCGTCATCCACGGCGGCATGATCATGACGTTCATCGACCGCATTCTCGGCGTCGCCATCACCGAGAACAGCGCCGCGCGGCCGCACGCCACCATCCAGCTCGACACGCATTTCGTCAGCGGCGCCAAAGTGGGCGAGTTCGTGGAGGGACGCTGCGAACTGGTGCGCGCCACCAAAGCGGTCGCCTTTGTCTCGGCGACCGTCACGGTTGGGGAGCGCATCGTGGCGAAAAGCCAGGGCATGTGGAAGCTGCGCGAAGCCGGCTAACCAGTCATTGTCAGTCGCTGGCGCTGCTCTCCCAGGCGGCGTGCAGCACGCCTGGTTCGGCCTCCAGCGCGTTGACCACGGCTTCCATTTCCTCCGGGTCGACGGAGTTGCTGGCCAGCACGGCGATGAGATCAACCGTGCCGTTGCCGTGGGGCGTCTCGCGGACGTCGGCGATGGGGTAGTAGGCGTCTTTCAGCCGCTGCACCACCAGTTCGCGGATCGGCCCGACGTCGGCGCGCGTGGTGGTGACGGTGACCTCGATGGTCAGCTCGGCGCTCTGCTCATCCACCGGGATGCGGTTGATGGCGTTGACCAGGGGCCGCAGCAGGGTGTTGCCGGCGACGACGAAGATGGTGATGAGCAACGCCTCCGCCAGCAGGTCGACGCCCGCCGCCGCGCCCACCGCCGCCGAACACCAGAGCGTGGCGGCGGTGTTGAGGCCGCGCACGTTCATCCCTTCCTTCATGATGACGCCGGCGCCGAGGAAGCCGACGCCGGACACCACATAAGCGATCACCCGGAGGGACTCCCTGTCGCCGGCGATGCGGGCGGCGACATCGACGAAGGCGGCGGCGCCGACAGCGACCAGCACATTGGTGCGCAGGCCGGCGGATCGCAGCCGGAACTGCCGCTCGACACCGATGATGGCGCCGCAGATGAAGGCGGCGAGCAGGCTGACCACCGAATCCAGAAACGGCAGCAACGCAAAGGTCTGGATGAAACGCATGCCGGGCCAACTCCTGTACGCGCGCCGGGAACCCGCGCCCGTTACGACAATTTCATGACAGATATGCGTCAGCCGCGGCGCCCCAGGATTATGTTCTGGCAAAATGAGCCATTTCCCGGCCCGCAATGCAGCCGACAGGCGGGCTTGCCGGGCTGGATCACCCCGGCTATTCCGGCAGCACCGTGGCGAAAACCCCGGGGCTGGCCTGGAGCTTCCGCATCGCCGCCTCTTTCCCCGCCGCGTCGGCGGCGATGCGCAGCCGCCACAGGTCGCCGGGCTTGGGACCATCGACGATGCGCATGCCGTTGTCCCGCAGCCATGCCGCAACGGCGGTCATGGTGACGCCGGGAGCGAAGCGCGCCAGCACATGGACGCCGCCCGGCTCCACCGGCGCGGAGGCGGTGACATAGACGTCCGGCCGGTTCCGGCCCGACGCCAGATGCGCCAGCAATCCGGCCTGGACGACGGCCAGCGCCGCGAGGCCAGCGACGGCGTAGCCCATGGCGCGCGGTGTGATTGCGGCGGCCAGGCCCACCAGCCAGGCGCGCAGGCCGCCGCGCAAGCCTTCCTGCCCGCCGGCCGCGACGCTGTCGTGATTGCCCTGATAAGCTGCGCGGCCTGCCGGCGTTGCGGCGATGTCAGCGTCGATCATGGCGAACAGCCGCTCGCGCGTCGCGGACGATGGCGGCGCGATGCTGTCATTGAGCAACACGGTCTGGCCGCGCTCTTCCTCGATCAGGTCGAGCCGGCGGCGGAATTCGGCGTCGCCGGCAAGGCGCGCCTCGATGCGGCGCGCCTCCTGCGGCGACAGTTTGCCGGCGGCGTAAAAGGGCAGCAGCAGCTCCAGATCATCATCCGGGGGCTGCGCCGCCGCTGACGCGGATGTCATGGCAGGCTCCCTGGTTGGCTCCCTGTCGGTCATCATGGCCATCCCCGGTCGACGCCCGCTTCGGCGAGCAGGCCCGCCAGGCGCTTGCGCGCATGGAACAGGCGGGTTTTGACGGTGTTGGCCGGAATGCCCAGAACGCGCGCCACCTCATCGACACCCTGCTCATGATAATAGACCAGGTCGATGACCTCGCGGTGCTCCAGGCTGAGCCGGCCGAGACAGGCGCGCATGATCGCCGCCTTGTCGGTTTTTTGCGCGACGACCTCCGGGTCGTCGGCGTCGTCTTCCAGGGTTTCCGCGAAGGCGTCGTCCAGCGGCGCTGTCGTGCGCCGCCGCAGGTGCGACAGCGCCTTGAAGCGGGCGACGCCGAGCAGCCAGGTGGTGGCGCTGGAGCGCCCCTCGAAGGTCCCCGCCTGGCGCCACACGTCCAGAAACACGTCGCTGACCAGTTCCTCCGCCGTCGCCTCGTTACGCACCATACGAACGAGAAAACGGAAAACCCGCAAATGGTGACGCTGGTACAGCGTCATCATCGCCGCTTTGTCGCCCCCGGCGATGCGCCGGATGATCTCCCCATCCGCGTGCGTGTCCACGGCGCCCCCCAGCCCATGCAGACCGGACGTCCCCCGCCTGGATGACGTCCAGCCCCTGCGCCGGACGCGCCGGCCTGCGTTGCGGCGACTGGCGCGAAGCCGTTCCCCGTCGCTGAGCATCCCCGGCGGACGCGGCCACGGTCAAGCCCTGAAACGGGCTGGACCAGCGCCCTGCCCCATTGGCCCGGGCGCCGGACCGGGGCGCCCACCATCATGCGGTCTCCACCGCGAGGCGTTGCCGCCGGGAGGCGCGCCCTGCCCATGCCTCAGTAGCAGCGGCGGCGCCAGATAATCTCGCCCCAGGGCGTCACATGCTGGCGCATGACGCAACGCGGGCCGCGCCAGTAGCCATAACGGGGGCCGTAATAGGAGCCATGGCGCCAGCCGGGATGACGATGGCCCCAATGCGGGCCATGCCCATGACCGTGGCCATACCCATGACCGTGGCCGTGACCATGACCATGACCGTGGCCCGGCCGGGCGACCGCCGCATCGGAGGTGATCATGACGCCGCTGGCCGCGGTGAACGCCAGGCCAGCGGCCACGAGCGCCGCGCGGATGGTTTTGCCGGCGGTAACGGCGTTGAACAGGTTCCTCAACATGGCTGCTCTCCCTTGCAGGATCCTCTGTCGGGAAACGGTTCTGTCTCCCTTATGGCCATGGGTCGCCACGGAAGCGGGATCGGTTCATTCTCCGGGTGATATTTTTTGGTCACGCGCCATGCGAACGCCCGTTTGAACCAGACTGGCGCCAGGCGCGACACAGGTTCGCTGGCCTTCAGAAACACGCATTCCAGGGCCATGAGCCCCACGAACTTCCTTTGCGTCAGCAAAAACGCACGATCGTGGGACATCAGGCCCTATTCCGGCCAGGTTTGGCGGAACGGCGCCGGCGCCAGCACGACGGCAGCGACGGATAGCGGACCGGAACCGCATCGCGCTCCGCAACTTTCACTTTCGGCGCTCCCCGGCGCGATGATGCGCCGGAAGCCGGATCATGACGGGTAACGGACATGTCTTTGGATATCCGCCGGGCCGGCGTCGGCCGCCGCATCGCAACATGGATCGTCGCGCTCCTGGTCATGGCGCCGTTCGCTCAGGCGCAGTCCCAGCCGGACTGGCGACACGACAGAAGCCGAAGCCAGGACCAGGCGCGCGGCCACGACCACGAATCCTCCGGCCGCAGAAACGGCGGCCGGGCGGAACACGGTAACGGCGGAAGGGCGGAGCACTGGCATGGCCCCCATGGACGTGGAAACTGGCGGGGGCCACGTGATAGCTCACAGGCTTACGGGAACACCCGCCCGCGCCCGCCTGAAGCCTGGCGTGGACGGCCGCGCCCGCCCGCGCCCCACCACCACGACCCACGGCCCCGCCCCTGGCCCGGCGCCTATGGTCCGCCGCCTGCGTATCCGCCCGACATGATTCCCGTTCCCTATCCGGCGCCCTATCCAGCGCCGATCTATATGGATGAGGGCGAAGCGGACGGACTTCCGGGGCCGCAACCGCGTCGCCGCGCCCCGGCGCGGCTTGCGCCGGAGAAAGCCGGGCCGCGCGCCAAACCACCGCAGCGCCGGCCACCGCCCGCCGCCCCGCCAACAGCGCCAGCCAGGGCCAACAGCGGCGTTCCCCCGGCGGGAGAAAGCCGTTTCGTCGCCCGCGAGGTGCTGGTGACGCTGGCGGCGGACGCGGAGCCGCTCGCCCGTGATCTGGCGCGAACCCAGCGCCTGCGACTGCTGGCGACGCGCCCGCTGGCGCTGACCGGCGCGCTGCTGGTCCGCTACCGGATCCCGGATGGGCGAACGGTGGCCGCCGTCATCACCGCGCTGGAAGGCGACAGCCGGGTGCGCGCGGCCCAGCCCAACTATCTCTACACCCTGATGCAGGCGTCGCCCCCGTCTCAGGGCGGCCTCGCCGCCGCGCAGTACGGCCTGGCGCGGTTGCGGGCGGGCGTGGCGCAGCTGAACGCCAAAGGCGTCGGCGTGCTGGCCGCGGTGATCGATTCCGGTGTCGATGGCCAGCACCGGGAACTGGCCGGAACAGTGACCCAATCGGTTGACGTCACAGGGGCCAGCGCGGCGAAACCGCCGGCCGAAGCCCACGGCACCGCCATCGCCGGCGTCATCGCGGCGCGCGACCAGATGAGCGGCGTCGCCCCTGGCGCGCGCATCGTGGCGATCCGGGCCTTCGCGCCGCCATCTGGCAAGGGCGGCGCCAACCGGAGCGGCAGCCTCGGCTCGTCCCAGGCTGTCATCCTGGGGCTGGAAGCCGCCGTGCAGGCGAAGGCGCGGGTGGTGAACATGAGCTTCGCCGGACCGCGCGACCCCTTGCTGTCGGAAACGCTGGCCGCCGCGGCCGCCAAAGGCGTGGTTCTGGTCGCCGCCGCCGGCAATGACGGCCCTGACGCGGCGCCGGCGTGGCCGGCCGCCGACCCCCATGTCATCGCCGTCACCGCCACCGACGCCAATGACCAGCGCATCGCCGCCGCCGGTCGCGGCGATCACATCGCCATCGCGGCCCCCGGCGCCGACATCATCGCCCCGGCGCCCGGCGACGCCTACCAGTTCAGCACGGGCTCATCGATGGCCGCCGCCCATGTGACCGGCGCGGTGGCGCTGCTGCTGGAGGCAGACCCGGCGCTAACGCCCGCCGGCGCGCGCCAGATTCTGACGGAAACGGCAAAGGACCTTGGTCCCGCCGGGCGCGACGCCGACACCGGCGCTGGCCTTGTCGATGCGGCGGCGGCGGTGGCGGCGGCGAAGAAAATTACGGCGACCGGGCAAGCGTCGCCAGCGCCGTGAAGCGCCACGCCCCGTCAAAGCATTGCTCAAGGCCGGAACGCATCCGGTCACCAAAGGCCCAGCGCCAGCCCGACCGCTTTCTCGCCGCGCACACCCCTCCTGGCGTCTCTGGACGTTCGCGGCCAGGAGCGCACACTGGTTTCACTACCCAAGACGTATGCATACTTCATCAACCCGCCTGGCCGGCGCAAAGATCGCGCTGATATTTTTCATTCCGGATGACAGCTTGTGAAAGAAAAGTGTCGGCTGTGAGGTGACCGGCTGCGGCGCCCGCTGGCGGCCCCAATTGGCCGGGCGCATGTGTGCGCATCGTATTGCTGAGGCGTCGTCATGCGACGTCCCCCGGCCGGGCGCAGAAAAGGCCGCAGGGCAAACGCCCTGCGGTCGCGTTGGCGGCGCTCAGGGCCGGATGGCGAAATTGCTGCGGCCGGTTTCCAGGGTCGGCCACGCCAGATTGACGAAATCGACCAGCAGGGGGCGGGTTTCGCGCGGGTCGATGATCTCCTCCACCCAGAAGGTTTCGGCGCTGCGGAACGGCGAGCGCAGCTTGTTCAGCCGGTCCTCGATCTCCGCCATCTTGGCGACGGGATCATCCGCCGCGTCGATGTCGGCGCGGTAAGCCGCTTCGATACCGCCTTCCAGCGGCAGCGAGCCCCAGCGGCCGGACACCCAGGCGTAGCGGAAGCCGAAGCGACCCGCCGGCTTGTGGACGGCGCCGGCGACGCCAAAGGCGTTGCGGACGATCATGGTGCACCACGGCACCGTGGTCTGGTTCATGGCGGCGAGCGCCCTGACGCCCCAGCGGATGGTGGCCGCCTTTTCCGCCTCAAGGCCGATGAGAAAGCCGGGGCAATCCAGCATGTAGACCACCGGCAGGTGGAAGGTCTGGGCCAGATCCATGAAGCGGATGGCCTTTTCGCAGGCGTCCGCCGTCCAGGCGCCGCCATAGAAATACGGGTCCGAGGCCATCACCGCCACCGGCTTGCCGTCGATGCGGGCAAGGCCGGTGATCAGCGAGCGGCCAAACATCTTGCCAAGTTCGAAGAAGCTGCCCGCATCGACCACCGCCTCGACGATCGGGCGCATCTTGTAGACCTTGCGGATGTCGCGCGGCACCGCCTTCAGCAGGCTTTCCTCGCGCCGCTGCGGATCATCGGTCGGGGCGATCACCGGCGGCAGCTCGTGCACCGAATTGGGCAGATAGGACAGGAAGCGCCGGGCCGCCGCGAAGGCTTCCTCTTCCGTATCCACCGCCATGTCGATGGCGCCGGAGCGGGTCTGGATTTCCCAGCCGCCGAGGTCCTGCTTGCCCAGCGTCTCCACCGTCTGGCCAAGGCGCGCCACCAGCGGCGGGCCGGCGACGAACATGGCCGAGGTCTTCGACATCACCGAGAAATGGGTGGAGGCAAGGCGCGCCGCGCCGAGGCCGGCGACCGAACCAAGACCAAGACCGATCACCGGCACCTCGGCCAGATTGCTGGTCATCAGGTCGAAGCTCTCGCCGCCGCCGATGCCGCCTGGCAGATTGGCGCGGCCCTTGGTCTCGATGGTCTTCACCGAGCCGCCGCCGCCAGAGCCCTCGATCATGCGGATGATCGGCATGCGGTATGCTGCGGCCATCTGCTCGGCCATCTGCGGCTTGGCGGCGATGGAGGCGTCAGCGGAGCCGCCACGCACGGTGAAGTCGTCGCCAACCACCACCACAGGGCGGCCATCGATCCGCGCCCGGCCGAAAACGCAGTTGGAAGGCGTGAACGCCTTCAGATTGTTCTGCTCATCATATTCGGCCATTCCGGCGACGGCGCCGGTTTCATGGAACGTGCCGGCGTCAACCAGCCGCTCCACGCGCTCGCGCACGGTGAAGCGACCGCCGTCGTGCTGGCGCTTCACCTTGTCGGCGCCGCCCATCTCATGCGCCAGGGCCTCGCGCCGCCGCAACTCATCGATTTCCGCCTGCCAAACCATCGAACGCTCCTCCGTGCCGGCGGCGGCAGGCGTTTCACCGGCAGGCAAAACCAGACCCGGCCCGTGATGTCACGGCCGCTGAGTCCCTGGTCCCTCCCCGCCGGGCGGGCGCGCCGCTCCGGACTTCACGGGCCAGCGCGGCCCGTTTCTGTTATGCGAAATCGTTATACAAAATTTCATTTTGCTTGCCAGCCATGCAGAGGCGCGCCATCGTTCACCCGAAGCGCCCGCGGCAGGCGCGTGGGGTGCAGATCGGCAACCGGACAAGCAGCAACCTATTGACGTAATTCAGCTAACCACGCGCGCGCGCCGCAAGGGCCGGCGCCATAAAGAATCCGGGCGCTGGCGTTCATCCACAGCCGCCGGCGCCAGTTCTGGAGACGTTGCCAAACCAGCCGGCGGGTCGACGCCGGAAAATCAATGACACGGGGCGGCGCAGACCAGCCCCGGCAAACATATGCAGGAGGAAGCCACATGCCGCTCAACGGCTTGCGCGTGGTCGAGGCGGGCTGTCTGCCCGCCGCTGGTTATACGGCGCAATTGCTGGCCGGGTTCGGGGCCGAGGTGGTGAAGATCGAGCCGCCAGGGGGCGATCCCCTGCGCCGCCAGGCCCCATTCGCCAGCGGGGCGACCAGCGCGGCTTACGCCTTTCTGGCGGCCGGCAAGCGCAGCGTCGTGCTGGATGGCGACAAAGCCGCCCAGGCTGGGGCGCTGGAGCGGCTGATCGCCGGCGCCGACGTGCTGATCGCCTCCGATGGCCCGCCCTTCGACCATCTGGACATCGCCGCCATCGCCGCGCGGCGGCCGGGATTGATCATCTGCGACGTCTCCTGGTTCGGCCGCAGCGGGCCCTATGCTGGCTGGCAGGGCGCCGACGCCGTCTGCCGGGCGCTGGCCGGCCTGGTTGAAAATGTTGGTCCGGCGGAAGGTCCGCCGCTGGCCGCGCCGGAGTTTCAGGCGCTCATCACCGCCGGCGTCTCGGGCTTCATTGGGGTCATGGGCGCCCTGTATGGGCGGGCGCGTCATGGCGGCGGACGGGCGCTCGAACTCAGCGTATTCGAATCCTGCATCGCCCATTCGGAATATCAGTGCGCCGACGGCTGGCTGCGCGGCGCGGGGTTTCCGCGCGGCGGCGTCAACCGTTTCGCGCCGACCTATCCGCTGGGCGTCTACCGCGCCGCCGACGGCTGGATCGGCCTGACGGTGGTGACGCCGGCGCAGTGGCGCGAATTCTGCAATCTGCTTGGACTGGAGCACTACGCCGCCCGCGCCGACATGGCGACCGGCGAGATGCGCCTGGTCTTCGCGAACGAACTGGACGCGATTTTCAACGAACGCCTGTCGCAGCGGCCGATGGCGGAATGGTTCGCCGAGGCGCTGCGCCGTCGCCTGCCGATGGTTCCCGTCTGGGACATGGCGGAGATTGTCAACAATCCGCAGTTCCGGGCGCGCGGCGCCATCGTCGACATCACCGTCGACGGCCGCACGGCGGCGGCGCCGGGCTGTCCGCTGGCGCTCACCGCCACGCCGCCCCGACGCGGCGGCGTGGTCGAGGCGACGGGCGCCTCCGTCCTGCCCGACTGGCCAGCAAAGCCCGCAGGCCAGGCCGCCACGGGTCTGCCGCTGGCGGGCGTCACCGTCGTCGATCTCTCGATGGGCTGGGCCGGGCCCCTGTGCGGCCGGTTCCTCGCGGACCTCGGCGCGGACGTCATCAAGGTTGAGGCCTGTCGATATCCGGACTGGTGGCGCGGCGTCGACGCAACGGAAGAAGTGTTCCGCGAGCGGCTTTACGAAAAGGCCGGCCGCTTCTGCGCGCTGAACCGCAACAAGCGCGGCGTCACCCTCGACCTCACCCACCCCGACGGGGTCGCGGCGCTGAAGCGGCTGGTCGCCAGGGCCGACGCGCTGATCGAAAACTACGCGGCCGACGTGTTGCCGAAGCTCGGCCTCGACTACGCCGTCCTGCGCCAGGTCAATCCAAGGCTGGTGATGACTTCCATGTGCGCCTTCGGCTCGTCCGGCCCCTGGAAACAGGCGCGCGCCTATGGCTCGACCCTGGAGCAGGCGTCTGGCCTGCCCGGCACGGTGGGCCGGCCGGAAGACCCGCCAACCATGGGCCACATCGCCTATGGCGACGCCACCGGCGGCCTCAACGGCGCCGCCGCCACCCTCGTCGCCCTGCTGCACCAGCTGCGCACGGGCGAGGGCCAGCACATCGACCTGTCGCAGGTGGAATGTCTGATGCCGATGACGGCCCCGGCGATGATCGCCGCCTCCCTGGGCGCGGAGCCGGCCCGAACCGGCAGCCGCCACCCCGCCTTCGCGCCGCACAACTGCTATGCCTGCGCGCCGGACCCGGCGCCGGCGTCCTGGCAGGTTCAGGGCGCGCCGATGCCGGCGCCGAGCAATCCGCCGCCCGGGGCGCGGGCGGAAGGCTGGGTGGTGATCGCCGTGACCGACGACGCCATGTGGCCGGCGCTGGCCCAGGTCATCGGCCGCGCCGACCTGGCCGGCGATCCGGCGCTGGCGACCGCCGCCGGCCGCAAGGCGCGCGAGGACGACATTGACGCCGCCATCAACGCCTGGTGCTCCGGGCGCACCGCCACCCAGGCCATGGCCACATTGCAACAGGCCGGCGTGGCGGCGGGCCGCGCCAGGCCGGCGCTCGACCTCTATAACGATCCGCATCTGGCGGCGCGCAACTACTGGCGCATTGTCCGCCGGGCGTGGATTGGCGACTTCCCCCATGGCGCCACGCCGTTCCGCGACGCCGGCGCCATCGAGGCGCCGCCGGTGCGCTTTCCCGCGCCGACCCTGGGGGAGCACAGCGTCGCCGTGCTGAGCGAGGTGATGGGCCTGTCCGACGCGGACATCACCGCCTTGTTCGCCAGCGACGTCACCGGCACGGAAGCGCTGCCGCCGCGCCCGCGCAGCATGGCGGCGGGGTGACGCTGGACGGGTAAAGGCATCCCGGAGCCCTGCCAGTTGCGGGGCTCGCCTGACGGCGGCGCCGGCGCTACACAGGACGCAGCAACAGGGAGGAATGAAACGATGACCGTCAACCGGCAATGGGTGCTGCGGCGCAGGCCCGACGAGGCGATTTCGGAAGGCGATCTGGACCTGGTTGAACGGCCGTTGCCCATGCTCACCGACGGCGAGGTGCTGTGCCGCAACATCTATCTGTCGCTTGATCCGACCCACCGCATCTGGATGAGCGACCGGGAGCAGTATCTGCCGCCGGTGGATCTCGGCCAGCCCATGCGCGGCGGCGTCATCAGCGAGGTGGTCGACAGCCGCTCCACTGCCTTTCGCCCCGGCGACATCGTCAAACCGGCGTCCGGCGCCTGGGAGGACTACACCATTGCCCCGGAAAAGCTGCTGCGGCCATTGCAGGACCTCGGCGGCGCGCCGCTCACCGCCTGGATGAGCGTGCTCGGCTCCACCGGCCTCACCGCTTTTTTCGGCCTGATGGATATCGGCCAGCCGAAGCCCGGTGAAACGGTGGTGGTGTCCGCCGCCGCCGGGGCTGTGGGCTCGATCGTGGCGCAGCTGGCGAAAATGCAGGGCTGCCGGGTTGTCGGCATCGCTGGCGGCCCCGACAAATGCGCCTGGCTGCGCGACGACCTGAAGCTGGACGGGGTCATCGACTACCGCAACGAGGACGTGGGCGCGGCGCTCGACCGGCTGTGCCCGGATGGCGTCGACGTCAATTTCGAGAACGTCGGCGGGCCGATCATGGACGCGGTGTTCAGCCGGATGAACGATTTCGGCCGCATGCCGCTGTGCGGCATGATCTCCACCTACAACAACGACGGACCCACGCCCGGCCCCACCGATTTCAGCCGCATCCTGATGCGTCGCCTCACGGTGAAGGGCTTCATCGTCATCGACTATTTCCCGCGCGCCGCCGAGGCGCTGGGGGTGCTGACGCCGCTGGTGCGCGACGGCAGGCTGAAATGGAAGACCCATGTGGTGCAGGGCCTGGAAAACGCCGCCAGCAGCCTTGGCCTGCTGTTCAGCGGCGGCAACGACGGCAAGCTGCTGGTGCAGGTGGGACCGGAGCCGTGAGGCCGAAAGCCGATGAGCCGGGCCCCCCGGGCCAGGCAGGGAGATTTTGACGAAGCATTGGCGGCGCGCATGGCGGCGCAATTGCGCCTCCGGCAAGGGCGTGCGTCAGGCCGGGTTGAGCGGCGCGAGAACGCGCATGCGCCAGCGTCCGCCATCTGGCGCAGGCGCCGCCGGAAAGGAAAACGCGGCGTGAAGCCGCGATGGACAGACATCCATACAGGACAGGGGACGCGACAGGTGGATCTGCAACTTCAGGACAAGGTGATTTTTGTCGCCGGGGCCAGCCGGGGCATCGGGCGCGGCATCGTCGAGACGCTGCTGGCGGAGGGCGCCCGGGTCGCCATGACAGCGCGCGGCGCCGAAGCGCTGGAGACGGCGCGGGCCGAACTGGCGGAACAGTATGGCGCCGACCGGCTGTGGACCTTTGCCGGCGACATGCGCCAGAGCGCGGTGATCGACGACGCGCTGGCGCGGACGGAGGCTGAATTCGGCCCGGTGTGGGGGGCGGTGGCCAATGTGGGCCTGCACCCCTGCCCGCCCGGCTTCGAGGTCGATGATGAAACCTGGGACGCCGGCTTCATGCAGAATCTCGACTCGGCGTTTCGCCTGGCGCGCGGAGCGCTGCGGCTGATGACGCCGCGCAAGGACGGCGCCCTGCTGATGATCAGCTCCATCGCCGGCCTTGGGGCGCTGGGCACGACGCTGACCTATGGCACGGCCAAGGCGGCGATGAACCACATGACCAGGGAGCTGGCCCGCATTGCCGGCCCCAGCCATGTGCGGATCAACGCCATCGCGCCCGGCAACATCATTTTCCCCGGCGGCGACTGGGAAGCCCGCGCCAATGGCGAGCGCGCCGAGGCCTGGAACAAGTGGATCCGCCGCGAGGTGCCGCTACGGCGCTTTGGTCATCCGGAGGAGATCGGCGCCATGGCCGCGTGGCTGCTGAGCCCGCGCGCCAGCTTCGTCACCGGCGCCATCGTGCCCGTGGACGGCGGCCAGACGCGCTGAACCGGCGAGGCGCCATCTCCGCGCCTGTCGCGGGCATCCACGGCGGGCGGCGCCAAACCGAAGATGCGACGCCCGTCGTGGGATGGCCGGGGAGAGCCTGGCCATGACGGGAACGGCGCTACGGCAGAGTTGCGCGATGTCCGGGCGGCGCCGTTTCGGCGGCGAGCCGGCTCCCCCCCGCCAGCATCACGGCCAGCCTGCCCGTCACACCTTGACCGGGCCCCTGACCAGGGCGCCGGCCAGCGCCCTGCCTTTTGGCGCTACATGCCGACGCCGCCGTCGGCTTCGATGATCTGGCCGGTGATGTAGTCGGACTCCGGCAGGCAGAACAGCAGCACCGCGCCGGCGGCGTCCTCGGGCGTTCCGCCCCGGCGCAGCGGCGTTTGCGCATACAGGTTATCGCGGATTTCCCGGGTCAGGCCGACCCGGTGGCGGCGGCCGCCAACCTCGATGCTGGTTTCACCGGTGATGACCTGGGTCAGGCGGGTCTCAATCAACCCGAAAGCCACGGCGTTGACCGTGACGCCCAGCGGCCCCCACTCGCGCGCAAGGCTCTTGGTGAGGCCAATCAGCCCGGCCTTGGCCGCGGAATAGCCGATCTGCTTCCAGGCCCCGTGCGTGCCGGAAACCGAGGAGATGTTGACCATCTTGCGGGCCTGGCGCCGCGCGCCCTCCTGCTGATCCGCCGCCTCCGCCCGCGCCCGTTCGACCAGCCACGGGTTCCAGGCGCGGGCGATGCGGAACGCCGCCTTCAGATGCACGTCCTGCATGGCGTCCCACTGCTCATCGGTGGTGGCGCCGACGCCGGCGTTCCAGATGTAACCAGCGTTGTTGACAAGAATATCGGCGCCGCCGAAGCCGTTGACGCCCGTGGCGATGAAATCTTCCGCAAAGCCGGGCCGGGTTACGTCGCCGGCGAAGGCCAGCGCCCGTCCGCCCCCGGCGGCGATGGCGGCGACGGTTTCCTCCGCCGGCGCGGCGTCAAGGTCGTTGACGACGACGGCGGCGCCTTCGGCAGCCAGTTTCAGCGCCAGCGCCGCGCCGGCCCCGCGACCCGCTCCTGTGACCAGGGCGACCTTACCTTCAAGTCGTTTCATGCATGCATCCCGTTATGGCTGGCGCAGCCTGGCCAATCTGGACGCGCGGCGCGCCCGGTTTGCCAGGCTCACCGGCGGGTTTCCCCGACAAAGCGCGCGCCAGCCTGCATCAGGAAAATCCCTCAAGGCAGAGATCCCCCGGCAGAGATCCGCCGGCAAAGATTTCCAGGCGAAATCCCGGCTCCGCCTGGGGGATTTTGCGCCAGGGGGTCCTGCGCCCTGAACGGCGCGGAGCAGGGATCAGTCGATAAAATCCCAGCTTTCGCCGTTGAACCTCTGCAGCTTCATGTAGGTGATAACGGCGTAATCTTCCGGCGTCGTATTGATGCGCCCTTCGGGAAGCAGGAACGGATTGCGGTAATCCTTCATGTTGGCGGCCTGCTTCATGATGTTTTCGCGCGTCAGGTCATCGCCTGCCTTCTCCAGCACGTGTTGCAGGGTCATGGCGTAAGCGACGCCGGCCATGTACAGCGTGTCGGTGAGATCAGCGTTCGGCAGATTTTCCTTCCCCCACGCCTTGTACCATTTGATGGTTTCATCATCGGCCCACTTCGGATCGGTGGGATCCTTGATGAAGCCGGCGGTCATCACCCCTTTGGAGTTCTGAAGCCCGGCGGGCTTCAACGTGGCGCCGACGGAGGCCGAACCCAGATGCAGGAAGGTGGCCGGCTTCCAGTTCAGATCGGCCAGCTTCGAAATCGCCTGGGCCGCCTGCTTGGAATAGGCGAACAGGAACAGCGTATCGACGCCGGCGTTCTTCAGAATCACCAGCTGGCTGTCGATGGTGGGATCGGTGGCCTGGAAGCTCTGGGCGCTGACGATCAGCTTGTCCGCCTTGTCGCCAAGCCCCTGGCGCAGACCGTTGAGCAGATCCTTGCCGAAGTCGTCGTGCTGGTAGAGGACGCCGATTTTGGCGTTTGGCGTGGTTTTCAGCAGATGTTTTGCGTAAAACGCCGCCTCATTGTTCAGGGCCGGCTGCCAGCCCATCGTATAAGGGAAGTGTTTGGGATCATTGAAGGCGGAAGAGCCGGCGGCGATGAACAGCAGCGGCACTTTTTTGGCGTTGAGATAGGGCCGGATCGCCATGTTGATCGGCGTGCCAAGGTTGCCGAAAATCAGCGCGACATTGTCGTTTTCGACAAGGGCGCGGACATTCTCCACCGCCTTGGAGGGCTGGTAGGCGTCATCGCGGCTGATGAAATTGATCTTGCGGCCGTTCACGCCGCCCTTTTTCTCATTCAGCCATTTGAAATAGGCGGCCTCGGCCTGGCCCAGCCGGCCGTAGGCCGAGGCGGGACCACTATGGGCGATGGTCTGGCCGACCTTGATTTCCTTGTCGGAAGTTCCGGGGCCATATTTGGCCTCTGCGAATGCGGCGCCGGCGGCAAGCGTCGCGCCGGCCAGCGCGGCGACGGTCCCAAACCATGCGCGCGCGCGCCATGAGTAGCGTGACATGCTGTTCCTCCCCGATGTGGGCGGGTCCGTTGCCGGACCCGCCTGTTTTGCCATCATGAGAGTGCATGGCCGCGCCAGTTGTCAATCCACGAAGTCCCAGCTTTTTCCATTAAATTTCTGCAACTTCATGAAGGTGACAATGGCGTAATTGTCCGGCGAGGTGTTGATGTAGCTGCCAGGCAGCAGCAACTCCGGGCGAAACTGCTTCAGGCTGGCCACCTGCTTCATGATGTTCTCGCGCGTCAGATCATCGCCCGCCTGCTTCAGCACCTGCTCGAGGGTCTGCGCGGCGGCGTAGCCCATGGCGTAGAGCGCGTCATTGGTGTCGGCCCCTGGCATGTTCTCCTTCATCCACGCCAGCCATTCCTTCACCGCCGGATCGTCCTTCCACTGCGGATCGCTTGGGTCCTTGGCGAAACCGGCGGTCATCACGCCCACCGATTTGTCGAGGCCAGCCGGCTTCAGGGTGGCGCCGATGGACGCCGAGCCCAGATGCAGGAAGGTATGGGGCTTCCAGTTCAGGTCCGCCGCCTTGCTGATGGCCTGGGCCGCCTGCTTGGCGTAGGTGAACAGGAACAGGGCGTCGGCGCCGGAATTCTTCAGGATCACCATCTGGCTGTCGACGGTCGGGTCCGTCGGCTGGAACATCTGGGCGCTGACGATCATCTTGTCGGCCTTGTCGCCGAGCCCGTCCTTCAGCCCCGCCAGCATGTCCTTGCCGAAGTCGTCGTTCTGGTACAGCACGCCGATCTTCGCGTTCGGGTTCAGCTTGAGCAACTGTGTGGCGTAAAACTTCGCCTCGTCGTGCAGGTTCGGCTGCCAGCCGGTGGTCCAGTGATACTTTTTCGGGTCGTTGAAGGCGGACGAACCGGCGGCGTTGAACAGGTGCGGCACCTTTTTGGCGTTGAGATAGGGCCGGATCGCCATGTTCACCGGCGTTCCCAGCACGCCGAAGATCAGCGCCACCTCATCGCCTTCCACAAGGCTGCGCACGTTCTCGACGGCTTTCGGCGGCTGGTAGCCGTCATCGCGGCTGATGAAGGTGATCTTGCGGCCGTTAATGCCGCCCTTCTTCTCATTCAGCCATTTGAAATAGGCCGCCTCGACCTTGCCGAGATTGCCATAGGCCGACGCCGGACCGCTGTAGGCGATGGTCTGGCCGACCTTGATTTCCTTGTCAGAAGTTCCGGGGCCATATTTGGCTTCGGCCTGCGCGGCGGTTGCGCCCAGCACCAGCGCCGCGCCAGCCAACAGGGCGCGGACGCGCAAAAACGTCTTCATAGCTTCCTCCCGGCGGGCCGGCAGCGGCCCGCACCATTATTTGATCGGGTTAACCTGGCCAGTTTGCTGCGCGGGTCAAGCGAAAGCAGCGCCCTGACAGGCGTCGTCCCGTGGATGTCCGCCGGTCAGGGCGTCTTGCCGCCTTCCAAACCCGCCGCACGCCGGTAGGCGGCGTAGCCTGGCTGGTCGACCGACAGCTTCTCCAGGGTGGTGGCGTAGAGATGGTCGATGACGGCCGGATCGTCCGCGTTCACGACCCCGGAGGCGATGCCCGCCGCCAGGGCGGCGTTGAGGGTCGCCAGATCGCCGTCCTGGCGCAGGAGCGCCGCAAGCCGGCCGCGTTCGGCGGCCTCGCCCTGACCTGCCTGAGCCAGTTGCCGCAAGGCCAGATCAATGGCGTTGGCGGCGACGCGGACGTGGAAAACCTTGTCGGCCGGGGCCACCGGCATCAGTTCGTTGCGCAGCCAGGCGGCGACGGCGGTCAGCAGTTCCTGGGGTGTGGGTTCGTCCTGCATGGCGTCTCCAGAAGCGTCAGGCCCGCGGGGCGATCAGGTTGAGAAGATCGATCTCGGTTTCAGAGGCGCGACGGGCGATCATGGCCCGTTCGACGCCGGCGTCGAGACCGGAGCGGAAGGTGTCGATCATGCCGGTGCAGGCGATGCCCCAGCGCAGGGAGCCAAGCGCCTCCCAGAACCGCACCTGCTGCGGGTCGACCTTGCGGCCGCCAGCTTTTTCATAGCCGGCGAACAGTTGCTCGCGGCTGCCGAAGCCGCCGGCCGGCTGGTCCAGCGCGCCAAAGCGCCAGGAATTGACGCAGATCCACGCCAGATCCTCCATCGGATCGCCGAGGTGGGCGATTTCCCAGTCGAGCACGGCGCGGACGCCGTCGGGGCCGATGATCAGGTTGCCATTACGGAAATCGCCATGCACCAGCACCGGCTGCGCCGGATCGGGCGGGCAGCGCTCCGCCAGCCAGCGAAACGCCAGCTCGAACACCGGTTTGTGCAGGTTCATGCCGCGCCAGCGCCGCAGCAGGTCATCCAGTTGCTGGCGCGCCGGCGACAGCCGCAGCGGCGGCAGGGCCGCGACGTCGACCTTTGCGATGCGGGCGAGAATGCCGCCGCACTGCTCCGCCAGAAAGGTGCGGGCGTGAGCGAATTCCGCGTCGCGCAGGATCTTGCGGGCAATGGTTTCGCCCTCGACCCGGCGGGTGATGAAGCCGCGCCCGACGCCGTCCTCCGGCGTCAGCACGCGCATAACCTCCGGCACGGGCACGCCACGGGCGCCGGCGGCGCGGATCACCGCCGCCTCGGTTTCCAGGCCAGCGGCGCCATCGGCCTGGCGCCAGCCGCCGGGGGCGCGGCGCAGGATCAGCCCGACATCCACGGCGGAGCCGACGGCGCGGAACGCCCAGGTCTCCTGGCTGGCGCCGCCAGAAAGCCGCATCATGTCGACAACGGCCGTGGCTCCTGGCGCCAGTTGGCCAGCGATGCGGGAAAGCTCCTGGGTGAGCAACGCCTGATCGTCGAGAGTCGTGCGCGCGGCGATTGCGTCCGTTGCTGGCTTCATGGCTCCCCCTGCTCCCACCATGGGTACTGCGACGGCATGTCCCGCGAAACCTTGCCCGGGAAGGCCGGCTTGCGCTTGTCCAGAAACGCCTGCACGCCCTCGCGCACATCGGCGTGGGCGCCGCGCTCCATGGACATGGGGCCATCGATGGAAAGCAGATGGAACGGGTCTGGCTGGGCGGCGTAGCGCCACAGCAACTGGCGGGTCAGCGCCACGGAAACCGGCGAGGATTCCGCCGTCATTTCAATGGCGATGGCCTTGGCCCGGGCCAGCAGATCCTCCGGCGCCGTCACCTCCGCGACCAGGCCGCCGCGCAGCGCTTCTTCCGCGCCGAAGGTGGCGCCGGTGATCGACCAGCGCAACGCCTGGGGCAGGCCAACGATCTGCGGCAGGAACCAGGCGCTGCCCGCCTCCGGCACCAGGCCGCGCCGGGCGAAAATGAAACCGATTTTGGCGTTGGACGAACAGATGCGCACGTCCATCGGCAGGGTCATGGTGGCGCCGACGCCAACGCAGCCGCCGTTGATCGCCGCGATCGACGGCTTGCGGCAGTTGAAGATGGCGTGCACGAAACTGACGCCGGACGCGCGGCCGCCATTGGCGAGACGCTGGCCGAAATTGCCGGCCCCGTGCGGATCGGTCGTGTCAAAGCTTTTGGCTCCGGCCGATACGTCGGCCCCGGCGCAGAAGGCGCGGCCGGCGCCGGTCATCACCACGGCGCGCACGCTGTCGTCGGCGTCGGCGCGCTGGAAGGCGTCGGCGATCTCCATCCCCATCACGCCGGTAAAAGCATTCAGCTTGTCCGGCCGGTTGAGGGTGATGACCATCACCGGCCCGTCCTGCTCACAAAGGATCTGCTGATAGTCCATGGCGCCCTTCCCTGCTGGCGCGTCTTGTTTGCGCCGTTCTGCTGTTCTTGCCGGGTTTTCCCGGTTTTCTGCTTCAGATGCTGCGCCCGACGCCGGACCAGAACGGCTCGCGCAGCTTGCGCTTGAAGATCTTGCCGGTGTCCTCGCGCGGCAGCGCATCGGAAAACTCGATATGGCGCGGGATCTTGTAACTGGCGAGGCGCTGGCCGAGGTCGGCGCGCACCATCTCCGCGTCGAGATCGGCGCCCGGCTTTGGCTGGATGAAGGCGCAGACCTGTTCGCCATATTCGGCGTCGGGAATGCCGAATACAGCGCAGTCGGCGACGCCAGGGACGCGCATCAGCTCCGCCTCGATCTCGGCTGGATAAATGTTCGTGCCGCCGAAGATGATCATGTCGCTGGCGCGCCCCGACAGGTACAGGAAACCGTCGGCGTCGAAATAGCCGACGTCGCCGGTGGCGACGAGGCCGCCGCGATCGGCCTTGCGCCGTTTGGCGTCGTCGCCGTGATAGGTGAAATCCGGATAGGTCGGTCGCAGGCAGACCACCTCGCCGGCTTCGCCCTGCGGCAGCAGATTGCCGTTCTCATCCATGATGACGACCGTGGTGCCAGGCACGGCGCGGCCGACGGTTCCTGGATGATCCAGCCATTCCTGGCCAGTGCAATAGGTCACGGCGCCGACTTCGGTGGAGCCGTAGTGCTCGGAGATCACCGGCCCCCACCAGTCGAGCATGGCGCGCTTGACGTGCGGCGGACAGGGCGCGCCCACGTGCATGACATGGACGACGGAGGACAGATCGTAACGGTTGCGCACGTCTTCCGGCAACGCCAGCATGCGCACGAACATGGTCGGCACGGCCAGCACGTGACTGATGCGGTGACGTTCGATCAGGGCCAGCATGCGCTCCGGGTCGAAGCGCGGCTCGACGACAAGATTGCCGCCCATGTTGAAGAAGGCGAACATCCAGCCGTTGGGGCTGGAGTGATAGGCCGGCCCCGGAATCAGCAGGGTCGCCTCGTGCAGCGGCCTGTCCCAATGGGTCAGCCCGCCGATGATGCGCAGCACCTCAAGGCCGGATTCCACCTGCTCCGGCGTCGGCGGACTGCGGCGCACACCCTTGGGATTTCCGGTGGTGCCGGAGGTGTAGATCATTGATCCGGGCGCGGTTTCGAACGGCTCCTCCAGCGGCGCGTGGCTCGCCTGCCAGGCGTCCCAGTCCGTAGCGCCGGCGGGAACGACGGCGGCTTCGGCGCTGACCCGGTAGGGCGCGCGGAGATTCTCTGGCGTTGCAGCGACCAGCACATGCACCCCGGCGGGAATCACATCGCGCACGGCGCCGTAGAGATCGGCGTGGATCACCAGCACTTTCGCGCCGGAATCCTGCAGCACATAGCGGGCTTCCTCCGGCGTGTTATGCCAGTTGACCGGCGTGACATGGGCGCCGACGAGGCCGGCGCCCACCGTCGCCTCCATGAAGCCGAAGCTGTTGCGCATATAGACGGCGACCACGTCGCCGCGCCCGACGCCAAGCTCGCGAAAGCCCCGCGCGGCGCGGCGGGCGGCGAGATGGATCTGCGCCTTGCTGCGAACCTCATCGCCAATCCGCACCGAACTGTCCGGCGCGGTGTCGGCGAGGCCGGCGGTATCAATGGCTGCCTGTTGCGTGCTCATGGGTGACTCCCCGATGTTTCCGCCTGGAAGCGCGCCGGAACGTGAGGTTCTCCCGCGCGGCAACATGTGAACGAACGCGGGCGCGAAGATCGCGGCCGCTTGCGCCGGCGCTCAGCGCCCGGTGAACACGGGCTCGCGCTTCTCCAGGAAGCTGCGCACGCCCTCCCGGTGATCTTCCGTGGCGAACAGGCGGTAGATGACATCAATGGCCCAGCCGCCCACATCAACCGGATCGCCGCCATGGGCGCGGCGCAGGCCTTCCTTCATGTAACGCAGGGCCAGCGGCGGGTTGGCGGCGATGCGCGCGGCCAGCGCCATGGCGCGCGGCATCAACTCGCCGTGTGGGGCGACCTCGCTGACGAGACGGATGCGCGCCGCCTCCTCCGCCGTGATCACGTCGCCGGTGTACAGCAGACGCGCCGCCATCTCCGGGCCGACGATGGCCGGCAGACGCAGCAGGCCGCCCACATCGCAGATCAGCCCGCGACGGATGAACAGCTCGGCGAATTTCGCTTTCTCCGAAGCGATGCGGATGTCGGCGTAGAGCGCCAGCTCCATGCCCCAGCCGACAGCGGCCCCGTTGACCGCGGCGATCACCGGCACGCTGCACTCCAGCGCCGCCATGGCGGCGGGCGTCGGCGGCCGGCGGGCCTGCACGCTGAGCGCCGGGGCGGCCGGCTTCTCGCCGGTCATCATTTCCTTGACGTCCTCGCCGGAGCAGAACGCCGGGTCGGCGCCGGTGACCACGACGCAGCGCACGTCATCGTCGGCGGAGGCCGCCAGGAAGGCGGCGCGCACCTCGTCGTAGGCGCGGCGGTTCAGGGCGTTGTGGCGCTCCGGCCGGTTGATGGTGATGACCGCGACATGATCTTTCACCTCATAAAGCAGATGCAGGAACGCATCGGGCGCGATGGGCGCGCTGGTCATGGCGTTTCTTCCCGGACTGTTATGTTTCTGGTTGTTTTCAGGACACAGACCGGCCAGCCGGCCGGCGCGCCCTGTGCGCAATCATGGGTCGGGCCTGGCGAAACGGGGCCCGCTTCGTCAGGACCTGGCTCAATCATACATTTTCACGTCGTGCTTCTGCACGGGACCGATGGGGTCGAAGCCCTCGCCATTGAAGCGCATGAGCTGCATCTGGGTAATAGGAAAGTAATTGGTGGGGCTGGTGTTGACGAGCACGCCATCCAGCAGCAGGCCGAGCCTGACGTCTTTCAGGCTGGTCGCCTGTTTCATGATGTTCTCACGGGAGAGGTCGTCGCCGGCCATCTCCAGCACCTTGTGCACCAGCTTGATGCACATGTAGCCGTAAGCGTTCTGGTTGTTGGTCGGGTCGCCCTCCGGGTACCACTGCTTCATGAAGGCCAGATATTCCTGCACGCCCGGATCATCCCGGTAGCGCGGATCGCTCGCCTCCTTCAGCGAGGTGGCGGTGATGACGCCTTTGGCGTTTTCAATGCCGGCGGGTTTGAACACCATGGGGATCGAGGCGCCGGTGGTGTTGACGATCTGCAACTCCGGCTTCCAGCCCAGTTCCGCCGCCTTGCGGATGGCCTGGGCGGCGAAGCGGGGAGTCGAAAAATTGACGAAGATACTGGCGCCCGAAGCCTTCAGCTTCGACATCTGTGAATCGATGGTCGGCTCGGAATTGTCATAGGTGGCGGTGGCGACGACGTATCTGTCGTAGTCCTTGCCCAGCGCCTTGCGAAAGCCCTCGAAGATATCGCGGCCATAGTCATCATTGGGGTAGATGACCGCCACCTTGCCATTGGGAAACTTCTCGCGGATGTAGCCGGCGTACATGGCCGCCTCGACATGATACACCGACGTCGACAGGCCCATCGTCCACGGATAGTTGCGATAATCGCCGAATTTGGTGGCGCCGGTGGCAGCGAACAGTTGCGGGACCTTTTTGGCGTTCATGTATTTCATGATCGCCGCATTGGGCGGCGTGCCGACGGCCTGGACGATGGCGAGCACGCCGTCCTGCTCCACCAGCTTGCGGGCCTGCTCCACCGCCTTGGGCGGGCTGTAGGCGTCGTCATAGGAAATGAACTCAACCTTGCGGCCGTTAACGCCGCCCTTCGCGTTCACCATGCGAAAATAGGCTGCCTCGGTCTTGGCGAAGGCGCTGTAAGCGGAGGCCGGACCACTGTAAGGGGCGAGGTTGCCGATGCGGATCGGCGGTTTTTCGCCAGCCCGCGCCGGGGCGCCTGGCAGCGCCCAGACAGCGCCGGCGACGAGCCCAAGGGTCAGCAGGGCGCGGCGGCGAAGCGGGGGGCGCCCGCCCCCCATGCGCTGGCCATGGGCGTGCGGCATGTTCACGTTCATCATGTCCTCCCGGCGGCGCGGCGCGGGTTGCTCCCCGGACGGCGCGCAACCCGGCTGTCTCCACATGGTCGCATGGAGGCCGGTGATTGTTTTTTTGAAACGTGATATAAATTTTTGCCGCCGTCAATTGGCGCATCACACATGACGGATTCCGGCGCGACATTTGCGGAAACCGGGCGGGCGCGTCATCAGGCCCGAACGCGAAGGCGCATCGCCGCAGGCGGCCGGATGGGGTTGACCAGCCCCTGGCAACCCAGCTTCATCGGGCGTCGAAGCAAAACCACGAGAGACACACGCATGGGGCAGCCAGCGCCGGCCGCACAGGGACGCCGCGAGGAAGCGAAGGCCGAGCGCCGTCGCCGCATCATCCACGCCGCGCGCGAGCTTATCCGCGAGACCGGCGACGCCGGACTGTCGATGCGGGCGCTGGCGGCGCGCGCCGGCGTCAGCCTCGCCACGCCCTACAACCTGTTTGGCTCGAAGGGCGCCATCCTGCTGGCGGTGCTGGAGGACATCAAGGGGTTCGGCCGTCGCTTCGCCGGTTACGAAGCATGTTCACCGCCCGATCGCGTGCTGAAAGCCGCCGCGCTCGCCGTGAGCTATTACGAACAGGACCCGGATTTCTACCGGGCCCTGTGGGGCAGCATGCTCAGAACCACAGGCGCCGAAGCGCGCAGCATGATTTTCAACCCGAAGCGCGAGGCCTTCTGGATTGGCCTGCTGGACGCCGCCGCCAGCGACGGCTGGCTGCTGCCGGAGATCGACACCGCCGCGCTGATGCGCAATCTCGACTTCACCTTCCGGTCGATCATGCTGCACTGGATCAATGGTGAAATCGGCCTCGACAGCCTGCAACCCGCCGTCGGCTATGGTTATGCCCTGGCCCTGCGCGGGGCGGCGACGGAAAAAGGCCAGCAACTGATGCTGGAGCGGGCGCTGGCTTTCCAGGCGGAGCTGGCCGCGTCGCCGGCGGCCAGCGACAGGGGCCGCCCGGACTGATCCGGCCCCCGCCGCCAGGCCCGCCTCAGCGTCCGGTGAAAGCCGGGGCGCGTTTCTCGACGAAGTGGGCGACGCCTTCCTTGAAATCCTCGCTGCTGAACGACGCCACCATTTCGCGGTCGGCCACGTCCCAGGCTTCATCGAGGTTCTGGAACATGGCGTCGTAGACCTGGCGTTTCATCACGCCGATGGAGCGGGGCGAGGCGTTGGTGGTGAGCTCGCGGGCGACGGCGCGCACGGCGTCCAGAAACCCTTCCTGCGGCAGCAGGCGGGCAAAACCGAGCCGCTCCAGTTCCTTTGCCTCAACGGTGCGGGCCGACATCAGCAGGTCAAGCGCGTTGGTCAGGCCGACGATGCGCGGCAGCATCCATGAGACGCCGTGTTCGGCAATGAGTCCGCGGCGGGCGAAGGCGGTGGTGAACTTGGCGCCTTCCGCCACATAGCGGAAATCACAGAACGATGCGAAGCACACGCCCATGCCGGCGATGGGGCCATTGACGGCGGCGAACACCGGCTTCGGCACGCGCAGCATCCAGGAAAAGCGCCGGTTGAAATTGGCGTCAATGCCGTCGCCGCCGTTGCTGGCGCGCGCGTCATCCTCGGCGGCGCCGCCGCCCTGCTGCTCGCCGGAGCTGATGCCGCTGAGCAGGTTCATGTCCGCGCCGGCGCAGAAGCCGCGCCCGGCCCCGGTGATGACGATGGCCCGCACCGCGTCATCGGCGGCCGCCTGCTCCATGGCCTGACGCAACTCGCCTTCCATATGGCGGGTCCATGCGTTCAGCCGGTCCGGCCGGTTCAGCGTCACCGTGGCGACGCGATCCGTCTCGTCATAGAGGATTTCGGTCCATGCCATCCGTTTCTCTCCCAGTGTCATGCCGCGGCCTCATGGGCGGACCGCTGGCGCAGGCACTTTTATCCCCCACTGGCGCCCGCCAGCGCAACCACCGGCGCCGGAGGGCGGCCATGTCGCGGACGCGGCCAGGGCATGTCGCCGACGCGGCCAGAGGGCGACGTCCACGGCGCGTGACCGTTCAGAAGCCGCCAGGGGCAGGATGAGCCGGGCGACGGCGGCCACTGGCGGCGGCGACCGCAAAAAGCAAACGCCGGAAGACTTTCCGTCTTCCGGCGTCGCTGTCATCCGATGCTGACCGGACCAGGCTGTCGCCGCCTGGCCGGTTGCGCCATTTCCGGTCAGGCCGGATCCGGCAGCTTCTTCCAGATGCGCTTCTTGGCGAAGTAGGTAAGGCCAGCCAGCAGGATCAGGAAGATGATCGCCCTGAAGCCCAGCGCCTTGCGCGCCTCCATCTTCGGCTCGGCCGTCCACATCAGGAAGGCGGCGACGTCCTTGGCGTACTGGTCGACCGTCTCCGGCGCCTGCGGCTTGCCATCCGGCCCCTTGTAGTCCACCTGGCCGTCGTTGATCGGCTTCGGCATGGCGATGACGTGGCCGGGGAAATACTTGTTGTAAGTACCGCCATCAGGAAGATTGAAATCCTTCGGCTTCTCCACATAGCCCGTCAGCAGGGCGTGGATGTAATCCGGCCCCTGCTCGGCGAACTGGGTGAACATGTCGAACACGAAGGTAGGGAAGCCGCGCTCATAGGTGCGCGCCTTGGCCATCAGCGACAGGTCCGGCGGCGCCTTGCCGCCATTGGCGGCGGCGGCGGCGTTATCGTTCGGGAACGGGCTCGGCCAGTGATCAGCCGGGCGGCCGGGACGCTCGAACATCTCGCCGGCGTCGTTGGGACCGTCCTGCACCTTGTACTCGGCGGCCAGCGCCTTGACCTGGCCTGCCGTGAACAGCGGCCCGCCCGGCTCGGCCAGATTGCGGAACGTGACGTACTTCAGCGAATGGCAGGCGGCGCAGACTTCGCGATACACCTTGAAACCGCGCTGCAGCTGCTGCGGATCAAACTTGCCGAAGGGGCCGGAGAACGACCAGTTCACGGACGGCGGCGTCGGGCCGGCCTCGGAGGCCTGCGCCGGCGCCGACAGGGCGCCCAGAACCACCGTGAACACGCCGGCGGTCAGGAGTTTCGTAAGCTTCATTTGACGATTCCCCTTCACGGCTCAGCCATTGACCGACGCATCAGCCGGCGCGGCGCGCTTCGCCTTTTTGGCGAGCACCGCCTCGGCGATCGAGCCGGGCAACTGGCGCGGCGTCTCAAACAGGCCGAGCAGCGGCAGGATGATGAGGAAGTAAGAGAAGTAGAACACGGTCAGGATCTGCGCCGCCAGGGTGTAGCCGCCCTCGGCCGGCTTGGCGCCGAGCCAGCCCAGCACAACGCAGGCGGCGACGAACAGCCAGAAGAACACCCGGAACACCGGACGGTAGTTGCCCGAACGCACCTTCGACGTGTCCAGCCAGGGCAGGAACGCGAGGATCAGCACCGCCGAGAACATGGCCAGCACGCCGCCAAGCTTGGAGGGGATGGCGCGCAGGATGGCGTAGAACGGCAGGAAGTACCACTCCGGAACGATGTGGGCCGGCGTCACCGAAGGGTTGGCCTCGATGTAGTTGTCGGCGTGGCCCATGAAATTCGGGATGTAGAACAGGAACCAGGCGAAGAGGATGAGGAAGAACACCACGCCCACGGCGTCCTTGACGGTCGCATAGGGGGTGAACGGCACGGTGTCCTTGCAGATGTTCTTCACTTCCACGCCGGTCGGATTGTTCTGGCCCACGTGATGCAGCGCCCAGATGTGCAGGCCGACGACGCCCGCCAGCATGAACGGCAGCAGGTAGTGCAGCGCGAAGAAGCGGTTCAGGGTCGGATTGTCCACCGCGAACCCACCCCACAGCAGGGTGACGATCCAGGTGCCGACGCCAGGAATGATCTCGTCAAAGGCCGAGAACAGGTTGGTGATGACGGTGGCGCCCCAGAACGACATCTGGCCCCACGGCAGCACGTAACCCATGAAGGCGGTGGCCATCATCAGCAGGAAGATGATCACGCCAAGGATCCACAGCACTTCGCGCGGCGCCTTGTAGGAGCCGTAATACATGCCGCGGAAGATGTGGATGTAGACCGCGATGAAGAACATCGAGGCGCCGTTGGCGTGCATGTAACGCAGCAGCCAGCCGAAATTGACGTCGCGCATGATCGCTTCGACCGATGCGAACGCCAGCTTGGCGTTAGGCACATAGTGCATGGCCAGCACGACGCCGGTGACGATCTGCACCACCAGCATCATCGTGAGGATGGCGCCGAAGGTCCAGAAATAGTTCAGGTTGCGCGGAACCGGATAGGCGACCGCCGACGAGTGTGTGAGGCTGATAATCGGCAGCCGGGCCTCGAGCCACTTCGTGAAGCCGCTCTTGGGGACGTAAACAGAATGGCCTTCCATAATGGTCGCCTGCTCCAGAAATGGTCGTTGCGCCTCAGCCGATCGTGATCTTCGAATCGGAGACGAATGTGTAGGGCGGAATCGGCAGATTGGTCGGCGCCGGCCCCTGGCGAATGCGGCCGGAGGTGTCGAACACCGAACCGTGGCATGGGCAGAACCAGCCCTCATAGGCGCCCTGGTGACCCAGCGGCACGCAGCCGAGGTGGGTGCAGTTGCCGTACACCACCAGCCACTGGGCGTGCCCCTCCTTGACGCGCGCCGAGTCAGGCTGCGGATCGCGAAGCGAGGCGACGTCCACCTTGGCGGCGGACTCGATCTCGGCCTTGGTGCGGTGGCGGACGAAGATCAGCTTGCCGCGCCAGAACAGCTTGAGGATCTGGCCTTCCGCCACCGGCGTCAGGTCAACCTCCACCGGCGCGCCGGCGGCGATGGTGGCGGCGTCCGGCTGCATCTGCGCGATGAATGGCCACGCGACGGCGGCGGCGCCGACAGCGCCGACAGCTCCGGTGGCGATCAGGAGGAAGTCACGCCGGGTCGGCTCGGCGGATGGTACGGTCTCGGCCACAATCGGCTCCTACAAAAGTGGACGGCGCCCGGCGACATCGGCGCGTCCCGCTGCACCGGGCGCGGTGCGCCGGACCGGACGGCGCCGATATCACGCGAAACACCCACGCCAGAAATTGCGCGCGACGATGGGAGTCGCCATGCGGCTCTTTGGCATGCTTCAAAAGTGGTGTCCATACCAGCACAGGCAGCCTGCCGCTGCCAAGCGCTGGCGCGGAAGCTGGCCCTGCGCCGTCCGTTGCTCACAGGCGGAGGCAGAAAGATTGCACGTGACCACTTCCTTGATAACGCCGTGTTTCCGCCACACTCGGGGGCGCCGTCAACAAAAAACCACATGCGTCATTCCGCGCCACCTGACGGTGACGAAAAAGCGCGTCCCGACGCCGCCAGGCGCGGGAAAACGTCGGCCGGTGACGCTGGCGACGTGACTTTTTCCTCGTTTAAAGTGAATCAGGCATGACATGTGCGAGCCCCCCCGACTCCCCGGGACGGCCAGGACGGATTGAAGGGCGCGGCCTGGCGCGCCCCGCGCCAAGGCCGGCGACGACAACAACCGCATCGCTTTCCCCCGCCCGCCGCTACATCATGCGCGCCGCAAAACCCGGCCGCTAACTCAGCCCAGGACTCAGCTAAGGACTCCTGACGGGCGGGAGCGATCCCCGCGCCAGCGCGCCGGCCCCAACGATCATTCGAGGAAGGCAGCCATGCGGCTTGCGCTGTTTCAACCGGACATTCCACAGAACACGGGCGCAATCCTGCGCCTCAGCGCCTGCCTCGACATGGCGGTGGATATCATCGAGCCCGCCGGTTTTCCGGTCACCGACCGGCACTTCCGTCGCGCTGGCATGGATTATCTGGATAACGTGCGCATTGATCGCCACGCCTCCTGGCGCGCCTTCCAGGAGGCGCACGCGGCGCGCGGCGGCCGGCTGGTGCTGGCCACCACCAAAGGCTCCATCGCCCTGCCCCACTTCCATTTCGCGCCAGACGACACGCTGGTGCTGGGGCGGGAGAGCGCCGGCGCGCCAGACTACGTGCATGCGGCGGCGGACGCGGCGGTGCACATCCCCCTCGCCAACGGCATGCGCTCGCTCAACGTCGGCATGGCCGCCGCCATTTTCGCCGCCGAGGCGCTGCGCCAGACTGGCGGTTGGCCGCGCGCCGCCGCCGGATAGCCCGGGCCCCCTGGTCAATTTCTCCCATGGCGCGACGGCGCTGATCGCGTCAGATAAATACTGGCGTTACGGATACGCCGGATATGGAGAAGCGACGTGACCAATCCCGCAGGCAAGCCGGCCCGGTTGCCCCCTGAGGCGACCCTCGATGGTTACAAGGAGCGCGCCGCCGCCTGGTTCGCCGGGCTTCAGGAACGGATTTTCGCGGCTTTCGAGAAGCTTGAGGACGCGGCGGGCGACATGCCTTCCGAATCCTGGGCGCGGGACATGCCGCCAGAGGTTCGCGACAGGCCAGGGCGTTTCGAGCGCACGCCGTGGACGCGCACCGATCACACCGGCGCGCCTGGCGGCGGGGGAACCATGGGCCTGCTGCGCGGCCGGGTGTTCGAGAAGGCGGGCGTGCATGTCTCGACGGTGCATGGCGAATTCGCGCCGGAGTTCCGCGGCCAGATCCCGGGCACGGACACCCATCCCGGCTTCTGGGCCGCCGGCATCTCTCTCATCGCCCATCCCTGGCACCCCCAGGTTCCGACGGTGCACATGAACACGCGCTTCGTGGTCACCGCGAAGCCGTGGTTCGGCGGCGGCGCCGATCTGACGCCGATGCTCGACGCCCGGCGCGGCCAGGACGACCCCGACGCGCAGGCGTTCCACGCGGCCATGCGCGCCGCCTGCGACGGACATCCGCACGCGGACTACCCCCGTTACAGGGACTGGTGCGACGAGTACTTTTTCCTGAAGCACCGCAATGAGATGCGCGGTATCGGCGGCATCTTCTACGACTATGTCTGGAACGACGATTTCGACGCGGACATGGCCTTTACCCGCAGCGTCGGCGAGGCGTTTCTCGACATCTATCCGGCCATCGTTCGCGCCAACATGGGCAAGCCATGGCGTGAGGACGAGCGGCTGGAGCAGCAGGTGCGGCGCGGCCGCTACGTCGAATTCAACCTGCTCTATGACCGCGGCACGGTGTTCGGGCTGAAGACAGGCGGCAATATCGCCTCGATCCTGTCGTCGATGCCGCCCACGGTGCGCTGGCCGTAAGCCCCTGGCGCAATTCCGTTCATCCCGAACGGAATTGCGCCCACTGATATGGGCGCGCTGGCCCCGACGCAGGGCGGGCGCCGGCCCGAGGGGAAGGCGCGGGGAAAACGCGGGGAAAACGCCTCAGTCTTCCAGCCGCTCCAGGCCCTGCATCGACAGGCGCGCCAGCGCCTGTCGCGCCGGCATGGGCTGCACCCGCTCCCCCTCGCGCACCTCGACCTCCAGGTCCGGCGCCAGCTCCACCAGCGGCGCCAGCGCGAACGCCCGCTCGCCGAGGCGGGGATGCGGCAGGATCAGCTCCGGCGTGTCCAGGGTCACGCCAGCCATGGCGAGCAGGTCAATGTCGATGGGGCGCGGCCCCCAGCGCCGGGCGTCCGGCGCCTGACGGTCGCGGCCCAGTCGCCGTTCGACATCAAGGCACAGGCGCAGCAGCGCCAGCGGCGGCAGCGTCGTGGTGATTTCCAGGCAGGCGTTCAGAAACGGCGGCTGGTCGGGGTCGCCCCAGGGCGGCGTGCGCCACAGCGCCGAGCGCCGGCGGACTTCCACGCCCTCCGCCGCACCCAGCAGGGCGATGGCGGCGGCGAACCGCGCCGCCACGTCGCCAAGATTGCCGCCGAGCCCGAGGAAGGCGCGCGTGGGAGCCGCCTCCGGCCGCTTCCCCTGCCCGTCTTCCCGGCTCACTCGCCCCGCTCCATGGCGGCGGCGAGCGCCAGCTCCGGCGCCATCACCCCCTGGACAATGCGCAGGGCGTCGCGGTGGGCGGCGACGTCATGCACGCGGATCACGTCGGCGCCGAAGGCCAGGGCCAGGGTGTGGCCGGCAAGCGAGCCGGCAAGCCGGTCCGCCACCTCGCGACCGGTCAGCAGGCCGATGGTCGATTTGCGCGAGACGCCGACCAGCACGGGCAGGCCGTAAGCGGCGCGGAGTTCGGGAAGCCGGCGGATGGCGTGCAGATGCTGGGCGCGCGCAGCGCCAAAGCCGAAGCCGATATCCAGCACGATGCGATCGTCGCGCACGCCCGCCCGGGCGGCGATGGCCAGCGAACGGTCGAAGAAACGCCGGAACAGGTCCATCACGTCGGCGTCGGGTTCGGGCGCGTCGGCATTGTGCATGATAACGACGCCGGCGTCGTGCTCCGCCGCGACCCGGGCAATGTCGGGATCGCGCTGCAAGCCCCAGATGTCGTTGACGATATTCGCCCCCGCCGCCAGCGAAGCGCTGGCGACCGGCGCCTTCCAGGTATCGATGGAGATCGCCACCGGCAGCGCCGCGTCAGCCATCGCGGCGGCGGCGGCGCGGATGGCCGGGACAACCCGGGCAATTTCCTCGTCCGCCGGGGTCGGCGCATGGCCGGGCCGGGTGGATTCGCCGCCGATGTCGATGATATCTGCGCCATCGCGGGCCATGGCGCAGGCGTGTTCCGCCGCCGTTTGCGGGGCGTTGAAGCGGCCGCCGTCGGAAAACGAATCCGGCGTGACATTGAGCACGCCCATCAACAGCGGCAGCCGGTCGCGCCGCCACGCCGCGTCCGCGCCGGAACCCGGGCGCGGGCGCACGCGGTCGAGCAGGCGCGCCGCGCCGCCACGCGCTGCGGCTGGCGCTTCTGTCCGGTCCGGGGCGGCGGAAGGATGAGGCTCGGTCATGGCGGTTTCATTGCGCCAATTCGCCCGTCCGTCCAGCCCGCAACGCGGATCGACGGAACAAATCCATCCAGATGGCTCCCATGCTAGGCGTCGGGGCGACCGCGCAAACGATCGCGCCAGCTCCGGCGCCCTGTCATGGCGGCGGCGGCCAGCGGCTCCTGCCCGGGCGGCTGGATCAGGCGCACGTCGCGCGCGCGGCGGGCCAGGGCCACGGCGACCGGCGTCGCCACGCCTTTCACGGGAAAATCGCGAAACTGGCGCTTCGCGGCGGCGCCGTCGACGCCGGCGGCCTGGGCGGTCGCGGCCGAGAAGGCCAGTTGCACGTTCTCCTGCTTGGCGATTGATTCGATGCGGCTGGCGACATTGACCGTTGGGCCGATCACCGTGATGGCGGCGCTGTCTCCCCAGCCAATGCGCCCCACCACCAGCGGGCCGGTGTGGACGCCCATCGCCACATTTAGCGGATCATCGAGCTCCGCCGCCAGCTCGCGATTGAGCTGGTCCAGCGCCAGATCAATGTCCCGCGCCGCCAGCAGCGCCCGCGTCGCACCGGCGATGGCGTCGCCGCTCTCGGGAAACAGGGCGAGCAGCCCGTCGCCCATGTATTTCTCGATGCGGCCCCCGGCCTGCTCGATCGCCACCCCCATCAACTGGAACACCCGGTTCAGGATGAACACGGTGTCGTAAGGCAGTTTGGACTCGCTCAGCCTGGTAAAGCCGCGAATGTCGGCGAACAGCACGGTGAAGCGGCGCTCAACGCCGCCGGCCTCCAGGCTGTCGGCAGCCCAGGCGGCGTGGGCCTGCCGCGCCTTGCCCCGCCCGGGCGACAGCAGCGGCTGCACCACCACGACGCCGCGCGGCTGCGCCTGGCAGGCGAGGCGCACGTCGGCGTCGGCGCCGATGGACAGCAGGGTCTTGCGCTCGGCCTCGCCCACCGGCGACATCTCGTCCAGCCCCCGGATCACCCGCACCCGGCAGGTGGAGCAGCGGGCCCGCCCGCCGCAAACCGCCAGATGCGGAACGCCATTGGCGCGGCCAATCTCGAGAATGGTGCCGCCGCGCGCGCCCTGGACCGTCGGGCCGTCGAGATACTGGATGCTCACCGTGCGCCGGGCGATGCGCGAGGCCGCGAGCCGGCCGGCGGCGAGGGCCAGAACCAGCGCCGCCACGCCATAGAACGCCCGCTGACCCAGATCACGCCAGTCGGCCAGGGCCGCCTCCCCCGCCGCCGATGGCCAGCGAACAGTCTGCTTCAGCGCTTCCATGGCCGCCGGGTCAGCCAGCTCCACGTCAAGGCGGCGCCCCTCGGCCACGAAGCCGGCAAGGGCCAGCGCGGGCGCCAGCACGGCGCCGGACAGCAGCCAGGGCGCCCAGCGGGCGTACCAGCGCGCCTCGCGCAACCACATGTGCAGGCCGAGGCAGCCATGGGCCCAGACCAGCAACAGCAGCAGCGACTGGGGAACCGCCGCGCCCGGCCACAGCCGCGCCAGTTCATAGGCATAGTTGTCATTGACGCCGAGGACCGAGAAGGCGACGCGGGTATTGACGATATGGGGAATGAGCAGAAAGGGGATGGCGAAGCCGGAAAGCAGCTGCGCCCACTCCCATCCGCGCAAGCGGAACGTGCGCTTGCCGCCGACGCGCGCCAGCGCGAGAACCACGTGGGTCGTCAGCGCGAGCCCCAGAATGAGGGAGCCGGGGAGCGAGCGGGTCACCGCGGTCCGGGCGGCGCGAACCTGCTCCATGGCGTCAAGGCTGACCAGCCCTAGCGCGACATTGAGGAAGTGCGTTCCCGCGAACGCGAACAGGACAAGGCCCGAGGCCAGACGCAGCCGTTGCGCCGGAGACCCCAGCAACAGCCTGTTCATGACGCACCTCCGATTCTGGACACCGGCGCGTCCGCAATCCGGCCTCTGCAAGGGAATATGGGTCCGCCGGTGCAAAAATCGCCGGGGGCGGTCAACCTGACGCATTGCCTCGCGCAGGTTTTGAAACGGGTAAAACCGGGTGAACGCAATTCAAAATGGCGCGGGCAAGGCGATCAGCGGGAAAGCATCTGACCAGACCGCCCGACGCCGTGATGACCAGAAAGCGGCGCGGCGCGGCCGCAAAGGGGAAAGGCCGCAAAAGGGGAAAGGTCACTGGGCAATGCCGCCAGGACGGGCGGACGGTTACGGCGGGTCGCGACATGAAAGGCGCCGCGCCGGCCTGGCTTAGCCGGGCGATCCGCGCCTGGAGCGGACCGGGAAGCGCAGCGCCGACGACGCGGGTCCCGGCTCGCGGGCGCTCCAGTACAGGGCGCCGCCCAGGCTTCGCGCCACGCGGCCGGCCACCCGCTCCGTCATGACGTTATGGGCGTTCGCCGCACGGGACGGCGCATCGCTCCGCAGCCATGTCAGCGCCAGCACCGCCTCATTCTCCTCCACGGCCAGGCTGATCCTTAGCGGCTCCCGGGACGACGGCTCTTCCCGCAGGGCAAGGAACAGCAGGTCGGCAAGCACGAGGCACAACCGGACGAAATCTTCGTGATCCAGCTCCATCGGCGCGATGGTGATCTCTCCGCGCAAATCCGGGCGGCGCTCCGCGCGGATGATCTCCGCGCACAGGTCGGTCATGACGCTGGACAGGTCAGCCCCCTCCAGCACCACCCGGTCGCGCATCAGCCGCTCGACCCGGGCGGTCATCAACATGCGATCGCGCGCCACGCCCGCCAGAAGCTCCAGGTCCACGTCGTCCAGCGTCCGCATCAGGCCGGCCGCGAGCCGCGCGTTGCGACCGAGCCAGCGGCTGAGGGCGCTGGACAGCGCCGCCGCGCGCCGGGCCTGCCGGGCGGCCCACGCCGCGCGCGCCGCCTGCCGGGCGGCCAGCAGATAAACGACAAGGCCCGAAGCAACGTAGCCGCCGATGAACACCAGACCGTTCGGCGAAAGACCGAGCGTGAAGTTCAGCGGCGGCGCCCGCATGGCCATCACCGCTGCGACGACCGAGACCGCCAGCACGAAAATCCCGGCGATATGGCCCGCGAACGTGGTGGCGATGGCCACGCCAGCGAAAAACATCACCAGCGGCAACCCGACGATCGCTCCGCGCAACCAGAACGAGAACAGCAGCGGAACCACCGCGCAGGCAATCGCCAGCAACGCCTGGAGACGCGGATCAGAAAGACGCATCGGACGGTCCGGCGCCGGCTCCGCGCTCCGCGCCTTCGGCCCACGCCACGAGGCGGCGCATCAGATCCAGCGCCTGCTCCTGGTCGAGGGCGATGATGACCGGATCGCAATTGGCGAATTTGGGATCGAAGCGGAGCTGCACCCGACCATCGCCATACGGATCGGACACGCCCGCGCCGATCGCCTCGATCGCCATGCGCAAACCGCTGGATGAGGCCGGTGGCGCTGGCGGGGCAGCGGACAGGGCCGCCCGCGCCAGGCCCGCCAGCTCGTCACGATCCGCGAATACATCCGTCGCGCCGGAAACGGAGGTCATCGCCAGGGCGCCGAACAGGTCGGGCGGCGGCGCGCCAGCGGAGGCGGCGAGCGGCTGGAGCCAGGCCTGGAGGGCGGGATCGAGCGCCTCGCCGCCAGCGTCGCGCGACGATGGCGCGGCTTCATCCAGACCATCCGGCGGCGCCGGGAGCGCGGCGTCGGGGAAATCGCCGGGCAGGTCGTTGGAGATTGGCGCCGGACCTGGGCCAGGCTCCTGAGGGGTATCCGGGCGGGTGGCCCCAAAGGTTCGCACCGTGGGCGACAGGGTAACGCGCATCGTTCGGCTCCAGGCGCGGAAAGCATACGGACGCCAAAGGCCGGAGCCAACTGCCCCCGCGGTGTTTTGAACGCGAATTCGTCGTCCGAGCGCGCAGGGGCGGCGCCAACGTCAGCAATCCGCAGGCGGGCGCGGGGGCAAGCCCGGCCCGTATCCCGCCCTGATTATCCCAGGGGCGGGGCGTCATCGCCCCGGACAATATCAAAGGTCAGCAACGGCCCGCTGTGAACCGAACCCGCGAGCCGGTGGCCGGCTTCATGCACCATGTGGGGAATGTCGATCGCCGCCATGGGATCGGTGCAGCGCACGCGCAGGCGCGCCCCTGGCGCCATGCCGGCCAGCTCCCGCCGGGCGTAGAGCACCGGCAGCGGGCATTTCAGTCCACGCAGGTCAAGTTCACGCAAAGTTGCTCCGCCATCGTCCGTGTCACGCATGTGCGACGACGCCATGTCTCCTCTCCATCATCCAGAACTGCGGGCGGCGCCCGCCATGCCGTCAATAAGGGACCGGGCGGCGCGACGTCAAAACCTGACCTGTCCCCAATGGCGGCCGCCCCCAAAATATCCGCCGACCCGACGCCATCGGACTTGACGCGGCGCCCCGGGATTTGAACTAGTTGTCCCCGTCCGGAAGCGCGCGCCGGTCCGTCCGCCGGAACCCGCGCGGCGCGCTTCCATATCCGCCTGGGGCGCGCCCGTTCTGTCCGGGGCCGCGCATGCGCCCTGTTTCCGATGTCTCGCGTTTTCCATGCGCCGCCAGCCGTCGCGCAGCGCCGGAAAATGCCATAACAATCTGATTTCACGCAACTTCCACGCAAAAGCAGCATCCGTTTTTGCCAACGTTGCGCAGCAGGAAAGTCTCCATGTCCCAGCCGATCAGCGCGGAAGCCGCCGCCCGCCTTGCCGACCTGCGCGGTGAAATCGACCGCATCGACGCGGAGATGCACGCGCTGCTGATCGAACGTAGCCAGATCATCGACGAGCTGATCACGGTCAAAAGCACCCAGGCGTCGGGCTCAGCCTTCCGCCCGGGCCGCGAAGCCTCGATGATGCAGGCCATCGCCCGCCGCCATACCGGCTCACTGCCGCTCGACACCGCCGAGGGCATCTGGCGGGTGATCATCGCCACGTTCACCTGGATGCAGGCGCCGTTCAACGTGCATGCGGACATCAGCTCCGGCGACGGCCCGATGCGCGACAGCGCCCGGTTCCATTTCGGCTTCACCGTGCCGTACCTGCCCCATGGCAGCGCCGCCGACGTGATCGCGGCGGTGGGACGCTCCGCCGGCGATGTGGGGATTTTCCGCGCCGACAGCGGCGTCAGCTCCCTCGCCTGGTGGGATGCGCTGACCGACGCCGCGGCGCCAAAAATCATTGCCCGCCTGCCGTTCATCGAGCGGCCGGACCATCCCGCCGGCACGCCGGTGTTCGTGGTGTCCAAGCCGCTGGCCGATGCGGCGGTGCGCGAAACCATCCTCTACGCCGCCAGGGTGGAGCGCTGGCCGGAGAACGCCGCCGCCGCGCTGGCCGGCGTGGGCGCCGAGGTCATCGGCAGCGCCGGCGCTTCCGGGGGGCTGTCGCTGCTGATCGCCGCGCCTGGCGCGCTGGCTCCCGACGCAATGGCCGCCGCCCTGCCCCAGGCCGCCGGCCGCGCGGCGCTGGTCGAAGTGGGCAGCCACGCCGACCGCTTCCGCATGACGTGAGCCCGACGACGCCAGGGCGCCCGTGATCCTTGCGCCCAGGTCGGCGCGAGACGGCGCATGGGCGAAATGGCGCATGGGCGAAACGGCGCCGGGCGGGATAGCCGTCTGGACGGGATGGCGCATGGGCGGCGCGGCGCCGGGGCGGACGGACGCCCGGGGGGCGATCTTTTCCGAAAAGTGGTTCCCACTTTTCGCCGATCTGCTCTATAGCTGCCCGCGTCCAACTGGAGTTCAAGCTGATGGCCAATTCAGAGGCCCGCCCTGTTCCGCGCCCCGGCGTGCTGTCGATCGCCCCCTATGTCCCGGGCCGCAGCGAAGCCCCCGGCGTCGCGAAAGTCTACAAGCTCTCGTCCAACGAAACGCCGCTGGGTCCCAGCCCCCACGCCATCGCAGCTTACCGGAACGCCGCGGACCATCTGGAAGCCTATCCCGACGGCGCCGCGACGCGCCTGCGCGCCGCCATCGGCGCCCGCTATGGCCTCGACGCCAACCGCATCATCTGCGGCGCCGGCTCCGATGAGCTGCTGAACCTGATCGCCCACACCTATATCGGCCCGGGCGACGAAGGCCTGTTCAGCCAGCACGGCTTCCTTGTCTACAAGATCGCCATCACCGCTGCCGGCGGAACGCCGGTGGTCGCGCCGGAGCGGGATTACACCACCGATGTCGACGCCCTGCTCGCCGCCGTGACGGAGCGGACGAAAGTGGTGTTCGTCGCCAATCCGAACAATCCCACCGGCACCTATATTCCGCATGACGAAATGGCTCGGCTGCGCGCCGGCCTGCCGCCGCACGTGCTGCTGGTGATCGACGCCGCCTACACCGAATATGTCCGCGCGAATGACTACAGCTCGGGCCTGGAGATGGCGGCCAGCCTGCCCAACGTGCTGATGACGCGCACCTTCTCCAAGATCCATGGTCTGGCCGGGCTGCGCATCGGCTGGGCCTTCGGCCCGGCGGAGGTGATCGACGCGCTGAACCGGGTGCGCGGTCCCTTCAATGTCAGCGCTCCGGCGATCGCCGCCGGCGTCGCCGCCATGGAAGATCCGGCGCACGAGGCGCGCGCGGCCGAGCACAACCTGACCTGGCTGGCCTGGGTGACCGAACAGGTGCGGGCGCTCGGCCTCGACGTCACCCCCAGCGTCGGCAATTTCGTGCTGATCCATTTTCCGGACACGCCCGGCGGGACGGCGCGCGACGCTGATGCATTCCTGCTGAAGCGCGGCCTGGTGCTGCGCGCCGTGGCGTCCTACGGCCTGCCCGACGCCCTGCGCATGACCATTGGTTCGGAAGAAGCCAACCGTCTCGTCATCGACGCGCTGCGCGACTTTCTGAAGCGGTGACATGAGCGACATGGGCAGCCACCTCGTGGACGCAACAGCAGCAGCAAACGCAGGGGCGTCCGTGGCCAAGGCGTCCGTGGTCAACCGGCTGGCGATCATCGGCATCGGCCTCATCGGCTCCTCGATCGCGCGGGCGGCGCGCCAGCATGGCCTCGCCGGCGCGATCGCCATCGCTGACGCCAGCCCGGAGGCGGTGGCCACCGCCAGCCGGCTCGGCCTTGGCGATGCGTGCGGAACCGACGCCGCCACAGCGGTCGCGGACGCGGACCTGGTGATCCTGTGCGTGCCGGTGGGCGCCATGGGTCAGGTGGGCGCGGCCATCGCCGGCGCCCTGAAGCCCGGGGCGATCGTGTCGGACGTGGGATCGGTCAAGGGCGCCGTCATGGCGCAGCTCGCGCCGCATCTGCCGGGCGGCGTGCATCTGATCCCGGCGCACCCGGTGGCCGGTACCGAGAACTCCGGCCCGGAGGCCGGTTTCGCCACCCTGTTCCATAACCGCTGGTGCATCGTCACGCCGCCCGAGGGCGCCAGCCAGCAGGCGGTGGACGCCCTATGCGCCTTCTGGGCCGGCATGGGCGCCAATGTGGAGACCATGAGCGCCGAACGGCACGATCTGGTGCTCGCGGTCACCAGTCACCTGCCGCACCTGATCGCCTACAACATCGTCGGCACCGCCGCCGACCTGGAGCAGGTGACGCGCTCGGAAGTAATCAAGTTCTCCGCCGGCGGCTTTCGCGACTTCACCCGCATCGCCGCCTCCGACCCGACCATGTGGCGCGACATCTTCCTGAACAACAAGGACGCCGTGCTGGAGATGATCGGGCGCTTCAACGAGGACCTGGCCGCGCTCGCCCGGGCGATCCGCTGGGGCGACGGCGACGCGCTGTTCGAGCTGTTCACCCGCACGCGCGCCATCCGGCGCGGCATCATCGACAGCGGTCAGGAAACCGCCGAGCCGGACTTCGGCCGCCGCCACGAGGATGACGCGACGGCCTGACATGGCGCCGTGCTGGCCAGCCGGCCGGTGGAACGCGCGAGGTGGGCGCGCGAAGTAGATGGGGGAAGCGGCAAGCTGTTCCTGATCGGCCCGGCGATGTCCCGCCGGGCCATTTTTCTTTCACTGGCCGTCAGTACAGCGGCGGCAGGCGCATCACCGGGAACGGGCCGATCATCAGCCGGCCCTCGGCGAAGACCAGCGGCGGCATCGGCGTCAATGGCGGCGCCGGCGGCTGGCCGTCCGCCGCGTCGCCCTGCCGTTGCGCGCCCTGGCCGCCGCCGAGCATGGCCAGACCGCCCGCCAGCAGGCCGCCCATGCCGCCGCGCCGGCCCGTGAGGCGCGCCAGCAGTTCAGAAACGCCGGCGGCCTTCACGTCCAGCTGACCCGACAGGCGGCGCAGGTCATCAACGCCCAGTTCGCCGCGCGCTTCGATAATCTGGTCACCGCGCGTCAGCTTCAGCAGCGCCACCTTCAGCCGGCCGCCAGCGGCGCGCCAGGCGTCGATCTGGGCGGGCCCCGCGCCTTTCACAAAAACCCCGGCATGGTCGAGTCCGGCCTGCAATTCGACGTTGGCGGGCGCCGGATTACCCAGCAGGGCGTCCGCCACCGGCGACGTCGCCTTCACCAGTTGCGAAGCCACATCCCACATCTCGCGGTCGCCGGCGGCGGCGGGGTCGGGTCGCACGTGCGCTTCCCAAGCCTCGGCCCGGCCGAGCAGGGTTTCGCCGCCATTGCTGTCGAGGGCGGCCAGCACCGGTTTCTTCATGTAAGCCGACATGCGGGAGAAGGCGTTCGCCGTCCGGCGGACGCTGAGGGAAAAGCCCTCCCAACCGAGGCGCAACGTTTCGGGACGCCCCTCCTCACGCACCGTCACCGGTCCGGTGAAATCCAGCACCACGAGGTTCGGATCATAAATCTGCGCGACAGCCCTGAAACTGGCCATCTCCCCCTGAACGCGGCGGCCGTCGCCAAGCCGGCCATCGAAAGTGGGACGGGTGCAGGAAATCTCGAACCGCAGGGGGAAGCCGGACAGGGCGCGATCCGGGCAGGTCCACTGGCGGCCGCGCCCCGCTTCCGTCGTCAGCCAGGCGTCCACCGCGTCATCGACCCGGTCCCGGGCGATGAACCAGAAGGCCGAAACGCCGGCCGCCAGCACCAGCAACAGGATGTAGGGCAGATAAAGCGCCCAGCGGGCCACACGGCGGGGCGCTGGTGATACGGGTTGTTCGCTCACGCGATTCTCCCTGAAGCGATTTGCTGGCGCGGCGCCGTCCGCCGCCGCTGAAACTGCATGAAACCGAAGGACAGGACAAACGCCCGGCCGAGGCTGACCGGAGTTTGCGCCGCGGCGGCGGCGAAATCCTGGCGACGCCGGATTGCAAATCCGGCGCCCCGCGCCAACGCCGGCGCGCCATATCAATACCAGAACGTCCGCCAGGCGCCAGGGCGGGAGCCCCTGCCCCGGTCTTCCGGACTGGACGAACCCGGAAGACGGGCCCTGCAACCGTGCGCCACGACACGGGCATGGGGCTGCGTGTTCTCCTGCACCAGGACCGACGGCCGTCAGGCGGCGCGCGCCGTCCTGCCCTGTCAGCCCCCCGCTTTCTTGCCTTTCCCGCCTTGTCCTCCCCCCTTTCCCTGCCCCCTTAGCCCTGCCCGCATGAGGGCCGGGACGCGAACCGCAGGATCGTTGCGCACCGGCCGGGGCTGCGGACATGGGCGCCGGACGACAGACGGGTCCTCTGGATCGGCGGCGCGGCTCCCGCTTTATATCGCGAAGCAAAACCCGTATGAACGCCCCCGGATTTTCCACGTCAGGGGCTTTTGTGAGAAGCGATGGCGTGGTTCGCGGAGAGAATGCGTCAAATCAGCAATATTGCGTCCTTCCAGCGAACCAGACCGGCCGGGAGCGCTCGCGCTTCGGCGCCTGAGGGCGCAGGGCGGTCTGGCCTCGCCAGACCCTTCTTGCGGCCGGCCTGACCCGCCTGGCGCAGGTTCCGGCGGGCGCGGCGCGCTCACTCTTCACTTTCCCGGCGGGGCGGGACGTCATGACAGAAGCTTCTGAGGATTTGTGGGTATTCGGCTACGGTTCGCTGATGTGGCGGCCCGGCTTTGACTATATCGAGCGGCGCGCCGGCCTGGTGCGCGGCTATCACCGCGCGCTCTGCGTTTACTCATTCCACCATCGCGGCACGCCGCAGGAGCCGGGGCTGGTCATGGGACTGGACCGGGGCGGCTCGTGCCGTGGCGCCGCGTTTCGGGTCGCCGCTGGAAAGCGGGCCGACACCATCGCCTATCTGCGCGAACGCGAGCAGGTGACCGGCGTTTATCTGGAGCGCAGCGCCGCCGCCACCCTCGACAATGGCCAGACCGTGCCGGCGCTGGTCTATGTGGTGGACCGCCGGCATGAACAATACGCCGGCAGGCTCGACGTGGACGCAGTCGTCGCCATCGTGCGGCGCGGCCGCGGCGTTTCAGGCTACAATCCCGACTACGTGCGGAACACCCAGAGCCATCTGGTCGAAATGGGCGTCCACGACCCATGGCTCACCCAGGTCGTCAACCGGCTCGACCAGGAGTTTTGACGCGCGGGATACACCCCCGGCGGGGCGGGCATGGACTACCCGGAGTGACGCCGGGGCGCTGGCGGCGCAGCCGCCACGCCGCCCTGCCTCAGGCGGTCAGATCCAGCAATGTGCGCTGGCGGGCGGCGGCGTCGCGCGCCAGCAGATGCACGTGCAGCTCCGTGGCGCCCCGCTGGCGCATGGCGGCGACCCAGCGCCCGTTGCCGCCGGCGGCGCCAGCCTCGCCGCTGTCGCGCCCTTCCAGCAGCACGGAGCAGCCGCCCGCGTCACGTTTGACCGCGAACAGCAGGGCGCCGTCGTATTCACAGGCGGGATCGGCTCCGTCGAGCGCGTGCTCCGAGACGATGTAACGCCGGCCTGAACGGCCGAGCCAGGCGCGGAAATGGTCGCCAAGGCCGTCGCCGGCGTCGGCGCCGCCTGATCCAAGATCAAGGGCAAGCGCGTCCTCGCGGGCGGCGCTGGCCGCGGCCGGGGCGATGTCAGCGATTCGCCGCGTCTCGCCGGCGCGGGCTGACGCGGGACCCGGCAGCGAGGACCGGAGCGACGACCATGTCCCGGAACCGCATTCCCCCCGGATCTGCCCCCGAAAAGGCGGCGACGGGCGATTGCGCGTAACCGGGAAACGGATGACGGAGGCCATGACGCGCCTTCCCCAAAACATGGTTAACTTGAACAAAAAGAGAACAAATCATTCTCCGGGTCAAGCGCCACATCAGGTCAGACGTTACAGGATGAATTAGTGTTTTAAATCAATCATGCGCGGGTCATGGGGGCCGGCGCTGCCGCCGGTTGCGGACAGGCGCGCCCGCCCGGAAGGGCGCGAATCATCCGTGCGAATCACCCACGCGCGGGCGTTTGCATGACGGGCGGCGGCGCGCCGGTCAGACCCGTCGTCCCTCGACCAGCAGCCGGTCGCTGGGCGGTTCAATGGCGGCGATCAGGGCCGGGATAATCTCCGCGCGGGGCAGGTCGGCCGGCAACGGCGGCAGCACCTCGATGACCGCGACGCCCGGCCGGAAGGCCAGGCTGCGACGCGGCCAGAACAGGCCGGTGTTGAGCGCCACCGGCAGGCAGGTCGCGCCGAGCTGGCGGTACATCTGGATGACGCCGGGCTTGTAGTCCGGCTCCGCCCCCGGCGCGCGACGGGTTCCCTCGGGGAAGATGATGATCTGGGAGCCGCCGGCGATCGCTTCCTTCGCCTCGTGCATCATGGCGCGCAAGGCCGAAGCGCCCGCCGCGCGGTCGACGCCGATATGGCCCATACGGGTGATGTACCAGCCGAAGATCGGAATGCGGGTCAGCGATTTCTTCAGGATGAACACCGGCCGCTCAAACACCAGCATCAGCGCCAGGGTTTCCAGCGCCGACTGGTGCTTGGAGGCCACCAGCAGCGCGCCGCGCGGCGCCAGTCCGGTGTTGCGGAACTCCACTTTCACGCCGGCAGTCAGGCGCAGCAGCAGCAGCGTGCAGCGCACCCAGGCGCGAATGACCTTCATGAACACATCCCGCCCCATCAACGCGAACGGCAGCACCGCCACGGTCCAGATGGCGGTGTTGATGTAGAACAGGGTGAGGAACAGGACGGCGCGGAATGTCTGCATGGGGCGGCGGCTTTCCGTGTCGCGCGGACGGCCGGATCAGGTCAGACGGGACCGGAGGGATGCGGCGTCGCGGGGGCGTGCTGTCGCCGGCTTTCCACGCCAGCGCGCGCCAGTCAACCGCCGGTGGAACGGTCGGCGAACCAGGCGCCGGAGAACAGCGGTTTGCGGCCGCCGGCCATCAGGGACATGGGCGCGTATTCGGGATCGCTTTCCAGGCGGGTGCGCACCAGCGCCACGAGATATTTGCCATATTCCGCCAGCAGCAGGCGCGCTGACGCCGGGCTGCGCCACCATGTATCGGGATCGACCGAACCGGTGACGACGGCATAAGGCTTCAGTTCATAGTCGGAGAGGATGCTGCGCATTTCCACGAGGGCGCGCGGCATGTGATAGTTGCTGGTGACGACAATCAGCGTGCGGAAGTCGTGCTCGCGCGCCCAGCGGCGCGTCTCGATGGCGTTGCCGATGGTGTTGCGGGCCCGGTAATCCAGATCAACGCAACAGTTGAACAGCTTCGCCGCCTCCGGGTTCTGGCTCGCGAGCCGGGCGCGCGTGGTGCGCGCATAGACGCCGGAAACCAGCAGACGACGGGCGTGGCCGCCGGCCAGCAACGCCACCGCGCCATCCACCCGCTGCGCGCCGCCGGTAAGCACGACGATGCCGTCAGCCGGGGCCAGCAGCGGCGCGCCCGAACGCGGAACGGCGGAAAGGAACAGGAAGAACCCGGCCATCACCGCCAGGACGCCGACCGCGAACAGGCCAGCCGCAGCCTTCACCGCGAAGCCAAACATCTGTCGGATTCGCCGCGTCGCCATGGCCGACCGTAACCCGGACGTGCGCACTGGCCACCCCCCGGCATACGTCGGCCCTGCTGTCCATCGCATGAGCATCATCACACGAACCAGTATGACCGAGAATGCGGCAGCGTGAAGGCAAATTGGTTAATTTATTGTTAATAATGGTATTTTTAAATCAATCGCTTGTCATATTACAGACAATATCACTCAAGTTCACGCAGATGCCGCGTGACTGTGATGCGCGACATGATCGCCGTCACTGCCGCGACAATGCCTGCAATTGCCAGCACCGCTGCGTAACCCTGCCAGCCAACTTCAAAGGCGCCGAACAGCGCTTCGAGCTGATCGCCGCCGGCGCCAGCCCGCCAGACGCCGGCCGCGACGCCAAGCGCCGCCACGAGGGCAAGGGCGGCGACGCCGCCGACGAGGCCGCCTTTCAGGCCAAGCCACAGGAAGCGGGACTGGAACTGGCGGGCGATGTAGCTGTCGTTGGCGCCGACGAAGTGCAGCACCTCGACAATCTCGCGGTTGCCGTCCATGGCGCCGCGCGTGGCGAACGCCACCGCCAGCGCCGCCGCGACCAGCACCAGCACCACCAGCACCACGCCAATGATCACCACCGTGCCCGCCATCGTGGCCAGGCGCGATATCCAGGCCTGGTGATCATCGAGACTGGCGGTGGGAACCTCCTGCAGGGCCTTGCGCAGCGCCGGCAGGTCCGGCTTCACGTCGCCGGAGAGGCGCAGCACGATGAGGCGCGGCACCGGCAATTCGGCGAAACCGAGCGAGCCGCCAAGCCACGGCTCCAGCAACCGCTCGGCCTCGCGACGGGAAAACACCCGCACGCTGGCGACGCCAGGGGCCGCCCGGGCGATCGCCGCGGCCCTGTCCACGTCGGCCTCGATATTGCGCTGCGCCACCGGACGCACCTGGATGGTCATTTCACGCGCCACGTCGGCGCGCCAGTCTGCCGAGGCGCGAGCCAGCAGCACGGCGGCGCAGGCCGTGAGGGCGGCGAGAAAAGTGAGAATGGCGATGACCGTCACCAGGGCCCGGCCGGCGATGGACCCGGCCGGAACCAGCGCCTGACCACGACTCAGGGCGACGGGAGCAGGGTCGCGCGACGACGCCGGCGGGGTTGCCGGAGGCGGATTGCGCAGGGTTGTGGAACGCTTGTCGTCCATGTCAGGTCCGCTCCGCCCGATAGCTGAACCTGGCGCCAGCGTCGCCGGCCACAACCCGCGCGCGATGGAAAATCCGGTGATCAGTCATAGATGTGCAGCCGCCCTTCCCCGAGCACCAGCCGGCGCGCATCCACCTGATCCATCAGTTGCAGATCGTGCGTGGCGATCAGCACCGAAGTGCCGAGGCGGTTCAGCTCGATGAACAGTCGCAGCAGACGCCGGCCGAGGCCAGGATCGACATTGCCCGTCGGCTCGTCGGCCAGCAACATCTCCGGCCGGACGATCAGGGCCCGGGCAATGGCGGCGCGCTGCTTCTCACCGCCAGACAACACGGGCGGCAGCACGTGCATGCGCTCGCCAAGCCCGACCCAGCGCAGCAGCTCCACCACCTCGGAGCGATAGGTCGCCTCCTCCCGCCCCTGCACCCGCAGCGGCAGGGCGACGTTCTCATAGGTGGTCAGGTGGTCGAGCAGGCGAAAATCCTGAAACACCACGCCCATGCGGCGGCGCAGGCCGGTCAGGGCCTCGCCGGAGATGTGCGACACGTCCTGGCCGAAAACGCTGATAAAGCCGCGCGTCGGCTTCAGCGCCAGCAGGATCAGGCGCATCAGCGTGGTCTTGCCGGCGCCAGACGGGCCGGTGAGGAACTGGAACGAGCCCGGCTCGATGGAGAAGGTCAGGTCGCGCAGCACTTCCGGTCCCATGCCGTAGCGCAGGCCCACATTCTCGAAATGCACGACGGCGGCCTGGCGCGCGGCGGCGCTGGCCTGGCGGGCGGCGCCAGCCTGACCAGCGCTGGCCTGGGCGGCGCCAGACGAAGCGGAAGACGTGTGCGCGCGACCCTCATGCCTTGCATCGTCACGCCCTGCATTCTGGCTTTTCATGTCGGTTCCGGCTTGAGGGGCAGGCAGGGCGGGCGGAGCGCCGGCCTGGACAGGGCGCGATTCTGACGGTTGGCCGGCGGGCGCGCAAGGCGTCCGCCTTCCTGAAGCATCGGAAAGGGGTAACCGCAGGCGCGGCGGGCTGGCGCGCCACAAGCAGTGGGGGCAGGATTGTGTTCAGATTGGGGAAATGTCCAGCGCCGATGCGCCCGCCCCCGTATTCCACATGCCGCCGCGGCGCGCGGCGCCATTGCCCTGTCGCCGCGCCGACACAAAGATAGGTGCATGTGCGGCGTGGCCGCGAATCACCGCCGCCGCCGCGACTGTCAGGCCGGCGCGATGGTGATTGCCGCTGGCTCGCGCCGCCCGGGCGCGCGCCGTCCGGGGACTGGCGCATCAGCTTTCTGGCTGAAAGGCGCCCCGGCCCGCCGGCGACCCCACGTGGGGATCGCGCAGGATGATGATCCGCCGCCTGACCGCGGCGCGTGATCCGGCGCGATCTGGAAGGAGAAATGAATGGTTATTCCGGCGGAAACGCGCATCCGCGTGCTGTTCGACGCGGCGACGATCGCGGCCCGCAATCGTGAGATCGCCGCGGAGGTCGCCGCGTCAAAACCGGTCAACCTGCTGGTGGCCCCGGTGCTCAAGGGCTCGTTCATGTTCGCGGCCGATCTGCTGCGCGAGCTGCACGCGGTCGGCCTCACGCCGCAGGTGGAGTTCCTGCAACTGTCGAGCTATGGCGCCGGCGTCAGTTCATCGGGCCAGGTAACCATGCTGCGCGACCTGGAAAGCAGCGTGAAGGGGCGCGACGTGCTGCTGGTCGATGATATTCTCGAATCAGGCCGCACCCTCGCCTACGCCAAGGATCTGCTGGTGGCCCGCGGCGCCCGCAGCGTGAAGTGCTGCGTGCTGCTGGAGAAGCCAACGAAACGCGCCGTGAACGTCACGCCGGACCTGGTGGGCTTTCACTGCCCGGATGTGTTCGTGGTCGGGTATGGCATGGACGTGGCGCACAGTTGCCGTGAACTGCCCTACGTCGGCGTCATCGAGAGCTGACGCGGGAGCAGCATCGCGCGCCCTCCACGCCCGCCCCATGGCGGGCGTTTGCATGCCAGGCGTTTACATGGCTGGCGCCGGGAACCGGCCGGATCAGCCGTTGAGCTTCCAGATGGAGAAGTTCAGCAGCGTCGCGAAAGCCACCCAGCCAAGCAGCGGAACCATGCAGAGCGCGGCGACCCTGTCGAGGCGGCGGAACACCGACACTGTCAGGACAATGAAAAACAGCTGGATGACGATATTCACCAGCCCGAGCAGCGGGCTGTGGGCGCCAAAGAACAGCCACGACCACGCGGCGTTGAGCGCCAGCTGGATGTAGAACAGCGTCACGCCGAGGCCCTTGCCCACCGTCTCCTTCGGCAGGTTCAGCACGCGCCAGATGGCGAAGGCCATCAGGGCGTACAGCAGCGTCCACACCGGCCCGAACACGGCGTTCGGCGGATTGAAATGCGGCTTGCGCAGACCCGCGTACCAGGGCTCCAGATTGGGAAACGTGGCGATCTGGCCAAGCACCAGGGTCAGCAGCACCGGCGCGATGGCGATGACATAAATCTTCCATGGCGCCATGGGCGGCTTCGCAGGGGTCTGGTTTGCGATCTGTCCGTCAGTTCCGCTCATGCGCCATCCGTCTCTGTTCGATTGCTGGCGATCGCCCGGGCCGTGGCGCCACGGGTCAGCGCCACGCCCCTGCTTCCGCGGACCGCTCTTCGCACGCGCCGGCGATTTCGCCAACCGCGGAACGACGCCGGCATGTCCCCCGGAAACAGCTGATGCCCCGGACGGGTTCCGGGGCATCAGCTGTTTTGACCGGCGCTGGCGCAGGAGACGTCGACACCCGCAACACGCGCGGGCGCGCCGCCCCAACCGGACGCAGGCCACAGGGGCCAGACCAGCCGGCGCGCCCTGAACGGACGCTTGCCGGCTGCTCCGTCTTCAGCGCTGGCGCTCGAGCACGCTCACGTAGTTGGCGACGGCGGCGCCGCCCATGTTGAAGATACCGGCGGTGGTGGCGCCGGGGATCTGGATGCCGCCAGCTTCGCCGGTAAGCTGCATGGCGCAAAGCGCGTGCATGGAGACGCCGGTGGCGCCGACCGGATGGCCCTTGGCCTTCAGGCCGCCCGAGGGGTTCACCGGCAGCTTGCCGTCCTTGTAGACCCAGCCCTCGTCAAGGGCGCGCTTGCCCTGACCTTCCGGCGTCAGGCCCATCGCTTCATATTCGATCAGCTCGGCGATGGTGAAGCAGTCGTGGGTTTCAACCAGCGACAGGTCGTCGATTTTCAGGCTGGCCTGATCGAGCGCCCGGCGCCACGCCTCGGTGCAGCCTTCAAACTTGAGGATGTCGCGTTTCGACATGGGCAGGAAGTCCTGCACATGGGCCATGCCGCGGAAGCCGACGGCGCGCTTCATGGTGCGGGCGGTCTCGCCATCGGCAATGATCACGGCGGCGGCGCCATCGGAAACCAGCGAGCAGTCGGTGCGCTTCAGCGGGCCGGCGACGTAGGGGTTTTTCTCGCTCTCGTTACGGCAGAAGTCGAAACCGAAATCCTTGCGCATCTGCGCATAGGGATTGTCGACGCCGTTCTTGTGATTCTTCGCCGCGATCTGGGCCAGGGCGTCGAACTGCTCGCCGTGACGCTCGAAATAGGCGTGGGCGATCTTGCCGAACACGCCGGCGAAACCGGCCTTGGTCTCGCCGTCTTCCTTCAGGTAGGAGGCGCGCAGCAGGTTCTTGCCGACCTGGGGCCCAGGCGTGGTGGTCATCTGCTCGACGCCGACGACGAGCACGATCTTGCCGGCTTTCGCCTGAATGGCCTTCACCGCCTGGTGCACGGCGGCCGAGCCGGTGCCGCAGGCGTTCTCAACGCGCACGGTCGGCTTGAAACGCAGATTGTCGTCGGCCTGGAGCACCAGCGAGGCGGTGAAGTCCTGCTCCGAGAAACCGGCGTTGAAGTGACCGAGATAGATTTCGTCGATGTCCTTCGGGCCGACGCCGGCGTGCTCCATCGCCTCGCGGGCCACGCGCACCACCAGACTCTCAACCGTCTCGGTGTCGAACTTGCCAAAGGGCGTGTGCGCCCAACCCACGATCGCAGCAGTCATCGTCTGTTCCTTGCATCATGCCCGGCGCGCCGGCCAGGTTCCCTGGCCCTGGTCAATAATGTGTATCTGCACGCATGGCGTTTCAACCGCACAATAGTGCGTTATCGGGACAATGGGAACGCGCCACGATCGCCCAGGTCGCAGTGACGGCGACGGGTTGGAAAAACCGCCTGAAACAGAAAAGCCCGGCGGTCAGGCCGCCGGGCGTCCGGGTAATGATCATGAGGACCGCGCCTGACGCGTCCGACGCCTGCCGTATCAGAACCTGCCGCGTCAGAAAATACTGGCCGGCGTGCCGAAGCGGTAATTGACGCCCAGCGAAACGATATCAACATGCGCCTTCGCCGAACCGACCCACGGCAGGCCGACGTATTGCGGGTGGCCGGGAACGATACGGATCGACGCCGGTTCGCCGAACAGGTGGGCGTAGGACACGTCGAGGCTCAGCGCGTCGTTCAGGCGCCAGCCGAGGCCGACGGACGCGGACAGGCGGTTGGTATCCGGCAGGCGCACGTCGCGCACGCGGTTGCTGACCGGCGACCATTCGTAACCGAGGCCGGCCCGCAGGGTGAGTTGCGGCGACCACGCATATTCAACGCCGGCCGAGGCCATGTAGCCGTCCTTGTAGGCGAAGGGCAGCGCTTCGGAGACGACGCCATTGATGCGCACCGGCACGTAGCCAAGCCGGCTCCAGTTGGTCCATTCGAAGCCCGCCAGGACCGTCCATTGCTCATTGAGCTTCTGGCGCACGCCGACGGTCAGGACTTCCGGCGTGTTAAGCGGCGCCTTCGCCTTCAGGCTGAGCGGACCGGCGCCGGGAATGAAGGGGCCGGTGGCGCTGCCCGTGACGTCCTGGTGGACGGCCGAGCGGAAGCCGATGCCGATGGTGGTGTTGGGCCCGGGCGTGATGGTGGCGCCCAGCATGTAACCGACGCCCCAGCCATCCGCATCCAGCGCCACGCCGGTGGCCGCCGGGGCGACGCCGGCGGCCTGGGTCAGGCGCACGTCCATGTACTGGGCGGTGACGCCAACGCCGAGGCTCAACCAGTCGGTGGCCTTGACGGCGATCATCGGCGACACCGACATGCCGAGCACCCGCGAGGTGCGGCCATAAACCTGGCCGGACCAGGTGTAGTCCGATTTGGTGGACAGGCCGAAAGGCGCGCCCGCCGACACGCCGATCCAGACCCGATCGTTGATCTGGTAGGCGGCGACGGAAGACGCCAGCACGCCGCTGAGGCCGATGTCGCGGCCAGGGCCAAGCGCCCAGGTCGGCGTGGCCGGGTCAGCGGTGATGTTGGCGTAGGGCGCGATGGCGGTGTAGCTGCTCGCGGTCGTAAAACCACCGAAGCCGGTGATGATCGCCGGGTTCCAGTAACCGGCGGACAGGCCGCCGCCGCCGGCGGCGACGCCGGCGAAGGACAGGCCAAGACCAGCGGCGCTCTGTTCGCGCAGGGCGAAGCCTCCGGCCATGGCGGCGCCAGAAGACGCGAGCATGACGCACCCGGCAAGCAGCGCGGCGCGAATGCGGAAGCGCCGATGCGCGGGCTGGCGGGTGTTCCTCATGGTCTGCATTCCCTGTTCAACTGACATATATGCGGGCGGGCGCGCAGGATGATCGCAGCGACCACAGACGACGCGCGGCTAGAGCCCGAACCTTGCGCGACCGTGCCGCCATGACGCAGGTGAAACAACTCACATATGGCGACTTGCGCACATTCGGCCGCTGGTGTTGCATCGCGATCAACATGGGACGCGCGAGTTGCCGTCTCCCGTCGCCCGGATGGCGATCCCTACCCCCAGGTCGCGAGCAGCGCGGCGACGCCAGCCACGATCATCGCCGCCCCGGCGATTTCCCGCAGACCCGGAGCTTCATGGAAAACGCGACGCGAAACGATCTGCGCGAACACCACCTCCAGCAAAGCGAGGGTGCGGACATTGGCGGCGCTGGTCAGCGAAAAGCCGATGAACCAGCACTGCGAGGCCAGCGCGCCCATCAGGCCGGCGGTCAGCGAGGCGCGCCAGACCCGCACGCTGCCCATGAACGCCGCACGGTCAAACAGGCCGAGCCAGAGGCCAAGCATCACGCATTGCAGCCCGAGGCTGGCGACCAGCGCCGTGGACGCGCGGATGACGAAGCCGCCGTCGCCCAGGGCGAGAATCGCGCCGCGGAACCACACCGACGACAGGGCGAACAGGGCGGCCGAGGCGACGCCGGCGCCAGGCGCCCGCCAGCCAGGGGGAAGCGCCCGCCAGCCAGGGGGAAGCGCCTGCCGGCCGGCGCCTGCCGCCGGATCTGGCCCGGCGAGAACCCGCGCCGCAGTTCCGCGCTGCGGCTTCAGCGACATGATGATGACGCCGGCGCTGGCGACGAGCACGCCTGCCCACGCCATCAGGCCCAGGTGGTCGCCAAGCACGATGACGCTGAACAGGGCGACCAGCACTGGCTCGGTTTTGGTGTAAGCGATGCCGGTGGCGAACGAACGCTGGCTGATGGCCCACAGCATCATGGCCGTGCCAAAAATCTGCGCGACGGCGCCGCCAAGGACGTAGAGGAAAAATATCAGGCCCGGCGCCGGCGGGGTTTCGCCGGTGACCAGCGTCACCACCGCGAGGAACAGGCAGGCGAACGGAAAACCGTAGATAAAGCGGACCTGGGTTGCTCCGGCCGCGCCAATCGCCCCCACCAGCGATCCCTGCATGGCGTTGCGCGCGGTCTGGGCGCCAGTAGCGGCGAGGGTCGCGGCGATCCAGATGGCGGGTCCGCTCAACATGCGTCTGGTCCTGTTCGGGTTTGGGCGATGCGTCCGGGTTTGGGCTATGCATCCGGTCTGGCCGGCGCGCCCGGCGCCGCCCGGCCTCCAGCCGCCGTGGCGCCCCATGCGCGGGGTCATGCGGGAGGAGCAGAAGGACCGGACATCAGCGCCCTGCCCTCGCCGCATTCAGCGGGTACCAGCCGGTTTCTTCCGGTAAATGGGTTCTCCCGCAAGGGTTTCGCTGACGATGCGGCCATGCGGAGCGCGCATGCCGGGCCGGCCTCCTCGCCCCCGCCGGCAACGGCGGCGGAAAACAGCGCGGGCGGCGGGACATTAACGCCGTCTTCTGTAATGATGCGCATGATGACGCATCCATACGCGCGACATGCGGTTTGCCGCGCGATATCCGGTTCGATCGCCCGCGCAGCCGACATGGCGGGCGGGGACCGCCGGCGGAAATTCAAACGAGCAGGCGCCTGGACATGAGCTCATACCAGAACCGACCGGCCGGCGAGGTCCATGCAACCAGCCGGGGAAAAGGACAGGCGATGAGGCGGCTCCAGCGCCCCGCCCTGCGTTCTGGCCAGCCTCCAGCCGTCTGGGCCCGGCTGCGTCGCGGCGGCGCGCTCCTGCTGGTGGCGCTGGCGGCCCTGCTGGGCGCCGCGCTTGCGCCGGCCGCGGCCGGCCCGGCGCTCGTCGCTGACCTCGACAGCGGCCGGGTGCTCTACGCCAGGCAGGCGACCGACCCGTGGTATCCGGCTTCCGTCACCAAGCTGATGACGGCCTATCTCACCCTGCACGCCCTGCGCTCCGGGCAATTGCGACCGGATTCGCCGCTCACCGTCAGCGCCCGCGCCGCCGCCGTGATTCCCTCGAAGATGGGTTTCAAACCCGGCGTTGAAGTCACCGTCGACAACGCGCTGAAGATGATGCTGGTGAAGTCCGCCAATGACATGGCGGTCGTACTGGCGGAAGGGGTTGGCGGCTCGGTGGAGAATTTCGCCGGGATGATGAACCAGGCCGCCGAGGAACTCGGCATGGGGCAAAGCCATTTCGTCAATCCCAATGGCCTGCCTGATCCCGGCAACAGGACCAGCGCCCGCGATCTGGCCGTTCTTGCCCGCACGATGCTGCGTCAGTTTCCCGAATACGCTCACTATTTCAGCATCGAGGCCGTGCAGCTGGGCAAGCGGGTGTTCAAGAACACCAATGGCCTGGTTGGCCGCTATCCGGGCGTCACCGGCATGAAAACCGGTTTCATCTGCTCCTCGGGCTTCAACGTCGTGGCGACGGCGGCGCGCGGCAACCGCCGCCTCCTCGTCGTGGTGCTGGGCGCCCATTCCGGCGTCGAGCGCACGCTGATCGCGGCGTCGCTGTTTGACCGGGGGTTCGCGGACAGCGGCTGGGGCGGCCCTGGAACCCTCGACACCTTGCCGCTGCCCACCAGCGCGGCGCCCCCTGACATGCGTGATTCCATCTGCGGCGCCGGTCGCGGCGCCCGCGGCGAGGAAGAGGCGGAAAACGCGCCGCAAAACGCCAGCCCGCTGTTCGCCCTGTTCAAGGGCGGCGCCAGCGACTGGGAAGCGCCGGTAGCCGGCCGCACCCTGCCGCCGCGCGCGGCGCTCGCCGCCATTCCGGTCTATGTGGGCCGTTATCCGGGCGCCCCCGCCACCGCGGTGGCCGCGCATCGCGGACGGGCGCAGAAGGGCGAAACCGCCAGCGCCTACGCCGCCGACGAGGAAACGTCGCCCGGCGCGAAGGCGCTGCAGAAGGTGAAGCGCCCGGCCGCCCGCAGGAACGCCAGCGCCCAGAAAGCGCCGGCGGAAACGAAGCAGAAGGCAGGCAAGACGGAACCCGGCGCGAAAAGCCAGGGCAAGAAGGCGGCGGATAAAAAGGCTCCCGCCAAAAAACCCGCCGGAAAAAACAGGAATGCCTCCAACAATGACGGCTGACGGCGCCAGGCCGGCAGGCCCGCCGCCCCCCCTGCCGCTCATCGTCATCACCGGCTTTCTCGGGGCCGGAAAGACCACCCTGCTCAACCGGCTGTTGCAGGACCCGGCGCTGGCTGACACCGTCGTCATCATCAATGAATTCGGCGACGTGGGCCTCGACCATCTGTTCGTGGAAGCGGCGGACGAAGGTCTGGTGACGCTGTCGGCCGGCTGCCTGTGCTGCACGGTGCGCGGCGATCTGGTGGCGACGCTGGAGGATCTGCTGCGCCGGCGCGACAATGGCCGCATCGCGCCGTTCCGTCGGGTGGTGATCGAAACCACCGGCCTCGCCGATCCGGCGCCCGTGTTGCAGGCGGTGCTGCGCCATCCCTACCTGCAGATGCGCTACGCCCTCGCTGGCGTGGTGACGCTGGTGGATGCGGTGAACGGCGCGGCGACGCTGGCCGCGCACCCGGAAGCGGTGAAGCAGGCGGCGGTGGCCGACCGGTTGCTGCTGACCAAGACCGACCTCGCCGCCGCCCCGGCCATCGCGGCGTTGCGCCAGGAGTTGCGCGCGCTCAATCCAACGGCCCGTCTGATCGACGTGCAGGCGGAAGACGTCGATGGCGCGCTGCTGGCCGGGCTCGGCCCCTTCGGCGTTGACGGCAAGATCGCCGACGTGCGGGCCTGGCTGGACGCCAGCGACGACCGGAGCGATCACGGGCATCACCATGACCATGACGCCTCCCGCCATGCGGGCCACGGACATGGACATGGACATGGGCGTCACGCCCATGTTGATGACGCGCATGGGCATGACCACGATCATCACGGGGCCCACGACCATCACGCCCACGACGTCAGCCGTCATGGGGCCGATATCCGCACGGTGGCGCTGGTCGAGGAGCGGGCGATACCGCGCGCTACGTTCGAGATGTTCACGGACCTGCTGCGCTCAGCCCACGGCCCCGACCTGCTGCGGGTGAAAGGCCTGGTGAAGCTGGCCGAGCATCCCGACCAGCCCGTGGTCATTCACGGCGTGCAGCACGTGTTCCACCCGCCGCAGACCCTGCCGGCGTGGCCGGACGCCGACCACCGCACCCGCATCGTCTTCATCGTGCGCGGCATGAGCGAAGACTTTTTGCAACGGATGTGGGGCGCCTTCACCGGCAAGCCGGCGGTTGACGCGCCGGATCGCGCCGCCCTGACCGACAATCCGCTGGCGCCGGCCGGCTTCCGTTTTTCCGGCGGGCGCTGATCCGGGTGGGCGCTGAATGGCAGGCGTCAATCTGGAAGGCTGATCTGGCGCCGGGCCATTCGCGGGGCGATGCGCCCTGGGCGTCAGGTCCGATGCCGCGACCGGATTATTCACAGCCGACAACCATCTCCCCTTCCTACACCACCTCCCCGTTCCACGCGGCCGGAGCTTCTCATCCGCGAAGCAACGCTTCCGGCAAGCGGTTGCGCCAGAACCATCGCGGCAAGACGCGGACGTCCGCGGCTCTCCCCAACGCGACTGGCGCGGCATGAGCCCCGCCCAATGTGTGGGCGCGCCTGCGGATCGACGGGCGCACGCGCATGGCCCCAGGCCGGCGACCGCCGTCAGCGGGCCAGCGCCGGCTTCTTTCCGCCGGTTTTCGGCAGGAACCAGACCAGCAGGCCGGCCAGGGGCAGGAACGAACAGATCTGGTAGACCACGCCGATGCTGGTGTGGTCGGCGACAACGCCGAGCAGCGCCGCGCCCAGGCCGCCCATGCCAAAGGCGAAGCCGAAGAACATCCCCGAGATCATGCCGACGCGACCAGGCATCAGCTCTTGGGCATAGACAACAATCGCCGGAAACGCCGAGGCGATGATGAAGCCGATGATCATGGTCAGCACAGGCGTCCAGGCCAGGCTCGCCCACGGCAGCAGCAGCGTGAACGGCGCGGCGCCGAGGATCGAGAACCAGATCACCGGCTTGCGGCCGAAGCGATCGCCCAGCGGGCCGCCGGCGATGGTGCCGGCCGCCACCGCCGCCAGATACAGGAACAGGTAAAGCTGCGCCTGCTGCACCGACAGGTGGAACCGGTCGATCAGGAAGAAGGTGTAATAGGTGCTGATCGAGGCGGTGTAGAAGAATTTCGAGAAGATCAGCACCCCCAGCACCACCAGCGCGGTGGTGAGCTGCCGGCGCGACACGGGACTCTGGCGCGACGGCTGCACGCCGCTGGCGCGGGTGCGGGCGACGTGGTCACGATACCAGCGGCCCACCATGTACAGCACGATGATCGCCAGCAGGGCCACCAGCGAGAACCAGGCGACGCTGTGCTGGCCCTGGGGCACGACGATGGCCGCCGCCAGCAGCGGCCCCATGGCCGTGCCGGCGTTGCCGCCAACCTGGAACATGGACTGCGCCAGACCGTGCCGGCCGCCGGACGCCATGCGCGCGACGCGCGAGGCTTCCGGGTGGAACACCGCCGAACCGAGGCCGACCAGCATCGCCGCGAGCAGCAGCACCGGATAGCTCCACGCCACCGACAGCAGCAGCAGGCCGACCAGGCTGGAGCCCATGCCGATGGCCAGCGAGAACGGGCTCGGCTTTTTATCGGTATAGATGCCGACCAGCGGCTGGATCAGGGACGAAACGGCGTAGAAACACAGGGTGATCATGCCGATCTGGGCGAAATCGAGATGGAATTCCCGTTTGAGCACCGGGTAGATCGCTGGCAGCACAGACTGGATCAGGTCGTTGAGCAGATGCGACAGGCTGATGGCGCCCAGCACCTGAAACGTGGTGCGCTCGGCCGCGGTCTGGCCGGCATTCTCGGTGGTGACGCTCACGGTCGGCTCCTGCCCTCTTGTCCAGCCTGGTGTCGCCGGATTGAAAGGGATGCGCAGATCACGCGCCTGTTTTCAATTGCTTGCCGCGCGTCCAGCGACTTTGCATGGCTGAACTGCATGCGGCGCATTCCTGAACGCCGCCCCTGCCTGTCATCCGCCGCGCTGGCGCGCGCCGGCTATGGCGGGTCACAAAAAGATACGGTTTGTTCACCATAAAGGCCGATCCTGGAACGGCTTTCCGTCATTGTCGCCGGCTGCGCCTGGCCGCACGGACGCCCAACCGATGGCTTGATCCTGATGCGCAAACAATTCCTCTTCGCCACGCGGCGCGTCCTTGTCGCCGGCCTGATCAGCGGCGCCTTCGCCGGCCTGGGCTGGAGCGCCCCCGCCGCCGCGGGGCCGGCGACAGGGGGCGGCTCCTTCGCCGCCAGCTACGCCCTGACGCTTGCTGGGGTCAGCATCGGCGCGGCGAGCCTCGCCGCGAAAATCGACAATAGCGGCGCATATGCCCTCGACATGCACGCCAAGCTGACGGGCCTTGCGGGCGTGCTGGTCAGCGGCAAGGGCGGCGCCCGGGCCACCGGCGTGATCAATGGCGATCGCGCCATCCCCGCCTCGCTCGCCGTCATCGCGTCCACCGCCAGCGACAAACGCACCCTGCGCATGTCCTTCGCCGGCGGCGCCGTCAGCGCCATCGAAATCAACCCCCCGCTGGAAGACTGGGACCGGCCCGATCGCATTCCCGTCGCGGCCAGCCACCGCCAGTCCGTCATCGACCCGCTCAGCGCCCTGCTGATGCCGGCGCCTGGCAAGAGCCTGGCCGACGCCTGCAACCGCACCATTCCCGTATTCGACGGCGCGACGCGATTCGACGTGGTGCTGCGCTACAAGGGAACCACGACGATCAGCCAGGGCGGCTATACGGGACCGGCCGCCACCTGCTCCGCGCGCTACGCGCCGGTGGCCGGCCACCGCCCGCTCCGCTCGATGACGAAGTTCATGGTGGAGAACACCGACATGGGCGTTACGCTCATCCCGGTCGGCGACACCGGTATTTACGCGCCGTGGCGCATCCATGTGCGCACCACGCTGGGCATGTCGATGCTGCAGGCGACCAGGGTTCGCATCGAAGGCCTGCAGGCTGTCGCGTCCCGGCGGGATAAAAAATAAAATGGCAGTTGATTTGGGACACGCTTAAAGCCAAGCTTGCGCCATTCACAATGAATTGACCTTCGCGCCGCGCGGGAGGGAGGCCTGGGGCTTGCCAAGCTGGCCAACTGGACCGCAAGCGTAGCAGCAAATATCAGGAAATCGCCGCGCGAATAACCGGTTCTGGCGGCTTGCGGCGGCGGAGAATGGCCGGCGCGGCCTGTTTCCGGCGATGACGCACGGCGGCGTCAGGTGGTTTTACGGCGCGCCGGCTGGCGGGCGATATTACGGGACCGACTGCCGACGCGGTCCGGACATGGATTTTGCAAAGGGCGCCCCGCAGACTGGAAGGGGCGACGCCTTTGCGACAAGGTAAAGACGGACCGGCTGGCGGCGGCCAGGGAGAGCCAACCCGACGACGCCGGGAGCGACACGGTTCAGGTTGATTCCAGGGCGGCGTCGCCATGGTGGAGCACGAATGCGACCTTTTCTCTTGCCTGCCCGGCTTCTCTCGCCTGCCCGGACATCATGCGTCGCCACCGGGACATCAGCGCGGCGGCGGGCGGCGGGCTGGGCATGGGGAAGGCTCGCGATCCCGATGGTGGGCGTACATTCATGAATCCTGTCGCCCGCTATCGGGACCGGGTGACGTCGCCGGTCGGACAGTTTGTGGTCGCGGCGGCGCTGGCGATTATTCCAACGCTTCCACAACTCTATCTGGCGACGTCGCTGATCGGGGCGCCGATCATGGCCTACATGCCGGCGACCGCGCTGGCGCGCCATCTGGCCGGGCGCTGGTCCGGCGTGTTCGTCGCCATCGTTGGTTCGCTGGTCTGCGCCTCATTGGTTTTCACGCCCCCATGGAATTTCACCCTTGGCCACACGGTGCAGGGCTATTTCATGCTGGGTCTGTTCATCGTCAGCGTTGGCGCCATTCTGCTGCTGTATGAGGATCGCGGAGAACCCGCGCCGGACCTGGCGGGAACGCGGTTCGCCGCGCCCGGCGCGACACGCGGCGACTACCCGACCGGCCAGTCCCGGCCAACCGTCACCATCGCCCTGCACGCGCTCAATTCCTGGATCCAGAAGAACGTTTCGGCCACGGGCCGTTCGCTGCGGCTTTACCGGCGCGGCGCCGCGCCCGCCCACATTCTCGCGGCTCCCGGCATCGAGGAGCGCCGCGCGGCCATGCGCAGCATCCATTCCATCATCGGCCGCCTGCCGTTCGATGAGGAGCGGGCGCCAGATTTGCTGGAGCGGGTCGCGCGGATGACCCTGGCGGACGCCAGCGGCGGGCGGGTCAGCCTCGACATCGTGTCCCCCTGGGCGTTCCGGCCGCTGCACGAGCATCAGGTGCACGCTTACATCATGGTGGCGGAGCTGTTGTGGGAGCTGGCGCTCGCCATCCCGGACGGCGGCGCGATCCGCATTGTCGTCCAGAACGCCGGGGAGGACGCGGCGATCCGCCTGCAGATCACCGAAGGCATGCTGGTGCGCGACAACCGCACCCACTACATCAGCACCATGGCCACGACCATCGTGCACAAGATGGCGCGCGACATCGGCGCCCGTTACGAGCGCGTCAGTGAGAGTGAACGCGTGCTGATGATCCCCGTCACCTGACCGGCTGAAGCGCCGGCCATTCCGGCGCCTGCGCCGTCACTCGGGCAGCCCGGGCTTCCGGGTCTTCCGGGTCTTCCGGGCAGCCGGCCTCCGGAACACCAGATCGCAAGGCGTTGGCGTGTCGCGAACCGCGTCAGGCGCGGGTCCATCCGCCCGCGCCTGAAACCGGAAGCCGGCGTCGCGCGATCAGACGGCCGCCAGCCGGCGAACGCCATCGGCCGCGGGCATCCAGCGCAACTGGTCGCGATCAACCAGATAGTTCACGTGCGCCAGCACCTCGCTGAAGGCAAAACTGAGCTGGTGCGGATCGAGTTCGCGCGGAAACATCACCGGCACCAGCTCCGAGGCCGAATGCGGCGCGACGCGGCAGGCCTCGACAAGCTGGGCGCAGCGGTGGGCATGATGCTCCTCCAGCGCCTGCAGGCGCAGGTGCAGGCCGCGGAACGGCAGGTTGTGGCCTGGCAGCACGAGGGCGTCGGCGTCGATCTGGCCCTGCAATTCGCGCAACGACCGGCGGTAGAGCCCCAGCGGGTCGCCTTCCGGCTCCATGGCCCAGACGCTGACGTTGGGCGAAATCTTGGCCAGCACCTGGTCGGCGCCGATGAACAGGTTCTCGGCCCGGCAATACAGCATCACCTGCTCGGACGAATGGCCGCCGCCGGTGTAAATCTCGAACTCCCGGTCGCCGATGCGCAGGCGTTCGCCGTGCGCCAGCCGGCGGAAGGTGTGCGGCAGCGGCGTCACCATGCGCAGATAGCCATGTCCCTGGCGCAGCACGATCTCGGTCGCCTCGGCGCTCAGACCATGATCCACATAGAACTGGCGGAACGGCCCCTCGGCCATCTGGTCCGGGTTGAGGGCGATGTAGTGCCCTTCCAGATATTCCGCCTGACTCATCAGCAGCTTGAGATTGTAACGCTCGCACAGCCAGCCGGCGAGGCCGATGTGATCAGGATGGTGATGCGAGATGATCAGCCGGGTCAGCGGCCGGCCGGCCAGCGGCCCGTCCAGCAGCGCCTGCCACTGCTCGCGGGTGCTGTCGGTGGCGATGCCGCAATCGAAGGCGGCCCAGCCATCGCCATCGGCGATGAAATAGACGTTGACGTGGTTCAGGCTGAACGGCAACGCGAACCGCGCCCACAGCAGGCCAGGCGCAACCTCCACCGTCTGCCCCGGCGCCGGGGGCTGAAGAAAGGGAAAGGTCAGGAGCGGTTCATGCTGCTGGAGGTCCATCGATTGTCCGTTTCCGTTATTTCTTGTTGCTTCGGGCAGGCCGGCCGGCTGGCGACCATGCATACCTTGCCTCGTTTCGATACGCGCGCGTCACGCAGGGGGCGGCCGCCCTGCCCGATCGGCCCGGAGATTTTTCGCCGGGCGAAAACCGCGCCAGGAGAAACCGGGCTTCAAGGTTACGGAGAGAGCCGGGCGCCGGGTAGTCCGTCAATGGCATGATGGATCGATCCGGCCACCGCTGGCTGCATGGCGCTGCCGCCGGCCATGAGCGTTCCGCATGCGCTTCCGAAACGGTGGATGCTGAATGTCGCAGGCGGACGGCTCAGTCGTCATGGCCGGGCCGGGCGCGGCCGCTTTTGACGCCGGCGCGGCGGGATTTGGCGTCGAGCCGGCGGCGCTGCGAGGCGCGGGTGGGCCGTGTGGGCCGTCGTGGCGGCGGCGGCGGCTCCGCCGCCGTGCGAATCATTGCCGCCAGCCGCTCGCGCGCATCGGCGCGATTGCGCTCCTGGATGCGAAAACGGTTGGCCTTGATGACGATCACCCCGTCCCGGGTCGCCAGATGACTGGCGACCTGCAACAGCCGCTCGATCACGGCGGGCCGGAGCGAAGGAGAATTGCGGGCGTCGAACCGCAGCTCCACCGCGGTCGCCACCTTGTTGACGTTCTGGCCGCCGGCGCCGCCGGCAAGAATGAACCGTTCGGTCAGTTCGCCGGCGTCGATGACGATCCTGTCAGTTACGTGAAGCATGCCGGATCATCCGCGCGGGTCAGGGGTTATCCAGGGAAAAACGGCGGGCGGCCGTATCCGTTCCGCCGGCGCCGCCAACTGTCCAGGCGCGGCGCCTGGGCCGGCGAGAAAAGGTTTCCACACGCCGTCCGGGGTTAAGACCCCCTTAAACCGCCACATTTACCATCACAATACAGGGACAGGAATCCCGTTACGGGATCAGTGCGTCACGCCTGGGACGGGCGCGCTTCACGATATTCCTGTCGCTTCTGGATCCAACGGCACATGGCGTTTTCTGACGGCCCGAACAACAGGCAAGAACCCCGTTTCGGCCCCCCAGCCAACCAGGACGACGGCTCCCGGGACGCCCACGAGACGACAACGCACCCAGCAGGCGCGACCGATACGCCCGCGACGGCCGGCGAGATTCATATTGACGCCGCTGACAGCTGGCGCCGGACCGGCGCCGGCGCTGTCGGCGGCACCCCGGCTTCCCGGTCCCAGCGCCGGCGCGAGCCTTCGTTTGACGACGGGGCCAGCCCGGCCCCACGGCAGTCCGCGTCCGGGTTCGCCCCCGCGGCGACGGAGCGGATGACCGGCGATGCGGGAGCAGGGAAGCGCGTGGCCAGAGGCGGACAAAAAAGCGGACGCAAGAGCAGGGCGCCGCGCGGCAAGGCGCCCCGGGCGCGACGCTCGCGGTCGTTTATCGGCCACCTGTTCCGCCTGGGCTTCAGCCTGGCGATTATCGCCATGCTCGGCCTCGCCGGCGTCATCGGCTATCACTTCTCGCTGCTGCCGCCCATGGACCAGCTCACCGTGCCCAAACGCGCGCCCAACGTCGCCATTCTGGCGGCGGACGGCTCGCTGATCGCCAACAAGGGCGACATGGGCGGCCGCGAGGTGAGGCTGAAGGAGCTGCCGCCGTATCTGCCGAAAGCCTTCGTGGCGATCGAGGACCGGCGCTTCTATGAACATTATGGCGTGGACCCGGCGGGCGTGGCGCGCGCCCTGCTGCGCAACGTGTCGGCCGGCGGCGTGTCGCAGGGCGGCTCGACCCTGACCCAGCAGCTGGCGAAGAACCTGTTCCTCACCCAGGAACGGACCATGTCGCGCAAGATCCAGGAGCTGATCCTCTCGGTCTGGCTTGAGCGCAAGTTCAGCAAGGACCAGATTCTCGAGCTGTATCTCAACCGGGTGTATTTCGGCGCGGGCGCCTATGGCGTCGAGGCCGCCGCGCACCGCTATTTCGGCAAGGACGCCCGGGACGTGACCATCGCCGAAGCGGCGATGCTCGCCGGCCTCGTGCAGGCGCCGGCGCGGCTGGCGCCAACGCGTAATCCCGAAGGCGCCCAGGCGCGGGCCCAGCTCGTGCTGACCGCCATGGCCAACGAGAAGTTCATCACCGAGCAGCAGGCCAAGGGCGCGATCATGACCCCGGCGACGGCGGTGAAGCCAGGCGGAACCCGCTCCGCCAACTACGCCGCCGACTTCGTGATGGACGTGCTGGACGATTTCGTCGGCAAGATCGAGCAGGACGTGCAGGTGCGCACCACCATCGACATGCCGCTGCAAATGTCCGCCGAAGCGGCCCTCAACGATGAGCTCAGCAAGCAGGGCGCGAAGCTGGGCGCTCATCAGGGGGCCGTCGTCACCCTCGCCTCCGACGGCGCGCTCAAGGCGCTTGTGGGCGGGCGCAGCTACGCCGCGAGCCAGTTCAACCGCGCCACCAACGCCCGGCGCCAGCCCGGCTCCGCCTTCAAGCCCTTTGTCTATCTCACCGCCATCGAGCACGGCGTCACGCCCGACGCGGTGCGCGAGGACGGCCCTGTCTCGGCGGGCGGCTGGTCACCGTCCAACTATTCGCGCCGCTTCTCTGGCCCCATGACCCTGCTGACGGCCATGGCGCACTCCATCAACACCATTCCGGTGAAGCTGACCCTGGAGCTGGGGCCGAAAGCGGTGGTGCGCACGGCCCAGCGCCTCGGCATCACCTCGCCGCTGCAGCCCAACGCCTCGATCGCGCTCGGCACGTCGGAAGTAACGCCGATCGAGCTGACGGCCGCCTTCGCCGCCTTTTCCAACGGCGGCATCGGCGTCATCCCCTATGTGATCGAGTCGGTGCAGACCACGGACGGAAAATCGCTGTACAAGCGGATGCCGAACAGTCTTGGCCCGGTGATCACGCCAAAGAACGAGGGCATGATCAACGCCATGCTGCGCCAGGTGGCAACCAGCGGCACCGGCAGCAAGGCGAAGCTGCCCGGCTGGGAAATCGGCGCCAAGACCGGCACCACCCAGGATTTCCGCGACGCCTGGTTCATGGGCTTCACCAACCAGCTTGTCACCAGCGTCTGGATCGGCAACGACGACAACAGCTCGATGAAGAAGGTGACCGGCGGCTCGCTGCCGCTCGACGTCTGGAACCGGGTGATGCAGGTCGCCTCGCGTAACCTCAAGCCGGGGCCGCTGCCCGGTATCCCCTGGACGCCAGCGCCAGCCCCGGCCGCGGGCTGGGCCAGCGCCCAGCAGCAGGGCGAGGGCGGCCAGGCGCCGCAACCACAGCCGCAGCGCCGGGAGCCAAACTTCTTTGAACGGCTGTTCGGCGGCTAGGGCGTGTTCACGAAAAGCCGACACCACTTTTTGTGAAAAAACAAACTTCGGCAAAAAAGCGTCCGGCAACACGCGCTTTCTGTGAGGGGGCGTCGAAGCGACGTCAGGCCCCCGTGGCCGCGCCACCCTACAGCCGGGGCGTGCGTCGGTGGGCGGTGGCGTGCGTTATGGCGGGCCGCGCAGCCGCGTTTGCGCCGTGGGGAGCCCGACCGTCGCACCGGCCTGAGGCATCCGTCACGCGCGCCCATCGCGCATGGCGCGCCCCCGCGTCAGACAGCCGGCCGGACCGCTTCGCCCGTCCCCGCTCCCGCGTCATCGCCGTCGCCGCCCACGCCGTAACGGTGCAGGCTGGCGCCGTGGGCTTTCAGCCACGCCTCCGCCTCGTCGGTCCCCGGGCAGAGATTATAGACCAGCGCCCAGAAACGTTCGGAGTGGTTCATTTCACGCAGGTGGCACACCTCATGGGCCGCAAGATAGTCGAGCACCGCGGGCGGCGCCATGATCAGCCGCCATGAGAAGTTGAGCCGCCCCGCCGCCGTGCAGGAGCCCCAACGGGTGCGCTGGTCGCGCAGGGTGATGCTGCGCGCCCGCACGCCAAGGGTCCGCGAATGGCGCGTCACCGCCTGCTCCAGGTCCCGCGCCGCCTCGCGCCGGAGGAAATCCTGCACCCGGCGCGGCGTATGGCGCGGATCGCCGCCAACCAGAATCATCATGCCGCCATCCGGGTGCGGCGCGATCACGGGAACGGCCCGTGCGCTGGCCTGCCAGACAATCGGATGCGGCGCGCCCCGCACCAGCGCGATGGCGCCTGGCCTGAATTCGATGCGCTTCGGCACGCGGCGCAGGCGGGCCGCAATCCACTCGCCGTGCGATTCGGCGAAGCGGACAGCCGCCCGCACGTCGCCGCGCGGCGGCATGGTCAAGGTCGCTTCGCCAGTAACCTGGGACACGCGCAAGGTGAAACGCCGGGCGTCGTGGCGGCGACGAAGAATCACCTGAAAAATTTCTTCGCCCGAACGAACCGAAACCATATGATTTTCAGAAGCGCTTCGTCGAAAAAGCCGCATCAGCATCAACTGCCATTTATATTGTTTCAACAATTGGGCAAGCCGTAGCATCACATATTTGTGATATGAAGAAAAGCACAATAATTGCGGTGGCCCCACCCCGGCGCGTCACGATTCGGCCTGCGCCAGCCCCTCAGCTCAACCATCACCATTTCGCCGCCGGCGCGGATCGGCCATATTGACGCAGATGCGCGCGCCATCCGCAATCACCCCATGCGTTGCCGGCAGGCGCCGCAGCCAGCCCGGAACCCGCCATGCCGCCAGAATATGACCTGTCGACCGCCGCCTCGCCGGCCGGCCTGCGTCTTGACACCCTCGTGCGGCTTCGCTGGCTCGCGGTCATCGGCCAGAGCGTGGCGGTGGCCGGCGTGCACTTCGGCCTCGGTTTCTCACTGCCGTTTGGCCTGTGCTTCCTGCTCATCGCTGTCTCGGCGTGGCTGAACATCGCCCTGCGCATCCGCTACCCCATGAGCCACCGGCTGAGCCTGTGGCCGGCCACCGGCCTGCTGGCCTATGACCTGACCCAGCTGGCCGGCCTGCTGTACCTCACGGGCGGCCTGCAAAACCCCTTCGCCATCCTGTTCCTCGCGCCGGTGCTGATCTCGGCCACCTCGCTGCCGCCGCGCGTCACCATGGCGCTGGGGGCGCTGTCGGCGCTCTACGCCACGGCGCTGATCTTCTGGCGACGTCCGCTGCCCTGGACGCCGGGGGAGACGCTGGAGTTGCCGTTCGTCTACATCATTGGCATCTGGGCGGCGATCACCCTCGGCATCGCCTTCACCGCCATCTACGCCTGGCGCGTGGCCGATGAGGCGCGGTCGCTGGCCCAGGCGCTATCCGCCACCGAGTTCGTGCTGGCCCGCGAGCAGCACCTGACCCAGCTCGACGGCCTCGCCGCCGCCGCCGCGCACGAACTGGGCACGCCGCTCGCCACCATCACCCTGGTCACCAAGGAAATGGCCCGGGAAGCCCCGCCGGACAGCCCGCTGGCCGAGGACATCGCCCTGCTGCGCGAGCAGGTGGAGCGTTGCCGGGGCATTCTCGGCAAGCTGACGTCGCTGGGGGCCGGCGGCGACGCCGGACCGCTGGAGCAACTCACTCTCAGTCACCTTGTCGAGGAGGTCGCCGGTCCGCAGCGGCCGTTTGGCGTGCCGATCACGGTGACCCGCGACGGGCTCGACCCGGAACCGGTCTGCCGGCGCAACCCCGGCGTGATCTACGGGCTTGGCAATATTGTCGACAACGCCGTCGACTTCGCCCGCAATGCGGTCGCCATCGAGGAGCGCTGGAACGACCAGTTCGTGGAAATCGTCGTGCGGGACGACGGCCCCGGCTTTGCCCCGGACGTGCTTTTGCGCATCGGCGAGCCTTACGTCACCACGCGCGGCGCCGGGCAGCGCCACGCGGACGAGCCGGCCAGCGGCCTCGGCCTCGGCCTGTTCATCGCCCGCAGCCTCATTGAGCGCACGGGCGCTGTCATCACCACGTCCAACGCGCCGCCGCCGGCGACTGGCGCGGTCATCACCATCCGCTGGCCGCGTCCGGCCTTTGAGCGGGACGTGGGAACGGGCTGACGTTGCGTCCGTCTGACCAGACTGTGACCATTTGGTACACTTTGCGGACAAAATGATCTAAAAGAGGGATGGTGGAGATGCACCGGCGCGGTGGACGCCCGATCGTGGGCGGGCAAAGCCCGCAATGCCCCTGCGCCGCCGGCGCGCGAAACGGCCGGGCGGCCAGGCAGCCGGCGCACATGTGAGCAGGGGGCCAGCGCGCCTCCCCCGTCTCACGGAACCGCCGGCGCGCGCCCGGCGCGTCGCTGATAACCGGCGCCTCCCGGTAGAGAGGCTGGGAACCGCCGGCGCGCGCCCGGCGCGCAGGTGAAAGCATGATCATGGAGTCTTCCGCCCCGTCTCCCGCCGCGCCAGAAGGCGATCGCAGCCTGCTGATCGTCGATGACGACCGCCCGTTCCTGACGCGCCTTGCCCGCGCCATGGAAAGCCGGGGCTATGCGGTGCGCACGGCGGAGACGGTGGCCGACGGGATCGCCGCCATTGAGGCGGAAGCGCCCGCCTACGCGGTGATCGACATGCGCCTTGGCGACGGCAACGGCCTTGAGGTCATCACCAAGCTGAAGGAGCGGCGCGCCGATGCGCGCGGCGTCATTCTCACCGGCTACGGCAATATCGCCACGGCGGTGACCGCCGTGAAGCTCGGCGCCTTCGATTATCTGGCAAAGCCGGCCGACGCCGACGAGGTGCACGCGGCGCTGATGGCGCTGCCGGACGGACGCGCCATTCCGCCAGAAAATCCCATGTCCGCCGACCGGGTGCGCTGGGAGCATATCCAGCGGGTCTATGAGCTGTGCGGCCGCAATGTTTCGGAAACCGCGCGGCGGCTCAACATGCATCGCCGCACCCTGCAGCGCATCCTGGCCAAGCGCGCGCCGCGCTGACCCCCAGAGGCGCCGCCCGGGCCTGGCATGAAACGGCGGACGCGGGCCGCCTCCCGGCGCGGCAACGTCCTGACGTGGCAGAAACTTTCCCCCACCGGGCGGTTTTACGCGTTCCCTGATGCAGGCGGCGTCCGTCTCGCGCAACCCCGTGGAGGGGAGAGATGACAGTCAGAACATGGTTCGGCGCCGCCGCCGCCATGGCCGCGACCATCGCCACCGTCTGTCCGGCCACAAACGCCGGCGCGGCCACGCCGGCGCAGCGCAACGCCATGGACCATATCGCGGCGGTTCTGGCCGCGGAAAAATCCTGCGCCGGCTTCCGGGCCAACCTGCCGCTCATGGTCATGCTGAGCAACCGGATCGGCCTGAAGACGACCCATCCCGGCAACAGGGCCTACCTCGCGGCCCAGATCCGCCATTACCAGAATGAGATCGCCCAGGGCGTCGCGGAGGCGACCTGCGCGCAGCTCTACGCGCTTTACGGCCCCAAAGGGGAAAGCGCGCCCAATCTGATCCGGATGAAGTGATCATCGCTGGCCTGGCCAGACAACCGGCCTGAACCGGCCGGCCGTTCAGGATTTCGCCGCTGCCGGCGCATCTGCCGGGGCAGGCCGCGCCGCTGTCATAGGGGCCAGGCGTTTCCGGCTTCCGCCCGGGTTCAGTCGCGCAGGCCGGCGGCGCCGTCCGGATCGGCCAGGCGATGCAGCCGGCCGGCCGCGGCGCGGGCGAAGCGCAGGGTGACCGCCTTGCGTCGGGCCGGGGCCAGCGGATGGGCCGGCGCGGCGCGCAGCATCTCGGCGCCAAAAGCATCAGCGACAATCAGGCCGGCGTCCTCCGGCAGCACTTCCAGCGGGAAGTCCGGCGCGACGGCGAAGGAAAAGCTGTCGCACCAGTCGCGATACTCATGCCATTTGCCGTCGGCGCGAAAATCCGCCAGCGAGGATTTGACCTCGACGATGGTCAACCGTCCGTCCGGCAGCAGCGCCATCACGTCGGCGCGCCGCCAGGAGGCCAGGGTCAGTTCGCACAGGGTGACGGCGCCAAGGCTGGCGAAATGCCGCCGCACGCCGCGCTGGATCGCCAGGGCCCCCGGCGACTGGCGGCCGTCCGGCGGCAGGATCAGGTCGGCGTCGGATAAACGGTCCATCGCTGTGGTTCCGGCACGTCAGGTTCGTCAATGCAGCCGGCATTGCCATGACATTGGGGCAATATGGAGAACGAACCATGAATTCGCGGAAGCCGCCGACGGCCGGCGGCTTCTTCGCCCACGTCTCCGCCCGGTTTCATTTGCCTCCGGCGTCCAGGATCATCGCCGCGCCCTTCTCGGCGATCATCATCGTTGGCGAATTGGTGTTGCCGGAGGTGATCGCCGGCATGGCGGAGGCGTCGATGACGCGCAGGCCATCGACGCCGCGCACCCGCAGCTGACCGTCGAGCACCGCCATCGGATCGTGATCCGCCCCCATTTTCGCCGTGCCCACCGGGTGGAAAATCGTCGTCCCCACGTCGCCGGCGGCGCGGGCCAGTTCCTCGTCGCTCATCAGGCCGGCGCCGGGCATGTATTCCTCCGGCTGGAAACGGGCCATGGCCGGGGCCTGGACAATGCGGCGGGTCAGGCGGATGGAATCGATGGCGACGCGCACGTCCGCCGGATCGCTGAGGTAGCGCGGGTCGATCGCCGGCGCATCGGCGGCGCTGGCCGAACGGATATGCACGGAGCCGGCGCTGGCCGGGCGCAGATTGGCGACGCTGGCGGTGATGGCCGGGAAGGCGTGCAGCGGCTGGCCAAACGAATCCAGCGACAGGGGCTGCACGTGGAACTGGATGTTGGCGGTGGCGTGCTCCGGCGAGGAGCGGGTGAAAATGCCCAGCTGCGACGGGGCCATGGTCAGCGGGCCGGAGCGCAGCACGGCGTATTTCAGCGCCATCTCCGCCTTGCGCAGCCAGTTGCGATAATCGGCGTTGAGGGTGCGCACGCCTGACACCCTGTAGGTGGGGCGCAGTTGCAGGTGATCCTGCAAATTCTCGCCGACGCCCGGCAGGTCACGGACGACGGGAACGCCTAGGTCCGCCAGCCGCGCCGCCTGGCCGACGCCCGACAGCTCCAGCAGCTGCGGCGAACCGATGGCGCCGGCGGACAGGATCACCTCGCCGCGCGTGGAGGAGAAGAAACTGCGGCCGTCGCGCCGCCACCGCACGCCAACGGCGCGGCCGTTTTCGATGACGACGCGTTCGACCATCACGCCGGTTTCCAGGCGCAGGTTGGGACGCGCCAGGGCGGGCTTCAGGAAGCCGCGCGCCGCGCTCCAGCGCCGGCCGCGCTTCTGGTTGACCTGGAAATAGGACGAGCCCTCATTGTCGCCGCGGTTGAAATCGTCGACCTTGGGAATGCCCACCTGCTCCGCCGCATCACGAAAAGCGTCGAGCACCTGCCAGCGCACGCGGGGATATTCCACCCGCCACTCGCCGCCGGCGCGCTGCAGGTCATTGGAGGGAGCCATGTGGTCCTGCATGCGCAGGAAATGGGGCAGCACGTCCTCCCAGCCCCAGCCAGTGAGGCCGCGCTGGCGCCAGCCGTCGTAATCCGCCGCCTGGCCGCGCATGTAGATCATGGCGTTGATGGCTGAGGAGCCGCCGATCACCTTGCCGCGCGGATAGTTGAGAGCGCGGCCGTTCAGCCCCGGCTGCGGCTCGGTGCGGAACATCCAGTCCGAGCGCGGATTGCCGATGGCGAACAGGTAGCCGACAGGAATATGGAACCAGATCCAGTTGTCGCGTCCGCCCGCCTCCAGCACCAGGACGCGATTGCGCGGATCGGCGGATAACCGGTTGGCGAGCACGCAGCCCGCCGAACCGGCGCCGACGATGATGTAGTCAAAATCCCCCAGGCCGGCGTCATCCGCCTGCGTCTGCGCGTCCATGCTCCAGTTCCTCCCGCGTCCTCTCCGGGCGCCCGATTGTCAGTTCGCCGCAGGTCACCGGACCTGGATCGCGCGCCGCCACGACAGACGGGCGCTGGGCCATTGCGGAGATCGCCGATATAAGCGCAGGGTTGGCGTCAGGGCAAAATTCGATCAAGCTGAAACAGATGACGGATGCAGTTTTCTGACGCATTTTCCCGTGCGGCGTATCCCCGCTTCACAAAAGATCGCTGTCGCCCGCAGGGCGCAAGAGGCCAACGGCCCCTGCCCGGAATGTTCGTTCCGGAAGCCGTGGCGTGTGGGACCCCGTGTCCCGGGAGTTTGACGGTCGATGGAACGCAATCCCATCCGTTTTGTCTGGCAGAACAGCCGTCTGTTGCATGTGGCCGCCCTGCTGGCGCTGCTGGCCATGGCCCCGGTGAACTGGCTGCTGCTTGAATTGCCGCGGATTCTCGTGGACGACGCGGTGCTGGGCGTGGCGTTCCGGGACCGCAGCATCGCCAGCTTCCTGCCGCTGTCGATCCCGCTGCCGGAACGGATGTTCCAGAGCGAGCTTCGCCTGTTCCAGGGGCTGGCGCTGGAGCGCAACGCCTATTTCATCGCCGGCTGCGTCGCCGTTCTCGGCCTGCTGGCAATCCGCAGCCTGCTGATCTCGCTGGTGGCGGCGTTGCGCAGCGTCATCGCCCGGCGCCTCGCCAGCCTGCTGCGGCTGCGACTGTTCCGGCGCATCGCCGGCTCCCGCGGCATGACCCAGGACGACGCCGATGAGGCCGCCCGGCTCTCTGGCGGCGGGCTGTCGGCGATCGCCTGGTTTTTTGGCGACGCGGTCATCGTGCCTGTCATGGCCCTGAGCCAGCTCGCCATCGTGCTGGCGTTCGGCGTGCATGTGGGCGTCCATTCCGGCGCCATGCTGCTTGGCCTGACCATCGCCAACGTCATTGTCATTTTGTGGGTCGCCCGCTCCGAGGCCCTGCTGGCCGAGGAGGCCCGGCGGCGCGAGCGGACGATGACCCGGGCGACGCGCGCCGCCGCCAGCCGCGCCGTCGCCATCCAGTTGCACGGCGCCTTCGATGTCGAGGAAGGTTACTTCCGCAGCCTGCTCACGCGCCTCGACGCCCTGTGGCGGCCCCTGGCCCGCAAGGTCTCCCTCGCCTCCGCCGCCCGCGCCTTCCTGCGCGAATGCGGCCCGCTGCTGATGATCACCTGGGGATGCTGGTGGGTGATGCAGGGCGACCTGACCCTTGGCGGCATGGTTTCCCTGGTGTTCGCGTCCGTGTTGCTGCAACGGCCGGTCAACGCCCTGGTCGCCTGGCGGCGGGAGCGGGACCGGGCGCGCGCCGTGCTCGGCGAGATCGCCCGCGCCAATGGCGCCCTCGCCGCGCGACGGCCGCGCGAGACCCAGCCTCTTACCAGCGACGTGCTCGCCGCGCCGCTGAGCGCCGAAGGGGTGGCGGCGTTCGATCCGGTGAGCGGCCTGCGCGTATCGGGGGTGTCGCTCGACATCCCGCTTCCCGCCCATGTGGCGCTGATTGGCGATTCCGGCTCCGGGGCGGAGGTGTTCGCCGGCCTGCTTGGCGGCGCCTATGACGCCACCGCCGGCTCCATCCGCATCGGCGAGCGCCCGCTGCAAAGCATCGCCGGCCCGACCCGGCCAAAATTCATCGCCTACGCCGGCGGCGCGCCGATCATCCTGGCCGGGACCGTGCTTGAGAACCTGCAATATGGCTGCGCGGAATGGAGCGCGGGCGGGGGCTTCGTGCACGGTCCTGACCGCGCGACGATTGAAGAAGCCGTCCGTGTCGCCGGCCTTGACGACGCGGTCTACGCGCTTGGCCTCGCCGCCACGGTGGAAAATGGCGACGACCCGCAAACCGCCGCCCGCGTGATCGCGGCGCGGCGCGCCGTGCGGGAGGAACTGGAGCGCGCCGGCGCGGCGGCCCTTGTCGATCCGTTCGATCCCGCCGCCTACAACATGCACGCCACGGTGGCGGAAAACCTGATGTTTGGCCTGCCCGTCGGCGATACGTTCGGCGAGGCCAACCTTGCCGCCCATCCGTTCGTGCGGGCGGTTCTGGCCGCCGAGAACCTGGGCCGGCCACTGGAGAACATGGGCCTCGCCATCGCCCGCAGCATGCTGGAGATGTTCGAGGGCGTGCCCGAGGGGCACCCGCTTTTCCGGCAATTTTCGTTCTTCCACTACGGTGAGCGCGGCGCCTACGAAGAATTGCGCGACCGGCACGCGGGCGACCTGCGGCCGCGCGGCGCGGTCGCGGCGCGGGACCGTGACCTGCTGGTCAACCTCGCCTTCCGGTATGTGGAATCCCGGCACCGCCTTGGTCTGCTGGACGACAGCCTGAAGCAGCGCATCGTTCAGGCCCGCGCCGTGTTCCGCGAGCTGTTGCCGCGTGGCCTTGAAGCCGCCGTGGCCTTCTACCGCCCGGATGAGATCTGCCGGGCGGCGAGCCTCGCCGACAATCTGCTGTTCGGCCGCGTCGCCCACAACATCGCCGGGGCCGAGGAAAAGGTCCAGGGCGTCATCGCCGCCACCCTCCGGCAGACCGGGCTGGACGACTTGGTGGTCAGCCTGGGCCTTTCCGCCCGCATCAGCGCCAACGACATGCGCGCCATGGCCGGACGCGAGAACCAGCTCGACCTCGCCCGATGCCTCGCGCGCCGGCCCGACATGCTGGTGGCGGCGGGGGTAACCGAGAATCTTTCACCCTCACAAGCCGCCGCGCTGTTGAACCGTCTGCGTATGTGGCTTGACGGACGCAGCCTGTTCATCACCATGCGCGATGCGGAGCTGGCGGAAAACATGCGAATGGTATGGTTTGCCCGCGGCGGCCTCACGCGCTCGGGCGCCCCAACCGGGGTGGAGAATGGAGAAAATCCGGCATGAACGGTCTGGAGCGCCGCGTGCGCCAGCACACATTGACCCGCGCCCCGCGTCAATAAATTGACATGATGGCTGCTGTGACAAACACCACTGCGGACAAGGGCCTGTCCGTGCGCTTCTGGGGCGTGCGCGGGTCACATCCCGTCTGCGGTCCGCGCTTCGCTTATTTCGGCGGTAATACGCCGTGCGTCGAGGTTTCCGTCGACGGGCAGCGTTTCATTGTCGACGCCGGCGCCGGCCTCATCGAACTGGGCCAGGCGCTGTGCCGCGACGTCGGGTGCGACGGCAGCTTTCCCGCCGATGTCCACCTGCTCCTCAGCCATCTGCATCACGACCACATTTCCGGCCTGCCGTTTTTCAAGCCGGCGTTGCGGGCCGACAGCGTCATTCACACCTGGTGCGGCAACCTTGACGGGGCGAGCGCCGCCGCCGCCCTGGGCGAGATGTACCGGCCGCCGCTGTTTCCCATCAGCCTCGAACAGTTGCCGGCCACCTTTGAGCACCACGGCTTCCATGCTGGCGAGACCCTGCAGATCGCCGGCCGCCAGATCCGCACCTGCCTGCTCAACCACCCTTCCGGCGCCACGGGATACCGTTTCGATCACAATGGCCGCGCCGTCTGCTACATCAGCGACATCGAGCACGACGCCAGCGGCCCCCCGCCCGAACTGAAAGCCTTTGTCGCCGGCGCGGACCTGGTGATCTACGATTCGATGTTTCTGGAAGAAGAATATTGCCGCTGCATCGGCTGGGGCCACTCCACCTGGCGCGAGGGCGTGCGCCTGTGCCGCGAAGGCGGCGCCAGGGCCATGGCGATGTTCCACCTGCACCCCGACAGGGACGATGAGGTTCACCGCAACATCGAGCGGGAACTGGCCCTGGCCCTGCCCGGCTCGTTCGTGGCCCGCGAGGGCCTCACGGTTACCTTCGACTGACTGAAACACGCCCCGGGCGGCGGCCAGGCGCGCCGGTGAGCCGCGCCCCGCCCGTGACCGGACCGTCGCCTGGTCCGCCCGGGCGCCGGTTCGCGCGCGAAGCGCCCGCCGGGGTTGCCGCCTCACCATCGTCACGGCCTCCTCAGTTCTCCCGCCTCACGCGCCCGTATGGCCCGCCCACACGGCCCATCCTGACCCCAGGCGGAAGCGTCGCCCCGTAGCGGAGCGCGCGATACCTTCGCAGGCGTTGCGCATGACCGCCAGAAGGCCGCGGGGATTCGTCTGACAGGCAAACTTTCCACATCATCCTGGGCGCCAAACGGGCGCCTGCCGCGCCGGACGTGGACCTTTTGCAGGCGGTTTCGTGGCGCGCCACGCGCATCACCCAACGCGCCGCGCGCATCACCCGGGCGCCCGCGCTTTCTCAAAACCCCGGGTTGCGGCTATAGGCTGTAGCGCATCGCGCCTTCTTCCTGGAGAACCGGCTTGCTTCCCCTTCTGGTCGTTCTTTTCGCCGCCGCCATCGCCGCCGGCGTCCTGGTGATCGCGCTGCGCCCGCTCCTGCAACGGTATGCCCTGGCCCGTCCCAACGCCCGCTCCAGCCACCGGACGCCCACGCCCCAGGGCGGCGGCATCGCCGTATTGGGCGGCTGCTTTGTCGCCCTGGGCCTGGCGGCCGCGATGGCGTGGCTGCCGCCAGCATCCCGGGACAGCGCCGGCTGGCTGGCGCTGGCGGCGGCTCTGATCGGCCTGATCGGGGCGATTGACGACATCCGGCCGCTGCCCGTGGTGCCACGTCTGGCGGGCCAGGCCCTGACCATCCTGCTGGCGCTGTGGGCTGTTGGCGACGACGCCCGCCTGGCGCCTGCCCTGCCGCTGGCGCTGGAGCGCGCCTTCGAGGTCTTCGCGGGCCTGTGGTTCGTCAATCTCACCAATTTCATGGACGGGCTGGACTGGCTGACCGTCGCCGGCGTCACGCCGCTGCTGCTGGCCCTGGCCCTGTTCGGCGCATTTGGCGGCGCGGGCGGCGACCATGCGACGCTGCTGGCCGTGGTGGCGGCCGCCCTGGCCGGCGGCATGCTGGGTTTCGCGCCGTTCAACAGGCCGCCGGCGCGGCTGTTTCTCGGCGACGTCGGCTCGCTGGCCATTGGCCTGATCGTCGCCTGGCTGCTGTTTCTGCTGGCTTCCGGCGGGGCGCTGGTCGCGGCGCTGCTGCTGCCCATGTACTCTTGCGCCGACGCCACCATCACCCTGTGCCGACGCCTGGCGCGCGGCGAACGGGTGTGGGAGGCGCATCGCCAGCACGTCTACCAGCAGGCGGCGGACCGGGGCTGGAGCGCGGCCCGCGTCGCGGGGACCATCACCGTCGCCAACGTGGCGCTCGCCGGCCTCGCGGCGCTGGCGCTGACCGCCGAAGGGCTCGCCGCGCAACTGGGGCTGCTGGCCTGCGGCGCGGCCGTCACCGGCCTGCTGCTGGCGCGGCTGGGGGGACGGCTGTGAACGACGCTCCCCGGAGCCGGAACAGGCGCGGGCGGCGCATCAGGGGACTGTACGGCGCCGCGCATCGGTGAGAATGTCCCGCGTCCGAGCCGCCGCCAGATCCGCCGCGCGCCAACCATGCGCCAACGATCGCCACGCACCCAGGGATTCGCCATGCTCCGCCTGCGCCCGCCCCGTTTTGCGTCCTTGAGCCGCCGCAAGCTTTTCGCCGCCGCCATGGGCGCGCTGACCCTCGCCGTCGCCGGGACTTCGGGGCCGGCGCGGGCCGATGGGCGCGTCGTCAACATCTACAACTGGTCGGACTACATCGATCCGGCGATGCTGAAGAAGTTCACGGAAGAGACGGGGATTCGCGTCGTCTATGACACCTACGACAATAACGAGATCATCGAGAGCAAACTGCTCGCGGGCAAATCCGGCTATGACGTGGTGGTTCCCACCGGCCCGACCGTACAGCGGCTGATCCGCGCCGGCGTGCTGAAGGAGCTGGACAAGGCGGCCCTGCCCAATCTCAAACACGCCTGGCCAGAAATCGCCGCGCGACTGGCCATCTATGATCCCGGCAACCGCCACGCGGTCAACTACATGTGGGGCACGACCGGCCTTGGCGTGAACGTGGCGAAGGCGCGCCAGGCGCTGGGGCCGGACGTGCAGCTGGACAGCCTCGACCTGCTGATGAAACCGGAGCTGGCCGGCAAGCTGAAATCCTGCGGGATCATGATTCTGGACGCGGCCGAGGACGTGCTGCCCGCGGCGCTGCGTTACATCGGACGCGACCCGGATTCAAAAGCGCCGGCCGACCTGCAGGCGGCGGCGGACGCGCTCGGCAAGGTGCGCGGCGATATCCGCAAGCTGCACTCCTCCGAATATATCGCCGCCCTGGCCAACGGCGACATCTGCATGGCGTTTGGCTACTCCGGCGATATCCTCCAGGCGCGGCGCCGCGCGCAGGAAGCGAAGAACGGCGTCAAGGTGGCCTACGTGCTTCCCAGGGAAGGCGCGCAGATGTGGTTCGACAATTTCGCCATTGCCGCCGATGCGCCGCATCCGGCGGAAGCCCATGCCTTCATCAACTTCATGATGCGGCCTGACGTCGCGGCGGCCAACAGCAATTTCACCGCCTACGCCAGCGGCAATGGCGACGCCCGGGCGCTGGTGACGCCGGCGTTGCTGAACGACCCCAACGTCTATCCGGACGCAGCGACCATGGCCCGCCTGTTCACCACCACGACGCCGGACGACCGCAGCCAGCGCGCCATAACCCGATTGTGGACCCGGCTGCGCAGCGGCCGTTGACCGGGCCGGCGCGCCCATGGGCGCCAGCAACCACACGATGCGTTTTTCCAGATGCGCGGCGCGGCGGATCTTGTCAGGATAAGGATCGCGCGTTGTTCAGGCGGAATCAGGAGCGCCGCCTTGCGCGGAAGCGTCGGGGCGCCCACATCCCGGCCCGACGGCGCGTCGTACTGGCGATGCGTTGTCGTGATGCGCCGTCATCATGCGTGGTCATGGCGACGCGGATCATCAATGAAGCAATCCGTGGATTGACAGCACCGGGCGCCTTTACTAACGGGGACGCTCGCAATTTCCGAAAGAGAGTCTGCTGTGGCAAAGCCGGAACTCGGAACGAAGCGGGTCTGTCCGACCACGGGCCGCAAGTTCTATGATCTGAACAAGGATCCCATCGTGTCGCCGTATACCGGCGAGGCGTTCCCGCGCTCAATGTTCGAGCCGCAGGCAAAGAACACGCGCCCGGCGGATGACGACGCCGACGATGAGAGCGCCGATCCCGCGACCGTGTCCCTCGAAGAGGCCGACAACGACGAGGTCGGCAAGATCGACGTGGACGTCGACGTGGATGTCGATGGCGACAGCGATGACGACGACGCCTTCCTTGAAGAAGAGGAAGACAGCGACGACGTCGCCGGACTTATCGACAGCGACATCGACGACGACGAGGAAATCTGAGCAAAAGCGTTTTGAGCGCTTGTGCTCCGGAGGCGATATGACTATACCGCCTCCATCCACGGCGACCGCCCCAACGGCCGCCGGAAAAAGTGGGGTCATAGCTCAGTTGGGAGAGCGCTTGAATGGCATTCAAGAGGTCGGCGGTTCGATTCCGCCTGGCTCCACCAATCTCCTCCCGCCAGATAGCGGGCGCAGGAGACCCCCCCGAAAGGGAGACGCCGGTCCGCAAGGGCCGGTTTTTTTATGCCATGACGCATGCTGCCCCCCGCGCAGATGGCGCCGGACCTGGCGGTCGCGCCGTGCTTTCCGCCACAGGTTTCGCCCCCCGGGCCGGGGTGGGGGAGCGGGCGGACGGGCCGCGATGGCGGCGTCATCAACAGGCGGGGAAAAAAACGTCGCAGCCCCCATATGACGCTTGTGTATCCGCCCGGCTCTGACTATACCGCGTTCATCCACGGCGTCCGCCCCAACGGCCGCCGGAAAAAGTGGGGTCATAGCTCAGTTGGGAGAGCGCTTGAATGGCATTCAAGAGGTCGGCGGTTCGATTCCGCCTGGCTCCACCAATCATCTCCCGCCATAAAATATGCGCAGGAGAAATCCCGAAAGGGAGACGCCGGTCCGCAAGGGCCGGTTTTTTTATGCGCGCCAGTTTGCGGCTGTCGCCGTTCCCGTGACCGCTTTTCCCGCGGCGCGGTTTTGACGCTGTTCAGGCAGCGAAAAACCCAGCACGCTGGCGCCCATGACCGAGCTGATTCCCCCTTCCCTCACCCGCCTCGCCCATGCCTGCGCCGAACGGCTGTTCGCCCGCAAGGAGACGGTCGGCGTTTCCGAATCCTCCTCCGGCGGCCTGGTGGCGGCGGCGCTGCTCTCCGTGCCAGGCGCATCGGCCTATTTTTATGGCGCGAGCGTCACCTACGCCCGCCCGGCCGCCCGCGCCTTCATGGGCATCGAGCGGTTGCCTCCGGGCATCCGCAGCGCGACCGAGCCCTATGCGCGGATTATGGCCGGCATTGTCAGCGAGCGGCTGGGCGCGACCTGGGGCGTCTCTGAAACCGGCGCGGCGGGCCCTGCCGGCAACAGCTATGGCGATGCGACCGGACACAGCTGCATGGCCGTCGCCGGGCCTGTGAGCCTGTCCCGGGTCATCAGGACGGGCGCGCCCGACCGGGAGGTGAATATGGTGCTGTTCGCCGAAGCCACCCTGCAACTCTTCCTGGAGGCGCTGGAGACGCCGCGGCAAGGTTAGGACAGCTTCCCATCCATCTGGACCGGAAAGCGCGCCAGGGCCTCCTGCCACACGCCGGCGCATCCCTGGCGCGGGCAGATACGGCCGCACAGCAAAAGGCCCCGGACAGGCGTCCGGGGCCAACGTTTTCTGGACCGATGTTTTTCCGGCAGCTGGCGCGGGCGTCAGCCCGCCGCCGGCGGCGGCTTGCGCAACCCGGCCGCCGGGCGGAGATTGCGGAATTCACCGCGCTGAATGGCGACGAAGGTAATGATGGTCGCCCCCAGGGTCGCCAGCCACCAGGACTGGGCGTTGGCGGCGCCAAAGCAGGCGATGGTGAAGGCTGCGCCAAAGCAGGCGACGATGCCGGAGGTCAGGGCCGGATTGTTGTGGCGGCGCGAGGCGAAGATGGCGTAGCCGAGGGCCACGGCCGCCGCCAGCGCGCCGACGACGCCCAGCTCGTACCAGATCTCGAACGGCAGGGTGCGCGGCGCATCCGGCGACAGGAAGCCGGCGACGCGGGCGCGGATGCTGGTGTCAAGGCCATGACCGGTGATCATGCGCAGCGGCTCACGGCCGGTTTCCTCCGCCCAGGCGCGCAAAGCCACGGCGCCGGGATACAGCGGACCGTGAAAGAACTTCAGGAACGGGCGCAGGATCAGGGGAAACAGCGGCGCCAGCGCCAGCAGCGCCGGCATCAGCACCGCGATGACGCGCACGCCGCGATCACCGGTGAGGCGGGTGATTACATACAGCGCCGCGCCGACGGCGACGGCGAGCAGGGCCGCGTTTTCCGGCATCACGCAGGTCGCCACCGCCACGACGCCGAGCAGCACGCAGGCGCCGAGGACGCGGCGGCGCGACACCAGCCACGCCACGGCCGGCCAGACCATCACCGCCAGCACGACAAGGCCGCGCTCCAGCGGGTCGGCGTCCATCAGCTCGGCGTTGACGTCCTGGGCGCGAAACGCCCCCAGCGCCAGGGCGCCCAGCGCGCCAATGGCGACGCCGACAGGAATGAGGTGCAGGTTGGCGGTGCGCACCCGCTCCGGCAGGCTGGCGACGCCAGCGACGCCAATCAGCGTCATCCAGCCGATCTGGATCACCTTGTCGGTGGCGGTCTCGGGAAATGGCGTCCAGCTGATGGACACGATCGCCCAGCCGAGCAACACCAGCGCCGCGACGCCGCCTGGCGTCATGAAGGCGTTACGAATTGCGATGAGGGGCTTTTGGGGGGCGCGATCAATCAGGCTGGCCAGCACCAGCAGGGCCACGGCGATCGGCGTCAGAATGACGGCGGCGCGCCGGGAGACAACGGCGCCGATGGGCAGCAGGAAAACCAGGGTGAAAAAGCCCACGCGACGCAGCAGTTGGGCGGCGTCGACCGTGGGGTCGAAGCGGCCTGTCGCCTGGGCGTGCGCCGGCCGCGCCGACGTCGCGCCCGCCGGCGCTCCGCTGCCCTGAAGGACAGGGCGCGCCGCTGGTTTGGAAGAGCCTGAACCCTGCATGTCCATCCGATTCCGCTACTGGCAAACCAGTCTCGCATAGCGTGGTCTTGATGGCGGCGCCACCTTCATGGCGGGATCATGGCGGTCGCTGTCGGAAGCCCGGGTGAATGATGCACCCGGACATGCAGGATAATTGTTTTATATCAGCAATATAGACACAATCCGCAATCCGCCCGGCTGGAAAATTGTTCCGCGCGTGTTGCAAAAAAACGCACGCCAGATCCCCGCGCCACGAAAAAAGGCCCCGTCAAACGGGGCCTTTCGGGGTTCATCCCGGCGACCGGCGGTCCGGGTCAGTGCTTGCCGTCGCGCAGGAAGTTGATGATGCCGGAGAAGTCAGCGCCGCCGAAGCCCGCCGCCGCGAACCGCTCGTAGAGCGCCGCCGCCGCCGCGCCGAGCGGGGTGGCCGCGCCGCTGGCGCTGGCCGCTTCCTGGGAGAGCTTCAGGTCCTTCAGCATCAGGTCGACAGCGAAGCCTGGCTTGTAGTCGTTGTTGGCCGGAGAGGTCGGCACCGGGCCCGGCACCGGGCAATACGACGTGATCGACCAGCACTGGCCCGAGGAGGTGGATGCCACATCGAACAGCGCCTGATGCGAGAGGCCCAGCTTCTCACCCATGGCGAAGGCTTCGCACACGCCGATCATCGAGACGCCAAGGATCATGTTGTTGCAGATCTTGGCGGCCTGGCCGGCGCCGGCGTCGCCGCAGTGCACGATCTTGCCGCCCATGATGTCGAGCACCGGCCTGCCGGCGTCGAAAGCGTCCTTCGCGCCGCCGACCATGAAGGTGAGCGTGCCGGCCGCGGCGCCGCCGACGCCGCCGGACACCGGCGCGTCGAGGGCGGTCATGCCGGCGGCCGCGGCCATGTCATGGGCCTTGCGGGCGCTGGCCACGTCGATGGTGGAGGAATCGATGAACAGGGCGCCCGGCTTCGCCAGCGGCAGGATCTGCTCCCAAACGCCCAGCACCAGCTTGCCATTCGGCAGCATGGTGATGATGACGTCGGCCTCCGCGACAATGTCGGCGGCGTTTTCAGCGACGCTGACGCCCTGGGCGGCGGCGGCCTCACGCGACGCCGCGGAAAGGTCCGCGCCGCGCACGGCGTGGCCAGCCTTGACCAGATTGGCGGCCATCGGGCCGCCCATGTTGCCGAGACCGATGAAAGCGATGGTGCTCATGGGAATGCTCCAGGAATATGGCGGCGCGCGCGGCCGGAACTGACGGCGGCGCCACATCCGCTTTGACGTGATGCGCCCCTGACGCCAGGCGCCGCCGACGGCGCCCGGGCCTTTGGATGGATGGATTGCTAGCGGCCAACCAGGGCGCGGGCGACGATCACCCGCATGATCTCGTTGGTGCCTTCGAGAATCTGGTGCACGCGCAGGTCGCGGACGATCTTTTCGACGCCATACTCGTGCAGATAGCCATAGCCGCCGTGCAGTTGCAGCGCCTCATTGGCCACGTTGAAGCAGGCGTCGGTGACGAAGCGCTTGGCCATGGCGCACAGCTTCGTCGCCTCCGGCTCCTTGCGGTCGAGAGCGGCGGCGGCGCGCCACAGGAAGCTGCGGGCGGCCTCAAGCTCGATGGCCATGTCGGCGATGCGGAACTGCAGCGCCTGAAACTCGTCGAGGCGCTTACCGAAGGCCTTGCGCTCGTTCATGTAGGCCAGCGACTTCTCCAGCGCCGCCTGGGCGCCGCCGAGCGAACAGGCGGCGATGTTGAGACGGCCGCCGTCGAGGCCGGCCATGGCGATTTTGAAGCCATCCCCCTCGTCGCCGAGCCGGTTGGCCACGGGCACGCGGGCGTTGTCGAAGATGACCTGGCGGGTCGGCTGGGCGTTCCAGCCCATCTTGCGCTCGTTGGCGCCAAACGACAGGCCGGGCGTGTCCTTCGGGATCACCAGGGTGGAGACGCCCTTCGCCCCCTCGGCGCCCGTGCGGACCATGACCACATAGACGTCGGTGTCGCCAGCGCCGGAGATGAACTGCTTGGCGCCGTTCAGCACGTAGTCGTCGCCATCGCGCACGGCCTTCGTAGACAGCGCGGCGGCGTCGGAGCCGGCGCCCGCTTCGGTGAGGCAGTAGCTGGCCATCCACTCCATGGTGGTGAGCTTCGGCAGCCATTGCGTGCGCTGGCTTTCCGAACCCCAGGTGTCGATCATCCACGAGGCCATGTTGTGGATGGAAATGAAGGCGGCGACGGCCGGGCAGCCGGTGGCCATGGCTTCGAAGATCAGCGCGGAATCCAGCCGCGTCAGCCCCGATCCGCCCACGTCCTCACGGATATAGACGCCGCCCATGCCAAGGGCCGCGGCGGCGCGCATCTGCTCAACCGGAAAATGCTTCTTCTCGTCCCATTCCAGGGCGTGCGGCGCGATCTGCTCGCTGGCGAAGGCGCGAGCCATGTCGCGAATGGCGACGTGATCTTCCGAGAGGGCGAAAAATGGCGTGCTCTGGCTCATGCTTCCCCGTTCCCTCTTCCCGTTCCCGCCAACTGTTACTGGCGGCCGGCCCACTGTTCCTGTGGCGCGGGCCAGACCTGATCCGGCCCGCGCATGCCCCTCGCCCGGCGTCGTCCGCCGGGCGAAATGGTCAGCCCATGGTCGGGATGACGAACTCGGCGCCTTCCTTGACGCCGGACGGCCAGCGCGAGGTCACCGTCTTGGTCTTGGTATAGAAGCGGACCGAATCCGGGCCATGCTGGTTCAGGTCGCCGTAGCCCGAGCGCTTCCAGCCGCCGAAGGTGTAATACGCGATCGGAACCGGGATCGGCACGTTAATGCCGACCATGCCGACATTGACCTTCGCCGCGAAATCGCGGGCGGCGTCGCCGTCACGGGTGAAGATGGCGACGCCATTACCGTATTCGTGCTCCGACGGCAGGCGCAGGGCCTCGTCATAGTCCTTCGCGCGCACCACCGACAGCACCGGGCCGAAGATCTCTTCCTTGTAGATCTTCATGTCCGGGGTCACGTGGTCGAACAGGCAGCCGCCCATGTAGAAGCCGTTCTCATAGCCCTGGAGCTTGAAGTCGCGGCCATCGACGACCAGCTTCGCGCCCTCGTCAATGCCCGCCTGCACGTAGCCCTTGACGCGCTCGAGCGCATCACGGGTCACCAGCGGGCCGTAGTCGGCGGTCAGGTCGGTGGACGGGCCGACGCGCAGCGCCTCGACGCGCGGAACCAGCTTTTCCATCAGACGGTCGGCGGTGGCCTGACCAACCGGAACGGCGACCGAGATCGCCATGCAGCGCTCGCCAGCCGAGCCGTAACCGGCGCCGATCAGGGCGTCGACGGTCTGGTCGAGGTCAGCGTCCGGCATGATGATGGCGTGGTTCTTGGCGCCGCCGAAGCACTGGGCGCGCTTGCCGGTGGCGGCGCAGCCCTGGTAGATGTATTCGGCGATCGACGACGAACCGACAAAGCCGACGGCCTTGATGTCCGGGTCCTGGAGGATGGCGTCAACCGACTCCTTGTCGCCATTGACGACATTGAGCACGCCAGCCGGCAGGCCAGCTTCCAGCATCAGCTCGGCGAGGCGCATCGGCACACCCGGATCGCGCTCGGACGGCTTCAGGATGAAGGCGTTGCCGCAGGCGATGGCCGGGGCGAACTTCCACATCGGGATCATCGCCGGGAAGTTGAACGGCGTGATGCCGGCGACGACGCCGAGCGGCTGGCGCATCGAATAGATGTCGATGTTGGGGCCCGCGCCCTCGGTGTACTCGCCCTTCATCAGGTGCGGGATGCCGATGGCGAACTCCACCACTTCCAGGCCGCGCTGGATGTCACCCTTCGCGTCCGGGATGGTCTTGCCGTGCTCGCGGGCGAGCAACTCGGCGAGGCTGTCGTATTCGGCCTGCGCCAGTTCAAGGAACTTCATCAGCACGCGGGCGCGGCGCTGCGGGTTGGTGGCGCCCCAGCCGACCTGGGCCTGGCGGGCGTTCTCCACGGCGGCGCGCAGCTCCGCCTTGCTGGCGAGGGCGACCTTCGCCTTCACTTCGCCGGTCATCGGCTCATAAACGTCAGCGAAACGTCCCGAGGCGCCGGCGACGTGCTTGCCGCCGATAAAATGGCCATAGGTGTGCATGCGACCCTCTCCAGTTGCCGCCCGGCCCGCGGGCGCCCGGTGTCCAGAGCATTTTCCAGCCAAAATGAGCGTTTTGCGCGAAGAAAATGCGTCATGTCAAAATGATGGAGCGAAACGACAGCCAGACCGGCGAAATTCCACTCCAGAGCGCGCCGGGGATTGTTGTCCGGCTTGCGCCCCGATGCAATTTGGCGGCGCCCGGAAACCGCCGTTCCTGCGTGAAAACTGCATGCAGTTTCGCAGCAAAAACGTGACCGGACGCGAAAACCGTCCTTGGGTATCATTAACAATTGCGCACGGCTATATGCGTTTATGAATGATACTGGTGCAAAAATTCACATATGCAGCCACGGAAGAGAGCGGGACCGATGAACAGGTTTGACTGGGACGACCTGCGCTATTTTCTTTCCGTCGCCCGGGCCGGGCGACTGACGGTGGCGGCGCGGCGGCTGGGCGCCGATCACGCCACGGTGTCGCGCCGCATCACCTCGCTGGAAACGGCGCTGAAGGCCAAGCTGTTCGAGCGGCGCCCGCATGGCTACCAGCTCACGGCGCAGGGCGAGCGGCTGCTGGCCAACGCGGAGGCCATCGAAACCCAGGCGCTGGCGGCGCAGAGCGAAATCGGCGGGGCCGACCTGACGCTGTCCGGCGCCGTGCGCATCGGCGCGCCGGACGGCTTCGGCTCGATGTTTCTCGCACCGCGCATCGGCGCCCTGGCCGAGCGCTATCCGGAACTGGACATCCAGCTGGTGGCCATGTCGCGCATTCCCTCGCTGTCGAAGCGCGAGGCGGACATCGCCGTGTCGCTCAACCCGCCGCGCGAGGGCCGGATCGTCGCCCGCAAACTGGCCGATTACGATCTCGCCCTCTACGCCGCCCCCGCCTATCTCGACGCCACGCCGCCGGTGCGAACGCCGCAGGACCTGTTCGAACGCCGCATCGTTGGCTACATCGACGACCTGATCTACACGCCGGAGCTTGATTATCTGGATGAGGTCGCCAAGGGGCTGCGGCCGCGCATCCAGAGCTCCAGCATCCTCGCCCAGCTGGCGGCGACGGAGGCGGGAGCCGGCGTCTGCGTGCTGCCGCGGTTCATGGCCGACGGCGCCCGGCTGCGGCGGGTCCTGCCGGAGACGGTGACCCTCACCCGCTCGTTCTGGCTGATCGTGCACGCTGAATTGCGCGACGTGGCCCGCATCCGCGCCACCATGGATTTTCTGGTGCGCGAAACCCGGGCGGCGCGCGCCGTGCTGCAGCCAGGCGCGACGTGAAACCCGGACGTCAAACCGGCTTCCAGGGCCATTTGACCTTGCCATGATGCTGACGCCGCCCTCCTGGCCAGGTCATGCTGACAGGCGACCGGGACTGAACCTGCCCAGGGATCAGTCGCCCGATCGCCAGCCAGGAGTTCCAGCCTTGCCGTCGCCAGAACCGCCGTTATGGCCGCCGCCCTATTCCAGAGCACCGCGCTGGCGCCGGTGGCTGCCAGGCCGGCTTTCCACGTGGCTCGACCATTCCAGACGCGGTCCCGCCGCGCATGAACAGCAGGAGCAGGTTGATCTTCCGCCTTATCCTGAGGTCCCGTCCTATGCAGAGATCACGCGCAGCGATATGCGACCCTACCTGGAATGGGACACGCGCATCTTCTCCCAGGATGGCGTTAAACAGCTATTTGCCGTCAGCAGCCAGGATCTCCGCGTGCTGGTTGCGGCCTTCAGGGACAGCGATCCGGCCCGGCTGAAGGCGCCGCAGCATCTGGTGCTGCGCGCCGAGGACAGATTGCCCAACATAGCGGAGTACAGCACTTCCTATGGCCGGTTCGCCCGTGCCCACTGGCGGCTGAGGAATGCTCCAGACCGAGCTGGCGATTACCGGCTATTCATTGGCGTCCAGACAAAAGTCGCCGTTCCTGACGCCAGACGCCTTCGCGCCCCACTGGACAGTCTCAAGGTTTACGCCAGTGTGGATAATCTCCACGCCGCTCAGGTCGACACGGACACGGAACGGTATCGCAACCTGTGCGCACAACCCCTTCCAAGCACGATGGAGGACGCCGCCGACATATTCCGGGCGGCCGACGACCTGGTGCGCAGCGGCCTGCTATAGGGCGCGGCGCGGCCAGTGATGGGGCCTGGGGCCGCGGAGAAATGCACGGGCGCCCCCTTGCCGCGCCCGCGCTGCGTTCCCATTTTCCGGCGCATCCCCGCCGCGCCGTCATGGCGGCGGTTTATCCCTTACGTCTGCCCGCGAGACTTTCATGGCCAGTTCTGACGAACCGACCCCTGCCCCCCTGTCGCCGCCGCCCTATTCACCGCTGCGCCCGCTGCCGTTGCTGATCTTCAGCTCGCGCTGGCTGCAATTGCCGCTGTACCTCGGCCTGATTGTCGCGCAGGGCGTTTACGCCTTCCTGTTCCTCAAGGAACTCTGGCATCTCGTGATGCACGCGTTCGATTTCTCCGAACAGCAGATCATGCTGGTGGTGCTCGGCCTGATCGACGTGGTGATGATCTCCAACCTGCTGATGATGGTGATCATCGGCGGCTACGAGACTTTCGTGTCGCGCCTGAAGCTGGAAGGGCATCCAGACCAGCCGGAATGGCTCGACCATGTCAACGCCAGCGTGCTGAAGATCAAGCTGGCCATGGCGATCATCGGCATTTCGTCGATCCACCTGCTGCGCACCTTCATCGAGGCGGGCAATCTCGGCATTCCCGGCAAGACCAATTACACCGAAACCGGCGTCATCCTGCAGACGGTGATCCACGTGGTGTTCATCCTGTCGGCCATCGGCATCGCCTATGTGGATCGCCTCAGCAATCCGCCAGGGGGGCACGGAGAAGGCCATCACTGAGGCGCGCCTGAACAACAAAAGAGCCGGTCCAGGACCGGCCCCCCGCGCATTCATCAGGCTCCCATGTCAGCCGGCGGTCCCGCCCCAGTTGGGGTCGGCGCGCACATCGTCGCCGTCCGCCCCCAGCTCTGGCGAGGCCCGCCGGGCGACGACCGGCTCGCCATCCATGACGATGGGCGAGCGCACGCCAGGCACGCTGCCGCCGGCGACGCCGGGATGCGGCAGGTCCATGCGCAGGCCGCGATGAATAACCTGCGGATCAGCGAACACGTCGTTCAGCCGGTTGATCGGCCCCACCGGCACGCCGGCGGCCGTCAGCCTGGCCAGGATATCGTCGCGGGCGAAGGTCGCCGTGCGGGCCGCCAGCAGCGCGGCCAGTTCCTCGCGGTGGCGGATGCGATCGGCGTTGTGGCGATAGCGCGGGTCTTGCGCCAGCTCTGACAAGCCGAGCACATCGCAGATATGGGCGAACTGAGGATCGGTGCCCGAGGCGATGATGAAATGGCCGTCCTGCGCCGGAAACACCTGATAGGGCGCCACATTGACGTGGGCGTTGCCAACCCGCTGCGGGTTTTCGCCGGACACCAGATAGTTCATCGCCTGGTTGGAGAGCACCGCCACCTGGGTGTCGAGCAGCGCCATGTCGATGTGGCAGCCGACGCCGCTGTCGCGCCGGCCCTGGAGCGCCGCCAGGATCGCCACGGTGGCGTACATGCCGGTGAACAGGTCGGCGATGGCGATGCCCGCCTTCACCGGCTCGCCCTGCGGATCGCCGGTGAGCGACATGACGCCGCCCAGGCCCTGGATCATGAAGTCGTAACCAGGGCGCGGCGCATAGGGGCCGTTCTGGCCGAAGCCGGTGATCGAGCACCAGATCAGCGCCGGATGATCCGCCCGCAGGCTGGCGTGATCGAGGCCATATTTCACCAGACCGCCGACCTTGAAGTTCTCGATCACCACGTCGGCGTGGGCGGCGAGGCGGCGCACCAGCGCCTGCCCTTCCGCATCCTCGAAGTTGACGGCGATGGAGCGCTTGCCGCGATTGGTCGCGTGATAATAGGCGGCTCCCAGGTCGCCGCCGTCAGCGCCGGTGAGGAACGGCGGGCCCCACTGGCGGGTGTCGTCGCCAACGCCGGCGCGCTCCACCTTGACCACGTCGGCGCCCAGATCGGCCAGCAACTGCCCCGACCACGGACCAGCCAGCACGCGGGCGAGCTCCAGAACACGCACGCCCTTCAACGGTTGCGGCGCCATCGACCTCTCCATTCTTTTCCCGGAGGCGCGCGCGAGGCGCGCGGTCATCTCTTTCTGAGCGCGCGCGAGGCGCGCGCGCCATCATCAGTTTGACGTTCTACTGCGAAGCGCCGGCCGCCGCGCGGAAAAACGCCAGGCGTCAGAAGAAAGCCTGCAGGCCGGTCTGGGCGCGGCCGAGGATCAGCGCATGCACGTCGTGCGTGCCCTCGTAGGTGTTGACCGTCTCCAGGTTCTGGGCGTGGCGCATGACGTGGAATTCCTGATGGATGCCGTTGCCGCCATGCATGTCGCGGGCGACGCGGGCGATATCCAGCGCCTTGCCGCAATTGTTGCGCTTGACGATCGAGATCATCTCAGGGGCCATCTCGCCGGCGTCGAACAGCTTGCCGACGCGCCAGGAGGCCAGCAGACCCAGCGAGATTTCCGTCTGCATGTCCGCCAGCTTTTTCTGCACCAGCTGGGTCGCCGCCAGCGGCCGGCCGAACTGTTTGCGGTCCAGCGTATAGGCGCGGGCGCGATGCCAGCAGTCCTCGGCGGCGCCCATGGCGCCCCAGGAGATGCCATAGCGGGCGCGGTTCAGGCAGCCAAACGGTCCCTTGAGGCCGGAAACGTTGGGCAGCAGGGCGTCCTCGCCCACCTCCACATTGTCCAGCACCACCTCGCCGGTGATCGAGGCGCGCAAGGAGAGCTTGCCCTCGATTTTCGGCGCCGAGAGGCCCTTCAGACCTTTTTCCAGCACGAAACCGCGAATCTCGCCGTTATGGGCGGCGGATTTGGCCCAGACCACGAACACGTCGGCGATCGGCGCGTTGGAGATCCACATCTTGGAGCCGTTGAGGCGGTAGCCGCCGTCGATCTTCTCGGCCCGGGTCTTCATGCCGCCCGGATCGGAGCCGGCGTCGGGCTCGGTGAGGCCGAAGCAGCCCACCCACTCGCCACTGGCCAGCTTCGGCAGATACTTCTTGCGCTGCTCTTCCGAGCCGTAGGCGTAGATCGGGTACATCACCAGCGACGACTGCACGCTCATCATCGAGCGGTAGCCGGAATCGATGCGCTCCACCTCACGGGCGACAAGGCCATAGGCGACGTAAGACGCGCCGGCGCAGCCATACTCCTCCGGCAGGGTGACGCCGAGCAGGCCAAGCGCGCCCATTTCGTTGAAGATTTCGCGGTCGGTGCGCTCATGGGCGTAGGCGCCGATGACGCGCGGCGCCAGCTGCTCCTGGGCATAGGCGCGGGCGCTGTCGCGAATCATGCGCTCGTCGTCCGTCAGCAGACCGTCGAGAAGGAACGGGTCCTCCCAGTTGAACGCCGCGCCAGAATTTCCAGCCATCTCTCCGCTCCCGTCACTTGCCCCGCCGTCAGGGAAAGCGGGGGCTCATAGCCTGTTTCGCCCATAGCCATAGACCAACTGCAACGGCAGCGGGAGCCTTGGCGCCGGCGTGGCGGACAAATCGCCGCCCCAACCATTTGATGAGAAAAGGAATGGTTGTCATCCGGCGGCACACGTGGCAGTGCACGTCTGTTACGGAAGCGCAAGGGGCATGCAGCCAGGTCATGCCGCGCCGGCGGCTGGCCCGCATGACGCGCCGTGGACGGCCGCCGCCTCAACGCAAGGCGCCGCCCCAGGCGTCACGGCGATGGCGGATGTCCTGCTGCGGCGATCGTTCGCCCGGCGCGTTGTCCCCGTGACGGCGCCCCGCCGCATGCGCGCGGCGACAAGGCCAACGGGAGAAATTCATGTCTGCAGCCACCAGCCCTGCGACCCAGGTCGATTACCTGGACTTCATGAAGAGCTTCAACGCGGAAGACCTTTGGCGGGACGTGACCGCCGGGGCTGACGTGGTCAACGCCTGCGTCGCCTGCTGCGACCGCTGGGCCGACGGCGACCGCGTCGCCCTGATTCACGACAGGGGCGGGGTGACGACGCAGACCACCTACGCCGACCTGAAGAAGCGCGCCGCCCGCTTCGCCCACCTGCTGACGCGTCAGGGCATTGGCAAGGGCGATCGCATCGCCGCCATGATGCCGCGCACGCCGGACATGCTGGCGGTGCTGCTGGGCGCCTGGCGGGCCGGCGCGGTTTACGTGCCGCTGTTCACCGCGTTCGGCCCGAAGGCCGTCGAAAGCCGCGTCCATGGATCGGAGGCGAAGCTGGTGGTGACCGACGCGGTCAACCGGCCCAAGCTCGACGGCGCCGACAACATGCCGAAGATCGTGGTGATCGGCGGCGGCCAGCAGGCCATCGACGCCGGCGATCTCGACTTCGAGACGGAGATGGCGAAAGGGTCAGATGATTTCGCCCCGGTCCCGCTCGATCGCGACGACCTGATCATGATGCTGTTCACTTCCGGCACCACCGGCTCGCCCAAGGGCGTGCGCGTGCCGATGTTCGCGCTGACCGGCTTCCTCGCCTACATGCGCTATTCGGTGGACCTGCGTCCTGACGACAAATTCTGGAACATCGCCGATCCGGGCTGGGCCTATGGCCTGTACTACGCCGCGACGACGCCGTTGCTGATGGGCCAGACCACCCTGTACAGCGAAGACGCCTTCACGGTGGACAATTTCTACCGGGTGCTGAAGCAGTACGGCATTACCAACCTGGCCGGCGCGCCCACCGCCTACCGGCTGCTGATGGCGGCTGGCGACGCGGCCGCCGCGCCGGTGAAGGGCCAGCTGCGCGCCGTGTCGTCCGCCGGCGAGCCGCTCAACGCCGAGGTGATCCGCTGGTTCGACCGGGCGCTCAATGCGCCGATCCGCGACCACTACGGCCAGACCGAAACCGGCATGGTGCTGTGCAATCACCACGCCCTGACCCATCCGGTGCATGAGGGCGCCGCCGGCTTCGCCCTGCCCGGCTACCGCATCGTGGTGATCGACCAGGATAACAACGAGCTGGGCAGCGAGCAGCAGGGCGAACTGGCCATCGACCGCCAGAACTCGCCGCTGCTGGTGTTCAACGGCTACTGGGGACGTGAGCCGCTGCCGGCCGACCAGCGTTATTACCGCACCGGCGACACGGCCGAGATCAACGCCGACGGCACCATCAGCTTCTTCGGCCGCGCCGACGACGTCATCACCTCCTCGGGATATCGCATCGGTCCGTTCGACGTGGAGAGCGCGCTGATCGAACATCCGGCGGTGGCCGATGTGGCGGTGATCGGCAAGCCCGACCCGGAGCGCACCGAGCTGGTCAAGGCGTTCATCATCCTGAAGCCGGGCGTCGAGGGCACTGACGCCCTGCGCGACGAAATGGCCCAGCACGTGCGCAAGCGCCTGTCGGCCCACTCCTACCCGCGCGAGATCGACTTTGTCACGGAGCTGCCGAAGACGCCGAGCGGCAAGGTGCAGCGCTTCATCCTGCGCGCCGCTGAAGTGGCGAAGCTGACGGACGCCGGCGCGCCGGTGTAAGACGGGAGGTTGGGAGGGTCTTCAGGGCTCTCCCGTCGCCCCCGGGTCCGCAGGGCGCGCCAGACGGCGAGCCATTCGCCCTGAAACAGTTATAGAAACAGCAGAAGGCGCGCTCCCCCCGGAGCGCGCCTTCTTTCCTTGACCCGATCGGGAACCGCCCCCCAAGACGTTCCCTGACCGATCCGGACCGGGCTGCGATTACGCCGCCAGCGCCTCGTCGGCAGGGCCAAAGAATTCATAGTGGATGCGACCGGCCGGCACGCCCGCCGCCACCAAAGCGGCAATGACGTCGCGCAGCATCGGCCGCGGGCCGCAGATGTAATAATCCGCTTCCGCGATCGGCGTCTGGCGCTTCAGCCAGTCGCCCGAAATCACGCCCTCCTCATCGAAGTCACCGCCGGGGACCGACGCGGGGCTCGGCGCTTCGTGGAAGAACACCGCCTTGCCGTTTGGCAGCTTCGCCGCCAGTTCGCGCACATGGGCGGCCATGGCCTGGGCGGAGGCGTCGAAGGCGCCGTGGGCGAACAGCACCTGACGCCGGGCGCCTTCCGCCGCCAGGCTTTCCAGCATCGCCACCATGGGCGTGAGGCCGACGCCGCCGGACAGCAGCACCACCGGGCTGGCGCCGGGCTGCAGGAAGAAGTCGCCCGCCGGCGCGCCCACCTTGAGGCTGTCGCCAATCCTGATGCGGTCGTGCAGCCAGCGCGAGGCGAGGCCGCGCGGCTCACGCTTGACGGTAATGCGGTAGCTGGCGCCGTCCGAGGCGGCGGAGACGGTGTAATTGCGCTTCAGCGGCGGCTGACCGGGAATGCTGAGCCAGAGGGTCAGGTACTGGCCGGGCTTCTGCCGCACGACGGGGCCGCCGTCGGCCGGACGCAGCACGAAGGAATTGATGATATTGCTCTCGCGAATGATGTCGGCGACGACGAAATCGCGCCAGCCGTTCCAGCCACCCGTCGCGTTGGCGATTTCCTTGTAAATCGTCTGCTCGCGCTCGATCAGCACGTCGGCCAGGAACCAGTAGGCTTCCCCCCAGGCGTTCATGACGGCGTCGGTGGCGGCGTCGCCCAGCACGGTCTTGATGGCGGCGAGCAAGGCGTCGGCCACATAGGGGTAATGCTCGGGCAGGATCTGCAGGCCGACATGCTTCTGGGCGATGCGCTCCACGGCGCCGGTCAGGGCCTCCAGATTGTCGATGTTCTGGGCGTAGGCGAGAATTGCCCCGGCGAGCGCCTGCGGCTGGGAGCCATTGTCGCCATGGTGCGACTGGTTGAAGAGATCGCGGATCGCCGGATTGCGGAACATGTTGGCGTACATCTCACGGGTGATGGCGAGACCGTGGGCTGCCAGCGCCGGCGCGGTGGCCTTCACCGTGGCGATGGTCTGTTCACTCAGTGACCGTGGCATTTTGGGGCTCCAGAAACGGTTTGACCGGCAGCGGGGGCCGTTTGGCGGACCTGGCCTCAGGCGGACAGGCGGCCTGCCGGGCGACGGCAAATCATGCGTCGCAAATGCATCTATTCACGAACGTTGAAAATCATGCAACAAAAATGCATCTTTCAAATTGTCGCACGAAATGGCGGCGACGGCCGGCGCAAGCGCGGCGGCCTTGTCCGGCGTGGCGCCGATATGGGAAACGACGGAAAACGATGCGACTGACGCGCTATACGGACTACGCCATGCGCGTGCTGCTCTATCTGGGCGCGCGCCCGGACCGGCTGTGCTCCATCGCCGAGATCGCCGGCGCCTACCGGATTTCCCAGAACCACCTCATGAAAGTGGTCAACGATCTGGGGCGCGCCGGCTATGTGGCCAGCGTGCGGGGGCGCGCTGGCGGCGTGCGGCTGGCCCGCGACCCGTCCGCCATCAATATCGGCGCGGTCGTCCGCCACACCGAAGAGGGCTTTGACCTGGTGGATTGCGGCGGCTGCGTCATTGCCCCCGCCTGTGGCCTCACGGGCGCCCTGCGCGAGGCGCTGGCGGCCTTCCTGGCGGTGCTCGACGGCTATACCCTCGCCGACCTGCTGGCCAAACGGTCCGACATGGCGCGCCTGCTGCTCGGCGCCGATGCGCCGCCAGGGCCGCGAACGAAAACACCCCGGCAAACAGCCGGGGCGTGAGGGAACCGTTTCCGCTTTTCAGACCAGGAGCCCCGGGCGACGCGCCGGTCCGGCCGGAGGGGGATTTGACCCGGTCCCGCCGTGATCGGGCCTTCCCCTGCGAGGCGGCGCCCGCCCCGCAGGAAACGCTTCAGCCTTCTGCCTTGTCCAGCCCGTACAGGGTGTGCAGGGTGCGCACCGCCAGTTCGGTGTAGGCCGCGTCGATCAGCACCGAGAACTTGATCTCCGACGTGGTGATGGCGCGGATGTTGATGCCCTTGTCGGCCAGCGCCCGGAAGGCGCGCGCCGCGACGCCGGCATGGCTGCGCATGCCAACGCCGATGGCCGACACCTTCACCACATCGGTGGCGCCCTCGATCTCGGTGAGGCCAAGGCTGTCCCGGCGCTCGTCAAGGATCTTGCGGGCGCGTTCGTAATCGGCCCCTGGCACCGTGAAGGTGATGTCGGTGTAGGCGTTGTCGCCCGACACGACCTGAATGATCATGTCGACGTTGATATTGGCTTCGGCCAGCGGCACGAAGATATCGGCGGCGACGCCCGGCTTGTCGGCGACGCGACGCAGGGTGATCTGCGCCTCGTCCCGGGAATAGGCGATGCCGGTGACGACCTGCTGTTCCAAGATCTCCTCCTCGTCGCAGATGAGCGTGCCGCTGCCTGGATTGGCCGGATCATCGAAGGACGAACGCACATAGGTGCGCACGCCGTGCACCATGGCCACTTCGACCGAACGCACCTGCAAAACTTTCGCGCCAAGCGACGCCATCTCCAGCATCTCCTCAAAGGAGACGCGGTCAAGCCGGCGCGCCTTGCTGACAATGCGCGGATCGGTCGTGTAGACGCCGTCCACGTCGGTATAGATATCGCAACGGTCGGCGCCGATGGCGGCGGCCACCGCGACGGCGCTGGTGTCGGAGCCGCCACGGCCCAGCGTGGTGACGCGGCCGCTCGCCTCGTGCAGCCCCTGGAAGCCGGCGATCACCGCCACCTCGCCGCGACCGAAGCCCTCAATCAGCCTGGAGCCGTCGATGCCGGTGATGCGGGCGGCGGAATGGGCGCTGTCGGTCAGCACCGGAATCTGCCAGCCCTGCCAGGAGCGGGCGGCGAGCCCCATGCCCTGAAGGGTAATGGCCAGCAGGCCGGCGGTGACCAGCTCGCCGGAGGCGACGACTGCGTCATATTCACGCGGATCGTACAGCGGCGCCGCCTCGCGGCACCAGGCCACCAGTTCATTGGTCTTGCCGGACATGGCGGAAACGACAACCGCGACGTCGTTGCCGGCCTCCACTTCCCGTTTGACGTGGAGAGCGACGTTACGGATGCGCTCGATATTCGCGACGGAGGTACCGCCGAACTTCATTACCAGGCGGGCCATGGCTCTCAATCAATCGGTGGGAGGGCGCGGCGCCTCGCGGCGCGCGACCACGGGTGGAAGAACCGCGCGTATAGGAAGCGGCATTGGCGCTGTCAATGGATGCGCCTCACCCCTGCCGCACCCACTCGACAGGCCGTCGCGCGTGGTGTAAAGGCGCGGCTTCAACTGAAAACAGCGTGGCCGAAACGCTCGCAGTCTTCGTTGGACGTCGCCACGGGCGGCCGGGTCCGCACCCGCGCCCCAATGCAGGCGTCCTGATGGCTGCCACGGCAGGAGCACATGATGAACATTATCGAGCAGATCGATCAGGAACAGATCGCCCGCCTCACCGCCGACCGCAAGTTCCCGGAATTCGAGCCCGGCGACACCGTGCAGGTCAACGTGAAGGTTCGCGAAGGCGAGCGCTCCCGCGTGCAGGCCTATGAAGGCGTCTGCATCGCCCGCGCCGGCGGCGGCATCAACCAGAGCTTCACCGTTCGCAAGATCTCCTACGGCGAAGGCGTCGAGCGCGTGTTCCCGCTGTATTCGCCGATCATCGACTCGATCAAGATCGTGCGTCGCGGCAAGGTGCGTCGCGCCAAGCTGTATTACCTGCGCGACCGTCGCGGCAAGTCGGCCCGTATCGCCGAGCGCGTCGAGCGCGCCCCGAAGGCTGACAAGTAAGCCTTTGAAGACAGGCGCCGGCCTCCGGCGCCCCGCTTTCACCCGCCGCGCGTCCGCACGGCGGGTTTTATTTTGCCGTCATCCTCCTTGCCTCCTTGCCGCCTTGCCGCCATCCCGGCGCCGATCCAGACCGTGGACAGCGCCCCGGCTCCCGGGTCACTTCATCCCCGTGGTGGCGATGGCGGGCGGCGACGGTTTCGCCGCTTCGTCGCCCCGGGAGGCAGATCCGCCTCCGGCCCGTGACTTCGCCCTACTCGGTGGCTTCGTCGGCCAGCGGCCGGAAGCGGGCGGCGCGGATCGAGATGCAATAGCCGGCCAGCACGTCGATGGCGGCGATCAGCGTGATGATGAGGAACGCCGCCTCACCACATTTGGGCACAAACAGGAACTCCACGGCGCAGACGAGAAAAACCATCAGCGACAGGGCGTGATTGACCAGCGACGAGGTGCGCGCCCGGGCGCTGACAATTTCCACGAACAACAGGGCGAACGCCGCAACGACAAAGGCGTCGCCGGTGGTGATCGGCCACAATTGCCCCGACGGCAGCGTCGTCTGGCCGACCACGGTGGTGGCGGTGGCCGAACCAAACACCACAAGGCTGTTCCAGGCCGCCACGACCAGGGCCAGCAACGGAAATGCGCGCAGCACAAACATTCGGAACGCTCCCAGGCAGCCTTTCGCGCGCCATGAACGGCGCGAAGCGCCGCGCCACAGGCGCAAATGCAGTGTTGCTGCGCCGGCGGGCGCCCGTCAATTGGCGCGGCGCAAGGTCATTTCAATCAGGCTCCGGCGGCGGCGGGCGGCGGAAAACCATTGCCACGCGCCCTCCACTGCCATAAGCCGGCGAAGCGGCGGCGTCCCATGGCCACAAGGCGGGCCGGACCGGCCATGCCCGCGTCCCCGTATGGCGGCAGACAAGCGCCTGCGCCGCTTGCCATTGTTTCGACAGACTGGATTTGCTATAAACTGGCCATGGATACCCGGATGACCATGACAGCGACAGCGCCGGACCGCGTGGGGACGCACCGTCCCGTGCGCGCCATGGCGGTTGCGCGGCTCGACGAGCCGGGCAACATCCTGCTGCATGATCACACGCGCCTGCCCGGCCGCTTCTTCGGCCGCATGACCGCATCGGTGCAGGCAGAGCTTACCGGCTGAGGCTCGCGGCGCATCGCCGCCTGCCTCGCGCAGCGGGCCACCCCGCGCAGGCCGGACGCCATGGATCGCCATGGCGCGCATGTCGCCGATGACCGGCGCCGTTTTCCTGCCCACGGACCCGTTGCGCAAGCCCCGCGAATGACACGGCGGCTCCACCATGGATTGGGGGCCGCATTCCGGCGCAGCATCGCGCCAGTTTTTCCGAACCGACGAGGCCTGCCATGGCTCCCCGCACCCTGTACGACAAGATCTGGGACGACCACGTGGTCGACACCCGCGAAGACGGCGCCAGCCTGCTGTATATCGACCGCCACCTGGTCCACGAAGTGACGTCGCCCCAGGCCTTCGAAGGCCTGCGCGTGTCCGGCCGCAAGGTGCGCGCGCCGCAAAAGACCCTGGCCGTCGTCGACCACAACGTGCCGACCTCCGACCGCTCAAAGCCCAACCCGGACCCGGAGAGCGCCACCCAGATCGAGACGCTGGCCCAGAACGCCCGCGACTTCGGCGTTGAGTATTACTCCGAGCACGACGTCCGCCAGGGCGTGGTGCACATCATCGGCCCCGAGCAGGGCTTCACCCTGCCCGGCACGACCATCGTCTGCGGCGACAGCCACACCTCGACCCACGGCGCGTTCGGCGCCCTGGCGCACGGCATCGGCACCTCCGAGGTCGAGCACGTTCTGGCCACCCAGACGCTGATCCAGAAAAAAGCCAAAAACATGCTGGTCCAGGTGGACGGCAGCCTGCCGGAAGGCGTGACCGCCAAGGACATCATCCTGGCGATCATCGGCGAGATCGGCACCGCCGGCGGCACCGGCCATGTGATGGAATACGCCGGCCAGGCCATCCGCGAGCTGTCCATGGAAGGCCGCATGACGGTCTGCAACATGAGCATCGAGGGCGGCGCCCGCGCCGGCCTGATCGCCCCGGACGAGAAGACCTACGCCTATCTGCGCGGCCGGCCGAAAGCGCCGCAGGGCGCGGCCTTCGACGAGGCCGTGCGTTTCTGGGACACGCTGCGCACCGATGACGGCGCGCACTTCGACGAGGTGGTCCGCCTGGACGCCGCCAACCTGCCGCCGATCGTCTCCTGGGGCACCAGCCCCGAGGACGTGATATCGGTGGCCGGCGTGGTGCCGGACCCGGACCAGATTACCGACGAGGCCAAGCGCATCTCCAAGCATCGCGCCCTGGAGTACATGGGCCTGAAGGCCGGCACGAAGATCACCGACATCGGCATCGACCGGGTGTTCATCGGCTCCTGCACCAACGGCCGCATCGAGGACCTGCGCGCCGTCGCCCGCATGGTCGAGGGCAAGAAGGTGCACGCCAACGTCAACGCCATGGTGGTGCCGGGCTCCGGCCTGGTGAAGCAGCAGGCCGAGCAGGAAGGCATTGACAGGATCCTGATCGCCGCCGGCTTCGACTGGCGCGAGCCGGGCTGCTCCATGTGCCTGGCCATGAACCCCGACCGCCTGGCGCCGCATGAGCGCTGCGCCTCGACCTCGAACCGCAATTTCGAGGGCCGTCAGGGCTTCAAGGGCCGCACCCATCTGGTGTCGCCAGCGATGGCGGCTGCGGCGGCGATCGAAGGCCACTTCGTCGACATCCGCAACTGGGGCTGAGAACGGTGAGCGCTTCCGCCGCCGACATTGCCGACGGAAGCGCTGGCGATCCCGCCCGGATCGCCAGCCTGACGGCGCCCACCATCGCCGACTTCGAGCGGATGGCCGACGACGCGTTCGCCGCCCTGCCGCAGGAGTTCCGCGACATGTGCGCCGGCGTGGTGATCCGCGTCATGGATTTTCCTGACGAGGACACCATGCGGACCATGGATTGTGAAACGCCGTTCGACCTGCTCGGGCTGTTTCACGGTCTGGGGCTGGCCCAGGGCGGAGCGTTCCAGCACACCGGGCAGTTCCCCAACCAGGTGTTCCTCTACCGTCGGCCCATCCTCGACTATTGGGCCGAGCATGAGGAAACCCTCGGGGACATCGTCACCCACGTTCTCGTCCACGAGATCGGCCACCATTTCGGCCTCTCGGACGATGACATGGAAGCCATCGAGGCCGCAGCGGACGCGACCTGAACGGTTCTTTTTATTTGACGCATTTTCTTCATGGAAAGTGGCCGCCACTTTTCCTGAAAATGCTTTCAGGCCGCGCTGGCGGCTGGAGAAACAGGATGCAGAAGTTCACCACGCTGACGGGCGTCGCCGCCCCGCTGGAAATCATCAATGTCGACACCGACATGATCATTCCCAAGCAGTATCTGAAAACCATCAAGCGCACCGGCCTCGGCACGGGTCTGTTCTCGGAGATGCGCTACAACGAGGACGGCTCCGACAACCCGGACTTCGTGCTGAACAAGCCGGGCTACAAGGCGGCCACCATCCTTGTCGCCGGCGACAACTTCGGCTGCGGCTCCTCGCGCGAGCACGCCCCGTGGGCGCTGGTCGACTACGGCATCCGCTGCGTGATCTCCACGTCGTTCGCCGACATTTTCTACAACAACTGCTTCAACAACGGTCTGCTGCCGGCGATTGTCTCGCGCGAGGACCTGGACAAGCTGTTCGACGACGCCAATCGCGGCGCCAACGCCACCCTGACCATTGACCTGGAAGCCCAGGAAATCCGTGGCCCCGATGGCGGCGTGGTGAAGTTCGAGATCGACCCGCAGCGCAAGCAAAAGCTGCTGAACGGCCTTGATGACATCGGCGAGACCGTGCATGCGCGCGGCCCCGCCATCGACGCCTACGAACAGCGCATCGCCGGCAACCGCCCCTGGCTGTGAGGCGTTCGCGCCCCTGATACAAAAACGCCCCCGCAAGGGGGCGTTTTCATTTGGGGTCACGCCTGCAACAGGGAGCGGCGGCCCGTTCGCCGGGGCAAACGGGTCAGACGCCGGGGCCGCCCGCCATATCGGCCTCCAGGAAGGCGCGCACGTCATCGCGCGGCATATTTTTGGCGATGAAGCTCTGGCCAATGCCCCGCGCCAGGATGAAGGTCAGGGCGCCGCGCGACACCTTCTTGTCCTGGGCCATGGCCTCGAGCACTTCATCCACCGTCCCGACGCCGCCAGGGATTTGGGCGGGATGCACCGGCAGGCCGGCGGCCGCCAGATGGCGGGCGACGCGATCGGCGTCAGCCGGGGCGCACAGGCCGAGCCGGGCGGAGAAGCGAAAGGCCTGGGCCATGCCGATGGCGACGCCCTCGCCATGAACCAGACGGGCCGAGTCATAGTGCGTCAGCCGCTCCAGGGCGTGGCCGAAGGTGTGGCCGAGGTTGAGCAGGGCCCGGTCGCCGGTTTCGGTTTCATCGCGGGCGACAACGGCGGCCTTGGCGGCGCAACTGGTCGCGACGGCGTATTCGCGGGCGTCGGTTCCATCATACACGCCCTGCCAGTTCTGTTCGCACCAGGCGAAGAACTCCGGCTGGTCGATCAGGCCGTATTTGGCCACCTCGGCGTAGCCGGCGCGGAGTTCGCGCACCGGCAGGGTGTCGAGCACAGCCGTGTCGGCCAGCACCAGCGACGGCTGGTAGAAGGCGCCGATCAGGTTCTTGCCATGGGGCGAGTTGATGCCGGTCTTGCCGCCCACCGAGGAATCGACCTGGGCCAGAAGCGAGGTCGGAACCTGGACGAAACGCACGCCGCGACGCACGATTGCCGCCGCGAAGCCAGCGAGATCACCGATGACGCCCCCGCCCAGGGCGACGACAATATCGCCACGCTCGATTTTCGCCGCCAGCAGCGCCTCGCAGACCTGCCCGACATGGTCCCAGCTCTTGGTGGCCTCCCCCGGCGGCAGCACGATGGTTTCCACCCGCTGGCCGGCCTGGGTGAGGCTGGCGCGGGCGCGTTCGCCCAGCACGCGATTCACATTCTCATCGGTGATGATCGCCACATTGGCGCCAGGCGCCAGCCGGGCGACGGCGCCGCCCAGGCCATCAAGCAGGCCGCGGCCGATGCGAATGTCATAGGAGCGTTCAGCCAGCGCCACGCGGATCACGCGTTCGCCGCCATTGTCCGCCGTTTGCGCCTGCGCCGCCGCCGCGGAGGCCGCCGTCGTCATGCCCGGGTGTCCTTCTCGATAGGCCGGATGCCCGGCAGATAATCCAGCACCGCCGCGATCACGTCATCGACGACGACCTCGTGCGGGCTTTCGTGGGAATGCACGGTGAGGTCGGCCTCGGCGTAAACCGGATAGCGCTCGTCCATCAGCCGGCGCATGGCCCCTTCCGGGTCCGGCGTCTGCAGCAGCGGCCGGTTGCCGCGCTTGCGCACCCGCTTCATCAGCACGTCCAGATCAGCTTTCAGCCAGACGGAGATGCCCCGGGCGCGCACCAGGGCGCGGGTGGTGGTGTCCATGAAGGCGCCGCCGCCGGTGGCCAGAACATGGCCGCCCTCGGCCAGCAGCCGGGCGATCACCCGGCGCTCGCCATCGCGAAAATACGGTTCGCCATGGGCGGCGAAAATCTCGGGAATGGTCTTGCCGGCGGCGCGCTCGATCTCGGCGTCCGCATCGACGAACGGCAGATCGAGCCGGGCGGCCAGCCGGCGGCCAACCGTGCTCTTGCCACAGCCCATCAGGCCAACCAGAACCAGGGAGCGTCCGCGCAGGCCACGGCGCAGCCGCTCGTAATCGGCGGAGGCGTCCGGTCTTTCAGCGGAAGTCTGTTGCAACGTCATGGGCTGTCGATACCATGCCTTCACGAAACTGTCTTGCCGTGACTGGTCCGCGCGCCCGCCCCGAACCGGGAAAATCTGGCGAAAATCGCGGGCGTTAACTGTTTGCTGCCAGACGGGCCGCAATATGGGCCAGGCGCCCGCATGCGCCTGTTTTCCGCCAGGATCGCCGCCCGGGGGGCCGGATGCCGACGCTTTTTCGCCTATTGGCCATTCTCGCCGTCGCCGGCGCGGTGGTCGCGGCCGCCATGACGGCGCTGGCCACCCTGGTCACGCCGACGCCGCGCGAAATCACCACCACGATCCGGTTGCCGGCGGACAACAAAGCCCCCACAGGAGCCGGCCATGCGCGCTGACGCCGCTGTTGACCTGTTTCTCGACATGCTCGCATCGGAGCGCGGCGCCGCCGCCAATACGCTCGACGCCTATCGTCGCGATCTCGACGATTATACGGAATTTCTCGCTGGCGAGGGGCTGTCGCCGGTCGACGCCGACGCCAGCGCCGTGCGCCGCTGGATCGCCGACCTGCATGAACGCGGCCTGAAGGCCTCGTCGGCGGCCCGACGGCTCTCCGCCGCCCGCCAGCTGCACAAGTTTCTGTACAGCGAAGGCGAGCGGGCCGACGACCCCACCATCGCCATCGATGGGCCAAAACTGGGCCGGCCGTTGCCAAAAGTGCTGTCGATCGCCGAGGTGGACAGGCTGCTGGCGACGGCGCGGGAGGGCCTGGGTGATCCCGGGCGGCCGCGCCTGGCGCGGCTGCGCGCCGCGCGCATGAGCTGCCTCCTCGAACTGCTCTACGCCACCGGCATGCGTGTTTCTGAACTGGTGTCGCTGCCGGCCTCGGCCGCGAACACCCGCGAGCGCTTTCTGGTGGTGACGGGCAAGGGCCGCAAGGAGCGGTTGGCGCCCCTCACCGACGCGGCCCGCGCCGCCATGCAACGCTGGCGGGAGGCGGCGCAGGAAGCCGCCGCCCCCCAGGCGTCCGGCGCGCCGCCTGACCCGCCGCAGGCCGCGGAGAACGCGGCGGCGGAAAAACCGGCCCCCAGGCGGGGGCGACCAAGGAAACCGCCGGCGCCGGCGCCGGCCAGTCCCTGGCTGTTCCCGTCCGACAGCGCCAGCGGTCATCTGACCCGCCAGGCCTTCGCCCGCGACCTGAAGGACGTCGCCGCCGCCGCGGGCATTGATCCGGCGCGGATCAGCCCGCATGTGCTTCGCCACGCTTTCGCCAGCCATCTGCTGCACAATGGGGCTGATCTGCGTATTGTGCAGGAACTGCTTGGCCACGCCGACATCGCCACGACCCAAATCTACACCCATATACTGGATGAACGGCTGAAATCCGTGGTGCGTGACCTGCACCCCCTCGCCCGCGGCTGACCGATGCGGGCGCGAACATTACAAAATGCTCATTTGACACGCAATTTGGGCATTTGACATGAAGGCGCCTGATATCAGCGCCAGCGTGGACCCAGGGGAGCCAGGAGACCCCGGGGGCCCCAGGGGACGGCCCGCGCTGGCGAAACCTGCAGCAAAGTTGCTTTTGCGCGCTGGCAAGGTTGTCATGCGCCACAGGGGCTGAAGCGCCGGCTTTTCCGGGCGTCGCCCGATCACACGTGGGGGCCTGACGCCCCATAGCCCCCGAAGGGACCGGAATCCGATGCGCTTGCGCCCTGTTGTCATCGCCCTGGCCATCGCCGCTGTCGCCGGCGGCGGCTGGTATTACGTCCAGCGTCAGGGCGGGGCCGGCAAAACCGCGGAAAACCACCGGCAGGCCGGCAGGTCTGGCGTGGCGGTGATCACGACCGCCGCGACCTCCGAAACCTTCCCCGTGCGCCGCCGCGCCATCGGCGTCATTGAAACGCCAGCCTCGGTCGTCGTGCGTTCGCGCATCGCCAGCCAGATCATCGAGCAGCACATCCAGGACGGACAGATGGTGAAGGCGGGCGATCCGCTGTTCACCCTGGACGACAAGGAAGCCCGCGCCGCCGTGGCGCGCGATGAGGCGGCCGTGGCCCGCGACACCGCCCTGCTCGCCCGCGCCAACGCCGACCAGGATCGCGTCAGGCAGCTGGCGGCGCGCAACGCGGCCGCCCAGTCGCAGGTGGACCTCGCCGTCGCCAACGCCCGCAGCGCCGCCGCCGCGCTCGCCGGCTCGCAGGCGGCGCTGGCCGCGAGCAAGCTTCAGCTTGGCTATACGAAAATCACCGCGCCCATGGCCGGCCGCATTGGCGCCGTGCGCGTTCCACCGGGCAATCTGGTCGGGGCCGGCGACCTCTCGGGCCAGGGACTGGTGACCATCACCCAGATCCAGCCCGTGCGCGTCACCTTCACGCTGCCGGAGCGCGACCTCGCCGCCCTGCGCGCGGTGATGCTCCGGCAGCCGCCGATGGTGCGGGTGATGTCGCCGAACTCCGGGGAGGAGCTGGCGAACAGCGTGGTGGACTTCGTCGACAACGCCGTCGACACCGGCTCCGGCACCATCGTCGCCCGCGCCACCTTCCCCAACAGGGACCTGCGGCTGTGGCCGGGCATGTTCGTCGACGTGGCGCTGGACCTGGACCAGCGACCGGACACGACCGTCGTGCCGACCGTGGCCGTTCAGCAGGGCCAGGACTCACCCTTCGTTTATGTGGTGGGCCGGGACGGCAAGGTTGACTCGCGACCCGTCAAGGTGTTCGCGGCGCTGGAGGGGCGCACCGCCATCAGCAGCGGCGTCAGTCCCGGCGAGCATGTGATCGTCGAGGGCCAGCAGCGGGTCGGGCCCGGCGTGCGGGTGAACGAAACCCTGCGGGCGCCCGACAAGAGCGCGGAAAAGGAAGACCTGGCCCGGACGGGGGCGCCGCGCGCGCCGGCTGACAGGGCCAATCCGACCTGAGCGCAGCGGAACCCGGCGGGAGCCAGGGTTTCGCCCGACGACTTTGATTTAACCGCGACTTCCCCGATGGCGCGACCCGCTCCGTCCGGGACCAGCGCGGCGGCGCGCGGCGCCAGGAGCAAGGCGACGTGAACATTTCAGAATTCTGCATTCGCCGGCCTGTCGCCACCATCCTGATGTGCGCGGCGTTGCTTGTTGGCGGCCTGTTCGCCTACCGGCAGTTGCCGGTGGCGGCGTTGCCGCGCACGGACTTTCCGGTCATTTCCGTAACCGCCACCCTGCCCGGCGCCTCGCCGGACACCATGGCGAACTCGGTGGCGACGCCGCTGATCAAGCAGTTCGCCACCATCGCCGGCATTGACCAGATCACCACCACCAATTCGCTCGGCTCCAGCACGATCAATATCCAGTTCGACCTGAACCGGAATATCGACGCGGCGGCGGCCGACGTTCAGGCGGCGCTCACCGCCGCCCAGCGGCGACTGCCGGTGGAAATGACCACCCTGCCGAGCTTCCGCAAGGTTAACCCGGCCGACGCGCCGGTGCTGCTGCTGGCGCTGACCAGTTCGACGCTGCCGCTGCCGGAGCTGGACCGCTTCGCCCAGCAGGTGATTTCCCCGGCGGTCTCGACGGTGAACGGCGTCGCCCAGTTGCTGGTGTTCGGCTCGCAGAAATTCGCCGTGCGGGTGCAGGTGGACGCCAACGCCCTGGCGGCGCGCGGCATCGGCCTTGACCAGTTGCAGCAGGCCATCGCCGCCGCCAATTCCTCAACGCCGGTCGGCACCATCGACAACGACCAGCAGAGCATCACCATCCAGACCAACACGCAGATGATGCGGGCGGCCCAGTTCCGCGACATCATCGTGTCTTACGCCAACGGCCGGCCGGTGCGGCTGCGCGACGTGGCCAACGTCATCGACTCGGTGGAGAACAACAAGACCGCCAGCACCTATGACGGGGTGCGCTCGATCGTGCTCGCCGTCTACCGCCAGCCCGACGCCAACACGGTGGAGGTGGTGGACCGGGTGAAGGCGATGCTGCCGGCTTTCCAGGCGCAATTGCCGCCGGCGGCGCAACTGCACACGCTGATCGACCGCTCCGTCTCGATCCGCGAGGCGGTCGCCGACGTGCAGTTCACGCTCTATCTGATCATCGCGCTGGTGGTGCTGGTGATCCTGCTGTTCCTGCGCCGGATCTACGCCACCATCATTCCCAGCCTAGCCGTGCCGATCTCGCTGATCGGCGCCTATGGGGCCATGTATCTGTTCGGCTTCTCCATCAACAATATCTCGCTGCTGGCGTTGACGCTTGCGGTGGGCCTTGTCGTCGACGACGCCATCGTGATGGTGGAGAACATCTACCGCCACATGGAGGAATACGGGAAATCCGCGTGGGAGGCGGCGCTCGACGGTTCGCGGGAGATCGGCTTCACCATCGTGTCGATGACCCTGTCGCTGATCGCCGTGTTCATTCCGGTGCTGCTGATGGGCGGCGTGGTCGGGCGGGTGTTCAACGAATTCGCCATCGTGGTGTCGTGCGCCCTTTTGGCCTCGGCTTTCGTGTCGCTGACGCTGACGCCGATGCTGTGCGCCCGCATCCTGCCGCCGCCGCTGACCCATGAGGAGGCGCGCGCCGGCCTCGCCGGCCTGCTGGAGCGCGGCTTCGACGCCATGCTCTCCGCCTATGACCGCACGCTCCAGGCGGCGCTGCGGGCCAAGCCGGTCACCTTTACGGTGTTCATCATCACGGTTATCGCCACCGTGTGGATGTTCATCACCATCCCGAAGGGGTTCTTCCCGACCGAGGACATCAGCCAGCTCAACTTCAACACCGAGGCGCGCCAGGATATCTCGCTGCAGGAGATGGCCGGCCTGCAACGGCGGGTCGAGGATGTGTTCCGCAATTCGCCGCACGTGGCGCACGTGGCTTCGGTGATCGGCGCCACCGGCGGCACCCTCAACCAGGGGCGCGGCTTCGTCGAACTGAAGCCAAAGACCGCGCGTGGCCATCTGGACCAGGTGCTCGCGGACCTGCGCCGCGAACTGGCCAGGATCCCGGGCATCACCACCTTCGTCACGCCAACCCAGAACCTGCGCTTTGGCGCGACGCGTTCGCGCAGCCAGTACCAGTTCGTCATGCAGGGCCTGAACCAGGACGAACTGTATGGCTGGGCGACGAAAATGGCCGACGCGTTGCGGCGCGACCGCCTGTTTCTCGACGTCGCCTCCGATTTGCAGATCAATGCGCTGCAATCAACCCTGACGGTGGACCGCGACAAGGCGCTGGCGCTGGGCGTCGACGCCGACCGGCTGCGCTCCACGCTTTACGGCGGCTTCGGCGCCCGGCAGATATCGACGATCTACAGCACCGGCGACAGCTACCAGGTGATCCTGCAGTTCGACCCCGGCATGCAGTGGAGCGACGAGCTGCTCGACACGGTGCGGGTGCGTTCGGCCAGCGGCAAGCTGGTTCCCGTCGGCGCCTTCGCGCGCATCGACCGCACGGTCGGCGCCCTGTCGGTAAACCAGCTCGGCCAGCTTCCCGCCGTCACCCTGTCGTTCAACCTGCCGGCGGGGGTCTCGCTGGGCGACGCCACCAATCGGATCGACGCCATCAAGCAGGGCATGAACCTGCCGGAGACGATCTCGACCACCTGGTCGGGCGACGCCAGCATCTTCCAGGCGGCGCTGGGCAACCAGGGGCTGCTGCTGCTGGCGGCGGTGCTGACCATCTACATCGTGCTGGGCATGCTCTACGAGAGCTTCATCCATCCCTTCACGATCCTCACCGGCCTGCCCTCGGCGGCCGTGGGGGCGCTGATCTCCCTTGAAATTTTCGGCATGGATCTCAGCGTCATCGCCATGATCGGCATCCTGATGCTGATCGGCATCGTCAAGAAGAACGCCATCATGATGATCGACGTGGCGTTGCAGTTGCAGCGCGGCGGCGAAACGCCGGAACAGGCGATCTACAAGGCGTGTCTGATGCGTTTCCGGCCGATCATGATGACCACGCTGGCGGCGCTGATCGGCACGCTGCCGATCGCCATCGGCCATGGACCCAGCGCCGAGCTGCGCCAGCCGCTGGGCGTCGCCGTGGTCGGCGGCCTGCTGCTGTCCCAGTTGCTGACCCTGTACATCACGCCGGTGCTGTACATCTACATGGAGCGCCTTTCCGACGCGACGGGCGCCGGTTTCGCCCGGCTTCGGCGCAAAAAGCCACCGGCCGCGCGCACGCCGGCGCAATAGCGCCGCCACACAAATTCCGCCATTGTCATGCGTCACAAGGATTTTCCGGGATAACCCCGCCCTTCCGGCCTGACAGTCCGCGTTGGCAGACGGCGCGAGGCTGACGCGATGCCCCCATCGCGGTGGTTCCGGCGGCGCCGGAAGGGATGTCCACGCGTCAGACGGGAGCAGGCATGGCAGGCGCGATAGTGAAGCGGTTTCAGGGCGCGGCGCGGACGAGGCGGCGGCCAGGGCTGGGCGCCCTGGCGTTGCTGGCGCTGTTCGCCGCGATGCTTCCCGGGCAACTGGCGGTGGGCCAGACCAGCCCCACCGCGCCGCAGCAATCCGGCCCACAGCAATCCGGCCCGCAGCAGCCCCGCCCACAGCAACCTGGCCCGCAGCAGCCCGCCGCGCCAGCAACGCCCGCCGCCGAAGCGCCGGCGCCGCCCGCTTCCCCCTCTGTTGATGAGGCGACGCGCATTTCAGCGGAGGCCCGGGCCAGGCTTCTGGCTTCCGCACGCGTGGTTTTCGACCGGGAGAAGGTGCGGCTGGCGGAAATCGAAACCGTGCTGGCCAGACGCAACCACACCGGCGCCCAGCTCGATGACCTGCGCAGCCAGCTGGCCACATCGACAGCGGCGTTGCAGGGCGCCCTCGGCCCGCTGACCCAGCGCGCCAACGCCGCCAAGGCCCTTCTGGACCAGCTTGGACCCAAGCCGGATGAGAAGAAAGATGGGCCGGAAACGGCCGAAGCCGCCGCTGAACGCGAAAACCGCCAGCACAATTACAGCGAGATCAGCGACACGGCCCGGATCGGCCACGCCCTGCTGCTTCAGGCGAACCAGCTGGCGGAAACCGTGTCCGGCGAGCGGCGCAGCCAGTTCACCCACGCCCTGTTCGATCACACCTGGAGTATTTTCAGCCCTGAGCTGTGGTCTTTCGTGGCGACGGCGGCCCCATCCAACCTGAAAGCCCTGGTCACCATCGGTTCGGACTGGCTGTCGGCGCTGCAGGAGCGCATCGCGGACCGGCGCATGTTGCCCTTCGGGCTGTCGCTGGTCGCGCTCGGGCTGGTCTGGCTGGCCCGGCGTTTCCTGCTGCGGCGGCTGCACGCCCGCATCATCAGCTACAACGCGCCCGGGCAGTTGCGGCGCGCTGTCTCCGGCCTTTTCGTCACCGTCAGCGACACGGCCGCCGTGGCGCTGGGCTGCTGGCTGCTTTATCTCGGCCTCGATGGCAGCGGCCTCACCCCGGCCAGCGTCGATCCGCTGATCCGTTCGGTGCTCCAGGCCATCGTCGCCGTCACCCTCATGCGTGGGCTCATCGTCGCCCTGCTGGCGCCGAACACGCCGCAATGGCGCATTCTCGCCATTCCCGACCAGACCGCTGGGCCGGTGGCCAGGGCGCTGACGGCCGCCGTCGGCCTGGTGGTGGCCGGCTGGGCGCTGGGCGAGGTGCTGGAAGCCAGCGGTGGCGACCGGGCCACGGCGACAGCGCTGGACGCCGTCATCAACGCCGGCGTCGCGCTGGTGCTCGTGCGCATGCTGCGGCGGATGCGCGATGGCGTCGACTGCGAGGAGCAAAGCCTCGGCCCCTACATTCCGGCTGGCGGCGCGGCCACGGGCGTGTGGCGGCTCGGGGCGTGGATCCTTGCATTCCTGATCCTGGCGGCGACAGCGGCGGGCTTCATTCCGCTGGCGAATTTTCTGATCAACCAGACCCTGTGGACGCTGACGCTGCTCGCCGTGCTCAAGCTGCTGCTGGTGATGGTCGATGAGGGCATCGACCAGGCGTTTGGCGACAACAGCCGGATGTCGCTGGCGATGCAAACGACCGTCGGCGTGCGCAAGCGCTCGCTGCAACAGCTGGGCGTGGTGCTCGCCGGCGTGCTGCGCATCACGCTCATCGCCTTGGCCGCGCTGCTGGCCCTGGCCCCGTTTGGCATCCAGTCGACTGACTTCATCGGCTCGGTGCGCAACGTGTTTTTCGGGCTGAGCGTGGCCGGCTTCAACATCTCGCCAGTCAGCATCCTGTGGGGCCTCGCGCTGCTGGTTGTCGGCGTTATTGTCACCCGCGCCTTCCAGGGCTGGCTGCAACAGAAATTCCTGCCGGCGACCAATCTCGATTCGGGCCTGCGCAATTCCATCACCACCGCCACGGGCTATCTGGGCGTGTTCATCGTGGTGGCGGCGACGCTGGCCAATTTCGGCCTGAGCCTTGACCGCATCGCCATCGTCGCCGGCGCCCTGTCGGTCGGCATCGGCTTTGGCCTGCAATCGATCGTCAACAATTTCGTTTCCGGCCTCATCCTGCTGTGGGACCGCTCGATCAGCGTCGGCGACTGGATCGTGGTTGGGGCCGAACAGGGCTATGTGAAGCGCATCAGCGTGCGGGCCACGGAAATCCAGACCTTCGAGCGCGCCTCGATCATCGTGCCCAACTCCACCCTGGTCTCGGGAACGGTGAAAAACTGGCTGCGCAACAACCGCACCGGGCGCATCGCCATCACCGTCGGCACGGGCTTCCAGAAAAATCCCCAGGTCGTGGCTGATCTGCTGCTGAAATGCGCCAACGCCCACCCGGATGTGCTGCGCGAGCCGAAACCCACGGTGCTGTTCAGCAATTTCACCACGACGACGCAGGAATACGACCTGCGCTGCTTCTCTGACGTGGAGGCGATGTCGCGAATCCGCAGCGATCTGAACTACCGGATCTTCGCGGCGCTGACCGAGGCCGGGATTTATGCGACGCCCGGGCCGGCGCTCAGCGAGGTGCGCCTGCTGCTGCCAGAGGACCTGCAGCGCGCCATCGGCGAACGCGCCGCGCCAGCGGGACGCACGGCCGGCGCCGCAACGCCCGGGCAGCCGGCAACGGACTCTTGACGATTGGACAGGCAGGGTGCGCGGCGCGCCCGGCGACCGACAGGCCCGGGCCGCGCGCCCATCAATGCGGCGCGTTTATCTGATGAAAAGCCATCGCTTTTCCCGGAAATGCCCCGAACCTGGAGCCGCCCCTTGCCCCCCGTCCCTCCCCGCTCCCTTTTCCGCTCCAGCATCGTGGCGATCCCGGCGCTGGCCGTCGCCGCCGTGCTGGCGGGTTGCGCCAGCCAGCCGCCCGCACCCGCAACGCGCCAGCCGGCGTTTTACGCCAACCTCGGTGAACCGGGCGCGCGCCTTGATGGGGCCGATGCGGCCCAGACCATCAATCTCTTCCGCCAGCGCCATGGCCTCGCGCCACTGGACCTCGACCCGGAACTGACCGCACTGGCCAGCCGTGAGGCAACCGCCATGGCCGGTCGCGACGCGCCGGCCTCCGCCGACGCCCTGCGCCGCGCCCTCGCCAGCCGTGGCGTCAGCGCGCCAATGGTCAACATGTCGGCCGGTTACCGCACCATGGCGGAAGCGTTTTCCGGCTGGCGCGACTCGCCGGCCCACAACGCCGCCATGCTGAACCCGCGCGCCACACGCATGGGCGTCGCCGCCGCCAGCGCCCGGCCGGGCTCGAAATACCGGGTGTACTGGACGCTGGTCACGGCCGGTCCCTGACCCCAGTTCCGGCCTGTTCACGTATCCTGGGGCCCCGCGCCTTGATGGAAACCCGCGTCGGCGGCCACGGCGTCGCGCGGCGGCGTGGCGTACCAGACGAGCACCCCGATAAGGCCGATCGGCGTCAACAGCGACAGCAATTGCAGCCAGCCGCTGCGATTGAGGTCGTGCAAACGGCGCGCCGAGACGGCCAGCATCGGTAGCAAAACCGCCAGGCTCCAGAGCGACTCCATGACGCCCGACCGGTCGATGATCGCAAGGATCAACGAAACACAGATTGACATGAGAACGGGCCACCAGAATTCCGAGCGGCTCGCCCGGCCCGAGAAGGAAGCGTAATTTCTGAAAAAGCTCGCGATCGCCGCCGGGAAATCATGCGGCTGGCCCGGCTCCGCGCCGAACCGGTTGGGGCCCGCCGGCGGCTTGCGCAACACGAAAAACAGCGGCACGACCACCAGAAGAACTAGAATGAGCCAGTGCCAGATCGATAATCCGCCCACGGCGACCTCCTCCAATCTCAAAAGCCTGAACCAACAACAACCGGTGGCGCCGCCATGACCAAAGCCGCCCCGGCCGGCAGCCGGACAGGCGACCTGCCGGATTATGGCGCGCGCGACGGCGTGGCTTGTCCGTTATGTCGCGCCCTCAGGCTCCCGGACCTTTCAGGCGCAAACTTCAAGTGACGGCTCCGGGCGGATTTTCAGGCAGGGTCCCGGGCGCCGCCAGCCTGGCCCGGTTCATCGGGCGTGCGCGCGGTTATCGCCAGGGCGTGGATGCGGTCCGGCGTCAGCTGGTCCGCCAGTTCGGCGTTGACCATACGGTGCCGCTCCAGCCGGGACTTGCCGCTGAAGGCGGCCGACACAATGTATACGGAGTAATGGGTTTCGCCCTCCGGCCGCGCTCCGGCATGGCCAGCGTGCCGGTGGGAATCGTCAACGACCTCCAGCGCCAGCGGTGTGAACGCCGCCTGAAGACGATCGCGGATCAGGTCTGCGCGCGTCATGGTTTGCTCCTTCTGGCGTGAAGCCTTCTGCCCCGCCGGAAACGCGGGGCCGCCGCAACTGTTGCTGAAAACCTGCCGGTACGGCGCGGCGACTATTTTGACCACCGTTTTTCCACCGGCGCCAGACCCCGCGCCATAGTTGGAGCCGAGCCGGCGCGGCCAGTGTTTTCGCCATGTTTTCAGGCGGGAATTGAGGCAGGCGTTCCCATGGCGACAGCCACGGGGGCCCTTGCGGTGATTTTCGTGGCGTGCGCGGGCTGGCCGCGTCTGTTATCATGTGCGCCCGCCAGGACCCGGATTGCACCGGGGTGGAGGGGATTTGCCTGGCGATACTGGCGGCGTTACGCCGCGCGGGATCGTTGATCCCGACAAAAGCCCGCGACGGCGACGGACTGCCCGCCCCGCCGCCACGCCCTTCCCGCGCGCCCGGGGTCGGAGCCGGACAGCTGCGCCCGGCGCAGGCGCGACCCGACGCGAGAACCTGATCGGCATGCCCCGGGGATCTGGCCGGGACCTGACGTCGTTCCGGCTCTGGCGCCGGGGGACCAGAAATGACCGGCCAGAAATTTCGGCGAGAGGTTTCGGGCCGGAATGTTGGGCCAGCCCTTCGGGGACCGGGCCATGTTTCAGGGCGAAGCGCCGTGCGGCCCCCGCCGGAGTTCGCCCTGCCTTTTTGTGTGGACGCATACGTCCGGAACGGAGCGCGCCTTCGCTCCGGGCCATGCGCCGGGATTGCAAGACGCACGGACAAATGGATTTCAATTCACCCCTCTTTGACCGCATCCGCGCCAGTCGCAAGAAGGAAGAAGAGCCGCGGCCGCAGACGGCGGCCTGCGACCATCCGGGCTGCCGCGAACCTGGCCTGCACCGCGCGCCCAAGGGGCGACAGCGGGAGGGGCAGTACTGGCGCTTTTGCCTTGAGCACGTGCGCGCCTACAACCAGTCCTACAACTATTTCAATGGCATGGATGACGACGCCGTCGCCAGCCACCAGAAGGCGGACCAGGTGGGGCATCGCCCGACCTGGAAGATGGGCGTCAAGGGCTCCGCCGGCATGCGCTCGAAAATCGATACGAGCGGCCGGGTCGCCGACCCCTTCAACCTGTTCCGCAGCGCGGCGGCGCAGCGCAACCCGGCGACGGCGCCGCGCGTCGGGCTTGCCGCCCGCAAGGCGCTGGAGACGCTCGGCCTTGACGAGAACGCCGACGCGGCCGCCATCAAGACGCGTTACAAATTGCTGGTGAAACGTTTTCACCCCGACGCCAATGGCGGCGACCGCAGTTTCGAGGCGCGGTTCCAGGAAATCATAAAGGCGCACGGCGTGCTGCGCGCCCAGGGCCTCTGCTGAGTTCACGCAGGCAAAAAGCTGCGCCGGACAATGGGGACGCGGGCGGGCGCGACGACGCGGATTGACCGCCCGTCCCGGAAAATCCCGGCCTCCAGCCTGCCCGCAACGGCGCGCCGCCCCGAATCCCGACAAAAACGCCGCTCGGCGCCCCTGTCATGAGCCCGAAACATTGCCCCCCGGGCAAACGGGTTCTAGAACTGTGAGTGTCGCCTGTGCGTTGGCGGCGCGCCCATATCGGGAGCAGCGCCGGGCCGGCCCTTTATCCGGGCAGGTTCTGGCGTTCACATCCAGATGGCGGACCCGTCTCCGGTCACGGCCGGGGGTCCCCATGTCGTATGGCGGCGTTCCGCCGCCAGATGACCGGACCACGCTCCCGGGCCTGGCGACATGCGTTTGACCTTTGATATCCGGCCCGCCCGGGCGCACTTTCAAAAGCCAAATTCGCAGGCCGCCGGAAACATCATGTGGGTGGTCTTTTGATTCCCGCGTTCGCGCCACCCCCCGGGTCAGGCGGGACGCCGGAATCAAAGGACCACCAGGCCGGCTGCTGATCGAGGAATTACATGCAAGCCCCAAGCGCGTCATCCGGCGTTCCGGATGTGAAAGTCTCCGTCCGCGAGCTCTTCGGCATCGTTTCCGACATGGAGGTTCCCGCCTTCTCCGCCCGCGACGAGCATGTGCCGGAAATCGACCCCGATTACCTGTTCGACCGCGAGACCACGCTCGCGATTCTCGCCGGCTTCGCCTTCAACCGCCGCGTGATGATCACCGGCTACCATGGCACCGGCAAATCCACCCACATCGAGCAGGTGGCGGCGCGCCTCAACTGGCCGTGCGTGCGCGTCAACCTCGACAGCCACGTGTCGCGCGTCGATCTGGTCGGCAAGGACGCCATTGTCCTGCAGGACGGCAAGCAGATTACCGAGTTCCGCGACGGCATCCTGCCGTGGGCGCTGCAGAACAACGTCGCCCTGGTGTTCGACGAATATGACGCCGGCCGCGCCGACGTGATGTTCGTGATCCAGCGCGTGCTGGAAGTCTCCGGCAAGCTGACGCTGCTCGACCAGAACCGCGTCATCCACCCGCACCCGTCGTTCCGCCTGTTCGCCACGGCCAACACGGTTGGCCTCGGCGACACCTCCGGCCTGTACCACGGCACCCAGCAGATCAACCAGGGCCAGATGGACCGCTGGTCGATCGTGGTGACGCTGAACTACCTGCCGCACGAGCGCGAGGTGGACATCGTGCTCTCCAAGGCGCCGCACTATCGCGACAGCGCCACGGGCCGCGACACGGTCGACCGCATGGTGCGGCTGGCCGCCCTGACCCGCAACGCCTTCATGAACGGCGACCTCTCCACGGTGATGAGCCCGCGCACGGTCATCACCTGGGCCGAGAACGCCCGCATCTTTGGCGACGTGGGCATGGCGTTCCGCCTGACCTTCCTCAACAAGTGCGACGAGCTGGAGCGCGCCCTGGTGGCGGAGTTCTACCAGCGCTGCTTCGGCAAGGAGCTGCCGGAAAGCGCCGCCAATCTGGCGCTGGCCTGACAGACCTGGACGACGCGCGCGCCGGAGATGTTCGTAACGCGCGCCGCCCGACCGGATGAACCGGGGCGCCGCCCCCGAAACGCGGCCCGGCGACATCGACGCCTTTCGCGCCCGGCCAGCGGCCCGGCGTGAAAGGCCCGGAGCACGCCGGATCGGGCGGGGCGGCGGCCGGCCATTTTGATCTGATGCGTCCTGCTGGCCAGGCGGCCGCCGCCTCGCCAGCGAACGCTTTGACAGGGAACAGGCGATCGTGACGATCCCGAACACCCGCCCGGCGGGCGCCAGGCCCACCCCCACCGAGCCACTGAAGCGGGCCGTTGGCGACTGCATGCGGGCCATGGCCGGCAATGCGACGCTGGAGGTGACCTTCGGCACGGACAAGCCGAGCCTGGTCGTTGACCGCGCCCGCATTCCCGAACCACCCCGCAAGATGTCGGCGGCGGACGTGGCGGTGATGCGCGGCCACGCCGATTCGATGGCGCTGCGCCTCGCCTGCCATGACGACGCGGTGCACCGCAAATTCGCGCCGGAAAGCCCGCAGGCCCGCGCCGTCTATGACGCGGTGGAGCAGGCCCGCGTCGACGCCATCGGCAGCCGCCGCATGACCGGATCGGCCAGCAATATCGCCGCCATGCTGGAGGACCGCTACGCCCGCGCCAATCTCCAGCACGTCGCCGACCGGGCCGACGCGCCGCTGGCCGATGCGCTGGCGATGCTGGCGCGCGAGCGCCTGACCGGCCTGCCGCCGCCGCCCGCCATCCGCCGCGTGGTGGACCTGTGGCGCGAAGGGGTTGAGCACAAGGCGGCCGCCAGCCTCGACGCCCTGCTCGATTCACTCACCGACCAGAAGAAATTCGCCCGCACGGTGCGTGAACTGCTCTCAAGCCTCGACATCGCCGACGAACTCGACGCCGATGAGAGCGAGGACGATGACGACAGCCAGGAAGACGCCCCCGAATCGGGCGCCGACCAGGAGCAGGGCGAGGGCGACCAGCAGGACACGGGCGAACGCGGCGACGCGGAGCTGTCCGAGGATGTCTCCGAGGAGATGCAGGAAGGCGCCATGGAGGCGGACGACGCCCCGCCTGGCGAACTTCCCGATGAATCGGACCTCGGCGATTCCGAAAGCTCCGGCGAGACGCCGCGACCGCCGCAGACGAAGCCCGGCGACAATCGCGCCACGGATTACAAGGCCTACGCCCCGCGTTTCGACGAGGTGGTGACCGCCGAGGAACTGTGCGATCCCGAAGAGCTGACGCGGCTGCGCGGCTATCTGGACAAGCAGCTGGCCAATCTGCAGGGCGTGGTGGCCCGCCTCGCCAACCGCCTGCAACGCAAGCTGCAGGCGCAGCAGAACCGCGCCTGGGAATTTGACCTCGAAGAGGGCATGCTCGATCCGGCGCGGCTGCCGCGGGTCATCATCGACCCGTTCCAGGCGCTGTCGTTCAAGCAGGAGAAAGACACCAACTTCCGCGATACGGTGGTGACGCTGCTGATCGACAATTCCGGCTCGATGCGCGGCCGGCCGATCACCGTGGCGGCGACCTGCGCCGACGTGCTGGCGCGCACCCTGGAGCGGTGCGGCGTCAAGGCCGAAATCCTGGGCTTCACCACCCGCGCCTGGAAGGGCGGCCAGTCGCGCGAGCTCTGGCTGCAATCGGGCAAGCCCGCCAACCCGGGCCGCCTCAACGATCTGCGCCACATCATCTACAAGGCCGCCGACGCGCCGTGGCGGCGGGCGCGCAAGAATCTGGGCCTGATGATGCGCGAGGGCCTGCTGAAGGAAAACATCGACGGCGAGGCGCTGGACTGGGCCCACAAGCGGCTGCTGGGGCGGCCCGAGCAGCGCAAGATCCTGATGGTGATCTCGGACGGCGCGCCGGTGGACGATTCCACCCTGTCGGTGAATCCCGGCAACTATCTGGAGCGCCACCTGCGCCAGATCATCGCCGAGATCGAGCAGCGCTCGCCGGTGGAGCTGATCGCCATCGGCATTGGCCACGACGTCACCCGCTATTACCGGCGCGCCGTCACCATCGTCGACGCCGAGGAGCTGGGCGGCGCCATGACCGACAAGCTGGCGGAGCTGTTTGATGAGACCCCGGCGCCGCGCGCTGGCCGCGCGCCGCGAACAGCGCGCGGCCGGTAGGGTTTTGCGGCGACAGCCGGCTGACGGAAACTGGATGGCGCGGGCAACCGCGCCGTTTGTTTTGGGCGCGGAGGGCTGGGAGACTGATCGCGCGGCGGCCCCGCATCCGGCGCGACGTCGCATGGACGCCAGCGCGGCGCCGCGCAAGGCAGGCGCAGCCTGGGAAGCCCCAGGCCCAGGCGCAGCCCAGGTCAGGCCCGACGCAGCCCAGGTCAGGCCCGGCGCAGCCTGCAAAATCAGAGCCCGGCGCAGCCTGGGGAGCACGAAAAGCCCGTCCCCCGTAGCGGAGCAATACGACGCCAGACAACAAAAAAGGCGGCCAGGGCCGCCTTTCCTTCGGGCTAATCCAGCTCCGCAACCGGAGCCATGCCCTTGTGTTCACGCACGCCCTGACGTCTGGCGTCGGGTCATGCGACCGTCGCGCCTCAGTTGGCGGCGGCGGCCTTCTTCTCGATCTCGCGCTTCAGGGCGAGCGCGCCCTGCGACAGCTCGGAAGCCGAAGCCTTGGCGAGGAAGCCGTCCAGGCCGCCGCGGTGCTCGACCGTGCGGAGGGCGGCGGCGCTGACGCGGAAGCGAACGGCGCGCTCAAGGGCCTCCGACTGGAGGGTCACATTGCACAGGTTCGGAAGGAACCGGCGCTTGGTCTTACGATTGGAGTGGCTCACGAGATGGCCGGTCAGAACGGCCTTCCCAGTCAGCTCGCAACGGCGGGCCATGATCGTTGTCCTGCTCAACGGCGAAGCGGCGCGGTCCCCAAATGGCGGACAGCTTGCTTGACCGACAATTCCATGAAGTGCCGGAGCTATAATGGCGCGCGGCGGCAGCGTCAAGCCATTGTCCCCACAGGCGCGGACAAATGTCCTCATCCGGCAAGAGCAACCAGCGCTGCGGCCGATAACCGGCGGCGGGGATGCAAAACGTCACCCGGGCTTCACCATACAGAAACCGGAATCATGCCATAAGGCCGCCCACCATCTGACATCTGGCGCGCGCCCCGGGGGCTGCGCATGCGGAGGACATACTGTGGGCGCGAAACTGTCGAGCGATCTGCGATCCGGGGCCCTTGTCTATCACAGCCACCCGAAGCCCGGAAAGCTGGAGATCAAGGCGACCAAGCCGCTCGGCAACCAGCGCGACCTCGCCCTGGCCTACTCGCCAGGCGTCGCCGCCGCCTGCGAGGCCATCGCCGCTGACCCGGCGGAGGCCGCCCGCCTGACCATCCGCCAGAATCTCGTGGCGGTGCTGTCCAACGGCACCGCCGTGCTCGGCCTCGGCGATATCGGGCCGCTGGCCGCCAAGCCGGTGATGGAGGGCAAGGCCGTCCTGTTCAAGAAATTCGCCGGCATCGACGTCTTCGACATCGAGGTGGCGGAGCATGACCCGGAGCGGCTGATCAATGTGGTGGCGGCGCTGGAGCCAACCTTCGGCGGCGTCAATCTTGAGGACATCAAGGCGCCGGAGTGCTTCGAGATCGAGGAGCGGCTGCGCGAGCGCATGTCGATTCCGGTGTTTCACGACGACCAGCACGGCACCGCCATCATCGTCGCGGCGGCGGTGACCAATGGTCTGGCGCTGGCCGGCAAGGACATCGCCAGCGTCAAGATCGTCGCCTCGGGCGCCGGGGCGGCCGCCCTCGCCTGCCTGAACCTGCTGGTGTCGCTCGGCGCGAAGCGGGAAAATATCTGGGTCACGGACCTGGAGGGCGTGGTTTATGAAGGCCGCCCGGTGCTGATGGACCGCTGGAAGGCGGTGTTCGCCCAGAACACCGACAAGCGCACCCTGGCCGAGGTGATCCCCGGCGCCGACATTTTCCTCGGCGTCTCCGCCGGCGGCGTGCTGAAGCCGGAGATGCTGGCCGCCATGGCGCCGCGGCCGCTGATCATGGCGCTGGCCAACCCCTATCCCGAGATCATGCCGGATGAGGCGGAAAAGGCCCGCCCGGACGCGATGATCTGCACCGGGCGCTCCGATTTCCCCAACCAGGTCAATAACGTCCTGTGTTTCCCCTTCATCTTCCGCGGCGCGCTGGACGTCGCGGCCACCACCATCAATGAGGAGATGAAGCTGGCGGCGGCCCACGCCATCGCCGCTCTGGCGCGCGAAGCGCCCTCCGACATGGTGGCGACGGCCGGCGGCGGCGCGCAGCCATTTGGTCCGCGTTCGCTGATTCCCAATCCGTTTGATCCGCGCCTGATCCTGCGCATCGCTCCCGCCGTGGCCAAAGCGGCGATGGACACCGGCGTCGCCACCCGGCCCCTGGCCGACATCGCAGCCTATGCCGACAGCCTGACGCGCTTCGTGTTCCGCTCCGGCTTCGTCATGAAACCGCTGATCAGCCGCGCCCGGGAAAATCCCATGCGCGTCATCTATGCGGAGGGCGAGGATGAGCGCGTGCTGCGCGCCGTTCAGGCGATTGTCGAGGACGGGGTGGCCCATCCCATCCTGGTGGGTCGTCCGGCGGTGGTGGAATCGCGCATCAAGCGTTTCGGCCTCACCATTCGCCAAGGCGTCGATTTCGACCTCACCAACCCGGAGGACGACCCGCGCTACCGGGACTATGTGGCCGCCTATCTCGATGTGGCCGGCCGCAAGGGCATCACGCCGGACGCCGCCCGCACGCTGGTGCGCACCAACAATACGGTGATCGCGGCGCTGGCGGTGCGGCGCGGCGACGCCGACGCCATGATCTGCGGCCTTGAAGGGCGCTTCCAGTCGCGGCTGCGGCACATCGGCGACATCATCGGCCTTGCGCCTGGCATCAAGGAAATGTCCGCCCTGTCGCTGGTCATCACCAGCAAGGGGCCGTTCTTCATCGCCGACACCCATGTGCGCCAGGACCCGAACGCGGAAGAACTCGCCGACATGGCCATCGCCTGCGCCAGCCATGTGGCGCGCTTCGGCATGGAGCCGCAGATGGCGATGCTGTCGCACTCGGATTTCGGCTCCTCCGATTCGCCCTCGGCCCGCAAGATGCGGGCGGCGCTCGAACTGGTGCGCGAGCGGGCGCCAGAGCTGGTGATCGACGGTGAAATGGCCGCCGACACGGCGCTGTCCGAGATGGTGCGCGACAAGGTCTATCCGGGCGCGCGCATCAAGGGCGCGGCCAACGTGCTGATCATGCCGAACCTCGACGCCGCCAATATCGCCTTCCAGATGACGCGGGCGGTGGCCGACGCCCTGCCAGTCGGCCCCATCCTGATCGGCCCGGCGCAGCCGGCGCACATCGTCACCCCCTCGGTGACGGCGCGCGGCATCGTCAACATCACCGCCATCGCCGTGGTCGAGGCGCAGGAGCACGCCCGCAACAGGCTGTCGGGCGGCGCGGCTTGAAAGCAGGCCCGCCTGACGGCAGTGTCGGGGCGTCACAATCAACCAGAGGGAGCGTCATGAGCCTGTCGGGATTGCAGACGTCCGCGCAGGCGCGCACGTGCGGCCCCTGCACCCTGTGCTGCAAGGTGATGGGCATCGCCGCGCTCGACAAGCCGCGCGGGCGCTGGTGCCCGCACTGCAAGCCGGGCAAGGGGTGCGACGCCTATGAGGCGCGCCCGGACGAGTGCCGGACGTTCTCGTGCCTGTGGCTCGGCGAGGGCTTTCTGGGAGAGGAATGGCGGCCGGATCGCAGCAAGCTGGTGCTGTACACGGAGCACGGCGGCGCCCGGCTGGTGGTGCAGACCGATCCCGGAGCGGCCGGCGTCTGGCGGCGCGAACCGTGGTTCAGCCAGATCCGGGCCTGGGCCGCCGCGGCGACGGCCGGCCGCCGCCAGGTGCTGGTGGTGACCGGCGACAGCACCACCATCGTGCTGCCGGATCGCGAGGAAAACCTCGGCCGCCTGCGTGACGGCGACCAGGTGATCGTGCATGAACGCCACGTCAACGGCGCGCCGGCCTGGGACGTGGAAGTCGTGCGGGCCTGAGCGGCGCAAGAACCGCGCCGCTTACAGCGGGCGGGCCTCATCGGGCAGCATGATCGGAATACCGTCGCGGATCGGATAGGCCAGGCGCGCCTGGCGGCTGATCAGCTCCTGGCGCTCCGCGTCATATTCCAGCGTCGCCTTGGTCAGCGGACACACCAGCAATTCGAGCAGGCGCGGGTCAAGCCGGGTGGCGGGATGGGCGGGGTTGTCCTGGTTCTGGGCGTCGGTCTGGCCGGTCATGGGTGCTTCCAGTTGAAATGTCGTGCGTCTCGTCCAGCGCCGCCTATTGCAGCGAGGGGTCTGAGCCGGCGCCGCCGCGCGCCAGCTCGATCTCGGTGATGGCCACCAGCATCTCGGCGCGGGTTTTGAGGTCCGGCGCCTCCAGCAGCGCCTGTTTCTCACGCATGCCGTAGGGGCTCATCATCGACAGGGCGTTGACCAGGGCCTCGTTGGAGGCGGTGCGCACGCCACGCCAGTCGATGCGCAGGCCACGCGCTTTCACGAATGCCTCCAGCGCGGCGATGACGGCGTCGCGGTTGACGTCTTCCTCGCCGGCGCGGGCGCAAAAATCGTTGCAGAACGGGTGGTAGTCGACCCGCGCCTGACGATAGGGCGTCGTCACCGCCAGCTCGTCCGTCAGGCGGAAGCGCGCCACGCCGGTCAGGGTGATGAGATAGCGCCCATCGCCGGTTTCGGCGAAATGGGTGATGCGGCCGGCGCAACCGATGGCGTAAAGCTCCGGCGCGGGCGACGCATCCTCTTCCTTCAACGGCTGGATGATGCCGATGACGCGGCGGCCAGCCAGCGCGTCATCAACCATGGCCATGTAACGCGGCTCGAAGATATTCAGGGGCATCTCGCCACGCGGCAACAGCAACGCTTCCGTCAGCGGAAACAGCGGAATCGTCAGCGGGCAGTCCTGGGGACTGCGATAGACAGCGTTCATAACCACGGCAAGATGCCTCTTTTCTGAACTTTTGCCCGGGCTTTCGGTCGCTCAGGCAAACATCAGCGACGACAGGCGGCGCCGGCCCGCCAGGGTCGCAGGGTCCTTCGGTCCCCACGCTTCGAAAAACTGCACCAGCTGCTTGCGGGCGGCCTCATCGTTCCACGCCCGGTCCTTGCGGAAAAGCGTCAGCAACTCCTCCACGGCGGCCTTGCGATCACCCCGGGCGTTGTGGGCCAGCGCCAGATCGAAACGCGCCTCATGGTCATCGGGATTGGCGGCGAGCCGCGCCTCCAGTTCCGCCGCCGGGCCAAGATCGCCAGCCTGCTCCGCCAGCTCCAGCGCCGAACGGGCCGAGGCGATGGCTGGGTGGTTGGCCTTGTCCGCCGGGGCGAGCGCGAGGAAGCTGCGGGCGCCCTCCAGGTCGTCCAGCTTCACATGCAGCTTCACCAGCGCCGAGATGGCGTCAGGGTTGTCCGGCTCCTGTTGCAGCACGGCGGCGTAAAGCTCCGCGGCGCCCTGGGCGTCGCCGGCCGCGTCAAGCGCCGCCGCATCCGCAAGCAACGCATCAATCGCCGTCGGCCCCAGCGGCCCGACCAGGCGCTCGATGAAAGAGCGGATCTGCCCTTCAGGAACCGCGCCCATGAAGCCATCCACCGGCTGGCCGCGCTTGAAGGCGATCACGGCCGGAATCGACTGGATGCCCATCTGGCCCGCCACTTCCGGGTGATCGTCGATATTCATCTTGACCAGCGACACCTTGCCGCCAGAGGCCGCCACCACCTTCTCCAGCGCCGGCGCCAGCTGCTTGCACGGCCCGCACCAGGGCGCCCAGAAGTCCACCAGCACCGGCGCATTCATCGAGGCGCGGATCACGTCATCGGCGAAGCTTGCCGTCGTCACATCCTTGACGGAGGTCGCGGCGGGGGCTGGCGTGGTCTGGTCGGTCATGGGCAACTCGGTCATGGGCAGCGGGGTTCCTGGCAATGGCTTCTGGCAAATGGCGTCCCTGGCGACAGGCCCCGTTTGCAACGGCGTCCTGCAAAGCCGCGCGCGCCCGGCGGATTTCTCCGGTCACGGCGGCCACATCATTTTCTGCCCGTCAAAATGGGGCCTCCCCGGCCAGAAAACAATTCCAGCGACGCAATTCGCGGCAGACAATTACGCGCCGCCGCCCGGACGCCCGGGCAAGGCGGACCGGTCGCGACGCCGCCAGACTTCGAAAGGCGCCAGCCCTCAAAAGCCGCCGGCACAGGAAAGCAGCCGGCACGCAACCCGTCGACGGCCAGCGACGCGGCTGGCCGCCTGCATGGGGCTGCCCATTCCTGTTGTCCACATCCCGGGCGGCGCGTCACACTTTTTCATGGGGCGCGCGACATCTCCCCTTGCGTCCGCCCGCGTTCCAGGGCACATAGCGGCCATCGGCGGCGACGCTGCTGACGGAAGCGGGTGTAGCTCAGGGGTAGAGCACAACCTTGCCAAGGTTGGGGTCGAGGGTTCGAATCCCTTCGCCCGCTCCAGTTTTCTTCATGAAAATCAAAAGCTTAAGAAGCGCCCTACGGGGCGCTTTTTTGCTGACACAGCTTCGATGACGGCGCGTTGTCAGCAGTTTGTAAGCGCGAGAAATAGCATTCTCGGATATTGTAGCGTGACGCTTCTGCCCCACGATCTGGATGGGGACATAATCCAATGTCGCCAAGACGCAATTTTTTGCTGACGTCTATCAAATTGGCGTTGCGACCTCCGGACAAACCGAAGGTCAGAATTTGGACCGACTGCAAGGCCAATAGAGCGTACTGGAAAGATGAAATGGAAGCTGACAATGAAGCCCAATTGAATTCTTACCGACAGCCGGGCATCAAACATCGCGCTTCTCTTTCCATCGAAGGACGCGCGGATGCCGGGCAAGCAGTGGACTTCCAATATCTCATCATAAGGCCCTCTGTCTGCTCAGGGCTCGAGATCAGATCGGAATGCCAAGATCCTGGACGTTATCGTTCGTTCCCGAACTGCTGCGAACGGACGGCCATACCACCGTCAGGCGATCGCTATTTATCTGTTTATCAAATTGTGTAATTGTGTAATCGTATTGCGTCAACCCGACGGGCGTGTGACAAACTCGGTCATGACGCTTTCGAGACCATGACTTCAATGAACGACGTATCGACCAGTATTTCCTCTCCCGCTTTGCGAATGGGCGACGCCGCCCCTGATTTTGAAGCCCGATCCACCCAGGGCCCGGTTCGGCTTTCCGACTTCAAGGGCCGGTGGCTGGTATTCTTCTCGCACCCGGCCGATTTCACGCCCGTCTGCACGACGGAGTTCGTTGCACTCGCTAAGGCGCATGACCGGTTCGCGGCTCTCGACTGTGCGCTGTTGGGACTATCGGTCGACAGTCTCTATGCGCATCTCGCCTGGAGCCGCGCCATCCGCGAGCTGTTCTCGGTCGACATTCCCTTCCCAGTCATCGAAGATCCCTCGATGCTCGTAGGCCGAGCCTACGGCATGATCGACGAAGCGCCTGAAGACAGCGCGGGCGTTCGGGCGAGCTATTTCATCGACCCGGAAGGCGTGATCCGGGCGATCACCCATTACCCTCTGACGATCGGGCGTTCGGTCGACGAGATGGTGCGGATGGTGGCGGCCTTGCAAGCCACCTATTCGGGCGAGAAGCTGGCGCCGGCCGACTGGCAGCCGGGCCAGCCTGAGAACACCGGGAATAAAGTGCGCCATTTTCTGGCGTGCCTCACCGATATAAAAGTATGCCAGTCCTGCTAGACCTCCGTTTTTTGGCGGAGGC
>NZ_SLWL01000012.1 GCF_004342915.1 Camelimonas lactis
AGGCTGCCCGAGGCGTGGAATCGATGCCCACGATGCCGTGGAATCCATGCCCACGATCGCGTGGAATCGATGCCCATCATCCGTGGAATCCGCAGTAGGGCGTATCCTTGCGGCCAAGATGCGTCAGGATGCGCGTCAGCAGGGCGTGCTTCATGACATCGGCGAAATTGCCGGCGTGAAAGGCATGGCGATAATTCACGACGCGTTCCGTAAATGCTGGCTGGATCGGAGAAGGCGCAAATCCGGCCGGGGCGGATCTGAGCCTGGTCCTGCTTTCCGCCACCGGACGCAAATGTCAAATTCACATCCGCGCCGCCGCTGCGCCGGGATGTGGAGCGGGACCGTCAGCGCGGTGGCGGAACCTCGAAACCGGCGCGGCAACGCGGCGGCCCCATGTCGCCGCAGGGCGCGAAACTCCGCAGGTCCTTGCTGAAGCAGATGTAGATTTCCCGCAGGGCGCCGCGCGAGCAGGCAACGTCGATCATGTCGACGCGCAGGCGCGGATTGGCGGCGACGAACGCCCGCTTCAACGCCATGACATTGTCCCTGAACGGCCCGCCGGCGCCGCGATAGGCGTCGGGGATGGTCACCGCGTCGCGGGCCCGGCGCACATCGCGGAAATAGTCCACGGCGGTGCTGCCCGAGCATGTGCCGTGCACCCGCCACTCATGCCGCGCCAGCCCTTCATCGGGGAAAACCCCATCGGCGGCGCGCAGCGCCATGCGCGACGGAAATCGTGGTGATGGCGCGCATTCGGATGGGTAGCCATTGCTGGCGTATTGCGGCCATAGCCCATGCACCACGAAGCCGAGCTTCTGCCCCACATCGCATTGGCTGCGCTGTTTGCGCTGGCCTTCGCGCATGCAGAAGGATGGCGACCACGACAGGGCCAGCACGTAATGGTCGAAATTGCCAGGCGCGGCGCCACGATCGGCGCGCGGCCCGCCGCCCCATTGCGCGCCAGCCGGCGCAATGGCGAGCAGCATCACGGCGCCAGGCAGCGCCGCAACAAGCCGCGCCAGGCGGGGCCGGCGCGTCAGGGCCAGAGCGGCGACGGATCGCGGCGTGATCAAGATGCGGAAGCCTGCCGGATCAGGGGCGGGCCGAACGGCAGCCTGGCGGATAGGTCCAGCCGCGGTCGAGGCCGACAACGCAATAGTTCACGCCATAGGGCTCGTAGCCGACATTGAAAATGCCCGGGCCGGGAAGCCCCAGCGCTTCGGCCACCGAATAATACACCGTGCGGTAATAGCCGTCCGACATCCAGGCGCGGGCGCTGCAGAAGCGGCGCGGAATATAGTCCAGCCCCGCCGGGCGGTCCGCCAGGGTGGTGATGCGGTCATAGCCGGTGATGGTGAGGCTGGAGTTCCAGTAATTCGATTCGGTGCGGGCGAACCGGTCGGAAACCTTGTACAGCACCATGTTGTCGGCGCAGCCGGGAAGCACCGCCGACCACGGCCGGGTGCGCGTTTCCGCCGGAACCTGATCGCGCGCTGTGGCGGGGCCGGCGAAGGCGGCCGCCGCAACGGTGGCGGCGCACATGAAAAACAGGGGCGAAAGCCGCTTGAACATGGTCATTACCCGTCGCAATCAGTCATCATCACCGCCCCGGACAAAGGCCCCGGGGCAACCGGCGACATTGCTTCCCACCAGAGCGCTCGCGGAGCCCGCCTCCTGGGAAAGACAGGATCGGCCCAACCGGCGAGGCTCCGGTCGCGCCTGTGCCTGAATCGGTTATGCCACGACCCGAAGGCCATGACCATGCCCCGGGCGCCCGGAAGCGCGCCGCCGCCATGCGATGCAGGAGAACCCAGTGATGCCCGCCACGCTTTCCCCAACGCCGTCGTCTTCCGCCAGCGCCAGTGCGGCGGAGGCGACGTCGGGCGTCAGGGGCGCAGGCCGGTGGGATTTCTGGATTGATCGTGGCGGCACCTTCACCGATGTCATCGCCCGCGATCCGTCCGGGCGCCTGCACGCCCGCAAGGTGCTGTCGCAAAGCCCGGCATGGCGCGATTCGGCGGTGCAGGGCATCCGCGAGCATCTGGGCCTGGACGTCGGCGCGGCGATCCCGCCGGGGCTCGTCGGTGATGTCCGCATGGGCACCACCGTCGCCACCAACGCCCTGCTGGAGCGCAAGGGCGAGCCGACGGCGCTGCTGACCACGCGCGGCTTTCGTGACGCCCTGCGCATCGGCTACCAGGCGCGGCGCGAAATTTTCGCCCGCCAGATCGTCAAGCCGGAAGCGCTGTATGGCGTGGTGGCGGAAGTCGATGAGCGCGTGCTGGCTGATGGAACCGTTGAGCAGCGGCTGGATGAAGCCGGGGTGCGGCGCGCCCTGCAGGGCCTGCTGGACGCCGGCTGGCAGGCGCTGGCCATCGTCTTCATGCACGGCTGGCGCTGGCAGGCCCATGAGCAGCTGGCGGCGCGGCTGGCGCGTGACATGGGCTTCGCCCAGGTCACCGCCTCGCACGAAGCCTCGCCAATGATCAAGTTTGTCGGGCGTGGCGACACCACGGTGGTGGACGCCTATCTTTCGCCGGTGCTGAACCGCTATGTCGCCCAGGTGGCGGAGGAGCTGGGCGTCAACGCGCTCAACGACGCATCAGCCGACGGCGTGCGGCTGATGTTCATGACCTCGTCCGGCGGCCTCACCGCCGCCAGCCTGTTCCAGGGACGCGACGCCATCCTCTCCGGCCCGGCCGGCGGCGTCGTCGGCATGGCCCGCACCGGCCTTGCCGCTGGCTTTGAGCGGGTCATCGGCTTCGACATGGGCGGCACCTCCACCGATGTGGCGCATTTCGACGGCGCATCGGCCGGGGAGGCGGAGGCCGCCGATTTCGAACGCGCCTTTGAAACCGAGGTCGCCGGCGTGCGCATGCGCGCGCCGATGATGATGATCCATACGGTGGCGGCGGGCGGCGGCTCGCTGCTGCGCTTCGACGGCGCCCGGTTCCGCGTCGGGCCGGAGTCGGCCGGCGCCGACCCAGGCCCCATGTGTTACCGCAACGGCGGCCCGCTGGCGGTGACCGACGCCAATGTCATGCTCGGCAAGCTTGACCCCGAGCTGTTTCCGGCGATCTTCGGCCCAGGTCGCGACCAGCCGCTGGACGTGGCCATGGTGCGCGCCGCCTTCGCCAGCATGGCCGGCGAGGTTGGCGATGGCCGTTCGCCGGAAGACGTGGCCGATGGCTTCATCGCAATCGCCGTGGCCAACATGGCCGAGGCGATCAAGCGCATCTCGGTGCAGCGCGGCCATGACATTACCGCTTATGCCCTCAACTGCTTCGGCGGCGCTGGCGGCCAGCACGCCTGTCTGGTGGCCGATGCGCTGGGTATGGAGCGGGTGCTGATCCACCCGTTTTCCGGCCTGCTGTCGGCCTACGGCATGGGCCTCGCCGATATCGCCGCCTCCCGCAACGCCGGCCTCGACCTGGCCCTGGACGCGGAGGCGCCGGGCGCCATCATCGCTCTGGCGAACCGGCTTGCCGCCGGATGTCACGCCGAGCTGGCGGCCCAGGGCATCCGCAAGGACCTGCGCACCACCATCCGCGTTCACGTGCGCTACGCCGGCTCCGATTCGGCCCTGCATATTCCGTTCCGCGTGGGGGATGACGCGGCGGCCCTGGCGTCCCGTTTCAACGCCGCCCACCGCCAGCGCTATGGCTTTATCGAGCCGTCGCGCGCCCTGGCGGTCGAGGCGGTGGAGGTGGCGTGCGCCGGCGGCGGCGCGGCGGCGGATGCGCCGGGGGCCGGGGGGGAGGCGCCTGCCCACGCCGCGCCGGTGCTGCGCCACACGCGCTTCTTCAGCCAGGGCGCCTGGCGCGACGCCGCGGTGGTCGGCCGCGAGGCCATGCAACCGGGCGGCTTCGTTGACGGCCCCGCCGTGATTGTCGAGCCGAACCAGACGGTGATCGTCGAGGACGGCTGGCGGGCCGACATGCAGGCCAATGGCGATCTGGTGCTGGCGCGGGTGCGGCCGCTGCCTGGCCGCAACCTGCCGGGATCGGACGTTGATCCGGTGATGCTGGAGATCTTCAACAACCTCTACATGTCGATCGCCGAGCAGATGGGCGTCACCCTGCAGAACACCGCCAGTTCGGTGAACATCAAGGAGCGGCTGGACTTTTCCTGCGCCGTGTTCGACGCCGCCGGCAACCTGGTGGCCAATGCCCCGCACATGCCGGTGCATCTGGGCTCCATGGACGCCTCCGTCGCCACCGTCATCGCCGGCAATCCGCGCATTCGCCCCGGCGACGTGTTTTGCCTCAACGCCCCTTACAATGGCGGCACGCATCTGCCCGACATCACCGTCTGCACGCCGGTATTCGACGACGGCCAGCAACGCATCCTGTTCTGGGTGGCCTCGCGCGGCCATCACGCCGATATCGGCGGCATCGCGCCGGGCTCCATGTCGCCGCGCGCCGTCACCATTGAGGAGGAGGGCGTCTATATCGACAATTTCCTGCTGGTCGATCAGGGGGCCCTGCGCGAGAGGGAATTGCGGCAGCTGCTCGCTGGCGCCCGCTGGCCGGTGCGCAACCTCGACCAGAACGTCAACGACCTGAAGGCGCAGATCGCCGCCAATGAGAAGGGCGTGGCGGAGCTGCGCAAGATGCTGGCCCACTTCGGCCTGGCGGCGGTGCAGGCCTATATGGGCCACGTTCAGGATAACGCCGCCGCCAGCGTGCGGCGGGTGCTGGCGCGACTGCCGGACAGCGAATTCGCCGTGGAGATGGATCAGGGCTGCGTCATCCGCGTCCGCATCCGCGTCGACGCCGACCGTCAGGGGGCGGCGGTGGATTTCACCGGCTCCTCGCCGCAGCAGCCGGACAATTTCAATGCGCCGGAGCCGGTGACCCGCGCCGCCGTGCTCTATGCCTTCCGGGTGATGGCGGCCGACGATATTCCCATGAACGCCGGCTGCCTGCGGCCATTGCGCATCATTGTGCCGCCAGGCTCCATGCTGGCCCCGCGCTGGCCAGCGGCGGTGGTCGCCGGCAATGTCGAGGTCAGCCAGGCGGTGACCGATTGTCTGTTCGGCGCCCTGGGCGTGCTGGCCTCGGCCCAGGGCACCATGAACAACCTCACCTTCGGCAACGACCGCTACCAGTATTACGAAACCATCTGCTCCGGCGCGCCAGCCGGCGTTCACGGCCAGGCCTATGATCCGCAAACCGCCACAGTGGAAGATGGCTTCGATGGCGCCGACGCCGTGCACACCCACATGACCAATTCGCGCCTCACCGATCCGGAGGTTCTGGAAAGCCGTTTTCCGGTGGTGCTGGAGGATTTCCATATCCGCCATGGCTCGGGCGGGCGGGGCCGCTGGAACGCCGGCGACGGCGTCAGCCGCACCATCCGCTTCCGCGAGGCCATGGAGTGCGCCGTGCTCTCCGGTCACCGCCGCCTGCCGCCGCACGGCCTGGCCGGCGGTCTGCCCGGCGAACCCGGCCGCAACCTCGTGCGCCGGCGCGACGGTCAGGTGGAGCAACTGCCTGGCTGCGCCGCCGTGACGCTGGCGCCCGGGGAGGCGGTCACCATCGTCACCCCCACCGGCGGCGGCTTCGGCGATCCGGCGTTGCGGAGCAGGTGATTCACGCTTCGCCGCAACAAAATGGCCGGCGAAGCGCCGGCCATCTCTTCTCTCAATACATGAATCCAGTTCGCCGGGCCTGGCCTATTTGCGGATCAGCGTGCCGGCGCCGTGATCGGTCAGCAGCTCCAGCAGGCAGGCGTGCGGCTGCTTGCCGTCGAGGATGACGACGCCCTCCACGCCCTGCTCCAGGGCGTAGATGCAGGTTTCCACCTTGGGGATCATGCCGCCGGTGATGGTGCCGTCGGCGATCAGCGCCCGGCATTCATCCACCGTCAGCTCCGGCATCAGCTTTTTGTCCTTGTCGAGCACGCCCGGCACGTCGGTCAGCAGCAGCAGGCGTTTGGCGCGCATGGCGCCGGCGATGGCGCCGGCGAAGGTGTCAGCGTTCACGTTATAGGTGGCGCCGTCGGCGCCATTGGCCACCGGGGCCAGCACCGGCGTCAGCTCCGCCGCCAGCACCGCGTCGAGCACGGCCCGGTTGACGCGCTCCGGCTCGCCGACGAAGCCGAGGTCCACGTGCTTCTCGATGTTGGAATCGGTGGCTGTCGTCCGGCCGACCTTGCGGGCGATCACCATGTTGGCGTCCTTGCCGCACAGGCCGATGGCCTTGCCGCCCTCCGCCGAGATGGTGCCGACGATCTGCTTGTTGATCGAGCCGGCCAGCACCATCTCCACCACCTCGACGGTGGCCTTGTCGGTGATGCGCAGGCCGTTGGCGAACTCGGACTTGATGCCGAGCTTGTCGAGCATGCGGCCGATCTGCGGTCCGCCGCCGTGCACGACGATCGGCTTCACGCCGGCCTGCTCCAGCAGCACCACGTCCTGGGCGAAGTCCTGGGCGGCTTCCGGATCGCCCATGGCGTGGCCGCCATATTTGATGACGATGATTTCCTGGTCGTAGCGCTGCATGTGCGGCAGCGCCTGAACCAGGATTTCAGCCTGGGTGAATACGTCGGGAAGTTCGGTCATGAGCGCCTGCCGTCAGCCGGATACAAAACACAGCGAGTGTCGCGCCGTTTTCAACACGTTCTGGCGGGCCCGGTCAACGCACGCCGTCGCGCCAGCGCCTCCCGGGGCGCGCGTCAGGCCGATGGCGCGGCCGGTTTGCGGATCGGGACCAGGGCGGCGACGCCGAGCAACGCCCAGCCCAGCATCAGCACCGTGCCGCCAGTGGGAGCCGCCATGGCGAACAGGGACGCATCTTTCAGCGCCCGCATCGCCAGCTGGCCGCTGAACAGCGCCACGCCAATGAAAACCAGCATCAGCGCCAGCAGCGCGATGTGACGGTGCACGGCGCCGCTGCGCACGATCGCCGGCGCCGCCGCCAGCAGGGGCGCGTGGAACAGCAGGAACTGCGCGGCGGTCTTGAGGTTGTCGTCGCCGCTGACATGAGCGGCCGCGGCCGAGGCCATCACGCCGGCAAGGCCGCAAAGGGCGCCGAGAAACAGCAGAAAACGCTCAGGCATCGCAGGCTCCTGGTTTGTCGTTGCTAAAGCGTTCGCCCCTGAAGCGGATCGGTCACCGCATCAGGAAAACGCCGCCAGTCAGGGAGTTGGAGCAAAATACCGTGCGATAACAACGGATTTCGCTCAGGACGGGTCAGGTCGGCGGAACCGGGTCGAAACCCCGCTCGCGCATGAGTTGCACCACGGCGGCGCGCACGTTCTCCACGCCCGCGCCGGAGCGGCTGGAGGTGGCCAGCACCTGGGGGAAAGCGGCCGGGCGCCGCAGCAGGCCCTGGCGGATGGCGGCGATGCGCGCCTCCAGCTCCGATTTCTTCAGGGCGTCGGCCTTGGTCAGGATCACCTGATAGGACACGGCGGCCCGGTCCAGGCCATCAAGCACGTTGGTGTCGATCTGCTTCACGCCGTGGCGCGAATCGATCAGCACATAGACCCGGGCCAGATTGGCCCGGCCGCGCAGATAATCCTGGATCAGCCGCGTCCACGCGGCGACCTTCTCCTTGCCCACGGCGGCGAAGCCGTAGCCAGGCATGTCGACGAGCGAGAACTGGCCCCATTCCGGCCCGACGCGGAAGAAGTTCAGTTGCTGGGTGCGCCCCGGCGTGTTGGAGGTGCGGGCCAGGGTGTTGCGGCCGGTGAGGGCGTTCACCAGGCTGGACTTGCCCACATTGGAGCGCCCGGCGAAGGCGATTTCCATGCCCTGCATCGGCGGCAGGCCGTCGATCTTCGCGGTCGCCCAGTAGAATTCCGCCGGTCCGGCGAACAGCCGCCGGCCGATCTCCAGGGTTCCGGCGTCAAAGTCCGCGTCCGCCCCGGGCGCGACGGCGGGAGCTGTGTCAGGCGTGGCCGGCTGTTCGTCGCTCATGCTGCTTCTCCCGTTGCCGGGGTCCTTATAAAGCGTTTTCCGGCAAAGGGGCTACATCTTTGCACGGAGAAAACGCGTCAAACCAAAGAGATGGGGCCAGAGAGATGGGCGTGACGCAGCGGCCACCACGGGCCCCCCGGAGAGCCGCCCGGCCTGCGGGCGGCAAGAAAAACTGACGACAAGAAAAACTCCCGGCGGCCAGGGCCGCCGGGAGTCCGGATCGTCGCTGCGCCGGGCTTGCCTCAGGCGCTTTTGGTCTTGCGGGTGAACATCTTCTTCAGATTGTCGAACAGCTCGATCTTCACGCCGTTCTTTCTCATGATGAAGCCCTGCTGCAACACGGAGAGGAGGTTGTTCCAGCTCCAGTAGATCACCAGACCGGCCGGGAACGAGCCCAGGGTGAAGGTGAAGATCACTGGCATCCAGCTGAACATCGCCTTCTGCACCGGGTCCGGCGGCTCCGGATTCATCTTCATCTGCAGGAACATCGTCACGCCCATGATGATCGGCCAGACGCCGAGATGCAGCAGGGTCGGCGGGTTCCACGGAATGAGGCCGAACAGGGTGAACAGGTTGGTCGGATCGGGCGCGGCGAGGTCGCGAATCCAGCCGAAGAACGGCGCGTGCCGCATTTCGATGGTGACCAGCAGCACCTTGTACAGCGCGAAGAACACCGGGATCTGGATCAGCATCGGCAGGCAGCCCGAGACGGGATTGATCTTCTCCCGCTTGTACAGCTCCATGGTTTCCTGCTGCTGCTTCACCTTGTCGTCGGCGTAGCGCTCGCGGATGGCCATCATCTCCGGCTGCACGGCCTTCATCTTGGCCATGGAGGCGTAGGAGCGGTTGGCCAGCGGGAAGAACACCAGCTTCACCAGCACCGTCACCAGCAGGATGGCGATGCCGAAGTTGCCGACGAGCCTGAAGATGAAATCCAGCACGAAGAACATCGGCTTCGTGATGAAATAGAACCAGCCCCAGTCGATCAGCAGGTCAAAGCTCTTGATGCCATACTTGCGCTCATAGCCGTCGATGGCGGCCACTTCCTTGGCGCCGGCGAACAGCTGCACGGTGTCGTCGGCCGAGGCGCCGGGGGCAATGGTGATGGCCGCGCCGCGCACGTCCGTCTGGTAAATCGGCTTGTGCGCTTCGGTGACGGTGAAACGTCCCTCGAACGGCTTTTCCTGGTTGGGCGCCAGGGCCGCGGCCCAGTACTTGTCGGTAACGCCGATCCAGCCGCCAACCGTGTCCTTGAACACCTGGCCGCGCACATTGCCGTAGAGGATGTCGTTCTTGGCCAGCTTGTCGTAGGTCGGCTCCTGCAGGCCAGCCTTGCCGAGCACGCCCACGGGGCCTTCGTGCAGCACGAAATAGCCCTGGGTGTGCGGCTTGCCCCAGCGGGAGATCAGCGAGAACGGATACAGCGTCACCGGCGCGGCGCCGGTGTTCTTCACGCCCTGGCGGACGGAGAACATGGCGTTGTCGTCCACCGAGATGACGCGGGTGAACACGAGGCCCTGGCCGTTGTCCCAGGTCAGGGTCAGGGGCTTGCCGGGCGTCAGGCGGTCGCTGTCGGCGGTCCACAGGGTGTTGGCCTGGGGCAGGGCGACCTTGGCCCCCGCCTCGCCAATCCAGCCGAAGTCGGCGAAATACGGGTCCGGCGCGCCCACCGGCTCGAACAGCACAATGATCGGGCTGTTCGGGTTGACGGTCTCACGGTGCTGCTTCAGCGACACGTCGTCGATGCGCCCGCCCACCAGGTTGACGGAGCCGGCGATGGCGGGCGTGTCGATGGCCACGCGCGGGGAGGCCTTCAGGGCGGCCTCGCGGGTCATCACGGGCGGCGTCTGTCCGGTCAGGCCCGGGTCCAGCGGCCGGGGCGCCTGCCCGGGCGCGCCGGGCTGGATCGCGGCGCCCGTCTGCGGCTGGCCGGGAACCTGCTGCGCGGTCTGCGTTGCCGGCGGTTTGGCGGACTGGCCCGGCTGACCGAAGAAGTAAGTCCATCCAATCAGCACGGCGATCGACAGGCCGATCGCCAGGATCAGATTGCGATTGTCATCGCTCATGGGCTTTTGTCCGTCTTTTCGTGAACATCGGTTCCGGCGCCTCGCGCGGCGCCGTTCGGGCGCGCGCTGCCCTTGCCCCGGCGGCGGCCGCCGTTGCGCGAGGATTTGGGCGCGGCTGCGCCCTTGCCGCTGGCCAGGGCCGGCGCGGCGTTGCGCAAATCGTCGACAAGCTGGTCAAAGGGGGCGGAGATGGCTTCGCGGCGCGCGATCAACACGAGGTCAAGCGAAGCGGCAGGCCAGGATGTGCTGGCGAGGTCAACCGCCGCCCGGAGGCGACGGCGAATTCTGTTGCGTTCAGGCGCGTTGCCGACGCGCTTCGTGACGGTGAAGCCAACGCGCATGCCTGCGCCGCTGTCGGCAGCCGAAGTGCGCATAATGCCCTGAACCGTCATGCGCGGCGTGTGAAAGCGGCGTCCCGCCGCCGCCGCGAGAAACTCGGACCGCCTGGTCAGTCTGCGGGCCGCCGCCGGGACGCTCGTCACGGACGCAGCCTCCACAGGCTGCGGATCAGGCCGAGAGGCGCTGGCGGCCACGGGCGCGGCGGGCGGCGATAACCTTGCGGCCGCCGACGGTCGCCATGCGCGCACGGAAGCCGTGACGGCGCTTGCGCACGAGTTTGCTCGGTTGATAGGTCCTCTTCACGGCTCATCTCCGGTCATAAGCGGCTGCGGTTTGCTCCGCGCCCTCAGCCACACGGTGAGCAACGCGAGCCCGCCTGCGGCGCCGACTAAAATCAGTGGTTAAAAAAGCAAACGGCGCCCACGCGGGCGCCCGCCAACCCATGGCGGGCTTATGGATGAAGCCGTTTTGAAAGTCAACGCACTCCTGCCCCGGCGCCTGCCGGTGAAACGGGCCGGTGGCGGCTGTCGGGACGCGGCCCCCAGGCGGCGGCCCCTGTCATGAGCCGATCAATGTGGCGTTTTGCCGGCGCGCCCATGTCTGGACGGCTGCTGCCGCGCCGCCGCCGGGGGCGGGATGTCAACCGCCGGTTAACCATGACCGAATCGCCTGGGACAGGGGACGGGGAGCGCCGGTATGCGCCCGACTGGCGGCCGCGCGACGAAAAACCGCGCCGGATCAACGGCATGCCCTTACGTCATCTTGGCCGTCGCCGCCATGCCGGCCCTGGGGCCTGTTCGCCGATTCAGCAGCCGTTAGGGATCCGGCGCCATTCCTGAGCAGACCGGCGCGCCCTTTTGGCCGCCGTCCGTGAGATGTGGCGGCTGGTTCCGTCGCGATCCAGGTCCACCCCAGGAGTTGGTCGCGGGCGCCAGCTTCAAGGGTTCGGGGGCGCGCGCCGTCGCCGGACGGGAGACAGCGCATGCGCCGTTTCGGTGGCCTGGCGGCCGCGGCACTGATTGTTCTGCTGGCTGGTTGCGGCCTGTTTCCGGGTGAGAAGCGCGCGCCCTGGCGCGGCGAGGCCGAGGCGCAGTGCCTTGCCCGCAAGCAGGTGCGGCCGTCTGAATTCATGCAGCCGATGAAGGCGATGAACGGTCCAGGCTCCTGCGGCATGGATTCGCCATTCAGGGTGACGGCGATTCTCAATGGAACCGTGGCGCTGAAGTCCCGCGCCGTGCTGGGCTGCCCGATGATCGCCGCCCTGGAGCAATGGGTGGCGGAGAGCGTGCAGCCGGCGGCGCGCCAGTATTATGGCGTGGCCGTCGCCGAGATTCACTTTGGCTCCTATTCCTGCCGGGGCATGAACAACCGGGCCGGCGGGCGCCGCTCAGAGCATTCCTACGGCAACGCCGCCGATTTCATGGGCATGACCCTCGCCGACGGCCGCAAGCTCTCGGTGATCAGGGGCTGGCGTGGCTCGCCCGCGGATCAGGAATTCCTGCGCACCATCTTCGTCGGCGCCTGCGGCCAGTTCAGCACGGTGCTCGCGCCCGGGTCCGACGTTTACCACTACAACCACCTGCACATGGATCTGGCCCGTCACGGGCGCGGCCGCACCATCTGCAAACCGGTGCTGAAATGGACGCCCATGTCGCCGCCGCCCTTCGAGCCGGGGCCGGGCATGGTCGCACAGGCGGGCGCGGGCAACATCACGCCCTACGACCGGGGCGCGGCGACATCCGACAGCGACGTGGAGGCCGCACATGATCATGAGGCGGCCGGGCAGGGCGTGGCCGGCGGGAGCGAAGCTGGCGATAACGGCGGCGGCGCCGGCCTGACCCAGGATCGCCAGGCCGCGTCGATCAACGATCTGCTGCGCTAGCGTTTTTGGAAAATGTGGATCGGCGTCTTTCGCGGCCAGGCTTTGCCGGAATGCGCCGCGGCATGCAAAAACGGGCCGGATCGTCAGGTCCGGCCCGTCTGTTTCGCGTGGCGCCGGACGCGGCTCAGTAGATGGCGTAGCCGCCGTCGATCAGCAGCGTGTCGGCGGTGTGGTAGGACGAGGCCGTGCTCATCAGGTAAACCGCGATGCCGCCGAAGTCGGAAGGCTCGCCGAAGCGGCGCATGGGAATGCGCGGCAGCACATTGGCCACGAACTTGTCATTGCCCATGATGCCCTCGGTCATGTCGCTCTTGATCCAGCCCGGCAGGATGGCGTTGGCGGTGATGCCGTAGCGGGCCAGCTCGACGCCGAGCGCCCGCACCAGAGCGTTGAGCGACGCCTTGGTGGCGGCGTAGTGCTCGTTGCGGGCCGTGCCCGAGATCGAGGCGAGGCTGGAGGTGGGAACGAGACGGCCGAAGGCGTCGCCCTTTTCGGCGCGCTCGATCATGTGGCGGGCGGCGAGCTGGAACACCTGCACCACGCCGTCGAGATTGGTGGCGAACATCTGCCGCCATTCTTCCGGCGTGCGGTCGATGAAGGCCTTGCGGCCGCCGCCGCCAATGCCGGCGTTGGCGAAGCAGCCGTCGACGCGGCCAAAGGCGCCGAGGGTGGCGCGCCAGGTTTCCTCGATGGAGCTGCGGTCGGACACGTCGCAGATGCGGGCTTCGACCTTGCCGGCGTTATGGGTCTTGAGCTGCGCCAGCGCCTGCTCGTTCTTCTGGGGGTTGCGGCCCCAGATCGACACCGAACAGCCGGCGCGGACGAGGGCGTCGGCCATGCCGAGGCCAATGCCGCCGTTGCCGCCGGTGATCACCGCGACGCGGTTCGACAGGTCAAAATCCTTGTTCATGCGTACTCCTCCGCGCAATGCTTTTCTGGGCGTGAGATTGCCTAACACGGCCAGGCGCCGGAGCGGAAGCGGCTTCCTATCTAGCGTTTGATCTGTCACAACAGCGCAGGCCGCCTTCCGGGGGGCAGGTTGCGGGCTGCCCAATGGTCAGCCTGTCGATCGCGCCGGGTGGCGGAACGGGAGCAAACGCGGGAAGCAGCATGTCATACGATTCCATCAAGACCGACGGCGCCACCATCAAGACCGATCTCGCCGACGGCATCCTGACCCTCACCCTGAACCGTCCCGATCGTCTGAACGCCTTCACCGGCCAGATGATGCAGGAGATGATCGCGGTGTTCGACAAGGCGGACGCCGACGATTCGGTGCGCGCCATCATCATCACCGGCGAGGGCCGCGGCTTCTGCGCCGGCGCTGACCTGGCCGCGGGCGGCGACACCTTCAACTACGACAGCCGCACCTCCACCACCGACCTGCCGCTCGGCCGCGACGGCAAGCCCGACCTCGCCGCCGACCCGGCGATGCGCGATGGCGGCGGCCGCCTGACCCTGCGCATTTTCAACAGCCTGAAGCCGGTGATCGGCGCCATCAATGGCCCGGCCGTTGGCATCGGCGCCACCATGCAGCTGCCCATGGACATGCGCATCGCCTCCGAGAACGCCCGCTTCGGCTTCGTGTTCTCCCAGCGCGGCATTGTCATGGAAGCCTGCTCCAGCTGGTTCCTGCCGCGTCTGGTCGGCATCCAGCAGGCGGCGGACTGGGCCTATTCGGGCCGCGTGTTCGATGCCCAGGAAGCCCTGGCCGGCGGCCTGGTCAAGGAGGTCGTGCCGGCCGACGAACTGCTGCCGCGCGCCCGCGCCATCGCCCGCAGCTGGACCGAGCGCACGGCTCCGGTGTCGGTCTCGCTGATGCGCCAGATGATGTGGCGGATGCTGGGCGCCGATCACCCGATGGAGGCGCACCGCGTCGACAGCCGCGGCATTTTCTGGCGCGGCAAGCAGCGCGACGTGCAGGAAGGCGTGACCTCCTTCCTCGAAAAGCGCCTGCCCAACTTCCCTGACAAGGTGTCGACCGACATGCCGTCGTTCTTCCCCTGGTATGACGAGCCGGAATACAAGTAATCCAGCCCCCGGCGGCGGCCTGACCGGCCGCCGCGTTGAGGGAGCGCCAGCACCATGAAGCCCCGGAGCCTGCTCCGGGGTTTTTTGTGTTCGTCGACAAAACCGGCCCGCGCGGGCGTCCGGCATGCTCGCGCACGCTCCGCGCTTCTCTTGTGGGCGTCGGCGCTCCCTGTTGCTGATGCGCCCGTTTCCCTTTGTGCGCCTTGCAGGCGCCGGGATCATCCCTCCCGATCACGTCAGGGCCGGGCCTGTGACCGGGGGGCATGATGGAGGCGGAAGCGCGGGGGGCTGCACGCGCCGCGGCTGCAATCGTTCACAAACTTCATGTATATGAAGCGCATGAACCATATGTCTCCCGTCCCCGGACCCGCCGCAGACACCCTGTCCGCAGATACTCTGGCCGCGGACGCCCTGGCGCCGCGCGGCTTTGCGCATGTCGACGCCTGGATTTTCGATCTCGACAACACCCTGTACTCGCACGAGGCCCAGGTGTGGCCGCAGGTGGGCCAGCGCATCACGCGCTTCCTCGCCGAAACCTTCGATCTGGATGGCATCTCGGCCCGCGCCCTGCAAAAGTACTATTATCATCGCCACGGCACGACCCTGCGCGGGCTGATGCTGGAGCACGGCATGGACCCGGCGGATTTCCTCGCCTTCGTTCATGACGTCGATCTCAGCCTGCTGCCGGCCAACGAGCGTCTTGCCGCCGCGATTGGCGCGTTGCCTGGCCGCAAGCTGATCTTCACCAACGGCTCGGCCCGCCATGCCGAAAATATCTGCCGCAAGCTGGGGCTGGACAGTCACTTCAGCGGCTATTTCGATATTGTCGCCGCCGACTTTATTCCAAAGCCTGAGCAGGGCGCCTACGACATGCTGCTGGCGCAGTATGACGTGGACCCGACCCGCGCCGCTTTCTTCGAGGACATGGCCCGCAACCTTGCCCCGGCCCATGCGCTTGGCATGACCACGGCGCTGGTGCTGCCGGCGACGCCTGACCCCTGGCGCGAGCCGTTCGAACAGGCGCGCGAGGAGCTGGCGCATGTTGACCACATCACCGATGATCTGGGCGGCTTTCTCGAGGGCGTCATCGCCGACAACAACCTCTGATACATGAACCTCTGACATATGGGAGCGACCTATGGACAAGGCGCCCAACGCAGCCCAGGCCGAATTCTGGAACGCCGGGGCCGTGTGCTCCTGGGTCGATCTGCACGCGGATCTGGACCGGCAGTTCGCGCCCCTGTCCGATCAGGCGCTGGCCGCGCTGCGGCCGGCCCCGGGGCAGCGCCTGCTCGACGTCGGTTGCGGCTGCGGCGCCAACACCGTGGAGCTGGCGGGGCGCGTCGGCCCGCAGGGCGCTGCGGTCGGCGTCGATATTTCCGCCCCGATGCTGGCGCGGGCGCGCGAGCTGGCGGGGGAGCGGGGCGCCGTCAATGCGTCATTCGTCGAGGCGGACGCCCAGATCGCCGATCTCTCGGCTGGCGGCGCGCCGTTCGACGGGGTGTTCTCGCGTTTCGGCGTCATGTTCTTCGATGATCCCGTCGCCGCTTTCGCCAATATCCGCCGCCACATGCGCAAAGGCGCGACCCTTGCCTTTATTTGCTGGCGCCGGCCGGACGAGAACCCGGTGATGCTCGCGCCTTACCGGGCGGCGCTCGACGCCTTCCCGGTGAAACCGCCGAAGACTGATCCGCTGGCGCCCGGGCCATTCGCCTTCGCCGACGCCAGGCGCATCGACAGCATTCTCGGCGAGGCCGGCTTCAGCGCCATCGACATCCGCCCGCACGACCAGAAGGTGGGCGGCCTGCCGTTCGAAAAGGCGCTGGCCCAGGCGCTGCGCATCGGCCCGCTCGCCGGCCTGCTGCGCGAACAGCCCGAAGTCGCCGACGCGGCGCGCCAGCGCGTGGCCGAGGCGCTGCGCCGCCACGAGACGCCGGACGGCGTCTGGCTCGACGCCGCCGTCTGGGTGGTCAGCGCGCGGGCGTGATGCGCCTGGCGCCTGTTTGAAAGCGCGGATTCCGGCTGCGAATTTCCAGACAGACTCTCAGCCTGGCATATAACCCCACAGCATCGGGCCGCGTTGCGGATGGTTGCCCACAATCCATGTCCGGCCCGAACTGTCGCAGCGCATCGCGGCGCCTTCGGCGGCGAGCGGCGATTTGACCAGCACCGTGGCCGCAGCCGACCCCACATCTACCGCGACGACGGCGCGTGTCGACGGATCGATGAACTGCAGCGCCCCCGTGGCCGGGTTGGCGCAGGGGGAAATGGCGCCGCTATAGTTGCTGTAGGGAACCTGAACCAGCGCGTCCCTGAACGGTTCCGTGACGCAGGTGATGATTTCGATAATGTCCGTCCGCGGACCGACGTCGCAGAGCGCCCAGATCTCGGCGGGGCGCCGGGGATCCTGTCCGGTCCAGATGACCGCCGGTTGTGCGGGCGGGGGCGGCGAAAAATTGGTGACGACGCGCGTGATGTCGCCCGCAGGGGGCTGAAGCGTGGTGATCGTCTGCTCCGCGGCCATCACCTGCATGCGATTGGCCTGCCATACCCTGGCGCCGCCGTCATAGAGGGACGGCGCCCAGATCAGCGCCGGCTTGATCTCCGGTCCGGTGACTGTCGCCTGCGGGTTCTGCACCATCGTCCGGCTTCGCGCCTCGAAACTGACGATCTGCAAGCCGTCAAACGTCGCCATCACAAAGGTTTTGTCCTGCGTGAACGCGAAGCTGGCGAATGGGGAGTTGCGCCCCTGGGGCGGGAACGAAATGAGTTCCTGCGTTGCGGCGTCATACATTTCGATGGCGCAGATGGCTGAGAACCCGTCGTTGCTTGCTGTCATCCGCTAGATTTCATGGCGTCCAGCCTCCGGGTTTGCCCAGGCGCTGGTGATGATGACGCCGTCCCGCTGTTCGACGGGCGTGCCGTAACCCTGAACGACGCCGTCGTGGGAGAGGGTTGTCAGAAAGGTCTGGTTTTGCCGGCGACCTGGATTGGTGCAGGTCGCATAGATGTCGTTGGTCCTGTCATTGCCGGAAATTGCAAGCGTGAAGAATCCGGGCTCCAGGTCCCCGGTCTTGAGGGGAATGGAAATGGTGTTTCGTGCCGTCGTCATGAGAAAGGCGCCTCCAACGGGAAAGGAATCACGCGCAAACCCTGACATGTCTCTGATCTGTCGCGGCTGAATCCGCAGGTCGTCCGGTTTCAGAAATGCGCCAGGAAGCCGCCGTCCACGGCCAGCGCATGGCCGGTGATGTACGAGGCTTCGCGCGAGGCGAGGAACACCACGGCCCCGGCGATCTCTTCTGGCCGGCCCCAGCGTCCCAGCGAGGTGCGCTGGCCCAGCCAGGCTTCGACGCCGGCGTCGGCGACCATGCCGGCGTTGGCCTCGGTGGCGAAATAGCCGGGCGCCACGGAGTTTACCGTGACGCCGTGCGGTCCCAGCTCCGCCGCCAGCGCCCGGGTCATGGCGTCGAGGCCGCCCTTGGAGGTGGTGTAGAGCGCATCGCCGGCGCGGGAAATGCTGGCGGCGATCGAGGTGATGTTGATGATGCGCCCGTAACCCGCCGCCTTCATGAGGGCCGCCGCCTTGCGGCTGATCTCGAACGGCGCGGCGATATTGGCGGCCAGCAGCGCCTCCATGTCGCCGGGGCCGAACTGCGCCAGCGCCCGCCGGTCGCGCGCGGCGGCGTTGTTCACCAGGATGTCGAGGCGACCGAAGCGGGCCATGATGTCCGTCAGCGCCGCCGTCACCGCCGCGTCGTCGGTCAGGTCGAAGGCCAGGGCCTGCGCGTCGGAGCCATCCTGGGCCAGTCCGTCGCGCGCCGCCGCCAGCCGCCCGGCGTCACGGCCGTTGATGATGACGGTCGCGCCGGCGCGGGCCAGGCCACGCGCCATTTCCAGTCCCAAGCCGCGTCCGGCGCCGGTGACAAGCGCCACCTGCCCGTCAAGACGAAATGGCGCGGCGTCCCTGTTGCTCATGCCTGGCTCCTCTCCCGCGTTGGCGGCGCGGCGCATCGGCCCACGCGCATCGGTCCGCTGTTGTGCCGCCCGCGCCTCCGCGACACAAGCTGCGGCGCGGCAACGGCGGGCAAGGGCGCGCTGCGAGGGCGCGCGACGTGGGGCGAGCTGGCCGGCGGATTGACACCCGCCGCGTCCTCACGCAGTCTGGAAACATTCCGAGGGGGGCCCCGTGAGGGGGCTGAGATTCCACCTGCCGGCGGCTTTTATTCGCCTGTCGACGCCGTGGTGACCCGCTGAACCTGATCCGGGTCATGCCGGCGGAGGGACAGGAACTTGCGCGCCACACAGCTATTGCATGTGTCCGCTGCGGCCAGCCGTCTGGTGACGGTCCGGTACGCTGGCGGCGGCATGACCACCGGATTCCCGGCGGCGATGTTGCGCGCGCTGGACGAAAGCCTTGCCTGTGGCGAGGCCGTCCATTCTGCCTCTGCCTTCGTCTGGCCGGATCAACATTCCAGCCAGGCAACAATTCAGGGCAGAGACCATCATGACCGACGCCATCCTGAGCGGCGCCAGCGCGCCCGCCGCCGTCACCACCAGCCCCATCCGTGGCTCGCGCAAGGTTTACACCGCCCCGGCCGCGCATCCTGATATCCGCGTGCCATTCCGCGAGATCACCCTGACGGAGGCTTCGGGCGAGCCGCCGCTGCTGGTGCAGGACACGTCGGGCCCGTTCACCGATCCGGACGTCCGTATCGACCTGACGGCGGGTCTGCCGCAAACCCGCGCCGCGTGGATCGCCCGGCGCGGGTTTGAGAGCGTCGCCCCCCGCGCCGTGAAGCCGGAGGACAACGGCGGCGCCGCCGGCGCGCGCCTGGTGCCGGCCTGCCCGGCGCAACGTCCGGTGCTGCGCGCCCGCGACGGCCAGATGGTGACCCAGCTGGAGTTCGCGCGCGCCGGGATCATCACCGAGGAGATGATCTACATCGCCCACCGCGAGAACGCCGGTCGCCAGGCCATGGCTGACGGCGCCGCGGCCCGTCGCGCCGACGGCGAGGATTTCGGCGCTGAAATCCCCACCTTCATCACGCCGGAGTTCGTGCGCAGCGAAGTGGCGCGCGGTCGCGCCGTGATCCCCGCCAACATCAATCACCCGGAGCTGGAGCCGACGATCATCGGTCGTAACTTCCTGGTGAAGATCAACGCCAACATCGGCAATTCGGCGGTGGTGTCCACCGCGGCGGAGGAGGTCGAGAAGCTGGTGTGGGCCGCGCGCTGGGGCGCGGACACGGTGATGGACCTCTCCACCGGCCGCAACATCCACAATATCCGCAGCTGGATCATGCGCAATTCGCCCGTGCCGATCGGCACCGTGCCGATCTATCAGGCGCTGGAGAAGGTCGGCGGCGACCCGGCAAAACTCGACTTCGAGGTGTTCGCCGACACGCTGATCGAACAGGCCGAGCAGGGCGTCGATTACTTCACCATCCATGCCGGCGTGCGCCTGCCTTACGTGCCGCTGACCGCCAGCCGCGTCACCGGCATTGTCTCGCGCGGCGGCTCGATCATGGCGCGCTGGTGCCTGTCGCACCATCGCGAGAGCTTCCTCTACGAGCGCTTCGACGAGATTTGCGACATTATGCGCCGTTATGACGTCAGCTTCTCGCTGGGCGACGGCCTGCGCCCGGGCTCGATCGCCGACGCCAACGACGCCGCCCAGTTCGCCGAGCTGGAGACGCTGGGGGAACTGACGAAGATCGCCTGGGACAAGGGCTGTCAGGTGATGATCGAGGGCCCAGGTCACGTGCCGATGCACAAGATCAAGGCCAACATGGACAAGCAGCTGAAGGCCTGCGGCGAGGCGCCCTTCTACACGCTTGGCCCGCTGACCACCGACATCGCGCCGGGGTACGACCACATCACCTCGGCGATCGGCGCGGCGATGATCGGCTGGTTTGGCACCGCCATGCTCTGCTACGTCACCCCCAAGGAGCATCTGGGCCTGCCCAACCGCGACGACGTGAAAACCGGCGTCATCACCTACAGGCTGGCGGCCCACGCCGCCGATCTCGCCAAGGGGCACCCCGCCGCGCAGGTGCGCGACGACGCCCTGTCGCGGGCGCGCTTCGACTTCCGCTGGGAAGATCAGTTCAACCTCTCCCTCGACCCGGACACCGCCTGCGCCTTCCATGACGAAACCATGCCGAAGGACGCGCACAAGGTGGCGCATTTCTGCTCCATGTGTGGACCGAAGTTCTGCTCCATGAAGATCACCCAGGATCTGCGCGCCGAGGTCGCCGCCATGGGCGACAACGAACGCCAGGCGCTGGAGCAGGCGGCCGCCGGCATGAAGGCCAAGAGCGCCGAGTTCACCGCCGGCGGCGGCCAGATCTACGTGGAGACGGGCGTCGCCGCGGGCGAATAGCGCGCCTCGCGTCCCGGGGGAGGCGCGCGCCGCTTCACCCGGGCGCAATCCGGTATATGCTCCCGCCAGGCTGGAAACCGGGATGTTTCGGAAAGGCGGGCTGGCGTGCACAAACCATCGCCGACGGACGGGTTACCCCTGGTGGGGCAGGTGGCGTTGCTGCTGGGCCAGGTGGCCCTCGCCGGTTGCGTCGACGCCATTGGCTGGCTGCTGCTCGGCGGTCTGTTCGTCTCGTTCATGAGCGGCAACAGCACCCAGCTCGCGGCCGCCCTGGCCGATGGCAAATGGCTGCTGGCCGGACGCATCGCCGCCGTGCTCGCCAGCTTCTTCATCGGCGTGTTCGCCGGGGCGCTGTGGCGTGAACTGGCGCGCCGGCGTTCACAGACGGGCGTCTTCGTGCTTGTCGCGCTGATGCTGGGGCTGTCGTTCCTGCTGGTGCGGTTCGATGGCCTGGAGCCGCTGCATCTGCTGCCGCTGTCCTTCGCCATGGGTATGCTGAACAACGCCCGCCGCCACATCGCCGGCGCGGCGGTGGGCGGCACCTTCGTCACCGGCGCTTTCGTCGCCGCCGCCCAGGGCCTGGCGCAATGGCTGCTGGGGCGGGCGGGGCCGGCGGCCTTCGCGCCTTACGCCCTGTCCTGGCTGGCGCTGGTCATTGGCGCGCTCATTGGCGCGGCGCTGGTGCTGCGCCTCGGCGACGTGATGGCGCTGGTTGTCCCTGTCGCGTGGGCGGTGGCCCTGGCCATCGTCCACTGGCTGGCGGCGCGCCGCGACGTCGCCTGACGGGGTCAGGCGAACTGACGGCGTGCGAACTGGTGGGGCCAGACGGGCTGGGCGACGCGCGCCCGCTTGGCCTGAACCGTCCTATCGCACCCAGGCGCCGGGAATGAACACCCACTGTCCGTGGCGACGGACCCAGCGCGGCTGCCGCCAGCGGTGGCCGCGACGGTGCGGAATCCAGCGACCGGGAATCCAGACATAGGTGCGCCGGCGCGAATCCCACGCCCAGTGGCCGGCGGCCCAGACATGCCCGGGCCGTCCAGGCGGCCGCCGCTCACGACGTGGCGGCGGCGGCGGCCGGTTGGCTGGCGGCCAGGACCTGGCCTCGGCCTCGTCTGGCGTCAGGGCGACCAGGGGCGTCGCCGCGGCCGCGACGAGCGCGACAAGGAAGGAACGTCTCGAAAACATGTCGCCAGTCTCCCTGTTCGTTCGCCGCCCGCTGGTTCACGGACGGCGCCGTCAGAGCGCTTTCCGATCAGCCAGAATCGATCGACCAGAATTCGCCAAAAATAACGGAAGCTGGAGCATTTCCGGTCCAGATTGACCGGAAATGCTCTGGCGGTTCACGCCGCTTCCCGCGTCAGCATCCGCTCCGCCTGGGCGAGAATGAAATTCGCCGTCAGCTCCGGGTCTTCCATGGGCGCGAAATGGCTGAGGCCCTTCGCGTGGTGGACGTGGAGCTGGGGAATCAGCTTCTGGAACTCCGCCGCCGAGATGTCGGAAACCGTGCTGCGGGCGTCGGCGCGCATCAGCGCGGCCGGCAGCTTGACCTGGGCGGCCCGCTCCCAGACGCGCAGGATGTCGATGGAGTTGAAGATATTGGCCTCCCACTCCGGCGCGCAGGCCAGCGAGACGCTGCCGTCGGCGTGGGTGATCAGGCCGCCGTCCAGATAATCGTCGAGGATGCCGTCGGCCCAGTAGGCGAACATGCCGCGCCCGTCGTACTTCGCGCGAATCTCGGCGCGCGAAGACCAGTCGCGCCGGCGTTTGCGTGCGCCAGCCGCCAGTTCGTTGTCGGTGATGGTTCCGTTGCGGCGCGCTTCCAGCAGGGCGGGGGCGGCGTCCGGGCCGATGACGGCGGGGTCGATCAGCACCAGGCCGCGCGCCAGCTGCGGCCGCGCCGCCGCATACATCAACGTGACGGCCGCGCCCATGGAGTGGCCAACCAGCAGGGCGGGCTCGCCCAGGTGCTGCAGCAGCCCGTGCAGATCGTTCTCAAAGCCGGACCAGTCATGCACCGTCGCCGGGTCCGCCGGCAGGGTGCTGAAGCCGTGGCCGCGCGCATCGCTCATGACGATGCGGAAACGGTGCTTGAGCAATTCGCCAATGCGGCGGTAGCTCTGGGCGTTCATGCCGGTGGCGTGCGCCAGATGCATCAGCGGCGCGCCCTGGCCGGCTTCATCCCAGCGAAGCACGGACATGTCGCCATCGGCGAGGCGGATGGTTTCTCGTTTCATCGGTAACCTGTAGCAGCCGCCGGTTCGGGGAGCTGACGGCGGGCTGGCGCATGGCGCACTCGTCCAGAATGGGCGGACCCGCCCGGCGCTGGGGAATGCAAGGACACGAACGGGGCCGGATCTGGTCTGGGCTGAACCGGATCGACCCCCGGCGGAGGCCTTCCGTACTATCCCGCCTGGCGGCCTTCATGTCATCACCAACCGGTAACAGACGCGACAATTGTGCAGTGCATGGCTTGTGCGCCGCGCCTGATTTGCGCCGTGCGTGACTTGCGCCGCCCTGGCGCGCCTGTCTGGCTTGCGACGGCCTGCTTCCTGGGCGTTGGCGGCGTTACCGGTCGGGCTTTGCCGGCTCCGCCGCGCGACATTCCGTGGCATTGCCGCCGCGCGTGAAGCGCGCTGTCCCCTGATGCGTCCAGAATTCGACGTCGCCGCCCACGTAGCGCACGCCGGAAGCCGCGATGGCGGCGCGCAGTTCATAGCGGTCCTCGCCGATGGTCAGCATGGCCAGCACGGAATCGGGGAAGCGGGCGACAATTTTCGTTCCGTCATCGCAGCTGTAGGTGACCGGCGCTGGCGGCGGCGGCGGTCGCTCCGGCTGGCGACTGATGGGGGCCTGCTGATGTGGCGCGACCTGTCCGCCGGTGGCTGTCGCGCTGTCGGGCGCCGTCGCGTGCGCCGCCGCGCCGCAGCAGGCCAGCGCGGCCGCGAGGAGGGGCGCAGCCTGGCGGCGCATGACCCGGCCCACGCCCCGGTAAAACGCGGCGGCGAATCTGTCGTCTGGCATCCTGTTCCTTTCCGGGCCTGTCGAACGGCGAGACTGGGGCCGCCCGGCTGGCGTGTCGCTGGCCTCGCTGCGCAGCCTCGCCGCAAATGGCGCGCGAAGCAAACGGGGACTGCCCGGCTCCGCCGCCAGTGGTCCCGTCAGTCCCGCGCGGTAACCCGTCAGGCGCTTGACTCCACGCGCCGGTTGCGGGGACAACCGGGCTTTCCCGCCAGCGCGCGACCGGGCGCGGGACTGGCAGCCAGCATTGGGATGATCATGGCCACGCAAACGGGCGATTACGCGCAACTCGAAACCATCATCGAAAACGCGTTTGAACAGCGCGCCGAAGTGGGATTCGCGACGAAGGGCGAGATTCGCGACGCCGTCGACACGGCGCTGAACCTGCTCGACAGCGGCAAGGTCCGCGTCGCCCAAAAGGGCGCTGACGGCGAATGGACGGTCAACCAGTGGCTGAAGAAGGCGGTGCTGCTGTCGTTCCGCCTCAACGATATGGCCCCGATCTCCGGCGCCCCTGGCGGCGCGACGTGGTGGGACAAGGTGCCGTCCAAGTTCGACGGCTGGGGCGACACCCAGTTCCGCGCCGCCGGCTTCCGCGCCGTGCCAGGCGCCATCGCCCGCCGCAGCGCCTTCATCGCGCCTGGCGTGGTGCTGATGCCGTCGTTCGTCAACCTCGGCGCCTATGTGGACGAGGGCACGATGGTCGACACCTGGACCACGGTCGGTTCCTGCGCCCAGATCGGCAAGAACGTGCACCTTTCCGGCGGCGTCGGCATCGGCGGCGTGCTGGAGCCGCTCCAGGCCGGTCCGGTGATCATTGAGGACAATTGCTTCATCGGCGCCCGTTCTGAAGTGGCGGAAGGCGTCATCGTCGGCGAGGGCGCCGTGCTCTCCATGGGCGTGTATCTCGGCGCCTCGACCAGGATCATCGACCGCGCCACCGGCGAGGTGCATGTGGGCCGCGTGCCGCCCTATTCGGTGGTGGTGGCCGGCAGCCTGCCGGGCAAGCCCCTGCCGGACGGAACGCCGGGGCCGTCGCTGTATTGCGCCGTGATCGTCAAGAAGGTCGACGCCCAGACCCGCTCCAAGACCTCGATCAACGATCTGCTGCGCGACTGACGTCGCCGGGAGCGGACGGCGTCAGCCAACAGCCACGAGCGCCGCGTCCTTCCCAATCGCGTCATGGCCGGGCTTGTCCCGGCCATCCACGGTGGCTGCCCATCGGCGCTCTTGTCCGGCGCTTCCGGCTGGCTCCCCTGGCCGCACGCGCAGCCGCCATGGCCACCGCTGCCCGCGCCGCGCGGGCATTTTGACGTTATACTTCACCCTCCATCACCCAAACCTTCCGCCCCAGCCAGCAGGTGAGAGAGCCATGTCCGAGTCCCGTTCCCCTCTGGCGGAAAACGCCGTGGAGCTGACCCGCGCCCTGATCCGCTGCGCCTCGGTGACGCCCGAGGAGGGCGGCGCCCTGTCCCTGCTGGAGGGCGTGCTGGGCGCCGATGGTTTCGACGTCGAGCGCCTGACCTTCAGCGCCCCGGACACCCCCGACGTGGAGAACCTCTACGCCCGTTACGGCAGCGCGCGCCCCTGCCTGGTGTTCGCCGGCCACACCGATGTGGTGCCGGTGGGCGACGAAGCCGCCTGGACCCATGATCCGTTCGGCGCGGTCACCGACAACGGCCTGCTCTACGGGCGCGGCGCCGTGGACATGAAAGGCGGCGTCGGCGCCTTCGCCGCGGCGGTCCTCGATTACATCCGCGCCAATCCGGATTTCCCCGGCTCCATCGCCTTCCTGATTACCGGCGACGAGGAGGGCCCGGCGGTCAACGGCTCGGTGAAACTGCTGCAATGGGCGAAGGAGCAGGGCGAGGAATTCGATCACTGCATTCTTGGCGAGCCCACCAATCCGCGGGCGCTGGGCGACATGATCAAGGTGGGGCGGCGCGGCTCGCTCACCGGCCGGCTCACCGTGCATGGCGTCCAGGGCCACGTGGCTTACCCGCACCGGGCGCGCAACCCGATCCCGGCGCTGATGCGCTATCTCGACGCGCTGCTGGCGACGCCGCTCGACGCCGGCAACGAACGCTTCGACGCCTCCAATCTGGAAGTCATCAGCGTCGATGTGGGCAACCGGACGACCAACGTCATTCCGGCGGAGGCCCACGCGGTGTTCAATATCCGCTTCAACGACATCTGGACGCTGGAGACGTTGCAGGCCGAGGTGCGCCGTCGCCTGGCTTCCGCGCAGGAAGGGCTTCCTGAAGCAACCGTTCGCTTCGACCCGAGCAACTCCGTGTCGTTCCTGACCGGGCCCGGCCCGTTCGTCGACCTGATGTGCGACGCCATCCAGGCCGAAACCGGTCGCCGCCCGGAACTGTCGACCAGCGGCGGCACCTCGGACGCGCGCTTCATCAAGGACTATTGCCCGGTCATTGAATTCGGCCTGGTGGGCGACACCATGCACCAGGTGGACGAACGCACGCCGGTTGCCGACCTGGAGGCGCTGGCCCGCATCTACCGGCGGATGATCGAAGCCTATTTTTCCAGCATGAGTTCGGCCGGATAATCCACGCTGACGAAATACAGCCCCTGCGCCGGCGCCATGGGGCCGCAGCGGCGGCGGTCGCGCGCCTCCAGCGCCGCGCGCAGGTCGCTGGTTTGCCAGCGCCCGCATCCCACCTGCTCCAGCGAGCCGGCCATGGAGCGCACCTGATGGTGCAGGAACGAACGGGCCGCCGCGTGGATGCGGATTTCGTCGCCAATGCGCTCCACATCGAGCCGGTCGAGCGTGCGGATCGGGCTCGCCGCCTGACATTCGGAGGCGCGAAACGTGCTGAAATCGTGGTTGCCCAGCAGCGTCTGCGCCGCCGCGTGCATGGCGGCGGCGTCGAGCGGCCGCGGCACGTGCCAGGCCCGGCCAAAATCCAGCGCCGCCGGCGAGCGGCGGTTGAGAATGCGGTAGATGTAATGGCGCTTCAGGGCGCTGTGCCGGGCGTCGAACGCTGGTGGGGCCAGGTGGGCCGAAACCACGGCGATCCGGTCGCCGCCGAGCTTGAGATGGGCGTTGATGGCGTCGCGCACCGTATCCGTGCGCCAGTCGCGCGTCAGGTCCACATGAGCGACCTGGCCAACGGCGTGCACGCCCGCGTCGGTGCGGCCGGAGCATTGCACGCGCGGATGCTCGCCGGCGAATTTGACAATGGCTTCCTCAATGGCCTGCTGCACCGAGCGGCCATTGTCCTGCCATTGCCAGCCCACATAGGCGCCGCCGTCATATTCGATCACCAGCCGGTAGCGCGGCACGTTGGAACTCCGTCTGGTTGGGCGGCGGGGAAAACGGTCGCGAAAGTCAGAGCTGCGCCCCGGGCGCCAGCCGCGCCCCACGCATGAACTCTTCCGCCGTCACCGCGCTTTTGCCAGCCCGCTGCGCCCGCAACACGCGGATGGCGCCCTTGCCGCAGGCGATGGTCATGTCGGGAGCGATCAGCGTTCCAGGCCCCGCCAGGTTATAAAGCCCCGCCGGGTTATAAAGCCCCGCCAGGTTATAAGGCCCCGCCGGGTTGTCGGGCGCGCCCTGCGAGGTCGCGTCCGGAAACTCATGGGCGACGGTGGCGTGCAGCACCTTGACCCGCTCAGGCTTGCCTTTGCCAAGGTCCGCTTCGAAAAACGCGCCCGGGAACGGCGACAGGCCCCGGATCTGGTCATGCACCGTCCGTGCGTCCTGCGACCAGTCGATGCGGCCATCGGCGTTGCTGATCTTGTGGGCGTAGGTGACGCCGGCTTCCGGCTGCGGCGTGAAACCGAGGGAGCCGCGCTCCAGCGCCGCCAGGGCGCGGGCGGCCAGATCGGCGCCGAGGGCGGACAGGGCGTCGTGCAGTTCGCCCGCCGTCATCTCCGGGCCGATCGCCAGCCGCTCGCACATGGCCACGGGTCCGGTGTCGAGCCCTTCCTCCATCTGCATGACGCAGACGCCGCTCTCCGCGTCGCCGGCCATGATCGCCCGCTGGATCGGCGCCGCCCCGCGCCAGCGCGGCAGCAGCGAGGCGTGCAGATTGATGCAGCCAAACCGCGGCGCCGCCAGAATCTCCGGCGGCAGGATCATGCCGTAGGCCACCACCACGGCGACGTCGGCGTCAAAGGCGCGGAAGGCGTCCGCCGCCTCAGCCGTGCGCAACGTCGATGGCGTCAGCACCGGAATGCCGAACCTGTCGGCCATCTCGTGCACCGGGCTCCTGCGTTCCTTCATGCCGCGCCCGGCCGGCCGCGGCGCGCGCGTATAAACGGCGACGATCTCATGGCCGTGGCCGACCAGCTCCGCCAGGGTGGGGGCGGAGAAATCCGGCGTTCCCATGAAAATGACGCGCACGCCGTTAACCCCGCGCCATCTGCCGCGCCAGCTTGGCGAACTTCGTGTTCACCCGGTCGCGCTTCAGTTTTGACAGGTAGTCGATGAACAGCACGCCGTTCAGGTGGTCGATCTCGTGCTGCAGGCAGGTGGCGAGCAGGCCGTCCGCCTCGATCTCCTGCATTTTGTCGTGGATGTCGCGATAGCGCACCCGCACCTGCGCCGGCCGTTCGACCTCTTCGTAATACTCCGGGATCGACAGGCAACCCTCGCGGTAAATGTTGGCCTCTTCCGACTTCCAGGTGATTTCCGGATCGATGAAGATCATGGGATTGCCGTCGACGCCCTCGTCGCGCACCACATCGAGCACCAGCAGGCGTTTCAGCTCGCCCACCTGCACGGCGGCGAGGCCGATTCCCGGCGCGTCATACATGGTTTCCAGCATGTCGTCGGCCAGCCGCCGGATCTCCGGCGTGACCGCGCCGACCGGGGCCGAGGCCTGACGCAGCATGGCGTCGGGAAGGATTACAAGAGGGCGAATTGTCATGATCTCCGCCAGATAGGGCTTTCCAGGCGCCCGGTCAATGTTGTACCTGTTTTGTTCCTGAAATGAAAGTGGCGACCGCCCGGCGCGGCGGCGACATGCCGGGGTTCATGCCGCGCGGGGCGCATGCGGCTTCCGGCGGATGACTTCAGACAATGGCGGACGCATGAGGGACGCGTGGGTGACAGTCGCCGGATACGGTTTCAGCCAGAATGAAACATGGCTGGCGCTGGCGGTCGCCGGCGGCGTCCTGGCGCTGTTGGCGTTGCTGTGGCGCGCCAGCGGCCGGCGGCGGATCGCGCCTGGTTGGGAGGCGGAGGAGCTGCTGGCCGCCCTCGACGCCCATGCCCGCGATATGGACGCACGGCTGGAGCATCTGGCCCGCGCCCAGGCGGAAATGCACGGCGGCCTGCACGCCGGCGTGCAGGGGCTGGGCGCGCACCAGGCGGAGATCCAGCGGGCCGTCGCCAGCCAGATGGACGTGCTGCAGCACCGGGTTGGGCGCGGGCTCGCCGACATGATGGAGCGCACCGGCGGCGGTCTTGCCCATCTCTCCGAGCGCCTGGCGCTGATCGATGCGGCCCAGCAGAACCTCAACGCGCTCACCGGCCAGGTGGTGGGGTTGCGGGATATTCTCGCCAACAAGCAGACGCGCGGCGCCTGGGGGCAGGGACGCATGGAGGCGATTGTCCGCGACGGCCTGCCGCCGGGCGCTTTCAGCTTTCAGGCCACCCTGTCCAATGGCCGCCGGCCCGATTGCCTGGTGCAACTGCCCGGCGACCGGCCGCTGGCCATCGACGCCAAATTCCCGCTGGAGGGGTTTCAGGCGTTTCGCGCCGCGCCGGGCGAGGAGGCCCGTCGCGCCGCCGCCGCCCGCCTGCGCCAGGATGTGGCCACCCACATCCGCGATATCGCCGGCAAGTATCTGCTGCCGGGCGAAACCCAGGACATGGCGCTGATGTTCGTGCCGTCGGAATCGCTTTACGCCGACCTGCTCGAGCATTTTGAGGATGTGGCGCAGCTGGCGACGCGGGCGCGGGTCATCATTGTGTCGCCGTCTCTGCTGGCCCTGGCCATCCAGCTGGTGCGGGCGCTGGCCCGCGACGCCCGTATCCGCGACGAGGCGCAGGCCATCCAGACCGAGGTCGGCCGCCTGCTCGACGACCTCGGCCGTCTGCAGGACCGCGCCGGCAAGCTGGACGCGCATTTCCGCCAGGCCCGGGAGGACCTGGCGGCGTTGAACGTGTCGGTGGAAAAGATCGCCCGCCGCGGCGGCCGCATCGAGGCGCTGGAGTTCGAGGGGGCGGAGCAGTAGCGTCGCCCTGGCGCGCCAGCCTCACTGCGCCGTGAAGGTGATCCTGGGTGTCCGGGCCTGCTGTTCCGGAGCGCCTGGCGCGTAGCTGATGTTGAACTGATGTTTTTGGAGGTCTTGTTGCCGCTGAGCGTCAGCTTCATGTTGCACGTGGTTTGTTGCGCCACCATTGGCTTGACGAGGTAGGCGATGTCATTGTCGGGGGCATTCCAGTCGTTGCTGGTCGCTGCATAAATCCCGCCAATGCTGTTTCCGGCAGGCAGTTTCTCGCATGTGTCCACCCCATAGGACATCATGACCATCGCGGCGGCTGAGTCGATTGGCCTGTCGGCGGTGATGCTGTCAAAGCTGGAGTTCTTGTTGAAGTTCGCCGTGGCCGCGTCGACCTCGAACGGGCCGGTTGGGGTGAAGGCGCCGCCGCCCAAAAACGTGAACGCCAGCTTGACGATTTCCCTGGATTGACCGCCAATGCCGGGCGCATTGGCAGCTGGCCGCCGTCGTCCAGTTTCATGGCGGCGAGTCCCCATTCCGCGCCGAGGCCGAATATATTCCAGCCCAGCATGGACAGGAGGGCGTTCGCGTCCTTGTGCGCGCTGTTATGCAGCGTGGAGAACAGGTAGATGCCCTGGTCGCTTCTCTGCGCTGGCGGCGCCGGCGGGTGATTTACGCAACGGGACCGGGGCGCCGTCGATGCCGTCCGGCGTGCGCCGCAGGGGCGCACGGGACCTCGCAGGTCGCGGGTTTGACAGTATTTCCGCGACCAGATGTCAATAATAAATTATATATTTTCAATTTCTTATATGTTCCCAATTATTCGTCGAGGGTTAGCGCAATGTCGCAAATGTGCTTCGTCGCGGGGCGCACGGTAATCTTGTCGGTGATATTTTCTTTTTCACCCGATATGGTCAGATTGGCGGAAATGTTGGGGTAGCGGATTTCACCTCCAGCGGGCATCCGGTCACAGTCACTGACGATTCCCCACATACCGATGTTGACGATCTCATCTGGGTTGAACGAGGGCGGCATGAAGGTTGTCTGCGCCACCGGTGTGTTTGATTCCAGGTCGATGACCGATGCCTGGATTTCATGCTTCCCGTTGTTTTGCCGGGCCTCTATGGTCTGCCTCAACGTTTGGCCAGGCGTTACGCTGACCGGGCGCGAATAATAGAAGCAATCGTCATCCTCCGAATCGAACCAGTTGGAGGCCGTCCAGCCCGGAAAGAAGCCCATCATCTTCCAGGACACCACGGATTGCACCATGGGTCCGGAAAGGTCTTTGGTGTCATGCAGCCCGGTGACCAGATACAGAATTGATTCAAGCTCGCTTGTTGGTGGGGGGGGCACGACAACATCGGTTGTTACCTGAATCGTCTGATAATCCCTGGGGAAATTGACAGCGGCGTTGGCGAGGTAGTGCATTGTGTAGGCTCGCACGCTGCGACGGCTGCCGCGAGCTTCAAACTTCACCCCGGTGGTGCTGAAACGCGGGCTGCTGCACTCGCCGGGAACTACATCCCCCGAGGCGCGACGCCGGGCCTGCCGCATGGCGACGGTTTCGCCTTTCCGCAGCTGCACGATGTCTTGTGGGGCTACATAGCCGTAGGGCGTCAGCACGTAATTGGCTGGAACATTTGGCGGCCGTTGGCCTGCGCCGCTATCGGCGCTGCGGGCCAGGCCGACGGTGGACGCCAGGGTTGCGAGGGCCAGGCCAGCCGCCGCCATGACGAAATTTGCCTTGATCGATGTCATGATATCCTCGGGTGATGCGCGTTATGGAGTTAAAACTCTATGACGCATCAGGAGGAACGTCAGACAAAGACAGAGGCTGACTGATCTATGTCGGGTATTGCAAGTGAATGGCGGAGCCGGATGAAGGAGCGCGGCGGCGTCCTGTAGCTCTGATTGACGAATGTCATGCGCTGTTACGCGCCATGACGATGAAAAGCAGCGTCAGGTTGATCGGAAAAGACGCTGGCGCATCGCGAACATCTGCTACAATGTGGTGCGCTGGCGGATGGCGGCGACCAGCGTGCCTTCGTCCAGGTAGTCAAGCTCGCCGCCCACCGGCACGCCGTGGGCGAGGCGCGTCACTTTAACCGGCAGATGCTGCAACATGTCGGTGATGAAATGCGCCGTGGTCTGGCCGTCGACGGTGGCGTTGAGCGCGATGATGACTTCCGCGACCGCCGGGTCCGCCGCCCGTTCCGCCAGCGACGCCAGATTGAGGTCATCCGGCCCCACGCCGTCCAGCGGCGACAGCACCCCGCCCAGCACGTGGTAACGGGCGTTCAGCGCCGCCGCCCGCTCCAGCGCCCACAGGTCGGAGACGCTCTCCACCACGATCAGCACGGCCGGATCGCGGCGCGGATCCTGGCAGATGGCGCAGGGAATGCTGGTGTCGACATTGCCGCAGGCGGTGCAGGTCACCACCCGGTCGGCGACCACGCGCACCGCGTCGGCCAGCGGCGCCAGCAGCGCCTCGCGCTTGCGAATCAGATGCAGCGCCGCCCGCCGCGCCGAGCGCGGCCCCAGCCCCGGCAGACGCGCCAGCAGCTGGATGAGACGTTCAAGTTCGGGACCGGTTGACGAAGCCATGATGCCCTGGAAAATGGCGCCGGAGCGCTCTGCAAATGGCCGGATCGCCATCCAGCCGGATTGATTGTCGCCATCGGCCCTGCGGCCTTAACGTCCGCCGCGCCGCTTCCTGCCCGAACCGTCCGATCATGACCGGCCCTGTTCCGGCCATCCACGAAAAGCGGGCCGCTGACGCACGACGCCGCGCCAGCGCAGCTCTGGGCTGGAGCGGCGGGCGAAGGTTGCCGCTGCGCCGGCGCGTGGCCATGCTGGTTATAAGTCTCCGGCTTGGCCCCGCCCCTTGGCTGCTTTCTGGCGTCCGCCGCCGAGCCGGCTGGCGGCCTCCAGCCAGCGGCTGAAATCGTGCATGTTCTGCTGCACATAACCCTGCAAATGCCGCACGCCGCTTTCCACGGCCTCCCGCTGGGCGTCGGTCAGGTCCTCCCCGGCCAGCGCATGGCGCAGGTTCACGATGTCCTGCCGCCATTCCCGCGCCGCCTGGGCCAGCCAGACCGCCTGGGTCAGGGCTGTCGCCATCCGCGTCCGGTCGGTGTCCGGCGGCGGGCCGGGCCGGGTGACGGCCGCGAGGGCGTGGTTCAGCGCCCTATGGGCTGCTTCCAGCCGGTAGACCAGCGCCACGTCCAGCACCGCGCTGGCGGCGTAGGTTTCGTGCAGTTCGCGCGCGATCGCCAGCATGTCGGCCGTGGCCGCGCGCAACCGCCGGCGGGCGCGGGGATGGAGCGGCGCCAGCCACGCGGTCGCGGCCTTGAACCACCGCGTGGGGCGGGCCAGCATGCGCCGTGCGAAGGCCCGGACGCGCCCTGTCCCGGTCGTGCGTTGCGCGGCCCCCAAACCTGGCCGCGCGGGCGCCGGCTGGCGGCGCAATGCGCGTCGGGGGGCCGGGTCACGCCGCGCCACGGCAGTCCTGCTCAGAACAGCTTCATGCCTGGGGGCAGCGGCAGTCCTTTGGTCAGGTCCTGCATGCGGTCCTGCACCAGCTTCTCGCCCTTGGCCCGCGCGTCGTTGACGGCGGCCACCACCAGATCCTCGATGATTTCCTTCTCGTCCGGGTTGAGCAGCGCGGCGTCGATGTGGACGGCGCGCATGACGCCCTTCGCCGTCATGCGCACAGTGACGGCGCCGCCGCCAGCCGCGCCGTCAACCTCCAGGTTCTCCATCTCGGACTGGGCGTCCGCCAGCTTCTGCTGCATCGCCTGGGCCTGCTTCATCAGCCCCATCAGATCACGCATGTCATTCCCTCCTGAAAGCGGCGCGAACCAGCCGGCGGAACCGGTCGGCGGGTCCTTGTCAAATCCGGACGCCTGGTCGCGCCTGACGCCGCCCGCGGTCAGGCGCGCTGGCTTCAATCGTCGAATTCGCCTGCGCCGTCGCTGTCATCGGCGAAAGGCGCATCGGCGTCTGCTGCGTCCTCTTCCCCGGCCGTGGCGCGCACGTCAATCACATCGACGATCTGCGCCCCCGGAAACCGGTCGAGCACGGCGCGCACCAGAGGGTGGGCGGCGGCGTCGGAATGGCGCTCGGCTTTCGCGGCGGCGCGTCGCTGCTGGATGGTGTCCTCGCCCGGCTTCGAGGAGATGGCGACGACCCAGCGGCGCCCGGTCCATTCCTGCAAGCGCCCGGACAGTTCGGAGGCGAGACTGCGACTGCCGTTCTCCGCCAGGGCGAACTCGATGACCCCGTCCTCGAACCGCACCAGGCGCACGTCGCGCTCCAGCGCCACTTTCAGGCCAATGTCGCGCTTGTCGCCCGCCAGCGCCACCAGGTCCTCGAACCGGGCGATGCGCACCTGCGGGGCGGCTTTGGGCGTGGCTTCGGCCGGCGTCGCCATGGCCGGGGCAGGCTGGCTGGAAACCAGCTGCATGCTGGCGCCGGGGGAAAGGGCGCTGGCGCGTCCGCGCGCGCCGTCGTCAGGCCCCATCCCGCCGCCATCGCGATAGTCGTTCTGGCCAACCGCCCGGGCCATCGCCGGCGCGCCGCCGCCCGCCCCGCCATCGCCGGTTCCACCGCCGCCAGCGCCGCCTCCCATGGGGCCGGCGCCGGACCGGCCGGCTGGCGGCGCGCTGTCCCGCAACATGCGCAGGGCCTCGTCCGGCGTTGGCAGGTCGGAGGCGTAGGCGAGCCGCACCAGAGCCATTTCGGCGGCGGCGAGCGGGCGGAAACTGTCCTGCACCTCCGGCATGGCCTTCAGCAGCATCTGCCAGGCCCGCGACAGGGCGCGCAGGGAGAGTTTTCCGGCCAGATCAGCGCCGCGAATGCGCTCGGCCTCGGTCAGCGACGGGTCCTTCGCGGCGTCGGGAACCAGTTTCAGCCGCGTGACCAGATGGGTGAAGCTGGCCAGCTCCGACATCACCACCGCGGGGTCGGCGCCGGCGTCATACTGCTCCTGCAACTGGCCAAGGCTGGCCGGCAGATCGCCGCGCATCACCGCCCCGAACAGGTCGATGATGCGGCCGCGATCGGCCAGGCCCAGCATGGCGCGCACGGTTTCGGCGCTCACGTGGCCGGCGCCGTGGGCGATGGCCTGGTCGAGCAGCGACAGGGAATCGCGCACCGAACCTTCCGCCGCCCGGGCGATCTGCGCCAGCGCCTCGTCTTCCGCCGTTACCTGTTCCGCGTCGCAGATGCGGGCGAGATGCGCCGCCAGCACCGGCGCCTGCACCCGCCTGAGGTCGAAGCGCTGGCAGCGGGAGAGGATCGTCACCGGCACCTTGCGGATTTCGGTGGTGGCGAAGATGAACTTGGCGTGCGGCGGCGGCTCTTCCAGCGTCTTCAGGAAGGCGTTGAACGCCCCCGTCGACAGCATGTGCACCTCGTCGACGATGTAGACCTTGTAGCGGGCCGACACCGGGGCGTAGCGCACCGAATCGTTGAGCTGGCGGATATTGTCGACGCCATTGTTGGAGGCGGCGTCGATCTCCATGACGTCGATGTGCGCGCCATCGATGATCTGCTGGCAGTGCACGCCGGGCTGGGTCAGATGGATGGTCGGCCCGCCGGAGCCGTCTGGCGTTTCATAGTTGAGCCCGCGCGCCAGGATGCGCGCCGTGGTGGTCTTGCCGACGCCGCGCACGCCGGTCAGCATCCACGCCTGGGGGATGCGCCCGGTCTCGAAGGCGTTGGACAGGGTGCGCACCATGGCTTCCTGGCCGATCAGGTCGTCGAAACTGCGCGGCCGGTATTTCCGCGCCAGCACCCGGTATCCGGTCGCGTTGGCGGCGGGCTGGCTGGCGGCGGGCGGGGCGGCGAAACCCGGCAGGCCAGGGGAACTGGCTGCGATATGGGCTGCGTCGCCCGCCTGGCCCTGGGGCGCGGTGTCTGGCGAATCGGTCGGCGAATCGGTCATGGGCGCCTGTGGTTCTCCTCGGCTGCGCGGCCGCCCGTTATCCGTGGCCATTGCGGCGGGGGCGGCCAGGGGCAAGGCGGGCGTCGCCGCGCCGGTCCTTGCTATCACGAAAGCCCTGTCCGATGCGAACCATTGGCGCCGGCGGGTCCGGCCGTCCGCGCCGCGCGGCTTTGGCGGCGCGACGACGCCATGGCCGCGCTGCGTCAGGCCGGAGGGCTATCAAGTGTGGGATGCAGATTGGGTGGAATGGCGGAATTGCAAGGCCGCCCCATGGGCGAACATCTTCGCCTGCGCTTTCGCCGGGGACGCGGGCGAGCCTTGCGCATGCGCCAGCGTCGCCTGCATATGGCCTGCGCCGCCAGGGGGCGGCGCGGCAATAGGGCGGCGAAGCCCAGGGTGGGAGGCTGAACGGAGACCCGCCCGATGCTCGTTAGGGCTGCTTCCTTCCGGACCTGACCCGGTTGGCGAGTGGAACGTCCAACGCCAACCTCCCACGGCGTATATCGGGCAAAGCGACGCCACATGCAAGGGCGCCGGCGCGGGATGCGACGATCATCCCCGGCTCAATCCGGCCGGCCCCGCCCGCCGACGTCAACAGGGTTTGCATCGGCGCGGCAGGCGCGGGATAACCGCCTTGTGTTCAACGTGAGCCGCCAGGGAGGCCCCCATGCATGACAACGCGACAGGCTCCGCCGGCGCCGGATCGTCGGCGACCGTGAGTGAAGCCGGTTTCCAGCTCGATTCCCGTCTTGCCGGCGATTGCGGCGTCATCGGCGATCTGCCCCTGTCGCGCGTGCTGCTGATGAACGACAGCCGTTATGACTGGCTGATCCTGGTTCCCCGTCGCGCCGGCGTCGTCGAACTGATCGACCTCGACGCCGACGCCTACGCCGCGCTGTCCGGTGAAATACGCTTGGTCAGCGAGGCGGTTCGCCGTCACGCCGCGCCGCTGAAGCTCAACGTGGCGGCGCTGGGCAACATGGTCCGGCAACTGCATGTCCACATCATCGCCCGGCGGGAAGGCGACGCCGCCTGGCCTGGTCCGGTCTGGGGCGCCGGCCTGATCGAACCCCATGACAAGGACGCTTTGGCGCAGGTCTGCGCCCGCTGGCGCCTGGCGCTCGGCCTGCCAGGCTGATGCGTTTTCCTCATCCGCGGTCCGCGCGCCAGCCTCTTGCTGCGTGACGCGGGCGCCGTAGGCTACCGCTCGCGTGCGGGGAAAAACGCCAGGCGGGCCGGGCAGGTTTTTCTTTTAAGCCGACAAAAACTGAATGACACAGTCCGGGAGACCCCATGGCCACCGATATCGATAACCGGCGTGACGGCGCGTTGCGGCCAGAACTCTCCGCCCGGGTAGGCTACGCCACCAATCCGCTGGTCCGCCACTCCGAGCGGCGCGACGACGACGCCCGCATGGCCAGCTTCCGCGCCTCCCAGGACGCCATCGCCTGCATCATTGTCGGCGACCGGCCGGTGATCAAAAGCGGCCCTGGCGGTCGGCCTGATCCGTGGTTCTCGCTGGATGAGGTGTTCCGGCTCGGCGAGCCGCGCGAGCTGCCATTTCTCGGCACGCTGAACGAGCGGCCGGTGTTCCTGGCCATTCATCCCCAGGAGTTCGGCGAGAAACTCCAGGGCTACAGCGATCTGGTGGTGGCGGATCTGCGCGCCATGGCCATGCAGGGCGCCCTGCCGCCGGAGGAGATGGGCGTGCTGGGCGAGGCCAAGGGTCTGGCCTACTGGCACCAGCGCCACCGCTTCTGCTCCAACTGCGGCGCGCCGAGCCGCATGGTGTCGAGCGGCTGGCGGCGCGATTGCGACGCCTGCAAGGCCCAGCATTTCCCCCGCACCGATCCGGTGGTGATCATGCTCGCCGTGCGCGGCGACGAATGCCTCATGGGCCGGCAGCCGCAATTTCCGCGCGGCATGTATTCATGCCTCGCCGGCTTCGTCGAGCCGGGCGAGACCATCGAGGACGCGGTGCGCCGCGAGATCATGGAGGAGGCGGGGGTGCCCCTGGGCGCGGTGCGTTATCTCGCCTCGCAGCCCTGGCCGTTCCCCGGCTCGCTGATGATCGGTTGCGTCGGCGAGGCCCTGTCGGCCGACATCGTCATCGACAGGACCGAGCTGGACGACGCCCGCTGGTTCAGTCGCGACGAAGCGCGGCTGATGCTGGCGGGAAGGCATCCGGGCAGGCTGTTCGTTCCGCCGCCGATGGCGATTGCTCACCACGTGCTCGCCGCGTTTGCGCGCGGTGAGACGGGCTGACGCTGCCGTTCCAGAACGCCAGGTCGTCCAGGCTTTCCCAGCGCAGGCGCAGCGCCGGGAGGCCCTTGCAGCCGCCGGTTGGCGCGGCGTCGACAATGTCGCCGCCGATGGCGCGGAAGAAGACGATGGCGACCACATTGCGCTCCGGCGCCCACAGGCTGACGCTGCCGTGGCCGCGGGCCTTCAGGTCGCAGGCCATCAGACCCATCAACCGGGTTCCAACGCCCCGGCACTGCATGGACTTCAGCACCAGGATGTCGAGAATGACGCCCTCGCCGTCGACCGCGCCGCAGGCGCCGGCCCCGATGATCTGGCCGTCCGCTTCCGCCACGAACACGCTGACGCTCGCGTCCGAAAGGCGCTGCGTCCAGCGCGCCAGATAGTCGCCGGACGACCCGGGGCGCAGGTCGCGGTCCTCGACGAGGCCGCGCCAGGTTTCACGATGCGCGGCGGCGTGCGCCGCCGCGATGCCGGCGGTGTCGGTCGCTATGGCGGGCCGGTAATGAACGCGCATGGCGTGCTCCTTTCCTGGTGCATCTGTTGTCGTGGCGGCCTTCCAGCCGGGAATGACGTCGGGGCGCCGACGTCGGCGATGGGGTCAGGGAGCGCCCGCCGGACCAACGTCAGGCGGCGTCTTTTCCCGCCGGGCAACTTGCCAGCCGGGTCACCCGTCAGTTGCGACAACCTGCCCGCCGACAACGGCGACAAAACGACGGTTCAGGGCGGAAACGGGGCGATTGCGTGTTTCACACTCCCAATCCGTTAATCCGCCGGGTCGGCCGTTTCCGGCCGGAACCACACGCCGTCCGGGGTTTTTCACGGCCGCCGCCAGCCCGTGGGCTTCACGGCTGGCGTGAAACATGAAAAACCCGCGAACCGTGGCTGGCTCGCGGGCTGTCTGCGCCATTTGCATGTCAGGGGTATGACGCCGGGGCCGTCCCGGCGGGCCATTCATTCGGCGGCGATCGCCCGCAGTTCGTCGCGGTAGGGCGCGGCTGGATAAACGCCGAGAATGCGCAGCTCGCGCGAGAAGAAGCCCAGTTCCTCCAGGGCGTTCTTCAATCCCCGGTCGTCCGGGTGTCCTTCCACTTCCGCATAGAACTGGGTGGCGGCGAACTGGCCCTCAAGCTGGTAGCTCTCCAGCTTGGTCATGTTGACGCCATTGGTGGCGAAACCGCCCAGCGCCTTGTAGAGCGCCGCCGGCAGGTTGCGCACCCGGAAGACGAAGCTGGTGATGGTTGGGCCTTCGCCGGCCTTCGGCCACCTGGGCTCACGCGACAGGATAATGAAGCGCGTGGTGTTGTGCGCCTCGTCCTCCACGTCCTCGGCGAGGATGTTGAGGCCATAGACCTCGGCGGCCAGCCGCGGGGCGAGGGCGCCGCGCGTGGGATCCTTCCATTCCGCCACCTCGCGCGCCGCGCCGGCGGTGTCGCCGGTGATCACCGCCTTCAGGCCAAGCTCACGGATGATGCGGCGGCACTGCCCGATGGCGTGCACGTGGGTGTAGACGCTGGTGAGCTGTTCGATCTTCGCGCCGGGCAAGCCCATCAGCTGGAAGCGGATTGGCAGGAAGTGCTCGCCGATGATGTGCAGGCCCGAGAGCGGCAGCAAATGGTGAATGTCGGCGACGCGGCCGGCGATCGAATTCTCGATCGGGATCATGCCGAACTCCGCCGCCCCGTCCTTCACCGCGTTCAGGGCGTCGTCGAAGGTCGGGCAGGGCAGGGTGTCGCGGTCGGGAAACACTTCCCGGCTGGCGATCTGCGAATTGGCGCCGTGCTCGCCCTGAAAGGAAATCAGCCGCGAGCCGCGGGCGGTGTCTGTCTCGGAAGCCGGGGCGTCGTGCGCGCCGGGCGTTGCGCCGGTCATGATCTCTCCAGTCAACAGGGTCGCGTCGGCGCCGCGTTACAGCCGCGCAAAATATGTCCAATTGAAGATGCGGCCGTGGGGCAGGGCTGCGGAACAGGGCTGCGCCGGCTTACGGGCGGGCCGCCAGCACGGCCCGCGCCCGCTCCAGATCGTGGGGAGTATCGACCCCCAGGGGCACATCGTCGACCACGACGATGTCGATCCGCATGCCGGCCTCCAGCGCCCGCAACTGCTCCAGGTTCTCGCGCCGCTCCAGCGGCGACGGCGGCAGGGCGATGAAGCGCCGCAACGCGTCGCGCCGCCAGGCGTAGAGGCCGATGTGGTGCAGCAATGGTCCCTCGCCCCACGGGGCGGTGGCCCGGGTAAAATAAAGCGCCCGCAGCCGCCCCGGCGTCAGCTCCGTCCCCACCGCCTTCACCACCGACGGCTCGGCGCGCTCTTCCGCGCGGGTGATGACGGCGGCGAGGGTGGCGATATCCACAGCCTGATCAGCCAGCGGCGTCAGCGCGGCGGCGATGATCGCCGGATTGATGGTGGGCAGATCGCCCTGCACGTTCACGATCACATCGTGGCGCGCATCCGGGTCGATGGCCTGCAACGCTTCATGAATCCGGTCAGAGCCGGAGGGATGATCCGCCCGGGTCATCACCGCCGTTCCGCCAGCCTTTGCAACGGCTTCGGCGATCTCTGGCGTATCGGTGGCGACCACCACGGGACCCACGTCCGCCTCCTGCGCCCGGCGCATGACCTGAACGATCATGGGGGCGCCGGCAATGTCGGCCAGTGGCTTTCCCGGAAGGCGGCTGGACGCCATCCGCGCGGGAATGAGAACGAGGGGCTGGATCATGATTTGGAATGGCGTCAAAAAGTAGCAAAGAGCGTTTCACCTATACGAGTTGCGTTCGCCGCGTCAAAGCGGTTAATCATCGCCCCAAAGCTCCGCCTGCGGGGCGCCGTCCTTATCCAGATCACGCCTTGCGGAGTCGCCGTTTATGGATTCCTTCGAGCTTAACAAGATTGCCGGCGCGGTTCTGGGCACTCTCATGTTCGTGCTTGGGCTGAATATCGTCACTGAGAAACTGTTTGAGAACCATGCGCCGAAGGTTCCGGGGTATGATCTGCCGCAGGCGGCCGAGGCGTCGGCTGGCGGCGCGGCTCCAGCGGCCAGGGCGGCGACGCCGCTTCCCGTGCTGCTGGCCAAGGCTGACGCCGCCAAGGGCGAAAAGGCCATCGCCAAGTGCAAGACCTGCCACAGCTTCGAGAAGGGCGGCCCCAACAAGATCGGCCCCGATCTTTATGGCGTGCTTGGCCGCCAGGTGGCCCATCATGAAGGCTTCGCCTACTCCAAGGGCATGAAGGAGCATGGCGGTTCCTGGAACTTTGAGAACCTCAACGAGTTCCTGACCAACCCGAAGAAGGTCGTGCCGGGCACCCTGATGAACTTCGCTGGCGTTCCCAAGGAAGAAGAGCGCGCCGACATTCTGGCTTACCTGAATACGCTTTCCGACAGCCCGCTGCCGGCGCCAAAGGTCGAAGCGGCTCCGGCTGGCGACGCGGCGCCAGCGGCTGACAAGGAACCTGCCAAAGAGCCTGCCAAGGAACCTGCGAAGCACTGAGCTTGCGCAGTTTCAGTCCCTGCGGCTCATGCGCCGCCAGGGGAGATGATCGAGCCGGGCTTTTGCCCGGCTTTTTCACGTGCGCATGACGCAGGCCGCCTTGCGGCCAACTTTTGCGGGTCTGTTTGTGAGATCGCCCGCTGGGATATTAGAATTATGCAGGGCAGTTGCGTCGATTCTGCCGCCGTTGCCCCGAAACGTTGTCCGGCGTCGCCATTCAACGTCGCTGCCCAGCTTTCGTCAGACATGCCGCCGCATGCGCCGCCAACGCCGGAGAAGCCCGTGCCCGATGCCAAGCCCGTCAGGAAGCCCGAAGCGCTATTGTCCGCGCCGTCCGCTCCGGCCCTGGGGCCGGTGACCCGGCGCGGCGCCCTGCTCGGGGCGGTTTCAGCCGCGCTGGCCGGCTTCTGGCGGGCCGGCGCGGCGCAGGAAGGCGCGCCGCCGCCAGCCGGCGCCGGGCCGCAATGGCGTCATGCGCTCTCCCTGATGGGGCAGCCGAAATATGGCGCGGATTTCACGCATTTTGACTACGTTAATCCGGCGGCGCCGAAAGCTGGCGTCGTTCGTTTCGGCTCCCAGGGGGGCTTTGACAGCTTCAACCTCGCCGTCGCGGGCGTGAAGGGGGAGGTGGAAGACCGGCTCACCCTGATCTACGACCAGCTGATGGAGCCTTCGCTTGATGAGGTGAACACCGAGTATGGCCTGATCGCGGAGGCGGCGCGCCATGCAGGGGACTATTCCTGGGCAAGCTATCGTCTGCGCCCGGAGGCGCGCTGGCATGACGGGCGACCAGTCACCGTCGAGGATGTGATTTTCAGCTTTGAAAGCCTCAAGAAGCTGAGCCCGCAATACGCCGCCTACTGGCGCGATGTGACCGCCGTGGAAAAAACGGGCCCGCGTGAGGCGACATTCCGTTTCGCCACGACCGGCAACCGGGAGTTGCCGCAGATCGTTGGCCAGCTGCCGGTGCTGCCGAAACACTGGTGGGAAGGGACCGACGCCAGCGGCCGCAAGCGCGACATCGCCGCGACGACGCTGGAGCCGCCGCTGGGCTCGGGGCCCTATCGCATCAAGGCTTTCGACGCCGGCCGCTGGTGCGAATACGAGCGGGTGAAGGACTATTGGGGCGAGAAGCTGCCCATCCGCGTCGGCATGCACAATTTCGATGTGGTGCGCGTTGATTATTACCGCGACATCACGGTGCTGTTCGAGGCGTTCAAGGCCGACCAGTTCGATTTTCGCACCGAGAATGTCGCCAAGAACTGGGCCACGGGCTACGACTTCCCGGCGGTGCGCGAGAAAAGGGTGATACTGGAGGAGTTTCCCCAGCGCAGCAGCGGCGTCATGCAGGCGTTCGTTTTCAATATGCGCCGGCCGCAGTTCCAGGATGAGCGGGTGCGCCGCGCCCTGAACTACGCCTTCGACTTCGAGGAAGTGAACCGCACGCTGTTTTTTGGCCAGTACAAGCGCATCGATTCCTATTTCTCCGGCACGGAACTGGCTTCCTCCGGCCTGCCGCACGGCCTGGAGAAGGAGATCCTGGAAAGCGTGCGCGACAAGGTTCCAGCCAGCGTCTTCACCGAGGTCTACAAAAATCCCGTGGCCGGTTCGCAGGAGGCGTTCCGCGCCAATCTGCGCGAGGCGCACCGGTTGCTCGGCGAGGCTGGCTGGGTGTTGAAGGGGCGCAATCTGGTCAACAGCAAAACCGGCGCGCCCTTCGTCATCGAATTCCTGAGCTTCGATCCCTCGTTCGAGCGTTACGTCCTGCCCTACCAGAACGCCCTGAAGCGGCTGGGCATGAACGTCAATCTTCGTGTCGTCGACGCCACCCAATACCAGAACCGCCTGCGCGCCTTCGACTTTGACGCCGTCACCTTCCTGTGGCCGGAATCCCTGTCGCCGGGCAATGAGCAGTGGAATTTCTGGGGCTCGGAAGCGGCGAAACGCCCCGGCTCCATGAACGTCGCCGGCATCAGCGACCCTGGCGTCGACGCGCTGATCGGCAAGGTGGTTTACGCCACGACGCGCGAGGAGCTGGTGGCCGCGACGCGGGCGTTGGACCGGGTGTTGCTGCACCACAATTACGTCGTGCCGCAGTGGACCTACAATTTTCAGCGAACGGCGCGCTGGAACCGTTTCGGCCGTCCGCAGACCATGCCTGAATATGGCGCGGCGGCGTTCCCGACCATCTGGTGGTGGGACGCCGCGCTGGCGGCGAAGACCGGCGGGCGGCGCTGATGACCGTTGCGGCGGCTGACAGGGGCATGGGGGCGCGGCGATGATCGGATATATCCTGCGTCGCCTGCTGCTGATGATCCCGACGATTCTGGGCATCATGCTGATCTCGTTCGTGCTGGTGCAGTTCGCGCCGGGCGGCCCGGTGGAGCGGGTGATCGCCCAGTTGCAGGGCGCCGACGCGGGCGCCACCTCGCGTATCTCCGGGGGCGGCGGCGGCGATTTCGCCTCGTCGGCGTCGGCGGACAGCAGCTATCGCGGCGCCCAGGGGCTCGATCCGGAATTTATCAAACAGTTGGAAGCGCAGTTCGGCTTTGACAGGCCCGCGTCTGAGCGCTTTCTCAAGATGATCTGGGATTACGCCCGCTTCGATTTCGGCAAGAGCTATTTTCGCGACACGCCGGTGGTTGATCTGATCCGCGAGAAGCTGCCGGTGTCGATCTCGCTCGGCCTGTGGATGTTGCTGCTGTCCTACGCCGTCTCGATTCCGCTTGGCGTCGCCAAGGCGGTGCGCGACGGCACGCGCTTCGACGCCTGGACGTCGGTGGTGGTCATCGTTGGCTACGCCATCCCTGGCTTTCTGTTCGCCATCCTGCTGATCGTGCTGTTCGCCGGCGGCTCGTTCTTCCAGATTTTTCCGTTGCGCGGCCTCACGTCCGACAACTGGGCGCAGCTCAGCCTGGGCGGCAAGGTCGCCGACTATTTCTGGCACCTGGTGTTGCCGATCACTTCCATGGCGCTCGGCGCTTTCGCCACCTCGACGCTGCTGACCCGCAACTCCTTCCTTGATGAAATCCGCAAGCAATACGTGCTCACCGCGCGGATGAAGGGTTTGACCGAGCGCCGGGTGCTGTATGGCCATGTCTTCCGCAACGCCATGCTGATCGTGATCGCCGGCCTGCCGGGAGCGTTCATTGGCGCTTTCTTCGCCGGGTCGCTGCTCATCGAAACCATCTTCTCGCTGGATGGCCTTGGCCTGCTGTCCTTCGAATCGATCATCAACCGCGATTACCCGACGGTGTTCGCCTCGCTCTACATCTTCTCCCTGCTCGGCCTGGTGGTGAACCTGATTTCCGACCTGACCTATGCCTGGATCGATCCGCGCATCGACTTCGCCGCGCGGGAGGCCTGACCCATGGCCAGCGCCGAACCCGTCCTCTCCGCCGTCGCCGCGTCGCCGGTCGTAGCGCCCGCCATCGTCGCGCCGTCCCTGCCGCGCGGCCGCTTTGTCAGCCTGTCGCCGCTCAACCGCCGGCGCCTGCGCAACTTCCGCGCCCACCGGCGCGGCTGGTGGTCGCTGTGGATTTTCCTCGTCCTGTTCGTCCTTGCCCTGTGCGCCGAACTGATCGCCAACGACCGGCCGATTCTCGCTTCCTACAAGGGCGAGCTGTTGTTTCCCGCCCTGGTGCACTATCCGGAGGAGAAGTTCGGCGGCTTCCTCGCGGTCACCGACTATCGCGACCCGGTCATCGCCGATGAGATCAGGGCCCATGGCTGGATGATCTGGCCGCCGATCCGCTTTTCCTACAATACCCAGAACCTCAATCTGCCGACGCCGGCGCCGTCGCCGCCCACCTGGCTGCTCAGCGAGGCGCAGTGCAAGGCGGCGGCGGAAAAGGCCGGGCGGACGGTGAGCGGCAATCCCTGCCGCGACATTGAATGGAACTGGCTGGGCACGGACGACCAGGGCCGCGACGTGCTGGCGCGACTGATCTACGGCTTCCGCATTTCGGTGCTGTTTGGCCTGTCGCTGGCGGCGCTGTCGTCGGTCATTGGCGTCGCCGCCGGCGCCGTGCAGGGCTTCTTCGGCGGCTGGACCGATCTGGTTTTCCAGCGCTTCATCGAGATCTGGACGGCGATCCCGTCGCTGTATCTGCTCATCATTCTCTCGGCGGTCATTACCCCCAGCTTCTTTGTGCTGCTCGGCATATTGCTGCTGTTTTCCTGGGTGGCGCTGGTGGGCGTGGTGCGGGCGGAATTCCTGCGCGCCCGCAATCTGGAATATGTCCGCGCCGCCCGGGCGCTCGGCCTTGGCAATGGCCGCATCATGTTTCGCCACATGTTGCCCAACGCCATGGTGGCGACGCTGACCTTCCTGCCGTTCATCCTCAACGGGGCCATCACCACGCTGACGTCGCTGGACTTTCTGGGCTTTGGCCTGCCGCCGGGCTCGCCGTCCCTGGGTGAGATGCTGGCCCAGGGCAAGGGCAATCCCGAGGCGCCGTGGCTTGGCCTCTCCGGCTTCTTCGTCATCGCGCTCATGCTGTCGCTGCTGATCTTCATCGGCGAGGCGGTGCGTGACGCCTTCGATCCGCGAAAGGCTCCGGCATGAGCGCGGCCAACCCGTCAACGGCGCCCTTGCTCCAGGTGCGCGGCCTCAGAACCGCCTTCCGTCAGGATGGCCAGACCAGCATGGCGGTCGATGGCGTTTCGTTCGATCTGGCGCGCGGCGAAACCCTGGCGCTGGTGGGCGAATCCGGCTCCGGCAAATCGGTCACCGCCATGTCGATCCTGCGGCTGCTGCCCTATCCGGCGGCCAGCCACCCGGGCGGCGAGGTGCTGTTTCGCGGCAAGGACCTGTTGACGGCCAGCGACGCGGAACTGCGCGCCGTGCGCGGCAATGACATCACCATGGTGTTTCAGGAGCCGATGACCTCGCTCAATCCGCTGCATACGGTGGAAAAGCAGGTTGGTGAAATCCTCGCCCTGCACAAGGGCCTGCGCGGCAAGGCGGCGCGCGCCCGCATCATCGAACTGCTGGAACTGGTGGGCATCCGCCAGCCGGCCGAGCGGCTCTCCGCTTACCCGCACCAGCTTTCCGGCGGCCAGCGTCAACGCGTCATGATCGCCATGGCCCTCGCCAACGAGCCGGACCTGCTGATCGCCGATGAGCCGACGACCGCCCTCGACGTTACCGTGCAGGCGCAGATCCTGGCGCTGCTCGCTGACCTGAAGCAGCGGCTCGGCATGGCCATGCTGTTCATCACCCACGACCTCGGCATTGTCCGGCGCATCGCCGACAACGTCTGCGTGATGACCGGCGGCCAGATCGTCGAGCGCGGCCCGGTCGCCGGGGTGTTCGCCGCGCCGCAGCACCCTTACACCCGCAAGCTCCTGTATGCCGAGCCGAAGGGGGAAGCCGCGCCGGTCGCCGCCAGCGCCCCGGTGGTGGTGGAGGCGGGACCGGTCAAGGTGTGGTTCCCGATTCGCAAGGGTTTTCTGCGCCGCGTCACCGGGCACATCAAGGCGGTGGACGGAGTGTCGCTCCGCCTGCGTCAGGGGGAAACCCTGGGCGTGGTCGGCGAATCCGGTTCGGGCAAGACCACGCTCGGCCTGGCGCTGCTGCGCCTCATCCAGTCGGAAGGGCCGATCGTCGTCCTCGGCCAGCGCATTGACGGCGTTGGCGCGCGCCAGCTTCGCCCGCTGCGCCAGCGCATGCAGGTGGTGTTTCAGGACCCATACGGCTCCCTGTCGCCGCGCATGTCGGTGGCGGAAATCATCGCCGAGGGCCTGCTGGTGCAGCAGCCGGGCATGCCGCTGGCCGCCCAGCGCCAGAAGGTGGCGGAGGCCCTGCACGAGGTCGGCCTCGACCCGGCGACCATGGACCGCTATCCGCACGAATTCTCCGGCGGCCAGCGCCAGCGCATCGCCATCGCCCGGGCCATGGCGCTGGAGCCGTCCTTCGTCATCCTTGATGAACCGACCTCCGCCCTCGACATGTCGGTGCAGGCGCAGATTGTTGACCTGCTGCGTGATCTGCAACGGCGCAAGAACCTGTCGTACATCTTCATCAGCCACGACCTGAAAGTGGTGAAGGCTTTGGCCAACACCATCATGGTGATGCAGAACGGCGTGGTGGTGGAGCAGGGGCTGGCGAGCGACGTCTTCGCGTCGCCAAAAACCGATTACACCCGCGCCCTGTTCGCGGCGGCGTTCAATATCGACGCCGCGCCGGCGGCGGATGCGGCTGGCGCCGGCGCGACATAGGGCAGGGAAGCGTCCATCCGCCGGTTGTCAGGCCTGCGCGCTGTCCGTGCGTCGCGCCATGGCTTCCGCCGGTGCGCCGTCGGTCACACCGGTTCCTCCCTCACGCCCGCGCCTGTTGCGGGCGTCCATGCCTTGCCGCAGCCGCAAGGGGGGCAATCGTCAGCCGGGCAGGGCTGTCTGACAGAACCGCCCGGCCGTCCATGGCGGGCGTTTCCCTCACGCCTCCCGCAACCGCAGCAGCCGCAGCGCATTGGCGGTCACCAGCACGGTCGCGCCAGTGTCGGCGAGGATCGCCATCCACAGGGGCGTTTCGCCGAGCAGGGTGGTGACCAGGAACGCCGCCTTCAGCCCAAGCGCGATCACCAGGTTCTGGCGGATATTGCCCATGCCGGCGCGGGCGAGGCGGATCAGGCTGGCGACGTCGCCGATGCGGTTACGCAGCAGCGCCGCGTCGGCGGTTTCCAGCGCCACGTCCGTGCCGCCGCCCATGGCGACGCCGACGGCAGCGGCGGCCAGCGCCGGGGCGTCGTTGATGCCGTCGCCGACCATCGCCACCGGGCCAGCCTGTTGCAGGCGGTCGATGGCGGCCAGCTTGTCGCCAGGCAGCAGCTCCGCCTCAACCGCGAGGCCCAGCGCCGCGCCGATGGCGGCGGCGGTGTGGGCGTTGTCGCCGGTCAGCATCACCGGCGTGACGCCAAGCGCCTTCAGCTCCGCCACGCCGGCGGCGGCGTCATCGCGTGGTTCGTCGCGCAGGGCGATGAGCGCCAGCGCCACGCCGTCCTCGCTGACCACCACCACGGTCTTGCCGTCGCTCTCCAGCTGCGTCACGCGCGCGTCCGCGCTGGCGGGCAGGGCGCCGGACTCGCGCGCCTGACGGGGCGAGCCCACCGTCACCAGGCCGCTGTCCAGCCGGCCGGAAACACCCTTGCCGGCCGTCGCCGCGCTGCCGTCCAGGGTGCGTGGAATGGTGAGCCCGCGCGCTTCCGCTTCGGCGATGATGGCGAGGCCAAGCGGATGGTTCGAACCCATTTCTACGGCGGCCGCCTTGGCGAGAGCGGCGTTGATCGCCGTCGCATCGGTCGGCGTCGCGTCGTCGCCGCCGGGCGGCGTCACGTTCGTCACCCGGGGTTCGCCGCGCGTCAGCGTGCCGGTCTTGTCGAAGGCGATGGTCCGCACATGGGCCAGCGTTTCCAGCGTTGCGCCGCCCTTGGCCAGCAGGCCGCGCCGGGCGCCGTTGGCGATGGCGGCGGCGATGGCGGCGGGCGTCGAGATGACCAGCGCGCACGGGCAGGCGATCAGCAACACCGCCAGGCCGCGATAGATCCAGGTTTCCCACGGCTGGCCGGCGAGCAGCGGCGGCAGGATGGCGACCAGCGCCGCGAAGGCCATGGCGGCGGGAGTGTACCAGCGGCTGAAGCGGTTGATGAAGCGCTCGATCGGCGCCTTTTTCTCCTGCGCCTCCTCCACCATGGCGATAATGCGGGCGATGGTGTTGTCGGCGGCCGCGCTGGTGATGCGCACCCGCAATTCGCCAGTGAGATTGATGGCGCCGGCGTAGATTTTGTCGCCGGCCCGGCGGGCTACGGGCGTCGACTCGCCGGTGACCGGCGCCTCGTTCATGTCAGAGGCGCCGCTGAGGATTTCGCCGTCGGACGGGGCGCGGTCACCCGGGCGCACCACCACCGTGTCGCCCACGGCGAGCGCGTCGGCGCCCACCGTTTCCAGCGTCCCGTTCCTGTCCCGCAACGCCGTGCGCGGCACGACGTCGAGCAACGCCGTGACGCCGGCTCGCGCCCGCCCGGCGGCGACGCCCTCCAGCATCTCGCCGATATTGAACAGAACGACGACGGCGGCGGCTTCCACCGATTCACCGATCAGCAGGGCGCCGACAGCGGCCACCACCAGCAGGGTCTCAATGGTGAACGGCGAGCCCGTCGCCGCCCCTGCCCAGGCCCGGCGGGCGATGGGCGCCACCGCGATGAGGGTGGCGAGGCTCCACACGGCGCGCGACCATGAAGGAACAATCCAGGCGACAACGAACGCCGCCGCGACGATCGCCATGGCGAGCAGGGTCTGCCAGCTGCCCGCCGGCATCCATACCGGCATGCGGGCGGCGAACCACGACGGCGCCGTCTCCGGCGCATGGCTGTGGCCAAAATGGTCCTCGCCATGGTCTGCGCCATGATCCTTGCCATGGTCATCATGGGCGTGACCATGTTGATGCTCATGCTCATGAGCGTGATCATGCCCATGGTGGTGACCGGGGCCGTCACAGCACGGGGCATGGGCGTGGGCCGCCGCATTCGCCGTGGCGCCAGCCGGCTCCGGCCGCGCCGCATATCCCAGCCGTTTCAGCAGCGCGGCCACCTCGGCGGCGGCCGGTTGCGCCTCTGCCTCGATGGTCAGGCGCTGCAGGGCGACATTGACGGCGACGCCGGTGACGCCGGGCAGACGTTGCACCGCTGTCTCGATTTTCAGCGCGCAGGCGGCGCAATCCATGCCTTCGACGCGATAGCGCCGGGTGGCGGCGGGCGCATTCATGGCTTCACCAGCTGGTAATTTTCCACTGCCGACATCACATAGGGCCTGTAGTCACTACAGGGTCAAGAGGCGGATATGGCGGATTGCCCGGACAATGGCGCGTGGTCGATTGGCGAACTGGCGAAGCGCGTCGGCAGCAATGTGGAGACGGTGCGCTATTATGAACGCATTGGCGTGATGCCGCCGCCAGCGCGCAGCGCCGCCAACTATCGCCTCTACAGCGACGCCCATTTGCGCCGGCTGAGCTTTGTCATGCGCGCCCGGCGCCTCGGCTTTTCGCTGGAGCAGGTGCGGGCGTTGCTGGAGTTGTCTGGTCAGGCCAGCCAGCCCTGCGCCGGCGTGCACGCCATCGCCCGCGCCCACCGCGACGAGATCGACCGCAAGATCGCCGACCTCACCGCCCTGCGCGCGGAGCTGGACGCGCTGCTCTCCCACGCCCACACCGGCGCCATCGCCGAGTGCCGCATCATCGAAGCCCTGTCGCCGCGCGACGCATGAGGCTGCCGCGGCTACGCCGCGTTTACCATTCGCCGCAAGGCATCGGGCGACTTTGTGAACCGGCGGGGCCGCGTTGTATTTCTGCCATTTATTTGGCGCGAAAGGCAAAATGACGCCGTCACCAGCCGGGCGCCTCCCGGGCGGCGGCCGGTAAGAATTGATTCAGGACAATCCTTAATCAGCGCGCAACACCGCGTGGCTAGCGTTCCGCCCAAGCTGGCGATGGCCAGAGTTTTCGGGGGAACCATATGATTTTGCGCGGTAGCCGCTCCAGCTCCCAGCCGCCGTCCCGTCTCACGGCCTCGGTCATCGAGCAGTTGCTGATCGCCACGCTCATCGCCGTGGCGATCGTCACCGCCGTGGGCACCATCCGCAACAGCCTGCCCGCCGCTGTCCAGGGCGTTGGCGAAAGCTACGCCGCGCGCTGACCTTGCGGCGGAGCAGGGCTCCGGCGGCGGCCAGAACGATTGTGCCGCCGCGCGCGACGGGCGTAAGATGAGACTGCGTTCCCGCATCACCGGCGACGCTCCAGACCTTTGATCAGGCGCCGTTCCGTTAGAAAAGCGCCCGTTGCTTTTGCCGGAATGGCTTCGGCCACGACAGCCAGGGATCGTTCGCGTGCCACTTCAACTGTTGCTTGCGCCGGAAGCGACGGCGCTTCCCATCTGGTTCGTCACCGCGTCCACCTGGACGGATATCGCCGCCGGCCTGCCAGCCAGCGCCCGGGCCTTCGCTGCTGCGCAGGAGTTCACGGGCGCCGCCGGCAAGGGGCTGTTGCTGCCGGGGCCGGACGGGGCCGTCTGCGCCGCCGTGTTCGGCGTGGAGGACGCCGGCGCCCGCCATGTCGATCCGTTCCTGGCCGGCGCGCTCTATGCCCTGTTGCCGGGCGGCGCATGGCGCTTCGCCAACGCGCCGCGTGATCCGCAACTGGCCGTGCTGGCCATGGCGCTCGCCGGCTACGCCTTCAATCGCTACAAGGCGTCGGCAAAGGTCAAGGATGTGGCGCTGGTGGCGCCCGATGGCGTCGACGCTGCTGAAATCGGCCGCATCGTCGACGGCGTCTTCCTGGCGCGCGACCTCATCAACACCCCGGCCAATGATCTGACGCCCGCCGACATGGAGCGGGCCGTGCTGAACCTGGCGGCCCGCTTCGGCGCGCGGGTGTCGGTCGTCACCGGCGACGATCTGCTGGTCAAAAATTTTCCGATGATCCACGCCGTGGGCCGCGCCTCGGCGACGGCGCCGCGCCTCATTGACATGGTCTGGGGCGAAACCGGCGCGCCGAAGGTGACGCTGGTGGGCAAGGGCGTCAGCTTTGACACCGGCGGCCTCGACATCAAACCCTCATCGGCCATGCTGCTGATGAAGAAGGATATGGGCGGCGCCGCGGCGGCCCTGGCGGCGGCGCAGATGATCATGGCCGCCAACCTGCCGGTGCGGTTGCGCGTCATCATTCCGGCGGTGGAAAACGCCATTTCCGCCAATGCCTTCCGCCCCGGCGACGTGCTGCCGAGCCGCAAGGGCCTCACCGTGGAGATCGGCAACACCGACGCGGAGGGCCGGCTGATCCTCGCCGACGCCCTGGCGCTGGCGGACGACGACGCGCCCGGGCTGCTGTTCGATTACGCCACACTCACCGGCGCCGCCCGCGTCGCCACCGGCCCCGACCTGCCGCCGTTCTACACGCGCGACGAGACGTTGGCCGCCGACATCGCCCGGATTGGCGAGGCCGTGAACGATCCGGTGTGGCGGCTGCCCCTGTGGGGGGCTTACGAGCGGCTGCTGGATTCGAAGATCGCCGACGTCAATCACGTCTCCAGCGGGCCGTTCGCCGGCTCGATCACGGCGGCGCTGTTCCTTGGCCGCTTTGTCTCGCAGGCCGGAGCCTGGGCCCATTTCGATATCTACGGCTGGACGCCGTCGGCCCGGCCAGGAAGGCCGGAAGGCGGCGAAGCCCAGGCGGCGCGCCTGACCTACGCCCTGGTGCGCGCCCGCCATGGCCAAGGGTAGGCGCATTCCCTGCACAATCTGGGCCGCCTGGACGATGCTTTGGCGCCTCCGTTCCCCGAGGCCGCCGTTTGCCCTGAGTGGTGGAGTTGCCAATGAGCGCCCGTGATCCCCGCCTGACCCCGGCGCGGACCGATCTGGCGGCTGAATCCCTGCGCGGCCAGGTTTCCGCGCCGCGATACGCCGCCCCACGCCGCATGGTGGTGCGGGCCTATGCGGCCAGCTTGCGCCGCGCGCCGCGCCGCGATGCGCCGCTGGACACCGAAGCGCTGCATGGCGAGGCCGTCGACGTTTACGACATGGACGACGAGGGCTGGGCCTGGGGGCAATTGCTTGCCGACGGCTATGTCGGCTACCTCCCGGCTGACGACCTGGTGGACGCCGGGCCGGCGCCCACCCACCGCGTCATCGCTCCGCGCACCTTCATTTACCCGACCCCGGACATCAAGGCGCCGCCCCTCGGCGCCCTGCCGCTGGCGGCGTCGGTGACAGCCGGCGCTGACGCAACGGCGAAAGCCGCCGCCGCTGGCGCCGCCGCGGCGCGCTTCACGCGCCTGGCCCAGGGAAACGGCCAGGAAGGCGGTTATGTCTACGCCGCCCATCTGGCGCCGGCGGCAGCGGCGGGCGGCGACCACGCCGCCGTGGCGGAGCGGCTGGTGGGCGCGCCCTATTTGTGGGGCGGGCGCACCTCGCTGGGGCTGGACTGTTCGGCCCTCGTGCAGCTTTCGCTGATGGCGGTGGGGCGGGCCTGCCCGCGCGACAGCGACATGCAGGCGGCCGGGGTTGGCGAGGCGTTGCCGGTGGATGCGCTGGACCAGCTGACACGCGGCGATCTGGTGTTCTGGCGCGGCCACGTCGGCATGATGCTGGACCCGCGCACGCTGATCCACGCCAACGGCCATCACATGCAGGTGGCTGTCGAACCGCTGGCGGGCGCCATGGCCCGCATCGCCGCCGCCGGCGGCGGCCCGGCGACAGCCCTGCGCGCCGTCCGCTGACCCATCGCGGCTAACCGCGCCGTCGCCCGCCACCGGCCAAACCCACATGCCCGCGTCAGTCGTGGCGCCCGCGCTGGTTACCGGACAGGTCAACCCACCACGGGGAAGGCGCTGCCTCCCTTCAGGGCGCGCTTCGAATGGTTACCGGGCGCGCTGCGGCGTCGGGCAAAGACCTTCAGGGGTCATGCCCGGAATCACCAGGGCGCCGCTGATGATGGCGGCCACATTGTCCTGCAACGCGGCGCGCACATCCGGCGGCGCTGGCGGCGCGGCGGCGTCGTTCAGCCGCAGCTCGATCCCCTGCTCACGGAGGCCGACGCTGGCGGCGCCCGCCGTCCAGCCGTCGCCGGCCGCCGCCTCCAGGGCCGACAGGATGACGGCGTCATAGCGACGGACCTGCATGGCCAGCACATTGCGGGGAAACAGGTTGAGGGCGTTGCTGTTGCGCGCGACGCTGAGGGCGCCCAGATCCCGCACCGTCTCCATGGCGCCGGCGCCGGCCGCGCCAGCGGGCGTGATGATGATGCTGGCGCCGCGATCTATCTGCCCGCGCGCCAGCTCGGCGCCGCGTCGCGCCTCCTGTTTCGGCTCCACGTCGGCGCTTTCCAGATCGGGGAACAGCAGGGCGTTCGGGTTGGCTGTCAGCAGCCCTTGCGCCGCCGCGCACAGGGCCGACCGGCGCTCCTGGGCCGCCGGGCCGCCAACGAATCCCACATGGCCTTCGCCGGCGAGCCGCCCCGCCAGCCACGCGGCCAGCCATCCGGTTTCGTTGTCACGGAAGGTGATGGCGCGAATGTTGGGGCCGCTGGCCGCGCCGCCGATGAGGATGAAGCGCTTGTCCGGGAACTCTTTCGCCACCTGCTCGAGGACAGCGCCCAGATTGGCCGCGATGACGACGATGGTCCGGTGTCCCTGGGCGAGGTTGCGAATCGCCTCCGCCGCCTTCGGCGCGGTGGCGGCCACCAGATCGGCCCGCCGCCCGCTCTGTCCGTAAAGCCTCACCGCCTCCTGGGCGCCAGCCAGTGGCTCGGCGCCGCTGACGCCATCGTCGACCACGAGAATGCCCGCGGGCGGCGACGCGGCCGGTTGCGCGGGTTGGGAGGCCGGTGGCGGAGCAGCCTGCTGGGCCGCCGCTGGTTGGGCGTGGGCCAGCGTCGCGGCCAGCGCCATGGCGCAGGTCCGGGCCATGGCGGCGGTTTTGCGCCGGAAAGGCGCTGTACGCTGGCGCAGGCCGTCCGTCGCCAGGGTGTGGTGATGCGCCTGCAACGCGCTGTTGTCATGCCTGGTCATCGTGCGCATCTTAACGCGCCAGCCAGAGCGCGCCAGACCGTTATCGGAGACTGGTGATAGCCTGTGAGGCCAGGGCGCTGATCGCAGGCCCAGGCGCCGCCAGCCAGGCCAAGGCGCCGCCAGCCAGGTCAAAGGCGCCGCCAGCTAGGCCAAGGCGCCCAGCCAGGCCAAGGCGCCGCCAGCCAGGTCAAAGGCGCCGCCAGCCAGGTCAAAGGCGCCGCCAGGCGGGCCCGGGGCGCCGCCAGGTCAGGTCGAGGCGTCGCCAGGGGCAAAAACTCGCTCCGGGGCTGGCCGGCGCCGCAACATTTCCCGCGGGACGGCGCATCGCGTTATACCGTTCGTTGCAGGGGCGGGCGTCTTCGCGCGCCTGGCGCCGCCGCAGACAGGAGAGATCATGTTCGACGCCGACGAGGTTGAGCGCTACGCCCGCCATCTGGTGCTGCGCGATATCGGCGGCCCCGGCCAGGCGCGGCTCAAGCAGGCCCGTGTGCTGGTGGTGGGGGCCGGCGGCCTCGGGGCGCCGCTGGTGCAATATCTGGCCGCGGCCGGCGTTGGAACCATCGGCGTGATTGATGACGACGTGGTCGCCCTGTCCAACCTGCAACGTCAGGTGCTGTTCGCCACGGCGGACGTGGGCCGCCCCAAGGTTGCGGCGGCGGTGGATGCGGCGGCGCGTTTGAACCCCCATGTCACGGTCATCCCCCTTGAGCAGCGCCTCGACGTCGCCAACGCCGGCGATCTGATACGCGCCTGGGACGTGGTGGCGGAAGGCTCCGACAACTTCGATACGCGCTACGCCGTCTCGGACGCCTGCTTTTACGGGAAGAAGCCGGTGGTGATGGGCGCGCTTGGCATGTTCGACGGTTCGGTGACGACCGTGCGCGCCCATGAAACCGGGGCCGATGGTCGTCCCAACCCCACCTGGCGCTGCCTGTTTCCACAACAGCCGCCGCCGGGTCTGGTCCCCACCTGCGCCGAGGCTGGCGTGCTGGGGGCGGTGACCGGGGTGATCGGCTCGCTGATGGCGGTGGAAGTGATCCGCGCCATTACCGGCTTCGGCGACAGCCTCGTCGGCCGTCTGCTGACCTTCGACGCCGCACGCATGCGCTTCCGCGATCTCGCTTATGGCTGGGACCCGGACAATCCGCTATCGGGCGGGCAGGCCGGCAAACAGGCTGGCTGACGGGAAGCAGGCGCGAAAACTGGCGCGAAAATTGGCGACAGGCGGGGGCGACAGGCAGGTTGGGCGCCCGGCGCCGTCATGAAGCGGACAGGCGGAGCCGGGTCAGCGGCCGCGCAATGAATTCCCGCTGATGATTGAATCGGGCACCGTGAATGTCGCGGAGGCGCGTCCATATCTGCTGCGGCTGCCGCGATAGCTGCGCCCGTAGCGGTTGCCGCGCCGGCTGTAACGGTTTCCGGCTGTCTTACCGGTGCTTTCCGCCTTGCCGTCGCCATCGGTGGCGACTTCCGGCGACACCATGGGCGCGCCGTGGCGGCGCTCAGGGCCGAAACTGGCGAGGCAGGCGTTATAGGCGAGAGCTTCCTTGAAGCGTTCGCAATCGTCAATGGATTTGGGAGCGCCAGCCGGTTTCTTCCGCGGGCTGGCGCCGGCCGGGCCAGCGAACCCGGTGAAAACCATGGTCATGGCGACCGCGAGCAGCATCGCCATGCCTGTTGACCAGAATTCCGTTCTCCGCACGGGCCATGTCTCCGCAGATGAGGCGGCATTCTGGGCCGCCGCCGCGCATCCGGCAAGTCCACAGCCAGGAGCGGCCCGCAGCCAGCAGAGCGGTCCGCAGCTAGGGGCGCGCCCAGCCAGGGACAGCCCTCCCGGGAAGGGCAGACCGCCCCATGGCGAGGGTCCTGACTGCTGGCGCAGGGAGGTCCCTTGACGCCAGCGTCAGCAAACCCGCCAGTTATGTCCGCAGGATGGCGCCGGCGCGTTTGGTCGCCGCGGCGACGATCTTCGCCGAGATCTCCTCAATGTCCGCGTCGGTCAGCGTCCGCTCTTTTGGTTGCAGGGTCACCGACAGGGCGACCGACTTCTTGCCAGGCCCAACGCGCTCGCCCTCATAGATGTCGAACACGCTGACATCGACGATCAGGTTGCGCTCGGCCCCCGCCACCGCCTTCACCAGATCGCCAGCGGCGACGCCGGCGTCGACGACGAAGGCAAAGTCACGGCTCAGCGGTTGCAGGTCAGCCAGCGCCAGCTTCGGCCGGGCGCGGCTGGCCTTGGCCTTCGCCGGCGGCAGCGCGCTGAGATTGATCTCGAACGCCGCCAGCGGCCCCTTGACGTCCAGCGCCTTCAGGGTCGCCGGGTGCAACTCGCCGAACCAGCCGATCACCGCCTTCGGGCCGAACTGCAGCGTGGCCGAGCGGCCCGGGTGCAGCCATGCGGGGCCACCGGGAACAATCTGCGCGCCGGCGGTGGAAACGCCGAGCGCCGTCAGCAGGGCGAACACGTCGGCCTTGACGTCGAACACGCTCACCGGCTTCGCGTCGCCCTCCCAGCTGCGCCCGGCGCCGGCGACGCCAGCCGTTCCGCGCCGCACGCCGGCGGCGACCATCGACTGGCCCTCCGGCGCGTCGGAGGCAAAGGTCTGGCCGACCTCGAACAGCGCCACATCCGGGAAGCCCCGGTCGGCGTTGCGCTGCGCCGCCGCCAGCAGGCCGGGAACCAGGCTTGGCCGCATGTCGGACATGTCGGCCGCGATCGGGTTGGCCAGCTTCAGCTCCGGTGTGCCGCCGCCAAAGGCCACAGCTTCCTTTTCGGAGATGAAGGAGTAGGTCACCGCCTCCACCAGGCCGCGCGACGCCAGCAGGCGGCGGGCGGTGCGGGTGCGGCGCTGCAACGGCGTCAGCACGCCGATGGTCAGCCCGCCGGGGCGCGGCAGCGGCGTCGATTCCACCCGGTCGATGCCGGCGATGCGGACGATCTCCTCCACCAGATCGGCCTTGCCCTCCACGTCAGCGCGCCACGACGGCGGCGTGACCTGGATGATGTCGGCTTCGCCGGCGACGGCGAAGCCGAGCGCGACCAGAATGGCGCGCATTTCGTCGCGCGGCAGATTGAGGCCGGTGAGGCGCTGCACCTCGCTGAACGGGAAATCGATGACCCGCGCCGTGTCCGGAATGGCGCCGGCCAGCGTCACGTCGCTGGCCGCGCCGCCGCACAGGTCCAGCACCAGCTGCGTCGCCATCTCCATGCCCGGCAGGGTGAAGGCCGGATCGACGCCGCGCTCGAAGCGGAAGCGGGCGTCAGAAATCAGCCCGAGCTTGCGGCCAGTGCGGGCGATGTTCAGCGTGTCCCACAAAGCCGATTCGATCAGCACGTCGGTGGTGGCGTCAGAGACGCCCGAGTGCTCGCCGCCCATGACGCCGGCCAGCGACTCAACGCCGTTGTCGTCTGCGATCACCACCATGCCGGCGTCGAGTTTGTAGGTCTTGCCGTCGAGGGCCAGCAGCTCCTCGCCGTCCCTGGCGCGACGGATCACCAGATCGCCCTTCACCTTGCCGGCGTCGAACACATGCAGCGGCCGGCCCCGGTCGAAGGTCATGTAATTGGTGATGTCGACCAGCGCATTGATCGGGCGCAGGCCAATCTCGCGCAGGCGCTTCTGCAGCCAGTCGGGCGAGGGGCCATTCTTCACGCCGCGCACCAGTCGCAGGGCGAAGGCCGGGCACAGGGCGGCGTCGTCCAGGTCGATGCGCACGCCAACCGGATTGGCGCCGGCGCCGGCCACGGGGGCGATGGCGGGCGTCTTCACCTTGCCGAGGCCGGCGGCGGCGAGATCGCGGGCGATGCCGGCGAGGCCCAGCGCGTCGGCGCGGTTTGGCGTCACCGAAATTTCGATGACCGGATCGTCGAGGCCGGCCCAGACGGCGAACGGCTGTCCCACCGGCGCGTCTTCGGGCAATTCGATGATGCCGTCATGGTCTTCCGACAGCTCCAGCTCGAAGGCAGAGCACAGCATGCCCCGGCTTTCGACGCCGCGAATGACGCCGACCGACAGGGTGATGTCCTTGGCGGGGACATATGTGCCTGGCGGCGCGAACACCGACTTCAGGCCGGCGCGGGCGTTGGGGGCGCCGCACACCACCTGGATGGGCGCGCCGGAGCCGTCATCGACCATGCATACCCGCAGCTTGTCGGCGTTCGGGTGTTTCTCGGCCGAGATCACATGGGCGATGCGATAGGCCGCCAGCTCGGCGGCGCGGTCGCGCACGCCTTCCACTTCAAGGCCGACCTGGGTGAGCGCTTCGGCGATGCGATCGGTGGAAGCGTCCGTGTCGAGGTGATCCCTGAGCCAGGAAAGGGGGAATTTCATCGTCAGTCTCCGGTGACGCTCAGGAGGACAGGCCGCCGGCCAGCGACGGCAGGTCGAGGGGGCGGAAGCCGTAGTGCTCCAGCCAGCGCACGTCGGCCTCGAAGAAGGGGCGCAGGTCCGGCATGCCGTACTTCAGCATGGCGATGCGATCGATGCCCATGCCCCAGGCAAAGCCCTGGTATTCATCGGGATCGATGCCGCAATTGCGCAGCACGTTGGGATGCACCATGCCGCAGCCCAGAATCTCCAGCCAGTCGTCGCCCTCGCCGAAGCGGATTTCGCCGCCCTTGCGCGAGCACTGGATGTCGACCTCCGCCGAGGGCTCGGTGAAGGGGAAGAACGACGGGCGGAAGCGCATTTTCACGCTGTCCACCTCGAAAAACGCCTTGCAGAACTCCTCCAGCACCCATTTCAGGTGGCCCATGTTGGCGACCCTGTCGATCACCAGCCCCTCCACCTGATGGAACATCGGCGTGTGGGTCTGGTCGGAATCGGTGCGGTAGGTGCGGCCGGGGCAGATAACGCGGATCGGCGGCTTCACGTTCTGCATGGTGCGGATCTGCACCGGCGAGGTGTGGGTGCGCAGCAGCTTGCGCTTGCCGTCGGCGCCTTCCGGCAGGAAGAAGGTGTCGTGCATCTCACGCGCCGGGTGACCTTCCGGGAAGTTCAGGGCGGTGAAATTGTAAAAATCAGTTTCGATATCCGGCCCTTCGGCGACGGCGAAGCCCATGTCGGCGAAGATGGCGGTGAGTTCGTCCACCACCTGGCTGATCGGATGCAGCCGGCCTCTGCTCTGCGGCGCCTCGCGCAGCGGCAGCGTGACGTCGACGCGCTCGGCCTCGAGGCGGGCGGTGAGGGCGGCGGCGGCGAGTTCTTCCTTGCGGGCGGCCAGGGCGCCCTGCACGCGGTCGCGCAGGCCGTTGATCAGCGGCCCCTTTTCCTTTCGCTCCTCGGGGGACATGGCGCCGAGGGTCTTCAGCAGTTCGGAGACGCGCCCCTTCTTGCCCAGCGCCGCCACGCGGATGGCCTCGATGGCGGCCTCGTCCGCCGCGCCGGCGATGTCCGCCGTCAGGCCCTGTTCGAGCGCGGCGAGATCGGAAGCAGGATCGGTTGAAGAACTGGCGTTGGGATCGGTCATTGCGGCCTCGCAGGCTCCGGGCCAGCCGGGCCGCCCATGGCGATGGCGGGCCGTGATCTGCCGGAGCGGATTATCGCGTCAGGAAAGCGCGTCAAACCAGGGAGACAGGGCAACTCCGTTTCAATGTGAACGGATCTTGCTCCGGAACGGTCAGGCCGCGCGGCGCAAAAGGCGTTGCGCGGACCCCTGACATGCGACAGCGCCGCGACGGTCTTGCGACCGTCCGGCGCTGCTGCCTCGGTAAAGCTGGGGAGAGGGCGCCCGGTCAGGACGCCTCCGCCGATCAGGCCGCGGGAAGCGCAGCCTTGGCCTGGTCCACGATGGCCTTGAAGGCGACCGGTTCGCGGATGGCCAGATCGGACAGCACCTTGCGGTCGATCTCAACGCCGGCCTTGCCGAGGCCGTCGATAAAGCGGCTGTAGGTCAGGCCATGTTCACGCACGGCGGCGTTCAGGCGCTGGATCCAGAGCGCGCGGAAGGTGCGCTTCTTGTTCTTGCGGTCGCGATACGCGTACTGCATCGAGCGATCGACAGCCGCCTTGGCGGTGCGGATCGTATTTTTGCGGCGGCCGTAGAAGCCCTTGGCTGCCTTGAGAACTTTTTTATGCTTGGCGTGGGCGGTCACGCCGCGCTTGACGCGGGCCATGTTGGATCTCCTGGGAACCTGTCAAAGATGCTGGCGGAATGGATCAGTAGTTGGGGAGGAAGAACTTCTTGATGTTCTTCGCGTCGCCCTCGAACAGCACGGTGGTGCCGCGCTGGTTGCGGATCTGCTTGTTGGTCCGCTTGATCATTCCGTGGCGCTTGCCGGCCTGGGCGGCCAGCACCTTGCCGGTGCCGGTGATCTTGAAGCGCTTTTTCGCGCCCGACTTCGTCTTCAGCTTGGGCATTTGGCTCTCCTCAACGCGAGAGAGGCGGCGAACCGCCCCTGAACTCATGGGATTTTCATGAGCTTTCACGAACCGCCACGGCAGCCCTTTACAAGCCGGTCGGTCCGAATGAAGCGTGGCTTATGGCAGAAACATCGCGCCGCCACAAGACCGGCGGGCGCGTCGAAACGTCATTGCCCACAAATGCGGCCCCAGGCCAACCCAGGTCCGGGGCCCCTACGGGCCCAGGGCCATTGCCGGCCTGGCGCCGCCAAAAGAAAACCGGCCAGGCTGGGAGCCTGACCGGCGAAATGCGCGACCATGCGCGGCCCGGCGCTCAGCTGCGCGGCGCCAGAATCATGATCATCTGGCGGCCTTCGAGCATCGGCTCGCTCTCCACCTTGGCGATTTCCGCCATTTCCGTCTTCACGCGCACCAGCAGGCGATAGCCGATGTCCTGGTGCGCCATTTCACGGCCACGGAAGCGCAGGGTCACCTTGACCTTGTCGCCCTCCTCGAAGAAGCGGCGCACCGCCTTCATCTTGGTTTCGTAGTCGTGCTCGTCGATGCCCGGCCGCAGCTTCACTTCCTTGACTTCAACCGTCTTCTGCTTCTTGCGCGCCTCGGACTGTTTCTTCTGCTCGAGGAACTTGAAGCGGCCGAGGTCGAGAATCTTGCACACCGGCGGCGTGGAGTTGGGCGCGATCTCTACCAGATCAAGACCGGCTTCCTCGGCGATGTTGAGCGCGTCAAAAAACGGCACCACTCCCCGGTTCTGCCCGGTGTCGTCAATGAGCTGGACTTCGCGGACGCCGCGAATGTCGCGGTTGGCGCGGGGCCCTTCCTTCTGTGGGGCCTGCATGGATCGCATTGGGCGACGAATGGCGGTCTTCTCCTCTAACTGCGCGGCGGAATGGGCGGGTGTCGCCGGACGGCGGCGGTCGCCAGCGCGCAAATATAATCTGAAGCCGGGACATTCGCAGAATGCGCCGGCAAGTCAAGGCGCCAGCGCGATCCGCGGCCGCCTGGGGCAACGGCGCGCCGGCGCCAGACGTTCGGGCGGTCCGCCCGGCGGCGCCGGGTCACGCAGACCGCATTCATGAATCGCGGTGACGTCGCGCCCGGATGGTTTTTTGGCGGACGTCTGGCCTGACCGGCCGGGGCCGGGGCCGGGCGGGGCGCGAAATCAGGACCGCGCCGCCGCCAGCGCCGCCACATAGGCGTCGAGGGTGGCGTTGACCATGGCTTCGAGCGAGAAATGCTGCTCCACGTGCATGCGGGCGCGCCGGGTCATGCCCTCCAGCGCGCTGGCGCCCATGGTCAGGGCCGCGCCGATGGCGTCCGCCAGGGCGTCGGCGTCGCCAGGCGGGACGACCCAGCCGGTGCGTTCGCTCGCTGGCACGCGCGGCGGGTAGAGCACGGTTTCCGGCACGGCGCCGAGATCGGAAACGATCACCGGGGTGCCGAGGGCCTGCGCCTCCACGGCGACGCGGCCAAACGCCTCTGGCTCGGTGGAGGGCACGGTCACCACCGCCGCCGCCAGCAGCGCCGCCGGCATGTCGGTGCAATGGCCAACGCGGTGCACAACGCCCTGCAGGCCCAGCCTGTTGATCATGCCGTCCAGCTCGCGCACGTAGGAATCCCGCCCCTGCGGATCGCCCGCCAGCACGAAAGCCACGTCGCGCAGGCCGTTGTCGACCAGCTTCTTCGCCGCTTCAATGAGGACCTTCTGCCCCTTCCAGCTGGTCAGCCGGGCGGCCAGCAGCACGATGCGTTCATGCGGCGGCAGTTTCCACGCCTTGCGCAGCGCCTCCACCCGTTCAGCCGGCACGGAGCGGGCCGAGAAGGCGTTGAGATTGGTGCCGCGATGGATGACGCGGATGCGCGGGCGGGCCTGGGGCCAGGCCGCGCAGATCAGATCGGCGGTGTAATGGGAGTTGGCGATCACCACATCACCGCGCGCCATGACGGAATTGTAATGCACCTTGACCGGCGACTTGCCGGAATAGCTGCCATGATAGGTGGTGACGAACGGCAGGCCGAGGCTGCGCGCGGCCGCCAGCGCCACCCATGCCGGGGCGCGGGAGCGGGCGTGCACCAGCGACACGCCCTCATCGAGGCAGATGCGCATCAGCTTGCGCGCGTTCAGCGCCATGGCGACCGGGTTCTTGCTGCGGGCCGGGAAGGGGATCCAGATGCCCCCTTCCGCCTGGAGTTCGCCGACCAGCCGGCCGCCTTCCGTCGCCACCAGCGCCCGGGCGCCGCAGCGCGCCAGCCCGGCGGCGATGTCCACCGCCGTGCGCTCGGCGCCGCCAGCGTCCAGCTCGGGAACGATCTGGAGAATGGTGCGGCCTGCGAGGGCGTGGGCGGTGGTGGGAAAATGATTCATTGCTGACCGGGGTCGTGACGAAAAATGGACGAAGCGTGGCGAACCTGCGCCAGGACAGGCGGATTGGACGCGCCATGATGCCGCAGAAATGTTAACCGAACGGAATTGTCCTGATTCCGCGGTCCGGGCGCTGGACATTTTCGGGCTCCGCGCCAGAACCGCACCCCGCCCGGCGGCGCGTCAGGCGTTTGCAGGCGCGTCGTGCGTCGCTTCACGGTGGAAACATGCCTCAACCAGAAACATGAGGCGAAATTTCGTTTCCCCCGACCGGAATTTTGCGCCCGCGTCAACCAGGGCGCGTTACGCTGAAGAGGAAGCTCATGACGGTAGAAGCTCCAGAGTTTCTTGAAGTTGGCGACGGCGACGCCGCCCGTCGCATCGCTTTCAGACGACGCGCCGGCTCCGGGCCAACGGTGATCTGGCTCGGCGGCTTCCGCTCCGACATGCTTGCCACCAAGGCCAGCGCCCTCGATGCGGCCGCGGCGGCCTGCGGCGGCGCTTTCCTGCGGTTCGATTATGGCGGTCACGGGGAATCTGGCGGCCGGTTCGAGGACCTGTGTGTCACCGCCTGGCTGGAGGACGCCCTCGCCGTCATCAACCGCTTCGGCGGCGGGCGGCCGGTGCTGGTCGGCTCCTCCATGGGCGGCTGGATCGCCCTGCTGGTCGCCCGCGAACTGGCGCGCCAGGGCAAGGCGCCTGGCGCCATGGTGCTGATCGCGCCGGCGGTTGATTTCACGGAAAAGCTGATGTGGCCGGCGATGCCGGAGGACGCGCGTCAGGCGGTGCTCCGCGATGGCGTCTGGCTGCGGCCATCGGAATATTCCGACGAGCCCTATCCCATCACCCGTAAGCTGATCGAGGACGGCGCCGGCCACAGCCTGCTCGACGCCCCCATCGATCCTGGCTGCCCGGTGCATATCCTGCAGGGCATGGAGGACCCGGACGTGCCATGGCGTCACGCAAGGCACGTGTTCGAGGCGTTGCCCGGCGTCAACGTCAATCTCACCTTCATCAAGGATGGCGACCATCGCCTGTCGCGCCCCCAGGACATCGCCCTGCTGACGCGCGTGGTCGACGCCATGCGCGCTGGCGTTTGAGGGTGTGACGACGGAGAGGGGCGATGGGTGGCGGCCACGGGGTGCGAAGTTGCCCGGGCCAGGCAGCCCGGGCGTGCGGATGGCGCGCCACTGGAGCAGTTTTCGACCAGTCCGGATCGGAAACCGCCCAAGCCTTCCCCGTATTGCGCCTTCCCTGTTTTGAGTGACCTGGGATCGATCAGCCGATCGCGGCTGATCGACAGGCGCTGTCAGTGCAGGCTCACCGGCGTCAGGTCATTGGCCCAGGCGTTGGCCAGGGCGGCGTCGCGCGTGTCGGTGACGAGGATCGGCGTGCCGTCGCCGGCGAGCAGGGCGAACAGCTCCATGCCAGGCTGCAGGGCCGGGGCCTGGGGAAACAGGCTCTTCACGTCTTCCGAGCGGATGGCGCGCACATAGGCGAGGCCATTGGCGGCCTCCAGGTCGGTGCTCTTCGGGCTGTTGTCAAATTCGTGTCTGGTCATGGCTGTCCTCCTGTGCGCCCCCATTCCGGGCGACGCTGGTGCGTCATCACAGGCGCCACTGTCGCTGTGATCACGGTCGGCCGGCCGCGATTGGCCCGGCCATGACATGCGCTGCGGAAGTCATTCCCCCGCGCATGATCTGGTGCGGCGCCCGGGATCAGTCCCGCGCCGCGATGTCGATGCGGCGGACGACGCGCTGGGCGTCCGGTCGCGCCACGTCGACGGAAAGAAGCCCGTTGGAAAGGTCCGCCCCGAGCACCTCCATGCCGTCGGCCAGCAGGAACGAGCGCTGGAACTGCCGCGCCGCGATGCCCCGGTGCAGGAACACCCGCGACTTGTCCTCCAGCTGCCGCCCACGGATCACCAGCTGGTTCTCTTCCAGGGTGATTTCAAGCTGGTCGCGAGTGAAGCCGGCGACCGCAAGCGTGATGCGCAGCCGCTCCGGGTCGGCGTCGCCGCGCTGGATGCGCTCGATGTTGTACGGCGGATAGCCGTCGGTCGCAGCCTTGGCGGCCCGGTCCAGCGCCTGCTCGATCTCGTCGAACCCGAGCAGGAACGGGTGGGAAAACGGTGATGCTCGCGTCATATGGCGAAGCCCTTTCAAAAGGCGCCTCGTGGATTGACCCGCTGTCTGCGGCGTCAAGGCAGATTTAGGGAGCGCCCGGGCTGGTTTCAAGCGGCGACCATGCGCGCTCCGCATGGGTTCAGTCCGCCATCGCCATCCGCCGCAATCCTTCCGCCAGGGTGAGCGGCGGCGTCCAGCCGCTGCGCGCCAGCACGGGGCTTATGTCGATCTCGAAGGAGTCGATCAGGCTTTCTGCCATGCCGGCGCGCCCGGCCATGGTCAGCGCCCGCCGCAGCAGCAGGGGCGGGAAGGCGACGAGGCGCGGCTTCCGGCCGGTCGCGGCGCCGAGCAGGCGGACGAACTCCGGCGTCGATGGCGTCTGCGCGTCAGCCAGCGTCCAGGCGTCGACGGCGCCGGGCGGCGGCGGGTTGTCCAGGGCATGGGCGATGAACGAGGTCAGGTTTTCCAGCCCCAGGAACGAGCGGCGATTGTCGATGGCGGCGAACGGCAGCGGCAGGCCGCGCCGCACGGCCCCCAGCAGCGCCCGGATATTGGCGGTGGGATGGGGCCCGTGCACCACGGCCGGCCGCACGATGCTGACTGCGAGGCCAAGCTCCGGCGCGAGACGGCGCAGGCCCTCCTCGGCGTCGGCCTTGCTGATCGCATAGGCTCCCGAGGGGGCGAGCGGCGAGTCGCTGCTGAACGGCTGGCCTGGCCGGGTCACGTGGCCATGCACGTAGGATGTGCTGGCGAAAATCATCTGGCGCACCCCGGCGGCGGCCGCCGCCCGCGCCAGGGCAAGCGTCGGCAGGGTGTTGTGGGCGCGATACAGGGCCAGCGCCTCCGCCTCATCGCCAATGGCGCGGTGGGCCCGGCCGGCCAGATGCACCAGGGCCTCGCAGCCACGCAAGGCGTTGACCAGATTTTCGCCAGACGCGGTGGCGGCGTCGGCCAGATCGCCGATGGCCACGACGCGCGCGCCCGCGACCGGAACGCCCGCGACCGGAGCGCCCTCCGGTCCGGCGGTCGCCGCCCGTTGCAGCAGCGTCAGTTGATGCCCGCCGCCCGCCAGCGCCGGCGCGCAATAGCGACCGATAAAGCCGCTGGCGCCAGTCAGCGCGACGCGGCGGGCAGGGCGGGCAATGGGATCAGGGGGGCGCAAATTCATCCCCAAGGCATGGGGGCGGCCGCGCCGGAAATCAACAGCGCCGGGCGTGATGAGAGCGGGCGCCGTTCTCCGCCGCCAGATTTTCGCGCATCCACCCCGGCGGTTGAAATTCTGACGCAGGGCTGAAATATGCCAGAGTTACGGAATGTAAGTGGCGTTCCGCGCCCATATGGTCGGGCGCGGCCTGTCATTTGACTGTTTCGCCCGCGACGATGGCGTTCCGCCGGCGAATTGAAGGGTTCTGATGACAGGCAGCACGAAGCTCAGTTCTGGAGCCGCCGGCGCCGGCGAACTGGTCGCGGAAGCGGGGCCGCCTGACGCCACGTTCGGGGAGCCTTCCGCCCGCAAAAGCCGCTGGTCATGGGTTGGTCTTGTCGCCAGCCTGGCGATTTTCGCCGCGTCCGCCTTCGTCCTGTGGCGCACCGCCCACACCATCAGCGCCGCGGACGTGCTCGCCGCGCTGGCGCGCGTGTCGGCCGGGCAACTGGGCGTGGCCATGCTGCTGGTGGCGGTGAGTTATCTGCTGCTGACCGGCTATGATTTCCTCGCCTTGCGGCAGATGCGCATCAAGGTTCCGTACCGGACCACGGCGCTGGCGTCGTTCACCAGCTATGCGGTCAGCTTCACCCTGGGGTTTCCCCTGCTCACCTCCGGCGCCGTGCGCTATCGCATCTACGCGGCGCGCGGCGTGCGCGCCCCGCAGATCGCCAGCCTCACGGTGATCGCCGGCATCACCTTCTGGCTTGGCATGGGCGTCGTGCTTGGCTGGAGCCTGATGGCCGAGGCCGGCGCCATTTCGCTGCTGGCCCACACCAGCATTTTCATCAACCAGCTTGCCGGCCTGCTCACCGCCTGCGCCGTTGTTGGCTACCTCATCTGGGTGTCGGTGAAGCACCGTTATGTGGCGGTGAAAGGCTGGCGCCTGGAACTGCCGGGCCTCAGGCTCTCGCTGGGGCAGATGGCCCTTGGCGCTGGCGACGCCTGCGCCGCCGCCGGCGTTCTGTTCGTGCTGCTGCCCGATGGCCATGGCGTCAACTTCGCCACCTTCCTCGCCATTTATGTCTGCGCCTGCATGCTGGGCATCGTCAGCCATGCGCCAGGCGGCATCGGCGTGTTCGAGGCGACCATGCTGGTGGCCCTGTCGTCGCTGCCGGGATCGCAGGTGCTGGGGGCGTTGTTGCTGTTCCGGCTCTGTTATTACCTGTTGCCGTTCCTGCTCGCGCTGGCGCTTCTGAGTGGTTATGAGATCGTCAAACGATTGAAATCCGGGCGTGACAGCCTGTGTGATGATTCTGGCGGCGGGGCCGGGCCGGGCCTGCGTCGGGAAGCGTCGTAACCGGGCCGGCGAAACCTGTGGAGGGCGCCCGGCGCTTTCCGGTTCAGACCGGGGGCGTCGCAAACCCCGATGGCGCGGTGATACATCCTGGGACGGATCCGATGACAGCCGAGTTCACCCGGGGGGCCCAGGAGCAGGGCCAGGGAGCGACGGAGCCGGGGACGCGCCGCCTGATGGCCCTGCGCGCGTTTCGCGCCGCGGCGCGCCTGCTGGCTCCCCTGTGCCTGGGGCTGGCTGGCGGCCTGGCGCTGGTCGCCTCCGGGATGGAGGCCGCCGCGCGCGGCTGGCCCTGGGCGGCGCTGGCGGGCATGGCGCTCTGGTTCATGCAGTTGCTGGCTGGCCGGGCGCTGCGACAGGCGCGCGCCGGCGGCGGCGTGGGCCCAAGCCGGCTGACCCCGGCCGGCGGCGCGACCGATCTGGCCTTGCCGGCGGTGGTGTCGGCCTTTCCCGATCCGTGCGTCGCCGTGGATCGCCGCGGCGTGGTGCTGGCGATTTCAGCCCCAGCGCTGCGCCTGTTTCCGCACCTGGTCATCGGCCGGCCCATGTCCTTCGCGCTGCGCGCGCCCGAGTTTGTCGAGGCGCTGGAGGCCGTGCTGAACGGCGGCCCGGGACGGACCGTGCTGGTGACGCAGCGGGTGCCGGTGGAGCGTTCGTTCGAGATCGCCACGGCGCCGCTCGAAGCGGACCGCCGCAGGGGCGCCCTTGTGGTCCTGCGCGACCTGACGGACCAGCTGCGCGTCGCGCAGATGCGGGTCGATTTCATCGCCAACGCCAGCCATGAACTGCGTACGCCGCTGGCGACGGTGCTCGGCTTTATTGAAACCCTCCAGGGGCCGGCCCGCAACGATGCGGTGGCGCGCGAGCGTTTTCTCACCATCATGCGCGACCAGTCCCTGCGCATGAAGCGGCTGATCGACGACCTGCTGTCCCTGTCGCGGATCGAGGGCCGCGCCCACCACGCCCCGTCCGCGCCCGTGGACCTTGTGGATGTGGCGCGACAGATCACCGGGGCGCTGCGGCCGATGGCGACGGATGCGGGGGTCGATATTCGCCTGGCCGCGCCGGCGGAGCCGGTGATTGTTCCCGGCGATCGCGATGAACTGCTGCGGGTGGTGGAAAACCTGGTGGAGAACGCCGTGAAATATGGCGATGGCGGCAAGCGCGTCGCGATCACGGTGACCACGCGCGCCGCGCCGGACGAGCCACGGCGGGAGGGCGCCGCGAAGCCGGAGGCGGGCGGGGAGGACGCCGGGCAGGCCGCCTCCGCCGCCCCATCGGAGGCCGTCATCGAAGTGCGCGATTTTGGCGCCGGCATACCCGCCGAACATGTGCCGCGTCTGACCGAACGGTTTTACCGGGTCGACGCCCAGGCCAGCCGCGGCAAGGGCGGTTCGGGCCTTGGCCTCGCCATCGTCAAGCACATCGTCAACCGTCATCGCGGCCGGCTGCATGTCGAAAGCGTCCCCGGCGAGGGCGCGACCTTCCGCGTGGTGTTGCCGCTGGCGGACGCTTCCCACGCCGGCTGAAGGCGCGATCAGGCGGGGCCGGACTCACCGGTGGACGACGCTGATGCGCCGCTTTTTGTGACAGCCGGCGCCAGGGCGGGACTAATATGTTGATAGTCATGGGTTTCCAGATGTCATACAAGCGTCACTGGCGGGGCCTAAACAGGCCGCGCTGACCGGGGCGAAGAACTTCGCGTGGGTCAGCCGCGTTCCGCCACGGGACGCAGGACGGTTGCACAACCCTGGAGACGTACCGTGAAATTCAAATCGCTTGCCGTTGCCGCCGGCATGGCCATCGCGGCGCTTGCGATGCCCGCCGCCGCGCGCGCCGACATTTCCGGCGCTGGCGCCAGTTTCCCGTTTCCGGTTTACGCCAAGTGGGCGGACGCCTGGAACAGGGAGACCGGCAAGAAGCTGAATTACCAGTCGATCGGCTCCGGCGGCGGCATCAAGCAGATTCGCGCCCGCACCGTGACCTTTGGCGCCACCGACGCGCCCCTGAAGGGCCCGGAGCTTGAAAAGGACGGCCTCGTCCAGTTCCCGATGGTGATGGGCGGCATCGTGCCGGTGATCAACGTTGAGGGCGTCGGGTCGGGCGAGCTGGTGCTCGACGGTCCGACCCTGGCGAAAATCTTCCTCGGCGACATCAAGACCTGGGACGACCCGGCCATCAAGGCCCTGAACCCCGATCTGAAGCTGCCTTCCTCCGCCATCGCCGTGGTGCGCCGTTCGGACGGCTCGGGCACCACCTTCAATTTCACCGACTACCTCGGCAAGGTCAGCCCCGACTGGAAGGAAAAGGTCGGCTCCGCCACCGCGGTGGAGTGGCCGGTGGGCCTCGGCGCCAAGGGCAACGAGGGCGTCGCCGCCAACGTTGGCCAGACCAAAGGCTCCATCGGCTATGTGGAGTACGCCTACGCGAAGGAAAACAACATCGCCTTCGCCCGCATGAAGAACAAGGCCGGCAAGGTCGTCAGCCCGGAGGTGACGAGCTTCCAGGCCGCCGCCGCCAATGCGGACTGGTCGTCGGCGCCGGGCTTCGGCGTCATCCTCACCGATGAACCGGGCGATGGCTCCTGGCCGATCACCGCCGCCACCTTCATCCTGATGCACAAGAAGCCGAATGACCCGGCCGCCGCCGCCGAAGCCCTGCAGTTCTTCGACTGGGCTTTTGAAAAAGGCGGCCCGATGGCCGAGCAGCTGATCTACATCCCGATGCCGGCCAGCGTGGTGAAGCAGGTGCGCGACGCCTGGAGCGCCATCGTCGGCCCGGACGGCAAGCCGGTCGCCGTCGCGAAGTAAGCCGGCCGCACGGGCCGGTCAGGCGTCCGGCCGGATATCTGGCCGGACCGCCATGCCCGCATATGGACCCGGGGGGCCGGGAGCGTATACGGGAGAGCGGGCAGGCGTCAGGCCCGCCGGCGCATGACATGCCGCCGGTCCGGGCCGGACGATCGCGAAAAGAGGCAATTCGGGGCTATTGATGGCTGACACATCATTTCCGGGACCTTTGGCCGGGGCCGCCCATGCGGCGCCAGCGCGCACGGCGGTCCTGAACAGGTTCAGACTGGGAAACCTGCTGTTTCTCAATCTGACGCGCGCCGCCGCCGTGCTGGTGCTCGTGCTGCTGGGCGGCGTCATGGTCGCCCTGATCGAGGGCGCGGCGCCGGCCCTTCGCGAGTTCGGCTTTGGCTTCGTCACCTCCCAGTCGTGGAACCCGGTGACCGAGAAATTCGGCGCCCTTGCGCCGATCTACGGCACTATCGTCACGTCGCTGATCGCCATGCTGATCGCCGTGCCGGTGGGGCTGGGCATCGCCATCTTCCTCACCGAGCTGTGTCCCATGCCGCTGCGCCGGCCGATCGGCATCGCCATCGAGCTGCTCGCCGGCATTCCCTCGATCATCTACGGCATCTGGGGTCTGTTCGTCTTCGCGCCCTTCCTCCAGACGACGGTGCAGCCGTTCCTCATTTCGCTGTTCGGCCCCATTCCGCTGCTGAACGCGGTGTTCGCCGGCCCGCCCTATGGCATTGGCATGCTCACCGCCGGCCTGATCCTGGCCATCATGGTGCTGCCGTTCATCACCTCGATCGCCCGCGATGTCTTCTCCACCGTTCCGCCGGTGTTGAAGGAGGCCGCCTACGGCATTGGCTGCACGCGCTGGGAAGTGGTGAAGAACGTCGTGCTGCCCTTCACCCGCGTCGGCGTCATCGGCGGCGTCATGCTGGGCCTTGGCCGCGCCCTCGGCGAGACCATGGCGGTGACCTTCGTCATCGGCAACGCCCACAAGATCTCCGCGTCGATCCTGGCGCCGGGCACCACGATTTCTGCGACCATCGCCAACGAATTCACCGAGGCGGTCGGCGATATCTACACCTCTTCGCTGATCGCGCTTGGCCTGCTGCTGTTCGTCATCACCTTCATTGTGCTGGCCATCGCCCGCTACATGCTGCTGCGCCTCGAAATGAAGGGTGGGAAGTAAGCCATGAGCAACGCCAACCCCTTCTATGGTCGCCGCAAGAGCCGCTCCAACCTGATGATGGGCCTGTGCATGGCCGCGTCCCTGTTTGGTCTGGCCTGGCTGGTGATGATCCTCGCCGCGCTGCTCTGGAACGGTGTCAGCGGCCTGTCGCTGGACGTGTTCACCCAGAACACCCCGCCGCCCGGCTCGGCCGGCGGCCTACTCAACGCCATCGTCGGCAGCCTGATCATGACGGCGCTTGGCGTGGTGATCGGCACGCCCATCGGCATCCTCGCCGGCACCTACATGGCCGAATACGGCGCCCATGGGAAACTGTCGCTCGTGGTGCGCTTCATCAACGACATCCTGCTCAGCGCCCCCTCCATCGTCATCGGCCTCTTCGTCTACGAGGTGATGGTGGTCCGCATGGGCCATTTCTCGGGCTTTGCCGGCGCGGTCGCCCTGTCGATCATCGTCATTCCCGTGGTGGTGCGCACCACCGAGGACATGCTGAACCTGGTGCCAAACCAGCTGCGTGAGGCGGCCTCGGCGCTCGGCATGCCGCGCCATCTGGTCATCCGCCGCATCGCCTACCGCGCCGCCCGGGCCGGCATGGTCACCGGCGTGCTGCTCGCCATCGCCCGCGTTTCCGGCGAGACGGCGCCGCTGCTGTTCACGGCGCTGAACAACCAGTTCGGCGGCGCCAACCTCAACGGGCCGATGGCCAGCCTGCCGGTGGTGATCTTCCAGTTCGCCCTGTCGCCTTACAAGGATTGGCAGCAACTGGCCTGGACCGGCGCCCTGATCATCACCCTCTCGGTGCTCACCCTCTCCATCCTGGCCCGCGTCATCGCCTCCAGGAGCCGCCAGTGAACGGGAGCCGCCCCATGAACATGACCGTCGCACAATCCGCCGCCGTGTCGTCGGCGCGCCCGATGCAGCCTGCCGGAGCCCAACGCGAGATGCCCAACGCCCAGGAAACCGCGCACGAGAAGATCTCGGTCCGCAACCTCAGGTTCTATTACGGCGACACGCTGGCGCTGAAGGGCATCTCCCTGCCGCTGTACGAACGCAAGGTCACCGCCTTCATCGGGCCGTCGGGCTGCGGCAAGTCCACGCTGCTGCGGATTCTGAACCGCATGTATGACCTGTATCCGGGCCAGCGCGCCGATGGCGAGGTTCTGCTCGACGGCGAGAACATCCTGTCGCCGAAGCAGGACAAGAACCTGCTGCGCTCGCGGGTCGGCATGGTGTTCCAGAAGCCGACGCCGTTCCCCATGACCATCTATGACAACATCGCCTTCGGCGTGCGTCTCTATGAGAAGCTGTCCAAAGCGGAGATGGATGAGCGTGTGGAATCCTCGCTGCGCCGCGCCGCCCTGTGGAACGAGGTGAAGGACAAGCTGGGCGCCAGCGGCCAGAGCCTCTCCGGCGGCCAGCAGCAGCGCCTGTGCATCGCCCGCACCGTCGCCATCAAGCCGGAAGTCATCCTGCTCGACGAGCCCTGTTCGGCCCTCGATCCGATCTCGACCGCCAAGATCGAGGAGCTGATCGACGAGCTGAAGGCCGAGTACACCATCGCCATCGTCACCCATAACATGCAGCAGGCGGCGCGCTGCTCCGAGTACACCGCCTTCATGTATCTGGGCGAGCTGGTGGAGTTCGACGAGACGTCGCGCATCTTCACCACCCCGTCCGACCAGCGCACCCAGGACTACATCACCGGCCGCTTCGGCTGAGGAGCGGTGTCCGCGCCGGCGGATTGGCGGATTGGTCGCCGGCCGGCAACAGCAACACGCCGCGGAGGCGAGGGCGAAATCGCCCCCTCCGCCAGAACCGCACAGGACGCCGCCGCCAGTCGCCGGTGACGCTCCAGGGAGACACAGCCATGGCCGAACATATCGTTTCCGCCTATGACGCCGAACTCGCCGCCCTGCGCAACCGCGTGGTCGAAATGGGCGGCATCGCCGAGAAGATGCTCGACGACGCCACCCGCGCCCTGGTGCGCCGTGACGCCGAACTGGCCCAATCGGTCATCAATACCGACGCCCGCCTCGACAATCTCCAGCGCGAGATCGAGGAAAACGCCATCCTCACCATCGCCCGGCGCCAGCCGATGGCGGTGGACCTGCGCGAGATCATCTCGGCGATCCGCGTCGCCGGCGACGTCGAGCGCATCGGCGATCTCGCCAAGAACATCGCCAAGCGCGCCGTCGCCATCAGCGGCCAGATGCAGCCGACCCGCATCGTCGTCGGCGTCGAGCACATGAGCGACCTGGTGCAGGAGCAGCTCAAGGACGTGCTCGACGGCTTCACCCAGCAGAACGTCAATGTCGCCATCGACGTCTGGAAGCGCGACGGCGAGATCGACGCGCTGTACACGTCGCTGTTCCGCGAACTGTTGACCTACATGATGGAAGACCCGCGCAATATCGGCTTCTGCACCCACATGCTGTTCTGCGCCAAGAATATCGAACGTATCGGCGATCACACCACCAATATCGCCGAGACGATTTATTATCTCGTCACCGGCAGCGCGCTCGTCAGCGAGCGCCCCAAGAATGACGACACCAGCTTCGCCCGGGTTGGCGAGAGCTGACGCCAGAGCGCGATGGGCGATGCGCCCCCATCGATCACGCCGGGCGCCGCCCGCGTTCCCGGGATGGGGATGCGTCGGCTCACCACGCCTGGCGGGGATGGCCCTTTGGCCAGCGCGGCCGGCCGGAGCGGGCGCGGCATGCTTGATGAGCCGGCGGCGCCGCGCCGCCGGCTGGAGATCCGCCGGGGCGTGAATTGTCCGCCAGGCGTGGAGTGACATATGGCGACGCGCATTCTGATTGTTGAGGATGAGGAATCCCTCGCCCTTCTGCTGCGTTACAATCTCGAAGCTGAAGGTTATGTGGTCGACGCGGTGGCGCGCGGCGACGAGGCGGAGGTGCGCCTCCAGGAAGCCCCGCCGGACCTCGCCCTGCTTGACTGGATGTTGCCGGGTCTCTCCGGCATCGAGCTGTGCCGCCGCCTGCGCCAGCGCGAGGAAACGGCGCGCCTGCCGGTCATCATGCTGACGGCGCGCGGCGAGGAGGCGGAGCGCATCCGGGGTCTGGCCACCGGCGCCGACGACTATGTCGTCAAGCCGTTTTCGGTGCCGGAGCTGCTGGCCCGCGTTCGCGCCCTGCTGCGCCGCGCCAAGCCAGGCCATGTGGCCGCCCTGCTGACCGCCGGCGACATCGAACTGGACCGGGAAACCCGCCGCGTCCGCCGCGCCGACCGTGAACTGCATCTCGGTCCGACCGAATTTCGCTTGCTGGAATTCCTTATGCAGAGCCCTGGCCGGGTGTTCACCCGCGAGCAGCTGCTCGACAGCGTCTGGGGCCGCGACGTCTATATCGACGAACGCACCGTGGACGTGCACGTGGGCCGCCTGCGCAAGGCCATCAACCGCCCGCGCCAGCCCGACCCGATCCGCACCGTGCGCGGCGCCGGCTATTCCTTCGACGAGACGTTCGCCCGTTCCTGAGGGCCGGCCCTGACGGCGCGCGAAACGCCACCTTCAGATCCCTGCCAGATCATCCTCCCCGCCCATGTCGGTCATCCCGCCCGTGTTGCGGCGGCCGGCGTGCGTCAATCCGGTCCGCCGCGTGACGGCGAGACTGTAATGCGCGCGCCTGGACTGGCCGGCAGAGGACTGGCCGGGAGAGGGCTGGCCATGAGGGCGCTGGCCATGAGGGGGGCATGGACGGCTGGCATGACGGGTGAGGGCGTGCAGGGGGCAAGACGTCTCAAGGCGGCGCGGCCCAAAAACAGCGCCGGCTCCCCCAGGCTCCCAACCAGCCCAAAAAAGCCAATGCCCGCGGCTGGCGCGGGCATAACGTTATATGGCGCGTGAGAACGGCCGGCCTCAGTTGCTCCGGCGGTCGCGGCGGCGCTCAGGCGGCTGGTAGGCGATGCGGCTGTGGAAGGTGCAGTAGGGGATGCCGGGCGTCGTGCGGTTGCCGCAGAAGCAGAAATCCGCCGTGGTCGGATCGCCCATGGGCCAGCGGCACATGTTCTCGCGCAGCTCCATGATGGTGACGCGCTGGGACTCCGGCGCGGCGATCGCGGGCGACGTCGCCACGGCGGCGACGGCGGCCGGCGCGGGCGTTTCCACGGGGCGTTCAGCCGCGACGGCCACGGCGGCGAGCGCCGTGTTGCCCTGCACCAGCGGAATGCTGGCGGTTGCCCGCGCATTGGTGGCGACGCCGCGCGGCGTTGCGACCGAAACGCTCTTGCGCGGCTTTTGCGCGCCGCCAGATGGGGATTTGGCCCGGCCGGACAGGCCGAGACGGTGAACCTTGCCAATCACCGCGTTGCGCGTCACACCGCCCATGGCGGTGGCGATCTGGCTGGCGCTGAGCCCTTCCGACCAGAGCTTCTTCAGCAGTTCGACGCGCTCGTCGCTCCAGCCGCTTCCAGCCTCGCTCATCCGTTCCTCCGCACCAAATTCGTTCATGCAGAAAATCTGCGTAAACGCGCTGAACAGGTTCAGCTACGCAAAATAACAATCCGTCAGGGTAACGGCGCCACGATATGTCGTGGGATATTCCCTGAACCATACAAGATGGCGGGATGCGGCTTCAACCGCAGCCGCCCGCTCCCCACCGTTTTCCCCAGGAACATGATGAAAACGAGTCCGTGATCACTTTTTTTCAACGATTTAACCGTCGCGCGGTCCCGCCAGGGCGGCTGGCGCTGGATAACACGGATGCGGCCAAAGTCGCGCCCGTATTGTCGCGTGACTGTCATTGTGGCGTGACAGTCATTGTCGCGCGCGGGCGCCATGGCGGCGTTAAGGCGCTGAGGCGCGCAGGCGGGCATGGGCGGATCGGGGCATGAGCGGATATGGACGGTTGCCGGCGGGCGTCGCCAAAAGCCTGCCGGGACTGCGCGGTGCTTCCGGCGGCCGGCGGCCGTCCAGAAATCTCCGGCCTGTCAGGGGTTGCAATGTAAATGCATCCTGTAATTGACAGATTTGTCGCCCGGCATAAAATACCCCCAGTGCCGCCCTCGACAGGGCGGCACTTTGATTTTCATGAACGTTTGGGTTTCCGGCGCTTTGGCGCCCGCCTGGCGTTTTCACGCGCGACGCTCCGGCCTGACGGCAAACGACAGGTTGATGTCGGGACCAGCGTCGCCATCAGGGAGTGCGGTCCGTGACGTCGCCGCTGTTGCCAACTTTTGCGCGTGTAGATCTTCAGTTCGAACAGGGCCAGGGCGTCTGGCTGGCGACGCGCGACGGCGAGCGATATCTCGACTTCGGCTCCGGCATCGCCGTGAATTCACTTGGCCACGCCCATCCGCATCTGGTGGAGGCGCTGACCCGACAGGCCGGCAAGCTCTGGCACACCTCCAACCTGTTCCGGATACCGGAGGGGGAGCGGCTTGCCCAGCGGCTGGTGGACAACTCTTTTGCCGATCAGGTGTTCTACACCAACTCCGGCGCCGAGGCGCTGGAGTGCGCCATCAAGATGGCCCGCAAGTATCACGCGGCCAATGGCCAGCCCGAACGTTACCGCATCATTACCTTCGAGGGCGCCTTCCATGGCCGCACCCTGGCGACCATCGCCGCCGGGGGCCAGGCCAAGTATCTGGAAGGCTTCGGCCCGAAGGTGGACGGCTTCGACCAGGTGCGGGTGGATGACGCCGAAGCGTTGAAGGCCGCCATCGGCCCGGCCACGGCCGCCATCCTCATCGAGCCCGTGCAGGGCGAGGGCGGCGTGCGGGTCGTGCCGCCGGCCAAACTGCGCGAGCTGCGCAAGCTGTGCGATGAACACGGCCTGCTGCTGATCCTCGACGAGGTGCAGACCGGCGTCGGCCGCACCGGCAAGCTGTTCGCCCATGAGTGGTCCGGGGTTACGCCGGACATCATGGCCATCGCCAAGGGCATCGGCGGCGGCTTCCCGCTGGGCGCGTGCCTGTCGACGCTGGAGGCCGGCAAGGGCATGACCGCCGGCACGCACGGCACCACCTTCGGCGGCAACCCGCTGGCGGTGGCTGTCGGCAACGCCGTGCTCGACGTGGTGCTGGCCCCGGGGTTTCTCGATCACGTCAACCAGATCAGCCTGCTGCTGCGCCAGCGTCTGGCCGAGTTGCGTGACCGCTTTCCCCACATCATCGCCGAGGTGCGCGGCGAGGGCCTGCTGCTGGGCCTGAAGCTGAATGTGCCCAACACCAGTTTCGCGGCTGCGGCGCTCGATGAAAGGCTCATCCTGGTTGGGGCTGGCGACAACACCGTCCGGCTGTTGCCGCCGCTGACCATCACGGAAGATGAGGCGCGGGAAGGTCTGGCCCGGCTTGAGGCCGTGGCGGGGCGCCTGCAGCGCGAGGCGCGCGGCGCCGCAGCGGGAGCGGCGTGATGAATGCGCGTTTCGGGACGGCGCCGGTCAGCGGCTCCGTCAGTTTGTCACCGGAGTTATTGAAGGATCAGAATTTGTCGGCTTCGTCGCAGCAGCGGCGCAACTTCCTCGACCTCACCGATTTCACCGGTGAGCAGTTGCGCCATGTTCTTGAGATCAGCAAGCGCCTGAAAGCGGCGCGTCGCCGGGGCGAGCGCTCCGACTTCCGCCCGCTGACCGGCAACACCCTGGCGATGATCTTCGACAAGCCGTCGACGCGAACCCGCGTGTCCTTCGACCTCGCCATGCGCGAACTGGGCGGCGAAACCATCATGCTGACGGGCGCGGAGATGCAGCTCGGTCGCGGCGAGACCATTGCCGACACCGCCCGGGTCATGTCGCGTTACGTTGACGCCATCATGATCCGCATTCTCGATCACGCCGCCATGACGGAGCTGGCCGAATACGCCAGCGTGCCGGTCATCAACGGTCTCAGCAAGCTGTCGCACCCGTGCCAGATCATGGCCGACCTGCTGACCTTCGAGGAACGGCTTGGGCCGATCACCGGCCGCAAGGTGGCGTGGACCGGCGACGGCAACAACGTGCTGGCCTCGTGGATTCACGCGGCGGCGCGTCTCGATTTCGAGATCGCCGTGGCGGCGCCGAAGGATCTCGGCCCCTCGCAGGAGGTGCTGGACTTCGCCCGCGCCAACGGCGCGAAGCTGAGCCTTGTCGACGATCCGCGCGAGGCGGTGCGCGGCGCCGAGGCGGTGATCACCGACTGCTGGGTTTCCATGGGCGATGAGGAAAGCGAGGCCGAGCGCCAGAAGCTGCTGCAACCTTACCAGGTCAATGCGGCGCTGATGGCGGCGGCGGCGAAAAACGCCATCTTCATGCACTGCCTGCCGGCCCACCGCGGCGAGGAGGTCACCGACGAGGTGATGGACGGGCCGCAGTCCGTGGTGTTCGATGAGGCGGAAAACCGGCTGCACGCCCAGAAGGGCGTTCTGGCCTGGTGCCTGGGCGCGGCGGAGTGATGGCCGGCGCAGCCGCAGCCGGTTCGCACGCTGGCGACGACCTGTCCCTGCCGTTCGCGGTGGAGGCGCTGGACGTGCGCGGTCGCGTCGTCCGGCTCGGGCCGGCGCTCGACGCCGTGCTGGCCCGTCACAATTACCCGCCGGCGGTGTCCCGCGTCGTTGGCGAGGCCATGGCGCTCACCGTGCTGCTCGGCTCGGCGCTGAAGCTGGAAGGTCGCTTCCAGTTGCAGACCCGCTCGTCCGGGCCGGTCAACATGATTGTCGTGGATTTCGACGCGCCGGACCGGGTGCGCGCCTGCGCCCGCTTCGACGCGGAGGCGGTGGCGGCGGCCGCCGCCGCCGGCGAAACCGCGACGGGCGCGCTGCTGGGCAACGGCCATCTGGCCATGACCATTGACCAGGGCAGCCACGCCAGCCGCTATCAGGGCATTGTGCCGCTGGAAGGCCAGAGCCTTGAGGAATGCGCCCACACCTATTTCCAGCAGTCGGAGCAGATTCCGACCCTGGTGCGCCTTGCCGTCGGCGAGGAGATGACCTTGCAGTCCCCCAATGGTCGCTACTACCGGGCTGGCGGCCTGATGGTGCAGTTCATGCCCCATTCGGCCGACCGTTTGCGTCAGGCCGATCTGTCGCCGGGCGACGCCCCCACCGGGCATCAGATCGCCGCCGGGGTTGAGGACGAGGCGTGGAACGAGGCCCGCCTGCTGGCGGAGACCACCGAGGCGCACGAACTGCTCGATCCCCTGCTGCCCAGCGAGCAGCTGCTGTACCGGCTGTATCACGAGCGCGGCGTGCGGGTGTTCCCGGCCCAGCCCGTGCGCGAGGCCTGCCAGTGCTCGCGCGAGCGCATCATGGGCATGCTCGGCGGCTTCAGCCGCCAGGAGCGCGCCGACATGGTGGGCGACGACGGCCGCATCGGCGTGACCTGCGAATTCTGCTCGCGTCACTACGATCTGGACCCGGGACAGGTGGAGGCGGAGATCGCCGCCGCGGCCCTGGCGGATTCAGACGAAGGCGGCGAACGCGACGCCTGATGGCGCGCGGCGGCGGTGGCATTGAACCGGCGTGGCTCCCTGCCGCGCCGATTTTTTTTGCGTTCTGAGCGGGCCTCCGTGGGGCGTCAGCGCGTCGCGCCCGCGACAGGTCGCGTTGTTTTGCCGTATCCGCCGCCGCGCCGTCCTCGCGTCGCTCCACGCCACGGCGTGAGGCCAGGCCCTCAGGCGCTCATGGCCTGGATCAGCCGGCGGATGAAGGCGGTTCCGTTATCCAGCTCGGCCAGGGTGATGAACTCGTCGGCCTGGTGGGCCTGGTCGATGGAGCCGGGTCCACAAACCACCGTGGCGACGCCGGCGTTCTGGAAATGCCCGGCCTCGGTGGCGAAGGACACCGTCGCGGTGTGATTGCGCCCGGCGAGGCGCAGCGCCAGCTGCTCGGCCGCGGAGCCGGGTCTTGGCGCCAGATGCGGCACGGCCACGTCGCAGATGGTGGCGATGCTGGCGTCCGGGGCGCCCAGGCGCATGCCCGGCAGCACCGAAGTTTCGGCGAAGGCGGCGAGCTCGTCCATCAGGTCGCGGTGGCTGTGGCCGGGCAGGCCGCGAAACTCCCACAGAAAGCTGCAATCGCGCGCGATGATGTTGCGCGCCGTGCCGCCATGGATCGCGCCGACCTGCAGGGTCGAGCAGGGCGGATCGAACAGGCCGGTCGGGTCGCCCGCCGTGGCGAACTGTTCCTGCCGGCGCGCCAGCCAGTGGATCAGCTCCGCCGCCGCCATCACCGCATTGGCGCCATGCGCCGGCTGCGAGGAGTGGCCCTCCTTGCCGGTAATGCGGGTGGTCAGCGACACCACGGATTTGTGGGCGGTGACCACGTCCATTCCCGTGGGCTCGCCGACGATGGCGACGCCAGGGCGTGGCAGATCTACCCCCATGCGCGCCACGGCGTCGACCACGCCAAGGCAGGAAACCTCTTCGTCATAGGACAGCAGGATGTGGATGGGCGTCGTCAGCCGGGCGGCGCGCATCTCGGGAACCAGCGCCAGCACGATGGCGACGAAGCCCTTCATGTCCACGGCGCCGCGTCCATAGGCGCGCCCGTCAGCCACCCGCAGCCGCCAGGGATCGTCGCTCCACGCCTGGCCGGCCACGGGCACCACGTCCGTATGACCTGACAGCAGCACGCCGCCATCCTGCGCGGGGCCAATGCTGGCGAACAGCGCGGCCTTGTCGCCGGTTGCATCGGGGATGCGCACGGAAGCGACGCCCAGCTGCGTCAGCCAGGCTTCGACAAAGGCGATGAGCTCCAGGTTGGAGCGGTGGCTCTCCGTATTGAAGGCGACCAGTCGCTCCAGCATGGCGAGAGGCGTCACATTGGCTCCTGATGGTTCCAGCGCGTCCGTCCGTCCACGGCGCGCCTCGCTTGCCTATCCTGTCCGGCGCGGCCCGCCGGCGCAACCGCGCGCGCGCCGCCATGTCGCCGCGCAGCCCCGGGCGCGCGCGCCCGGACCCGCGCCCGGACCCTTCAGTGGATGACGCGCGCCAGGCCGGCGCGAATGGCGTAGGGGCTGTCCAGCACGAAGGTGGGAATGGTCACCTCGAAGCGCTCGCCGGCGGCGTCGATCATGGCGTAACTGCCGCTCATCACGCCGTGCGGCGTGCGCAGGGGGCAGCCGCTGGTGTAGGTGTAGGCGTCGCCCGGCGCGATATGCGGCTGCTCGCCGACAACGCCAGGACCTGTGACAGCTTCCACCGCGCCGTCGCCGTCAACGATACGCCAGGTGCGGGCGCGCAATTGCACGGGACGTGGGCCATGATTGGCGATCTGCACCGTGTAGGCCCAGAAGTAATCGCCATGCCCCGGTGAGGACTGGTCCTCAAGGAAGCTGGGCGTCACCGTGACTTCGATGTCGTGAGTCAGTGCCCGGTACATGGCGCTCTCCACTCGCAAACGCACCCTGACAGGAGACGACATGTCCTCGCCGGGCCATATCGCCTCGCCAGTTCATCCGCCTCACCCGGCCCGGCGGGCCATGATCCCCCACGTTATATCCCCCCGACAAGGCCATGTCCGCCCCTGGGCCGGCTGGCCCTGGACCGGACGGCGCTTGCCGCGTCCCGGGCAAGGCGGCGGCTCCCGCCGGGGGTGGCCTCCCATCGGCGTCGCCGGCCTCCAGGCCCTGGGCTCCTGATCGTTGAGGGCCGCCCCGTTCCCAAGAATCGGCGTCCTTCCGCCCGGCGTCAATGGCGCCCGAAGGAGGGACCGGAGCATCGCCATTGTATTATCTTGTCCGGGCGGCAAAAGGGGAATAAATTCTTCAACATAAGGGTGTTGCGCCGTGGCCTGTGGATGCCGTGGGTCTGCGTCCGGTTGGCCCGGAAGGGCCATCCGGGCGCGCCGGCGCATCGGGGAGCGAGACGCCAGAGGGGGCCCTGCAGGGTTCGGACGGGTTTTGAATGTTGCATGGCAGGCGCGCCAGCGGCGCCGCGCCTGGCGTGATGCATATGCCGGAGGTGTTCAGAGGGAGACGGGCCATGCTGTCACATCAGCAGATCTGGCAGGCGATTGACGGGCTGGCGAAGCGTCACGGCCTGTCGGCGTCTGGCCTTGCCCGTCGCGCCGGGCTTGATCCCACCACGTTCAACCGCTCGAAACGCATCGCCGCGGATGGTCGCCTGCGCTGGCCGTCGACGGAATCAGTCGCCAAGGTGCTCGACGCCACCGGCGCCTCGATCCACGAGTTTCTGGCGCTGGTGGGAGGGGAGGCGCCCGCCGCCAGCGTCGGGCAGACGCCTCCCGAGCCGGCTTTGCAGCCGGCGCGACCGCGCGGCCTGCCGCTCATCGGCATGGCCCAGGCCGGCCAGGGGGGCTACTACGACGATTCCGGCTACCCCGTTGGCTCGGGGTTCGACGAGGTGATCTTTCCACGCCCCGGCGACGGCTCCCTGTACGGCCTCAAGGTCGCGGGCGATTCCATGCTGCCGGTGTATCGCGACGGCGACGTCATCGTCGTCGACCCGGCGGCCACCGTGCACAAGGGGGACCGGGTGGTCGCCCGCACCCGCGACGGCGAGGTCATGGCCAAGGAACTGGCCGCCCGCACCGCCCGTCTGGTGCGGCTGCGTTCGCTCAATCCCGAACACCCCGAGCGGGAGATCGCGCTGAAAGACCTGGACTGGATCGCCCGCATCGTCTGGGCGAGCCAGTAACGGGCTCCAGGTCATCCCGAAGCTGCGCCAGTCACGGACCAGAATCAGCCAGGCCGTCGGCCTGGCGATGCTCAACGCCCCCTGAATACGGGCGGGCGCTTCTCGAGGAAGGCGTTGATCGCCTCCTCATTGTCCTCGGTCATCGAGGCCAGGATGTACTGGTCGTTGTCCATGTGGGCGGTCAGGCGGTTCAGGGCGGTCGCCTGTTCGGTGATGGTGCGTTTCGCCATGCGCATGCCAATCGGCGGCAGGGCGGCGGCCTTCTGCGCCCAGCGCATCGCCACGTCCAGGGCCTGGCCATCTTCCGCCATGTCGTCAATCAGGCCCCATTCCAGCGCCTGGGGCGCGTAAACGCGCTCGCCGAACAGGATCAGTTGCTTGGCCCGGGATGGCCCGAGCAGGTTCAGGATGCGGGGCGCGGCGTTCCAGTTGAGGTTCCAGCCGAGGGGGATTTCAGGAAGGCGCATATGGGCGCCGCGACCGGCGATGCGGAAGTCGCAGGAGGCCGCCAGCGCCAGCGCGCCGCCAAGGCAGAAGCCCTCGATGGCGACAATGGTGACCTGATCGAGGTTCTCCCACGCCGCGCATGTGGTGGGGGCGAGGCGCAGCAGTTCGCGCTTTTCCAGCAGCGGCGCCGTCCGGCGGGCCTGGTGGTCGGGATCGGCCAGGTCAGCCCCCGAGGAAAACACCGGATCGCCGGTAAGGATCACCGCGCTGGTATGAAAATCGTCGCGCAACCGCAACGCCGCCTCGCGCAACGCCTCGATGGCTTTCACGGACAGGGCGTTGATGCGGTCGCCCCGGCGCAGGGTCACCGTGGCGATGCGGTCCTCAAACGTGACGCTGACCGGCCCGACCTCGAATGGCGTGGACATGGACTTCCTCCCGTCGCCGCCGTTTCTGGCGGTCTTCCGGGACAGGAGGCTAGCGGAACGCCTTCAATCTGTGCACCCACCTTCAGCTCATGCGGCGCCTGCGTCGCTGGAAAACGCCTCAGCAGTTCCGGCAAGACTGGCGCGTGCCTTTCCTGGGCGCGCAAGGCCGTCCGTGGCGCGGGGGTAGCCAGAAAACATCAGGGGCGATCCGTGCGGATCGCCCCTGATAAAGCCCTGGCGGCGCTTGAGCTTTGCAGGCCGCGGATGCGTCGGCATCTATGCGGCCTGGCGTGGCGCACGCCGGATGTCTGGAAGGTCGCTCAGCGGACGCCGAGCAACTCCACGTCGAAAATCAGCGTTGCGTTCGGCGGGATGACGCCGCCGGCGCCGCGCGCGCCATAGCCGAGCTCGGCCGGGATGATCAGGATGCGCTTGCCGCCCACTTTCATGCCGGCGACGCCCTCGTCCCAGCCGCGGATCACCTGGCCGCCGCCAAGGCCGAACTCGAACGGCTGGTTGCGGTCGCGCGAGGAGTCGAACTTCTTGCCCGGCTTGCCGTTGTTATCCAGCCAGCCGGTGTAGTGCACCTTCACCTGCTGGCCCGCCTTGGCCACGGGGCCGGTTCCCACGACCTCGTCTTTGTATTTCAGGCCGGAGGGAAGGGTGGTGGTCTCGGCGGCGGATACGTTTGCGGTCATGGCGAGAACTGCTGCTCCTGCAAGAGGGATCAGGGTGCGGGAAATCATCGAACGGAACATGCCGTGGGCTTCCTTTATGTCTTTTCCAGCGCGGCGGCGCCTTCGCTGCGCAGGGGCGCCTGGCTGGAAAGCACGTCAAACCAGACAGATAACAAACCCCGCTCAGGGGAACGGCGTTTGCTCTGGCGCGTGCTTCGACGAAGCGACGGCCAGCGCAGAGATTAGCGGCATCCGTGTCGAAATTGCGATGGCCTGGGGCCCGCGATGGCGACAGAACGGGCCGCCGCCACCGCATGTCCACAGCCAGTCGCGGGCGGGCTGCCCTGACAGTCCGAATGAAGGCGCTTTCCAGAGGCGAAGCGGACGCCAGCTCCGCCGTGGAACGCTCCCGCCCGCCGTCAGCCGGCCTTGCCGGCGGCGCGGGCCGCCAGGAAAGCCTCATGATCGGCGATGAGCTGGCCGTCGAGCCCCTTGCGGATCAGGGCGATCGTCGCCGGGACGCCCAGAATCGCGGCGAATGAGCCGAAACGCGGCCCGCGCTCCTCGCCGAGCAGGATCTGGTACAGGGCGTTGAACCAGGCGCCCGAAACGCCTGGCCGCTCCGGCGTCGCGCCCTTGGCCTTGAGGTCCTGATAGTCGGGCACGGTGCGGCCAACCTCATAAACCACATCCTGGATCTGGCCGGCGTCGGCGTTGTCTGGCAGGGCGGCGAGGCGCTCCGCCAGGTCTTCCAGCGCCTTGCGTTCACTGTCGGACGGCGGGCGATAGGTCTTCGCCGGCTTGACGAAATCCTGGAAGTTACGCACCGCGTAGCCCAGCAGGCTGTCGAGGCGCGGGTGGGTTTCCGGCGCGGCGCCGGGCGCGTAGCGCTTCAGGAACTGCCACAGGCCTTCCTTCGTCTCGGCGTTGGCGACCGCGGCGAGATTGAGCAGCAGGCCGAAAGAAATCTGCGTCGGGCGCGGCGCGTTTTCGCCGGTTTCCGCGCCAGCCTGGGTCACGACTTCCGGCGCCGGCGGATTGCCGCCGTGGATATGGTGCACCGGATTGCCGAGGCGCTGCTTCGCGTCCTGCCGCGCATAGGCGTCGAGGAACGACAGGTATTCGTCCACGTTGCGCGGAATGACGTCGAAGTGCAGCCGCTTGGCCTCGCGCGGGCGGGCGTACATGAACAGCGCCAGGCTTTCCGGCGCGCCATAGGTCAGCCACTCCTCGATGGTCAGGCCGTTGCCCTTCGACTTGGAGATCTTCTGCCCCTTTTCGTCGAGGAACAGTTCGTAATTGAAGCCTTCCGGCGGCTGGGCGCCGAGGGCGCGGGCGATCTGGCCCGACAGCTTCACCGAGTCGATCAGGTCCTTGCCGGCCATTTCGTAATCGACGCCCAGCGCCGTCCAGCGCATGGCCCAGTCCGGCTTCCATTGCAGCTTGGCGTGGCCATCGAGGGCCGATGTCTCGAAGCGCGCGCCGCTTTCGGGATCGCGCCAGACCAGGGTGGCGCTGTCGGCCCGCACCTCGTCGATCGGCACCTGCATCACATGGCCGGTGACCGGGTGGATCGGCAGGAATGGCGAATAGGTGCTGGCGCGTTCGGCGCGCAACGACGGCAGCATCACCTTCATCACCGCGTCATAGCGCGCCAGCACCAGGCGCAGCGTGTCGTTGAAACGGCCGGACCTGTAGCACTCCGTCGCCGACAGGAACTCGTATTCGAAGCCGAAGCTGTCGAGGAAGGCGCGCAGCCGGGCGTTGTTGTGCTGGCCAAAGCTCTCATGCGTGCCGAACGGGTCCGGGACCTGGGTCAGCGGCTTGTTGAGGTGCTGCGCCAGCAACTCGCCGTTCGGCACGTTGTCCGGCACCTTGCGCAGGCCGTCCATGTCGTCGGAGAAGGCGACGAGGCGCGTCGGCACGGCGTCATTGGTCAGCAGGCGAAAGGCGTTGCGCACCATGGTGGTGCGGGCCACCTCGCCGAAGGTGCCGATGTGCGGCAGGCCGGAGGGGCCATAGCCGGTCTCGAAAAGCACGTAACCCTTGTCCTTGCCAGCTTTCACCGCGGCTTCGCGGCGCGCAACGAGCTTGCGCGCTTCTTCGAACGGCCAGGCGGAGGACGTCTGGGCGGCCTCCACGAGTTGCGGGTCGAAAGCGGACGTGGTCATGGAACTGCGACTCTTTTCAAGATGTTTTGCCGGCATGGGGCCGGCGTCATGTGGGGCCAGATCCCGGCCACAACGGCGGCGATCTGTCCCCATGCTGCTGAACTGGCGCGTTTTGCCGGAAAACGCCGCAGGCGCCGGCGGCGTCGGCGATGTCTTCAATGTGGCCGGCGACGCGCCGCGTCAAGGCTGGGGAGCGTTGGCGGGCGGCGTTGCGAACCGTGGACCGGCGAAAAACTGCTCAGAAGAAGCTGACAGGAAAATACCGCAGATACAGCTCGTCGTAGCGTCCGTCGCTCCATGTCTGTTGCAGGGCGTAATCGAACGCCCGTTGCAGCGCCGCGTCATTGCGGCGGACAACGAAGCCGACCCCCTCGCCGAAAAAAGCGTCCGACAGGTAGGGCCCGCCGGTGAAGCCGCAGCAATTGCCGGCGAGGCTGCCGTCCTGCCACAGCGCCATGCTGAGCCCGTCGCCGAAGACATAGGGAATTTCCCCCGCGCGCAGCCCCGCGCCAGCCGCCGGCAGATCGGCATAGGCCTTCAGCGGCGAGGCGGGGAAATTGGCCTTCAGCCAGGCTTCATGGGCCGAGCCGGCCACGACGCCAACGGTCTTGCCGGCGAAATCCTTCGCGCCAGGCGTGGGCAAAGCGGCGCCGTTCTTCACCATGAAACGGCCGGGAAACCGCATGTAGGGCCGGGTGACGGTGAAACGCTCCAGCAGTCGCGGCGTCACCGGAATGGCGGCGATGACCACATCGCCCTTACCGGCGGCCAGGGCGTCGAGCAGCGTGTCGAAACGGCGGGCCTGGATGGTGCAGGCCACGGCGAGCCGGTCGCAGGCGGCCCGGGCCAGATCGACGGTGAAGCCGGTGGGCCGGTTGTCGTCGCCGGTGAAGTTCAGCGGCGGGAAGCTGTCGTCGGTGAGAATGCGGATGGTCCCGGCGCCGCTCATGTCGGGGCGCTCCAGCCGCGTGTTGGGATTGCCGAACATGGGGATGCGCACGGCCGGCCGGGAGCCTGCTGCGGCGGCTTCGGCGGCTGCGGGGCCGGTTGTGGCGGGCGCCGTGGTCGCGGATCCAGCGGTCGCCGGCGCGGCGAACGCTGGCGCCATCATCAGTGAGGCGGCGGCGAGAAGGACAAGAACAACGGTTGCCGTCGCAACGATGCGCAAGTTAGGATTGAATATCGTCCGCAACGACGCAACGCTCCTCATCCGGTCCGGTGCTCCATGCGCGCAGCCACGGTTCTCCAGCGGCGACGTCTGACGCGGGTTCTGCCCGCGAATGATGATGGCGTCCCGCTGGCGACGCAAGGCGGCGACGACCGGGCGGCGACGTTTTTCACCGCGGGCGCGGCTTTGCCGCCGCAGCTGGCCTTCCTGACCAGCCATGGCCTGACCGGCCCCGCGCTGAACGCGGCGGCGGAACTGGCGCGGCGCTGGCGCGTGCCGCCGGAACAGGCGTTGTTCGCCGCCGGCATGATGGAGCCAGCCGCCTATTATCGCGCCCTTGCCCTGGAGCTGGGCGCGCCTTTCGCGGCTGACGCCCTGCGCCGGGGCGGACTGACGCCCGACGGGGCGCGCTATCCAGACAGCATCCAGGCGGGCGTCGCGCCGGTGACCGACGCGGCCGGCCGCCGCCTGTTCGTGCTGGCGCCCCAGGGCGAAGCGCTGGCCCGCCTTCTCGATGGCCGGATGCGCCTGACTGGCGCCGCCATCGTCACGCCGGAGGCGCTGGCGCGCGCCGTAATGCGGCGCCACGCGCCCGCCATCGCCCACGATGCGGGCCATTCCCTGGCCGACGCCCGGGCGGACCTGTCCTGCCGGGAGGGTCTGACGCGCTCCCAGTCATGGGGGCTCGCCGCCGCGGCGGCTGTTGTCGCGGTGCTGGCGGCGCTGGCGCCGGCGGTGCTCGCCGGGTTGTTCGCCGTGGTGTTCCTCAGCTACGCCATCGTCCGGCTGGCGGCGACCTTCGCCACGCCAGGCGCCATGCCTGGCGCGGTTCCTGGCGAGGGCGAAGCGCCGCCCGTTGCGGAGGCGGACCTGCCTGTCTACACGGTGATCGCGCCCGTTTATGGCGAGGCCAACATGGCCGCGCACATCCTGCAGTCATTGCAACGGCTCGACTATCCGCGCGCGCGTCTCGACGTGCGGATCGTCGTCGAGGCGGATGACCACGCCACGCGGGTCGCACTGATCGCCCTGCAGCCGCCGCCCTGGATCAGCATCGTCGTGGCGCCGCCAGGCCAGCCCCGCACCAAGCCGCGCGCCCTCAATGTGGCCCTGGTCACGGCGCGGGGCGAATTCACCGCCATCTATGACGCCGAGGACGCGCCAGACCCGGACCAGTTGCGCAAGGCCGTGGCCGCTTTTCGCGCCGCGCCGCCAGACGTCGCCTGCCTGCAGGCCCGCCTCGCCATCGACAACAGCGCCGATGGCTGGCTGCCCGCCTGTTTCGCGCTGGAATATGCGGCGTTATTCGACGCCATCAATCCAGGCCTGGCGCGCCTTGGCCTGCCCATTCCGCTGGGCGGCACGTCCAATCATTTCCGCACCACGGCCTTGCGCCAGGTGATGGGCTGGGACGCCTGGAATGTCACGGAGGACGCCGATCTTGGTCTGCGCCTGGCGCGGGCTGGCTGGCGCGTCGCCGATCTGGATTCCACAACGCTGGAGGAGGCGCCGGTGAGCATCCGCGCCTGGCTGGCGCAGCGCGCCCGCTGGCTGAAGGGCTGGATGCAGGTCGCCATTACCCACAGCCGCGCGCCCGGGCAGGCGGCGCGTGAGCTTGGCCTGCTGGGCGCCTGGGCCGCCGCCGCCCAATGCGCCGGGGTGGTGCTGAGCGCGCTGGGGTTTCCGCTGTTTGTCCTCGGCGCCGCCGTTCAGTTCGCGTCCGGCGACCTGTTGTCGCTGGACGGCTGGCAGGCGCGGCTGGGGGCGGCCGCGGCGGCCGCGGTGGCTTTGGCCGGGCTGGCCGCCGGCGTCGCGCCGCTGGTCGCTGGCGCGCGGCGCAGGCGCCTGCTGCCCCTGCTGCTGCTCGCGCCCCTGCTGCCCGCTTACTATGCCCTGGTTTCGCTCGCCGCCTGGCGCGCCCTGGTCGAGCAGATCCGCGCGCCCGCCCACTGGAACAAGACCCGCCACGGGGTGGCGCGCTCGTCCCGGTCGGGGCGCCTCACATATACCGGCGGAACTCCTTCGCAGCCTCGGCGGGCGGACGCTTCAGATTGAAGCCGCCGACGAAGTGACCGTTGCGATCCATCAGATAGACCATCGCCGTGTGGTCCATGGTGTATTCGCCGTCCTTCTGCTCCACCTTGCGGGCATAAACCCGGAAAGCGCGCGTGACGGCGTCGATCTGTTCCTGTGAGCCGGTGAGGCCGATGATGCGCGGATCGAAGCTGCCCAGATAGTCTTTCATGACGCCCTGGTTGTCGCGGGCCGGATCGACGGTGATGAACACTGCCCGGGCCTTCGCGTCCTTGCCCAGCGCCTCCAGCATCTGCGAAACCTCATAGAGGGTTGAGGGACAGATGTCCGGGCAATGGGTGAAGCCGAAAAACAGCAGGTAGGGCGCGCCGCGCAACGAGGCGTCGGTAACCGTATTGCCGTTCTGGTCGGTCAGGGAGAAGGGCGCGCCAACGCCGGAGGACACGGCTCCGCCCTGGATCTGGCGCCAGGCGAACAGGCCGCCGGCCAGCGCTGCGAGGCCAAGGACGAACATGCCGAGCGTCAGGGCGAGCCGGCGGGAGGGGGCGCGGGAGGGGCCGGACGACATCGCTTTGCTCCTGTTTCCTGTGCTCTGGACGCGCCCACGCCGGCGCATCTGTTGGCAAACGCGCTGAAGCGGCGCGGATTGCCGTTCCTGCGGATCGCCGGCGCGGCCCGCCATGCGCGGATCCGGCCGGGGGCGTCCGCATCACGCGCCCATGCTTTAACCGTCCGGGGGCGCCGGGTCACCCACCATGGGGGAGACATGACGTCGCCTCAGGCTGGAAACGTTCCAGAACAAACAGTTCGCGCGGATGCGCTGCCTGTGCCACATGGGCCGGGACGGCGGCCCCATGTTTGGAGGCGCCGGCCTGATGAGAAAGGACGCGGGCATGACGGATGTGAATGCGAATACGATTGCGGCGCTCCGGGCGGAGATCGCTGAAAAACCCGACGGCGTGCTGGAAGCACTGGCCGAGCGTCACCAGACGACGATGAAAACCGTGTTCTCGGCGTTGCCGGAAGGCCAGGCCACGCCGGTTCCGGCCAGCCGTTTCGAGGACCTGTGGGCCGACCTGGCGACCTGGGGCGACGTTACCTTCATCGTCCATACCCGTGACGGCGTGTTCGAAACGAAGGCGCCGGTTCCGCCAGGCTCCCATGGCCGGGGGTATTTCAACATCCACGGCGACAGCCCGCTGGGCGGCCATATCCGCGCCGACCGCTGTGACTCGATCTGGTTCGTCGACCGGCCGTTCTTTGGTCGCCGCTCCTGCTCGCTGGTGTTCATCAACACGGATGGCGAGGCCATGTTCAAGGTGTTTGTCGGTCGTGACGCCCAGCGCGAACTGAACCCGCAACAGATCGCCCGTTTTGAGGCATTGCGGGCCAGCCTGGCCTGATCTGGATGGACATTGCGTGATTTCAGGCGGTACTGGCTCGTGTCAGGCCGCCTTTTTTCCGCCACTGTGACCTGAACGCCATCATTCCCGGATTGTCTCCACATCAGAATAATTCTAATGGGAATTATCCGGATGCGGAGCACAGAACCATGATGAAGCAGGAAAATCTGCCGCTGACGTCATTGCGTGGCGTCGCGGCGCTGTGGGTCGTGGCCCATCATCTGGTCCTGCGCTTTGTTGACCTTGGGTTATCCACCCCGGACCGGTTCCTGTTTCCCGGCGGCGTCGCCGTCGACATCTTCTTCATTCTCAGCGGTCTGGTGATGGCGGCGACCTATCGCGACCTGACCCCGTCCGGCGTTCCCGCCTTCATGATCCGGCGGATTTTCCGCATTTATCCGTTGCACCTGTTCGTGATGACCGGGCTGATCTGCCTGGCGATCCTGCTGACGCTCGCCGGCCATCCTGGGCCGCCGGGATACGACTGGTCGCGGTTGCCTGGGGCCCTGCTGCTGTTGCAGCCGTTCCGTGACCAGCCGCTGACGTGGAACGTCGCGAGCTGGTCGGTCGGCGTCGAGATGGCCTGCTACCTGGCCTTTCCGCTGTTCCTGCCGCTGGTGCGGGCGTTGCCCCGCGTGGCCATTGCCTTGCTGGTCGTGGCGTTTGGGGTGATCGAGTTCCTGGTGCTGAGCCGCGTTGGCGCGGTTGTGGCTGGCGGCGGCGCGGTGGCGCGGGGTTTCGCCGGCTTTGCCTTCGGCATGGTCATCGCCCTTAGCCTGCGGGGCGCCCGCCTGCCGCAATGGGCCCAGAACCTGCTGGAGCCGGCGGCCGTCCTCGCCATTGTCGCCGCGCTTGCCGGCGGCCGGCCGGAATTGACGCCGATGTTCGGCGCTGTCCTGATCGCACTGCTGTTCACCGGCCGCGGTCCCGTCGCCGCCGTGTTTGAAAAGGCGCCGCTGCACTGGCTCGGCAAGGTGTCCTATTCGGTCTACCTGGTGCATTTGCCGGTAATTGGCGTGTTCGCCACGGCGCCGAAAAGCGCATGGCTGCTGGGCGCCGTCGGCCCGGTGATCTGGTCCGTGCTGGCCACAGCGCTGGTGCTGGCCGTGTCGCATGTCTGCTGGTTGCTGATCGAGGAGCCGGCGCGCCGCTATGGCGCGCGCCTCGCCCGTGGCCAGCGCCTGACGGTCAAGGCTCCCGCGCCGCGTGGACCGGAAACGGCGGGCGTCGCCTGAACACAAAATTCGCGGACATATGGGTCAGGCCGCGAGCGTTCACATCAGACAGGATCGCGCCCGCCTTTGCAGGACATCGCGTCTCGCGCGAAATGGCGTTCACGCGGCGGTCATGGGGTTAAATGCGCGCGGCCCGCGCCCGCTCCAGCGCCCGCGCGACGGCGCTGGCCAGACTGCGGGACTGGAAGGGCTTGCCGAGCACGGTCACCAGCGGGTTGCCAGTCAGCTCGGCCTCCAGGTCCCCGGCGCCATAGCCGGTGATGAAGATCACCGGCAGGCCGGGGAAGCGCGCCAGGCAGGCCGCGTAAAAATCCTGGCCGGTGGTGTCCGGCAGGCCCACGTCCGACACCAGCAGGTCGATATGGGCGCCTTCCAGCAGCGCCTGCGCCTCAGCGCCCGTGGGGGCGTCCAGCACCGTGCAGCCTGCTTCCTCCAGCATGTCCAGGGTTGTCATCCGCACGAACATCTCGTCCTCGACGAGAAGCACGACGGGCGATGGCGCGGCGCCGTTCATGCGCGGCGACCCGGGCGCGTGGGCGGGCAGGCATGGACCGGCCCATTGGCGATGACCGGCTGCTGGCGTGATATCCCGTCCGTCTTCACGGCGCGCCTCTCCCTGAGCGAACGCCGCCCGGGCGGAAGCTTCGGCAGGACGGCGTTTTCGTTGTTCTGAACCACCCGGTTCTAGCGGAAACCGTCGGTCCCGGAAAGGCGCCGGTCGCGCCCGCCAGGGCGCAGGCGCCCGTCCGCTGGCGGGCATGAAAAAACGCGGCGAGATCATCGCCGCGTTTTCAGATGCGTCAGCCAGGGACCACGCCCTGGCAAGAGGAATACCCGGAGGGGCGACCTCAGGCGGCCATCGCCTTCTTCAGGTTCTCGTCGATCTTGTCGAGGAAGCCGGTGGTGGAGAGCCACTTCTGGTCGGCGCCGACCAGCAGGGCGAGATCCTTGGTCATGTAGCCGGCCTCGACGGTGTCGACGCAGACCTTCTCAAGGGTCGACGCGAACTTCGCCAGCTCGGCGTTGTTGTCCAGCTTGGCGCGATGGGCGAGGCCGCGCGTCCAGGCGAAGATCGAGGCGATGGAGTTGGTCGAGGTCTCCTTGCCCTTCTGGTGCTCGCGGTAGTGGCGGGTGACGGTGCCGTGGGCGGCTTCCGATTCCACGACCTTGCCATCGGGGGTCATCAGCACCGAGGTCATCAGGCCGAGCGAGCCGAAGCCCTGGGCCACGATGTCGGACTGCACGTCGCCGTCGTAGTTCTTGCAGGCCCAGACGTAGCCGCCGGACCACTTCAGGGCCGAGGCGACCATGTCGTCGATCAGGCGGTGCTCATAGGTGAGGCCGAGGGCGTCGAAGCGCTCCTTGAACTCGGCGTCGAACACTTCCTGGAACAGGTCCTTGAAGCGGCCGTCGTAGGCCTTGAGGATGGTGTTCTTGGTCGACAGGTACACCGGGTACTTGCGGGCGAGGCCATAGTTGAACGAGGCGCGGGCGAAGTCGCGGATCGAATCGTCCAGGTTGTACATGGCCATGGCCACGCCCGAACCCGGCGCCTTGAACACTTCCTTCTCGATCACCTGGCCGTCTTCACCGACGAACTTGATGGTCAGCGTGCCCTTGCCGGGGAATTTGAAGTCGGTGGCGCGGTACTGGTCGCCGAAGGCGTGACGGCCGACGACGATCGGCTGGGTCCAGCCCGGCACCAGGCGCGGCACGTTCTTGCAGATGATTGGCTCGCGGAAGATCACGCCGCCCAGGATGTTGCGGATGGTGCCGTTCGGCGACTTCCACATCTCCTTCAGGCCGAATTCCTCGACGCGCGCCTCGTCGGGGGTGATGGTGGCGCACTTCACGCCCACACCGTGCTTCTTGATTGCCTCGGCGGCGTCAATGGTCACCTGGTCGTTGGTGGCGTCGCGGTGCTCAACCCCGAGGTCGAAATACAGCAGATCGATGTCGAGGTAGGGGTGGATCAGCTTGTCCTTGATCTGCTGCCAGATGATCCGGGTCATCTCGTCGCCGTCAAGCTCGACGACGGGGTTGGCTACCTTGATCTTTGCCATCGACTCTGTCCTCGCGGATTGTTCGGTCGTCACATACTGCGCAACCGGCTTCGGGCCGGCGCGCCTCCCGCCGGGCTTTCTGGGCGATTTCCCGCCGGGCTGCAATGTCTGATCGCTTCAAAAGCACGCAAATCAAAAAAACCCGTGCATTTGCAACAGCGGAAATATGGCCAGCCGCATGGCTCCGGCCGCGCCGGCGCGACGGATGCGCGCGGGGCATCGCCAGATGGGGGCAGCCGGCGTGGTTGCAATTGTGGCGCCTGATGAACCAACATCGCCCCAGCGCGTTGAACATGGCAATGGAAGGACGCCGGATGGCATCAACAGTGGTCCTGGCCGATATCGGCGGCACCAACGCCCGGTTTGCGTTGGCCGGCGGCGGCGGCGCGGGGGAAGTGGCGCGCTTCGCGGTCGCTGACTACGCAAGTTTTGACGACGCCATGGATCGCTTTCTCCAGATGCGACGGGCCGTGGCCGGCCGCCCCATCGCCGCCGCCATCGCCATCGCCGGCCCGGTGTCGCGCGGCGCCGGCAGCCTCACCAACAGCCACTGGCGCTTCAGCGAGGCCGATATCTCGGAGCGGTTCGGCATCCCGAATGTGCGTCTGCTCAATGATTTCGAAGCCCTGGCCTGGGGGCTGCCGCTGCTGCGTCCTGAACATCTCACCCGCATCGTCGGCCGGCATCCGGCCGCTGGCTATGGCGCGGTCCGGCCACCCGGCGGACCCACCCCCGGCAGCAACGGGCGGCTGGTGGCGGTGGGGCCTGGCACGGGGCTTGGCGTCGCCTGCCTCGATCCGGACGGCGGCGGCGGCATGGTCATCGCCTCCGAGGGGGGGCACGTCAACGCCCCCTCGTGGAGCGCCCGCATCGACGCCATCATCGACTGGTTGCGTTCGGACCTCGGCCATGTCTCCGTGGAGCGGATGGTGTCGGGCCAGGGGCTTGAGAACACCTACAGGGCGGTGGCGGCGCTGGAGGGCAAGCCGGCCCGCCTGCAGGATGCGGCCGCCATCACCGGCGCGGCGCTGGACCGGAGCGACCCCGTCGCCGTCGAGACGGTCGATATCTTCTGCGCCATGCTGGGGGAGATCGCCGGCAATTATGCGCTGACCTTTGGCGCTTCCGGCGGCGTCTACATCGCCGGCGGCATCGCGCCGCGCATCATCGATCTGCTGCAGGCTTCCGAATTCCGCGAGCGCTTCGTCGCCAAGGGCCGGTTCCGCACGTGGCTGGAGCCGGTGCCCACCTGGCTGGTGCTGCATCCCAACCCCACGTTTCTTGGCCTTGAGGCGGTGGCGAGCCGCGCGGTGGTGGAGAATCTCTGAGCTTTCGCCGTGGCGGCGCCGGCCCTGCATGTCCGGGTCGCGCAGAACGCGGGTTGCGCCCCGGGCGCGGTCTGTTGCACATGGCGGGACGTTTCACGACGATATGGCCACGGCCCGCACGAAAGCGGCGGCCGCTGTCTGTGTGGGCGCCTCAGGGGCAGGCGGGAAGGGCGTGACGCAACCGGCTCGGGGGCGGACGGGCTCCAGTTCCGCTGCTGGCCCTGAAAGACGCCGGTTTGCCCCGGCGAAGTTGCAGGCAAAGTTGGAAGGCCGATGGCTGGCACAGATCACACCCGCCCCCTGATCGAGGGCGGCCCCGTCATCATTCTGGTGCGGCCCCAGCTGGGGCAGAACATCGGCATGGCCGCCCGCGCCATGGCCAATTTCGGCCTTGGCCGGATGCGGCTGGTCGCCCCGCGCGACGGCTGGCCGCAGGAAGATGCTTTCGCCGCCGCCTCCGGCGCCGTGCACGTGCTGGAGAATGCGCAGCTGTTTCCCGATCTGGCGTCCGCTGTCGCTGACTGCAACCACGTCTATGCCTGCACGGCCCGCGAGCGGGGGCAGGCCAAGGATGTGATCGGCGCCGACGTGGCCGCCGCGCGCACGACGGCCGCCATGGCCGCGCAGGAAACGGTCGCCATTGTTTTTGGCCCGGAGCGTAGTGGCCTGGAAAACGACGAGGTCGGGCTCGCCGACACCATCATTACCTTTCCGGTCAATCCTGGCTTTGCCTCGCTCAACCTCGCCCAGTCGGTGTTGCTGGTCGGCTACGAATGGTTCCGCACGGCGCACATGGCCGCGCCGGCGCCCGCCTTGCCGAAATCGCCGCCGGCGCGGCGGGAATCCGTGCTGTCGTTTTTCGAGTTCCTGAAGCAGGAGCTTGATCATGTCGGCTTCTTCGCGCCGCCCGAAAAACGGCCGGTCATGACCCGCAACATGTTGAACATCTTCCACCGCCTCACCATGACCGAGCAGGACGTGCGCACCCTGCGCGGCGCCATCGCGGCGCTGGTCAATGGCCGGCGCGGCGTGCGCCCGCCAAAGGCGTTGCGCGGCGCCGCCGCCGATAGCGAAACGAATGGGGCGCCCCCGGCCTGAGCGGCTGGCGGCCCGGTCAGCGCCGGTGGCCCATGCGGGCCTGAAGCGGACGCCGGCAACCTTGAGGAAAGCCGCCGCCGCTTCCCGTGAAGCAGATGCGCCCGTGCAACGGGCCGGACATTTTCTGCGCGCCAGGTTCGCAGGAGACGCCCGGGACTCCAGTTCGCACGGGAAAATGTTACAAATCAGGGAATTGGAGCATGGCTCCAGTTCTGTTCGATCGACAATTGTCCGCACGGAAAACAGATGGATGCCGCCGCGATGACCGCAACACTGGCCGTTTTGCTCCGCAACGCCGCCGCGCCGGCGCAACTGGCTGTCCGCCGCGTCGCGCCGTTTTTCCTTTGCGCGATGGGGCTTTCCCGCCGGGCGCTGCTGGCCGCTGGCCTCGCGGCGGTGGTTGTCGCGGCCCCGCTGGCCAGCGCGCCCGTTCACGCCATGGGCGCGCCAGGCCAGCCGAAAACCGGGCCCGGCGGCTCGGATTACGCGATCGCCGCCACGGATATCGAAAAAAAGGTTTTTGGCGAAGGCAATGGCCGCGCCCTGGCTTTCTTCCCCAGGGGCGCAGCGACCAAGCCGCGCCCGGTGGTGGTGTTTCTCCACGCGCCTGGCGCCATCTCCCCATCCTGGTACGGCGCCTGGCTGGAGCATCTGGCGCGGCGCGGCAATGTGGTGATCTATCCGCTGTATGAGGAAACCATCGGCGCCGTTCCCTATGACGAGATGACCGGCGAGGCCCTGAAGGGCGTGCGCGCCGCGTTGGCCGGCATCGCCGCCATGCCGGACGTCAAGGCGGATGTCAGCAGCCTCAGCTTCCTTGGTCATTCTGGCGGCGCAGTCATCGCCGCCAACCTCGCCGCCCTGTCGGGCCGGGATGAGTTGCCGCCCGCCCGCCTGCTGTTTGGCGCCATGCCGGCGCGTGGCGGGGCCGAGAAAATTTACGCGCCGCCGCTGGCCAATCTTGCGTCAATGCCGGCAAAAACGGTCGCCATCATGCTGGTCGGCGACCGCGATTCCGTGGCTGGCGATCGCGGCGCCCGCCAGATTCTGACCGCCGCCGGCCATCTGGGCCAGGATCACCGGCTGATCGCCAAAGCCGGCTCTGACAATCACGGCCTGCCGGCGGTGTTTTACAGCCACCATGCGGCCGTCGCGCCCAATGAGGACTGGGACCTGGCCAAAATCCCGGGCGCCGCGCCAGCAGCGACGGCGCCCGCCGCTGCTGGCGGCAAGCCGGCCGCCGGCAAGGCGGCGGAAGGCGCGCCGAAGCTGACGCCCCAGGAGGCGCGCCAGCAGCGCGAGGAGCAGCGCAAGCGCCACGCCGCCCTGTGGCGCGTCGGCTATGAGGAGCGCCGGGGCCTCGCCGGTTTCGAGGGGCGCACGGTGGGCGCGGGCAATTACGCCATCTGGAAGATATTTGACCTGGCGATGGACACGGTGACGGCGGGCGGCGACGCCATGACCCTGAAGCGCGATCCACGGCTGTATGATATGGGGTTGTGGAGCGACGGCTGGCCGCTGCGGCGCCTGAGCGTCGAGACGCCGAAGCCGGTGGTTCGCAAGGACGGCCAGGAGGTTTCCCAGGGCGCCCGTTGATGGGCCTGGTGAGGCAAAGTTAACCCAGACGGTCTTAAAGTTGGGGGCGCGCGCCATTGCGCTGGCGCCAGGGTCACAGGAGACGGGCATGTCCGGGCCGGTTGTGCTGGTGTTCGACTCAGGATTGGGCGGGCTTACGGTCTATCGCGAGATCGTCCGGGCCGCGCCCGCCGCTCATTTTGTCTATGTGGCGGACGACGCGGTGTTTCCTTACGGCGCGCTGACGCCGGAAGCGCTGGTCGCCCGCGTCAATGACGTCCTGGATGCGCAGATCGCCCGCTGGCGGCCGGACATCGTCGTCATCGCCTGCCACACCGCCTCCACCCTGGTGCTGCCGCACCTGCGCGCCCGCCATGCGATGCCCTTCGTCGGCACGGTGCCGGCCATCAAGCCCGCCGCGACGGCGTCGCGTAGCCGCATGATCTCGGTGCTGGCGACGCCAGGCACGGTGGCGCGCGACTATACCCGCGATCTGGTGCGCGCCTGGGCTGGCGATTGCGCCGTGGCGCTGGTCGGCTCACGCCGTCTGGCCTCCCTGGCCGAACAGGCGATGGCGGGGGAGGCGATCGCCGACGACGATATCCGGGCCGAACTGGCGCCGTGTTTCAACGTCAGCGCCGATGGCGCGCGGCGCACCGACGCCGTGGTGCTGGCCTGCACGCATTATCCCCTGTTGCTGGAGCGTTTCCAGGCGCTGGCCCCGTGGCCTGTCGACTGGGTCGATCCGGCGCCGGCCATCGCCCGTCGCACGGTCGATCTGCTGGGCAAGTCCGGGTTTGACGTTGCGGCGACGCAGGGCGCCGAACCGGCGCAGATGGTGCTGACGGGCGGCGTCAGGCTCAATCCGGCCTTGCGGGCGGCGCTCGGGGAATTCGGCCTGCGGCAAATTCACATCGCGCCGGTCGCCAGCGCGGGCGCGCGTCTGACGCCGGCGCGGACCGGCTGACCACAGGCGGCGCCGACGCGGCCATGGCTGTGGTTTGACAGGGCCGCCATCACCCTGTATCTGGGGCGACGTCGCGCGGGTCCATCTGGGCCCGCGTGGCTTTTTAACCGGTCGCCGGGTGGGCGTGAAGTTTCGTCCCGGCGTCCTGGCGCTCCCGTGGTCCCTGCGGTTCTTCCCGCACCGGATCTGTCGGCCCCAACGGGCAGAGGAGGGCGCGTCCCTGGTTTTTGTCTTGCGCGGCTCCTGATTGCGAAGGGGCCGGCGCGAAGGGATTGCGACATGTCGAAGAGGCTTGCTTCCAAGCATAAAATTGACCGCCGTATGGGTCAGAACATCTGGGGACGTCCGAAGTCTCCGGTGAACCGCCGCGAATACGGCCCCGGCCAGCACGGCCAGCGCCGCAAGGGCAAGATTTCTGACTTCGGCACCCAGCTGCGCGCCAAGCAGAAGCTGAAGGGCTATTACGGCAACATCACCGAGAAGCAGTTCGTCAAGATCTACAAGGAAGCCATCCGTCTGAAGGGTGACTCCGCTGAAAACCTGATCGGCCTGCTCGAGCGTCGTCTGGACGCGGTGGTGTACCGCGCCAAGTTCGTCCCGACCGTGTTCGCGGCCCGTCAGTTCGTGAACCACGGCCACGTCAAGGTGAACGGCCGCCGCGTCAACATTCCGTCCTACCGCGTGCGTCCTGGCGACGTCATCGAGGTCAAGGAAGCGTCGAAGCAGCTGGAGATCGTCGTCGTGGCGTCGCAGCTCGCCGAGCGTGACGTGCCGGACTACATCGACGTCGACCACGGCAAGATGACCGCCACCTACACCCGCGTTCCGACCCTCTCCGACGTGCCGTACCCGGTGCAGATGGAGCCGAACCTGGTGGTCGAGTTCTACTCGCGCTGATCCGCTTCCGCTCCGGTTCGCCGGGGCTGGCAGCCAGAATACGAAAGCCGCCCCCTGGGGCGGCTTTTTTGCTGACGCCAGGACCTCATGTCTGGTCAAAAAGAGCGAGCAATATTGCGTATGAACCTGAGGCCTTCCGCATATCCCCTCGCATATGCGTCGTCAGCGGCGGCGCCCACGGCGGAGGCCTCAGGCGATTCAGCGTCTCTTTCAATGCGGCCTCTTTTTGCGGGGGGCGCAGCGGACGCGGGCAGGGAGGGTTCCGCGGGGAAAGATTCCTTGGCATCAAACCGGTGGAGCTTCCTTTGATCAAGGCTCCTGATTTTGGCTCTGGCTGTTTGCGGAAGGGCGTCGAGAGGAAACGTTTCGCCGGATGATATGCCTTTGAAATCTTCCGGCTTGAGCGCCTGTTCTGCATTCGGCTCGCGCGATATGATTTTCGTATCGGGCATTCGGAGAGTCAGATACCGGCGGACGAAGTCGAGGGTGGATGGACGTCCGTAGAGGCGAAGCTCGATTTCGGTGAGACGGCGGCCATCCGTCTTCTTAACGATGTTGGGGAAGTTGTTAAGGTCAATGATCCCGTAATTGATGGATGGAGCCTGCCACGTTAAGGCCGCGGGTGGGTGCGGTGCTATGGATTGCAGGATCAGCCGCATCTCCTTACTATCGCTGTCCACTAGGAAGAGGGTGTCGCGCATGTTGCTCAGGCTAAAACCAGCTGCGCCAGTTGTCCCCTTCCATGGTTACCTCCTTGCTTGCCCTGGTAAGTCTGGCAGAGGTATGCTCCTGTTCAATGCTGGCCGTGAGGGGGCTGACCTTCGAGATGTCTCGCCAGAGAGACGGGAAGCAGCAAATGGATGCGCCTGCCGGCAAATAAAACGCCAGATTTTAGAACCGGCGCGGCGATGTGGAGCAGGCTGACGGGGGGCGCTCTACATCAGCCCCGTGTCCCTTAGCCCATCCATGACTTCATCCTTGCACCTCACCCTGGAAGAGCCCGGGGCGGCGTGACGCGGCAGGGACCCGACCGGGTCGGCGGCCATTGCGGGGGCTCCCGACGTGGACGCCCTGGGATGGAGGACGTGGAAGGGTTGCACCAGGTGTTCGCCAGTCCTGTCCACCCCGGCGGGACCGCCTCGCCGGATCATGCCTGCGCTGGCGGTTGTCTGGCGCTCGGCCAGTTGCCCCAGGCGATCCGTGATATCCGGCTTCAGACTGCTGAAGGGGACAGTCTCATTTTCACGGAGATAGTCTGCCTTTCGCAGATCCAGCTTCGCGATGGCGCGGTCGGCTTTCCGGTAGGCGATGACATGCGCCCCGTTCGTCATCTCCACCATATCGAAAGCATACGTGACGCTATCCCCTCTGGGGGAGAGCAACTCCACGGCGGGCTTTTTGCTGGGGTCGGAAACAGGCGTCATGTGGCGCAGAGGCCCGTCGTTATAGATTCCGAGCATTGCCTGGAGGTTCGGAAACGAGCCCCTGTCGACGTGCACCGTCAGCACAGGCCAGCCGCCGGAGTCATGCCAGAAGGCAATGAAGGATTGGCCGGGGCCTATGAAACAATCGGTGGTGGGGTCGATCTCGGGCATTGCATTCAGATCCTGTCAAAGAGGAGCTGAATTCTGGCGCCTGCCGGCGTGTTCCAGGGGTTTCGGTGAATACGAATGACCTCTGGCGTTTTCCATTCGGGCGCCTGCTCAATGTACTATGAGAATAACCTCAGCCCATTCACTGCGAAGCGTTTGGCGCAGAATGGCGCTGCGGGCGTCTGACGCGATTTCGGGAGCGTGCGGCCGCAACGCGCGAAATCGCGGTCATGCGCCGCCAGACGGTCATGGGGCCGTCAAATCCCCTCGCCAGCCGCGCCATCGCCGGTTTCCGCCGGGGCGCTGTCGGCGTAGCGGCGGGCCATCACCGCGCAGACCATCAGCTGGATCTGGTGGAACAGCATGAGCGGCAGCACGATAATGCCGACGCTGGCGGCCGGAAACAGGACGCTGGCCATGGGCAGGCCGGAGGCGAGGGTTTTCTTTGAGCCACAGAAGACGATGGCGATCTCGTCCGCCCGGGAGAAGCCCAGCCAGCGCGCCAGCCAGATGGAAAAGGCCAGCACGACGGCGAGCAGAGCGCAGCAAATCACCGTCAGCATGATGAAGTCGCGCGGGCCAAGCAGCGACCACAGGCCATGCGACACCGCTTCGCTGAACGCCAGATACACCACCATCAGGATCGAGCCCCGGTCGACCGTCAGGGTCAGCGGCCTGTGCCTGGCGATAAAGCCGCCGACCCATGGGCGCAGCAGCTGTCCGGCGACGAACGGCAGCAGGATCTGGCAGACGATGCCGACAATCGCGCCCCACGAGACGCCGCCGTTCAGGTTCATGAACATCGCCACCAGCAGCGGCGTCAGGAACACGCCAAGAATATTGGAGGCGGAGGCGCTGCACACCGCAGCCGCCACATTGCCGCCGGCGATGGAGGTGAAGGCGATCGACGACTGCACCGTGGAGGGCAGCAGGCACAGATACAGCAGCCCCAGCGCCAGCATCGGATTGACCAGCGCGCCGAGCGACCAGTTCATGGCGAGGCCCAGCACGGGGAACAACACGTAGGTCAGCGCCAGCACGGTGAGGTGCAGCCGCCAGTGGGTCAGGCCCTCCATCACCGCTTCGCGCGACAGCTTGGCGCCGTGCAGGAAGAACAGCAGGCCGATCGCGACATTGGTCAGCAGGGTGAACCAGTGAACCGCTGCGCCTGTAACGGGCAGAAGCGATGCGAGAACCACCGTCCCGACAAGCAAAAGGGTGAAGGCGTCAGGGCGAAGCAGGGAAAGAATACGCAAGGGTTGCCCGTTCCGGTCGCATGGCAAATTGTAGGTCGTGCCCCTTGTATAGACCGTAGGCCGCGTTTTGGTAGCGCCGGGGTTGAGAATGTCTGGCGTGTTCGACGGGCGCCGTTGTGGTCGCGCCGCCCGGAACGCCGGCTGTGCGTCCCGGGCGCGCCATCATCAGCCCTGGCCGCCGAGGCAGCGGCTCATACAGGCGTTGTATTCAGCCTCGACGCACTTCCTGTAGTTGCTGCCGGTTCGCCCGTAACATTTCTCCTTGGCCTGGACCTTGCACATGACGGTGCTGCAGTGGTTTTCGGCCGTTGCGGCCTGGGCTGGCGCTGCCGTTGAACCCAGGACGCCGGCGATGAATAAGAGCGACGCCATGACAGGTTTAAATGGAATATTCATTTCGTTTCCTTGTATATTATTGATTTAATTAAGTAATAATTCCCGTTATCCGCGCATGGTGATGCGGATCTTTCAATATGCCTCGCTGTCGTTTCGGGAGTATGTATCTTCTTGTACGCGTGGGACGGCGTCATGCCCCATTCGGTAACGCGCGGCATGACGGCGCCGGCAGTCATGCCGCCACGCTATATTTCCCCCCGCGCTGCATGCTGTCTGATCGTCGGCCGCCCTATTTCAGATCGCGCAGGAAGGTGGCGAAACGCAGCGTGCCGTCCGGCCAGGGGCCATGGCCGCTGGAGGTGTTGATGTGGCCGGCCTCGCCGGCGTCGAGAAAGCGGGCGTCCCACGCCTCCGCCAGCGCCTTCGCCTCCTCCTGCGGGCAATAGGGATCGTCGCTGGCGCTGACCACCACGGTGGGAAACGGCAGCGGCTGGCGCGGAAACGGCGTGAACGCCGGATCGACGCCCGGAATGGCGCGCACCGCCCGTTCCGATGGCGGCGCCACCAGCCATGCGCCGGCGATGTGCCCCGGCGCGGCCGTGGCGGAGGCCAGTTGCTGCGCCGCGTTGGCGACCACGATGCAACCAATCGAGTGAGCCACCAGCACCTGGGGGCGCGACTTGCCTGTGGCGGCGGTGAGCAGGCGTTCTGTCCATGCCTTCAGGTGCGGCTTGTGCCAGTCATCCTGCTCGACCCGTTGCGCCGTGGACAGCTTCGCCTCCCACCGGCTCTGCCAGTGGTCCTCATCGGAGCCGGCCCAGCCGGGAATGATGAGAATGTCGCAATCGGCGGCTTTCATGGGCGGCTCCATACCAGGGCGCTTTCCGGCAAGGTGGCGGCCACGTTGCGTGAAGAAAGCGCACTCAATCAGACAGGCAGAGCAAAACTCCGGTTCAGCAACAGCGGATTCTGCTCCGGGGAGGGACTGTCTGTTGTGGCAAGCGCCGCGGCCAAAAGCAAACGCCCGCCGAAAATGGCGGGCGTGCGTCAGGCCGGCATGCTCTGTGGGCTCACGCCTCGCCGAACACCCGGCGGAAGATGGTGTCCACGTGCTTCAGGTGATAGCCGAGGTCGAACTTCTCCTCGATCTCCGCGTCGGTGAGGTATTTCTTCACCTCCGGGTCATTCTTCAGCAGCGTCAGGAAGTCGCCTTCGCCGCGCCACACCGGCATGGCGTTGCGCTGCACCAGGCGGTAGCTGTCCTCACGGCTGGCGCCCTTCTGGGTCAGGGCCAGCAGCACGCGCTGCGAATGCACCAGACCGCCGAGGCGGTCGAGGTTCTTCTGCATGTTCTCCGGGTAGACCAGCAGCTTGTCGATGACGCCGGTGAGGCGCGCCAGGGCGAAGTCCAGGGTGATGGTGGCGTCCGGGCCGATCATGCGCTCCACCGAGGAGTGCGAGATGTCGCGCTCGTGCCACAGGGCCACGTTCTCCATCGCCGGCAGGGCGAAGGCGCGCACCATGCGGGCGAGGCCGGTGAGGTTCTCGGTGAGCACCGGATTGCGCTTGTGCGGCATCGCCGACGAGCCCTTCTGGCCCTCGGAGAAGAACTCCTCGGCTTCCAGCACCTCGGAGCGCTGCAGGTGGCGCACCTCGATGGCCAGGCGCTCGATCGACGAGGCGATGACGCCGAGGGTGGCGAAGAACATGGCGTGGCGGTCGCGCGGAATCACCTGGGTCGACACCGGCTCGACGCTCAGGTTCATCTGCTCCGCGACGTATTCCTCAACCTGCGGCTCGATGTTGGCGAAGGTGCCGACGGCGCCCGAGATGGCGCAGGTGGCGATCTCCTTGCGCGCCGCGACGAGGCGCTCGCGGTTGCGCGAGAACTCGGCGTAGGCCTGGGCCATCTTCAGGCCAAAGGTCACCGGCTCGGCGTGAATGCCGTGCGAGCGGCCGATGGTGGGCGTCATCTTGAACTCGAACGCCCGGCGCCGGATGGCGGCGAGCAGGGCGTCGATGTCGGCCAGCAGGATGTCGGCGGCGCGGGCCAGCTGCACGTTCAGGCAGGTGTCCAGCACGTCCGACGAGGTCATGCCCTGGTGCACGAAGCGCGCTTCCGGGCCGACGATCTCCGCCAGATGCGTCAGGAAGGCGATGACGTCGTGTTTCGTCTCGCGCTCGATCTCGTCGATGCGGTCGATGTCGAACACGGCTTTCGCGCCTTCCGCCCACACCTTGTCGGCGGCCTCCTGCGGCACCACGCCCAGCTTTGCCAGCGCCGTGGTCGCGTGCGCCTCGATCTCGAACCAGATGCGGAAGCGGGTCTCCGGCGTCCAGATGGACACCATTTCAGGGCGACTGTAGCGCGGGATCATGGGCGTGGCTCTTGCAATGTGACGTTGCGGACTGGCGCCGGCTGGAAGCCCGGGACCTGGAGCCCCGGAGACGCCGCGAATGGAAAACTCAGACGATGTCGCCGCGGGCGATTTCGGCCGAGCGGCGGATGGCGGCGATGTTGCCGGCGTAATGGGCCGGGCCGCCCCTGAAGGCGGCGGAGCCGGCCACCAGGGCGTTGGCGCCGGCGGCCGCGAGGGGCGCGGCGGTCTCCGGATTGACGCCGCCGTCAACCTCGATGTGGATCGGCCGGTCGCCGATCAGCGCCTTCGTCTGCGCCACTTTGGTCACCGCCTGGGGAATGAACGCCTGGCCGCCGAAGCCCGGGTTCACCGACATGATCATCACCATGTCGATCAGGTCGAGCACGTTCTCGATGCTGGAAACCGGCGTCGCCGGGTTCAGCACCACGCCGGCCTGCTTGCCCAGCGCGTTGATGGCCTGCAGCGAGCGGTGCAGGTGGGGGCCAGCCTCCACATGCACGCTGATGCGGTCGGCGCCGGCTTTGGCGAAGGCTTCCAGATAAGGATCGACCGGGGCGATCATCAAATGCACGTCGAACAGCTTGCTGCTGTACGGCCGCAGCGCCTTCATCACGTCCGGGCCAAAGGAGATGTTCGGCACGAAATGGCCGTCCATGACGTCGACGTGGATCCAGTCGGCACCGGCCTCGTCAATGGCGCGGACTTCCTCACCGAACCGGGCGAAATCGGCGGAGAGGATGGACGGGGCGATGATGACCGGAGCTCGCATGGGGCGCGCGCCTTCCTGAGATTAAAAAAATATGAAGCTGCCGCCGGGCTCTACCACTCCAGGGCCGCGCGGACAACGTTTGAAGACGGTTAGCCTCCGCCCGTGGCCGGTCCAGCCTGCAACCGGCGCGCCAGAGGCGACAGCAGTTGCGGCGTGATGAAAATGGGAATCTGCGCCAGCGAGAAGAACAGATAGGCTTTCTGGGGAACCGCCGCCCCCATGGCGGCGATCAGCAGGCCCATGTTGCGCTGGCCGGAGCCATAGGCCACCAGAAACCGGTCGGTGGGCGTGAAATTGCGTAGGGCGGCCAGGGTCAGGCCAAAGCCAACGGCGGTGATGACGCAGGCCAACGCCAGATAGCCGGCCACGGTCCACGGCTGGGCCAGGGCCATATGGGTGACGCCGTCCATGGCGGCGGCGGCGAAAATGGCGAACAGGATGACGATGGCCCCATCGAGCTGCTGGCGCGCGCCGGCGACGCGTTCGGAGCCGCAGATGAGCCGCAGCGCCACGCCGGCGACCATGCCTCCGCCGATCAGCAGGGCGAGGCGCAGCGCCAGGGCGCGGGCGTCCATCGGAATGTGCGCGCCGGCCAGCGCTTCCGTGGCGAAGGGCGCGAACACCGGCGCCAGCGCCGTGGTCAGCACCACGGCGGCAATGATCAGTGACGGCTCGAAGCGGAACAGCATGGCGATGGCCGGAGCCGAGATCACCGGCGGCGCCGCCGCCATGATGGCGAGGCCGAGGATGAGGCCCGGATCGACGGGCGCGGCCCGCATGGCGAGGATCACCGCGAACGTCACCACAAGGGGAACGACAATCAGCCACAGGCACGCGTAGGCCAGTTGCGCCGGACGCCGGGCCATGGCGGCGATCGGCCGGAAATCGGTGCGCGCGAACATGATGGCGAGAAAGACGAACTGCACGGGCGCCAGCAGTGGGCGAAACAGTTGCGCCAGTTGCGGAAAGGCAAGGCCGAAAATCACCGCGACAACGAAGCCCGGGGCGCCAAAGCGGCCGATCAGGGCAAGGAGGCTGTTGATGGCCAGCAACAGTTTCATGAAGGGTGAGGCTCCCGTCCGCGCGGGTTTGCCGCCGGCGCAGATATGAACGCGCGGCGCGGCGTCCGTCAGCCGGCCGGCGCGGCGCCCGGTGTTTCCCGCTGCATGCGGTCTAGAATCTTCGGGGCTTCGCCGCCAGCCGCATTATGCATGGCGGCATTCTCTCGCTGGCAGGGTATGCTTCCCCGATGGAGCAGCCAGGCAGGACCGTGCGCGCGTTTTGCGGCGGAGCAGACATCGCGCTCCGCTGGGAAACCCCAATGTATATGCGCGAAACAGGCTTCTGTTTCTGGTTGAGTGAATTTTGCCTGAACACGGGAACGGCCGATGACGATCGACACAGGGGGGCTGGCGACAGGTGGGGCGGTGGGAGCCGGGGGTGAGCAGGGCGAGGCCGACGTGCTGGTGCTCGGCGCCGGCATTATTGGCGTCTGCGTCGCCGCCAGCCTCGCCATGCGCGGCAAGTCCGTCGTCATTATCGACCGGCGCGCGCCGGGCGAGGAAACCTCCTACGGCAATGCCGGCCTGATCCAGCGTGAGGGCGTTTACCCTTATGGCTTCCCACATGATTTTGGCGCGCTGCTGCGCTACGGCATGAACCGGACCATCGACGCCCATTATCACCTGTCAGCCCTGCTGACCATCGCGCCTTTCCTTTACCGCTACTGGCGGCATTCACAGGTGAAGTCCCACGACGCCATCGCCCGTCAGTACGTCACGCTGATCGCCCATTGCGTCGAGGAGCACCTCGCCATGGCGGACGCCGCCGGCTCCCGCGACCTGCTGCGCGGCAACGGCTGGATCAAGGCTTTCCGCAGCGAGCGGGCGCGCGACCAGCAGTTCGCCGAGGCCGAACGCTGGCGCGGCGAATTCGGCGTCAACTACCGCACGCTGACGCCGGAGGCCCTGGCCGAAGCCGAACCGTTTCTGGTTCCGGGCCTCGCCGGCGCCCTGCACTGGACTGACCCCTGGACCGTGACCGACCCCCACGCCCTGGTGCTCGCCTACATGCGCCTGGCCGAGCGGCATGGCGCCCGTTTCGTTCAGGCCAACGCCGGCTCGCTCGCCCCCCACGGCGCCGGCTGGCGGGTGCAGGCCCCGGGCGGTCCGGTCACCGCCCGCGACGCGGTGGTGGCGCTGGGACCGTGGGCGGAGGTGCTGACCCGCGCGCTCGGCTACAATCTGCCGCTGGCCGTGAAGCGCGGTTATCACATGCACTATCGCCCGGCGGGGGAGGCCCGGCTCAACCATCCGGTGCTCGATGTGGAGCGCGGCTATTTTCTCGCGCCCATGCGTCAGGGGATACGTCTGACCACCGGCGCGGAGTTCGCCTTGCGCGACGCGCCGCGCACGCCGGTGCAGCTTGGAAGGGCCGAGCCGATCGCCCGCGATTTCTTCCCGCTGGGCGAGCGGCTGGAGCCGCAATCATGGATGGGCGCCCGGCCGTGCACGCCGGACATGCTGCCGATCATCGGCCCGGCGCCGCGCCACCATCACCTCTGGTTCGCCTTCGGCCACGCCCACCATGGCCTGACCCTCGGCCCGGTGACCGGTCGCCTCGTCGCCGACATGGTCACCGGCGAGCCCCCGTTCGTCGATCCGGCCCCGTTCCGGGCGACGCGGTTCAGTTAAGGCTTCGTCCGGCGAAAGACGCGGCGTCCGTTTATCCGCCGAAACGGTCGCGCCACGCTGGCAGGGCGCCCGGGAAGGGCAGGGCGGTCGCCGCGTGGACGCCGCGCGCCACCGCCCGCGCCATCACGTCGGCGGCGTATATGCACAGCTCCGTCAGCTCCATCACCGGATCGCCGAGGGTGCGCTGGCCGGTGGATGCGCCGAACACGATGTCGCCGTCGAGCGGCGTATGCGCCGGGCGGATGGCGCGGGCGAAGCCGTCATGCGCCGACAGGGCCATGCGCCTTGCCTGCGCCTTGGACAGCACGGCGTCGGTGGCGATGACGGCGATGGTGGTGTTGGCGACTACGCCCTTCAGCGGCGTTTTCAGGTTGGCGGCCGACACCTGCGCCGGCCAGCCGAGGCCGCCATACTCGCCGTCACGCTCGAACGGCGCCGCCCAGAAATGCGGGCCGTCGTTGACCAGCACCGAGCCGATGGCGTTGACGACGACGATCGCCCCCACCGTATGGCCGCTCGCGGTAACGGCGCTGGCCGAGCCGAGGCCGCCCTTGAGATTTGCGGTGGTGGCGCCGAGGCCGCCGCCATGGCTGCCGAGGGCGAAATCCACGCCCGCCGACGCCACCGCCTGGCGGCCAAGGTCGCGATATGGCGGCGCGTCGCCCCAGTTCTTGTCGCCGCCGTTCATCATGTCGAAGCAGATGGCCTGGGGCACGATGGGAATGCGGGCGTCGCCCACGGCGAAACCGCGCCCGCGCGCCGCCAGCTCGATCATTGCCCCATCCGCCGCCGCGAGGCCGAAAGCCGAGCCGCCGCCCAGCAGAATGGCGTCCACCTGCTGCACCGTCATTTCCGGCGACAGCAGGTCAGTCTCGCGTCCGCCCGGCCCGCCGCCGAGCACGGCGACCGAAGCCGTCGCTGGCGTGTCGAAAACCACGGCGGTGACGCCGGTGGCCACGCGCGCGTCGGAAGCATTGCCGACCGTCAGCCCCGCCACGTCGGTGATCAGATTGCGACTCATGACGCCCTTTCCCCGTTGCGCTTCACCACGCCAGAACGTGATCCGTCTTCGCGGACAGCATAATCCAGCCCGCACGCGCGCCATGACAACAGCAACCTGCGGCGGGTCCGCCATATATCCGGCCCTGTGGATGGTCTGACAGCGCGCCATGCTGATTTGACAGGCGGCGTCGTCATTCTCGCATATAAACAGCCAACGGCGCAGCGACCGCACGGGTTTGCCACAGCGAGCGCAGAAGGGGCATTCATGGGCCTGACGGATATATTCAGGGCAATCGCTGGCGGCTTCAGCGGCTTTCTGCAGCCGGGCGTGGCGCTGATGCTGGCGCCGTTGCTGGCCTATCTCGTCGCCGAGGCCCACGACGCGCCGCCGCCGTGGCGCCCCCGCCGCGCCGGCGGCCGCGCGCTGATGCTGTGCGTGGCCTTCGCCTTCGGTTTCGCCGTCGCCCTGGCCGTTCTGGTCGCAGCTTTGGCTGGCGGCTCGCCGCTGCTGCGGCATCTGGGCGTGCTGCGTCAGGTGGGCGCGCTGGCCATCGTGCTCACCGGCCTGTCGCTGCTGGCGTCGTTCTGTCGGCCCGGTCCCGCCTGGGCCAACCTGCCGCGCCCTGGCGGCTTGTGGGGGGGCTGGCTGCTTGGCGTTGCCTGTGGGCTGAACTGGACGCCGGTCATTGGCCCGGCGTTGGCGAAGGTGCTGGTTGGCCAGTCCCGGCAGGGAGGCGCCGCGTCACTGGCCGCCTATGTGCTGGCGCAGGCCCTGCCGTTCCTGCTCGCCGCCGCCGTGCTGTGGGCGCTAACGGCCATCCTGGCGCGCCGCGACGCCCGCGGCGTCGCTGGCGGCGTCATCGCCTCCGCCATTCTGGTGTTATGCGGCTTGCTGATGCTCACCGGCGCCTGGCGCGCCGGCGTGCTGGCGCTGGCCTCGGGCGCGTCCGCGCTGGGCTAATGCGCCGCCAGCTCCCCGCCATGACCCTCCGCGCCGCCACCTGCGCGGCGCGTCAGCCGCGCAGAAAATCGCTGACCGCCCGGGTGAACGCCGCCGCCTGCTCCACATTGGACAGGTGCGCCGCCTCCAGGGTGAGCAGGCGTGCGTCGGCCAGTTGCCCGGCGATGAAGCGCGCCTCCTCCGGCGTCGTGCCGGCGTCCTGCGATCCGGCGATCACCAGCGTGGGCGGCGCGGCGCCCCTGATTGCCTCCCGCAGGTCCATGCCGGCCAACGCCATGGCGCAGGCGGCGTAACCCTCCGGCGTCGTGCGCAACACCAGTTCACGCACGCCGGCGACCGTCGCCGGATGCGCCGCCGCAAAGCCTGGGGTGAACCAGCGCGCCATGACGCCGTCGATCAGTCCGGCCATGCCAGCGGTTTTCAGGAGGGCAAGGCGCTCGTCCCATGCGGTGGCTGGCCCCGTCGCCGCGGCCGTATTGGCGAGAACCACCCGGCGCAGCCGCTGCGGCGCATGCGCCAGCAACCATTGTCCGGCCATGCCGCCCATTGACAGGCCGCACCAGTGCGCCTGTGTCAGCCCCAGCGCGTCCATGATGGCGAGCGCGTCCCGCCCCAGCGCGCCGACGCCGTCCCGCGCCGCATCTGCGGCGGCCTGCGGCGGAACAGGTGAGGCGCCATGGCCGCGCGCGTCATAGCGGATCACACGAAAATGCTTCGCGAGTTCCGCTGCCTGCGGCTCCCAGACTGTCAGCGCCGCACCCAGCGGATGCGCCATCACCAGCGGCGGCGCATCGTCAGCGCCGTCAATGGCGACGTGAAACGGCTGGCGGGAGGTCTGGAGCATCGGCATCGTGGTCTCCTGGGCGCAAGGGGCGGGGCGGCCCGAAAAATGAGGATTGCGCAAACCGGCCGCTTTCCCAAAACATGCGGAGCCGCGGTCACCGGGCGAGGGCCGCTCCAGCATGCGCTGGCGTGATGCACGGTGTCCAGGGGCAGGAGTTGGCTCCTGCAATTTGCGCGCGGATGCGATCGTGCGCGTGGCTGTGGGCTGCGCAGGGCGCAGGTTATCCCCCGCAGGGGCGCCCCAAAGGCAGGGCAAGAACTGGCGACCTGAACTGTCCGTCTTGAACGGCGCGACGACCCCGACGCGCGGGGCAGTGATTAAAGGTTTGATATCAATTGATTTACTGTGGCTATGCGCTGCGTCCGGCCGGGACGTCGCCGCTGGAGCAGGCGGCTTCCCATGCCGCCGACGCACGGCGTATGCGCAAAATTTATGCTGCAATGCGACGAATTTCCGTTGATATTTGGAATAAGCACAAGCTTTTGTCCGTTGAACTTGTCAATTGTTCTTGGCTGGGCGCGCTTCTGGCCCGACGGGACGGCCGGCCGCGCTGGCCGGCGGTCTGGCGCCAGCGGTGAGGCCATGTCCTGAAGACAGGGGTTCCGGCGTTTATCGGAGTGGGACGCGCGATGTTGGATATGCCCACGATGATCGTGGCGACATGCTGCGTGGCTGTCGTACAGGGGTTGTTGCTGCTGTTTTTCTGGTTTCGCGACAACCGTCCCCCGGCCCTGGCGTTGACCAGCGTTGCATTCGTCTGCTTTGGCGTCGGCTTCGCGCTGATTGGCGGTCGCCAGTTTCTGGCGGCCGGCGTTGGCGGCGGCGTTGGCGTCGCCTTCATGTTCCTCTCCGGCGCCCTGTTCGTCAGCGCCGCCCGGCGGCTGCGCCGCAAGCGAACACCGGCGCTGTTTGTTATCGCCGCGCCGCTGGTCTGGCTGTCCGCCTTCATGTTCTGGCCGGCGCTGGATAGCGCCACCGCGCGCTCCACCTTCTTTTCAACCTTCATGGCGGCGTGCTTCTTCATGTGCGCGGTGGAATGCTGGCGCGGCCGCGGCGCGGGTGGGCAGATTTCATTCGGGCCACTCGTGGCCGTGGCGCTCACATTCTCGGGGTTGTTCACCCTGCGCGCATTCTTCAATGAAGGGCTGCCGTTTCCCCTCGGCGCCCTGCCGCCTGACGGCAACATCTGGTTCAACCTGATTTCACTCGGCGTATTCGTCCTGCTGTCGATGGGGGCGTTTCTGGTGGTGGGCCTGACGCACGACCGGCTTGAAGCGGAGCGGTCGCAACAGGCGATCGTCGATCCGGTCACGGGGGCGTTGCGGCGGGCCGCGTTTGTGCTTCAGGGCGCGCGCATCATCGCGCGTCATCACGAGGACGGGCGGTCCGCCTGCCTGGCGCTTGTCGCCCTGGCCGCGCCTTCCGGCGAGGTTGCCGACGGCGCCCTGCGGACTTTCGCGCGCGCCGCGGCGGACCTGTTGAAGCCGACGGACCTGATGGCGCGGATGGGCCCCAATGAGTTCGCCTGCCTTTTGAGCGACGCGGTGATCGGCGATGCGGATGACCTGGTCGCAACACTGCTGGAACGCTTTGAGCGCGCCGCCGCGGATGCGGATGTCCCGACGCTGGCGCGCGCCGGCATCGCCAGTTCAACCCAGGTTGGAAACGATTTCAGGGGCCTGATCCAGACCGCCGATCACGCCCTGAAAAACACCAGGTTCTCGGGCGTCAGGGTCCTCGCCTGGCACCCGGCCCTGGAGCGCGGCGGCGCTGGCCGCGCCGATGTCGCCGCGGCGTCCGGGTGGCAATAAAGACACGTAGCGAAACTGTGTATGTTACGGTTATTTGACAGGATTGACGTCGGCCATAATTTCAAAGATATAGCCTGAATGGCCTAGCGGCGCCAGCCATACACCCTGGCAGGCCAGTCAACCGTGCTTTCTTTCTCCCACCTCCGTGTTACCGGTATATTACGGACGGACGTTGTCGGGAAGCGAAGGCGTTCCGTCGTGGATTGGCAAGGCCGTTCGCTGGATGTGTGACGATGGCGATGCCGCCAGGTTTTCCGGGCTGGTGCAGGGATGCAGATTAACGTTGAGATGCTCCTCCTCTCCGGAGGACTGGTCAGCGCGGCGCAGGGCGCTGTTCTGTTATATTTCTGGCGTCGAAGCCGTTCGGCGCTCTATCTTGCGTGGTGGGCGGCGTCGTTCCTCGTGGGCGGCGTGCTGCGCATTCTCGTCGAGTTGCTTCCCTATTCCTTCGACGAGCGCAATTTCCTCGGCATCCTGGTGATCATGCTCGCCTATGGCATGGCGTGGCAGGGCGTGCGCACGTTTGGCGGGCGACCGGTCGTGCTGCCGATGGTGTTTCTGCCGCCAGCATGCTGGATTGTCATCGGCTTCTCGGGTCTGTTCGAGAATGGCTCGATCGCGCAGATGCGCGCCGTCAGCTTCCTCTACGCCTTCACCTGGGCGGTGTCGGCGTTTGAGTTCGTGCGGGCCCAGGGCGTCTCCCTGGCCGCCCGCATGCCGATGATTCTGTTGTGCGCCGGCACGGCGGGGCTGTACGTGCTGCGTATCTTCCTGATCCCCTCGTTCCCGTATCCGATTGGCGCGGGTCCGGCCGAGTCCTGGGCCTATTCGGTGCTGTTCTTCGTCTCGATCATCACGACGATCCCGTTTGGCACCTTCGCCCTCGCGCTTTCGCGGGAGCATGCCCACGCGACGGCGAAGAACTGGGATGAGGAGCCGCACCACCACCATATCCGTCTGCGCAGCACCTTCTTCGCCAATGTGCGGCTGATGCTGCGGCAGTACCGCATGCGCAACGAGCCGGTTTCCATGGCTTTCGTGCACCTGGATACGGGCGTTGAGCGTCATCCGCAGGCGGTCGAGAATTTCGAGCGGATCCTGCGCCGGTTCGAGATGAGCGTGAAGGCCAGCGACATGTTCAGCGTGGTCGGGCGCGGAGAGTTCGCCGCCGTGCTGGGGCGCTCCACCGCGGCCGACGCCCAGGCGCATTACGTCAATGTGCTTGCCGGGCTTGAGAAGCTTTGCCGTCGGCAGGGCTGGACATTGCGGGTTGGCGTCGCTTCCAGCGACACGGTCGGTTATGACGTCAACGCGCTGATCGAAGCGTCTTACATGGCTCTGTCCCAGGCGCGGCGTGACAGTCATTCTGGCGTCGTGGCCTTTACGTCGTCCATGCGCAAGCCGGTCACGCCAGTGATGTCGAACGTGACCACGCTGGTCCCCCAGCCCGGCGCGATCCAGAAGCACACCATCGCCTGACGCGCCGTCGTTGCCCGGGACAGCCGCAGAGGCGACCGGTTCGGGATCTGTAAGCGCTCCTTCCTGGCGAAGGGGCGCTTTTTTTGCCTGTCGTATGGCGCGAATCGCCAGCAGGTTTTCCGGCCAGCCCGGGGGGGGGGGGGCGGTGCGCCTGTTACGAAAGATCCGCTTTCACCGAGGGGAGATCCGGCTCCCCACTCCCGGCTCCCGCCGCGCACACCGCCGCCGGGCGCCCGTCCCGCGTCAGCAACGGAATGGACGATGTGATCCGCTGTTCTTCCGTGTCGATCTGCGAGACAACGGCGATCGATTCGACGCCGGCCGCCGTGGCCGCCCGCCATGCGGCGGCGTAGCCGGGATCGAGATCGGGCGCCAGGGCGAAGGCGTCCGCCCGCATCTGGACCACATAGAGCATGACAGCGCGGTTGCCGGCGCTGACCATGTCGGCGAGTTCCACCAGATGCTTGGCGCCGCGCGCGGTCACGCAGTCGGGAAATTCGGCGAGGCCCCGCTGGCGCATCAGGTGCACGTTCTTGATTTCGACATAGCAGGGCGGCCTGCCCGGATGCTCAAGCAGGATGTCGATGCGGCTGGAGCGGCCATAACGCACCTCGCGTCGCAGGCAGTCATAGCCCGCCAGCTGCGGGATGACGCCGGCCCTCAGGGCTTCTTCGGCCAGGGCATTGGGCCGCGACGTGTTGATGCCCACCCATTGCGGGCTGTCCGGCGCGTCGATCTCCACCAGCTCCCATGACCACGGCAGCGCCCGCTTCGGGTTGTTCGAGCGGGAAAGCATGGCGCGGCTGCCCGGCGTTGTCAGCCCCAGCATGGCGCCTGGATTGGCGCAATGGGCGGTGACGACCGCGCCGTCCTCAAGCTCCATGTCGGCGAGGAAGCGCTTGTAGCGCCGCAGCAGCCGCGCTTCGACCAGGGGGGAGGGATAATGCATGTCGGAGCCGGTGATCCCGTGTTGGAGCGCCGCAGGGCAGGCGATCCCCGACCGTTACAGCCGGGCGCGCCCTGGCTCAAGCCGCGCCGGGCCTGCGCCGGCGCGCACCGCCCATTGTAACGCCTCTGACGCGGCAAGGAGGCATGGCGCGACAGTTTCCGTGACGGACGCGCCGTGGCGGGATTATAACCCTTGCGCCCGCTGCGCCAGCTTCGCGCGCCGCGCCTCAATGATTCCCGTTCAGATCACCTGTTCAGGCCATCTGCTCAAGCCACCCTGGGGACGCCATGTCGGAACAACAGAACAGCAGCGCAACGCCGGTGACGGCGGCCGTGCTCGTCATCGGCGACGAAATCCTGTCCGGCCGGACCAAGGACCGCAATATCGGCTTCATCGCCGAATACCTCACCAACATTGGCGTGGACCTCAAGGAGGTGCGCGTCGTCCCCGACGAACACCAGGAGATCGTCGACGCCGTCAACGCCCTGCGCCGGCGCTACCATTATGTCTTCACCACCGGCGGCATCGGCCCCACCCATGACGACATCACCGCCGACGCCATCGCCGCCGCCTTTGGCGTCAGCATCGACGTGGACGAGCGGGCCGTTCAGGAGTTGCTGAAGCGGCTGCGGCGCGAGGACCTGACGCCGGCCCGCCTGCGCATGGCCCGCATTCCGGCCGGGGCTGAGCTGGTGCTGAACGAAGTCTCCAGCGCCCCGGGGTTCTGGATCGGCAATGTCATTACCATGGCGGGCGTGCCTGCGATCATGCAGTCGATGATGGACTGGGTGGGGCCGCGCCTGCGCACAGGCCAGCGCATGCTGTCGACGTCGATCCGCGCCGATGCGCGTGAGGGCGACGTGGCGGCGCCGTTCGGCGAAGTTGCCCGCGTCTTCCCGGACGTCATCATGGGCAGCTACCCCTTCAATGACGAGAAGGGGTTCAACACCAATCTGGTGCTGCGCAGCCGCGACGCCGCCCGGCTGGAGCAGGCGCGCCAGGCGGTTGAGGCCATGCTGGCGGCCCTGCCGTCGCGGGACGCAACCGGCGTCGCCAGACCCTGACGGCGGGGCCGGGCGGTTGTGGCGGGTCCTCAGCCGCCGCCCAGCACCTCGTCATTGTGGGCGCCCAAAGCCGGCGGCGGCGCTGGCGGACGCTTGGTTTCGCCGGAGATCCATATCGGGCTGTCGATGGTCAGGGGCGCCCCGTCCAGCCCCTGCATCGGCGTCAGCACCCCGGCGGCGAGCATCTGTTCGTCGTGCACCGCGTCGAACACATGGGCGACAACGCTGTGGGTTACTCCCGCCTCCGTCAGCAGGTTGTGCCAGGCCGCGGCTGGCCGCGTCGCGAAAATCTGGTCGAACAGGGCGATCAGCTCCGCCGCATGTTCGGCCCGTGAGGCCATGGTGGCGAGGCGCGGATCGTCCGCGAGTTCGGGCCGGCCGATGACCCGGGTGACGGCCGGCCAGCAGTGAACCTGCTGGTTGGCGGTGACGGCCAGGGTTAGCCAGCGCCCGTCGGCGCAGCGGTAATGGCTGCCCAGGGGATTGGTTCCCTCCAGCCGGGGAAGCGGCCTCGGCGGCGCGACGCCGGCGATGGCCCCCTGGATTGAAATGGCGTTCGACCAGGCGCCGTTGGCGATCAGCGATGAGCCGACATGGGCGCCGCGTCCGGTGCGCTCGCGACGATACAAGGCGGAGACAATGGCGCCATAGAGCGCCAGCGCGCCCATATGGTCGCCCATGCCGGGCGTGGAGCGCGCCGGAACGCTGTCCCCGGTCGGCCGCACCTGATCCATCAGGCCGGAGCGCGCCCACCACGCGGTGGCGTCGAAGGCGGCCAGGTCCTTCTCCGGGCCGGTTTCGCCGAAGCCGGTGAATGAGGCGTAGATCAGCCGGTCGTTCAGGCCAGCGAGCCGGTCCCACGAGATGCCAAGGCGTTCGCGCGCCTTCAGCGGCATATTGGTGATGAACACATCGGCGGTTCGCACCAGGCCGTAAAGCTTTTCCTGCTCGGAGGGCTGTTTAAGGTCCAGCGCGACGCTGCGCTTGTTGCGGGCCAGCACCGTCCAGAAATAGGCGTGCTCGGTCGGCGTGAGGCCAGGCGCCAGGTGGAAGCTGCGCATGGGGTCGCCGCCGCCAGGCGGCTCAACCTTGATGACGTCGGCGCCGAAATCCGAAAGAATGGTCGCGGCGGCCGGCGCGGCGACGAATGAGGCCGCGTCCAGAACGCGCAGGCCGCTGAACATGCCGCGGCCCTGCGGCGCGGCGTCGTCCGGTCGTTGTGTCACCGGCGTCTCCTGTCCCTGTCGAACGTCGCCATGCCGGGCGGCGCGCCGCTCCTGCTGACGATCTTGTCTGGTGATTCTGGCGGCCGGCCTGGTGGTTTTTCTTGCCGGTTCCGCCAGAATCACAGGGTGTCACGCGGGCCGCCCGCCGGCAATCGCCCTGGCGCCTGATCCGTTCACATTGAATCGCCCCGGCGATCCAGCGTGAACGACGGACCCATCAGCCTCACGCGAGAAGGGGCGTCGCGGGCCGTCCGGCCGCCGGAGAGCCCGGCGCGGGCGCCGCCCATAACGCGCGACGCCGCCAGGGGAGAAGCGGATTTTGAGGACAGTCAGTGACAGGTTGGTGCGGACGACGGGACTCGAACCCGTACTCTCAGGGAGAGGCAGATTTTCATACCACTTCGGCTTTCGCCGCCGCATGTCTGCGTTCGTGGTCTGGACTGTCCCTTCGCCATGACCCGAAGGCTTTAGGCGCCGCCCGTCCAGTCTCTACACCTTCCCCAAAAGGGGCTTGGCTCGGGATTGGCCTGGAGCATTCGCCCGTTAGCTTTCCCCGACTTTGAGCGGTTCTACTCCGTGGGTTTCCCCGCGGGCACTCCAATTCTAGTTCAAGTCTGCTGCGTCTACCATTTCGCCACGTCCGCACAGGCAACGAGACCGCTATTGGTCACCGCCTGGCGCGCCAGGGCGCGCCCCTTGCTTATGCGGGATACAACCGGGGCTTTCAATGTGTCCCGGCGCTGCGCTGGCGGTTCATCCCGCTATTTTGCAGGTCGCGCCAAATTTGTCGCGCGGCGCCGGTCTCAGCCAGCCGCCGCGTCGCCGCGCACGGCCTGTGGCGCCTGCCAGCCGTAGAGCCAGTCATAGCGGGCGAGCACCCCGGCGCCGCCGAGCCGGCGCATGGCGAAATTGCGGGCGAAACTGAGTGGCGCGCGCATGTGGTAGATGCGGCCGTTGCCGCGGGCCTGCTGCTGCACCTTCATGGTCCGCGCCCGGCGGGCGGCGCCATACATTTCCAGCGCCCGCGCCGGGGCCATGCCGGCCACGGCGGCCTCACCCAGCAGGGCCGCCAGCGCGGCGGCGTCCTCGATGGCGAGCGCCCCGCCTTGGGCGAGAAACGGCAGCACCGGATGAGCGGCGTCGCCCAGCAAAGCCACGCGCCCGTCGCTCCAGCGCGGCGGCGGCGGCGCATCGTGCAGGGCGTGGATGCGCCAGTCCCGGCCGGCCGCCAGCAGATCACGCGCGCGCATGTCGGCCCGGGAGAAGGCGTTCATCAGCACGGCGGGGTCAGCTTCGTGGCTCCAGTCCGGCAACGCCTCGCGGGAAGGGATGACGGCGACCACGTTCAGCGCCCGCCCGCCGGCGACGCCATAATGAACCAGGTGCTGGCCGCCGCCGAGCCACAGCCCGGTCTCCGTCACGCGCACATGCGGCGGCAGCTCGCTGGCCGGAATCACCGCGCGCCAGGCGTGATAGCCGCGATAGCGCGGCGCGCCGCCGCCAAGGCTTTCCCTGATTCGCGACCACACGCCATCCGCGCCGATCACCAGATCCGCCAGCAGGTCCTCCTGCTGGCCGGAGGCGTTGGCGATGGTGAGGCGCGCCTGCTCGCCATGATTGCCGGCGGCGGAGGCGGTGCGTCCGGCAAGAATGCGCACGGAGGTCCGCGCCCGCAGGGCGTCGAGCATGATGGTGTGCAGGTCTGAGCGGGCGATCACCAGATACGGCGCGCCATAGCGCTGGCGCATGGTTTCGCCCAGTTCCAGCCGCGACAGTTCGGCGCCGCCGCGCAGGGCGCGTATCCGCACGGCTTCCGGCTCCACGGCCTGCCGCATCAGGGCGGGGCCGAGGCCCAGGGCGAACAGCACCCGGCTGGCGTTGGGGGAAAGCTGGATGCCGGCGCCGGTTTCGTTCAGGGCCGTGCGCTTTTCAACCAGCGTGCTGGCGACGCCGATATCGCGAAGGGCGAGGGCGGCGGCGAGGCCGCCAATGCCGGCGCCGGCAATGATGGCGGAGCCGGCGCCCTGATGTGCGGAACGGGTCATGTATCTTTCGTCTGGAAGCCGGGGCCGGCCGGGCGGATCTGCTCTGCCCGTCTGATCTGACGCATTGTCCGCGCGCAGCGGCCGCCGCGCCGGAAAAGGCGATGCGGCCTGTTCTGCATCTGGAATTGTGTCGAAACCAGGGGAGACGTCCCGTGGTGAAAATGCAAAACGGCGCCGCGCGGCGCCGTCTCTGTCCCGGGGCAGGTCCTGCGGCAAGTCGTCAAGGCTCAGGCGGCCGCGGCCTCCCAGGCGCATTCCTTCGGCAGGCAGGCGCCGGCCTTCAGGGCGGCGTTGAACCGATAAAGGGTGGAGCAATAGCTGCACACCGCCTCGTTCTCGCTGCCCATGTCGATGAAGATGTGCGGGTGATCAAATGGCGGCCGCGCGCCAATGCACATGAATTCGCGCGAACCAACCTCGATAACCTGAACGCCGGCGTCGTTCTGGAAGTGTGGCGTTCCGTGGTCGGCCATTGCTGCATCCCCGTTTATCGAACCGGCGCGCACCATAAGCGCAACCGGGCGAATGCGCCATACCCGCGTCGCGTCTCAGCCGCGCCCTTGTGGCGGCGCATGGTCGCGGCGCGATCCGGCGGCCAGGGCGTCGCCCAGCATCCAGGCGAAACCGAGGGCCCAGGCGCCGCCGAGGCACCAGCCGGTCAGCACATCCGTTGGCCAGTGCACGGCCAGATAGAGGCGCGAGAATCCGATCACGAGCCCGAGCGCGACCGCGGCGGCGCAGGCCAGCCAGCGCGCCGCGCGGCTGGCGGTGAGGGCGATCGCCAGGATTCCGTAGACGGCGATGCTGAGCATGGCGTGGCTGCTGGGAAAGCTGGCGCCGTTAAAGCCGCCAAGGCGCGGAACCACATCGGGACGGGGCCGCGCCGCCAGCAGTTTCAGCGCCGTCACGGCCAGGATGGCGCTGGCGACGGCGCACACAACCCCAAGGGCAAGCCGCCGCCGGCCGGTCGCGGCCAGGAAAATGGCGACGGCGGCGGTCGCCGCCGCCAGCCAGAGGGATGATCCGAAAACAGACACCAGCCAGAACGCGCGCGCGGTTCCGGCCGGGCCAAGGCCAACGGCGTGATCACCCGGCTGGCGCAGCGCCAGCAGGATGTTCGCGTCCCAGGGCGCGCTGGCGCCGCTGAGCCCCAGCCAGCCGATAAAGCAGCTGGCGAGGAGCAGGGTGGCGATGGCAAGGGCGAGGGCGCCATGGCGCCGGGCGGCAGTGTGAGACGGGAGCAAGCGGCGACCTTTCGTGGGCGGGACGTCTGGAAGCGATGTCGCCAGGCGACAGGCGCGTCAGCGGCGGCGGGCGCGCCAGCCGCCGGGCAGGGGCGCCGCCGTTTATGCAGGCGAAGACGGCGAAACGCCGGCGCCTCCTCCTGTCCCATCTCGGCCAGAACCGTCGCTTTGCCAGGCCCCTTCTGGAGACAGCCAGCAGTGAAACCCGGTCAGTAGCTCACCGCCATGCCGGCGCGCACGTCCTGCTGGATGCCATACTGGGGGAAGGGATAGCGAAAACCGTTCCGGGCAAGGGCGTTCATGCCGCGTACGGCTGCTTCGAGCGGTTCTGGCGGCGAGGCCATCAGCATCTCGTTGTCCTCCACGCCGCCATAGCGCCGCTCGGCGAAGCAGGGGATCGACAGGCTGGGCTGGCGCGTGGTCAGGGCGCGTCCCCAGGAGTCGGCGCAGGCGCTTTCGCCAACCACGCTCCAGTCGAAACGCTTGTAGCCAGACCATTGCATGCCGTTGATCAGATACATCATGGCCCCGGGCGTGGCGTAGAACAGCACGATATCCGGGTTGGCCAGCCGTCCCGATGACAGGGGGCCGACGGCGAGGGCTTCATAGCGCCCGTCGGGCACGCAATGCATGGCGGCCTGATGGGCCGAACTGTCGGCCTCAGTCTCGAACCAGACGCCCTGCATATGACGGCCAGAGCGCCATTCTTCGGTCTTGGCGCCGCCAAGGCCGACCACGGCGCGGCACTGGGCGCCCACCAGATCCTCCGCCGTTACCCCCACGGTCCAGCCAAGGCGCGACGCCTGGCCCACCAGCTGGTCGAGCGCATGGACGGCTTTTGGGCGGCGGATGCGCGGGATCGCCTCCATGTCCGCGCGCCGCTCGAACATCTGCATGCCAAACACATGGCTGCGCAGCTTGAGCAATCGCTCCAGATCAGCCCCCAGCGTGATGATGTCGCCCATTGTCGCCTCCCGTTTTGACCAAGCCTGGAACGATTTCAGACTGGGCGTCAACCGGGGCGCCGCGGGTCGCGCCGTTTCTCCCGGATGGACCAGGAGGCAGACGGGTGGGCAGGGAGGGGAGGCGAACGCAGGCGGGCGGCCGGCGGCGGCCGGAATGCCCTGGCTGCATGGCTCCGGCCGGGGGCTATTTTACCATTCGCCTCGGCCGCGCCCGTGTGGCAAGGTCGCCCGGCAAATCGATGGCGGAGGTTGCGCGGTGACGGGCTCCAGTGATGGCAAGGCATGTCAGGGGGGTTGCGAGCCGCCGCCCAATACCGCGGCGCCCATCGCCTCGGCGGCGGCCCCCGCTTTAACGGCGTCCCCCGAATTGAACGCGTCGCTGCCGGCGCTGTTCGCCGATATGGGCGACAGGCCCGATGCCCCCGACTTTCGCGACTGGCTTGCCGCCATCATCGAGGGCTCTGACGACGCCATCATCAGCAAGGACCTGAACGGCGTGATCCAGAGCTGGAACGGCGGGGCCGCGCGCCTGTTTGGCTATAGCGCCAGTGAGGCCATCGGCCGCCCGGTCACCATGCTGATTCCCGAGGATCGGCTGGATGAGGAGCCGCGGATTCTCGCCGGCATCAGGGCCGGGCGGCGTTTCGAGCATTTTGAAACGGTGCGCCGCCGCAAGGACGGAGCGCTTGTTGATATCTCCCTGACGATTTCGCCCATCCGCAACCGCCAGGGGAGAATCGTCGGCGCCTCCAAGATCGCCCGTGACATCACCGGACAGCGCCAGGCCCAGGAGCAACAGCAGTTGCTGCTCGGCGAGATGCACCACCGGGTGAAGAACCTGTTCGCCCTGGCCACCGCCATCGTCTCCTTCAGCATGCGCTCGGCGGCCACTCCGGCCGAAGCGCCGCAGATCATCCAGGCGCGGCTGGCCGCGCTGGCCCGCGCCCACGACATCACCATGACCGCCTGGCGCGATGACGGGCGGCAAACGGCGGCCACCGACCTGCGGGCCCTGCTTCAGATCATTCTGGAGCCCTATCAGGACGTCGGCCGGATCGTCGTTTCCGGCGAAAACGCGGCGATTGGTCCCCGGGCTCTCACCAGTCTGGCGCTGTTGCTGCACGAACTGGCGACCAACGCCGCCAAGCATGGCGCGCTGTCCACGCGCGATGGCCGTCTGGACCTGCGCATTTCAGTTGAAGACCAGATGGTGCGGCTCGTCTGGCGCGAGCATGACGGCCCGGCGGCCGTGACGCGTGGCGCCGCCGGCTTCGGCAGCCGTCTTGAGCAGGGGCTGGCCGTGGCGCTCGGCGCGGCGGTCGCCCGCGACTGGCGGCCGGAAGGCCTGGTGGTCACCATCGAGGCGCCGGCGGACAGGCTGGCCGCCTGACGCCGTTCACGCGGACGCCGCCGAGCTTCGTGAAGACGCGTCAAATCAGTTCGCTCCGGCGCTTGCCGATTGGGTGAACGCCAGCGGCTCCGCTCTGTCAGGGCGCGGAGACGGCTCCATGGCCGGCAAGGCGCAAGGCGTGGGCGGCGATATCCGCCGGCCAGGCGCTGACGCGGGTTCGCAGCCCGGCGTCGTCGCCCGCGAACAGGGCGCGGATCGCTTCCTCATAGCCCGGCAAGTCGCCGGCCATGGCGTTCATGAACGCATAAGCCGCCTCGCGCCGCGCCCGCGCGTCGTCCCCGGCTCCCGCCTGCCGGCGCGCGGCGTCGACCAGCCGGCGCAGGGCGGCGGAGGCGCCGCCGGGCTGCTGCCCCAGCCAGTCCCAATGGCGCGGCAGCAGCGTCACCTCGCGCGGCTCCACCCCCAGCTTTGGCCGGCCGCGCCCGCGTTTCGGCGCGTCGCCGGCCATGTCGCCGTCACCGCGCGGGTCGATGTCCACCAGCTTTCCCGTGCTGTCGCTGAAGGTCAGCACGGTTTCCGCCGGGTTGGTCCGCCATGCCGCGCGAACCCGCGCCGCCACCTCGGGCAACGGGCCGGCGCAAAGCAGGTGGGAGCCGGCGAACGCCGTGCATGCATTCTCGCTGTCATCGGTCATTAAATTTTTACCCTGATAAAAATATTGCGATATTTATACCCGTATAATAATAGAGCGCAAGGCTGCTTTCACCCGGAGCAGGCATGATGCGGCGACAGGAGGCGGCGGCATGAGCGGGCAGGACAGGAAGCAGGCGATCGACGCCTGGAAAAAACGCGACGTAGACGCCGGAATTTTCGCGGTGCGTTGCCGGGTGACCGGCGCCGCATGGATCGGCGGCTGGCCAGACGTGGATCGGGTGCGGAACCGCATCTGGTTCACGCTCGGCCAGGGCTCCCATCCCAACCGCGCCCTGCAGGCGGCGTGGCGGGCGCATGGCGCCGACGCCTTTACATGCGAGGTGCTGGAGCGGCTGGAGCCATGCGACGGGAACTGGGCGCGCGACGCGCAGTTGAAGGAGCGCGCGGCGTTCTGGCGCGCCCAGATCGACGGCGCCCCGCTTTGAGGTGAAACGCATTCCAACGAAAAGTGGAACCCACTTCCGTGAAGGAAATGCATGAATATCAAAAAGAGATGGACCTTCCGGCCGGCCGCATTTCACCGGAAATGCGGCGGCGCGACAGGGCGGCGCGCTCCCCGGAAGGAACGCGCCGCCCTGTCGCGCCGGCGCTGGTCGTTTCCGGCCTGCTTATTTGACCTGCGAGACTTCCGCCACGGCGATGGCGGCGTCCGCGGGGCCTGGCGCGCGCTTCCTGGGCACGAAGGCCAGACCCACCAACACGGCGGTGATCACCGCGAAGGTGATGGTCAGCGGGCTGGAAACAAAGATGCCCAGATCGCCATCCGAGATCGCCAGCGCCTGGCGCACCGAGCGCTCGAAAATCACGCCCAGCACATAGGCGAGAATGACGATGCCCAGATCATAGCCATAGCGCCGCAGGATGTAGCCGATGACGCCGAACATCACGGCCAGCAGCACGTCCATGGCGGCGCTGTTGGTGGAGTAGACGCCGATCAGGCAAACGGTGAGGATGATCGGCGCCAGCCAGGCGCGGGGCACGTCGAGGATTTTCACGAACAGCCCCACCAGCGGCAGGTTAAGGATCAGCAGCATGACGTTGCCCACGTACATGCTGGCGATCACGCCCCAGAACAGCTCCGGCTGCCGCTCCATGATCGTCGGGCCAGGCGCGACGCCGTGGATCATGAAAGCGCCCAGCAGCAGCGCCGTGATGGCGTTGGCTGGCACGCCCATGCACAGCAGCGGCACGAATGCCCCCGCCGTTCCCGAATTGTTGGCGGACTCCGGTCCCGCCAGCCCCTCGACCGCGCCCTTGCCGAACTGCTCGGGATGCTTCGACAGCTTCTTTTCCACCGCATAGGACAGGAAGGTGGCCAGCACCGCGCCGCCGCCGGGAATGAGGCCGACGATGAAGCCCAGCACCGTGCCGCGCGCCACCGGCCCGACCGAGCGCCGCGCTTCCTCCCGGTTCGGCATGAAGCCGAGCAGCGACGAGGGCGGCGCCAGCACCTGCATCTTTTCCTTCTTGCGCAGCACCATCGACAGCACTTCGGAGATGCCGAACAGGCCGATGGCCAGCGGCGCCAGATCGATGCCGCCGGTGAGGTGGAATATGCCGAAGGTCAGGCGCGGGGCCGCCGCCAGCGGATCGGAGCCAACGGCGCCCAGCAGCAGGCCGAAGCCGGCCATCAGCAGCGCCTTGAGCCGCGAACCGCTGGAGAAGTAGGTGACCAGCGACAGGCCGGCCAGCATCACCATGGCGTATTCCGCCGGCCCGAAGGCCAGCACCCAGCGCGACAGGGGCGGCGACAGGTAGGAAACCGCGACGACGCCGATGGTGCCGGCCACGAACGAGCCGATGGCGGCGATGCCCAGCGCCGCGCCAGCGCGGCCCTTGCGCGCCATCTCATAGCCGTCAAGGCAGGTGACGACGGATGACGCCTCGCCGGGTATCCGCATCAGCACCGAGGTGATGGTGCCGCCATAGGCCACGCCGTAATAAATGCCCGAGAGCATGATGATCGCCGAGGTGACGTCCATCTTGTAGGTGATGGGCAGCAGCAGGGCGATGGTGGTCAGCGGACCAAGGCCGGGCAGAATGCCGACGATGGTGCCGAGGAATACGCCGATGAAGCAGTACATCAGCGTCGCCGGCTGGAAGACGGTGGCGAAACCGCCAAGCAGACCCTCCATTACAGCAGCCCTCCCTGACGCAGCAGGGCGCGGAAGGCCAGATCGGCCGGCCCTTCCGGCAGGCTGACCTGCAACAGCCAGCTGAACACGATGACGCCGGCCAGCGCGATGATGGCGGCGGTGATCAGCGTCGCTCGCCAGCTTACACCTTCGGCGAACCGCATGGTGATGATGGTCACCGCCAGCGAGGTGACGATGAAGCCGGCGAGCCAGCTGCCCGCCACCAGCACGACGAGCGCCAGCAGATAGATGTGGAAAGTGCGGCGCTCCTGGGGGCCTGCCAGATCGTAGCGGGCCACCGCCTCGTCGTCGTCCGTGGCCACCGGGGCCGGGTCGCCCCTGTCCAGCGCCAGCACCAGCAGCGCCAGCGCCATGCAGATCGCCGCAATGACCTGGGGATAAAGACCCGGGCCGGGGCCGTCAAAACCCCAGCGTGACAGTTTCGTGGCCTGCCAGAACGCCGCAGCCGCGGCGCAGAACAGGCCGAGCGCGGTCCACCGCGCTCCGGAGAAGGTCATTGTCGCGCCTCACCGGGTTTTCATGCCGGCTTCAGTGAGGATCTGGATGAACAGCGGCTCCATTTTCTTCATGTGATCATAAAATTCGGCGCCGGTGCGGTAGGAGGGCGCGACGCCGAGTTTCTTCAGCTGGTCGAGAACCTCCGGGTCTTTCAGGGCGATCTCGAAGGCTTTCTCCATCCTGTCACGGACCTTCGGATCGACGCCCTTGGGGAAGGCGTAACCCATCGGGCCGAAGCTGATGTAGTCAAAACCAAGCTCGCGCAGGGTCGGAACGTCGGGATAGTCGGGCCAGCGCTCGGGCGAGGTTGAAGCCAGCAGGCGCAGATTGCCGGCGTCGATCTGCGGCTTCATTTCCGTGGCGCTCTGCAAGGTCAGGTCCACATGGCCGCCCACGGCCTGGAGCACGGATTCGGCGCCGCCGGCGAAGGTCACCCAGCGCAGGTTGGCGCCGTTCAGCTTGGCCATCTGGAACAGCGGCAGCACGTTGTTGGGGCTGGTGGAGCTGTAGGTCAGGCGCTTTTTCTTCGACTGGTCGATGATGTCCTGCACGGATTTGATCGGCGAATCCTTGCGCACGCCGACGCCGTAGCGCAGCTCGGCGGCCTGGGCGATCAGATCGAAGGATTTCCAGGCGTCAAACGGCATGTCCATCATGTGCGGCGCCGTCAGATAGGATGACGATCCCACCAGGCCAATGGTGTAGCCGTCGGGCGCGCTGCGGGCGAGCTCCGCCGGCCCGAGCTGGCCGGCGCCGCCGGGCACCGCCTTGATGATGACCGGCTTGCCAATGGTCTTCTCGATGCTGCGGGCGATGGCGCGCGCCGTCAGCTCGGTGGCTGATCCGGGCGGATAGTTGTTGATGAGGGTAATTTCCTTGCGCGGCCAGTCATCTGCGGCATGGGCCGCCAGTGCGCCGAACAGGCAGGCGCCAGCGGCGGCCGCCAGCACTTTCAGAGCCGGTATCCGGATCATCGTTTCTCTCCCCGATATTTATTTGTTATTTAATATAATTTTTCGAGCGTATAGGCATGAATAAACCCCGTCAACACACAGGATTGTCAGGAATTTTCACACGCAGACAGCATGGCTGGCGAGAAGCTGCGCGCAATGCATGCGATGCTACTTCCGGCGGGCGCAGCTTGGTCATGCATGCTTCTTGCGCATGCCTGGAGTCATGGGGCGCGGGAGCGCGGCTGGCCGGAAATATTCATGCCGGAAATATTCATGGGGTGGGCGCTGTTCGCGCCCCAGGGGCTGCTGGCCATGCGGCCAGCCCCCTGGCCGCGATGCGGCGGCCTTGCGGCCGGCCCGCGCCGCCGTCCAGCCTGTCAGGGCGGCGGATCAGCGCTTCCTGACGAATTCAGCCCGCAGCACCAGGCCGCGAATACCCTCGTACCGGCAGTCGATTTCCTGGTCGTCATCGGTGAGGCGAATGCTCCTGATCACCGTGCCGCGGCGCAGGGTCTGGTTGGCCCCCTTGACCTTCAGATCCTTGATGAGGATGACGCTGTCGCCATCAGCCAGCTCATTGCCGGCGGAATCGCGCACGATACGATCGCCGGCGCCGGCGCCGGCGCGGGCCGTCGCCTCATCCGGGCTGATCCATTCGCCTGTCGCTTCATCATAAATGTATTCGTCGCCCGACATGGCGGCCTCCGGCTGGTTGCGCCTCTTCCTGCAGGTCGGAAGGAGGCTTCACCGGGGGCAAACCACGTTCGCGCCGTATTGTCCAATTTTCAGATGTAATATGCGCCCGCCTAGCCATCCGCCAGTTTCATCAGCGCCAGCCCCGAGAGCACCAGCGCCGCCGCGATCAGGCGCGTGGGCGTGACGTTTTCGCCGAGGAAGACGACGCCAGCGATGAAGGCGCCCGCCGCGCCAATGCCGGTCCACACCATATAGGCGGTTCCGAGCGGCAGCGTCCGCATGGCCCACGCCAGCAGGGCGAAGCTGGCGATCATGGCGACAATGGTGATGATGCTGGGGACGGGCCGGCTGAAGCCATCCGAGGCTTTCATCGAAAACGCCCACACAATCTCAAGCAGTCCGGCGACAAACAGATAAACCCAGGCCATTGGCCCCTCCTGTCAAAGGGCCGGGCCGTCCCGGACTTTTTCCCATCTTCGCCATGAACTGGCGGGCAGGGCCGGAGACGTGGCTCCGCTGGTTTCAACGCGTTTGTCCAATGAACGGGCGCAGGTGGTCAAGCCGGCAAGTGGTCAAGCCGGCAAGTGGTCAAGCCGGCGGTCGAGCCGCCGCGGGGGCTTTGCCGCGCGTGGGGTTGGCGTGATGGCGTCCGGTCGTGCTAGACATGCGACAGGCGCGCCTGTCCCCGAAACCGGACAAGGACCAGGCCCGTATGCCCGCGACGACCAGTTTAAAGAGCCATTCCGTGATCGAGCAGACTACGTCACGCATTGTCATTGCCGACGATCATCCCCTGTTCCGGGGGGCGTTGCGGCAGGCGATCGCACGGATATTGCCCCAGGCGGAGATTGTCGAGGCTGGTGATTTCGCCGCCACCACGGCGGCGATGACCGCTGGCGAGGACCCGGACGTGGTGCTGCTGGACCTGTCCATGCCAGGTGCCCAGGGCTTTTCCGGCCTACTGTATCTGCGCGCCCAGCACCCCGGCGTGCCGGTGGTGGTGGTGTCCGGCGCCGGCGACCCCGGCGTCATCCGCAAATGCATGGAGTTCGGCGCCTCCGGCTTCGTGCCGAAATCGCTGTCGGTGGACGCCATGGGCGAAGCGCTGGCGGCGGTGCTGGCTGGCGGCACATGGACGCCGCCGGACGTCGACATGTCGTCCGCGCCGGATCGCGAGGCGGCGGATCTCGCCCGTCGCCTGACCAGCCTGACGCCGCAACAGGTGCGCGTGCTGATGATGCTGTCGGAAGGTTTGCTCAACAAGCAGATCGCCTACGAGCTCAACGTCTCCGAGGCCACAATCAAGGCGCATGTTTCGGCGATCCTGCAGAAGCTGGGCGTGGAGAGCCGCACCCAGGCGGTGATTGTCGCCGCCCGCATGGCCGCCGCCCCATGGACCGCCGGCACGCCGGCGTAGCGGGCCGGGATTGCAGGCGTACGGGGTTGAAGGCGTAAAGGAAGAAATCGATGGCTGAAGGCCGTGGCGGCGTTTCGGGTTTTCTGGGCGGCTCGCCCGTATCGGTGCTGGCGCGCCTGGTGTTCCTGTCCGTGCTGGTGGGCGCGGCGATGGCGTTTCTGGATATCACGCCGGTCGGGCTCTATGAGAGCGTCGCGCGCTTCGTCCGCCGCCTGGTCGCCAACGGTTTCGCCGTGCTCGGTGACGTCGGCATGTGGTTCGTTTACGGCGCCATGGTGGTTGCGCCGGTCTGGCTGATCCTGCGCATCCTGAATTTCCGGAAGTAACGCGTCTTCGGGCGCAGGCGCCGCGTCGCTGTTTCCGGCCGCCGGCGCATTGACGATGAAAACCCCGCTTCCGTGACGGATGCGGGGTTTGTTTTATACGGTCAGGCTGTTTCCCGCGCCACGTCCGCCGCGTCGGTGCCCACCTGGGCGGCCAGGGTTTCGCCGCTGCGACCAAGGCGATCGGCGAGGCCGCGATTGATCGCCGTGGCGACATGCGGCCCCTTGTAGATCATCCCCGTATAGAGCTGCACGAGGGCGGCGCCGGCGCGGATTTTCGCAAGGGCGCTGTCGGCGCTGTCGACGCCGCCGACGCCGATCAGCGGGAAGGCGCGCTCCACCCTCAGCCAGGCGTTGGCCAGCATGCGCGTCGAGGGGCCGAGCAGCGGCATGCCGGAGAGACCGCCCTGTTCGCGCGCCACGTCGCGGTCACGCAGCGCCTCGGGGCGGGCGATGGTGGTGTTGGAAATGATCATGCCGTCGATCCCGCGCCGGCGGCAGACCGCGACAATGCCGTCCAGTTCGTCCAGCGACAGGTCCGGGGCGATCTTCAGCAGCACCGGTCGACGCGTCTTGCCCCTCGCGGCGATGGCGTCGCGCGTCTCCAGCACCCGGCCAAGCAGGTCGTCCAGCGCCGCTTCGTGCTGCAGATCGCGCAGGCCAGGCGTGTTGGGCGAGGAAATATTGACGGTGAAATAGCTGGCGACGTCGGCGAAAGCCTGCACGCCGGCCACATAATCGGCGGCGCGGTCCGTCGCATCCTTGTTGGCGCCGATGTTGACGCCGACGAGGCCGCGCGCCCCGGCGACGTCGCGGGCGCGGGCCAGCAGGCGGGCGCGCGCCGCCGCGTGGCCGGCATTGTTGAAGCCGAGCCGGTTGATGACGGCGCGATCATGCGGCAGGCGAAAGATGCGCGGTTTCGGATTGCCCGGCTGCGGCTTCGGCGTGATGGTGCCGACCTCGACGAAGCCAAAGCCGTAGCCCAGCATGGCGTCGGGAACTTCAGCGTTCTTGTCGAAACCGGCGGCGAGGCCGACCGGATTGGGAAAATCCAGCCCGAAGGCGGAAACCGCGAGACGCGCGTCGTTCGGCGGCGGCGTCCGGCGCGGCATGGCCGTCAGCGCCCGGATGGTCACCCCATGCGCCGTTTCCGGGTCGAGGGTGAACATCGCCTTGCGGGCCAGCTCTTCAAACAGTCCGAACGTCACGTCACAACTCCGGTGTAAGGCGCTTTCCGGCCAGGCAGGGACCGGGCGGTCAGAATTCGTTCAACTCAGGCAGAACCGGAACGGTTTCCGATCCCTGTTGATTGGCGGCGCTCCGGCGCGCGCTCGCCGTGTCATTGGTCAAAAGCCACACCCGGCGCACGGCGGCGACGGGCAGGGGGCCGTAGAGATGCGGAAACAGTGCGCCGCCCCGGCTCGGCTCATAGCGCAGACCCGCGCCCAGCGCAGCTGTTTCCACCTCCAGCAACGCCAGGTTCTGTTGCCCGCGAAAGTGCAGGCGGGCGGTTTCATGAACCTGCGCCGCCGTTGACAGGTGGATATAGCCGTCGGCCAGATCAATGGCGGCGCCGGTGAAAGCGCCCGTCGCCTGCGCGGCTTCCCAGTCGCCGCGCGGACAGATCTTGTACACATAAGCGGGTTGTGAGGCGGTCATGACGGTTTCTCCGGGTGAGGGCGCCCCGAATCGCAGGCGGGTGACGCGCGCATACGCCCATGGTATGCGCCTGTGAAGGGCCGCGCGCGCGGCGATACCTGATGAGGCGGCCAACAGTGGACAGCAAACAGCCTGTCGGCATCCTGCCGGCCCAGACCATCCGCGAACTGGCTGAGGCCGGCGTGGTGCGCGTTCCGCAGCCGCTTGATCCGGGCCAGGTGCAGCCCGCCAGCCTTGATCTGCGGTTGGGCGCCACGGTGTGGCGGGTGCGGGCCAGCTTCCTGCCCGGGCGTCGCCCGGTGCGCGAGCGGCTGGAGCAACTGGCGCTGCACCGCTTCAGCCTGGAGCAGGGCGCGGTGCTGGAAACCGGTTGCGTCTATATCGCCGAAATCCAGGAGGCGCTGGCGCTGCCGCCGGGTCTGTCCGCCTCGGCCAATCCGAAAAGCTCCACTGGCCGCCTCGATGTCTTCACCCGCCTGATCACCGACCAGGGCGAGGAGTTCGACATCATTCCGCCAGGCTACAACGGCCCGTTGTATGCGGAAATCTCGCCGCGCACGTTCCCCATCCTGGTGCGCGCCGGTTCGCGTCTTGGCCAAGTGCGTTTCCGCTCCGGCAATTCGCGCCTCACCGACGCGGAGCTGGCGGCGCTGCATGCGCGCGAGCCGGTGGTGGACGGGACCGCCGCCTCGTTCCAGAACGGCGTCGCCGTCAGCGTCGATCTGGCGGGGTTTGGCGCGGACAGGCTGATTGGCTATCGCGCCCGGCGCTTCACCGGCCTTGTGGACGTGGACCGCATCGCCGCCTGCGCCGTCGCCGATTACTGGGAGCCCCTGCACGCTGACGGCTCCGGCGCGCTGATCCTTGATCCCGGCCAGTTCTACATTCTCGCCTCGCGCGAAGCCGTGACCGTGCCGCCGGATTTCGCGGCTGAGATGACGCCTTTCGATCCGCTGGTCGGCGAATTCCGCGTCCACTACGCCGGTTTTTTCGATCCGGGCTTTGGTCACAGCGCCGCCGGCGGCGTCGGCGCCCGGGCGGTGCTGGAGGTGCGCTCGCGCGACGTGCCGTTCATCATCGAGGATGGTCAGATCGTTGGCCGGCTGGTTTATGAGCGCATGCAGCAGCGCCCCACCGCCCTTTATGGCGAGGGCGGCTCCAATTACCAGGGGCAGAGCCTGAAGCTCTCCAAGCACTTCAGGTAAAATCACCGGCTAGGGGCAGGCCCGGGCGTCCCCGGCTTTGCCTTGCGGGGCAACGCGGCGCGGGCGCCGCGCGGGCCGACCCATTGCACATGGCGCGCCAGAATGGCGGCGGCCAGCTCCACGTGGCCGGCGCGCAGGGCGGCGAGAATGGCCCGGTGGTCGCGGTCGGTCGGCGCTTCCCATTCCGAGCGCCAGCCGGAAAACAGGAACCGGGCGCTGGCCAGGTGCAGGTCGTCAATGGCGGCGAGCAGCCGCGGCATCCGGCAGGGCTTCAGGATCAGCGTGTGGAAGTTGCGGTTGGCTTCCTCCCAGGCGTGCATGTCCGGGGCGCGGTCGCCGGCGCGGGTCGCCTCCTCGGCCGCATCGAGGATCACCGGGGTCAGGTTTGGCGCGGCGTGGCGCAGGGCCAGCACCTCCAGGGCCGCGCGCATTTCGGCCACCTCCCGCACTTCGTCCACGGTGAAGCCGGCGACGCGCACGCCGCGCCGTGGCTCGCTCACCGCCAGTCCCTGCGCCTCCAGCCGGCGAAACGCCTCGCGCACCGGCACATGGCTGGCGCCGAACTCCTCCGCCACATGGTCCTGGCGCAGCCGCGCGCCCGGCGCCAGCTCGCCCGAAATGATGCGGTCCGCCAGCGCCTTGCTGATGCGCGTGGCGATCGTGTCGCGCGGTGTATCCGTCATGGCCTGCCCGGAGAATGGCGGCGCCCGAACATCTTCATGGGAAGGGACGCCGTTCTTCGTAAGAAAAATGCGTGGACCCAACACGACAAAGCGCATGCAACGGCGGGGCGTCGCGCGCTCCGGTGGGCGCCGAACCGCAAGCGGATCCGGCGTCTCACGTGGATAGAACATGTTTCGCCGGAAGGGAACGACGGTCGCGCCGGACTTGACGAACCTGGCGTCGCCAGCTCCAACGGCCCCGCCACGGTCATTGCCTGTCCCCCATCCACCTGTCCTCCTGTTGCCTCCCGAAGCCGCCCTTGTCCCAGCCTGAACATCCCACGTCGCCTGGCCTGAACGAACGCCTTGTTCCCGCTGTCGCCGGCGCATTGATCTATGGCCTCGTCATCTACCTGCTGGTCTGGTTTGGCGACAAGGACACGCTGCCAGCGATCTCCGGGCTGATCCTGATGCCCATGGGCGTCGCCAGCATCGCCACCATCCTGGCCGACCCGCGCGGCGTCGGCAGCATCTGGCGGCATGTCTGCATCGGCTGGGCGGTCATCGCAGGCCTGGTGGTTCTTTGCATGCTGCTGTTTGGCGAGGGCGGCATTTGCGCCATCATGGCCGCGCCCGTGTTCATGCTGACTTCGGCCGCCGGTTCGGCCCTCGCCACATGGGCGTTGCGCACCCTGCGCCGGCGTCGTGGGGCCAGCCTGCTGGTGGTGCTGCCGCTCGCAGGCCTGCCGATCGAGCCCATGCTGCCGGCGCCGGAGCGGGATGGGCAGGTAACCACGGTCATGGAGATCGCTGCGCCGCCCCAGGAGGTCTGGCGCCATACGGTGGAGATCCCCCGCATCGCTCCCGGGGAGCTGAAACGCACCTTCAGCCACAGCGTCGTCGGCGTCCCCCAGCCGATCGACGCCCGGCTGCAAGGCAGGGGCGTTGGCGCCGTGCGCCATCTGCGCTGGACGGGCGGCGTGACTTTCCAGGAGATCGTCACCCGCTGGGAGGAGAACCGGGCCCTGTCCTGGACTTTCCGCTTTGGCCCGGAATCGATCCCCCGCGCCATCGAGGCGCATATCAAGGTGGACAGCGCCTATCTGAAAATCGCCGATGGCGAATACCGCCTGGAGCCGCTGCCTGGCGGCCGCACCCGGCTGACCCTGTCGACCCATTACCGTATCGCCACCCCCATCAACGCCTATTGCGACTGGTGGGGGCGGATTTTTCTCAACGATTTTCACGGCGTGGTGCTGGAGGTGATCCGCGCCCGGGCGGAGAAGGGCGCAAGCGGCGCCGTGGCGCGCGCGCCGGTCTGACAGCCTGTTTTTACCTGTAAAAGCCTTCGCGCAGCCTGACGCCGTGCTCAAGCCAGGCTTTCATGGCGCAGAGCATGCCGGTCCATCCCTCGCAATTGCCATAAGACGCCTTGACCCCGGCAGGGGTTTCGGACCATCCGGATTCGGATATCCGCACCAGCGTGCGGCCGTCGGCGAGCGGTTCGAAGGTCATGGTCACCGTGGTCAGCCGCTCGCCGGAAGCGTCGGGCGCCGCGGCGCCTTCAGGCGCGCCCCAGCGCAGGACAATGCGCCGGTCCTGGTCCACGTCGATGACATGCACCGGAAATGCGCCGGGGAAATCGTGAAAATCCCAGGTGACGGTCGCGCCTTTCTCAAGCCATCCGTGCGCGCCGCCGGTGGTGAAATAGGCCGAGAGCTGTTCCGGATCGACGACCGCCCCGAACACCTGGGCGACCGGCCTGGCGATGCGGCCGCTGATGGTGAATCCCGTCTCCATGGCGCCGCTCCTCCGGTTTGAGGCTTCGTGAAAGGTGGGGCCCACCTTTCACGAAGAAGTTGAGTCAAAATAAAGAGTTGGCCCATTCACGCGACCTGGTTGTGACCGGATCGCCTATCCGCCCGCCTGGGACGTCAGCGTCGGCTTCTCCCGATAAAGATCGGGAAACAGGCGCTTCAGATGATCGAGCTTCGGCAGGTCGTAGTAAGCGATATAGGGCGCACGCGGATTCAGGGTCATGTAGTCCTGGTGATATTTTTCCGCCGGATAGAACTGTTTGCCGGGCTCGATCGTGGTGGCCAGCGGCGCGCCGTAAACGCGGGCGTCGTCGAGTTGCTTCACATAGGCGCTCGCCAGGCGCGCCTGTTCAGGCGTGCGGGCGAACACCGCCGAACGATATTGTGGGCCCACGTCCGGCCCCTGCCGGTTTTTCTGGGTCGGGTCGTGCGCCGCCGAGAAAAAGATCTGCAACAGCTTGCCGTAGCTGATCTGCCGGGGATCGTAGGTGATCTGGACCGCTTCGGCATGGCCGGTGTCGCCAGCGCCCACCGTCTCGTAATGGGCGGTTGCGGCGGCGCCCCCCGCATAGCCGGAGACGGCGTTGGCAACCCCGCGCACGTGCTGGAACACGCCCTGCACGCCCCAGAAACAGCCGCCGGCGAACACCGCCGTCGCCATTCCGCCGCCCGTCGGCGCGGGTTCGTCCAGGGTCGGCGGCGGGATGGCCAATCCTTCACGCGCCCCGGCCGGCGCAATCGCCGCGATGGCCAGCAACAGGGCCAGTCCCGGCAGGAGACCAGACCTGACCGGTCGTTTCAGGAGCCGCTTCATGGCCCAATCTCCATCCTGGGCGCATCGCCCGTCATGTCGGCGCCGGCCGGAAGGCGAGGGCGAGCCCGTTCATGCAATAGCGCAGCCCTGTCGGCGGCGGTCCGTCGCTGAACACATGGCCGAGGTGACCGCCGCAGCGGGCGCAATGCACCGCCGTGCGCGTCATGCCAAATGTGGAATCCGCCTCCTCGCCAACCGCCCTGTCGAGCGGCTTCCAGAAGCTGGGCCAGCCCGTGCCGCTGTCGAATTTGGTTTTGGCGTCGAACAGCGGCTGCCCACAGCCGGCGCAATCGAAAATTCCGGCGCGATGCTCATTGTTCAGCGGGCTGGAAAACGGCGCCTCGGTGCCGGACTGGCGCAGGACGTCATATTGCTGCGGCGTCAGCCGCCGGCGCCATTCGGCGTCGCTGAGCCGGAAGGGATACGACGCCGTCACGGCTGCCCGCGCGCCAGGAACTGCCGCGGCCATGGCGACGAGGCCGCCGCCCAGCATGAACGCCCGGCGCGAACAGGAGGCCGTGATCCTGACATGGGGTCGCCTGACCGGTGTGTGCGTCATGGCTTCGCCTCCCTGGAGCGGGCTCCGATCCACGCCATTCTGGCGCGCACATTGGGGAGGAATTTCGGCGATTGTGAAAACCGCGGTTGGCGGCGCCTGCCGCCCCGCGGTTGACGGGGCGGGCGCAACGCGGGTCCAATCAGCTCACAACAAATCAGCATAACAGGAGGAACCCCCATGAGCGACGTCGTGATCGAACGGCTGGAAGACCGGCTGCTGACCCTGACCATGAACCGGCCAGAAAACCGCAATGCCCTGAACCCGGCCCTGTGCGAAGGCCTGGTCGCCGCCGCCACGCGCGCCGCCGCCAACGTTGACGCCCACGCGGTGTTGCTGACAGGCGCCGGGCCAGCCTTCTGCGTCGGCGGCGACGTCAAGGCCATGGCCAGCGGCGAGGGCCGGCAGCTGTCGCCGGATGATCGCGCCTGGAGCCTGCGCGGCTGGATGGAGACGTCGCGCCTGCTGCACGACATGCGCAAGCCCACCGTGGCCGGCATAAATGGTGCGGCTGCGGGCGCCGGCCTGTCGCTGGCCCTGGCCTGCGACCTGCGCATCGCCGCGCGCTCGGCCAAAATCACCACCGCGTTCGCCAGGGTGGCGCTGTCAGGCGACTTCGGCGGAACATATTTCCTGACCCGCCTTGTCGGCAGCGCTAAAGCCCGCGAGCTCTATTTCACTTCGCCGGTGCTGACGGCCGACGACGCCCTGCGCCTTGGCCTGGTGAACGAGGTGGTGGACGATGCCGAATTCGCCGGGGCGGCGCGGGCTTACGCCCTGAAGCTGGCGCATGGGCCGCGCGTCACGCTTGGCTACATCAAGCACAATATCAACATGGCTGAGACTGCGTCGCTCGAAGCCTGCTTCGATAACGAGGCGATCAATCACGTCCGCTCCGGCGGCACGGCTGACCATCGCGAGGCGGCGGCGGCGTTCGTGGAAAAGCGCCAGCCGGTGTTTCGCGGCGCCTGACGCTTCCGGCCGCCGCACGGCGCGGGAAACGCGCTGCCGGGGCGAACTGGTATCCAGTTCGCCGCAAAACCCTCTATAACTCCGCCTGCGCCGGCTGGCGCCGGCTTCAGGTGGAGAGCGACTTGAGCGGACAGACGCGAAAACGCACGCGGCGGGAAAAGCAGAGCGATACGCTCGAAGCGCTCATGTCCGCCGCCATCCAGGTGGTGGGCGACGAGGGTTACGCCGCCGCCTCGATCGCCAAAATCACCGCTTTGGCCAATGTCGCCAACGGCACCTTCTACAATTATTTCGACAGCCGCCAGGACCTGTTCGACCAGCTGCTGCCTGTCGCCGGCGAGCGGCTGATCGCCCATTTGCGCGCCAACGTCGCCCCCGGCGCCACCGGGCTGGAGCGGGAGCGTCAGCGCATCTCCGCCTATTTCGATTACCTGCGCCTCAACCCCGGCTTCATCCGCATCTTTCACGAGGCGGAAATCCATGCGCCGCGCGCCTATGCGCGGCACCTGGAAGCCTATCTCGCCGGCTACGGCCAGGCGCTGGGCCGCAGCCTTTCCCTGAACGAGCTCGGCCGCTTTTCGCGGGAGGACATTCCGGTGCTCGGCTATCTGCTGATGGGCATGCAGGATTACATGGCCATGCTGTTGCGCGCGCCCGGCGCGGACGTGGACGCCGGGCGGATGATCTCCGTTTATCTGCGCCTCATCGGCATGGGCGGCCTGTTCGTCGAGGCTGACAGGTCCGCGCCGGCGACGGCGAAGTCATAGGCGGCCGGATCCATGTCGTGGGTCATGCGCCAGTAGTCGACGAAGCGGTAGGGCATCACCGAGACCACGCGGCCGGCGGCGTTGCGATAATAGGTGGTCATGCCCTGGTGTGACCAGATCATCCCCCGGTGCAGGTCGTCCACTTCCTGCACGTGGGCGTCGTGCGCCTGCTGGCGCACCTCGGCGGCGGTCGCGCCGGCTTCCGTCTGCTGCACGATGCAGGAGGCGATGTAGCGGCTCTGACATTCGGACTGGAAGATGACGCTGCCGCCGTGGCCAGGACCGGTGTTCGGGCCCAGCATGTTGAAGAAATTCGGGAAGCCCGGCACGGAAACGCCCAGATAGGCGGAAGGGTTATCCTCGCCCCACAATGATTTCAGCGCCATGCCATCGCGGCCGGTGATGTTCAGCTTCGCCGCCATTTCCGTGACGCGGAAGCCGGTGGAGGCCACGATGATGTCGGCGGGCCGCGACGCGCCGTCAGCCGTGACCACGCCGTCGGCGTCGAAATGGTCGATGGCGTCGGTGACCAGCGTGACGTGCGGCTGGGTCAGCATCCGGTACCAGCCATTGTCGAGCAGGATGCGCTTGCCGTAGGGCGGGTAGTCCGGCGTGCATTTGGCGATCAGGTCAGGCCGGCCGGCCAGTTCGGCGTGGATGAAGTCGGTCAGCTCCTGGCGATGGCGGTCGTTGGTTTTGTTCACCGCCCGCTCGGGGTGGGGCCACGCCGGATCGATCTTCAGGAACGGCAGCAGGCTGTCGCCATAGCGCCAGAACATGTTGAAGCGGAACCATTTGGCGTAAAACGGCAGGTGCGCCAGCAGCCATTGCGCCCCGTCGCTGATCGGGTCGGCGTAGCCCTTCACCGGCCGCACCCATTGCGGCGTGCGCTGGTAGATGTCGAGCGCCGCCACCTTATCGGCGATGCTCGGCGCCATCTGCATGGTCGTCGCGCCGGCGCCAATGATCGCCACGCGCTTGCCGGCGACGTCGAGGTCGTCGCTCCACGCGGTGGAGTGCAAAATCTGCCCCTGAAAGTCTTCCTCGCCCTTGAACGGCGGCCGCGACGGATCGTTGAGCTGGCCGATGGCGCTGACCAGATACGGCGTCTCCAGGGTTTCCTCACCCTCCGGCGTCCTCAGCGTCGCCATCCAGACATGGCGCGCCTCATCCCAGCGCGCGCCGGTCAGTTCGGTGCGCGGGCGGAAATGCTGGCGCACGCCGAATTCGTCGGCGATGCCGGTGATGTAATCGTACAGCTCGTCGCGCTGGACGAAATAGCGGCTCCACGGATAGGCGGCGCCGAAGGAGAACGAATAGGAATGGTTCGGCGTATCGACGCCGCAGCCCGGATAGCGGTTCATGTACCAGACGCCGCCGATATCGGCGTTGCGGTCGATGACCGTGTAGGGAATGCCCAGCCGGCCAAGCGCCACGCCCAACGCCACGCCGCAAACGCCGGCGCCGACGATCAGCACGTGCCGGCGCCGCAGGGTTTCCGCGTCCGGCTGCGTCCGCCAGGTCACGTCGCGCGGGACGAAGCCCATCTCCTCCTGCATCAGGGGCGCATATTCCGGCGAAACCTGCTCGCCCAGCGTCGCGTCCATCATCTTCAGCAGCGTCGCGTCATCCGGGGCCGGGACGGCGGGCTGGGCGTCCGGCTGGCTGAAAACCTGGATGATCGCCGCGCGAATCTCGTCCTGAATGTCCGGCGGCAGGCCTGCGTCAGGATCGGGGATCAGCCGCACGTCGCGCCGCGGCGCATACGGCGGCTTCAGCCAGCGGTCGTCGCCGGTCATGTGATACAGCACCATCAGCAGCACGCGGATGTCGCCGTCCTTCAGATAGTCGCCCAGCCGGGCGTTTCCTGCCGTCTGATCCATAGGGTTGTTGTTCCCGCTGCGGTGTTCAGGGTCATCGCCAGCTGGTGGGTCGCGGGCCAGGCTTCCCGTCCAGGGCGTTCCGGCCGCTTCGGTCCAGAGCGGAGCAGCCGAAAAAGTGAATAATGAACCAATATTCATTTTTATGAGACGGTCAATCCCGGGCGGTGGAACAGGGACGGCCGCGCCGGCTCAAGCCGCCAGTTGCGCCAGATCCGTCCAGCCATTCACGCGGGCGACGCCGCTATGCGAGGCGGGCCTGGCGAGCCGCCGGTTCAGCGCGCGCCAGTCAACGCTTCCGGAGGTTCTCTCCGCATGTCGCCCCCAGGGCCAGTCGACTGCGCGTCTCCTGCGAATTATTCCCGTCAGCGAGCGTCCACGCACATGTTCTGGCGGGATTCTTTCGCGCCGCCGCCGGGCGTGTTAGCTTGCGCGAATATTCATCAATGGTTGGGAATGACCGCGCGCAATGCCAGATGACGGCGACAGTAAAGGCGACAGTCCGTACCGAACAGGGCTGGCCTCCGCCATGGAGGCCAGCGTTTCTTTCCTGACCCATCTTCCTGACAAGCCAACCAGGCCGCGCCACGGATATGCGTCCTCCGGCCTTCCGCGCCGGCCGCTCCACCGTGGCGTCAGGCCCGCCGCGCGGGCCATGGCGACAACCTGTCGTCAGCCAGAGCGTCTGTCGCCCCCTGATGTGTCCGTGCGGGGCAGGGGCGCCCATGCGCCCTGTTCGCGCGGCGCGGCGCCCGCCACGCGCGCCTCACGCGCGTTTCGTCACGAAAAGCGGCGCCCGCTTCTCTCCAGAATGCTTTAGGCAAGGGTACGGTCATGGAGTTCCTCGCAGATCCAAATATCTGGATCGGCCTCGCAACCCTTGTTGTCCTGGAAGTTGTCCTCGGCATCGACAATCTGGTGTTCATCGCCATCCTGGCCGACAAGCTGCCGCCGGAGCAGCGGAGCCGGGCCCGGTTGCTGGGCCTGTCGCTCGCGCTGCTCATGCGCATTGGCCTGCTGTTTTCGATCTCGTGGATCGTCAGACTGACGGCGCCGCTGTTTTCTGTCGGGGCGTATTCCTTTTCCGGTCGCGACCTGATTCTCATCCTCGGCGGCGTTTTCCTGATCGCCAAGGGCACCATGGAGTTGCATGAACGGCTGGAGGGCGACCACAAGAGCGGCGCCAGCAAGGTCGTGCACGCGGTGTTCTGGCAGGTCATCGTCCAGATCGTCGTGCTCGACGCGGTGTTCTCCCTCGACAGCGTCATCACCGCCGTGGGCATGGTCAACGAACTGTGGGTGATGATCGTCGCCGTATGCATCGCCATGGCGGTGATGGTCGCCGCCTCCGGCCCGTTGATGGCGTTTGTCGCCAAACACCCCACGGTGGTGATCCTGTGTCTCGGCTTCCTGCTGATGATCGGCTTCAGCCTGGTGGTGGAAGGCTTCGGCTTCCACATTCCCAAGGGCTATCTCTACGCGGCCATTGGCTTTTCCGTGCTCATCGAGGCCGCAAACCAGCTTGGACGCCATAACCGCGAAAAGCTGATCTCCACCGGCGACCTGCGCGAACGCACCTCGGAGGCGGTGCTGCGGTTGCTGGGCGGCCGCGTCGGCGAGCAGCCGCTCGGTGAAACCGTTGACGTCATCGCCGGTCAGGCGGCCCGCAGCAATCTGTTCCGCCAGGAAGAGAAAGAGATGATCCGCGGCGTGCTCGACCTCGGCGAGCGGCCGGTCAGCTCCATCATGACCCCGGGCAACGAGGTGGAGTGGCTGGATCTGAACCGTAGCGACGGGCAGCTTCTCGCCGACATCCGCCGCCTGACCCACAGCCGGGTTGTGCTGGCGCGCGGCGGCGTTGACGACTTTGTCGGCGTCGCCATCACCCGGGAACTGCTCAATCTGCTGGTTGACGGGCGGCCGGTTGACTGGGCCCGCGTGGCGCGCCAGCCAGTGGTCGTGCCCGAAACCACCGACGTGCTGAAGGTGATGGAGCAGATGCGCCGTTCGCCGGTGCAGATGGTGATGGTGGTTGATGAATACGGCTCGCTGGAAGGCATCGCCACGCCCACGGACGTGCTGGAGGCCATCGCCGGCGAATTCCCCGATATGGACGAGGAGGCGGCGGTCCTCGAGCGCCAGGATGACGGCTCGTGGATCGTTGACGGCTTCATCGACATCCGCCAGCTCGGCGGCGCGCTTGAGCGCGACCTGGTGGACGAATCCAACCGCTACTCCACGCTTGGCGGCTATATCCTGACCCGGCTCGGCCACTTGCCCGCCGCTGGCGAAAGCCTGGAAGTCGACGGTCTGCGCATGGAGGTCCTGAACCTCGATAAACGCTCCATCGGTCGCGTCCGCATCGCGCCAGCGGGCGACTGGGATATCTGAGAGCCGTCCTGAAACGCCCGACCGGCTATACGGCTATTTTCGCGCCCAACGGCGGCGACAATCCTGACGGCGCCGATGCAAAACTCCGCGCTACCGCACGCAGGCGATGCCTGCCGCCTGGTCAAGGCGGCGCGCGCCGCCCCCCCGATTGTCCGTCGCCGGATTTCCGGACAGCGCCGGTGCCCCGGCTGAGGATGCGGGCCACGCCAGCCGGCGGCTGGCCGCGCGGCTGGAAAAGCCGGAGGCGCGAGCAAGGTGCTGGCGTGATCCCCCGTGATTGGGCAAAGGGCGCTTTCGTCTTAAAGCGCGCGGCGCCCTCCTGTCCTTCTGGCGACGTCCATTTTGGCGACAGGTTACGGCGACGGTTACAGCATAGTTCATACGCGACCTGCCCGTTTGCGACGATCCCGCAACGCCGGACGCCGCCGCTTCCTGGCGCTTGTAGACATGGCGGCCAGCCGCCGTGTGATCGGCCGATGGCGGAGCGGCCAGGCGGGACATCAGTTGCTGCGTCCTATATCGACGGCGGCAGCCATGCCGGTCACCCCATCCCCCAGGGAGGCTGCGAAGCAGGCGAGGGTCTGGATGCGGCCAGGAATATGGATGCCCGCCGGGGCGACCACCGGGGGCAACGGACGCCGGCCAGGCTGACGCAAGCCGAGGGGCGCCGGTCACAGCCAGATACCGTCAACGGCAAGATATGCGCGCGGCGCTATTGGTAAATCGCAAGATTGCGAGCCGTCGTATTGCCGGCGGAGCGCCAGGAGCAAGGCGTGAATCGCCGATGGCCAACTCCATAGCCAGCGTGGCCAACGCTTCAATGGTCCGCCGGTCTACAAATGATTGAAAATTCGGGAAAATTGGAGCGGGCGAAGGGAATCGAACCCTCGACATACAGCTTGGGAAGCTGTCGTTCTACCACTGAACTACGCCCGCGAAATTCGGCATTGAAAACATTGCTGTTTTCGCCCGAATTGTCCCACCGGACTAAAATCCGATGATTGATGGGACCTTCATACTTGGAGTTGGCCACAGATTTCAAGTCCCATGCACTCGTTGGATGACGCATCACGTGTGGACACGTCTGGTGGCCGTCACCCCGCTTGACTTTCATTTTTATGCCGGACTGAGAAGCAAGCCATCTTGCCTCTTTGCAGTGAGAGACAAGATGGCTTGCGTTTCAAATTTTCAAGTTTCTGATATACAAACTGAGATGCGTATCAATGTGAGAGGCAAAACGCGTTGCCTCTCACATTGCAAGAAATTTGAGGGGCAAATGGCAAGCGACCTACTGTCAGGGCACGACCTTAGCGGCGCGACCGGCTACCATTACGACAGATTTCCGCCGAGGCAATTGAACTATGGCCGCCTGATTCAACCTCTCTCGTCTGCAATGGCAGCCCTGGCGCGCTACGATCAAATGCTAAAAGGCATGCACAATAGCGAACTGCTGTTAGCGCCACTCCGCAGCCAGGAGGCCGTCATTTCCTCGAGAATGGAGGGGACCATCAGCACCCTTGACGAGGTTCTGCAGTACGAGGCCGAGAGCGAGGGAGACGAGGGGAGCCCCACGGGCCGGGGCTACAGAAGCGAAGCAGTCGAGGTCCTCCTGTACAGCCGCGCTATGCGGTTTGCACAAGAGAGCATGAAGGGAGGCCAGCCCTTGTCGAGTTGGCTCGTCCGCTCCGCGCATAAAATGCTTTTGAGCTTTGGCCGCGGAGCGACCATGGCTCCTGGAGAATACAAAACCGAACAGAACTATCTTGGCGACAGATCAAAACGGCAAGTCATGTTTATACCCATCAGTCCTGAGCGTCTGACTGACGGGATGGAAGCTCTTTTTAAATTTATTGATAATGATAATTGCGAGATTTTAATTCGCTCAGCCATAGCACATCTCGAATTTGAGGCACTGCATCCTTTCAAAGACGGCAACGGCCGCATTGGAAGAATGCTTATTCCTCTGGTGCTATGGAAACATGGCGCGCTTTCTGAGCCATACTTCTACATGAGCGCTTATTTTGAGCGCGAAAGAGACGCATACATCGACAAGATGCGAGCGGTTTCAGCAAATGACGAGTGGGACGAGTGGATTATCTTTTTCCTCGGCGCGCTAGAGGATCAAGCAAATCAAAATTTGCGTAAAGCTGAAGAAATTCGCTCTCTATATGACGACATGAAAGACAAATTTATTACCACTTTGGCATCTAAATGGAGTACGCCAGCGCTCGATTTCTTATTCACCCGCCCGGTATTCAAAAACAATGTATTTCACGCCAAGGCTGGCATACCCGCGCCGACCATACATCGCTTTGTCAAAACCTTGCAGGACGAAGGCCTGCTGACGATGATTTCCCCCCCAGCCGGGCGAAGGGCCGCCATGTACGCCTTCGAACCCCTGCTAAAAGTGGTCAGGAATTCATAGAAAATAGCGGCGGACGCAATCTCATTTTTTGGGCCGATCCTGGGACATCGATATGAGTCCCATCGCAGCGCCGGCCAATTTCCGTCGCTGCGCCTTCCGTGTGTAATGCGCGGCCATTTTCGCTTCCGACCAGCCGAAGATGGCCATGAGCTGTTTTTCGGTTGCGCCATTCTCAGCGGCGATAGTCGCTCCGGCCTTTCGGACCCCATGCGCGGAGCAGTGATTTAGCCCCGCGTCATCGCACCATTTTCGGAACTGCCCGGAGAACCCCTTGGCTGTGTAGGGGCGGTGCTGGTGGGTAATGAGGAATGTCAGGTTCCCCGTCTTGCTGCCATCAATCACCCGCTGCAACTCGGGGAGCACTGGCAACTCGATGGATACCGGGGAGCGGTTGCGGTTTTTGAAGGCGGTAAATCTCAGCCATCCATCAACAAGGTGTTGCCTGCCAAGCCTCACAGCATCCGACCGCCTGACCCCGGCATAGAGCATCAGCGCCATGGCCAGCCGGGCATTGGTTCCGATAGGGTGCGTCTCTTCGAACTTGCGAACCTCTTCCACCGTCCACGTGTGGTGGCCGGTGCTGCTGGATCTAAAATAGGTTACGGCGGCAGCGGGGTTGTTCGCGGTAAGCTCATCATCCAGCGCCCATTTGAATACGGACCGGATTGTCTTCACGCGGGAATTTGCAGCTTCGGGTGCCTCTATCTTGCGGTCACGCAGTGCGCGGACGTGCTTCGTCGTCATGCGGGTAACGGGGAGGCCGGCGAACTTCAGGCCGCTGGCATTGCCTTGCGTGCTGATGGGTTCCTCGAATGTTCCCTCAAGGATCCTGCGGTATGCCTCGCGGGTTGACTGGTCCATGCGGAGATAGGTCGCGCACCGGCGGAAATACTCGACGCATAGCCAGCGCCACGTGCCCGGTTGCGGCAGGCCTCTTGCCGGGTCTGGCGCGATGCAATCCGGCCTCTGAGCTTGGAGGGCCGCCTTGTACTGCTCCATGAACTCATCGGTCCATGGGATGCCCGTCAGGCGCGTCTTCGGATGCCCGGCTTTGCGGAAGTATACGCGGATATTCCCGTACCTGTCGGTATCTTCGACGCAATACTTCGGTAGCCTCCTCACCATTCCGGGCCTCCGATGTCAGTCCACGTTGTCCCAGCCGTCGTCTGACGCAGGTTCTCCGGATCCCGGCAATTCGTCAAAGGCACGGTCCAGAAGTTTCCTGTCCCAGACGGCCCTTGCATTGATCCGCTTGGCCTTTGGCATACGCCCGTCACGCACCAGGTCGTCAAACATCCGGGAAGATATGCCGATGTAGGCGGCGGCCTCGTCACGGGAGAGGCCTCTTGGGGGCAAGGTCGGGGGCAGGGCGGCATGTCGCGCTGGAGTTGGTTTGCGGCTCGCTGCAGCGGTGGTCATGTGGACGGCTCCAGATTGGTCAGCGGCATGTCGCGTCTAATTTGGACGGAGAACTTCCTGCTCCGCCGGCAGCTTCATCAACAAGGTGTCGACTGGCGGTTTCAGCTTCGAGGACATGCTCGAAGATCACCAGGATCTCAGCATTCATTGACCTCCTGTTGCGGGTGGCGCGCTCGCGAATTCTCGCAGCAATCGCAACCGGGATCCGCACATGGATCTGCACGCTGTGCTCCGGTTCCTGAATCATTGGTCCCGTGATATCCCTATCTCATAACCACCGTGGTATCTTACCACTGTGGGACTTAATATCAACCACTATGGTACGCATTGTATGGCTCGCGATGATCACCAGCTCAAGTTTAGGGTTCCGGAAGGGATGAAGCAGCGGCTGGAAGCTGCAGCTGTTGAGAGCAAGCGCTCACTTAACGCGGAAATCATCGACCGGCTTGATGCGAGCTTTGAAGTAATGAGCGATATGCAGAAGGCTGCGTTGGAGCGCGAAATTGATGCTCTTAAGTACATAATTGAAACGCAGAATGCGAACTTAGATTATATGAAGGGAATTGTAGCTATTCTTGCGACATCTGCGCGCGGCAGTGGTGCAATTTCGGATAAAACGTTGAAAGATTTGCAGAATAAATTTGGTAACAACAAGCCGCTCGATGAGATGAGGGAGGCCCTAGTTCGTGCGTATCTGCCAAAGAATCCCGAGTAACCGTTCACGGCAAGGGCGGGAAAACGCGCGTCGTTCTTCTGAGCGGCCGGACATGGCGCGAACTGGAGGGGCCGCGCCCGTCAGACACCGATCCAGACGGCGCGGTGTTTGAATCTCGCAAAGGCCGGGCCCCCCTAATGGTGACGCAGGTCCATCGCATCGTGAAGGCGGCGGATCGCGCCGGCCTGCCGCCGGAGACGTCAGCCCACTGGTTACGGCATTGCCACGCCAGCCACAGCCTGGACCGTGGCGCGCCCATTCACTTGGTAAAGGACACGATTGGGGCATGCGTCCGTCGCTACCACGGGCAAATATCTGCATGCTCGTCCCAACGATAGCTCGGCAAGATACCTCGGAATCTAGCCTGTTTTTCCCCTAGCGTTTCACCCGGACGTCGGGTAATCAATTATTCAATATCTATTGAAGGATTGATTCGATGAACGACAAGCAGGCGCTGGATGCGTTTTCCGCGCTCTCGCAGGAAACTCGACTCCGCATAGTGCGCCTCCTTGTTCAGGCCGGTCCTGATGGAATGGCAGCGGGCGCAATCGGTGAAGCGATGGACGGAGCGTCGTCCTCGCGCATGTCGTTTCACCTGAGCCATCTGGAGCATGCGGGTCTGGTTCAGTCGCGCCGGGAAGGCCGCTCGATCATATACAGCGCGTCATACACGGCGCTCTCAGGCCTCATCCAGTTCCTGATGCGCGATTGCTGTCAGGGCCATCCCGAGGTGTGCACCCCGGCTGTCGCCGCCCTTACCTGTATTTGTGAACCTGCCATGGACAGTGCTCATGTCTGATCTTCAACCAGCCAATCGCACCTTCAACGTTCTGTTCCTGTGCACCGGAAATTCGGCGCGGTCGATTTTGGCTGAAAGCATCCTGTCGAAGGATGGCGCTGGCCGCTTCCACGCCTTCTCCGCTGGAAGCCAGCCGAAGGGCGCGGTGCAGCCACTGGCTCTGAAGGTGTTGCAAAGCTTCGACTATCCCATTGACGGTTTCCGGTCCAAGAGCTGGGAGGAGTTTGCAACGGCCGATGCGCCAGTCATGGATTTCGTGTTTACGGTCTGTGACAACGCTGCTGGTGAAGCGTGCCCCGTCTGGCCGGGGCAGCCCATGACTGCTCACTGGGGCATTGAAGACCCTGCAGGCGTTGAAGGGACAGACCTTCAGAAGGAAGCCGCTTTTGTAACCGCGTTCCGGCACCTCAAAAATCGCATTACAGCTTTCTCTTCGTTGCCTGTTGCCAGCCTGGACAAGGCTTCGCTGCGCGCAAAGCTGACGGAAATCGGCCAGTCTGAGGGCTCCACGTCGGCCCGGAACAGCGCAGCCTGAGACGGACAATGGACATCATCATCTATCACAACCCCGCTTGTGGGACGTCCCGCAATACGCTGGCCATGATCCGCAACGCCGGGATTGAACCCCATGTCATCGAATATCTGAAGACGCCGCCGTCCCGGGAAATGCTTGTCCAGCTCATTGGGCGCATGGGCATCTCCGCGCGTGCGCTGCTGCGCGAGAAAGGCACGCCCTATGCGGATCTCGGTTTGGGCGCCCCGGACCTGACCGACGACCAGCTTCTGGACGCCATGATGGCGCACCCGGTTCTCATAAACCGTCCCGTTGTCGTCAGCCCGAAAGGCGTGAGGCTGTGCCGCCCATCTGAAGCTGTTCTGGATCTGCTCCCGCCCCAGCAGGGCGAATTCATCAAGGAGGACGGTGAGCGGGTGGTGGATGAGCGCGGCCGACGCGTGGCGACAGCTTGAGGCAGAACCAGTGTCCACATTCGAACGCTATCTGACCCTGTGGGTCGCTCTTTGTATCGTCGCAGGCATTGCGCTGGGGCATTTCATACCGGGCGCATTTCACGCCATCGGCGCCCTGGAGGTGGCAAAGGTCAATCTGCCAGTCGCTGTGCTGATCTGGTTGATGATCATTCCGATGCTGCTGAAGATTGATTTCGCGGCGCTTGGGGAGGTGGGGCGTCACTGGCGTGGCATCGGCGTCACCCTGTTCATCAACTGGGCGGTGAAGCCCTTTTCCATGGCGCTGCTCGGCTGGCTGTTCATTGGCTGGCTGTTTCGTCCGCTACTCCCCGCGGACCAGATTGAAAGCTACATTGCCGGACTGATCATTCTTGCAGCTGCACCCTGCACGGCGATGGTCTTCGTCTGGTCCAATCTGACCAGGGGTGAGCCCCACTTCACCCTGAGCCAGGTCGCTCTCAATGACGCCATCATGGTTGTGGCGTTCGCACCGATTGTTGGCTTGCTGCTCGGGCTTTCGGCTATCACGGTCCCATGGTGCGGATTCCACGGATGATGGGCATCGATTCCACGCGATCGTGGGCATGGATTCCACGGCATCGTGGGCATCGATTCCACGCCTCGGGCAGCCT
>NZ_SLWL01000013.1 GCF_004342915.1 Camelimonas lactis
GGCTGCCCGAGGCGTGGAATCGATGCCCACGATGCCGTGGAATCCATGCCCACGATCGCGTGGAATCGATGCCCATCATCCGTGGAATCCGCACCTGAGGGGGGCGTCAGTGACGTCAGAGTTCGGTGGGAGCGCTGACTGAAGGGAAAGATTTGTTCAACATCAAGCGGGCCTTTTTGGGCCAGAGCCGCCGCTGAAGGCCTGCGTTGTCCGACGCCATGTTGGTCCCTGCGCTATTATGGCCCCTCACCTCGCGGCAGGCGAGTGTCCCTCGATTAGCGCCTTACCCTTATGACAGGAAAAATGTCAAAATAGATTGACGCGTGGTCGCCTCCCGCATATTTTGACATCCACGCTGTCAAAAAGGCGTCGTCGAGTGAACATGAAACAGCTTCTGGCCAGCGCAGCGGACGAACGCGTCACGGCGCGGTTCGTCCGGTTTCTGGTCGCAGAGGGCGTCATTCCACCGCCACGCGGCGGCCGGGCAAACGCAGATTATGGCGAAGATCACCTCAGCGGCATCCGGCGCTACCTGTCCTTGCGTGGGCTTGGCCTGTCCGCCTCTAGGGTGAAGGAAATCGTCGCAGGGACCGCGGGCGACAGCGTGCCAGTCCAGATTGCCCCTGGGATCACGCTGATCATCGATCCACAAAAGGTCGTCCGGCCACCAAACGCAGACGACATACTCCACACGCTCAAACAGGTTCTCGACCTGATCGCTCCGGAGGATGGCGCGGATGCTTAGCCCCTATGAAACCTCGCAAGTCGTCGCCCAGCACCTGAGCGGAATTTGCCCGGCTCACTCCGGCACGCCGTTGATTGGGGAGCGCATGCGGGTCACGATCCGCGGCGGGCTGGCTCTCGTGAACCGTGAGCAGCGCTTCCGCAACAGCGCGGACACCTCGATCGAGACGACCATCACCTTCCCGGTGCCGATCCACGCCACGCTGTGCCACCTCTCCGCGGACATCGGGGGACGCACACTACTTGCCCGTGCTGAGCCGCGGACTGTAGCGCGGGAGACTTATGAGCAGGGCATCGACGAGGGCCGGTTGTCGATCCTGCACGAGGAACTGGTTCGCGGCGTGCATATGCTGTCGATCGGCCACATCCCGCCGGGAGCCGAGATCACCGTCACCCATCGCTGGATCATGCCGCTGCAGTCCCAGGGCGGGACCAGGGCACTTCTCCGGATCCCCACCACTTTGGGGGATGTCTATGGCTGTTCGCCGCTCGGCGACGCCGACGACCTGATCACTTCACCGCAAGTGACCCATGAAGCGGAGATTGAGGTCGACGCAGGCGGTGCAGACGTCAGGGTTCGTGGCCTGGCTGAGGGGCAGACTAGGCTTCGGCTGGATGCGCCCGTGGATATCGAGGTCACGGGCGATGTCTGGGGGGTGAGCCGCGGCAGTGCGGCTGACGGACGAATCGCGACTGTCTCTGTCGCGCCTGATGCCATCGAGGGAGCGGATATCGACGCTGCGGTTCTGGTTGACCGGTCTGGCTCCATGGGAAGCGCAGCCTCCCTGCTAGGCCCGGGCGGTCGATTGTCCAAACACGAAGCGGTCAAGGCTGGCCTCGCAGAGGCGGCGCGGGCTCTGCATCCCGGTGATCGGATAGAGCTCTGGCAGTTCGACCACACGTGCGAGCGCGTCTCGAAGGCAGAAGTCTCATTGGCCAAAGCCATAGAAAGACTGGGTCAGCCTCAGGGCGGTACCGAGATCGGCACGGCCATTGAATATGCGCTGGCCGGTTCAGCGGCGCGGGAGATTATTGTAGTCACCGACGGTCTGAGCCATGCGCTCGACGTTCAGGCGCTCGCCAATAGTGGACGGCGGTTCACGGTGGTGCTGGTCGGTGACGACGCGCTGGAGGCTAACGTCGGGCGCCTTACGAATACGCCCTGCAGCATGATGGCCGGCGCTTGAGCCTCTATGGCCAGGAGGACAACGGCGCGGTCTGGGCCATCTGCCGGATGAACCTGCTACTCCACGGCATCCCTGACGCCGACATCCGGAACGGCGATACACTCGTTGATCCGAAACATATCGAGGACGGCCGCCTCATGCGGTTCGACCGGGTGATCGCAAATCCGCCCTTCAGCCAGAACTACACCAAGCGCGGCATCCAGTTTGGCGACCGGTTCCGCTTCGGCTGGTGCCCTACGACGGGCAAGAAGGCCGACCTGATGTTTGCCCAGCACATGTTGGCCAGCCTCAAGCAGACCGGAAAGATGGCCGTGGTCAGCCCCTCCCGCATAACCCTCGAAAACAACGGAAAAATCCGGCCGCAGCCGGAGGGGGAGAACGCTTTCGCGAGGGCAAGTGGCGGGCCGAACGGGATTCGAACACGTAAGCCCAAGCAATCGACCGGCACCCCGCTAGGCGTCAAGCGATGTCGGCTTGCGGGAAGGGCCTAGCTAAACACCTAGCATCCAACCGAACGGCGGAAATGGGGCGCAAAGCTGCCGACTAGTTCCAGCAAAAATCCACATGAATTTTATCGCTAGGACCGGCGCTAGGGCTGCACCCGACCCTCCGAAAAATACTGCATGCTTTCAAATAGTTGGACAAACACTGCGAGGACCCCCTCTCCGCCATTTAATTCGCCTAGGTCGTTGATTTTAAGCAGAAATCCAACTTGGCGAGTGGGGTCAACCCAAATATCAACCCTTCTGATTTTCTGATGCCCGCCCGGGCCATTGCGTGTCTCCTCCGCTTGCCCCGGCACATCTGGCCTGGTGGTGTCAGGCCATCTCTCTGGCTCAGGCAGCCACCTTGCGCTTCCTCGCCCTGGCGCGACCAGGCCGGTCTCAATTTACTCTCTCGATATGGTGATTTCGGTAGGTTATCGGGTGTCTTCAGCCCAGGCCACGATCTTTCGGAGGTGGGCAACGGGCATTCTGGTTCAATTTGCAAAGAAGGGGTTTGTTATCGATGCCCCGAGATTCAAACAACCAGAAAATGCCGACCGCGTTGCGGAGCTCCGGGAAATCATTCGAGATATTCGCTCGGACGCAGCCAACGTTTATCGGAACTCCGCAGAATTTGCGCCATGTGCCAAGACTATGACGGCACAACAGAAGCGGCCCGTGCTTTTTATCAAAAAACCCAAGCCAAGCTTGTTTACGCTGTTACCTCCCACACTCCTGCTGAGATTGTGAAGGAAAGGGCAAACTACAAAGCTCTGAATATGGGATTGGAAACTTGGCAGAATGATAACATCCAAAAACCAACGTTTCGGTGTCAAAAAATTATCTGACTGACGGAGAGATCAAAGAACTGAACCGCATTCTGCTAGATATTTTTGAAGACCAGCTGGATCTTGGTAGGCTGATTGTTTTGGCAGATGCACACGGCTCTTGGATCAGCAGCCAAGCCAACTCGGGCGCGTCGTCCTAAAATCTGGCGGAACGGTTAAGGCGTCGGACGCGAAGCGTTTTGCCGAAGACCAGTATGCAAAATTTGATCAGCACCGAAAAGTACTGCGCCATCAGGAGGCTGACGAGCAAATTGCGGAGCTTGCTCGTCAGGCCAGGAATCTACCTAAGGCACGTCGCAAATAAGCAGATCAGCAGCATGGCCGCCTTCCAGCGGCCATGCATCCCATTACCCCCGGAGGTTAGCCCGGCTCATACGGACCTGGAGCAGCTTGGCGGACACACCACGGCCACTGCCGCCCATCTGCGACGCCAGCGCGCCGTCGACCATCTTCTCAACACTGATGTTCAGCTCGCCATTGGGGCCGGTGGTCGCGGAAACCTGCGACGGCGCATTGTTCGTGATGTTCACGATAGGCGCCGCGCCACGCCCGGCTGACGCAACAACGGTCGGAATACGCGGGCCAACAAAGCCGCCCCCGCATAGCCTCGCAGTGCTCCTCGGTGCATGGACTCCAGATTTTGTAGACCCTTCCGCTGAACGGCCGCCTTGCTGAAGACGTACTCGCCCCCATGAACGACGCCCTTGGGATCATTGCGGCCGCCCGCGCCTGTGAAGCCACCGTCGGAAAACCCGTTCAGGAAGCCGGGAATGGCACTGCCGCCGCTGCTGGCACTGGATTCGCCGCCGCCCAACCCTGTTGATAATGCTCGGGCCTTCCACCTGGGTACGTATCCCTTTTGAGGACGGTGAGGGCCACGACCAAATGAGCGTCGCTGGGTCCTGTGTTTGCTATGGTCGGGAACTATCCCGCTGCCGCCTCGTGGCGGGCGGCGCCACGAATGGACTGGTCCGCCTCGTCCTCGCTCCGAGGGCAGCAGCGGACCAGTCCGTTCCCATTCTTCATCTGGAAGACCGCATGCCGAAGGGGGGGGCTTGTGCGAAACATACTAATCGGTATATTTAAGTACCAATTAGTTGTATCGCCTCATTGAAATCTGTCAGGCAAGCGGGAAGAACAGCCATGGGAAGCACTCCCTTCAGGGTCGCCGTCATTGGCGCAGGAGCGTCGGGCATTGCAACGGGCGTCCAGCTCAGGCAGGCGGGCGTCGCATTCGACATATTCGAGCGCGCCGATGATGTGGGCGGCACCTGGCGCGATAACCGTTATCCGGGCCTGGCCTGTGACGTGCCTTCGCACCTCTATCGCTATTCCTTCGCGCCCAACGCCGAATGGAGTCACGAATACGCGCCGGCCGCCGAGATTCACGCTTATTTCCGCAAGGTCGCCGGGGATCTTGGCGTGCTCGACCATGTCCGCCTGTCGAACGAAATGAAGACGGCGGAATATGTTGGCGACGGCCTGTGGCGCGTCGTGACCTCGCAGGGCGACCAGGGCCTGTACAACGCCGTGATTCTCGCCACCGGCATCCTGCACCAGATGGTGCTGCCGGACATTCCTGGCCGTGACAGCTTCGCCGGCGCGGCCTTCCATAGCGCGCGCTGGGACCAGAGCCTGGACATCGCCGGCAAGCGCGTCGGCGTCATCGGCACCGGCTCCACCGCCACCCAGATCGTGCCGGCCATCGTCGATCAGGTCGCCTCGGTGTCGCTGTTCCAGCGCACGCCGCAGTGGATCACCCCGGTGCCGAACAATCCCTTCCCCGAAGAGAAGAAGCAGCAGTTCCGCGCCGATCCGCAGAAGATGGACCAGCTGTATGAACATCTGAACGACATCTTCAATAACCGTTTCGCTTCGGCGCTGGTGGGCGCCAACGACGAGGGCCTGGCCGAAATGGCCCGCGCCTGCCGGGAGAATCTTGAGAACAACGTTCACGACCCGGAGCTGCGTCGCCGCCTGACCCCGGACTACCAGGCCGGCTGCAAGCGCCTGATCGTCTCGGACAAGTTTTATCCGGCCATCCAGAAGGAAAACGCCCATCTGGTGGATACGCCGATCGCCGGCATCGAGCCGGGCGGCGTGCGCACCAAGGACGGCGCGCTGCATGAGCTGGACGTCATCGTCTACGCCACCGGCTTCGATCCTTTCGCCTTCTTCCGCCCGGCGGTGATCACAGGCCGCGACGGCGTCACGCTGAACGAGCAGTGGAAGGACAGCTGCCAGGCCTACCGTTCCGTGGCCGCGCCGGGCTTCCCCAACCTGTTCTTCATCGGCGGCCCCAACAGCCCCATCGGCAATTTCTCCTACCTGCGCACGGCGGAGGTGCAGATCGGCTACGCCATGCAGCTGGTGCGGATGCTGGCGGACGGCAAATGCCGCGAAATCGAACCAACCCGCGAAGCGACCGACGCGTTCAACGCCGAGGTGTCGGAGGCGATCAAACATACGGTCTGGGCCACCGGCGGCTGCACCAGCTGGTATTTCGACAGGCAGGGCAACGTCGTGTCGTGGCCGTGGACCTACGCCCGTTTCGAGGCGGACCTGGGCGCGCCGCGCATTGATGAACTGAAAGTCGCCTGAGCCGGCGCCTTTCCAGGTTGGCGCCATACTCCGCCGGCGCGGCGTTAAGCCCGGGCCAGAACCTGCACACATCGGGGATTATCCGCATTGCAGACCGAGTCAGCAGATCGCCCGGGCCGCGCTGTCGGCGCGCCCGACCGCAATGAAGCGGTGTTGCGCTACGTGCTGGAACGCCGCGCCGCCCTGCATCCCGACCGGCCGTTCCTGCGGTTTCCGGACGGCTCGCACATTGCCTACCAGGCGTTCTGCCGATCGGTGCAGGAGCTGGCCGCCGGCCTCGCCGCGCTCGGCGTGAAGCAGGGCGACAACGTCAATGTGTGGCTGCCCAACACGGTTGGTATCGTCCGGGTCTGGTTCGCCATCAACTGGCTCGGCGCCGTCTACGTTCCGATCAACACCGCTTACCGCGGCGGCGTGCTTGCCCATGTGCTGGCCAATGGCGGGGCCTCGGTGCTGGTCGCCTCCGGCGAACTGCTGGGACGGCTGCAGGACGTCGATCGCGGCGCCATCCGCACCATCGTCGTGCAGGGCGGAGCGAAGGGCGGAGCGGATACGGTCATCGAGGGCGTGGAGCTGGCGCCGCTCGCCGCCGTGGCGCGCGACGCAGCGGAACTGCCGCCGCTGGCCCGGCCGATCGAGCCGTGGGACCCGCAATCCATCATCTATACCTCTGGCACGACCGGGCGTTCGAAGGGCGTGGTCAGCTCCTACGCCCACATGTGGCACATGGGCGGGCCGGCCTCATATCCCATGCTGGACGAAACCGACAGCGTGCTGTGCTTCCTGCCGTTTTTCCACATTGGCGGGACCCTGCCGGTGCTGCTGATGCTCGATCGCGGCGGCGCCGTCGGGCTTGGCGGCGATTTCAGCACGGATGGGTTCTGGCCGGCGGTGCACGCCACGCAGGCGACCTACTGCATCCTGCTCGGCGTCATGTCGAGCTTCCTCATGAAGCGCCCGCCGTCGGCGGAAGACCGGCGGCATACGCTGCGCAAGGTCACCATGATTCCGCTGCCGGGCGACTCGCAGGCGTTCGCCGGGCGCTTCGGCGTCGATGTGTGGACCCTGTTCAACATGACCGAACTGAACACGCCGATCGTCTCGGAGCGCAATCCGGCGACGCCGGGGACCTGCGGCAAGGCGCGCCCCGGCAACGAACTGCGCATCGTCGACGCCCAGGACCGCGAGGTCGCGCCCGGAGAGACCGGCGAACTGATTGTCCGCAGCGACGCGCCCTGGGCGCTCAACTCAGGCTATTTCGGCGATCCGGAGGCGACGGCGGCGGCCTGGCGCAACGGCTGGTTCCACACCGGCGACGCTTTCCGCAGGGACGCCGACGGCAACTACTTCTTCGTCGACCGCATGAAGGACGCCATCCGCCGGCGCGGCGAGAACATCTCCTCCTTCGAGGTGGAGGCGGAGATTCTGGCCCATCCGGCGGTGCGGGAATGCGCCGTGGTCGGCGTGCCCAGCGAACATTCCGAGGACGACGTGCTGGCCATCGTCGCGCCGGCGCCGGGCGCAACCATCGATCCGGCGGAGCTGCTGGGCTTCCTGCAGCCGCGCCTCGCCCATTTCATGGTCCCCCGCTACATTCGCGTCGTCCCGGACCTGCCGCGCACACCGACACAGAAAATCGAGAAATACGTGTTGCGGGCGGAGGGCGTGACAGACGCCACCTGGGACCGCGAGCGCGCCGGCGTCCGTATCCGGCGCGAGAAGCTTTCGGGCTGAATGACCAAAACGTCGCCCCGGCGAAACGGGCGGCCCCACGACAGGGAAGAAAACCTCATGAAGCGCATCGCACTGATCACCGGCGCCTCCCAGGGCGTCGGTCTTGGCATCGTCCGGGTGTTTCTCAAACACGGCTGGCGGGTGTTCGGCGTTGATCTGAAGCCGGCCGACGCTTCGGTCGCCGACCATGCCGACTATGTCCACCAGACCAGTGATCTGCGCGAGGCGGCGGCCTGCGAGCAGGCGATCGCCGGCTGCCTCTCCAGTTTTGGCCGCCTCGACGCCCTGGTCAATAACGCCGGCCTCGGCAACGCCCGTCCGTTCCTCGAAACCACGGACGACGACTACGAGCGCTATTACGCCATCAATGTGCGGCCGGTGCTGCGGCTGTGCCGTTTCGCCCTGCCGGCGCTGAAGGAGACAAAAGGCTCCATCGTCAATATCGCCTCGGCTTTCGGTCTGGTGGGCGTTGGCGTCAGCGCCGCTTACGTGCCGACCAAAACCGCCGTCATCGGCGTCACCACGATGCTGGCCACCGAGTTCGGCCGTGACGGCGTGCGCATCAACGCCGTGGCGCCGGGGCTGATCTGGAGCCCGGGCACTGACGAACGCATCCGCAACAACAAATGGTGGAATCGCATGATGGTCGAAGGCACGCCCCTCGGCCGCGTCGGCCAGCCGGAGGAGATCGGCGAGGCCTGCGCCTTCCTGGCGTCGGAGAACGCCAGCTTCATCCACGGCGTAGTGCTGCCGGTGGACGGCGGCTGGTCCATGGCGAAATTCCTGCCGGAGCCGGCGGAGTTCTGAAATCCGGCCAGGTTTTCCAGACGCGGACACCATTTTTCGAGGCGCTGACGGCGGCGCCGTGGCCATTCCTGGCACCCCCTGGAAATCGGCCGCCCCCTCCAGAACCGGAGTAGAGCACATGCAGGAAGGCGACCCTGTGGCGGTTCGCCCGCGCGCCTGGATGCGCCAGTCGCAACTTGACGGGCTGGCGGCCCTTGTCGCCGGCGGCGGCAGCGGCATTGGCGAGGAAACGGCCCGGATCATCGCCGCCAATGGCGGCAAGGTGGTCGTGGCCGACATCCGCGGGGAGGCGGCGGATCGCGTCGCCGCGGCCATCGTGGCCGACGGCGGCGCAGCCGTCGCCGTCGCCATGGACGTGGCGGAGCAGGCGGACATCGACGCCGCGGTCGCCGCCGGGGTGGCGGCGTGGGGCCGGCTGGACATCCTTGTCAACGCCGCCGCGCTGGTGAAGGCCGGGCGCGTGGAGGACAGCGACCTGGAGGTCTGGCGCCGCAGCTTCCGCGTCAACGTCGAGGGCGCCATCATGCTGGCGCGCGCCTGCCTGCCGCATCTTCGCCAGAGCCCATGCGGTTCGGTGGTCAATATCGCTTCGCTGGCCGGCATCGGCGCCTACCCCAACGGCGGCCCCTATGGTGTAAGCAAGGCGGCCCTGATCGCCCTGACCAAAACCATGGCGCTGGAATGGGTCGACCACGGCGTGCGCGTCAATGTGGTCAGTCCTGGAACCGTCGAGACGCCGCTGATGCGGGCGGTGCTGTCGCCGGAAGACATCAGCCAGCGCGCGGCGCGCATTCCCATGGGGCGCCTGGGGCGGCCATCCGAACTGGCCGATACGATTGTGTTTCTTGCCTCGCCCATGGCGTCGTTCATCACCGGCCAGAACCTGAACTGTGACGGCGGCCTGTCCCAGGCGCTGATGGCGCAGAAGTTCAACGCCAACCTGTAGGGGGAACCGCATGGCGCCGCGCGTTTGCGCCCGCGCCAGAGCGAAAATTGTTGCTGCTGAACCAGGCCCCCTGGCTCTCCGCCGGTGCGCCGGAAAGGCGCCCGTATTGCCGTTGGCGACAATCCGGCGCGCAACGTAAACTGTCGCCATGGAACATGGGCCCGGACCGGAGACACCGGGCCAATGTGCAAAAAATGTTATGAAGTGGTCCTGAGGGAGAAAACGTCCGTGTCAGAAACAGTCACACGCTTCGGCGACCTGTCCGGCCGCGCCGCCCGGCTCTGGCCTGATGCGACCGCGATCAGCTTCCGCGACCGGCGGCTGACTTTCGCGGAACTGGACAGGCAGGTCGATCTGGCCGCCAGGGCGATGCTGGCGCATGGCGTGCGCAAGGGCGAGGTCGTTGGCGTCTGGATGACCAACCGGATCGAGTTTCCGGTTATCTTCCTCGCCGCCCAGCGCATCGGCGCCATCGTCGCGCCGCTCAATACCCGCTATCGCGAATACGACGTGTCCTACGCCCTGCAACTTGCCGAATGCAGGATGCTGTTCGTCGTGGAGCGTTCAGGCCCGGTGGAATACGCCGGCATGCTGAAGGGCGCGCTGCCGGGATTTGACGGCAAGCAATTCAACGGCGCGGAGGGTTTTCCGCACCTCAGGGACGTTGTCATCGTTGGCGACGCGCCGGGCGACGCGCCAACCTCCTGGGAGCGCTTTCTCGCCAGGGCCGGCGAGGTTTCGCCGCACGAGCTGGAGGCGGCCGCCGCCATGGTGTCGCCGCAGGACATAGCGCTCATCATTTTCACGTCGGGCACGACCGGAAATCCCAAGGGCGTGATGCACGACCACAGCATCGTGCGAAATATTTTCGAGCGGCACCTGTTGTGGCCGGTTAAGGCGGGGGAGGCGGTTCTGGCCTTTCTGCCCGCCTTCCACACTTACGGGCTGTCCGACAACCTCGTCGCCGGGCTGCTGATCGGCACGCATCAGGTGGTGATGGACGCCTGGGACCCGGCGGAGGTTCTGGATCTCATCGCCCGCGAGCGCGTGGTGGCGATGCATGGCTTCGAGACCCATTACGCCGACGTTCTCAGGATCCAGTCCCGGCAACCGCGCGATGTTTCCAGCCTCAGGTTCGGCACCCTGCCGGCCGGCATGGAGAATTCCAACGCTGTCGCCGCCGCGGCGCAGGACGCGCTGTGCGCCACGGTGTCCGGCTGGGGTATGTCGGAAGTTGGCTGCTACGTCTTCATGAGCACCCTGGACGACAGCCTGGAGCAGCGCACCACGACTTCCGGCCGGCCGATGCCGGGGCTCGAGGTGCGGATCGTCGATCCGGAAACCGGCGCGGACCGGCCAGCGGGCGTTGAGGGCGAAATCCTGGCGCGCGGCTACACGGTGATGCGTGGCTATTTCCGCGACCCGGAAGCGACGGCGAAGACCATCGACGCCGACGGCTGGCTGCATTCCGGCGATCGCGGTTTCCTGCGACCGGACGGCTTCATGCAGTTCCTCGGCCGCTACAAGGAAATGCTCAAGGTCGGCGGCGAGAACGTTTCGCCAGCGGCGCTGGAGCAGGAATTGCTTGCTCTTGTGCCTGCGATCGAACAGGTGGCCGTGGTGGGCGTGCCGGACGAACGTCTCGCCGAGGCCCCATGCGCCTACGTGGTCCTGAAGCCGGGCATGGATTGCACGCTGGAGGATGTTCAGAAGGCGTGCAGAGGCAAGATCGCCAGCTTCAAGATCCCGCGTCATCTCATGGTCGTGGACAGCTTGCCGATGACCGCTTCCGGCAAGGTGCAGCGGGTGATGCTGGCCAGGCGCGCCCGTGACGAGATGACATCCGCCTGAGGTCCAATCACCGCTTCGCCAGCGGCGGGGAATGCCGGCTGGCGCGTTTTCAGTGGGCGGGGCGTTCGGAAGCGTTCGCCGGCAGGGCCGGACGGCGCGGAAAACGCCGCCTCCATGCAATGGCGCCGCCGTCAGGCAGGGGCAGGTCCGTCCACCGCGATGGACCCGTCCCGGCCTCGCCCCCCGGGACTGGCGCTCCGCGCGGGTTCGCTGTATCTGACAGGAAATGCAGCGCCCGGAGCTGCTCCGGAAGGTTGTCATGAGCGTCAAGAAGCAGGTCAGGGAATACAAGCGTGAGCTGATCCTGTCGGCCGCGACGAAGCTCTTTTATGAAAAGGGTTTTCAGAAAACAACGATCGACGATATTGGCGCTGCGCTCGGCGTGACCAAGCCGTTTATTTATACCTATTTCAAAAATAAATATGCGATCCTTGAAGACTGGTTTGACCAGGCGTTCTTTGATCTCTACGAGGACGTCGCCGATCCGCTGAACAACACCGATGGTTCGCCCGTCGAGCGGCTGCGGGCGTTTGTGACCGTTTACGTGCGCAGCAACATCGAGCGCCAGCGGTTCACGGCGATCTTGCTTGAGGAAGAAAAGAACCTCACGCCGGAGAAAATCGCTGACATCCGCGCCAAACAGCGGGAATTCGACGTCAAACTGGCCAGCCTGATCGCCGAAGGCGTCGCCAGCGGCGATTTCCATGTCGATGACCCGCGCATCGCCTCGCTGGCGGTCAGCGGCATGGTGCGCTGGGTGCATCGCTGGTATTCGGACAAGGGGCGCATGTCGCCAGAAGATCTGGCGGCGTCGCTCGCCCAGCTGGCGCTCAATCTCGTGGGCTATCATCCCGCGCTGGCGGCGGCCCGAACGAACGGCTGAGGTAACGGCGGAGCGGCAATGGCCCGCGCGGGCCGGGGCGTCGCGCTCCAGATTGCCGGTTTGTCGTCATCACCAGAAATCGCCATCAGAAATCGCTGTATGGCGACGCCCGCCCCCAGGGCCTTCCAGCCGGCCGAAGCCCGGATGGAAACCATCTGGCGATAGGGGGCCGACATTCACGCGAACCCGCGACGATTGCCTGCCGTTAATAAAATGCCGGCCAGACGGGCGCTCGTCTGGCCGGCAGGGCGCCGCCGGGCCAACAGGGAGGATGGCGGACCCGGCGGAAACCGTTTGCTGTTCAGGTCATTTGCCCTGCTGTCCGCCGGTCTTCTGCACGAAGGCGCATTCGCTTTCTGACAGCGGGCGCGTCGCCTCTTCAGCCGACAGCTTCTGGATCGGGACCATCACATCCCATTCGCCCTTCGGCTCGCCGGGCTTTTTCACCTGGTAGAGGTACATGGGGCGCGCGGCGCGGCCATCCTCGCGCACCTTGACATTGTCCGACATGAAATCATTGACCGGCAGTTTTCTGATCTTGGCGACCACGGCTTTGGTTTCGGTGGTTCCGGCGGCCTGCACCGCCTTCAGATAGTGGCTGACGGCGCTGTAGACGCCCGCCTGCATGCTGTTCGGCATCTTTTTGGCGCGCTCATGGAAGCGCCTGGCGAACGCGCGGGTCTTGTCGTCCTGGTCCCAATAGAACGCCTCGGAAAGCAGCAGACCCTGGGCGGCGTCAATGCCAAGACCGCGCACGTCGTTGATGTAGGACAGGAACGACGCCATTTTCGTCTTGTCCTGGGAAACGCCAAACTCACGCGCCTGCTTGATGAAGTTCACCAGGTCGGCGCCGGCAATGCCAAGCAGGATGGCGTCGGCGCCGCTGCCCTGGGCCTGCAGGATGAACGACGAGTAGTCCTTGTTGTTCAGCGGCACGCGGATGCTGCCGACGGGTTTGCCGCCGGCATCCGTGGCGAACCGGGTTCCATCGCGCTGCAAGGCGTTGGCGACGCCATAGTCCACGAGGATCATGTAGAAGCTTTTGGCGCCGCTGCGGATCGTGGCGGCGCCGATGGTCTTTGCCAGGCCGTAGGTGTCATACACCCAGTGAAACGAGGTGGGCGTGCAGAACTTGCCGCTCAGGTCGCTGCTGCCGGCGTTGGTGATAATGTCGATCTTGCCGGCGTTGGCGGCGACGTTGCGCACCGCAAGGGCAACCGCCGAGTTGCCAAGGCCGGTAATCATCTCAACGCCGTCCACGTCGAACCAGCGCTTGGCGATCGGCGCGCCGACGTCAGCCTTGTTGGTGTGGTCGGCGAAAACGATCTCGACCTTGCGTCCAAGCACTTCCTTCATGTCCTCGGCCGCCAGTTGCGCGGCGATCACCGAGCCCTTGCCCGAAACATCTTCATACGGCCCGGACAGGTCGTCCAGAACGCCAATTTTCAACGGTGGTTTTGTTTCCGCGATCGCCGCCGCGCCGGACAGGAGCGCCATAGCGCAGCCCGCCAGAAATTTGCCCGCAAAACGCATGCTTCGTCCCCCGATCCACACGGATCCATACTTTATGTTATATAAATATACCAAACAGTATGATGCGCGCTGCGTCAACCCTGAATCATGCGCATATAGGTTCGGGAGGGAGTGGAGCGTCGCGATACAGGAATTCAATGGTGACGACGGCCCGGCGGGCAGGGGCTGCGTCGACGCCGTGATCGCGCTGGAGCGTATCCGGTGGCCGGAAGCGCTCTGTCTTTCCGGTTGGACGCTATTCCGGGTGAAAGGTGGAGTCCATTTTCCTGGAAATGCCTGGGTCGCCGGCGCGCCTCAAACATAAAGACGCCCGCCGGCTGACAGGCCGGCGGGCCAGGATGACGCCGGAGAAGGGCATGCGCTTTGTCCGGGAGTTCATGGCGAAACCCAATGAGGCTGCCGGCGTCTTCACGCGCTGGCGTCCGGAGGGGCAAGCATCGGAGGGGGCTCCCATCAGAGGGTTCTGGCGATCAGCTCTTTCATGATCTCGTTGGAGCCGCCGTAAATGCGCGCGACGCGCGCCGCCGTATACATGCGGGCGATGGGGTATTCTTCCATGTAGCCATAGCCTCCGAAAACCTGCAGGCAGCGGTCGACAATCTGCCCCTGTTTTTCGGTCGCCAGATACTTCGCCATCGATGCGGTGGCCGCGTCGAGTTTGCCTTCCAGGTGCAGGCCAATGCAGTGATCGACGAACGTCCGGATCGCGTAGGCCTCTGTCCGGCATTCGGCCAGCACGAAGCGGGTGTTCTGGAACGACAGCAGGTTCTGGCCGAACGCCACACGCTCTTTTGCGTATTGAACCGCGAGTTCCACCGCCCGTTCACAGGCGGCCGCGGCGGTCACGGCGATGCACAGGCGTTCCTGCGGCAGCTGCTTCATCAACTGCACGAAACCCTTGCCTTCCTCGCCGCCCAGAACATTCTCGGCCGGAATGCGCATGTCCTCGAAGAACAGTTCGCGCAGGTCGCCGCCCTTGGCGCCAATCTTTTCCAGCTCCCGTCCGCGTGAGAAGCCCGGGAGGTCACGGGTTTCCGCCACCAGCAGCGAGAGGCCCCTGCCGCCGGGCGCGTCCGTAGTGCGGGCGACGATGATCAGCAGGTCGCAGTGCGTGCCGTTGCTGATGAAAGTCTTGGCGCCGTTGACCACAAGCGCGTCGCCGTCGCGACGGGCATGGGTGCGCACGCCCTGCAGGTCGCTGCCGGTTCCGGGCTCGGTCATGGCGATGGCGCCGACGAATTCGCCCGAGGCCAGCTTGGGCAGCCAGCGGCGCTTCTGCTCCTCCGCGCCATAGGCGGCGAAGTAGTGGGCGACGATGGTGCTGTGCACGGAGTAGTTCCAGGCGTCATCGCCAACCCGCGCCTGCTCCTCCATGACGACGGCCTCATGGGCGAAGGTTCCGCCGCCGCCGCCGTATTCCGTGGGGCAGCTGATGCAGAGCAGGCCAAGGTCGCCCGCGGCGTTCCAGAACGTGCGGTCGATCATGTGCTGCTTCGCCCAGCGGGCGTGGTGGGGCGCTGACTCGGTTTCGAGAAACCGTCTGGCGGTGTCCCGCACCTGGTCGAGTTCCTCATTCATCCATGGGGAGCGGTAGCTCATGGGTGATTTCTCCCTGAGGCGTGATCCGGCGCTGGCCAGATTGCGTCGTCTGTTTTTGGCTGGAGCACTGGCGTTCCAGGCGAGCGATCTGGCCGTCCGGGCTCACCTGTCGATTTGTATCTTCTTCAGGAAAGGCGGGCCCCGCCCTTCCTGAAGCTGTTCTTGCGGTCAAATGCTTGCGGTTACTTGCCGGTGAAGCTGGGCTTGCGCTTCTCCAGAAAGGCGCTGACGCCTTCCTGTTTGTCGGCGGTGCCGAACAGCAGCATGAAGTTGCGGCGCTCCATGGCGAGCCCCTGGGTCAGGCCCATCTCCAGGGCGGCGCGGGCGCTGTCCTTGGCCAGTTGCACCGCCAGCGGACCATTGCGGGCAATGCGCGTGGCGATGGCGAGCGCACGCTCCATGCATTCCGCGTCGGCCACGAGCTCGCTGGCCAGGCCCGCCGCGTAAGCCTCCTGCGCCGTGATGGGGTCGCCGGTGAGCAGCATTTTCATGGCTTTCTGCTTGCCCATGGCGTGGATCAGCCGCTGGGTGCCGCCGCCGCCCGGCAGCAGGCCGAGCGCCACCTCGGGCACGCCGAAACGGGCGTTGTCGCCGGCGACGACAATGTCGCAGGCCAGCGCCAGTTCGCAGCCGCCGCCGAACGCCAGCCCGCGCACCGCCGCGATCAGCGGCTTGCGATAGCCGCCCAGGATATCGAACATGCCGCGTCCGAAACCGTTGGGGTCCAGCACGTCGTTCACCGCGACGCCGTCGAGCCCGGTGATGTCGGCGCCGGCGCAAAACGCGCGCTCCGAGCCGGCAATGACCACCGCCCGAATGGCGTCGTCCCTGTCCGCTTCCTGCAACGCGGCCGCCATCTCGCGCATCAGCTGGTCATTGAGCGCATTCAGGGCTTTGGGCCGGTTGAGGGTAAAGATGGCGGTGGCGTCGCGGAATTCCTTCAGGACTGTCGGCTCGCTCACTGTTCGCTCCCTTCATGGATATGCGCGTAATCGGCGCGCAGCCGTTTCTTGTCCGCCTTGCCGACGCTGGTGCGCGCCACGCTGTCGGAGAAGACGACCGTTTCCGGCAGTTGCCATTTGGCGAAACTGGCGGCGAGATGGGCGCGCAGCCCGTCGGCGGTGAGTTCATGCCCCGCCCGCAGGACGACGATAGCGACGGGGCGCTCCTGCCATTTGGGATGCGGCACGCCAACGACGGCGGCCTCCAGCACCGCCGGATGCGCCATGATGGCGTTCTCCATGTCGATGGACGAGATCCACTCGCCGCCGCTCTTGATGACGTCCTTGATGCGGTCGGTGAGCTTCAGGTAGCCATTGCCGTCAATGACTCCGGCGTCGCCGCTGCGCCAGTAGCCGTCGGGGGTGAAACGGTCTGCGCTGTCGGGCATGTCATGATAGCGCGTGGTGATCCACGGGCCGCGCACGCAGATTTCGCCCACATGGGCGCCGTCATGCGGCAGGTCGTTGACATCCTCATCGTCGGACAGACGCACGTCGACGCCAACCATTGGCAGGCCCTGCTTGCGCTTCAGATCCCACAGCTGCTCCGCGTCCATGGACCGGCGCAGGCCGCGCTTGAAACGGTTGATCGTCACCAGCGGCGTGGTTTCGGTCGCGCCATAGGCGTGGATCACCTCGGCGCCGGTTTCTTCGTAGAAACCGCGCATCATCGCCAGCGGCGGCTCCGTCGCGCCCGACATCAACCGCAGCCTGCTGAAGTCCGGCTTCAGCCCGCTGGCGCGAATGTGCTCCAGCATTGGCTGGAAGATCGCGGGCGCGCCATTGGTGATGGTGACCTCTTCCCGGATGATCGCCTCGGTGAGCGGCCCCGTGTCCTCCGCCATGTAGCGGCCGGGCAGCACGATCTTGTTGGCCATCATCGTCGCCATCTGCGGCAGCCCCCAGCACTGGCCGTGGAACATGGGGGTGATCAGCATGGTGCAGTCGTCGAACGTCGCGCCAACGGCCGAGGCCATCGCCATGGAATGCAGGTAAATGGCGCGATGCGAATAATAGACGCCCTTGGGGCGCCCGGTGGTCCCGGTGGTGTAGCAGGCGCTGTAGGCGGAGGTTTCGTCGATCAGCGGCCAGTCGATGTCGCCAGCGTCCGCCGCCAGCAGGTCCTCATAATGATGCAGCGGCGCCAGCGATGTCCTGATCTCCGACAGGGGCTTGCCGGTCATGACAATCCAGCCCTTCACGCCAGGGCATAGCGGCGCGATCGCCTCGGCGACCGGCAACAGCGTTTCATCGACAGCAATGAACGCGGCTTCGCTGTGGCGCACGACATAGGCCAGGTCCTCTGGCCCCAGACGAAGGTTCATCTGCAGCATGACGGCGGCGAGGCCCGGGATCGCCCAGTACAGCTCGAAGTGGCGCAGGCTGTTCCAGTCGAGAATGCCGACGCGGTCGCCTGGGTTGACGCCGAGCCGGCGCAGGGCGCCGGCCGCCTGGCGGATGCGCCGGTAAGTGCTGGCGTAGTCGGTGCGGGCCCAGCCGCCGTCGGGCGTGCGATAGACGATTTCCTGCTCGCCATGGGTGCGCGCGGCGTGGCGGATGAGCGTGGTGGTGTTGAGGGGATAGGCGTCGCCCATGGTGGACGGGCGCCCCTTGACGAGATTGAGCGTCACGGTGTCCTCCCTGCGCCGCGCTGGGGCGGCTTCCCTGGTTGTTGTTATCGTTGATGGCGTCCGCCGGTCCGCCGGCGGGCGCTGGAGCAAATCATTCAGAGCGTGGCCTGACAGGTCCTCGGGTCCCGCCTGGCCGCTCAGTGCGTCTGGTCGATGCGCTCGAGGATCGTGGCGTTGGCCATGCCGCCGCCCTCGCAGATGGTGAGCAGGCCGTAGCGCTCACCGCTGCGCTGCAACTCGTGCGCCAGGTCGCACATCAGGCGGGCGCCGGTAGAGCCGATGGGGTGCCCCATGGCGATGGAGCCGCCATTGATATTGAGCCGGGCCGGATCGACGTCGAACTCGCGTGCGAAAATCAGCGGCGCGCAGGCGAAAGCCTCGTTTATCTCGATGCGGCCGATGTCGTGGATGCCGAGGCCCGCCTGGGCCAGCGCTTTGCGCGCCGCCGGCAGGATGGCGGTGAACTGCAGGCGGGCGTCGTCGGCCGCCACCGCCATGGAGCGGATCACCGCGAGCGGGCGCAGCCCCATGGCCTCCGCCGTGGCCCGATCGGCGACCAGCACGGCGGCCGCGCCGTCGCTGATCTGCGATGAATTGCCGGCGGTGATGAGGCCGTCCGGAGCGAATACCGGCTTCAGCTGCGCCAGACGCTCCATGGTGGTTTCGGGGCGGATGCCCTCGTCACGGCGCATGGGCGCCGGGCCGCCTTCCGGGCGCCGGCCGTCGATGCTGACAAGCTGGCGGTCGAAGCAGCCCGCGTCCCATGCCGCTTTGGCGCGCTGGTGACTGCGCATGCTGTAGGCGTCGAGCTCTTCGCGGGTCAGGCCCCACTGGCGGGTAACCAGCTCCGCCGAGGGACCCTGGGCCATCAGGTTGCCCGCGAACCGGGCGAGGGCGCGCTCACCATACCAGGGCCCCAGACCTCCCGCCGGATTGAACGACGGCCCCAGATCAATGCGCGACATGGTCTCAACGCCGCAGCCAATGGCGAAGTTGAATTCGCCGCTGCGCACGCCCTGGGCCGCCAGGTGCACCGCCTGCTGGCCGGAGCCGCACTGCCGGTCAATGGTCATGCCGGGAAGCGTTTCCGGCAGCCCGGCGCCGAGGCTGGCCCACCGCGCCACATTGCCGGCCTGCTCGCCGCTCTGCAGGCCGCAACCGGCAATGACGTCATCGAGCCGCTCGGGGGCGACGCCGGCGCGCTGCACCAGCTGTTGCAAGGTGACGGCCAGCAGGTCGGTGGCCTTCCAGTCCGCAAGGGCGCCGCCGCGTCTGCCAACCGGCGTTCGCATGGCGTCAACAATTACAGCCTCACGCAATGCCGTTTCCTTTCCCTTTCGCGCCTGGGCATGGGGAGCGGCGCGGTTTATGAACTATCCATTTGTATCAATGGCTATCCATTTGGTCAATTCGCCTGTTTCAGGTAGAGATGCGTCATGACCTCGATCCCGAAAGCCGGGGACGCCCAGCGTCCCGACGCCGACCTCACCGCCCGGGCGCGTATTCGCAACGCCGCCCTGGCCCTGTTCGCGCTCAAGGGCGCGCGGGCGGCGACCTTGCGGGAAATCGCCGAGGCGGCGGGGGTGACCCATGGGCTCGTCGTCCACCACTTCCGCAACAAGGATGGCCTGCGGCTGGCGGTGCAGGAGCACGTCATGGCGATGATCACCGACACCCTGAACGCGGTGCCGGTGACGGGCGGCGCGGCGGAATTCGGTCGCGCCCGCGATGCGAGCGTCGCCAGGATGTATGCGGCCAATCCCGATCTGGCGCTGTATGTCCGCCGGGAAACCGCCGAGCTGGAACTGGGGGGAGGCGATCCGGAATTCATGCGCCAGCTCGCGGAAATGACGCTGAGCCAGGTGCGGGGCCTGCGGGCGGCTGGCGCGGCGCGCAGTCAGGTTCCTGAACATGAGCAGGCCTTCGCCATCCTGCTCAGGCAGATGACGATCCAGCTGGTGCAGCCGCTGGGCGAACGACTGTGGGAGCATTTCCGGCAAGACAGCGATGAGGCGCCGCCTGAGGTGACGCTGAAGTTTGTGACGCCGCGTTAGAGCTCTTTCGAGAAAAGTGGAGTCCGGTATTCATAAATAAAATGCATCAACTCAAGGAGATGGCGTATTTAACGTGAACCGGGCTCACCGAAGATGCTCCAGGTCGCCGTCGCGGCAACGCATTGTCGCCAGACTCATTGCCGGCAAAGGGCTGCACGGCCGGAAGCTGGTCGCCACAGGCTTGCGTCCAGGAGCGCATGAGCGCGGCGAAAAGGCGCCGGACGGGCGCCTCCGACCGGCGGCAAGCGCCGGCGCGCCCGGAATGCGGCGGATGTCACGACCTGAAGCCTGGTTCACGTCAGGACGTTCCCGACCAAAGCCTTTAATCGAAGACGCGCGCGCGGGGCGCAGCGCGTCCGCATCAGGAGGCGTCCAGCAGGCTCCAGGCGCGCCGGAGATCGGCGACGAAACCGTCGCGCTCGCGTCGCCGCTCCCCGGCGTCCCGGATGCGCAAAAGATAGGAAGGATGGACGGCGCCGATCAGCGGCGTCCCGTCCTCCAGGATTTTCACCTGTCCCCGGACGGATGACACGGGCGTCGCCCTTCCGAGCAGGCTGCGCAACGCCGTCGCGCCCATCGCCACCATCACCTCGGGCCGGACAAGTTTTCGTTCCTGATCCAGCCACCATTTGCAGCGCTGGATTTCCCCGGCGTTGGGGCGCTTGTGCAGGCGTTTTTTACCCTGCGGAACAAATTTGAAATGCTTCACCGCATTGGTGATGAACACCTCGCCGCGCGGTATCTCCGCAGCCTGCAGCGCTTCGTCCAGTACATGTCCGGCCGGCCCGACGAACGGATGGCCGGCCAGATCTTCCCGGTCGCCGGGTTGCTCGCCGACCATCATCATGCGCGCCCGCGGCGCTCCCTCGCCCGGGACCACCTGGGTGGCGGGCAAATACAGGGGGCAACGGGTGCATCTGGCCTCTGCGGCGCCCAGCTCCGCAAGCGAAGCGGCCTCTGTTTCCGTTGTGGTCATGTCCAGCCTGCCGTTTTGCAGCCTGTAATGCTGGGGGCCAACGGACTGCGGGCCCGCGCATTGCAGGCTGGCGCCCCATCCTGTCGCGCCCGGGTGAATGGTGTAACCGAAGATGTAACCCTTGCCGCCAGGCCGATGTTCCCGCAGCCCGTGCCCTCGCGGCAGGCATGGAACACAGGCCCTGAGCGTCACCTGTTGCGTCTGCCAGTGCTGTGACTTCGGGGAACGTTCACCGCCCGGCTGCGTTTGACTGGGGGGACGTGTGCGATCCGCATCCTGGGCCGCCGCGTCTTGCCCGGATCAAAGGAGCCGCGCCATGCCGTCCTTGCTGTTGGGAAGCCTGCTGTCTGGCGTCGCCGTGAGCGTTGCGACAACGGCGACGCTGGCGGGGATGGCGCTTGTCGAGGGGAAACGGGCGATTCAGCCCCTTAACGCCACCAGCCATTGGTATCACGGCGATCCCGCCGGCCATGTCCGTCGCTTCGACGCCGGCCACACCGTTCTCGGTTTCGCCACCCACCTGGCCGCATCGGTTTTCTGGGCCTCGATTTTTCAGGCGATGCGGAAAATCGCGCCGCGCCGTGCGCCGCTCATCGATGCGGCGGGCCTGACCGCCGTTGCGGCCGTGGTTGACTATGGCGTGGTTCCGGAACGTCTGACGCCCGGCTGGGAAAAGGCGCTGTCGCCAAGGGCTATTGCCGTCGCCTATGCTGCCATGGCCGTGACCTTGCTGGTCACCTGCCCACGGCGAAAGGAAAGATAATCCGCCGCCGCAACAACCCCGACCTGTCACGAGGGAGCCGCGACATGAACACTGCAAACCTGCAAATGGAAGGCGTGCTGCTGGCGCTGGCCGCCTTGTGCGATACGCTGATGCGCCAGGGCGTATTGACCCGGCCAGACCTCGAAAGCGCGCTCGACCGGGCCGAGGCCGGCGCTTCCGACCGGGGCGGCGACCTGAGCGAACCCAATCGGGAAGCCATCCGCTTTCCCATCCGTTTTCTGCGGATGGCGTTGCAAACCGGCGAACGGCCGCTGGATTACCGGAGCATTGCCGTCGAGATCGGCCGGATGCGGGATGGCGTGGGCGACCAGCCGGGCCGGGTGATCTGAAGCAGCGTTATTCCCCGGTCACGGGACGCCAGGGACAAAGCCGGGGCATCCTCCCGGGGCCGGTCCAGCCGGTGCTTCCGTTCGCGCGGGATGATCATGACGACGCCATCGCCATTCGGGAACCAGCGCCAGTCAGCAAAATGCCGCGCCCGTCGCATGATGATGAGCCGGCTCGGGGAAAACCCGGGCGCCTCAAGCCGTTCAGCCCCTCCCACGCCAGCCTGGCCGCCCTTGCCGCCACCGGCCGCCAGCATGCCTGGAGGGCAGCCTGCCGCCCCGGACGTGACCGTCAGCAATCAGCCAGCCACAGGCGTCACGTGTGTTCCAGCCGGTGTCGAGGGCGATGCGCATCGACGGCGCCGACGGTCGGCGGCCGATGAGGAACGCCACGCGCCGCCGGTCAGATTGAATATGGATCATGGCGCCAGTTACGCCGTACAAACACCGTGACGTTGTCAAACCGCCGGCCTTGCAATCATATCCACGTGGCGGCGTTATCCATGGGGCTGCGCCGCCTTGCCGGCGAAGGAACGGGCGGCCGGATTGACGCAGGCGACGCGCTTCCATGCCGCCATCGGCGGGCGGCCGCCCGGCACAGACGAATTTGCGCCAGGCAACCAGGCAACCGGACCTCCAAGCAACCGGACAAGAGGACCAGACATGTCCCACGACATCAGGATCGCCGACGATATCTGCGCGCGCATGCTTGCCTGGCGGCATGATCTGCACGCCCATCCCGAAACCGCCTTCGAGGAGCACCGCACCGCCCAGGTGGTCGCGGACGCGCTGGAGGAGATACAGATTCCCGTGCATCGCGGTCTCGGCGGCACTGGCGTCGTCGGCACGTTGAGTAACGGCGAAGGCCCATCCATCGCCCTGCGCGCCGACATGGACGCGCTCGATCTCGAGGAGCTGGGCGACCCGGCCTGGAAGTCGCTCACGCCGGGGAAGATGCACGGTTGCGGCCATGACGGCCACACCGCGATGCTGCTGGGCGCGGCGCACCACCTGGCCCGCGCCCGCGCCTTCAGGGGCACGGTGCATTTTGTGTTCCAGCCGGCGGAGGAAAACGAGGGCGGCGGCAAGAAGATGGTCGAGGACGGCCTGTTCGGGAGGTTCCCGGCCGACGCCGTCTATGGCATGCACAACATGCCGCAGATCCCGCGCGGGCTGTTTGCCGTGCGCGAGGGGATCGCCACCGCCTTCCTGGACCGTTTCGAGATCCGCCTCACCGGCAAGGGCAGCCACGCCGCCGCTCCCGAAACCGGCGTTGACGCCATTGTCGTGGCCGCAAGCCTGATCAACGCCCTGCAGACGATCGCCAGCCGCCGGATCGGCGCGATTGATTCAGCTGTCGTCACGGTGACCCAGATCCATGGCGGCGACACCTGGAACGTCATTCCGGAAAACGTGGTGCTGCGCGGCACGACGCGCACCCTCGACGCCGCCGTTCAGGACCGCGTTGAGGCGGCGATGAACGAAATCTGCGCTGGCGTCGCCCAGACCCATGGCGCGCGCATCGCGCTGACCTACATGCGCGGCTATCCAGGCGTCGTGAACACCGCCGCCGAAGCCGCCGCCGCCGCGCGCGCCGCCGCGGCGCTGGTGGGTGCGGACAAGGTGCTCACCCACATCAGGCCGTCGATGGGGTCGGAGGACTTCTCTTTCATGCTGCAGGAGCGTCCCGGCGCCTACATCTGCATCGGCGCCGGCGAAACCGGCTCGGACCCGGCGCTGCACAACCCCTATTACGATTTCAACGACGCGATCCTGCCCATCGGCGCCGCTTTCTGGGTGCAGCTCGTACAGCAGCAGCTTCCGCCCGGCTGAGGCGGGTTGCGACCCCGGGGATTGGTGTTGCCACCGGCCTGGCGTCTCGCCGGCCGGCGCGCGCCGCGCCGACGCCGAAAACTTGCAGGCGGACAGGCTCTGGCAGAAAGGGTTTTTGTCGCTGCCGCCATTTATGAAATAATTTTATTATTTATTTCAAGTACTTGCCTTGCATCCATCCAGACCAGCACCATGACGCTCCGGGACATGGCGTTCCCGTGGGCAGCCGGGCGGCCGCGTTGCCCGCCTCAGGTGGAGTATGGCGATGGGCAGACCTGGCGAGTTCAGACCTGGCGAGCGCATCAGACTGGGCGCGTTCCATTACATTTCAGGACATCACATCGCCGCGTGGCGCCATCCCGCCGCTGCCCGCGACGACAGGCTTGAGGATTATGTCCGCTTCGCCCAGGCGGCGGAGGCGGCCAGATTCGACGCGGTGTTCCTGGCTGACAGCGTCAATGTACGGCTGCTGCATCCCGATGGCGCCGCCCGCAAGGCGCACACGGGCATAACCCCGTTTGAACCGCTGACCATCCTCTCGGCCCTGGCGGCGGTCACCAGCCGCATCGGACTCATCGGCACGGCGTCGACCACCTTCAGCGATCCGTTCAATCTTGCCCGCCAGTTCGCGTCGCTCGACCACATCAGCGGCGGCCGCGCCGGCTGGAATCTCGTCACCTCGAACGACCCGGAGGCCGCGCTCAATTTCGGCCACGCCGCGCCTGTTCCACACGCCCGCCGTTACGAGCGCGCCGAAGAATTCGCCGACGTGGTGCGCGGGCTCTGGGACAGCTTCGGGGACGACGCCTTCCCGCGCGACCGGGAGAGCGGCGTTTATCTCGATCTGGAGAAGATGCACGTTCTCGACCATGAGGGCGCGCATTTCCGGGTGCGGGGGCCGCTGAACGTTCCGCGACCGCCGCAGGGCCACCCCGTGATCGTGCAGGCGGGCTCTTCCGAACCCGGCAGGGAGCTGGCGGCGCGCACCGCCGAGGTGATTTTCACGGCGCAGCAGACTCTGGCCGAGGCCCAGGCGTTTTACGCCGACGTCAAGGGCCGGCTGGCCCGGTACGGGCGCGCGGCGGAAGATCTGAAGATCATGCCCGGCGTGTTTCCGGTGGTCGGCCGCACCCGCGCCGAGGCCCAGGCGAAGTTCGATGAATTGCAGGCGCTGCTTCAGCCGGAGGTCGGCTTTGAGCTGCTGCGGGTGCAGCTTGGCGTCGATCTGCGCGGATCCGATCCCGATGGTCCATTGCCGGAATTGCCGCCGACCCTCGCCAGCCAGAGCCGCCAGGCCCTGGTGGCCGAACTGGCGCGCCGTGAAAACCTCTCCATCCGCCAGCTGTATGAGCGCATCGCCGGCGCGCGCGGCCATTGGCAGCTGGTGGGAACCGCCGCCGACATCGCCGACCAGCTTGAAGAGCGCTTCGTCAGTTACGGCGCCGACGGATTCAATGTCATGGCCCCGGTGCTGCCTGGCGGCCTGATCGACTTCATCGAGCTGGTGCTGCCGGAACTGCGCCGTCGCGGCCTGTTCCGCACCGAATACGAAGGTCAGACCCTGCGCGAGAACCTCGGGCTGAAACGGCCCGAAAACCAGTTCGTCCGGTCCCGTCGCCAGGCGGCGGAGTGATCCATAGCCACCCCCTTTCAGACAGGTTCCGCCATGTCCCAGCCTGCCCCCGCCTCCATCCATTCGCTTGAAACCGCAAAGCCGGATTTCGGCGACCTGTTCGCCTGGATTCGCGCCGGCGCCGCCGACCGCGACCGCGGCCGTATCCTGCCCTTCGACGTGATCCGCCGGATCCGCGAGAGCCGGCTCGGCGCCCTGCGTCTGCCGCGCGCCAGCGGCGGGTTTGGCGTCAGCAGCCGCGAGCTGTTTCGCGTCGTGCTCGATCTGGCGGCGGCGGACCCGAACGTCGCCCACATCCTGCGCAACCACCTGTCGTTCGTTGACCGCTTCGCGCTTCCGGCCGGAGCGCGGGGGGCCGCCCTGAAGTGGCTGCCTGATATCGCCGCCGGCGCCATCGTGGGCCTCGCCATGACGGAGCAGGGCGCCGGCAAGGTTGGCGGCGGCGTCAGCACCTACGTCACGGCCCTGACGCCGGATGGCGCCGGCTTCCGCCTGAATGGTCGCAAGTTCTACAGCACCGGCGCGCTGTTCTCCGACATCCTGCTGGTGCGGGCGGCCGGCCCGGACGGCCGCAATCTGTCGGTGCTGCTGCCAACCCGCCGCGACGGCGTCGAACTGGTTGATGACTGGGACGGCGCCGGCCAGCGCCTGACGGGTTCAGGAACCACCGTGCTGCATAATGTCCGCATCGAAGCCGATGAGGTTCTGCCGGACGAGCCGGGCTCCGGCTTTGGTCTGCCTTACAGCAATACCCTGGCCCAGCTGCTGGTGACGGCCATTGTCGCTGGCATCCTGCGCAACGTGGCGACGGACGCCGCCGATCTGGTCCGCAGCCGCCGCGATCGCAACTTCTATTACTCCAGCGCCGAACGGCCGGAGGACGATCCGCTGCTGCAGGAGATCGTCGGGCGCATTGGCGCCGATGCCTGGACCGCAGAAACCCTGATTCTCGCCGCTGCCGATGCCCATGACGCCCTATCCGCCGCCCGTGTGCGGGGCGAGCCGGATGAGGAGCTGGCGCACCACGCCGCCGTGCTGACCGCGCGCGCCAAGCTGGTGGTAGACGAACTGACCCTGCGCGGCGCCACCCGCCTGTTTGACGTGGGCGGCGCCTCCGCCACCCAGCGCGCCAGAAATCTCGACCGGCACTGGCGCAACGCCCGCACCCTGGCCTCCCACAATCCCGCAACGCTGAAGGCCCAGGCGCTCGGCGCGTGGGAGCTGACGGGAACGCCCTTGCCGAAACTCGGCTTCTTCTGATCGCCCCCGCACCGGAGACCGGCCCATGAGCGCACGGCAGTTGCACCTCAACGTCAACATTCTCACCGCCGGCTTCTTCAACTCGGCCTGGCGGGCCACGCCCCAGGGCGCGCAGGCCTTCATCAGCGCCGATCACTATGTGCGCGTGGCCCAGGCGGCGGAGCGCGGAACCCTGGACGCGATCTTCCTGGCCGACGTGCCGGCGATCACCGAACGTCCAGCCTACAGACCGTTCTACGCCCTTGAACCCACGGTGATTCTGGCGGCGGTGGCCCGCGCCACCAGCCATATCGGTCTGATCGCCACCGCCTCCACCTCCTATAACGAGCCCTATAATATCGCCCGCCGCTTCGCGAGCCTCGATCTGGTCAGCGGCGGCCGGGCCGGCCTTAACGTGGTGACGACCGCCGATCCGCGCGCCTCCCGCAATTTCGGCTTCGACGATGTGGCGGAACACGGCGCCCGCTACGAGCGCGCCGGCGAATTTGCCGACGTCGTCAAGGGGCTCTGGAACAGCTGGGAGGACGGCGCTTTCGTCGGTGACCAGGCCAGCGGCGTGTTCGCCGACGAAAACCGCATCCACGACCTGAACCATGTGGGGCGTCACTACCGCGTCCAGGGCGCGCTCAACGTGCCGCGCTCGCCGCAGGGGCATCCGGTCATCGTCCAGGCGGGTGGTTCGGACGATGGCCGCGAACTGGCGGCGCGCCACGCCGAGGCGGTGTTCTCGGTGGCCAATACGATTCCCGAAGGCAAAGCGTTCGCCGATGACATTCGCGCCAGGGCCGCCCGTTATGGCCGGCGCGGCGATGAAATCGTCATTCTGCCAGGTCTCGCCACGGTGATTGGCGCAACAGAAGAGGAGGCGCGCCGCCGCGAGGACTGGCTGTGGTCGCTGGTTCCGCCGGAGTTCGCCGTGCAGCGCGTCGCCAAGATGCTGGGCGTGGAGCCGGAGACGCTGGATCTGGACCAGCCGCTGCCCGGCTCCCTGCTCGTCGATGCCAAAGGCTGGCAAACATTTTCACGCGCCCTCGTCGAACTGTCGGTGAACGACGGCCTGACGGTGCGTCAGCTCATCCGCCGCATCGGCGGCGGCATCGGCCACCGGCTGATCGTCGGGACGCCCGAACAGATCGCCGACGACATCGCCGCCTGGTTCCACGCCGGCGCCGCCGACGGGTTCAACCTGATGCCCGATGTGGTTCCCGACGGCCTCGACGTGTTCGTGGACGAAGTCGTGCCGCTGCTGCGCCGGAAGGGCATTTTTCGCGAAGCCTACGCCGGTTCGACCCTGCGGGCGCATTTTGGCCTGGCAAGGCCGGCGGGGCGACGCCCGGAGTTGCGCCGGGCGGCCGGCTGAAGGCGCGCCGGCGGCCAGCGCCGCCTTGCCGGCCGGCGGCCCGTTTGTTACGATTCCGCGTCAACTGTTGCGGCGCAACGCCGCATGTCTGAAAGCGACGCCAACATGCGTGGAATCACCGCTCTAGCCGGTCTGTGTCTTCTCGTCCTCGCCGGCTGCTCATCGGAAGAGCAGGGCAAGGTGATCCGCGCGGCGGTGACGCCGGCGTCGCCGCCCAATCTCTATGAGGAAAACGGCAAAACCGTCGGCCTCGATCTGGAGCTGATCGAGGGCTATTGCAAGAAACGCGGCTGCACCATCAAGCTGACCCCCTATGACTGGCAGGGCATGCTGGGCGCCGTGGTCGCCGGCCAGGCCGACATCGCCTTCTCGGGCATCTCCATCACTGACAAGCGCAAGGAAGTGATGGATTTCTCTATTCCTTACATGGACAACACCTGGAACCTCGTCAGTCTCAAGAACCGTAACATCAAGATCGACAACCTTGATGACCTGAAGAAGTACAGCATCGGCTATCCGCGCGGCATGGCCTACAGCGACTTCATCAAGAACACCCTTGAGCCGAAGGGCCAGTACAAGCTCGACCAGGTCAAGGTCTATCCGTCCTACAACGAGGTGCTGGCCGACCTGCGCAATGGCAACCTCGATCTGGCCTTCCTCGACGGCACCGTCGCCTCGGTCTACCGCAAGACCATGCCGATCCAGGACAGCTATGTCTTTACCGGCTTCGACCGCTTCGGTTTTGCCTTCCCCAAGGGCAGCAAGCTGCGCGAAGACGTGGACACATATCTGACCACCGAGCTGAAGCCCGAAGAGCGCCAGGCCATCATCGACAAATGGCTGAAATAACGCGCGCGGATCCGGCGCGCCCTGATGCGGCCGGGCCGGGCGCGAAAAGTCCGGGCGCGAAAAATCCGGTCGCCTGAGCCGGCTTTTGCCTCTGTCCGCTGGTCAGAGGCAATTTCTTAACGCGACGCGGTGTTCCATTTACCCTGAATCGCATGGGCTATCGCATTCATGCGAAACTGGACAATGGCTTCCACATGCACGCACCCCCAGTCTTCCTGACGCCAGCCGGTTTTGCCGCCGCAGCCTGCGCGCCGTGCGCCGGGCCCGCCGCATGAGCTTCCTGCAAATCCTCCTCCAGCTGGCCGGCGGCGTTGGCTACACGATCATGGTGACGGTGGCGTGCAGCCTCACCGGCGTCGTCGTCGGCCTTGGCGTCGCCATGCTCAGCCGGATCGGTCCGCCATGGCTGAGGGGCCTGCTCGGCGCGTTCACCTTTATCTTCCGCGCCGTGCCGGTGCTGGTGCTGCTGTTCATCGTGTTCTTCGGCCTGCCCAACGCCGGCCTGCGCGTGCCGCCGCTGGTCGCCATGATGCTCAGCCTCGGCGTGATCGCCGGCGCCTATCTGGCGGAGGTGTTTCGCGGCGCCTTCGATTCCGTTGACGCCAGCGAGGTGCTGGCGGCGGAAGCCATGGGCCTCAGCCGCTTCCAGATCCTGCGGCTGATTGAAATTCCGCAGATGCTGCGCTTCGCCGTGCCCGGCATGATCAACGAATTCACCACGGTGCTGAAGTACTCGCCCTTCGCCTACACGGTCGGCATCCCCGACGTGATGAAGGAAGCCATGTCGCTGTCGGCCACGACCCTGCGCGGCGTCGAGATCTATCTGGCGGTGGGGATCATCTATTTCCTGATCTACAAACTCCTGGTCACGGGCGTCTGGGCGCTGGAAAAGCGCACGCGCATTCCTGGCCTGACGGGATGAGAACGCCATGACGCTGCTGTCGGTCCAGGATCTGAAGTTGGAGTATGACGGGCGGATAATCCTCGACGGCGTCAGCTTCGACCTTGCCCAGGGCGAGCTGAAGGTCATCATGGGTCCGTCCGGCTCCGGCAAGTCGACGCTGCTGCGCTGCCTCAACCGCCTGGCGACGCCGACCGGCGGGCGGGTGGTGTTCGAAGGTCGCGATGTGCTGGGCCCTGGCGTCGATGAGCGGGCGCTGCGCCAGCGCATCGGCTTCGTCTTTCAGAATTTCGCGCTCTACCGCCACCTGACGGCGTTGCAGAACGTCACTTTGGCGCTGCGCCACCTGCGCCGCATGCCCGCGGCGGAAGCCGACGAACGGGCGCTGCGCCAGCTCGCCCGCATGGACATGCAGGCGCACGCCCACAAATATCCCGCCCAGCTCTCTGGCGGCCAGAAGCAGCGCGTCGCCATCGCCCGCGCTTTGGCGATGGACCCGGCGGTGCTGTTCTTCGACGAGCCGACGTCAGCGCTCGACCCGCTGATGTCGCGGGAGGTGGTGAACATCCTGCACCAGCTGCGCGACGAGCGCGTGTCGATGCTGTGCGTCACCCACGACCTCTATCTGGCCCGCGCCGCCGGCGGTCGGGTGATGTTCCTCGATGAGGGCCGCATCCACGCTGAAGGTGAGGTGGACGAGCTGTTCGGCCCCAACGCCGATCCGCGCGTCCGCGCCTTCTTCCATCAGGAATTGCGGCAGGCGCAAACGGCGCAGCCAATAGACGCGGCGCAGCCCATGGACCAGGCGCAGCCTGCTGGCCCATCCGGGCCGGCCGGCCTGGCGGAGCGCTGAGCGATGGCCTCCTTCCTCGCGCTGATGCTGGAGTACTGGCCGCAGGTGTTGTCGGGCCTCGGCAATACGCTGCTGCTGGCGGCGGTCATCAGCGTCACCGGCCTCGCCGGCGGCGTGGTGGTGTTCTACCTGGCGATCAGCGGCGGCCCCCTGCGCCGGCGCCTGACGGAAGGCTATATTTCCTTCTTCATCGGCACGCCGCTGATCGTGCTGCTGTTCCTGATGTACTATGGCCTGCCGCAATGGGGGCTGAAGCTGACGCCGTTCACCGTGGCGGTCATCGGCTTCACCCTGAACGTGGCGGCCTATAACGCCCGCTATCTGATGACGGCGTTTCGCGGGCTCGACCCGGATGAATTGCAGGCGGCGCGCGCCCAGGGGTTCAGCGACCTCCAGGTTTTCCAGCTGGTGATCCTGCCGCAGGTCATGCGCCTGTCGGTGCCGGCGCTGACCAATCAGGTCATCCTCAACCTCAAGGACAGCTCCATCGCCTTCCTGATCCAGTACGCGGAATTCTTCGCCCAGATGCAGGACCTCGCCATCCGCAGTTTCCGCTTCCTCGACGCCTATCTGGTCGCCGGCGCGGTCTATCTGGCGCTGGTCTCGGTGGTGGTCGTCGCCGCCCGCTGGCTGGAGCGCCGCTACGTCCTGCCCGGCGTGCGCCGGGCGCGGTGAAGTATGGTCAGGCAGCGCGCAGGCGCAGGCCGCCGGACCGGTTTGCAGGCGGTCCGGCGTTTGGCCCTGTTGGGGCCCCCAGCCGTCAGGCCCGGGCTTGTCCCGGGCATCCATGTCTTTGGCCGGCGCAGAACAGGCGTCCCATTGCAGGGCGCGCGGCTTTCGTGGACGCCCGGGACAAGCCCGGGCATGGCGCGGTTGTGCGGTTGATGTCGCTGGCGGCGCCTGAATGACCGTGATGGCAAGGCGGCGCGAGGGGCGCCGCCTGCCGAAGCCTACTCCAGCAGCAGCAGCAGGTCGCGCGCCTCCACATTGTCGCGCACGGCCACGGCCACGTCGGTGACGACGCCGGCGCGCGGGGCGGCCAGGGTGGTTTCCATCTTCATCGCCTCCAGCGTCAGCAGCGGCGCGCCGGCCTCCACCTTCTGGCCCTTGCGCACGGCGATGGACGACACCGCGCCGGCCATCGGCGCCGCCACGTGGCTGGGATCGCCGTCATCGGCCTTGCGCCGCGCCGTGGCGACGACGCGGCTGCGGTCGGCGACGCGGATAACGCGCGGCTGGCCGTTCAGCTCGAAGAACAGCTTCACGTGCCCGTCCGGCTCCGCCTCGCCAATGGCCTGGAGCAGGATGATCAGCGTCTTGCCCGGCTCGATCTCGGCGACGATCTCATCGCCCGCCTTCATGCCGTTGAAGAACACCGGCGTCGGCAGCGCTGACAGCGGCCCGTAGGCGTCGGCCATCCGGGCGTAGTCGGCGAACACCTTGGGGTACATCAGCCAGGAGGCCAGCTCCTGATCGTCGATCTGCCGGCCGACCTCGGCTTCCGCCTGTTTGCGCGCCGCCGGGAGGTCCGCCTCGCCCAGCAGCGAGGCCGGCCGCACCGTGATCGGCTGCTGGCCGCGCAGGGCCTTCTTCTGCAGGGCCTGTGGCCAGCCGCCCACCGGCTGGCCGAGGTCGCCCTTCAGCATCTCCACCACCGAGGCGGGGAAGGCGATCTCCCGCTCCGGGTCGAGCACGTCGGCCGGCGTCAGCCCCTGGGCCACCATCATCAGCGCCATGTCGCCCACCACCTTGGACGACGGCGTCACCTTGACGATGTCGCCAAACAGGTCGTTAGCCTCACGATAGGCCCGCGCCACCTCGTGCCAGCGCGTGTCCAGGCCGAGGGAGCGCGCCTGCTCCTTCAGGTTGGTGAACTGGCCGCCGGGCATCTCGTGCAGATAGACCTCGGAGGCGCCGGCGCGCAGGTCGCTCTCGAACGGCGCGTACAGCGCCCGCACGCCTTCCCAGTAGAAGCTGATGCGGCGGATGGCGTCGGCGTCGAGGCCGGCGTCGCGCTCCGTGCCGCGCACCGCCTCCACCACCGAGCCGAGGCACGGCTGCGAGGTCGCGCCGGACATGGCGTCAGTGGCGAGGTCCACCGCATCGACGCCCGCCTCAATGGCGGCGATCACCGTGGCGCTGGCCGCGCCGGAGGTGTCGTGGGTGTGCAAATGGATCGGCAGGTCGGTGACGTCGCGCAGCGCCTTGATCAGCGCCCGCGCCGCCGGTGGCCGCAGCAGGCCCGCCATGTCCTTGATGGCCAGCACATGGCAGCCCGCCGCCTCCAGCTCCCGCGCCAGCCCGGCGTAGTAGTTGAGGGAGTATTTGGCCCGGTCCGGGTCGAACACGTCGCCGGTGTAGCAGATGGCCCCTTCGGCGATCTTGCCGGCCTCCGCCACGGCGTCGATGGCGACGCGCATGTTCTCCACCCAGTTCAGGCAGTCGAAAATGCGGAACAGGTCGACGCCGCCCTCCGCCGCCTGGCGGATGAAGTGGCGCACCACATTGTCGGGATAATTGGTGTAGCCGACGCCATTGGCCCCGCGCAGCAGCATCTGCAGCAGCAGGTTGGGCGCCTGCCGGCGAATGCCGGCGAGGCGCTCCCACGGGTCCTCGGTGAGGAAGCGCATGGCCACGTCGAAGGTGGCGCCGCCCCAGCACTCCAGCGACAGCAGGCCGGGCAGGCCGCTGGCGTAGGAGCTGGCGGCGGGCAGCAGGTCGAAGCTGCGCATGCGCGTCGCCAGCAGCGACTGGTGGGCATCGCGCATGGTGGTGTCGGTGATCAGCACGCGCTGCTGTTCGCGCATCCAGCGGCCAAAGTCGCGCGGACCCAGCCGGTCGAGCAGCTGCTTCGTCCCGTCGGGCGTTGCGCCGCCAAATGTCGGCGCCTCGGGCGTGCGCAGGTCGGCGGCGAGGCCGTTGCGTCCCTTCATCTCCGGGTGGCCGTTGACGGTGACGTCGGCGATGGAGCGCAGCAGCTTGGTGGCGCGGTCGCGGCGCGGCGTCAGGTTGAATAGTTCCGGCGTGTCGTCGATGAACCGGGTGGTGTAGTTCATCGCCCGGAAATCGGGATGGGCCAGCACTGCCTCCAGGAACGGCAGGTTGGTGGCGACGCCGCGAATACGATACTCGCGCAGCGTGCGGTCCATGCGGGCGATCACCTCGTCCGGCTTTGGCGCCCAGACGGTGACCTTCTCCAGCATGGCGTCGTAGAACGGCGTGACCACGGCGCCGGAATAGGCGGTGCCGCCGTCGACGCGCACGCCGAAGCCGGAGGCGCCGCGATAGGCGGTGATGCGGCCGTAGTCCGGCGCGAAGCCGCGCTCCGGGTCTTCGGTGGTGACGCGGCACTGCATGGCGTGGCCGGCGAGGCGGATTTTCTCCTGCGGCGGAATCCCCGTCTCTTCCACCACGCCAATGCGTCCGCCCTCGGCGATGCGGATCTGCGCCTTGACGATGTCGAGGCCGGTGACGACCTCGGTCACCGTGTGCTCCACCTGAATGCGCGGATTGACCTCGATGAAGTAGAAGGCGCCGGTGTCGGCGTCCATCAGGAACTCCACGGTGCCGGCGCCGCGATAGTTGGCGGCGCGGCCGATGGCGAGGGCGGCTTCCGCCAGAGCGGCGCGAGCGTCGTCGTTCAGATAGGGCGCCGGCGCGCGCTCGATGACCTTCTGGTGGCGCCGCTGGATGGTGCAGTCACGCTCGAACAGATGCACCAGATTGCCGTGGGCGTCGCCCAGCAACTGCACCTCGACGTGGCGGGCGCGGCGCACCAGCTTTTCCAGGTACACCTCGTCCTTGCCGAACGCCGCCTTCGCTTCGCGCCGCGCCGCCGCCACCGCGTCCAGCAGCTGGGATTCGTTGTCGATGGGCCGCATGCCGCGCCCGCCGCCGCCCCAACTCGCCTTCAGCATCACCGGATAGCCGACGCCGGCGGCGAGGCGCAGCACCTCCGACGCGTCATCGGGCAGGGGATCGGTGGCCGGCATCACTGGCGCGTTGACCGATACGGCCAGATTGCGCGCCGCCACCTTGTTGCCGAGCTGGCGCATGGTGTCGGGCGTGGGGCCGATGAAGATGATGCCGGCCGCCGCGCACGCCTCGGCGAATTCCGGGCTTTCCGACAGGAAGCCATAGCCGGGATGGATGGCGTCGACCCGGGCTTTCACGGCGATGTCGATGATCGAATCAATGTCGAGATAGGCCTGCAGCGGCCCTTTGCCGGCGCCGACCCGGTAGGCCTCGTCCGCCTTGAAGCGGTGCAGCGACAGCCGGTCCTCCTCCGCGTAGATGGCCACCGTTTCGATGCCCAGTTCCGTCGCCGCGCGAAAAACGCGGATGGCGATTTCAGAACGGTTGGCGACCATCAGCCGCTTGATACGCTTCCCCATCTCGACCCTTGTTGTCTGATTGTTGCTCGAACGGTTTGCAATATCCGCAACCGGCGGCGTTCCGGGAAGGGCTTATTCTGCGAAGAATTGCGGAATTTCATCCAGGATTATGCAAATTTTGCAAAATTTACGCGCGCCGGCGCGAAAAACCAGCGGCCCCAGGCGCGCCCGCTGGTGCGGAAAAAGGATGTGAACAGGCGGCGCCTGCGGCTTTGCCAGCGATCTTCGGGGTGTTCCTGCCCGCCGGGGCGTCGGCGGACGGGAGCAGCCCGTCTCTGGCGCCGCCCGGTCTTTGTGTCGCCCCGCCTCGTGCGCCGCTACGGCAGCCGATAGGCGAAGGCAGGTCCGCCGCCGCTGGCCTGGAGAACCTCGGTCTCGACGCCAAACACCTGCCGCACCCAGTCCGGCGTCAGCACCATGTCCGGCGCGCCCTGGGCGACGATCTCGCCGTTGCGCATCAGCAGGATGGCGTCGGCGCAGGATGACGCCAGGCTGAGGTCGTGCAGCACCGCGAAAACCGCGACGCCGCTGTCGGCCAGCCGGCGCGCCTCGCGAATCAGCAGCAGCTGGTGGTGAATGTCGAGGCTGGCGGTGGGCTCATCCAGGAACAGCGCCTGGGGCAGGTCATCCCGCCCTGACGCGGCGCGCCCGGCCGCCAGCTGGGCGACGGCGCGGGCGAAGTGCACGCGCTGGCGCTCGCCGCCGGAGAGCGTTTCATAGCTGCGACCAGTCAGATGGCCCACGTCGGCGCTGGCCAGACTGGCGTTGATGATCGCCGTCGCGGCGGCGCGCGGCAGCTTGCGGCCCACCGTCTCCATGCCAAGACGGACAACCTCCGCCACCGTGAACGGAAAGCCGAGGCTGGAGGCCTGGGGCAGCACGGCGCGCGCCGCCGCCAGCCGCCACGGCGGGATGCTGGCGAGGTCCGCGCCGTCCCACAGAACCCGGCCGCCTGTTGGCGCCAGTTCGCCGCAGCACAGGCGCAGCAGGGTTGATTTGCCGGCGCCGTTCGGACCAATGGCGACGGTCAGTTCCCCAGGGCGCAACGTCATGCTGGCCTGGTTGAGCAGGGTTTTGCCGCGCACGCCGTAGCTGGCGGCGGAAAGCGTGAGCAGGCTCATGCGAACGTCCCCCTGCCGCCGCGCAGCAGCAGCCAGAGAAAGAACGGCGCGCCGACCGCGGCGGTGAGAATGCCGATCGGCAGTTCCGAAGGCGACACCAGCAGCCGCGCCAGCACGTCGGCGCCCACCAGCAGCGAGCCGCCCAGCAGGGCGCTGGCCGGCAGCAGCACCCGGTGATCGGGGCCGCAGGCCAGGCGGATGACGTGCGGCACAACGATGCCGACAAAACCGATGGCCCCGCACGCCGCCACCGCGACCCCGACAGCCAGCGCCGTCAGCAGGATGGCCAGCCGCTTCAGCCGCTGCACCGCCACGCCCACGTGATAGGCCTCGGCCTCGCCCAGCAGCAGCGCGTTGAGCCCGCGCGCCAGCACCGGGGCGGCGACGATCACCAGCAGCACAGCGGGCGCCACGGCCGCCACCTTGGTCCAGGTGGCGCCGCCGAGACTGCCAAGCGACCAGAAGGTGAGATCGCGCAGCTGCCGGTCATCGGCGACATAGACCAGCAGGCCGGTGAGCGCGCCGGCCAGCGCCGCCAGCGCCACGCCGGCCAGCAGCATGGTGGTGACCGAGGTGCGCCCCTGGCGCGTGGCGATGACGTACAGGACGGTGGTGGTGATCAGCCCGCCAAGGAACGCCGCCGCCGGCAGCACGGCGAACGGCAGGGTGGTTCCCGCCGGCCAGAAGGCGGCGATCAGCCGGTCGCCGACAACGATGGAGGCCGCCGCCGCCAGCGCCGAGCCTGATGAAACGCCCACGAGACTGGGATCCGCGAGGGGGTTGCGGAACAGGCCCTGCATCAGCGCGCCCGACACCGCCAGCGCCGCGCCGGCCAGCAGGCCCAGCAGGGTGCGCGGCGCGCGGATGTCGAACAGCACCAGCGCCTCGCGCGGCGTCGCCGTCTGGTCGGTGAGGCCAAGGCCGGCAGCGAAAATGGCCAGCACCCGCCGGGGGCTGATGTCGACGGCGCCCGCGCCAAGCGACAACACGACGACCGCCGCCATCAGCAGCGCCAGCGTGACGAACAGCAACATCACTCCCGGCCTGAACGCGACCGCTTCCGATCCCTGCATGGTGAGACTCAATCCTCGGGCGGCGCCGGCGTGCGCCGCGCGTCCGCGTCCCTTGTGCGACGGCTTAGCGGGCTTCCTTCAGCTCCGGGTAGAGCGCATTGAACACCTCCAGCGCCGCGTCCGGCGCGCGCGGACCAAAGCCGAGCAGGTACAGGCCGTCCAGGCTCAGCAGCCGCTGCGTCTTCGCCGCTGGCGTGGCGGACAGCGCCGGCGTTTTGAACACGTCGCCGGCGGCATGCTGGCGCGGGCCGCCGCTCATCATCAGGATGACGTCAGGCGCGGCTTCGATCACCGCCTCGTCGGTCATGGGTTTGTAGCCCTGGAAACCGCTGGCGACATTCTCGCCGCCGGCAAGACGGATCATGCCGTCGGCGCTGGCGCCGGCGCCGGCGACCAGCGGGCGGCCATTTTGCAGGCTGAGGATGAACATCACCCGCGCGGGCTTCGTGATCTTTTTGCGCTTTTCCGCGAGGGCGGCGAATTTGTCCCGCACCTGCTGTTCAAGCTTGCCGGCGGCGTCCTGGGCGCCGGTGACCGCGCCAACCGTCGCGATGCGTTCAAGCACGCCCTGTTCGGTCGCGGCTTCGGGCGCGCGCACGATGCGCACGCCGGCCTGGGACACCAGGGTCAGCGCCTCCGGCGGCCCGCCGCCTTCCTGCAGCAGCAGCACGTCCGGTTGCAGCGACAGGATGCCCTCGGGCGAAAGCTGCCGCACATAACCGATGCTGGCCTTGTCTTTCTGCGCCTGGGCCGGAAACGTGCTGGTGGTGTCGACGCCGACGATCCTGTCGGCCTGTCCCAGCGCGTAAGCGATTTCCGTCAGGGCCCCGCCGGCCACCACGATCCGTTTTGCAGGGGCTTCCGCGGCGGTCGCCAGCGATAGCCCCGCGAGCATGAGGGGGGCTGCTGAAAGCGCCGCGCTCATCAGGCCGCGTCGGGTGAGGCGCGGGACATGTGCCCGCGCCGGCGGTTGCGCAATATCGCGCCTTGTCTGGTCGGCCATGGCTGACGTCCCGTGTTGTTGTTGCCGGGCAGGCCGGCGCTGGAGCAGCTCCGGCGTTGGCGGCCGCGCCGCCCGTGCTCCGGAGCCACACGAATCAGGAAGCCAGAACTTGCCGGCGCAACAGGTGAAGCGCTGGCAGCCTGACATGAGGTGGGATCGATCGGCGCCGGGCGCCGGGTGAACCCCGTTCTGACGAAACGCCGACGCGTCTGCATCGGCGTGCGCTGGTCGCAATCCGCTCCAGCGCTTCCATACAGGCAAGGCGCGTACAGTTACAGTTAAACTTTGCGCTGTTGCGCGCCGGCCGCTGGTCCGCCCCGCATCCCATGATGCGCGCCTGACGTCGTGTGATTTGATTTTTATATAATGTTATCAATATGATATTGGAATTTCGGGATGCCGCCGGCCTGGCGTTGCCGTCGCCGCGCGACAGCACGTCCCCGCAATTTTTTCAGGAATTTCGGAGTGCTCAATTTAGATTCATTCTGAAAACTGGATCAGTTTGGAGCTGGAATGAATCTAAATTGGCATATCAGTTTTAAATCATTATAATTTCGAAGTAATATTATGTTTGACTCGTGTATTTCCTGAATCTACGGAGGGGCAGAGGAGTTGCCGGTCGATCGCCGCTGCAAGGGTCAGCAGAGCGCGGGCGGAAACCGTAACTGTCAAACATTCGGGATCTGGGCGATGCGCAAATATGCGTGCGGGGCGCTGTTTCTCTCTGCGTCATTTCTGGCCATCACGGTGGCGACCGCAGAAGAAATCAAACTTGACACCATTTCGGTTTCGGCAACCCGCGTCGAGCAGAAAGCCATCGACCAGCTGGCTGGCGTCAGCATCGTCAATCGCGACGAGATCGAGCGGTTCAATCCGTCGCGTATTTCCGATGTGTTGCGTGAGATTCCCGGCGTCTGGAGCCAGGAAAACGCCAACGATCCAGCCCAGTCGATCAATATTCGCGGCCTGCAGGACTTCGGCCGCGTGGCGGTGCTGGTTGACGGCGCCCGCCAGAATTACGGCGTCAGCGGCCACAACGCCAATGGGCAGTTCTACCTTGACCCCGAACTGGTCAGCCGCGTGGACGTGACGCGCGGTCCGGTGTCGTCGATCTATGGCTCCGGCGCCATCGGCGGCGTGGTGCTGTTCCAGACGCGCGGCGTCGACGATCTGCTCAAGCCCGACGAGAAGGTCGGCGCGGAGCAGCGCCTGGTGCTCGGCACGAACGGCGCGGGCTTCCTGTCCAGCAGCGCCGTCGGCGCCCGCATCGGCGGCGTCGCCGATGTCTATGGCCAGTTCCTTACCCGCCAGACCTACAATTACAAGGACGGCGCCGGCACGGTGATCAACGACACCGGCAGCGAGGTGGCCAGCGGTCTGTTCAAGGTGAACATCCGTCCGGCCGAAGGGCACGAAATCTCGGCGACGGCCCTGCGCCAGAACTACGGGTTCAGCAACAGCGGCTCCAGCAATCAGGGCGCGCGTTTTGACAACGTGCTCAACACCGGCGCCTACACCCTGGGCTACCGCTTCCGCAGCCCCGAGACGCCGCTGGTTGATCTCAACATGAAGGTCTACGCCAACGACACGACGATGTCGCAGCGTTACATGGCCAATTCACCTAGCGGCACTTATGGCGTGCTCGGCGCCGTGCCGGGACTGAGCCGCATCATCTATGACCAGAAAACAACCGGCTTCGACATCTTCAACACGTCGAAGTTCCAGACCGGCGCCCTGTCCCATACGCTGACCTATGGCGGCGACGGTGTCTGGGACAAGGTTCACACCTGGGACACCGCCGGCGGCTATGGCTCGGCCTTCACGCCGGGCGGCGAGCGCACCCTGTTCGGCGTCTATGTCCAGGACGAGATCCGCTACAGCAGCTGGCTGCGCGTGGTCGGCGGCGTGCGTTACGACCATTACGAACTGTCCAGCCCCACGACCGGCAGCGACGGCGGCCGGGCGTCGCCCAAGTTCACCATTGGCGTCACGCCCGTCACCGGCCTTGAACTGTACGCCACCTACGCCGAGGCCTATCGCGCGCCCACCATCACTGAAACGCTGATCGAGGGATATCACCCGTTCCCCGCGTTCCGCATGTTGCCCAACCCGAATCTCAGGCCCGAGGTGGCGCACAATCTCGAGGCGGGCGTCAACCTGAAGTACAATGACGTGCTGAAGGCCGGGGACACCTTCCGCGCCAAGGCGACGGTGTTCCGCAACGAGATCGACGACTATATCGGTTTCACCAACGCCGACACCTCGACCCTGGTCGCCTTCATTCCCGGCATGCCCAACTCCGTGTGCTCGCGGCTTCCCCCAGCCCAGGCGCGGCGCATGTGCGCGCTGATGCCGGACCAGCAGTATCAGAACTTCGCCAAGGTCCGCCTCACCGGCGCCGAGCTTGAAGCAGCCTATGACTGGGGCTGGGGCTTCACCACCATTGCCGGAACCTATGTGCGCGGCAAGGATCAGGAAACCGGATATGGCCTTGCATCCGTGCCGCCGAACCGGATCTCCGGCACGCTCGGCTTCCGCTTCCTCGATAACCGCCTGACGGTGGGCGGCCGCGTCACCGGGGTCTTCGGCAAGAGTCGCCGCAATCTGCCGCCGGATCAGGTGGATCTGGCGACGCCTGGTTACGGTCTTGTCGATCTGTTCGCCTCCTACAGCTTCAATGACTGGGTGCGGGCGGACGTGTCGGTGCAGAACCTGTTTGACAAGCGTTACACCCAGTACCTGAACTATACGTCAAGCGCCGGCATGCAGGCCAAGGCCGGGCTGACGATCAGGTTTGCCTCCCATTGAGGCGCGAAGTGGGGCGACTGCGCCCCGTTTTGTCACGCGACACGCGCCGTTTTCTGTTAGGATCGGCGTCAGAATATATATGTGTTGGGGCCGCGTGTGTCTGGCGTCGGGCTGGTCTGGATCAGACCGGTGAAGCGAAGCGGGGCCGTCGGCTGAGCAGGAGAGCCTGAATGTACATTGGCATGAACCGTTTCAAGGTCCTCAAGGACAGGGCCGGAGATTTTGAGCAGGTATGGCTCAGTCGCGAATCCTATCTGCACGAGCTCGATGGTTTTATCGAATTCCACATGCTGCGTGGCCCGGAGAAGGAGGATCACATCCTCTATTCGTCCTACACGCTGTGGGCTTCGAAGGCGCACTTCGACGCCTGGACCCAGTCCGTGCAGTTCAAGAAATCGCACCAGCGCGCCGCCCAGCCGGGTAACGGCCCGATGACCACTGGTCATCCGGAATTCGAGGGTTTCGAGGTCATCCAGAGCAAGCCGGCGCGCCAGGCAGCCGAATAACCTGGCTGGAGCGTTGCCAGGCAGGGCGTTGCCGGATGGGCTCCTGACCCGGACCGTCATCAGGCGGCGCATCCCGGATGCGCCGCCTTTTCATGTCTGGCTGTGATTTTTTTCAGGCGGTCGCCGGTCGTCCTGGTCAGGCGCCCGCCAGCTGCACCGTCACGATCAGGCCCACCGCCATCATGGCCCAACCGATGGGCGTGGCGAAAATGATCGAGCTTGCGGATTTGATGGCGTTCATGTCCCTGTCCCTCAAGAAGCATCCTGCTTCACAAGCAAGTTAGCCGGCGCGCCCGTTGCGTGAGGTGCGCCGGTGCACGCCAGCGGCGGCCATGGACATGCGACAAGGGGGAGGGCTGTAAACGCCTGACAGTTCCGCACCCTGCGGAGGCTGGACCGCGTGAAAACAGCTTGCGCGGCTTCGGGGACCCGGACGCCGGAAACACCCTAACCGGTTGTGAACAGCACGAACCCGCCAGCCGTGGCGGCGGCGATGGTCGCGCCCAGCAGCGGCAACCAGAAGCTGGCCGGGCCAGCAGCGATCGCCAGCGCCAGCCGCCCCACCGCGTTGGCGCAGAGAGCGGCGAGCACCCCATGGCCGATCACGCCCGCGGCGACGCCCTGGTCGGTGAGCCGCAGGGCGCTCAGCACCGCCACGTCCACGTCGAACATCCCTGACAGGGCCGAGGTCGCCACCAGGCTGCCGCCGCCAAAACGCCCGACCACAGCTGCGCTGATGGTCGAGATCAGCGCGAACATCAGGGCAAACAGCAGCAGGGAGCCCAGTTCGAAGGGGTTGCCAGGCGTGGCGGCGGCCCTGCTTGCCTTGCCGCGCGTCAGCAGCAGGCCGCCGCAGACGGCGAAGGTCAGCGCCGCCGCCAGGGTTTCCGGCGCCATCGACGTCAGAATCTGGGGACGCAGGATCAGCGTCACCGCCGCCACCCGCAACAGGGAGGTCATCGCCGCGAGGCAGGCCGCGCCGGCCAGCGGCGCCGCCCGCTCGCCGCCAGCCGCTTGTCGCGCCAGCGCCACCGTCACCGCCGTGGAGGAAATCAGCGCGCCGGCGATCCCGCTCACCACCATGCCGCGCGCCGGACCAAGCAGGCGCACCGCCGCATAGCCCATGAACGAGATGGTGGCCATCAGCACGGTGAACAGCCAGACTTCCCACGGATTGAAACCGCCCCATGGGTCGATGGCCCGGTTGGGCAGCAGCGGCAGCACCACGGCGGTCATCACCGCCAGCGTCAGGGCGGACCGCACCTCGGTCCAGCTGAGGCGCTGCAGCAGGCCATGAAGCGTTTCGCGGCTGGCCAGCAACCCGGCGAGCAGCGCTGCGCCCGCCGCCGCGGCCTGGACCTCGCCCAGCGCGGCGAGGGCGCCCAGGGAGAACACCAGCATGGCCGCCACCACGCCGGTGACGCTGAAGCCGCCGTCCTGGGCTTCCTCACGCTGTTTGAACCAGGCGAAAACCGCGCTGAAGCCAAGCAGCCCGGCCACCAGCACCGCCGGAGTGGCCAGCGCCTGCGACAGGGCCGCCGTGACGCCGCCAAGCAGCCCCACGGCGCCGTAGGTGCGGATGCCCGCCGTGCGGCTGCCGGCCGGCTCGGCGCGCTCGCGCCAGCCGCGCTCCAGGCCGACGAGCAGGCCGATGGCGAGGGCAAGCCCCAGCCGTGCGATGAGGCTGTCGAAGCTGACAAGACCGGACATGGGAACGCCCCTGCAATCTGCCGCCCGGGCAAACCCCGTTCATGCCCGGAGCTTGCCACAACCGGTTGACCATACCCCGTTTTCCATGACGCCAGAGGCCCGTTCCCGCGCCCGTTCCCGTGCTCTAGCCTGACGCGGTCTCGCCCCTGCCCCAGGTCCAGCGCCATTCCCGCACCTCGGGCATGTCCTCGCCGTGTTCGCGAATCCAGTCGTGGTGCTTGCGCAGCTTTTCCTCGAAGCCGGCGATCACCGCCGCGCCTTTTTCCTCCAGGATCGGCAGCCGGCGGATCGCCTCGATCGCCAGATGGTAGCGATCGAGCTCGTTCAGCACGGTCATGTCGAACGGCGTTGTCGTCGTGCCCTGTTCGATGTAGCCGCGCACGTGGAAATTGGGGTGGTTGCGGCGTTTGTAGACGAGGCGGTGGATCAGGTACGGATAGCCGTGATAGGCGAAAATCACGGGCCGGTCGGACGTGAACAGCCGGTCGAATTCCGCGTCGGACATGCCATGCGGGTGGTGTTGCGGGTCCTGCAGCGTCATCAGGTCCACCACATTGACCATGCGGATGCGCAGGTGCGGCAGGTTCTGGCGCAGCAGGTCGATGGCCGCCAGCGTCTCCTTGGTCGGCACGTCGCCGGCGCAGGCCATCACCACGTCCGGCTCCAGGCCGTCCTCGGTTCCCGCCCAGCGCCAGACGCCGGCGCCCGCCTCGCAGTGGCGGACGGCCTCATCCATGGTCAGCCACTGCGGCTCCGGCTGCTTGCCGGCGACAATGACGTTCACCCGGTCCCAGGTTTTCAGGCAGTGATCGCCCACCCACAGCAGGGTGTTGGCGTCCGGCGGGAAATACACCCGCACGATCTCCGGGTTCTTGTTGGCGACAAGATCGACGAAGCCCGGATCCTGGTGGGAGAAGCCGTTGTGATCCTGCCGCCAGACGTGGGATGTCAGCAGATAGTTCAGCGACGGCACCGGCTTGCGCCATTCCAGCTCGCGCGACACCTGGAGCCATTTGGCGTGCTGGCTGACCATGGAGTCGATGATGTGGATGAAGGCCTCATAGCAGGAGAAGAAGCCGTGGCGGCCGGTGAGCAGGTAGCCCTCGAGCCAGCCCTGGCACATGTGCTCGCTGAGGATTTCCATCACCCGCCCGTCGGCGGAGAGATGTTCGTCGCTGTCGAGCGTCTCCGCCATCCACACCCGGTCCGTGGCCTCGAACACCGCCGACAGGCGGTTGGAGGCGGTTTCGTCGGGGCCGAAGACGCGGAAATTCGCTGTGCCGGCGTTGAGGCGCATGACGTCGCGCAGATATTGACCGAGGATCAGCGTCGCCTGGTCTTCCCGGTCGCCCGGCTCCGCCACGGCTACGGCGTACTGGCGGAAATCCGGCGTGACCAGCGGCCGGGTCAGCAGGCCGCCATTGGCGTGCGGATTGGCGCCCATGCGCCGCACCCCCTTTGGCGCCAGCGCCTTCAACTCCGGCCTGAGGGCGCCGCTGTCGTCGAACAGGTCGTGGGGATCGTAGCTTTTCAGCCAGTCCTCCAGAATCTGGCGGTGGCCGGCGTTGGTCCGGCAGGCGTCAACCGGCACCTGGTGGGCGCGCCAGGTGTTTTCGACCATCTTGCCGTCGACGAACTTCGGTCCGGTCCAGCCCTTGGGGCTGCGCAGGATGATCATCGGCCAGCGCGGCCGCTCGGGCGATTCCAGCGTCGCGGCGCGGCGGATGTCGGCGAAGCGGTCGAAGATCCGGTCGAGCGTCGCCGCCATCAGCTGGTGCATGGCCTCGGGCTCATGGCCCTCGATGAACACCGGCTCATAGCCATAACCGGTGAACAGGGCGCGCAGATCATCGTCTGACAGGCGCGCCAGCACGGTTGGATTGGCGATCTTGTAGCCGTTCAGATGCAGGATCGGCAGCACCACGCCGTCCCGGACCGGGTTGAGGAACTTGTTGGAATGCCAGGCGGTGGCCAGCGGCCCGGTTTCAGCCTCGCCGTCGCCAACGACGCAGGCGACCACCAGGTCCGGGTTGTCGAAGGCGGCGCCATAGGCGTGCGCCAGGGAATAGCCGAGTTCGCCGCCTTCGTGGATCGAGCCCGGCGTCTCCGGCGCCACGTGGCTGGGCACGCCGCCAGGGAAGGAGAACTGTTTGAACAGCCGGCGCATGCCCGCTTCATCGGCGCTGACATGCGGGTAGATCTCGGAATAGACGCCCTCCAGCCAGGTGTTGGCCACCATGCCCGGCCCGCCGTGGCCGGGGCCGCAGATGTAGATGATATTGGCGTCGCGCCGGGTAATGATGCGGTTGAGGTGGGCGTAGATGAAATTGAGCCCTGGCGTCGTGCCCCAGTGGCCGAGCAGGCGCGGCTTGATGTGCTCCGGCGCCAGCGGCTGGCGCAGCAGCGGGTTGTCCATCAGATAGATCTGGCCCACCGACAGGTAGTTGGCGGCGCGCCAGTAGCGGTCGATCAGCGACAGTTCCGTCGCGTCAAGCGCCGGCTCCCCATGGTGACTGTGGATCTCGCTCATGGCTGCCTCCGTCAGTTCAGGAACGGACGCGAAATCGCGTCCTGTCACGCGCGTCCGGCCAGCTGTTCCAGCGCCTACCGCAGGAAGCGCCGGAACCGCTGCAATGAAAAATAAAACAGGATGGCCCCGATGCCGGCGAGCGCCAGGAACTGCGGCCACACCACCTCGAAACCGGCCCCACGAAACAGGATGGCCTGCGACAGGATGATGAAATGCGTGTTCGGCGCCGCGAGCATGATGGTCTGGATGATCTCCGGCATGCTTTCGCGCGGCGTCACGCCGCCGGAAAGCAGTTGCAGCGGAATCAGCACCAGCATCAGCAGCAGCCCGAACTGCGGCATGGAGCCCGCCACGGTCGCCAGGAAGATGCCGAGACTGGTGGTGGCGAACAGCATCAGCGCCGCGCCGGCCAGGAACAGCAGCGTCGAGCCTTCGATGGGGACGCCAAGGGCTCCCTGGACCACGAACGTCAATGACATGGCGGACGCCAGCAGGACGACCAGGCCCATGGACCAGATCTTGCTCACCATGATCTCGGCCGGCGTCACCGGCATCACCAGCAGGTGCTCGATGGTGCCGTGCTCCCGCTCCCGGATCAGCGCCGCGCCGGTGAGGATGATCGACAGCATGGTGATCGACGAGATGATGTTGTTGATGGCGCCGAACCAGCTTTTGTTCAGCTCCTGATTGAACCTGGCGCGCAGGGTCAGCTCCACCGGCAGGGCGGTGATGCTGCGCCGCCGGTTCAGGTATTCGGCGATTTCGCTGGTCAGGATCGACTGGATGTAGCCGCCGCCGGTGAAGGCCTGGCTCATGCGCGTGGCGTCGATGTTGAGCTGGATCGCCGGGGAGCGCCCCGCCAGCAGGTCGCGCTGGAAGTTGGGGGGAATGTCGATGGCGAAGGTGTCGAGGCCGGAGTCCATGCGCCGGTCCATCTCATGGGTGGAGATGTGGCGGGGCGGCGTGAAATAGGGCGGATAGAACGCCGTGGCGATGCGGGCGGACACCGGCGAATTGTCTTCATCGACGATGGCGATGGCCGCCTGGTTGAGCGTCTCGGGCATGGCTTTCGCGGCGGTGTAGATCGCCAGGGTGAAAGCGTAGACGATCAGCAGCAGCATCATCGGATCGCGTCCGAGGCCGCGCAGTTCCTTCACGCCCAGCCGGGCCACATTGGCGATGCGCATGTCAGCCCGCCTGTTTCTTCAGCAGCGCGACGCCAAGGCCGGTGAGCACGGGCGCCGCGATCAGCAGGGGAATGAAGGAGCCGGCCAGGTCTCCAAAGCCGAGGCCCTTTGAGAACACGCCGCGCGAGATCGTCACGAAATAGGTCGCCGGATAAACCTGCCCGATGAAGGCGCCGATGCCCTGCAGCGATGATACCGGATCGATGATGCCGGAGTACTGCACGGCGGGGATCAGCGTGATCAGCGCGGTGGCGAAGATCGCCGCGATCTGGCTGCGGATGAAGGTGGAGATCACCAGGCCCATGCCGGTGGTGATGAAGCCATAGATGAGCGCCGCCGCCGCCAGGGTCAGAAAGCTGCCTGTCAGCGGCACCTTGAAGATGAACACCGCGAACGCCGTCATCGTCAGGAAGTTGATGAACGCCAGCCCCACATAGGGCGCCTGCTTGCCCAGCAGGAACTCCAGCTTCGTCACCGGCGTCACGTAGAAGTTGATGATCGAGCCCAGCTCCTTCTCCCGCACCACCGCCAGCGCCGACAGCATGGAGGGGATCATCAGCAGCAACAGGGGGATGACCGCCGGCACCATGGCCACCAGGCTTTGCAGGTCCGGGTTGTAACGATAGCGGATGGCCACCTCGAACGCGCCCGCGTTGGCGGCGGCGCCCAGCAGTTCCCGCGTCTTCTGTTGCAGCCAGGCGGCGTGCATTCCCTGCACGTAGCCGCGAATGGTTTCGGCCCGTTGCGGCATGGCGCCGTCAATCCAGGCGGCGATCTCGACGGGGCGGCCGTGCGCCGCGTCCCTGGCGAAACCTGATGGAATCTCGATGGCCAGGCTGATGTCGCCGTTGCGCATGCGCCGGTCCAGCTCTTCGTAACTGGTGAGCGGCGCTTTCTCGGTGAAATAGCGTGAGCCGGAAATCTGCTGGGCGTAATCGCGGCTCGTGGTGGTGTTGTCCCGGTCCAGAACGGCGAAGCTGAGGTTCTCCACGTCCATGTTGACGCCGTAGCCGATGACGAACATCAGCAGCACCGTGCCGATGATCGCCAGCGTGGCGCGGATGGGGTCGCGGCGCAGTTCGAGCGCCTCGCGCCGGGAGTAGGCCAGCATCCGCCGCAGATCGAAGCCGCGCCGGATATGGCTCGCGTGTTCGGGCGTCGCCGCCTCCGTTTCCCCCTCCGTGGCGGGCGGTCGTCCGGCGGCGGGGTCCGTCTGCTTCACCGCCTCTTCCAGGCAGGCGATGAAGGCGTCCTCCAGCGTGTCGGCGTGGTAGGTCCTGGTGATCGCTTCCGGCGTATCGGAGATCAGCACGCGCCCGGCGTGCATCAGCGAAATGCGATCGCACCAGCCCGCCTCGTTCATGAAGTGGGTGGAGACAAAGATCGTGACGTTGTCCCGGCGCGACAGGTCGGACAGAATCCGCCAGAAATTGTCGCGCGCCACCGGATCGACGCCGGACGTCGGTTCATCGAGAATCAGGATGTCCGGGCCGTGGATGATGGCGACGGCCAGCGACAGCCGCTGGCGCACGCCCAGCGGCAGATCGTCCGGCAGGGCGTCCATGACGTCCTCAAGATCGAACCGGCTGGCCAGTTCGCGCATGCGCGGGCCGATGGCCGCGGCCTCCATGCCGAACAGCTCCGCGTGCAGCTTCAGGTTCTGGCTGACGGTCAGCTCCGTGTAGAGCGAGAACGCCTGGCTCATGTAGCCGACGCGCTGGCGCACGGCCATGTCCTTTGGGTCAACCTCGCCGCCGAACAGCCGCGCCACGCCCGCGCTTGCCGGCAACAGGCCGGCCAGCACCTTCATGGTCGTGGTCTTGCCGCAGCCGTTGGAGCCGAGAAAACCGAAGATCTCGCCGCGCGGGATGCGGAAACTCACGTCATCGACGGCGGTGAAATCGCCGAACTTCACGGTGACATGCTCGGCTTCGATGGCGATCTCCGCCGTTTCGCTGGCGGGACGGGGCGGAATGACCACCTCGTGGTGGTCGCGCCGCGCCTCTTCCGGCAACAGCGCCACGAAAGCCGCGTCCAGGTCGGCGGCGCCGGTCCGGTCCAGCAGTTCCTGCGGTGAACCGGTGGCGAGGATTTCGCCGGCGTTCATGGCGATCAGCCAGTCGAAGCGCGCGGCCTCCTCCATGTAGGCGGTGGAGACAATGACGCTCATGCCCGCGCGCCCGGCGCGGATGATGTCGATCAGCTCCCAGAACTGGCGGCGCGACAGGGGATCAACGCCCGTGGTCGGCTCGTCCAGGATCAGCAGGTCGGGATCGTGAATCAGCGAGCAGCACAGGCTGGCCTTCTGTTTCATGCCGCCGGAGAGCTTGCCGGCCGGGCGATCGGCGAAACGGGACATGCCCGTATGGGCCAGCAGTTCGGCGATGCGCCGCTCGCGCTCGGCCCGGTTATGGCCGAACAGGCGGCCGAAGAAATCGACGTTCTCGAATACCGACAGCGTCGGATAAAGGTTCTTGCCAAGCCCCTGGGGCATGTAGGCGATGCGCGGCAACACCTCCTGCCGTTGCCGGGCGTCGCCAATATCGGCGCCCAGGCTTTCGATCTGCCCCTGCTGCATGACGCGGGCGCCGGCGATCAGCGACATCAGCGTTGATTTGCCGACGCCGTCCGGTCCGATGACGCCGACCATGCAGCCGCCTGGAATATCCAGGGTGATGTCTTTCAGGGCCTGCGTCGCGCCATAGGAAAGGCTGACATTGCGCAGGCGGACCGCGGGCGCTTCCGCCGCTGGTTGCGGTCCGCTCTGCTGCTGGCGCATCGCCGCCGGGTCCGTCATGACTACTGAACCGTTTTGGCGAGGTGGGCAGGCCATTCAGCGGCGGGGTCGACCTTGACATAGGCCATGCCGGGCAGGCCGGTTTTGACCTGGCGCACGTATTTCTTCAGCAGTTCCCCAGGGATCTTCGCTTTCAGGCGGAACATCAGTTTTTGTCGCTCCTCCTCGGTTTCCACCGATTTCGGCGTGAACTGGGCCACGTCGGAGACGAAGCTGATCCTGGCCGGGATCACGTATTGCGGCGCCGCGTCGAGCACCAGGCGCGCGTCGCTGCCGAGCGCCACGCGTCCCGCCTGGGCGGTTGGCAGGAAAAAGGTCATGAACACATCGCCGACGTCGATCAGGTTGAGGACGCGACCGCCAGCGGACAGCACTTCGCCAGGCTGGGCGACGCGATACTGGATTCGCCCGGAGCGCGGCGCCTTGAGGGTGCTGTCGTTGATGTCGGTGACAATGGTGGTGATGGCCGCCTGGGCGGCGTCCACCGCCGCCTTCGCGTCCACCACCTGGGCTTTCGCGGCGCTGATGCCGGCTTCAGTCGCCGCCAGTTGCGCCTTCGCCGCGCCCAGCGCCGCGCGCGCGCCCTGCTCGGCGGCGCGGTCGTCGTCCAGCGCCTGCTGGCTGGTGGCGTTGGTGCGGATGAGGCGCTGCGAGCGCTGGTATTTGCGCGAGGCGACGTCAAGCTCCGCCTCCCGTTGCGCCACCACGGCGGCGGCGGCCTCGCGCTCGGCTTCGCGCTGTTTCACCAGGTTTCCGGCGGTTTCGATGCTGATCTCGGCGCGTCGCTTCTCCGCCTCGGCCTGCTTGCGCCGGCTTTCGAGCTGCTCGGTGTCCATCCGCGCCAGCACCTGTCCCGCTTCGACGAAATCGCCTTCATCGACGAGAATGTCCTTGATGCGGCCCGGCGATTTGGTCGAGATGTCGATCTCGACGGCCTCAATGCGGCCATTGCCGCTGGCGATGCCTGGCGGCAGATCCTGGGGGCCGAACTTGCGCCAAGCGTAATACCCGCCTGCCGCAACGGCAATTACGAGCGCCAGTATTGCCCAGCGCTTGCCAGAAGAAGCCATTGCTGCGGAACTCCGATATGCGATGCGCCGAATCACGCCGGGATCAGGCTACACCGGCGTGGGGTGATTTCAATGTGGAACAGCTGTTCGCCCACCAAACGGTTCCGCGTGTCTGGCGCAGCTTCACAATGAAAGCGGGCGAAATGACGGTGCGGACCCACGATGATTGACCCGGCCGGGCGGTAAAGTAACAATCCAGGTAGAGAAAAGCGCACCGTTGGCGTCGCCGAGTGGCCGATGGCCAAATGCCAGACGGCCAAATGACGATGGCCCGGCGACCCGTCCGCGCCGGTCCTGCCCCGGTGGGATTTTGCGGCCGGCGCGGTTGTGTCGCCGTGCGGTCGGGACGGCGGCGGCGACCATGTCCTGCGGCGTCCAGATCCAGCGCCATTCACGTTCCGCGGCGTTCACCTCCCGCGGCATTCATGTCCAGGAGCGCGGCGATGGACGGAAAACTGCTCGTTACCTTCAACGCCGGCTCATCCACGGTGAAGATCGGCCTGTTCGCGCTGGACGCCGGCGCTGATGGCTTGCGCCCGCGCCGCATCGGCAAGGGGATGATCGACTTTCGCCGCGCGCCGTTGCGGTTTGAGCTGACGGAAGGGCCCGACCATTTCGACATCGAACTGGCGGCGCCCGCCGGGGAGGAGCTTGACGAGGTTCTGTCGGAAGCTTTCAGCAGGTTGTCGTGGCATTTCGATCTGGATGCGCTGGCGGCGGTGGGCCACCGGGTGGTGCACGGCGCCGGCCTGTTCACCGCGCCGGTGGTGATCGACGCCGCCGCCTTGGCGCGCATCGACAGCCTGACGCCGCTGGCGCCCCTGCACCAGCCCCAGGCCCTGAAGCTGGTCCGGGCGATCGCCCGGCTGCGACCCGGCCTCCGGCAGACGGCGTCGTTCGACACAGCCTTCCACGCCACGAACGCCGACCTCACCCGTCGCTTCGCCCTGCCGCGCGCCCTGCATGACGCGGGCGTGCGGCGCTATGGCTTCCACGGTCTGTCCTATGCCTTCATTGCCGGGGAACTGACGCGTCGCCGGCCTGACGTCGCCGCCGGCCGGGTGGTCGCGGCGCATCTGGGCTCCGGCGCCAGCCTGTGCGTCATGGAGAACGGTCTCAGCCGCGACAGCAGCATGAGTTTTTCCACCCTCGACGGCGTTCCCATGGCGACCCGCTGCGGCGCGCTCGATCCAGGGGCGCTGCTGTATCTGCTTGGCCAGAAGGGTCAGGGGCTGCCACAGGTGGAGGATTTGCTCTATCACCGGTCCGGCCTGCTTGGCGTCTCGGGAATCAGCGCCGACAGCCGCGACCTGCTGGCGAGCGACCGGGCGGAAGCGCGCGAGGCGCTGGAGCTGTTCGCCCTGCGCGTCGCCGGAGAGGCGGCGCGGCTGGCGACCACCGCCGGCGGCGTCGACGCCCTGGTGTTTACCGCCGGCATTGGCGAACACCAGCCGCAGATGCGCGCCATGATCTGCGAACGGCTGGCGTGGCTTGGGGTGCGGCTGGACGTGGAGAAGAACGCCGCCAACGCTTTCGACATCGCCAGCGCCGACAGCCAGCGGGGCGTTTTCGTCCTGGCGACCGATGAGGAGCAGGTGATCGCCCGCGAGGCCGTCGCGGCGCTGGCCGGCGCCGGGTCCCCATCGCCGGAGTGGAACGGTCCGGCGCCTTGACCGGGGCAACGGGCAGGCGATGCAAGGCTGGCGCCTGAAGGTCAGGCGCGGCGGTCGGCGACGGGAATGGCGGCGGCGGGCAGGATTCAGATGCGTTGGTTCCAGGGCAAACCGGGGTTGCGGGCCAGGCTGTTCCCAGGCGTTTTCCCCCTGACCGCGCGCGGCGCCCTGCGCGATGTCATGGCCGGCATCAACCTTGCCTCGATGAACGCGCCGCAGGTGCTCGGCTACACCCGCATCGCCGGCGCGCCGGTGGTCACCGGCCTGTATACGGTGCTGCTGCCGCTGGTGCTGTTCGCCATTTTCGGCGCCTCGCGACATCTGGTGGTGGCGGCGGATTCGGCGACGGCCGCAATCTTCTCCACGGCGCTTGCGCCCATGGCGACCATGGGCAGCCCGAAATATATGGCGCTGGTCGGCATGCTGACGTTGCAAACCGCTGTGCTGCTGCTGGCGGCCCGGCTGTTCCGCCTCGGCTTTCTCGCTGATTTCCTCTCCCGCACCACCCTGGTCGGCTTTCTGACCGGCGTCGGCGTCCAGGTCAGCGTGGCGATGGCGCCGGACATGCTGGGGCTGAAGGTCGATACGCGCCGGACCCTCGGCCAGCTCCAGGAACTGGCGGCGGGGCTGGGGCACGTCCAGCCGCTTGAGCTTGGGCTGGCGGCGGTTGCCGTCGGCGCGATTCTGGCGGGGCGCTGGCTGATCCCGCGTTTCCCGGTTCCGCTGCTCGTCGTCGCCGGCCTGATCGCCGCCAGCGCCTGGTTCGATTTCGCCGGCCATGGCGTCGCGGTCATCGGCGTCGTGCCTGGAGGGCTGCCTTCGCTGGTATGGCCGGATGTTTCCTGGTCCGAAACCCTCGCGCTCCTGCCCGTCGCCGGGTCGTGCGTGGTGATGATTCTCGCCCAGAGCGCCGCCACCAGCCGCGTTTATGCCGTCCGATATGGCGAGCGCTCAGACATCAACGCCGATATTCTCGGGCTGGCGGCCGCCAACGCAGGCGCCGCGATCACCGGCGCTTTTGTCGTCAACGGCAGCCCCACGCAGACCGCCATGGCGGACAGCAACGGCGCCCGCAGCCAGGTGGCGCAACTCACTTTCGCGGCGGTTGTGGCGATCATTCTGCTGTTTCTCACCGGCCCCCTGCAATATCTGCCGCATGCGGTGCTCGCCGGCATCGTTTTCACCATCGCCGTGAACATGATCGACATCAGGGGGCTGCGGGCCATCTACGCGGAGAGCCCCGGCGAATGCGGCCTGGCGGTGCTGACGGCTGTGGCCGTGCCCTGCATTGGCGTGGAGCAGGGCATCCTGCTCGCCATCGCCCTGTCGCTCATCCGCCATGTCCGCCATTCCTACCGGCCGCACGTATCGGTTCTGGCGCCGGGCGCGTCCGGGCGCTGGGAGCCGGCGCGGGCGCGGGCGGGTATGCAGACGGCGCCGGGGCTGATCGTTTGCCGGTTCGGGGCGGATCTGTTCTACGCCAACGCCGACAGCTTCGCCGATACGGCGCGTGCGCTGGTCGCGGGCGCGCCGGCGCCGGTGCGTGATCTGGTGATCGACGCCTCCGCGACGACCAATATTGATTTTTCGGCGGCGCAGGTTGTCCGCGCCCTGATCGCCGACCTGCAACAGCAGGGGGTCCAGATCGTGCTGGGACGGGTCAGTAACGGCCTGCGCGCGGATCTCGAGCGGCACGGCGTCGCCGCGGCGCTCGGCGCGAACCGGATATTTTCGACCCTGCATGAAGCGCTTGATGCGGTCGGTGTGGATTACCATCAGGGCATGGCCCAGCGCCAGCCAGACGCCGCGCCGGCGTCGCCGGCCGTGTGAGGCCGCACAGCGCCGGCCCGGCCGGGCCAGGTAACCTCGATTTCATGAGCAACGCTTCAGGGAGGCTGCCATGACATCCGGGGTTATCGCCATGACCGCGGTCATTGCATTGATGGCCGTGTGGATCGCCGGTCTGCTGACCCAGGCAGATTGACCTGGGAAAGTTGCCGGACGCGAAACCGCGGGGCTTCGCGTCCCGCGTGTCTTGCCGGGGGGCGGGCGCCGATCCGTTAGGCCCGGCCTCAGGCTCCCGCCAGCTTCAGGCTCCCGCCGGCCCTGGGCTCCCGCTTGCCTTGAGCTGCCGCCGGCTTGGGGCTGCCGCCTGGTCCGGGTCCGGCGGCAAGGCCAAAACCCGGCGTCCTGATCCGGCGGCTTTCCCTTACGTTTCCGCCGGTCCGGGACTGGCGACGGCCGGCGCGGCCTGTTTCTTCTGCTTCCTGCGGTTTTCCAGATACTGCAGCGCCATGAACACCGACGGCACGACGGTGACGGTCAGCAGCGTCGATCCCACCATGCCGGTAAGCGTGGCGAAGCCGATGGATTTCTGCGCGTTGGCGCCGGCGCTGTCCGCCAGCACCAGCGGCGCCAGGCCAAGCCCGAACGCCAGCGACGTCATGATGATCGGACGCAGACGCAGGCGCGCCGCCTCGACCGCCGCCTCAGCCACTCCCCGCCCTTCCTGCAGGTGCAGGTCGCGGGCGAAGCCGACGATCAGGATGGCGTTCTTGGCGGAGAGCGCGATCAGCAGGATCATGCCGATCTGGGTGTAGAGATTGCTGGGAATGCCGATGGCCAGCAGGCCGGCCGCCGTCCCCAGCAGGGCCAGCGGCACCGACAGCATGATGGCCAGCGGCGCCAGCCAGCTCTCATACTGGCCGGCCAGAACCAGGTAAACCAGCAGCAGGCTCAGCGCATAGACCAGGTAAATCTGCCCGCCTGCCACCGCCTCCTGGAAGGAGAGGGCGCTCCAGTCAAAGCCGGTTCCTGGCGGCAGCACCTGCGCGGCGATGTTTTCAAGCTGCGCCATCGCCTGGCCGGAGCTGACGTGCATCACCGGCGCGCCGACCACCGTCGCCGCCGGATACATGTTGTACAGGCTGATCAGCGAGGGGCCGATGCTGGTGTCGATGTCGGAGATGGCGCCCAGCGGCACCATCTGGCCGGTGTTGCTGCGCACCTTCAGGGAGCCGATGGCGTCCGCGTTCATGCGCCATGGCGCGTCGGCCTGGATGTAGATCTGGAACACCCGGCCGAACTTCAGGAACTGCCCGACGTAGGACGAGCCGATGTAGGAGCCCAGCGTGTTGGCCGCCGCGTTGAACGGCACGCCGATGATTTCGGTGCGCGTCCGGTCGAGGTTGACCAGAACCTGCGGCGCCTGGGCGCTGAAGGTGTTGACGGCGGACATGAAGTTGCCCGACGCTGTGGCCTGCCGGGTGATCGCATCGGCGATGCGCTGCAACTTCTGGTAGTCGAACTCCCCATTGCGCAGCTCCACCTTCATGGTGAAGCCGGAGGCGTTGCCGATGCCCTGGATCGGCGGCGGCGGCAGCACGGTGGCGACGCCGTCCGGCAACGCCTTCGCCGTCTTTGACAGGGTTTCGTACATGCCGAGCAGGCCCTCTCCCGGGCCGCGTTTGCTCCAGTCCGTCAGCATGACGTAGAGCACGCCGGCATTCGCCAGGCTGGCGCTGTCGTTCATGGCCGAAAGGCCGGCGATGGCGACGACATTGACGACGCCCGGAACCTTGCTGAACCGCTCCGACAGTTCGGACAGGGACTTGCGGGTGCGTTCGAGTGAGGCGCCGTCGGGCAGTTGCACCGATGCGATGAAGTAGCCCTGGTCCTCGACCGGCAGGAATGAGGTCGGGACACGGCTCAGCGCGTAGCCGGAAAGGCCGACGAGGATCACCGTCAGCGCGAAGACGACGCGGTAGTGCTTCACCAGCCGCGCCATCATCCGCACATAGGCGTTTTCGCACGCCATGTAACCGTGCTCGAACACCCGGAAGATCACGTTGCGATCCTGCACGGGCTTGGGCGGGCGCAGCCACAGGGCGCTCTGCGTCGGCTTCAGGGTCATGGCGTTGATGGCGCTGATGAGCGCCGTCGCGGCGATGACAAGGGCGAACTGGCGATACATCTGGCCGCTGAGCCCGGGGAGGAACGCCGCCGGCAGGAACACCGCCATCAGCACCAGGGTGATGCCGAGGATGGGGCCCGTCAGCTCCTTCATGGCCTGGATGGTGGCGTCATGGGCCGTGAGGCCCCGCTCCATGTGCTTGGTCACGCTCTCGACGACGACGATGGCGTCGTCGACCACGATGCCGATGGCCAGCACCACCGCCAGCAGCGTCGACATGTTGATGGTGAAGCCGAGCGCCGCCATGGCGGCGAAGGCGCCGATGATGGTGACGGGCACGGTGGTGGCCGGCACCAAAGTGGCGCGCCAGTCCTGCAGGAAGATCAGGATCACCAACAGCACCAGCACGGCCGCCTCCACCAGCGTGTGGTAGACGTCGCTGACCGACGCCTTCACGAACAGCGTGGTGTTGAAGGGCGTGGTCCACGCCACGCCGGGCGGGAAGTCCTTCGCCAGCGTCTTCATCCGCGCTTCCACGCGTCCGGCGACGTCGAGGGCGTTGGCCTCCGGCAGCTGGAAGATCGCCACGCCCGCCGCCGGCTGCCCGTTCAGCCGGAAGTCCTGGCTGTAGGTCTGGGCGCCCAGGTCCACCCGGGCCACGTCGCGCAGTCGCGTCACCTGGCCGCCATCGGCGTTGTCGGCCTTGATGATGATGTTCTCGTACTGGCTGACCTCCGCAAGCCGGCCCTGGGCCAGCAGGGTGTACTGGAAGGCGTTGCCGCCAACGGTGGGCGGCGCGCCAAGCTGGCCGGAGGCGATCGGCAGGTTCTGGGCGTTGATGGCGTTGGAGATATCGGCGGGGGCGAGGCCCCGCGCCTGCATTTTCTGCGGATCAAGCCAGATGCGCATGGCGTACTGCCCGGCGCCGAACACGCTGACCGAACCGACGCCCGGCAGGCGCGACAGTTCGTCCACCAGATTGATCGTGGCGTAGTTCGACAGGAACAGGCTGTCCTGGCGCTTGTCCGTCGAGGTCAGCGCGATGATCTGGAGGATCGAGGTCGACCGCTTGTTGGTCTGCACGCCCTGGTTCTGCACCACGACCGGCAATTGCGCCAGCGCGGTGGAAACCCGGTTCTGCACCAGGATCTGGCTTTTGTCCGGGTCCGCGCCAATGGCGAAGCTGACGGTGAGCGTGTAGTTGCCGTCACTGGTGCTGGTGGAGGACATGTAAATCATGCCCTCGACGCCATTGACCTGCTGCTCGATGGGCAGCGCCACCTCCTGCGCGATCACCGATGCGCTTGCGCCAGGGTAACGCGCCGTTACCTGCACCGTTGGCGGCACCACGTTCGGGTACTGCGCCACCGGCAGGTTGAAGACCGCCACGGCGCCCAGCAGGACGATCAGGATGGCGATCACATTGGCCAGAATTGGCCGCTCGATGAAGAATTTCGTCATCAGCGCGCCGCTTTCCCGTCAGCCGGTTCACCAGGCGGACTGGCGCTGGCGGGGCCGGCGCCGGCGGGGTTGCCGGCGGCCGCCCCTGGCGCCCCGGCTTTCGCGGCGGGCGCTGGCTCGGCCTGCACGCGCGCGCCTGGCACGGCGCCCTGCGCCTGGCCAACGATCACCTGCTCATCGCCCGTCAGGCCGGAGAGGATGACGCGCAGGCCGCTGTCGGTGACCTGGCCGACCTCCACATGCCGCTCCTCCACCAGCCCCTTGTCATTGACCAGCAGGACGTAGCGGCCGCCCTGGCTGGCGCCCAAAGCGCTGTCCGGCACCAGCAGCCCTTTCTTCGGATCTGGCAGGGGGATGCGGATACGGAGGAAATTGCCGGGCAGGATGGCGCCCTGGCTGTTGGGCGCGAGCGCGCGCACCAGCAGCGTGCCGGTGTTCGGATCAATGGACGGCGACACGTAATCGATTTTCGCCCGGTAAGGGAAATCCTTGCCGACCGCCAGTCCCATCTCCACGGCGGCGCCGTCGGTTTTGCCGCGGGTCATGCCCCGTTCGCGCATGACGTCGCGGATGTGTTGCACCAGCTGTTCGTCGAGGGAAAACTGCACATACAGCGGCGCGCTCTGCACGATGGTCGCCAGGGTGGTGGGGCCGCCGACGCCGACCATGGCGCCAACGTCGACCTGGTGGTTGGTGACAATGCCGTCGAACGGCGCCCGCACCTCGGTATAGGACAGGTTCAGTTGCGCCTGCTTCACCTGGGCGGCCGCCTGTTCGACGGCGGCCTGGGCGGCGTCGCGTTTGGTTTCCGCATCGTCGCGGGCCGCCTGGGAGGCCGCCTGCTTGGCGTAAAGCTGTTGTTGCCGCTGCAGTTCGATCTGGGCGTTTTTCAGTTGCGCCTGTTGTTGGGCCAGCGCCGCCTGGGCCAGCTCCAGGCTGATCTGGTAGGGCGGCTGCTCGATCACGAACAGCAGCTGGCCCTTCTTCACGGCCGCGCCGTCAACGTAATTGATGCTGGTGAGATAGCCCTGAACGCGGGCGACGAGATTCACCTGCTGGATGGCGAACGCCTGGCCCGTCGCCGGAATATATTGGGTCACCGTCTGGCTGACCGGTTTTGCGGTGAAAACCACGGGAGGCGGCGGCGCCTTGGGTTTGGGCTCGTTGCAACCCGCGAGCAGTCCGGCAATGGCCGCAAAGGCCAGTAATGCAATCGGGCGTACTTTCCAGGTCATCTTCAACGTACGCCTCCCTTTGGCGGATGATGGCGCCGCAATCCGGACATGTGCCCCCCGCTTTCGCCTCATTTCGGATATTCAGAACATGTTCTTGCCGGTCAGGCAATTTTACTCGCGGCAAATTGCACAGGCGCGCGACCCGTGTATGACGTTGGCCCGCCTCATGGCGCTGTCTCCGGCAGCAGGGCTGCGCCGATTGCGGTCACGGAATGGCCCAGCGTTTTCAGGCCCCCGGTCAGCAATTGTCCCTGGCGACGCTGCTCCTGGCCGCCGGACAGGGCCCTGCCGATGCCGGCGAGGGTCGCGGCGTCGCTGAACGCCTTGCCGTGATTGCGGCCGACGCCGCCCTCCACGGCGCTGAGGTCATGCGCCTGCATGCCAAGCCGGTGAAACTGTTCGAGGTCGGTGTTCTCGCCGGCGCGCAGCTTGCCGCCGGCCAGCCGTCGCGAGGCGCGCAGCGCGTAGTCGTCGTGCGAGACGTAAACCGTCATGTGCGCTGCAAGGGCGCCGATGCGCGTGGCCTGCCGCCGGAAAACGTCCATGTCGACGTCCGGAGCCGCCAGCACCACTTTCTGGATCTGGCCGAGCGCGCGCCGGTCGTTGGCTGTCGCCAGCTGCCGCAAGGCTTCCATCGTCACCCAGTTGCCCATGGAGTGGGCGAAGATGTCGACCCCGCTGATCGCCGGATCGCGCGCCAGCTGCTTCAGCAGCGCCTCCAGCGCGTCGCGGCTGAAATCGGCCGAGGCGCGGTCGTAGGCATAATCGGTGACGCCGCCGCGCGACGGCCAGCTGAACAACACGGCCACGCCGTCGAAGTGGGTGTCGTCGACGATCTGGGCGAACCGCACCGCCGCGGCGTCGAACGCGGTGTTATAGCCGTGAACGAATATCAGCGCCTTGCGCGGCGGCGCCCCGGCGCCTGTCGTTCGCAAGGCGCGGGCGAATCCGGCCCCGTCGAGCCGTGCAACCGACGCCAGCACGATATGGCGCTGCGGGTCGGGGTGTCCGGCGTCAACCGGCAACGCCCCGGGCTGGCGGCCCGGCGGCATGGAAAACGCCAGCCGCGCGTAACTCACCTCACGGCCCCGTTCGCCGGAAAACAGATAGCCGGGCTGTTCCGCCGGCGCCCGGGTGGTCGCCGCGAGCACGACGCGCTGGACCGGCATGGCCCGCGCGGCGTCAACCGGTTGCAGCAATCCCTGGCGAGGTCCGGCGCAGCCGCCAAGCAGGGCCGCGAGATAGGTGGCCGTGACGAGCGTCAGGTAACGGAGGGCTGGCATATCCTGTTCCGGGGAAGATTTCGCGCGGATCAACGCCGTCTGGCGAAGCGCAAGAAGGAGCGTAGCGCGCGGCTTCGTCCGGATGGGCCACCGCCTTGTCCAGGTTCTCGTCGGCCCCGTCGGCGCCGCGCTGAACCAGGGTGTACGGGGGTGCGCCAGCGGGCCGCCCGGCGGCCTGATTGGCGGCCGGGCGGCGCTGGCCAGCTTTACCGGCGCGTCAACGCGCGGCGAGCGCCTGCTTGCAGCCGTCGCTGAGCTTGTCCTTGTTGGTCTTCAGGCAGGCTGCGACCTGTTCGCGATTGCCGATGGCCGAGGCGCAGAGTTTCTGCGCATCGGCGCGGCACGCGGTGCGGGCGTCTTCCGCGAGGGCGCCGCCGCCGCTGGCGGCGGCGAGGACGATGGCGAGGAAAAGAGCCTTTTTCATCTGTACGTTCCCGATGTGTGTCGCGCCATCGCCGGCGCTGACGCTGCGCCATCGGGCGGCGGCGCCCGGCGCCGCGTCCGGATTACCGTGACGCAGGGCGGTCAAACCGCCAGACGCCCTGACCGCGCCTGTGCGACGCCTCCCAACGCCGCGAAACTGCGGGAAAGCCGGGGGCGGGCCTATGCCATGTTCATGGGACCGATTGGGGAAGGGCCCATCTTCATGGGATATGCCCGCCGGCTTTCAGATGCTCCTGTCCGGGGAGGCGTTGTGTCGCTGCACGCGCAGGTTGCCGGACGCGGTTGCTGGCCGCGCGCCGGCTTGACGACACGCATCCGCACGAAATCGGAGAGGACAGCATGAACCTGGGACATTATCTGCGGGCCATGGGCGCGGCGTTGCTGGGCGTCAGTGTTTTCGCCGCCACGCCGGCCGCCGCCGTGGTCTACTGCAAGACCGTGGGCGCGCCCAGGGGATGCGTCGCGCGGCCGGCGCCCGTGGTGGTCGCGCCGCGCCCGGTTGTTGTGGCTCCGCCGGTTCGCGTTGTGGCTCCGCCGGCTCGTGTCGTGGCTCCGCCGGCCCGTGTCGTCGCGCCCCGGCGGGTCGGCCCCGCTTACAGGGCGCCGGCCGGAACGCCCACCAATCGCGGCGGCCCGGTCGATCGCGTCGGCCGGTTCTGACGCGCTTGGTTTCAGGCGGGGATTTCCGTTTCGGGGAAACGCGCCGGCAGGTCCAGGGTGATGCGGACCCCGTCGGGTCCGCTGTCGAGGCTGAGGCTGACGCCGCAGCGCCCGGCGCGTCGCCGCATGTTGTCGAGGCCCCGGCCCTGCGGCGTTGCCCGGCCAGAAAAGCCGTGACCATCATCGGCGATGATGATGCGGCCGCGCGCGGCGCCGTCGTCGTTGGTGAATGATCCGAAGCTCACCGTGATGCAGCGGGCGTTCGCGTGCTTCACCGTGTTGGTCACCGCCTCGTCGAGCAGCCGCAGCAACTGGATGACGTGCCATGGGCGCAGCTCCTGATGCACGGGCAGCCCGGCGGGGGACAGCGGCCGCCAGTCGAGACGGATGTCGTGCGGGCGCAGGCGGGCGGCGGTGCGCTCCCGCCAGGCGCCCAGCGCCAGCATCAGGTCGCCGTCGATATCATCCATGGCGTCGATCACCAGGCGCAGGTCGCGCAGGGCGCTGCGGGCGGCCTCGCCGATCTGCGCGCCGTGCGCGCCGCTGCGTTCGGCCAGCGCGACGATGCTGACCAGTTGTCCGCCCAGTCCGTCGTGCAGATCGCGGGTCAACCGCGCCCGCTCACTGGCGAGGGCGGCGGCGTGCTTGCGCTGTTCTTCACGTGCGAAACTGGCGCGCAACTTGTCCTCCGCCTCGCGCACCTGGGTCACCAGCCGCCCGGCGAAGCTGTCAACTTCGTTCAGGGCGCTGGCGAAGCGCCAGGTCAGGCAGGCGCCGATCACAGTCATCACCGCGGCGTAGGCCATGCGGGTGACGAAAATACGCTGGTGGGGCAGGGCGCCGGCGATGGTCAGCACGTCGCGGATCAGACAGGTCACCAGCACGGTGGCGGCGCTGGCGAGCAGCACGCTGACCAGGTCGCGTCGCGACAGGGCCGCGCCATGGGTCAGCCACGCGACGCCCCCGAGGCAAAGGGCGATGGCGGGCAGCCCAGGCCAGATGAAGGCCTGGCGCACCATCTCCGGCCCGCCGATCAGCCCGGCCAGGGCGATGACGACGCCCGGCCCCAGGGTCAGGGCCGCGAACAGCGGCGTCAGCCGCCGGCCCAGGAACAGCATGCAGAAGAGCAGCACCAGGCCGCTTTCCAGCGGCGCGGAGCCAATGGCGGCGGCGCGTATGCCGGCGAGCCAGGATGGCTGTTCCGGCGGAATGAGGAAGGTGTGCAGCGCGCCCAGCGCCATCGCCGCCGCGAGCACGCCATATGCGGTTTCCTGGCGGCGCTTGAACCACATGATGCCGAGCACCAGGGCAAGGATCACCTGCCAGGACGAGAAAACCACCGGCAGGGTGCTGAACAGCAGGATGCGCCAGTCCCAGGCGTCGCGCAGGACGCTGTCCGGCCCCACATACAATGTGTCGAGGAAGCCGCTCAGCGGCCCCCAGACATACAGGCGCACGCTCAGTTCATTGACCCCGGGACGCAGCAGTTGGGTGGGAATCACCGCCATGTCGGCGGCGTTGCGATCCGGCCGGTTGTTGCTGGCCTTGCGCCGCGTATCGAGCACCGCCACGCCATTGACCAGGACCTGGGCCGCGTTGGTGAAGCGCGGCGTCAGCACGGACCATTCTTCCGTGAGCTTGTCCGGGGCGGTGAAGCTGAGGGCCAGATTGATGCGCCGCGGCGTTGATCCAGGAAATGTTGCGGGCAGCCGTACCGGCGTCGGCCCGTCCGGGCCGGCCACCGTCGCCTCGCGCACGGCGTAACGGCTGTCGGGGGCGGGCAGGGGGAAGCTGGTGACGAGCAGGCACAGGCCGACAACCACCGCCTGGAGCGACAGGTGCAGCAGCGCGAAACGGCGCCGCGACCAGCGGGCGGAAAGCGGCGTCGCGCCCGCGCCGGCGGGCTGCGCCCCTGCGCTCAAAGTTTGATCAGCCCCTGCTGCACGGCTTCAAACACGGCTTCGCCCCGGGTGTTGACTTCGAGCTTGCGGTAAATGCTCTTGATATGCCCCGGCACGGTCTGGCGCGACAGCCCCAGGTGCGCGGCGATATCGGCGTAGCTGAAGCCTTTGGCGATGCCCCACAGGATGTCAATCTCCCGCGGCGTCAGCCGGGCGGTGTTCAGTTGCGGCCGCGCCGCGGCGTCCGGCTCCCGCTGCGCCCGGCGCACGATGAAGCGGGCGATGGAAGCGGAAATGGGCGAATGTCCCGCCACCAGGTCACGAACCGTGGCGGCGATGTCGGTCGGAAACGCGTCTTTCAGCAGATAGCCCGTGGCGCCGACGCTGATGGCGGCGATGACGCTCTCTTCGTCGCCCAGAATCGAGATCACCATGACTTCGGCCCGGGGAAAACGCGCGCGGGTTTCACGGATCAGGTCGACGCCATGACCGTCCGGCAGTTGCAGGTCGGTGAGCAATACATCGGGAGCGGTCTGGTCGAGCGCCGCCCGCGCCTCCGCCACGGTTCCCGCCTCGCGGATCGTGAAACCTGGTTCGCTGGCCAGCGCGTCGCGCAGCCGCCCGCGGGTGGGCGCGTCATCCTCAACGAGAAGTACGGTGATGCCCCCTGAAGGGGCGCCGGTGGAATCCGTATCCGTGGGTGATGCTGTCATGCCATGCGATCCTGGCCTGCCTCCGGATCTGCTCAACCGGGCGCCTTCAGGTTGCCGGCTGTCCGGCGAACGCTTCGACCATAGCCGGCGGCCGCCCCGTTGCGACAGCCATGAACATGGGGCGACCATGGAACGGCCGCGAAGCGCGCCGGCGATACAGGGCCGGCGCTGCCTTACGTTACGGCGCCGGACGGGGCGGTCCCCGGCCGCCGGTCCTGGAAAACCGGCGCGCGCGGGCGTCGCAAATTCGTCAAAATCCGGCCATTGTTGCGATTTTGACACAAATCCACGCGCGTTCAGGCTATCCCGCCGCAAGACGTCCGGCATCCGTCCAGGGTAACACCCTGAACCGCTGGCGGTTAAGCCGCAGTCTGGAGCGATTATGCACTGGATGTGGGCGCCGGGCGGACGCGTCATTTCCAGACAGCCTTCGGGTTGGGATCAATTCCGGCGTTGTTCTCTGGAATTGTTCTCAAAGATAGCGTTTGCCAGTCTTTGCGACCTTTGACTAAGAGCCTGTCAGGGAATGCGGCGGGCCGACCCACCCGACGTTTTCACAGGTTCCAGGGGCCTGGCGGGCGAGCGCCCCGCCGCTCGTCGCACGTATTCGCATTTGCACATTTCCATTTTGGGAGCATCGACATGACGCCGGAGCGCGCCTCCACATCACTGCGGCCATTGATGTCTGGCCTGGCGCTGACGACGGGGTTTGTCGCCTCGGTTTCCGGCCTGTCGACCGGCGCCTCGGCGCAACCCGCCGCCAGCAACGCCCCGGCCGGCGACGCCGCCGGCAATATCGCGCTCGACACCATCACCGTCACCGGCGCGGGCCAGGGCAGCGGCAACACCAACGAGGCCACCACGGGCATCGCCCGCCTGCCGGCGACCGTGCGTGAGACGCCGAAGACGGTGAACGTGGTGACGCAGCAGCTGATGCAGCAGCAGCAGGTCACCACCCTGGAGCAGGCGCTGAAGAACGTGCCCGGCATCACCCTGTCGAGCGGCGAGGGCAACGGCGGCCAGGTTGGCGACCAGTTCCGTATCCGCGGCCTTTCGGCCAAGGGCGACATCTATGTGGACGGCCTGCGCGACTTTGGCGCCTATGTCCGTGATTCCTTCGACACCGAGAGCGTCCAGGTTATCAAGGGGCCTTCCGGCGAAGCGTTCGGCATTGGCAGCCAGGGCGGCGTCATCAACCAGACCAGCAAGAAGGCGAAGCTCAGCAACTTCTTCACGGTTGAGCAGGGCATCGGCTCGGGTCTGGTGTCGCGCACCCAGGTCGACGGCAACTACAAGATCAACGACACCACCGCCATCCGGCTGAACGGCGTCTATCACCACCAGGACGTGGCTGACCGCGATCACGTCAAGCAGCGCCGCACCGGCTTCGCGCTTGATTTCGCCACCGGCCTTGGAACCGACACCCAGTTCCGCCTCAACTACCGCTACCAGCATAACGACAATGTGCCTGACCAGGGCGTGCCCATGCTGCAGGGCCGCGACGGCCTGTTCCGTCCGCTCACCGAGTACGGCATTGCCGGCGTCAGCCGCAGCCAGTCCTATGTGCGCAGCACCGATCGCGATGACGGCGACATTCATGCCGTCACCGCGAGCTTCTCGCACAAGGTCAATGACTGGCTGACCATCAGCAACGACGCGCGCGCCACGTTCTTTGACCGCGACTTCTCGATCTCGACGCCCGGACCCTGCTCAGGCGCCTGCGCCTCGGCCATCCTCTCCGGCAGGAACTATCTCCTGCCGTATGGCGCCGGCGGCGGCATGACCTACCGTCAGAACGGCTGGGCGGTCCAGGACGTGCTGACCGCGAAAGCTGACGTCAACCTGCTTGGCTTCCGCCACAAGCTGATCGTCGGCGTCGACGCCAACCATCAGAACGACGAGCGTGACATGGGCTCGTGGACCGGGCGCATCAACGACCAGATGATCATTGGTCCGCGCTTCGCCTATCCGGGCGCCTACGCAACCTATGGCGCCACCAGCCGCTACGCTAACTCCAGCAACGTTGGCCTGTTCGCCAGCGACCGCGTCTGGCTGACCGACACCTTCTCGGTGCAGGGCGCCGTGCGCTGGGATTATTTCCGCTCGGAGTTCCACAACCGCCCGTACACCTTCGGCGGCGCGCAGGACAACTACAAGACCAGCCCGTCGATCGCCGCCATCTGGGAACCCTTCAAGAACACCACGTTCTACGCCTCGTTCTCGCGCTCCTACCGCCCGGTCGGCGCTGACATCGCCGTGGCCGTCGGCGGCGTGGCGACGGAAGTGCCCGGAACCAACAACCTGCAGCCGGAGCGTTCTGACACCTTCGAGGTTGGCGCCAAGATTGACCTGCTCGACGGCAAGCTGGGCCTGACCGCCGCCGCCTTCAACATCGACAAGAAGAACTCCTTCTCCGTCGACCCGTCGACCGGCGAGATCATCTCGGGCTTCAGCGAGAATGGCGAAGGCCGTCGCATCCGCGGCTTTGAGCTCGGCGCCAGCGGCAAGCTGACCGACAACTGGACGGTGACCGCCGCCTACGCCTATCTCGACGGCAAGGTGACCCGCACCAGGACGGGCACCGCCGGCAACCTCGCGCCATCGGTTCCGCACAACAACTTCACCCTGTGGACCAGCTATGACCTGACCACCGAAGTGACGAAGCTGCCGGGCGTCATCACCCTGGGCGGCGGCATGCAGTACGCCTCGGCCTATTGGGGCGACGCCGCCAATCTGGGCCGGATGCCCGAAACCTTCTCGCTCGACGCCATGGTGGCCTGGAAGTACGAGAACTTCCGCGTCTCGGTGAATGCCTATAACCTGACGGATCACCGTAACTACGCCTCGGTGTTCAACGCCTCGCGCGCCGTTCCGACCTCCGGCCGCACGGTTCTGCTCAACGTGGCCGCGACGTTCAACTCGTTCTGACCATGGCGGGGCCAGAGCAAAATCCGTTCACACTGAAGCGGATTTTGCTCCAACGGCCTGGATGGACGCGTTTCCTCCAGCGAAGCGGTATCCGCTCTGCCGGGAAACGCGCCAGCGCGCCGGCCCGACACATCCGCGCCCGGGCCGCAAGGTCCGGGCGTTTCTTTTGCAGCGGCGTGCAAAACCGGCGCGCCGGGAGGGTTCGACATGCTGGTTCAGGTTCCCGACGTGCTGACGCCGGAGGAAGTGCGGCGCTGCCGCCAGACGCTGGAGCAGTCCCAATGGGTGGACGGCCGCGTCACGGCCGGCGACCAGGCGGCCCGCGCCAAGAACAATCTGCAAATCCCCGTCGACAGTCCCGAGGCGCTTCAGCTTGGCGATCTGGTGCTGCGGGCGCTGGCCCGCAACGCCTCCTACACCGCCGCCGCCCTGCCGCTGCGGGTGCTGCCGCCCATGTTCAACCGCTATGACGTCGGCATGACCTTCGGCGCCCATGTCGACAATTCCATCCGCATGCTGCCGGACGGCTCGCGCCTGCGCGCCGACGTCTCCACCACCATCTTCCTGTCCGATCCCGGCGACTATGACGGTGGCGAACTGGTGGTCGAGGACACCTTCGGAACCCATTCGGTGAAGCTGCCGGCCGGGCACATGGTGGTCTACCCCGCTTCCAGCCTGCACCGGGTGATGCCGGTGACGCGCGGCAGCCGCTGGGCCTCGTTCTTCTGGGCCCAGTCCATGGTGCGCGACGATACCGAACGGGCCATGCTCTATGACCTGGACCTGGCGGTGATGGGCGCGCGCCAGCAACTGGGCGACGACAGCCAGGTGGTGCTGGGCCTCGTCAACCACTACCACAACCTGCTGCGGCGCTGGGCCGACCTGTGACGGAAAGCGGCTTCTCCGGTGTGCGAAGAAAATACGTCGCCTAAAAAGGGCGCGCCGTTGCCGTCCGACGAAGCGCGGCGGCGCGCCGACCGGACGGAAAAGACCGTCGAGGTGCAACTGGCGCTCGGCCAGACGGCGCTGGATCGCGGCGAAGCGGCGGCGGCGCTGGAATGGTTCCGCGCCGCGGCGCGCGGCGGCGACGCCCGCGCCCTGAACATGGTGGGGCGTTGTCTCGAGCACGGTTGGGGCGTCGCCGCCAGCCCGGCCCAGGCGGCGGACTGGTATCGCCGCGCCGCAGCCATGGGCGACGCCTGGGCCATGTTCAACCTTGGCGACCTGCACATGCGCGGTGTTGGCGTTCCCCGTGACGACGCCGCGGCGTTCGATCTCTACACGGAATCGGCGCGGCGCGGCAACGCCAAGGCGCTGAACATGCTGGGGTTGTTCCAGGAAGACGGCCGCTTCGCCGCGCCGGACCCTGCCGCCGCCCGCGCGCTCTATCAGGCGGCGGCCGAGGGCGGCGATTGCTGGGGTGCCTTCAATCTTGGCCGGCTACTGGTCGATGCCGGCGATACGACGGCGGCGTTGCCATGGTTCGCCCGGGCGATCGCCGTTGGTTTTCCTGATTTCTGGCGGACGCTGGGCGCGGCGCTGGCCGGTCACGCCGATCCGCGCCTCGCCGCTCTGGGCCGCCAGGCGCTGGAGCGGGCGGAGGCGTAGCGCCGCTCAGTCTCTCGCGGGCTGCCGGTAGAACACGCCGATCCGGTCGCCGCCGATCTCCTCGATGTGCATGTCGATGTCATAGATCGCCCGCATGGCGTCGGCGGTCATGATTGCCGCCGGCGCGCCTTTGCGGATCACCCGGCCATCGCGCATGGCGACGATATGGTCGGCGTAGCATGAGGCGAAATTGATGTCGTGCAGCACCACCACGATGGTCTTGCCGAGATCGTCGGCCATGCGCCGCATCAGCTGCATCATGCCGACAGCGTGTTTCATGTCGAGATTGTTCAGTGGCTCGTCGAGCAGGATGTAATCGGTGTCCTGGCAGACCACCATGGCCACGTGGGCGCGCTGGCGCTGGCCGCCGGACAGCTCGTCGAGAAAGCGGTTGGCCAGATGGGTCAGGCCGAGGAACTCCAGGGCGCGGGCGACGTGAACGCCATCCTCCCGGGTCAGCCGTCCGTGCGAATGGGGATAACGGCCGAAAGCCACCAGATCACGCACCGTCAGCCTGGCGGCGATGTGATTGTCCTGGCGCAGGATGGACAGGCGCCTCGCCAGCGCGTTGCTGGCGGCGTGGGTCACGTCCATGCCGTCGACCAGAATCTGGCCGCTGGTCATCGGCAGCAGCCGGCCGATCATGGTCAGCAGGGTGGACTTGCCGGCGCCATTGGGGCCGATGATGGCGGTGACGCCGCCGCGCGGCAGGGTCAGGTTGACCCCCTGCACCACGGTGGCGTCTCCGTAGGACTTCCGGACGTCGCGGATCTCGATCACCTGACAGCTCCCCGCACCAGCATGAACAGGAATACGATGCCGCCCAGAAACTCGACGATGATCGCCAGGGCGGTGTTGAAGGCGAAAACCCGTTCCAGAACGGTCTGGCCGCCCACCAGGCAGATGACGGCGATCAGCGCCGCCGCCGGCAGCGTCAGCGCGTGGCGGTGCGACGGGATCAGCGCGTAGGCCATATTGGCCACCAGCAGGCCGAAGAACGCCACCGGCCCCACCAGCGCCGTCGACGTGCTGGTCAGCGCCGCCACCAGCAACAGCACGGTCATGGTGGTGCGTTTGTACGGCACGCCAAGGGCAATGGCGGCGTCGCGGCCGAGCCCCAGCACGTCCAGCGTCGCCCGCATGCGCCAGATGGCGATGGCGGCGAGGGCGATGATCACCGCCGCTATCCCGAGCAGCGTCGTGTCGACCGTGTTGAAGCTGGCGAAAAAGCGGTCCTGCAGCACCACGAACTCGTTCGGGTCGATCATCCGTTGCAGGATGTTGGAGACGCTGCGGAACAGCATGCCCAGCACCACGCCGGCGAGCAGCAGCAGGTGCAGGCTGCGCACGGCCCCGGTGAACAGCCAGCGATAGAGCAGGGCGGCGAAGGCGGTCATCAGCGCCGCCTGGCCCAGAAACAGCAGGCGTTTGTCGACGAGATTGAGGCCGCTGGCGCCAATGGCGAACACCGCCGACGTCTGGATGAGGATGTAGAGCGCGTCGAAACCCATGATCGACGGCGTCAGGATGCGGTTGCCGGACACGGTCTGGAACAGCACGGTGGCGAGCGCGATGGCGCAGCCGACCAGCAGCAGCGCCGCCAGCTTGACCGCCCGCAATTGCAACACGAAGGCCCAGCCGCCCGTGACGCCCACGGTCATGAAGGCCGTGCAGGCGAACAATGCAATCACCAGCAGGGCCAGCAGGATCAGACCGCCGCTGCGACCGGAGCCAGGGGAAGCGGTCAGATCAGCCGGCACGGAAGCGCTTCCCCAGCAGGAGATACAGGAACAGCACGCTGCCGATGACGCCCATCATCGTGCCGATCGGGATCTCGAACGGATAATTGACCAGCCGCCCGAGCAGGTCGCAGGCCAGCGCCAGCCCGGCGCCGAGCAGGGCGGTGAGCGGAATGGCGCGCCGCATGTTGTCGCCGAGCGCCATGCTGGCGAGGTTGGGCGCTGCCAGGCCAAGGAAGGGGATCATGCCGACGGTGGTCACCACCATGGCCGTCACCATGGCGACGATGCTGAGGCCGAACAGCAGCACGCGGCGGTAGTTCAGCCCCAGATTGACGCTGAAGTCGCGGCCAAGCCCGGCCACGGTCAGCCGGTCGGCGGTGAACCAGGCCAGCGCCGCCAGGGCGAAGGCGACCCACAGCAGCTCGTAACGGCCGCGCAGGATGGTGGAGAAATCGCCGTTCGACCAGGCGGCGAGCGATTGCAGCAGGTCGTAACGGTAGGCGATGAAGCTGGTCGCGGCGCCAATGACATTGCCAAGCATCAGGCCGACCAGCGGCGTCACCAGCGGCGACGACAGGGGAATCCGCGCCAGCACGCCCATGAACAGCCCGGCGCCGGCCAGGGCGAACGCCGCCGCCACCATCATCTTCACGATCACCGGCATGTCCGGCAGCAGCAGTGTGGCGCACAGCATGCCAAGGCTGGCCGCGTCCACCGTGCCGGAGGTGGAGGGTTCGGCGAAGCGGTTGCGCGCCAGCATCTGCATGATGAGGCCGGCGATGGCCACCGAGCCGCCGGCCAGCACGACCGCGATGGTGCGCGGCGCCCGGCTGGTCAGCAGCAGGTTGATCGCCGCCGGATCGCCGGCCAGCACGGCGCCGGGCGTCAGGTCGCTGACGCCGGCGAACAGGCTGGCGACTGCCAGAAGAAGAAAAACGGCCACGGCCGCCGCGGTCCTGGTCATGGCGCTGGGCAACGCCGCTTGTGGCCTGGCGCCAGGCGGGATGAAGGGCGAGACATCGGGAAGGGCCGCCTGCCCGACGCGGATGACATGTTGCTGGTCTGGTCCATTCCCGCCTCCGCGCCTCCTTCTCCGGCGTCATGCCCGGGCTTGTCCCGCGCCACGTTTTCTGACGTGAGACAGGGTCCGGCTTCTTCCGGGTGGGTGGGCTGCGTGGATGGCCGGAACAACTCCGACCATGCTGGTTGGGGGCGTTTTGCTCCGGCAGCGGCTCCGCGTCCGGGCCTTTTTGGCGCCTGAAACGCCTTCACGCCGCCGGTCCTCGCCGCCGCTGGCCTGTGCTTGCTTATTTGCCGCCGAACGCCTTGTTGAGCTGGTCGATGTCCTGCTTCAGCGCCGTCGCGCCGCCGCCGACCAGGTACCAGTTGGCCGGATCGAGATAGACCACCTGGTTCTTCTTCCATGCCGTGGTCTGGCCGACCAGGTCATTGTCCAGCATCTTGCGCGCGTTGCCGGTCTTGCCGAGGGCGGCGTCGCGGTCGATGACGAACAGCCAGTCGGGATTGGTTTTCTGGATGAACTCGAAGGTCACCGGCTGGCCGTGCGTGCCGATCTTCAGGTCCGGCACGGCCGGGGTGACGCCGAAGGCCTCGTGAATGACGCCGAAACGCGAGCCGGGGCCATAGGCGCTCATGCGGTTGGCGACGGTGAGGATCAGCAGGCCCTTGCCAGCCGCCTGCGCCTTTTCCTTCAGTTGCGCCACGCCGGCGTCGAGATCGGCGACGAGCTTCTTCGCCGCGTCTTCCTTGCCGAACGTCTTGCCGAGCGTCGTGATGTGCGCGCGGGCGCTGGCGAACGGCGCCTTTGCGTCGATGGTCATGTCGATGGTCGGGGCCAGCTTCGACAGCTCGGCGTATTTGGCCTGCGAACGGCCGCCCACGATGATCAGGTCCGGTTGCAGCGCGCCCAGCGCTTCGAGGTTGGGCTCGAACAGCGTGCCAACCTTCGTCACCTTGTCGTCGTTGTATTTCTGCAGCCAGGCCGGCTTGACGCCGGACGGAACGCCAGCCACCGGGACGCCGAGGGCGTCGAGATTGTCGAGCGAGGCCAGATCGAACACGACGATCTTCTTCGGCGTGTCCTTCAGCGTGGTTTCGCCGGAGGCGTGCTTCACCGTCACCGGGGCGGCGGCGAGCGGGGCGGCGGCGAAAGCGGCGAGGCCGAACAGCAGGCCGCAAAAGGCCTTGCGCGAGATGTTCCGGGACGTGTTCACGTCAGTGCTCCCTGGGTTCAAGGTCCAGTTTGGTCCGGAGGCCGGCAGGCGCCTCCGGAAGGCAGGTCGGCGTGGCTCCTTGAGGAGTGGCTCCTGGAAAAGTGGCTTCTGGAGGAGTAGCTCTCGGAGGAAACGCCAGAACGGTCGCGTCGATGGCGGCGAGCGTCGGCCGCCCGGTCAGCGCCATCGCCGCTTCAAATTCGGTGGCCAGCATCGCCAGCGCATGGGCGACGCCGGCGGCGCCCGCCGTGGCCAGGGCCCAGTACAGTGGGCGGCCGACCAGCACGGCGCGGGCGCCAAGAGCCAGGGCCTTCAGCACGTCGGTTCCGCGCCGCACGCCGCCATCCATCAGCACCGGGATGCGGCCGTCGACGCGGCGCGCCACCGCCGGCAACAGGTCGATGGCCGCCGGCATGCCGTCGAGCACGCGCCCGCCATGGTTGGACACGATGAGGCCGTCGGCGCCCAGGGCGATGGACCGGTCGGCGTCGTCGGGATGCACGACGCCCTTGAGCAGCAGCGGCAGCCGCGTCTGCGCCCGCAGCCAGGCGATGTCGTCCCAGCCGGGCGCGGCGTCGATGAGGCCGCGAAACACCGGGCTGCGCGCCGGCTGCGCCCGCGTCGCCGTCGCCTGGGCAAAGCCGTCGAGGTTGACTGACCGGACATGCGCCGGCAGGCGGAAACCGCAGCGCTGCTCGGCGTCGCGCACGCCGTTCACCGGCGCATCCACCGTCACGACAAGGGCGCGATAGCCGGCGTCTTCCGCCCGCCGGACAAGGGCAAGCGTGTCCTCGCGCCGGGGTTGCGGGTAAAGCTGGAACCACAGGGGAGCCGGGGAATGGCGGGCCAGCTCCGTCATGTCGACGCTGGCCTGGCAGCTGGCGATGCAGCCGGCGCCGGCGGCGGCGGCGCCCGTGGCCATGGCGAATTCGCCTTCCGGGTGGGCCAGCTTCTGCCAGGCCATGGGCGCGGCGATCACCGGCGCCTCCAGCCTCAGGCCGAACAGGCTGGCGGCGGCGCTGGCGCCGCGCAGATCCGCCAGGGCGCGCGGCAGCAGTCGCAGGCGGGCGAAGGCTTCCCGGTTGTCGCGCAGGGTGACGCCATCCGCCGCGCCGCCGCCTATATAGGCCTGAATGTCCGCCGGCAGTCGTGCGCGGCCGCGACGCTCATAATCATCCAGGCAGACAATGTCGGGTGGAATGGACAAATCGGGTTCAGATCAGGTTACAGCCAGACGGCGCACCGCCCGGAGCGCCGCGATTTCACGCATTTTGGCGTTGTGACTGCTCTGCCGGTGGGCGTCAACCTGTTGTAAAATCTTATCTTTTGTAATGATTATAAAGTGGCGCGAAAAGCGCGACGGCGGCGGGACATGGCCGCCGCCGTCATGCAGGCGATCCGCCAGGCGGCATGGGCCCGTCCCTGGCGGTCGTCCTGCCGCTGCCGGCGTCGTCAGTCGAGCTTCACCAGCATCTTGCCGGTGTTGTCGCCGGTGAACAGCTTCAGGAATGCGGCGGGGGCGTTTTCGAGGCCGTGTTCGACGGTTTCCTGGACGTGCATTTTGCCGGCGCGGATCAGCGCGCCGGTTTCCTCGCGGAAGCGGGGACGCAGGTCCATGTGATGGCGCACCACGAAGCCCTGCAGCTTCAGGCTGCGGCTGATGGCGAGCATCAGATTGCTGGGGCCGGGCGCCGGGGCCACGTCATTGTAGCCGCCAATCATGCCGCACAGGGCGATGCGGCCGAAAACCTTCATCTGGTTGAGGGCGGCTTCGAGGTGGTCGCCGCCGACATTGTCGAAATACACGTCGAGGCCATCCGGCGCCGCGGCGGCCAGCGCCGCGTTGAGATCGCCGCAGGTGCGATAATTGATGACCGCGTCGACGCCGGCCACGTCACGCAGCCACGCGCATTTTTCATCGCTTCCGGCCGAGCCGACCACCCGGCAGCCATGCGCCTTCGCCAGCTGGCAGGCCACCGAACCGACCGCGCCGGCGGCGGCGGACACGAAGACGCTGTCGCCGTCCTTCAGCCCGGCGATGCGGAACAGCCCGGTGTAGGCGGTGAGGCCCGGCGCGCCGAGCACGCCGAGATAGGCCTGCGCCGGCGCCTGCTCCACATCGATCTTCTCGAAGCCTTCCCACGACCCCACGGCGTAATCGCGCCAGCCCAGCATGTGGAATACGTGATCGCCGGGCGCGAAATCCTTGTGACGCGATTCCACCACCACGCCGACGGCCCGCCCATACAGCGCCTCGCCGACCTGAAACGGCGTCACATAGCTCTTCTGGTCGATCATCTGGCCGCGCATGTAGGGATCGACGGACATCCACAAATTGCGCACCAGCAATTCGCCCTCCGCCGGCTGGCGCAGCGGCGTTTCGGCCAGGGCGAAATCGTCAGGGGTGGGCATGCCGACCGGGCGGGAGGCCAGGCGGATTTCGCGATTTGAGGTGCTGGATTGCAAGGCGTTTGCTCCGGGATATGCTTTCGTTGGGGGCATCATAGAGCATTTTTGGCCGCAGGCGACGTCGCGCGCCAGGAAACGGACGTGAACGGCGGGCAGGATGCGCCCCCCTGGAAACGGCGGCGCCGGGCGCCGTCTGCGCCAGCAAATCCGGTCGGAACCGCGCGTTGATTTGAATTGGTAAAAATAAAACCAAAGTTATCTGCCGGCGGTTTACCCGATGTCTGCGCGTTTTCAGGTTGTCTTTCCGCGCAGGCGTGAAATATATGCGCCGGATTTGCGCGGCTCCGGCAGGCGCGGCGCGCCGTGGATACACGGAAGCGAAGTGAGTGGAGAGTGTCATGAGCGGTGAACACACGAACACCCGGACGGAAAAGGACGCCATGGGCCCGGTCGATGTGCCGGCCGACCGGCTCTGGGGTGCGCAGACCCAGCGCTCCATCGGCAATTTCCCCATCGGCGTCGACCGCTTCCGCTGGGGCAGGCCGGTGATCCGGGCCCTGGGCATTCTCAAGAAAGCCGCCGCCGAGGCCAATGGCGAACTGGGCGAACTGCCCGCCGACAAGGTGAGGCTGATCGTCCAGGCCGCCCAGGAGGTTATCGACGGCAGGCTCGACGGCGAATTCCCGCTCGTCGTCTGGCAGACCGGCTCCGGCACCCAGACCAACATGAACGCCAATGAGGTGATCGCCAACCGCGCCATCCAGCTGGCCGGCGGCGTCGTTGGCTCGAAGAAGCCGGTCAACCCCAACGACGACGTCAATCACTCGCAGTCGTCCAACGACACCTTCCCCACGGTGATGTATGTGGCGGCGGTCGAGGGCATCGCTCACGCCCTGCTGCCGGCGGCCCGGCGCCTGCGCGACGTGCTGGCCGAAAAGCAGACGCGATACGCCGATATCGTCATGATCGGCCGCACCCATCTGCAGGACGCCACGCCGCTGACCGTGGGGCAGCTGATCTCCGGCTGGGTCGCCCAGCTTGACCACGGCCTCGCCGCCGTGGGCGCTGGTATGGAGGGCCTGTTCAATCTGGCGATTGGCGGCACGGCGGTCGGCACCGGCCTCAACGCCGATCCGCGCTTCGGCGACCTGACCGCGGCCAACATTGCCCGCGAAACCGGCTTCCCCTTCGTCTCGGCGGCCAACAAGTTCGCCGCCTTGTCAGCCCATGACGAGATGGTGGTGGCCAGCGGCGCGGTGCGCGCCCTCGCCGGGGCGCTGATGAAAATCGCCAATGACGTGCGCTTCTACGCCTGCGGCCCACGCGCCGGCTTCGCCGAACTGCGCATTCCCGAGAACGAGCCCGGTTCGTCGATCATGCCCGGCAAGATCAATCCGACCCAGTGCGAGGCGCTCACCATGGTGTGCGTGCAGGTGTTCGGCAACGATCACGCCGTTGCCTTCGCCGGCTCCCAGGGCAATTTCCAGCTCAACGTCTACAAGCCGGTGATGCTGCACAATCTGCTGGAATCGGCGTTGCTGCTCGCCGACGCCTGCAACGCCTTCACCGACCACTGCGCCATCGGCATCGAGCCGAATATCGATCGCATCAACGAGAATCTCGATAATTCACTGATGCTGGTGACGGCGCTCAACCCGCACATCGGCTATGAAAAGTCAGCGGAAATCGCCCTCTCCGCGCATCGGGAGGGCCTCTCCCTGCGCGCCGCCGCCCTGCAACTGGGCTATGTGACCGATGAGGAGTTCAACCGTTGGGTCCGCCCCGAAGACATGGTGGGGCCGCTGAAGAAGTAACGTCTGGCAGGCGAGACTTCGCTCCGGTTCTGGCGGATCAGTAAGCCATTGCCTGACCGTGCTGGGGGTCTGCGGGGCCGATCCCGCCGGAGAAAACGGCGCCGGACAACCGGCGCCGGGCGGCGGGCCGGCGTTCGCCGCGCTCAGGCGGCGGCTTCCAGGGGCTGGTCGCGGTCTGGCGTGGCGGAAACCGGCGCCGCCCTGTCCATCCCGCCGCCTGCCAGCGGCCGTCGCGCCTGCATGGTTTGCAGCACGAAGGTCATCAGCGTCTGGTCGACGTGATTGGCGGCGCGGGTCACTTCGATGGCGATGCGCAGGCCGTTGTCGGTCATGGCGCCTGCTGCGTCGAGGGTGGTGATCAGCCAGTTGACCACGTCGCGCTCCACCTGGCCGCCGGCCGCGGCTCCGGTCACCACATGGGCGACAACCAGATCGACAAATGTATCGTCCCACGAGGGGTGACGGTCGCCGATCAGCCGGTCGAGCGCGGCTAGGGCGTCGACTTCGGCGCGCCGCGCCACGCCGCCGGCCAGGATCTCCGCGGCAAGGCGCCGGACATCCCGTTCGCTCACCCGTCCGGCGTCCAGCACGTCGTCAACGAAATCCCGCAGTTCCTGCCTGATCATGCCCTGTCATTCCTGCATTCCGGCAAGGGCGCCCCCACCCTTGCGCCTGGAATTGCCGCCGCCCCACGCCGGGATCCGGTCCCGTCTTCAGGTTTGAACGGAAAGGCCCAAAAGGTCCCTGTTCCTGACGAGCATCGGGCGCCCGTTCTCGCCAGCAGGTTAACGCGGCATGGTAAATAACGGTTCAGGTTAAGCATTGCTGACCGGGCGTCCGGAACGCGGCCGGGCCGCCGCGCCGCCCGGCCAGTGAAGCGCGCCGGATCAGTCGAAGCGCGTCGCCGCGCCGCCCAGCGGCTCCCAGGCGTCGAGATCGGCTTCGAAGGCTTTCAGCTTGGCGCGGACGCGGGGGTACGCCTCGTCGCCCAGCACCAGGTGCAGGGGCGGCGCATCGGAATCGATCGCCTTGAGGATGACGGCGATGGCCTTGTGCGGGTCGCCGCCCTGCAGGCCGTCGTTTTCGGCGGCGTAACGGCGGGTGACGCCGGAGGTTTCAGCGTAGGCCGGCATTTCATTGCGGGCGGCGTTGATCGAGCGGCCGAGGAATTCGGTGCGGAACGGCCCCGGCTCGACGATGATGACCTTGACGCCGAATGGCGCCACTTCCTGCGCCAGCGCCTCGGAAAGCCCCTCCACCGCGAATTTGCTGGCGTTGTAGTAGCCGAAGCCGGCCCGGCCAGCGATGCCGGCGATGGAGGAGAGGTTGACGATGCGACCGCCGCGCGAGCGGCGCAGCGCCGGCAGGGCGGCGCGGGTTGTTTCGATGAGGCCAAACACATTGGTCTCGAACATTGGCCGGTATTCCTCCGGCTCGCCTTCCTCGATCGCGCCGACGAAGCCGTAGCCGGCGTTGTTCACCAGAATGTCGAGGCGGCCGAAGAGCTGTTCGGCCAGCTCCGCCGCGGCGGCGGCCTCGCCGGGCCTGGTGACGTCGAGCCTGGCGACCTGCAGTTTGCCGTCCGCCGCCGGTTTCAGGTCCGCCAGCGTCTCCGGCCTGCGCGCCGTGGCGACCACGTTGTCGCCGCGGTCCAGCGCCGCCTGGGCAAGAATTTTGCCGAAGCCTGTCGAGCAGCCTGTGATCAGCCAGGTGCGCGGTGTGGTGTGCGCCATGGGGGCTTCCTCCTGTTTTTGCCGCGGCATTATTGGCGCGGATTGCTCCCTCGCCAAGCGGTTCCAGGTCAGGGCTGGCGGTCGTTGTCGGCATTGGGGCGAAAATTGGATCTGGCGGCTTTACGGAGCCGCCAATTGGTAATACTAAATAAAAATTACATAAATACTATTCGATGCAAATTGCAATAATTTCATATTTAATGATTTTTACGGGGATGAAATGCTTGAAGATTATATAGGTTTTATTGACGATGTCATCTGGAATGACGTGCTGACATATGTGCTTCTCGGCGCCGGCATTTTCTTTACCTTCCGGTTGCGGTTGCTGCAGATCCGTCGTTTCCCGGAAATGCTGCGCACCCTGGCGCGACCGGCCGTCAACGATCCGGCTGGCATTTCGCCGTTCCAGGCGTTGTGCGCGTCGCTGGCGGCGCGGATTGGCACGGGCAATGTGGTTGGCGTCGCGGTGGCCCTGTATCTGGGTGGCCCGGGCGCTGCATTCTGGATGTGGCTGGTGGCGGCCCTTGGCATGGCGACGGCGTTCGCCGAGGTTTCCCTTGCGCAGCTGTTCAAGGTGCGCGCCGGCGACGCCTATCGCGGCGGTCCGGCGTTCTACATCGCGCGCGGCCTGCAGGCGCCGCGCGCCGCCATGGTGTTCTCGATCTGCCTGATCATCGTTTTCGGTCTGGCTTTTAATGCGGTGCAGGCCAATTCCATCGCGGGCGCCGCGCAGGAGGCGTTTGGCGTCGCGCCGCTCTGGACGGGCGTCGCCGTGACGATCGCCGCCGCCCTGGTCATCTCTGGCGGCGTCACGGGCGTGGCGCGCTTCTCCGCGGTCGTGGTGCCGGTGATGGCGGTCGCCTATATCGCGGTGGCGCTGGCCGTTCTGGCCATCAACATCGACCAGACGCCGGCGCTGCTGAAACTGATCGTTTCCAGCGCCTTCGGTTTCGGGCCGGCGGCGGGCGGCGTCGCTGGCGGCATGACAGCGGCGATGATGAACGGCGTCCGGCGCGGGCTGTTCTCCAACGAGGCGGGCATGGGCTCCGCGCCCAATATCGCCGCCGTGGCCACGCCCAGCCCGCATCACCCGTGCAGCCAGGGCTTCGTGCAGGCTTTGGGCGTGTTCATCGACACGCTGGTGGTCTGCACGGCCACGGCCCTGCTGATCCTGCTTTCGGGCAAATTGCAGCCTGGCTCTGGCGTCACCGGCGTCCAGCTCACCCAGCAGGCCATGAACGTGCATCTGGGGCACTGGGGCGCGCCGTTCGTCAGCATCGCCATCACCTGCTTCGCCTTCACCTCCATTGCCGGCAACTATGCTTACGCGGAGGGCGCCCTTGCCTATCTGCGGTTCGATGGCCGCGCCGGCCTGCTATTGCTGCGCCTTGGCCTGCTGGCCATGACCCTGTGGGGCGCCATGGCGCAGGTGTCCACGGTGTTCGGCCTGGCTGACATCACGATGGGCGTCATGGCCGCCATCAACATTGCTTCCATCGTGTTGCTGTCCGGCCTGGTGGTTCGTCTGGCCCGCGATTACCTCGCCCAGCGCGACGCCGGCCGCGAGCCGGAATTCGATCCGGCCCTGCTGCCGGAGCTGGCGGGCGTGATCGAGCCTGGTGTCTGGGATCGCCCGCCCGCCGCCGGATCGCGCGTCGCCAAAAAGGTCGGCGAGCCGCCCGTGGCGCCCGTGGCGGCGACCCCGGCGGCGGCTCCGGCGACGCCTGGCGGCGCCCCGCGCCAGCCGGGCGTGTGAGCGGCGTCTGGTCGGGATGACGCGGCCGTGCAAGGGTTCCGGCCCATTGCAACAGGAGGATGTCCCGATGGCCGGACCCCGCGTCTCGATAGAATTTTGCACCCAGTGCCAGTGGCTGCTGCGCGCCGCCTGGATGGCCCAGGAGTTGCTGTCCACCTTTGGTCAGGATCTGGGCGAAGTGGCGCTGCTGCCCCGGACCGGCGGCGTGTTCCGCATCCAGGTGAACGACAGCCTGATCTGGGACCGCGCGGTCGACGGCGGCTTCCCGGACGCCAGGAACCTGAAGCAGCGGGTGCGCGACCTGATTGATCCGGCGCGGTCGCTTGGCCACATCGACCGGTCAGGCGGCGGAAGCTGAAGACGTCAGCGCCGGCTGTCCGCCGCACGGAGGCTGGACGCAGTGGCGTTCACCGTCTCCGCGCATGGTTTTTGTAACGCGCGGTCGCCGTGGCGACCGGGATGTTCGTCCCTCCGGGGGAGCGGGTGGGACGGATCGGGCGCTTTTCCGGGTAGGGCCTGGGGCCGGTTTCCGGGCGGGCGCGCCGGTGAAGAGAGAAGGGGGGTGAACCGTCAACAGGAGGGCGGGCATGTCGATGTTGTCAGAATACGGCGGACAGATGTTGCGCCGTAAAAGTGTGGATGCGCTCAGGGCGATGGCGCTGGCGGAGACCGGTGGGGGCGCCAGGCTGAAGCGGTCGCTGGGCGTCACGCGCCTCACCATGATCGGCATCAGCAGCACGATCGGCACCGGGATTTTCTTCATTCTTGGCGTGGCGACGCCGCTGGCCGGGCCAGCGGTGGTAATCTCCTTCGTGATCGCCGGCCTCGCGGCGGCGCTCAGCGCCCTGTGCTACGCCGAGCTGGTGTCGGCCCTGCCCACGGCCGGCTCGGCCTATTCCGCCGTTTATGCGGCGCTTGGCGAGGCGCCGGCGTTTCTCGTCGCCGCCTGTCTGTTCCTTGAATATGGCGTCTCCATCTCGGCCGTCTCCGTGACCTGGGGGCAGTATCTGAACCGGTTGGGCGACGATCTGTTTGGCCTGCACCTGCCGCATGTCCTGTCGGCGGCGCCGGCGGAGGGCGGCCTGGTCAATCTGCCGGCGGTGGCGCTGGTGGGGTTGGCGACCCTGCTGCTGCTGCGCGGCGCGCGTGAATCCGCCACGGTCAACGCCATCATGGTGCTGTTGAAGGTGGGCGTGTTGATCATGTTCATCGTGGTTGGCGCCACGGCCTTCAACGCCGGCAACTTTCACCCGTTCATGCCGCATGGGGTCTCCGGGATCGGCGCGGCGGCGGCGTTGATCTTCTTCACCTATGTGGGCATCGACAGCGTCGCCACCGCCGGCGAGGAGGCGATCAACCCCCACCGCACGCTGCCGCTGGCGACGATGATTGCCTTCATTGTGGTCACCTGCGTGTATCTGGGGGTGGCGATTGTCGCCCTGGGCGCCCAGCCTGCCGCGGAGTTCGGCGGCCAGGAGGCGGGTCTGGCGGTCATTCTGTACAAGGTGACCCAGGCGCGCTGGCCATCGGTCATCCTGACCGCCGGCGCCATCATCTCCATCTTCAGCATCGTGCTGGTGCTGCTCTACAGCCAGACCCGGGTGGCCTACGCGGTCAGTCGCGATGGCCTGTTGCCGTCCCTGTTCAGCCGCGTCGATCCCCGCACCGGCGTCCCGTCGTCCAACACCATCACCCTGGCGGCGCTCGCGGCCTTGTTGTCCGGCTTCCTGCCGCTGGGCATGCTGGCCGAGCTGGTGTCTGTTGGCACGCTCAGCGCCTTCACCATGGCGGCCCTGAGCGTCATCGTGCTGCGGGTGCGACAGCCGGACCTGCCGCGGGGCTTCCGCACGCCACTGTATCCGCTGACCCCGCTGGCCAGCATGGCCCTGTGCCTCTACCTGCTGGCTGGCCTTGCGCCGCTGACGTGGAGCCTGTTCGGCCTGTGGCTGGTGGCCGCTGCGATGGTTTATGTCTTCTACAGCATGCGGCGGTCCCATCTGTGCCCGGACTGCCGGACGTGGGAGAAGCCAGGGCCCAGGGCTGCGCCCCTGGGCTGACGGCGCCCCAGCGGAGGGGCCGTCTCCGGCCTCTCCGTGATTGCAGGCCCCATGGTTCTTCGCGTGCGGGCCCTGGTTTGAGGTGCGGCGGCCGGGAGGGCTTTTGACAGTTCTCAGTCACATACCCGCACGGCGCGGTAGCGGATGACATTGCCCCAGGGGTCGATCACCGGCTCGCGTGAAACGTAGCAGACCGGCGGCGCGGTCATGGCGCTGGCGGCGATGGCGCCAAGGGCGAGGCCGCCGACGAGGCCGGCGCCGCCATAGACGTAGCCAGGGCGATAAAAATGGCCGTGGCGGTGATGATGCCCATACCCATAACCATATCCATGGCCATGCTTTGGCCCGGCGCTGGCGGGGGTCGCGGCGGCGAGCCCGAAGCCGCCGATGGCGGCGGCGACAAAAGCGATGGCGGCCTTGCGGGTGGTGGCGGCGACGTTCATGACATCCTCCATCTGCTGCGGCGCCGCGGCTGCTGATTGCTGGCGCCCTGACGCCCATGGGTCGTGGCGATGTCCGCGATGGTTCAAGCCGGGCTCAAAAAAATCCGGGCAGGTTCGCCATGCGCCGGAAGCGCTGGCGCGACGCGCGGCGGCGCGGGTCGCGCGCGTCAGTGAACGCCTGCGAACCGTTGCCGCGTCAGCCGCGTTTCACCTGCGAGGCGTCGCCGCAGGGCGGGCGCGCGGCTTTTCTGGAAAAGAAGCGCGCGAACCGCGTGCGACATGCGTAAAATCGGGGCGACAGGGCGTTGTCGGCGAACCGGATTCCACCGGGAGGCCGGAGCAGGGAGCGCACATGGCGGAGCGACAGGCGGCAAGGCGCGCCGGGGCGCGAAACGCAAAGGCCGCGCAGGACCCAAATGACGTGGAGGGCCAATATCCGCCGGGCGCGGGCCAGGTGTTCGTGCTCGATGGCGATGGGCCGCCCCCGGTTTTGCGCCCCGGCCTGTTGCCGGATGCCTTCGCCGACTGGTTCGCGGCGCGCGGCTGGCGGCCCCGGCCGCACCAGTTGCTGTTGCTCGATCTGGCGCTGGCTGGCCGTTCGACCCTGCTGGTCGCGCCCACCGGCGCCGGCAAAACGCTTGCCGGCTTCCTGCCTTCGCTGGTGGAGCTGGCGGTGAAGCCCGACGCGGATGGCCTGCACACCCTGTACATTTCGCCGCTGAAGGCGCTGGCGGTGGATGTCGCCCGCAATCTGGAAACGCCGGTCGCCGGAATGGCGCTCGATATCCGCGTCGAGACCCGCACCGGCGACACGCCGCCGCACAAGCGCGCCCGCCAGATGCGCCGGCCGCCGCATATCCTGATGACCACGCCGGAACAGCTGGCGCTGATGCTGGCCCATCCCGATTCCGGAAAACTGTTCGGCTCCCTGCGCCGCGTCGTGCTGGATGAGCTGCACGCGCTGGTGACCTCGAAACGCGGCGATCTGCTGGCGCTGGACCTGGCGCGGGTGCGCCGGCTGGCGCCGGGCGTCGCCGTCACCGGCCTTTCGGCGACGGTGCGCGAGCCGCAGGCGCTGGCGACTTACCTCTCCGGCGTCGCCCCCCTGGCGCGGCCGGTCGACATTGTGCGCATGCAGGGCGGCGCCCGCCCGGAGATCGCCATTCTGGATGGCCAGCTTGAGCTGCCCATCGCCGGCCACACCACCGCCTGGGCCATGCCCGACGTTTACCAGGCCATCCGCAGCCATCGCCTGACGCTGGTTTTCGTCAACACGCGCCTGCAGGCCGAATTCGCCTTTCAGGAGTTGTGGCGGCTGAACGAGGATACGCTGCCCATCGCCCTGCATCATGGCTCGCTCGACGCCACCCGGCGTCGCCGGGTGGAGGCGGCGATGGTCGACGGCCGCCTGCGAGCGGTGGTGTGCACCGCGACGCTCGATCTGGGCGTCGACTGGGGCGATGTCGATCTGGTCATCAACCTTGGCGCGCCGAAGGGCGCCAGCCGGCTGATGCAGCGGATTGGCCGCGCCAACCACCGGCTGGACGAGCCGTCGCGGGCCTGGCTGGTTCCCTCCAACCGGTTCGAGGCGCTGGAATGCGAGGCGGCGCTGGAACTGGTGGAGGAGGCGGCGCAGGATACGCCGGACCCGCGCGCCGGCGCGCTCGACGTGCTGGCCCAGCATGTGCTCGGCATGGCCGTGGCCGGGCCGTTCACCGAAGACGGCCTGTTCGCCGAGGTCAGCTCCGCCGCGCCCTACGCCGGGCTGTCGCGGGCCGATTTCGACGACGTGCTGGCCTTCGCCGCCACTGGCGGCTACGCCCTGCGCAGCTATGAGCAGTTCGCCCGCATCCGCCGCGACAGCCATGGCCAGTGGCGCATCGCCACCGCCGCCGCCGCCCAGCGCTACCGGCTGAACGTGGGAACCATCGTCGAGGCGGCGAAGATCAAGGTGCGGCTGTCGCGCCCGATGCGGGCCCGCCGCCCGGACGGCAAACCCGGCCTGACGCCGCGCCCGGCGATGGGCGGGCGCTTCCTGGGCGAGGTGGAGGAGGATTTCGCCGAGCAGCTGGTTGCCGGCGACACCTTTGTCTTTGCCGGCGAAATTTTGCGCTTCGAGGGGCTCGTCGCCAATGAGGCGCTGGTGACGCGGGCCACCGGCCGTGACCCGAAAATTCCCGCCTGGGCCGGCGGCAAGTTTCCGCTCTCCACCTTTCTCGCCGCGCGGGTGCGGCAATTGCTGGCCGATCCCGACAGCTGGGAGGCTCTGCCGCCCGAGGTGCGAACCTGGCTGACCTGGCAGCAGCAGCATTCGCGCCTGCCGCAGCCGGACGAACTGCTGGCGGAAACCTTTCCCCACGCCGGCCGCCATTATCTGGCGGTCTGGCCGTTCGAGGGGCGGCTCGCCCACCAGACCCTCGGCATGTTGCTGACCCGGCGGCTGGAGCGGGCCCGCCTGCGGCCTCTCGGCTTCGTCGCCAACGACTACGGCGTCGCCGTCTGGGCGGCCGGCGATCTGGCCGCGGCCTTCGCCACGGGTTCATCCGGCGCGCCGCGCCTGGCGCTGGACGATCTGTTCAGCGAGGACATGCTGGGCGATGACCTTGAGGAATGGCTGGATGAATCAGCGCTGATGAAACGCACCTTCCGTCATTGCGCCATTATCGCTGGGCTCATCGAGCGACGTCATCCCGGCATGGCCGCCAAAACCGGTCGCCAGGTCACCATCTCCACCGATCTGATCTACGACGTGCTGCGCCGCCACGAGCCTGACCATGTGCTGTTGCGCGCGGCGCGACGCGACGCCGCTTCCGGCCTGCTTGATCTGAAGCGCCTCGCCGATATGCTGGCGCGTATTCGCGGACGCGTGGTCTGGCAGCCGCTGGAGCGGATTTCGCCCCTGTCCATCGCGCTTGTGCTGGAAATCGGCCGGGAATCGACGCCCGGCGACGCGGACGCCCTGCTGGCCGAAGCGGAAGGCGCGCTGGTTGACGAAGCTCTTGCCTGAGAAACCCCTGGCTGGAAAGCTCTTGCCTGAACGGACCTCCCCCTCCACCCGGGCGCCCCACGTCGCTGCTCCGGCGGGCGGCGCGGAAGCGGTCTTCGTGCGCCTTGGCGCGACGCTGTTCCTCGCCGATCCCTCCGGCGTGCTGTTCGAGCCGCAGGCGCGGCTGCTGGTCGTCGCCGACCTGCACCTGGAAAAAGGCTCGGCCTTTGCGGCGCGCGGCGTGCTGCTGCCGCCCTGGGACACGCGCGCCACCCTGCGCCGGCTGGCCGCGACCATTGCCCGCCTGCAACCCGCCGCCGTGATCGCCCTTGGCGACAGTTTCCATGATGTCGGCGGCCCGGCCCGGCTCGATCCGCAGGACCGGGCGCTGCTCGCCGATCTGCGCCATGGCCGTGACTGGTTGTGGGTGACCGGCAACCACGATCCGGCCATCCCCCCGGAACTGGGCGGCGCCTCGGCCGATGTGTTTCGCCATGGCGGCGTTACCTACCGGCATGCGCCGGAAGCTGCGCTGACGGAGGCGGACGGCGTCGAACTGTGCGGCCATCTGCATCCGGTTGCCCGCCTGCGGGTGCGCGGCCGTTCGCTGCGCCGGCGCTGCTTCGCGTTTGGGCAGCGCCGCTGCATCCTGCCGGCCTTCGGCGCCTATGCCGGCGGCCTGAATGTGCGCGACGCCGCCTTCGCGCCGCTGTTCCCGGGCGGGCTCGCCGTGCGTATTCTGGGCGAGCAGCGGGTGTTCGCGGCGCCGGCCTCCCTGCTGCTGCCGGATTGAGCCGGGCGGGGCTGCGTGTGCCCTTTCGCGCATTGTTCTTGATGGGTGGCGAACCCGGCTTGTCATGAAGACAATCCGTCGCACCGCGAAGGGTTCTGTTACAGGGTTCTGTTGAGGAGCCGCGGGGGCTCACCGGCAATGCCCTGAGCTGTGGAGCGAACCGGCGCCGTTGCGCCGGCGCCTTGCGCCAGCCGCCAGGTTGCGTTTCCCTTGCGTGAAGCAGCGGGCGCTTCGCCGGCACACCCTCGCGGAAGGCCACGTTAACGACCGGGCGGAGACACAAGTGAGCAACGCCGAGCGCCAGTTCGACCTGTTCGACAATGAGGCCGGCTTCCAGGCGGCGCCCCCGGCCGCGCCCAAATCCCGCCGCCGCGCCGTGTCAGCAGCCGCTCTGCCGCCGGACGCAAACGCAGCCCCGGGCGATCTGTCGCCCGAAGCCATGGCGCAGGCGCTGGCGCAAACCGGCGATTATCGCATCCTGCGCCGCCTCAAGCCGCGCCCGGTGATTGACCGCGCCCTCAGCCCCCTGCCGCGTCTTGCGGTGATCGTCGACACCGAGACGACGGGCCTGCGCCATGATGCGGATGAGGTGATCGAGATCGGCGCCGTGGCCTTCACCTATGGCGATGACCGCGCCATCGGCGATGTGGTCGGCGTCTATGGCGCGCTTCAGGAGCCATCGCGGCCGATCCCGCCAGAGATTACCCGCCTCACCGGCATCACCGACGCCATGGTCGCCGGCCAGCGCATTGATGAAGCGGCGCTGGCGGCGCTGCTGGCGCCGGCGGATCTGGTCATCGCCCACAACGCCGGCTTCGACCGGCCGTTCTGCGAGGCGCTGTCGCCGGTGTTCGCGGCGAAGGCCTGGGCCTGTTCGGTGAAGGAGGTCCCCTGGCGCGATTATGGCTTCGAAGGCGCGAGGCTGGGCTATCTGGTGGGGCAGGCCGGACTGTTCCACGACGGCCACCGCGCGCTCGACGATTGTCACGCCCTGCTGGAGGTGCTGGCCCGCCCGGCTCGCGTCCACGACGCGGCGGCGCAGGCGCATCCTGGCGGAGCGCCCGGCGGCGACGCAACGGCAGCCGGAGCGCCGACGCCATTCGCCGCGCTGCTCGCCGCCAGCCGGCGCATCAGCGTGCGCATCTGGGCTGAACGCAGCCCCTTCGACATGAAAGACCAGCTGAAAGCCCGCGGCTACCGCTGGTCCGATGGCTCCGACGGCCGCCCCAGGGCATGGTGGATCGAGACGCCAGAAGAGGCCGCGGAGGAAGAACTCCGCTTCCTCCGCGACGAGATTTACCAGTGGCCCGACGCATCGCCCTACCGCCAGATCCTGAGCGCCCACGACCGCTTCCGCCCGGGCTGAGGCGAAGCGCCTGCGACGGGGGATGTCGCGTTCGGTTGGCTAAGCCCGGGCGGCGCGGCGTTTCCTGTCAGGAAGTACCATTGCCAAATTGAGTTGTATGGCACGCAAATGCACTAACAGCCGCGTGTCCCTGCGCTATCAGGTTCCAACCCGCCATACCATTTGGCCGTCGCTCGACCATTGCCGGATGCTGACGGTGGCGCCGACGGAACTGGAGATGAGCGCATATAGCACGTTTCCCGATGCGGCGGCGTCGTCAACGGTGGGATTGACGCCCAGCTGGAACCTGCCGGCTGTCCACAAGGGGCGAAGCGTCACGCCCCGGACCGTCGTTCCGCTCGTCCAACTAGATGGAGCGCAGAGCAACAAGTTCTTATAGTTGGCGCTATCGTAAATAATTGAACGTCCGCATTGTTGGTCGTCGTCAAATGACAGATTAAAAACCGGCGAAATATACTCAGATGCAGCGTAGCCATATGTGTTATTCAGTGTGATGGTCATTCTCGCCGGGCTCGTATCCCCCTGGATGGTTTGATATGTTAAATCGTAGTCTGTCGCTGTTGCGGGTGGGTTACTTATTACGGGCGTCCTCGAGCTGATGTTCACGCCATTTATGCCTCCAACGGTATAGGTTGCCGCGGTGTTGGTTGTGTCGATGTTTACGAGCGTGTTCGAGCCAGGTTTCGTGGGGTTGAACTGTTCCATTTTTACTTTGTCGTATTTCTGCGGAATTGTGTCGGCGGGTAAATGGAATTCATAGGTGTTCCCGAAGTCATCCGTCATCAATATGTTGATATCTGTTTGAATGTACCGCTTGTTGTATACGGCGCCAAAGCCGATATAACGGCTAACGTAGATAACGTTGTCATTTTTCGGTGGTTTGATCTTGGCTCCGTAGTCGATATTGCTCTGCATCTTATAGGTGCCGTCCTTGGTTGGCACGATCACATTCTCCAGATTGGATATATTTGTCGGCCATAGATAAAGGCGGTAATCATACAGTTCGTTGACATTGGATGAATAGCAGCATTTATTATCTTTTAGATAATTTACTGCGTCCTCGACAACGGAAAATGACACGTTATCAAATTGACATTTATCCTTGAATTCGGCTGATGGGCTGATCTCGTAATCGAATCGACGATAGTAATTTTCCTTGTACTCCGGGCTCCCCGGGGCATTGGCCGGGCCTTCATCAGACTGCCGGGCGCTGGAGAACGGCGTGCAGGTGACGCTGAGGCTGCCGGTGACGAGTTGCGGCGGTGGCTTGGGATTGATCTCAATCAGATCGCCCAGTGCCGCGCCCAGTTGCGAATAGTTTTTGGGGGAGGCCTGTTCCAGGGCTGGCGGTGTTCCAGCGAGGAAAGATCCGGTCGGGCTGATCATGACGCCGAGAGTGAGAGGCTGGGGATTGTTGCTCACGCCGTGCCGGATATAGTAATAAAGGGTTGCTATGCTACCAGTGACATTGGATGAATTCGTGTCGAGAATCGCGATTGGCGCCGGGGCGTCAAGATCTTTCTGTTTGTAATCATTCGGGGCGTTATCATATCCCCACGTTTTATCTGTCGGGATTGTCGGATCTGACAGCTGGGCGATGGGGTCGCCAGATACATAATCCAGAAACAGCACCTGCTGGGACACCGCTGCGGGGGAAGGGCAGGCGCTTTGGGGAATGGCTCCCGCGTCAAAAGCCGAGGTGAGCGTGAAAGTAAGAATTATCGGGGCCTGCTGCAGCCCGTTGGCATAGATACTATAGGAATTTTTAAAGTTGTTTGGACCAGTGTTGAACTCGATACTTGTGTTGTTGACGGAACTCCACGGGTCTACGAATTCATAAAAAACCGCGTCGTCCACCGGAGTGAGGGTCTCCGCTGTCTGGCCGTCTCGAAGTATTGTTACCTTCACCTCACCGTTTGTCAGCGCGGTGCCGATCAGTCTGGCTTCAAAATAGCCATGGCATATGGCGCCATACCTGTCATGATCGGTGCAGACCACGGTGATTGTGTTGGGCATATTATCGTCGTGGCCAACGAATGTGGCTATGGGCTCGGAGGTCTGAAGGGTGACCGTGGGGTTGCCTCCAAGGGGGGCGCCTGACAACTCGACCCAGCCGCTGATCAGCAGGTAGCTTCTGCCGTCAGCAGGCGCCTGGGGAGTGTTCGTCCGCTTGTCCATTGGGGTGCCGCTGCCGCTGCCGGCTATAATGTTGGAATCTCCATCTTTGTTGCAAACCGCCGCGTCATTGAATATCGCGGTGACTTTAGTGTTATACTCAAATGTGTATGGCGGGCGTTGATCGTCGACGGTTCCATCGGCATCGTCGATGTCAACCAGTAAAGTTCCGGAAACCCAAAGTGGAGATGTAAAATACGCCGTTGCTTTACCGGAAGTGTCGCTGGTCAAATTGCTATGAAATTCGTTGGCGCCCGTTTTATATGTGCCATTTTCGTCGCAAAATCTCGCGCCATTGTTGTTTGGGGGCAGACTCATGTGAACGGGTATGTTTTCCAGATATGAATTCCCAGCCTTCACTGTTGCGGTTGCCTGGATGATTCCACACATGGGGGTGGAATTCGGGACAAGTGTCACCGTAAGCGAGTCAACCTTGGCGCGGACAAAATTGATCTCGTTATACGGCGTAAGTGAATCCTGCGATGGAGTTGTATAAGTTGCACTCCACCGTTACATTTCCCGTCCAGCCGCCGGCGAACAGGGTGGTTCTGGCGCAACCATATTGGTCTGTTGTTGTTGTGTAGGTCCCGTAGTTTCCTGGGTTGAGGTAGGGCTGCTGCTGGGCTAAGGGGTCATAGGACGGTGTGTCAATCTCAAACGTGATTGACTTGGACGCACAAGGCGCCCCGGATTTGGTTAGCGTGGCGGTGAGCAGGACGCCGTTCGTGATTGGTACATTAGCTCCGTTGCTCTGTAGTTCCAGTGTGTATCCGTCACCACTATCGGTATTGTCGCCGGCGCTCATTTTGTATTCCTTTATAAGTTAATGGATGAGTATCAACAATCTCGATGACTATTTTAATATTTTACAAATATTAACTATTCCGGTGCGGCGGAGGCGTATGCTTTCGCCGCATCAAATACGCGTCCCGGACGCCGGTTGAGCCGGCGTGGGTGCGATGTGAGCCAGCCATCCCAGGATGGACGCCGGGACAGCATGGAATGTATCCACGCGCCAATGACGTTGCCGCGCCGGGCTGCCACTAGGGAAGATGTCGCTGGTGAATGCGTCGTTGTGATCGTCATGTGACGCGAGTTCGATCGGCAGCAAAGTTGGGCCATGGACCGCAGTGTGGTGGTTGGCTCCCATCAGCGCCTCATTTGTCGGCGTTGGCTGGCGGTGGCTGGTGTCTTTCACGGCGTGTCCGGGTCCAGGCGCGCGCCCGGAGGGATCATCTGCGCTGTCAGCGAATGCTGGCGCCACATGGGGAACCGCCCACAAGTTCTGCGAAGGCGGAGGCGCCGCGCTGGAGGGGCCACCGCCTCCCCCAAATTTGCCAATCGTCGCGGCGAAAAGCCCAAACATAAAGCTCCATTTATGTACCTGCTTGGAGGTTTTTAGGACCTTTGCGTTATGGTCTTGTACGCTGCCGGAATCCGGCGTGTCATAACTGTGGGCAATTGGTTCGTAGATGGAGTCCAGGAGTCCGCTCACCCCCCAAACAACAAATGAGAGAGCAGTGGCCGCGCCAAGGGCAGCCCCAGCGCCGCCAGCAGTGAACCCTGCGGCAAGGACCGCGCTGCCAGCGCCATAGGTAAGGGCTACAGACACTGCGATGACGCCGAGCCACAGCACCACCTTCCACCATTTGGCCCGTCCAGTAGGGTCTTTGTAATTTACGGGATCGTTATCGCAGTATGCGAAAGGGTTGTATCCACCCTTTCCGAATGGGCTTTCGTTATCTGGCGCGATGAAGCGGCCTGTTGCGGGGTCGTATGGCCTGTATCCGTTTCCGAGGTGCTGGAGACCTGTTGCGGCGTCCCTGTAGTGTCCGTTGTAGCCGATGAGTGGCGCGTTTCTGAGGCTGTCGGGGGAAGCGGCTCCATATGGATCCCATGCGATTGTGTTGAATGAGGTTGTGTTTACGGGCGCCCATCCGTTGACTGTTCCGGATGCGTCAGCTGCGATGACCCTGATTCCGCGTGGTCCTTTTTCGACAGCGGGTCCGCCGGCGGCGTGGAGCCATGCGGTTTCGCGTCCCTGGGACATGACGCCGTCCGGAGACTCGACGATGAGGGAGAGGGCGTTGCCGGCGTAGAAGAAGTAGATGGGATCGCCCTGGGCCGGGATCTCGCAGATGAGGCGGTTGAGGGCGTCGTAGCGGTAGGTGGCGATGGTGGCGTCGTTTTCCCTGACGCTGGCGAGACGTCCGAAGCCGTCATAGGTGTATGTGCGGCCGGCCATGGCGGTTGTCGCGCCGGCGGCGTTGCTTGTCACGTCCTGGCCATTGAGCTTTGCCAGGACGAAGGGGTTGGCGTCGTCTCCTTCCGTGACATAGGTATAGGTGGTTGTGTCGGCGCTGCCAGCGGTGCGGGTGACGGCTGTGATGTTGTTGTAGTCATCGTAGGTGTAGCCGATTTCCGAGATTGGGGTTCCGCTGGCTGTTGCCGGCGGCTTTTCGCCGGAGCATGTGTATTTTGTAAGTCGCAGGCGTTCGTCGTAGGTATAATTGTTTGTCTGGACGACGGTTTTGTCGTTGATCAGGACGCTGGTTTGCGCGACGAGGCTGTTTTTTCCGTATTTTTTTCCGGCGGTTTTGGTGGATGTTCCGCCGGTTATGGTGAGCGTGTCGCCGCCTGTGAGGGAGATGGTGCGGTATGTCTCGCGATTGAAGTCATCATAGGCGACCGTTTCGGTTGCGATGGCGCTGCCGCCGACCATTGATGTGGTCCAGTCGGTGACAAGTCCGCTGTCGTCGTCATAGGTGTAGCTGACGCTGACGCCGCCATCGCGGGCGGTTCCGCGCTTTGTGCTGGCGAGGCGTCCGTAGCTGTCATAGGAGAAGGAGAACGTGCGACCTGTGGGATCGGTGTAGGTGAGCGGCCTGCCGAGGGCGGTATATGTCCATGTGGCGGGACTGCCGAGATCCTTGCCGTCCAGGGTGATCTTTTCGGAGATGAGGCGGCCCCATACGTCATATGTGCGGGTGATGGTCGAGTTGTTTGCGGGGTCCGCCGTGTCGGTCTGCGTTGCGGTTGCGAGGAGCCCGGCGGGGTTCTGGTCGGAATCCTGGTCGCCGGGGGCGGGGTTTTTGTAATAGGTGAAGTCGTGGGAGAGGGCGCCGTCCTTGACCTCGCGTTTTTCGAGGGCCTGGCCGAGCTCGTTGACATAGGTGGAGATGACGGTGTTCCCGCCTGTTATGGCGTGGGATGCGGGACGTGTGGCGGCCCCTTCATAGGTCCATACGCTCTCCTGCTTTCCCCATGTCTCCGTGAGGATGCGTCCGAGACCGTCGTGGGAGCGCGAGGCGACCTGCAGGCTGTTGATGCTGACGGCGGTTGGCAGGGCCTTGGTGAAGGCGGCGTCATATGTGACGCCGATGCTGGTCCCGTCGGCGAGGGTGAAGGCTGTGGGGCGGTTCCAGTCGTCGTAGCTGGTTTGGGTGACGTTGCCGCTCTCGTCGGTATGGACGCGCAGGCGCTTCCGCCCGTCATGCTGCATGAAGGACGTTCCCTCCACCGCGCCGGGTGCGGTCGTGCGCGTGACCTTGGCCGGGTTCTGGTGCGTGTCATATTCGGTGACGGTCCTGCCGGACCTTGCGGGGGGTGTGTTCCGGTTCCATGAGGCGATGCTTTTGAGCGAGACGGGGTCGAAGTCGTCATTGCTCCACGGCCCCCTGGTGATCTCCCGGATGTTGTTGATGGTCCATGCGTCGTATGCGAAGGACCCGTTGATGGTGCTGCTGGCGCCGCCGGCCTGATCGCGGATGGTGGTGGTGCTCGGCCTGCCGAGGGCGTCATAGGTGGCGCTGGCGACCTGTGGCCACCCGTCGCTCTGATCGGTTCCGTCGCCCTGGTAGGCCGCGGTGACGCGCGAGGCTCCGTCGCACTCGACGCGGGCCTGGCGTCCGGCGTTGTCGGAGATGATGGCGGAGAGGGTTGCGACGCTGTCGCCTCCCCGTTTGGCGAGGGTGTAGGCGCAGCTGGTGATGTGGGCGTAGTCGCCGCCGCTGGCGGTGGTCAGGGTCTGGATGCGGCCGAGCCAGTCATAGGCGCGGGTGTTGATGACGCCGAGTTCGTTGATGCTTTGCGTCATCTGTCCGGTGCGGACGCAGAAGGAGCGGCTGGCGGTGGCTGTGGCGGCGGCCGGCAGGTAGCCGGTATACTCCAGATTCTCGGTGAAGGTGTCGTCGGTGGTGTTGTAGGTCATGGCGATCCGGGCGACGTCCTGGAACTTGCCCTTTTCGTCTGGCAACTGTTCCGTGACGGTGCTGATGCGCCCCAGATCCTGGCCAGTGGAGACATAGGTGACGGTGAGCAGGCGCAGCTTTGTCTTGTTGTTGAGGTCGGCGTCGCTGGCAAGGGTTGATGAGCGGACGGCGGAAGGCACGACGGCATAAGGGGCGGGCCCGCTGGCGCCGCCGGCTCCGGGAATGGCAATGCTCTTCCATGCAAACTCATGCAGTTCGGTGCGGGCGTCGAAGGCGTTGCCATCGGGATCCTGGGCCGGATAGGTGATGGTGATGGTCTTGATGTAGTGCTTGCGCCCGGAGAGACTGGCGGGGCATTCGTAAGTGAAGCCGTCGGACAATGTGGCGTTGCTGCCGCTGGCGTCGTAATAGACGTAGTCGGTCCTGATCCCGTCCGGCGTCTGCATCATGGTGCGCACGCCGTCCTGGGTGTCATAGGAGAACAGCGTCGTCTCGGCCCGCGTGCCGCCCGTCGCCAGCGTGCTGTCCGCCGGCGCAACATAGGTCGTCGTCACCTGTTTGGGAAGCTGGTAGTTGTTCGGTTGATTGTCGAAGCCCTGCGACATGGTTCCGTAGTAAGTTGTGGCGCGCGTTTTCGACGTACTATTTATATACTTCTCTTCTTCTCGAATTAGCCTGTGGAATGCATCATAGGTGCGCGTGGTGCTTATGGGGGTTTGGCTTCCACTTATATGGTTTGTCGTGGACGAATATGTAAAAGCCGGGTTATCCTTCGCATGCGGGTAAAGATTATCCATCGCGGGATCATACGGCGTGCCCGAGGGCACTGTCTGACCGCTGCCGCCCAGGAAATTACGGGAGGTAAAGGTGTATTCGAACTTTTCGAGCGGCCCGCCGCCATGGGGCGTGCGCGTGAAGCTGGTCACGTAGGGCAGCGGGCTGGAAGGGCCTCCAGGGGGATAATTGTGACCGGCGGCCGTGTAGGTTGCCTTTTCGACCATCCCAAGTGGGTAGGTAACCTGGTCGATAACTGGGCCCTGAGGCAGGCTTCTGTCATAATCAAATGCCCACGTGCAATATTGTGCATTGCCGTTTCCGTCATCCCCTGTTGCCGAGAGTGATACCAACTGGTTTGACTGGAGGATCCCCGTATATACCACTTTGTTAGCTTCTGAATCCGGCCACAACTCGAGGGTAAAGCTGCTTGTGCTATAGGTTACTGACAGCACGCGCGCACCGCTGTCATCCCTGATGGAGGTTATCCGGGGAGCGCTCCCACTGGAGCCCCAGCTGAGCGAGAAGGCAGCGCCGGTTGGTGAGTAAATTTTGACAGGAACCTTCAACAAATGTGGGTCATTCGGTCCCGTGAGGATCTCGATGGTTCCATCGCCGTGATCGACCCTGTACTGGCTGGAGGTTGACGTCAGTTTCAGCGACGTAAGCTTGGCTTGGTTAAGCGTATACCTCCCCTGGTTGTTCTGGGTCGTATAGTTTTCTCCGTTCATGCAGGTGAGGGTGCCTGAGCTGCTGGAGGTGTCGAAGGAGCTGAAATTGAAGGCCCAGCCGCTTCCCAACCCAAAATTGCTACCTTGAAACGGGGCATAACCAATGACCAGCGGAAGCTTGGGGCCTCTGAATATGTTTTCGGAATTGTGTCCAAGCTTGACCGTGCATGTGTACATACCGGTGCGCGGATCGACATTGCTGGAAACGCTGTTCACAAAATTATCGGAATGAGAAAAATAATTAGCAGCCATCGGCGAGATCCTTGGGAAAAATCGGTGAAGGAGCCTCCATAATGACATTTTATGTTTGCAATTGTATCCAAGATTAAAGGCATATGCTTTATTCTAGATCAAATGATTTTGTTTTTCTGCTGTGTTTTAGATCTTGAGTGATAATCTCATGGGGTTGATTTCCCTATGGAGCGTGCCATGCCAGTAAACCCGAATTATAGCGGCAAAATGACGTTTGAACCTGCCGCAAACGCCAAGATCTATCGCAATCAGATTGTGCGCTGTGTTGTAACATATGCGGCGTCTCTAGAGGACGATAATCTTCCTTCCAATATAGCAGTCAAGATTAATTTCCTGGGGGGAGTCTGGCCCGACAACGACACCCTGGCGATGAAAGATAACGCCTGGACGCTGTCGTTGACCAGTGTCGGAGATCAGACGCCGCCCGTGTATGAGGGCGAATTCTATGCGTTCGCTCCGGCCTCCGAGCGCGGCGGGTCGAATGTGGGTTATGAAATTATTCTGTCTGGTTACTCTGGGGAAAGCCAGTCTCTCTGGGCCCTTCAGAAAACAGTCGCCACTGTCAATTGCTCGCTGGACCGGGCTGCCGTTCCGGTCAATCCTTTCGATGGGCTGAATGCTGACGAGCTGGGCCACAAGGTAGTAATGAAGGCCGCCGTCACGGATGGGTCAGGTGTTCCGGTGCCTGGGTATGCCGTGTACTGGTCGGGGGGCAATGACCAGAATGTCTTCAATAACGTAAATGCGTTCGCGGATACGGACAGGCTGCATAAGGCGCCTGTCGTGAGTTCAGAGATTGCGCCTGGCAGCCCTATCATTCATGGCAAGACGGACGAAGCCGGCGTAGCAAGGTTGACGCTTGTAACGAAGACAATCGCGACCCGTGTTGCCTTGAGTTGTTGGGGGCAAGTAAAGGGGTCTCTGAATATGGAGGCGGTCGCTGTCTACGATCCCGACGTGATTGACTATAATTATTCTGCGCCGAGCGTGAATCTTCCCACCGACGGCGGACGGTTGAATCTTGATGGAGTCACGTCGAACACCGTCCCCATTACTATTAGCACGAATCCGTTCGAGCGCGGTCAGCACTACGACCTTTTTATTTTTATGAATGGCCGCAGCGTCCAGTATCAGGAATTATATTTTCCAACAGGAGAGCCTTTGCCTCTTGAGGTCGCGGTGTTCCTGGCCAAGCCCCTGTTCAATTCGGATTCGGATGCAAAAGGCGGACGTGAACCTGACAACGAAATTTTCTATGTCGTCAGCTCCCAGCAGGGCGGGTGCCGGACGTCGGTGTCCACCGGAAAATTCCATTGTATCGGCGAGAGAGGCGAGTACGCGCCCGACCCGACCATCTCGCCGCGTGATCTGCCGCCCCCTCTTGTCGAGAATGCGTCGCAGGTCGTCAACGTCAATACAATACAGAATGGCTTACGGCTGAAAATTCCGGTTAAGGCGGCCAAAGGATGGACGCCAAAAGTTGGTGATTTACTTTCATCAACCATATATCTTCAGGGTTGGAGCCTGTGGACTAACGAACATATAGGTAATGCCTTCCAAAGTAGCACGCGGATTGCTGAAGCGGATATTACCGCGGGCGAGATTACGGTCATCTACCCCAGCGCCAACCTGCGCGGCTATGTGCCCGACCAGAACGGACCGGATCAAGCAAAGTTCTATGCAGAATATTATGTTGTACGCGCAAATGAGGCAGATGAGCCGGAAAATGAAATATATTCCGAGTATGTGATGTTGAATCTCGATACGGGCGCGTAACTCTACGCAAGGGTAGAGTTATTATTTTATCGCTAGCATACATATAAATTTTAAAACTATTGCTATTTATGTAACTCCGGCTTCCGTGTGCAAATGCATTGATTTGCCGGAAGCCGTCCTTGGGGGTGGGCAATGGCGATAACGAGCCTCATTGCGACCGGCGGCGCGCCGGTTTCAGGGCCCGAAACCAGCCGGTTGGTCGGGTTCAACACAGTCTGGATCAGCGGCGGTAGCCGCGAGGTCATCAGCCTCGCCGTTGAGGCCGATGAAGCCCATTTCGACAGCACGACAGGCGCGAAATCGAAAAACCTGACCCTGGATGAGGATGGCCAGGGCCATGCCAGGGTCTGTTTCGTGACGTCGGTTAACAGCCCTGCCACGACGGTGCTCACCGCGGCGGACGATTCGCCGAACGCGTGGAAGAAGGTGCTGTCGTTCGCTCCGCTCCAGGCTGGGCCGGGTAAGTTCCTCTGGTATGGCGCTGCGGTTGGCGCAAGTGCCGGTGGCGGTCAGTATGACAGCATTTTTGTCGATATTGACCAGAATCCGGATCCGGTTCCCATGTCCATGGTTGCGGCGCGCGCCGCCGGTTTCGGTCAGGTGCTTGATGGAGATTCCAGTAACGACGGCAAGGTCTTGCTGCTGGAGGATGGCTGCGCGGAGGTCCGTATTGTTGACGGGTTTCCGGAGGCGGTCATGGTGCGTCTGTCCCTGCCGGAATCTCCCGATGGCGAAATTCTGTTCGTGACCTGCTCCTTTATCGCAGATGCAGGGTTGGCGGATGTCTTCGCGCCGCTCCCGCCTATGCAGGACGCTGCCGGGGGAGTGGTAAGATGGTGAAAATTCGTCGCTCCGGTAGCTGGGCCCGATATGCTGGCTATGAGGGGCTCCCCATCCCTACGTTGCCCCAGGCGCAGAATGGCGTCCTGGATGTGGGGAGTGCCGGCGGGGCGGTTCAGATGTGCGTGCCCCATTACACGGACCATCGCAGCAACGACAGTTTCATTGTTCTGCTGGATGACGCGCCGGCCCCAACCGTGCCGCCGGCCCACGTTGGCTTTAGGGAGAACATCACCCTCACGGTTCCAGCCTGGGCCTTCAGTAATGGCCGCCTGGCCCTGCGCTACGGCGTGACCGACGCCACCGGAAACGGGGCGCTCTCCCCGTCAGCTGATATCGATGTGTCCGGGGCGACCGACGATTGGCTGGATCCGCCGTCGTTTCCCGATTTCGTCGCGGGCGTGGCGACCTGTCAGGAGATTGCCCGGGCTGGTGGCGTCGTGGTGCGGGCTCCGTGCGCTACCCTGGGGACAGGGGACAGCATCACCATCATGTGGGAGGGCTATAATAGCGTCTGGACACCCGTTCCTGAGGCAGCGCAAGTGCTGTTGTCCCGACAGTTGACGGCAGCCGATATTGCCGCCGGTTACATTGATGCGTTTGTCAAGATGACCCACGTGCTGCCAACGGGCGATGGCGGCCATTGCTTGGCCCGCTATCGCGTCAATTACCTGGGGGGGAGGGATGAAACGGCGCGGGCAGCCATATCTGCGGCTATGGCGCAACCGTCAGACGGCGTTGGCGCCGTCGCGGGCGTGTCCCGCCCGGCCCAGTTGCTTCTGGACGCGGCGGAGCCCTTCATTCTCGCCAGCGCCACCTCCGACGCGCCGTTTCGCTCGCCTGACAGGCCTTACCTCGCGCCGGCCAACCGGGTCTGGGTTGCGACACAGCCCTTTCGCGCCATTACCCTGGCGGTCGACCAGGGCGTTGCCTTCGCTGCTAACGACAGCAGCGTGCTCAGCCTCTTCGCCGATGCTTCTGGCCTGGCGAGCGCTGATATCTATTACATGAATGACAAGGGGGAGGAGACGAGGCAGATCGCGTGCAACGTCACGGTGGCTGACGATGCAGCGGTGGTCCTCCCGGTCCGTGTCGTCAGCAGGTTCGCGGGAGCCTATCTGGTCGATCAGACGAAATATACGGCTTATGGCTGCCGGGCGACGGCGATTGCTGGTGTCAACGATTTTTGCCAGATTTACGTCGTGCTGCCGTTCACCGTGGTGACCGTCAACGTGAGGGCGAGCGGCTCTGCGCTCGTGCGCGGCTACCTTTCCAGCGTGAAAAGCCTGACCCACGACGATAATACCTGCACGATCAGTCTCACAGATGAGGTGGCGGAAACATCTATAATAATTCTTAGTGGTGAGAACTGTGATGCGGAAATCACGGTTCGCTTTGAAAGAACACCGTTCTCTGGTTAAGGCCGATTTGTATTTATATTAAAATTTTCCCCGAAATGCATAATTGGAGCGCCGATAATGACGGGACTGAAAGACGATACGAATCCGGACGACGTCACCTGCAAAATCATATTGAACCCGATGCGAGCATTTGTAGGCACAGATATGCGCGCCTCTGGGACCATTTCACTGAACGGCCACGCGCAGCCGAACGCCACGGGAACATTCACGCTTACTGCGGGCGCGGTTTTCGCCAAAACCCGTACAAATACCTGCAATGTAGAAGCTGACAGTACGGGTGTTGTGCCGCCGGAAAGATTCACATCCAGCACCGCTTGCGATGGCATGCTGACCTTCTCGAGTATCAATCCGCCTGGCGGCACGGACATGAAGCCATACAGTTTCATCCAGCAGGACGGCAAGGACGTGATGACGTTGACGGTGGAGCCGGAGGAGGCGCCCGCGGGGGGACTTATCCCCATTGCCGCCACGGCGACCATCACGGATAATGGCCTGACGTTCACCGACGCTTCCGTCGTATTTGAACTGGAAGGTTTGGATGCGGCATACTTCGCGGATGGCGACCCCGGCGCGAGAACCAAGGTGGTAAAGGTGAACGGTGACGGGCAAGCCATTGCCTACATTGTCGATAAGAAGGTGGAGAGCGGCAGGGTGACCGCCACGGGCACGCCCCCGCATCAGGCTGCAACCAGCAGTAAAGATATCGCATTCACCGCACCGCCGGACCTGGTCCTGGATCTGTCGCCAAGGACAGTGACATTCGAAGCCGCAGACACCGGTCAAACAATCACCGTCAAGGTGACCGACGGACAAGGAAACGGCGTCAAGGCCAGTGTGGATCTGACAATCCACAGCAAGCTCGCCTATTTTGTTGGATACAACAGCAACAGCGCAACGGTGAAAACCAACACCGATGGCCTCGCCACGATAACCATCAATTCGTTCACCTGGTGCAGCGGCTCAGTGAGTGGCGATGCGACTGTGGGCAGCAGCAGTGCGACCGATCACATTGCTTTCGAAAGCAGGGTTCCAGCGGGCCTTAAGATTGGTATCGATAGTACCCAATATGCGACGCCATCGGACCCCGCACACTTCGACGGTCTTGATGTCACCTGGGTGAATGCCTCCGGCGGTCCAGCCACCCTCAACGGATCTGTGAAGATCGCGGCCAGATATGAACTGAATGCAAAACCTTGGGCTGGCTATGGAGATATAGTCTTTTCCATTGATGGAAATCAATGTAAAGCTAAAATGTCGTCGAGTTATTCTGGGGAAGAGGCATATAAAGAATTGACGCTTTCCGTCAAATACAATGATCCTCAGAGCAATTTTATCCCCCAAAATTATGCGCCGGCTACGGTTTATATGCAGGACGGTCACATCGAAGACGTCACCCTGACGATGACGCCAGGCCCCGGTGGTGGCGACGGCGACTCAGAGGCGACAATTAATTTCGGGTCGGCGTGGGCGTCAGGAAATGTGCAGGCATTAAACTTCATCGGTAGTTCAATTAACGTCGGTAGTATTTATAGAAATGGATTGCATCAAGCTGCTGTAGAAATCGTAATTGCATTGACGGATATTTTCGGTAAAGACCTGACAGCCGACAATCAGCCGGCGCTCAATGACGTCAAGGCGGCAATCAAGCTGGTGGATTATCCAACTGGCTTGGCCTATTCTATGGGGGGCGGCAGTAAAACAGGTCCGTTTTCATTCGTTGTCGTTGACACGAAGCCTAACATCTTCGAGAAGGAGATCCTCGGACAGGCAGGTGCGGATCTTGCCCTTCCTGTGGACCCTCCCACCAGGCGCGATGACCCGGAGTCTACAGTTGTCGATGGCAAAGCCACGCTCTATTACTATCTGACGTTCGCAGATGACGGCGCGATCACGTCATCTGGTACGGAAGTAGGCCTGATAATGGATGCTGGCTATCCTTACAACGGCGCGGCGAAATACAAGTATACGAGCTCCACTGCTCGGCCCGAATTTCCTCTCGTGATCAATTCGATTCCCAAGAAACTGTACACGAATCCGGCCATCGATCTGGTCCAGACCGTCACGTCGCAGCAGGATGCTTCCACCAGAAACGATGGGCCCTATAATTACAATGGCGACGATACACCCCAGAACTATCAGCGCCGCTGGGACATGACCGTGTCATTGCCTTCGGGCTCTACGCTGTTTGGCGCTTTCATGCCCACGGACCTTGATATTGATCCCGATGTGGAGATGCCCCGTTCAACGGAAGATTGCGTATACTATGACGTAAAATGGGGAGGCTATCAAATAAAGGCATATTTTTTTCAGGACAATAATTATTATGTTTCAAACGATGACTACAAGAATAACAAGCTGGGTCGCCCGGCCAAAGTGGAGACGCCCGCAACGCAGAGCATGACGCTTGATGGCGTGACCTGGGGCCTGACGGCCCCATCCTTTGGTGCTGGTTAGATCGGCATAACTGTTGTTGCGGGTTTTGGCGACCTGGGCAAGTCAGCCAACAAATGGAAGTCATGGAAACTCAAATTGGTAGATATCTATGGCAATATCAGCAGGGAATTCGTGCTCAACCTGAATTTGCCACAGCCGGGCGCATTGCTGAGCACCCTGAACGGCAGTACACAGACGTGGCAGCCGGTTGTTGCCACCGTGTCCGGCGCTGCGCCGGATGTTGTAACCACCGCGGGGGTCCAGTTCAGTCGTCTGGCGACGAAAGACGATGACAAGAATCCTAAAGACGACGACAACGCTCCTGGTAATCCAATTCAGAATATGTACTGGAAGGATCCCGCTGGTGACCGGGGCATAATCGGCGGTGTTCCTCTGACGGCTGTGAGCTCGAACGACCGGTGGACGATCACGCAGGTGAATGCCTTCGCGTCTGACGGTAATTCGAATAACAGTAAGAGATACAGGATGTCGGCGGTCTTTAACGGCACGGCATATTACACTTCGAGCTCGGGTTCAGTTGCTACCAGCGAACATTATTATCCGGTTATTGGCGTCACGGACGTGAATGCGGCGGCCTATATCCAGCTAAAGCCATACTGGAACTGCGGAGCAGTCATGATATTTGCGGCGAAAGATGGGAATACGCCGACCGATGGAACCTCATGGCAATGGAGCAGCGCCGAGGGGATGAGTACCATCAACGTGTTGGTGCTTGCCTACCAGTATGGCTCGGCATCGAACATGGGCCTCTGGGCGCTCGATGTGGAGGGGCAGGCGCACACGAGCGTCCCCCCGCCGCCAAACCAGTGACGCAGTTTTCGGCGTCGACGTCCAAAAAAAAATGCGCGACGGGCCATGCCCGTCGCGCATTGGCGTTGCGCACATCAGATTCAAATACTGGCGCTGCCCTGGTCGTTACCTTCCGGCGTTGACGTACTCCTGAATTTTCAGCTTCCCGAGCTGTGACATGTGCACCTCGTCCGGGCCGTCGGCGATGCGCAGGAAGCGGTTCAGCGTGAAGAAATAGGCCAGCGGGGTGTCGTCGCTGACGCCCATGCCGCCGTGGGCCTGGATGGCGCGGTCGATCACCGTCTGCGCCATTTGCGGCGCGATGATCTTGATGGCGCCGATCAGGTCCTTCGCCACCTTGTTGCCGTAGCGATCCATGTGATCCGCCGCCTTCAGGGTCAGCAGGCGGGCCATCTCGATCTCGCAATAGGAGCGGGCCACGTCCTGGCGGATCGAGCTCTGGTCGGCCAGCTTCCTGCCGAAAGCGACGCGGCTGTCGACGCGATTGGCCATGATCTCCAGGGCGCGCTGGGCCTGGCCGATCGAACGCATGCAGTGGTGGATGCGGCCCGGGCCAAGGCGCCCCTGGGCGATCTCGAAGCCCTTGCCTTCGCCCATGATGATGTTCGATTTCGGAATCCGCACGTTCTCAAGCCGCAGCTCCGCCTCGCCGCCCGGCGAATGCAGGCTGCCGAACACGGTGGTGGTGCGCACGATGTGCACGCCGGGCGTGTCGCGCGGAATGATCACCGTGGACTGCTGCTGGTGGCGCGGATTTTCCGGGTTGGTCTTGCCCATCAACAGCAGCAGCTTGCAGCGTGGGTCCATGATGCCCGAGATCCACCACTTGCGGCCATCGATGACGTAATCGTCGCCGTCGGAGCGGATTTCCGTCTCGATATTGGTGGCGTCGGAGGAGGCGACCTGCGGCTCGGTCATCAGATAGGCCGAACGGATGTCGCCGTTCAGCAGCGGCGTCAGCCACTGGTCCTTCTGCGCCTGCGTGCCGAATTTGGCCAGCACCTCCATGTTGCCGGTGTCGGGCGCGGCGCAGTTGAACACCTCGGACGACCATGGAACGCGGCCCATGATCTCGGCCAGCGGCGCATACTCCAGGTTGGAGAGGCCGGGGGAGTATTCGCCGTATTCATGCGGCAGGAACAGGTTCCACAGGCCTTCGGCCTTCGCCTTTTCCTTCAGCTCGTCCAGCTTCGGCCAGTGCTTCCACAGATTGTCGGGATTGCGCACAAAGGCGTGATGGTCGTGCTCGTTCGGATAGATGTGCGCGTCCATGAACTTCTCAAGTTTGGCCTTGAGTTCGCGGACCTTCTGGGTAGGTTCGAAATCCATGCTGGGCTCCTGTTGTGCGGCGCGCGATCCTGTCGGTTCAGGATGCGCGCCGGCCTGACGGGGCGCCCCGTCGCCGGTCCAGTGACCTCGTCGCCAGGGCGCCTGTGAAAATCCGGGGCGCATTTCCGGCGGCGGGCGCCGTCGCCCGTGGAAACCGCTCCTTCAGGAGGAAATATGCCGGCTCAACATGACAGCCTGCCCATCGGCGCGCCCGCCGCAACGCCCGGCGCGGCGTCGCAGGCGATCCCTGACGCAGGCGCAAGGGCGCCTCACGCCCGGGGCAGGCCCGGCGGCGTTTGCGCTTTCAGGGCGCGATACGTCAGCGTCTTCGCGTCCAGGCCTGAAAAGGCGCGGCCGTTCGCCCGCCCGGCCAGCGGGACGGACGCGGGACATGACGACATGTCGGATTGAGGGCTTGAGGATGGCGCCGGGACCATGGGCGGGAACATCGTTCTGTTGCGACGTCTTCCGCGTGGCATGGTCCCGGCCGCCGCCGTCCTTGAGACGTTTTCTCCCTGTATGGGCAGATATATCGCAAGCTTCAGCAGCGCCGTCCAATTGGCAATTTTTCCATAAACAAGCGGTTTTGGTTATGGATCTGCGGCGTTTGTCAGGCGGAAAGTACGTGCAACATGGCGTCCGGGCAGCGTTGGGCCACCATGTCGCATAGGTGGCGATGATGGGTGAAATAGATCACCTGGGCCTGTCCCGCCATGTCCGCGAACAGGTCAAGCGTGGCGGCGGCGCGCGCGTCGTCAAAGGTTTCCAGCACGTCGTCGGCCACAAATGGCGGCGGCGTGCGCCCGGCGGCGAAATCATGGAAGGCGGCGATGCGCAGGGCGAGGTAAAGCTGGAACCGGGCGCCCTTGGACAGTTTCTCCACCTCCTTCGGCCGGTTCTCCCCATCCACGGCGACCAGCGCCTCGCCAGATGCGCCAGGTTGCGCCGTCAGGCCCGCCCAGGCGCCGCAGCTCATCTGGCTGAAGGCTTCGGAGGCGCGGCGCAGCAGGGAGCTGCGATGATTGTCACGCCAGGCCGACAGCGCCAGTTCGGTGGCGGCGACGCCGAGCCGCAGCTTGAGATAGCCGCGCGCCTTCTCGGCGATGTCCAGCAGCACCGTCTGGCGGTGGGTTTCCAGTTGGGCCGCAGCGGCGTCGGAGCCAATGTCGGCGATGGCTTTTTCCAGCCGGCGGCGCTCGGCGTGCAACTCCAGCACGTGGGCGTGCGCCGCGTCGATCGCCGCCGCCAGCGTGGCGGCTTCCGCCTGCAGCGCGCCGCGATCAGCCCCGGCAAGCTGGCGGTCGGCGTCGTCGATGGTCGCCGCCCCGGTGAATTGCAGGATCTGCTGTTCCAGCTCGCCGATCTGCGCCAGCGCCTCACGGCGTTTCTGCGCCGCCGCCAGGACCTGCTGCGCCTCCGTTAGCGTTTCCACGCGAAAATGGCTGGTGATGCGGGCGGCTTCCGCTTGCAGCAGCGCCGCCTGCTGGCCAAGCTGTTGCAGCCGTTCCCGCACGTCTGCCTGCTCGTTCTGAATGTCCTGACGGCGTCGCAGCGTTTCGGCCGCCGCCGCCGCGCGGGCCTGCAGGCGTTGATACAGCGCCAGCGCCTCGCCGCTGGCGTCTGCCGTTCCATCGGTCGCGGCGTGTCGTTGCGCCAGCGCCAGCACCGCGTCGGCGAAATTTCGCCGGTCCCGCTCCATTTTGTCGATGCGGCTGGCGAGGTCCTGGCGCCTGCCCAGCGTCGCCTCAAGCTGGGGCAGCACGTCAAGCGCCGCCCGCACCTGCGCCGGCGTTGGCGGTGGGCGCAAATCGCCCAGCCAGCAGGCGCCGCAGGCTTCAGCCCATGCGCCCTGCCAGGCGCTGGCGGCGGTTTCCACCCGCTCCAGCGCCCGCTTGCGGTGCTGGCGTTCCCGCGCCGTTCGCTGCCGCTCCTCGCGCTGGCGCCGGCTGGCGTCGGCGGCGGCGCGCAGCCGGTCCGCCGTGGCGATCAGGGCGGCGAGGCTGTCGCCATCGTCCATGACGCCGGCCTGGCCAAGCAGGGCGCGCAGCTCAGCCGCCGCCTCGTCACGCAATGCGGTGGTTTCGGCCAATTGCTGCTGCCTGGCCAGCAGCGGCTCCCAGGCATCCAGGGCGCGTTGGCGGCGCTGCAGCCAGTCGGTCAGGGCGTCCGGCGCGTCGAGCGCCGCCAGTTCCGGCGACAGCGCGCCGGCGACCGCCCCGGTCTGCTGGCGCAGTTCGCATATCCGGGTTTCCGCCTCGCCCAGCCGGGCCGCCAGTTGCGCCAGACGCTGTTCGATCTGCGCCTGCTGCTGCCGCAACTGCACCGCCTGCAACAGCTCCTTTTGCCGGGTGAGGCGGGTTTCGGCCACCATGTCGTCGTGGCGCATGGCCGCTTCGAAAGCGTCGGCGCTGGCCGCGTCCAGCGTCAGCCGGTGCGCGGCCCACGCCTGTTCGCGCCTGGCGCGCGCCCCGGCCGCGCCGGCTTCGTCCACCGCGCCGGTGACCTTGGCCAGACCGGCCAGTTCGGCCAGCGTCTCGTCGCGCCTGGCCCGCTGGCCGTCGATGACCTGGTTGAGATGGTCGCGGGCGCGCAGCGCTTCGGTCAGGTCCCGGCTGAGCGCTTCCAGAAGGGAGCCCGCCGGCGCCGCCATGGCCGCCAGCGCGCCTGCGTCGCCCCGCCATGGGGCGAGGAGTTGCAGGCGCTGGTCAAGCCGGGCGCTGGCGTCGGCGGCGTCGCGCCGCTGCGCCGCCAGCCGCCGGTCGAAACCCTGCTGGCGGGCATGGTCGGCGGCGGCGGCAAGCCGGGCCAGCCACTCCCCGTCCATGGCCGCCGTGTCCGCCGTGATCGCTGGCATGTCCGTCAGGCCAGTTTCCGCCTGCTCCAGCGCCGCCTGCGCGTCGGCGTATTCGCGCCGGGCGTCCTGCAACTGTGCGTCGATCACCGCGCGGCGGTCGATCAGCTCGCGGAGGGTGATGACCAGCCGCCCTGGCAACAGCAGGCCGGCGGCGTCCTCATCCGTTGGCCGCTCCAGTTGGCGCAACAGCGCCGCTGTGTCCTGGGCGCAGGTTTCCAGATCCTGCCGCCGGTTGGGCAGGCTGCGCGACACCGAGACATATTGCGCGTGCGCCCCGTCGAGCGCCGGCAGTTCCGCGCCGAGCCGCAGGCCGGCTTCGTCTGGTGAAAGCGCGGCGAGGCGCTGCGTCAGCTCTTCATCCCGCTGGCCGAGCGCGCGCAGGCTCGCCTGCACCCGGGCCTCCCCGATCACCAGTTCGCCAGCCCTGTCGGCCCAGGCCGCGGGCGCTTCGGGATGCTCGGGAAGTTCGGCCAGCCTGGCGCGCTGCGCCGCCAGCCGCGGCGCCAGATCCAGCGCCGCCAGAACGCCGCGGATGTCGTCGCTGCGGCGCCGGAGCTGCCCCTGGTTTGTGGTGGCGGCTTCATAGCTGGTCAGGCAGCGCTCAAGCTCGGTGCGCAGCGTTGCGTGGCGCGAGGCGATGACGTCGATCGCGTCCCGTTGCTGGCGCAACTCAGCCAGTTCGTTCTTCAGTCTGGCCAGTTCGGTGTTGCGCCCGCGCGGTTTCCAGAAGGCGTCGGCCCGGGCGCGCAGGTCGCCGAGCGCGCCGGAGAGCGCGCCAAGCCCGGCGCTGGCGGAAAACAGCATCTCGCCCAGCTGCCCCTTGCTGGCGATGGCCTCCTTGCCGCCGGCTTCCAGCGCGTCGGCGTCCAGGGAGAACATGTTGGCGTAAGCGGCGCGGCCAAGTCCGCCCATGGCCTCTGCCAGCGCGTCGTCCGGCACCGGGTGGCCGTCAGCGTCGAGCAGGCTGTTTTTGGCCCGCTTCACCCGCACATACTCACGCGCGCCGTCGGCGAGCCCCAGCCGCGCGCCCACGCGCATCAGCTCGTAGCCGTGCTGGAAGGCATAGGGCGTGTTTGGCGCCATGCCGTAGAGCAGGTCGAGCCAGGCGTTCAGCGCTGTGGTTTTGCCGGCCTCGTTGGGGCCAAGCACAATGTGCAGGTCAGGTTTGCCGGGGCGGGCCGGGCCAAAGTCCAGCGTCTGGTCCGTGAACCTGCCATAGCGGGTCAGATCGAGCCGTTCGATGCGCATTAACCGTCCTGCTCCGTTGCGTCCGCGCTCAGGCAGGCGAGGGCGTCGGCCGCGCCCTCACGGGCCAGGGCGACGATCAGGGCGTCGCGCGCCGCATCGCGCCCGGGGTCGAAGGCGTCGCGCAGTTCAGGCGGCAACTGGCCGACCACGTCGGACAGCGCCGTGCGGGCGGCGGCGGCGAAGGCCTCCGACACCAGCACCCGCTCGCTGATGAGGTGAGCCAGTTCGTGGGTGGGATCGGCGTCGGAGGCCATGACGGCGGGCGCGATGTCGCGCAGGTCAGCGCCGATCTCCACCTTGTCTATGAAGCAATGGTCGAGCCGCTGCGCCGCGGCCATCGCTTCGGCGAGCAGGCGGTCGGCGTCGCGCCGGGCCCAGCCGGCCATGACCGTCGCGCCGCCCAGCCGCAGCCGCGCCACCAGATGCTGGCTGCCTACGCTCAGGCGCAACTCCGCCAGGCCCCGGTGCAACCGTTCGGCCACATCCGCGCGGGTTTGCGCGCCGCCGAGATCGACCTCGGCCCGGGCGAATTCGGCGACGCTGGTGAGGCGTTCTTCCAGGGTGACGGCGCGCGCATCATCAATCGAAACCAGGGTGACGGAGCGGGGCCCGGCTTCATTGATGTCGCGCCCCTGCGGATTGCCCGGCATGACGACGGCGCAACGGCCCTGGTAGACCGCGCGCTTGTGAATGTGGCCGAGCGCCCAGTAGTCGAAGCCGCTGCCGTCCAGATCAGCGATCGCGCAGGGCGCGTACACGTCATGCCCCTCGGCTCCGCCAAGGCTGGTGTGCATCACGCCGATATTGATTGCCCCGGCCACCGGCGCCTTGAACTTTGGCAGCAGCGATTCCGGCGCATGGGGGCGGGCGAAGCTGAGGCCGTGAATGAATACCGGCGTGGCCCCCGCTGGCCGGGCGACCTCCACCGCCTGGGCGTGGCCGCCGAACACGGTGACATTGGCCGGGAAGGTCAGCTCCCGCGTGATCCGCGAGGTCGCGTCATGGTTGCCGCGAATGATGTAGACCCGAACGCCGGCCTCCTCCAGCCGGCGCATCTGCCCGGCCAGGAACAGGGCGGTTTTCATCGAGGTCTGGTCGCCGTCATAAAGATCGCCCGCCACGACCAGCGCGTCGACCTGCTCCTCGATGCAGATGTCGACGATGCGGGCCAGCGCTTCGCGGGTGGCGTCGGCGATCAGCCTGCCGACCCCGGCGTCCCGCAGCGCCAGGGTGCGCAGGGGAGAATCCAGATGGATGTCGGCAGCATGCACGAAGCGAAACGCCAATCCCCGTCTCCTCTCGGGTTGCCCGGAAACCAGAACGCGCTGCATCAACAGGTGATGCAGCGCGTCACGTCGTGTTGAGCAAATGTCGCCTGCGGTGTCCAGCGAACAGGGCAGGGAGGGTTGCTCCCCGGCCCTCAGGGCCCCTGATCAGCGGCCCTCCTCAGCAGCCTTCCTGCGCCCGGCGCACCAGATACTGGCCATAGCCGCTTTTGCCCAGCGCCTGTCCCAGCCGCTCCAGCTGGCCGGCGTCGATGAAGCCCTGCTCGAAAGCCACCTCTTCGGGGCAGGCGATGCGCTGGCCCTGGCGCTTTTCCAGGGTGCGGACGAAGTTGGCGGCGTCCACCAGGCTGTCATGGGTGCCGGTGTCGAGCCAGGCGAAACCGCGGCCCATCTGCTGCACATTGAGCTTGCCGCGCTCCAGATAGGCGCGGTTGACGTCGGTGATCTCCAGCTCGCCGCGCGGCGAAGGCTTCAGGTTGGCGGCGATGTCGACCACGTCGCGGTCATAGAAGTACAGGCCGGTCACCGCCCAATGCGAGCGGGGCTTCGCCGGCTTTTCCTCGATGCTGAGGGCGCGGCCGGCCTTGTCGAATTCAACGATGCCGTAACGCTCCGGGTCCATGACGTTATAGGCGAACACCGTCGCGCCATCCGGCTGCGCCCGGGCTCCTGCCAGCAGGTCGGTCAGGCCATGGCCGTAGAAAATATTGTCGCCGAGGATCAGCGCCGAATTGTCGTCGCGCACGAAATCCGCGCCGATGATATAGGCCTGCGCCAGCCCGTCGGGGCTTGGCTGTTCGGCGTAGGAAAATTCAACGCCCCAGCGCGCGCCGTCGCCCAGCAGGCGCTGGAACTGCGGCAGGTCATGCGGGGTGGAGATGATGAGGATTTCGCGGATGCCCGCCAGCATCAGCACGCTGAGCGGATAATAAATCATCGGCTTGTCGTAAACCGGCATCAGCTGCTTGGAAGTGACCAGCGTCAATGGATGCAGGCGCGTGCCGGAACCGCCGGCCAGAATGATGCCCTTCATGTGCTGTTGAATCCCGATGCTCCAGCCCCCGATCGCCTGGACAATGGGCAAAACGTTCCAGCTTGGCAAGCGGAAGCGTTATCCCTCATGGCGGCGGACGGCGCCGGAGAGGGCGACAGACGGGCCGGACGTCGGAGCGACCGGCTCGCGGCCTCAGGTGTGCGCCAGCAGATACAGCGCGCCAACCAGCGGGGCGACAATGCCAACCAGGAAAGGCAACAGATTCTTGGCCATGACACATATTCCGTCGAGCTTGGTCCGACCGGGCGCGCTGTGGCTATCCCGTCTGCCTGTCATTAATCATTTGTTTACCCTCTGATAAAGCAAAAAAGCAGGCTGTGCGTTCCCGCACGATACGCGTGGTTAATGACCGCCGCGCGGTTAATTGACTGCCGCGTGGTTCATGGCTGCGATGCGCGGCTCAGGCGCGGACGATGCGGTCGCGGTTGGCGATCACCCCGGCGGTGGCGTTGCGCGTGTCGATCACCAGCGGCACGCTGGCGGTCAGGGTTTCATAATCAACCCCATCGTGATCGGTCGCCACGAGCGCCGCGTCGAAGCCGGCCAGCGCCTCCGCTGACCAGGCGATGGAGGTGCGGCCAGCCAGGGGCGCGTGCTCGCGGGTCATGGGGATCACCGGCACGAACGGATCATGGAACGCCACCTCGGCGCCCCGGCGCTCCAGCTCTTCCAGCAGCACGAAGGCGGGGCTTTCGCGGGTATCGTCGACGTTCTTCTTGTAGGCCACGCCGAGCAGCAGGATGCGCGCCCCATGGACGCTGCGCCGCAGGCGCGCGCTCAGGGCATCGGTCAGCCGCTCGATCACCCGGTGCGGCGCGGCGGTGTTGATCTCCCCCGCCAGCTCGATGAAGCGCGTCGGCACGCCGAACTCGCGCGCCTTCCAGGTGAGATAGAACGGGTCGATCGGCACGCAATGGCCGCCGAGTCCCGGGCCGGGATAAAACGGCATGTAGCCGAACGGCTTTGACTTCGCCGCCTCGATCACCTCCCAGATATCGATGCCCATGCGTTCGTAAATCAGCTTCAGTTCGTTGACGAGCGCGATATTGACGGAGCGGAAGATGTTCTCCGTCAGCTTCACCGCCTCGGCGGTGCGGGCGTCGCGCACCGGCACGACGCGGGCGACGATGGCGCCGTAGAGCCGTTGCAGCAGGTCGCGGGTCAGCGCATCGTCGGCCCCGGTCACGCGCGGTATGGCCGATGTGCCGAAGCTGGCGTTGCCCGGGTCTTCGCGCTCCGGGGAATAGCCGAGGAAAAAGTCTTCGCCAGCCTCGAGGCCCGAAGCTTCCAGTTCCGGCTTCAACACCTCGTTGGTGGTGCCGGGCCAGGTGGTGGACTCCAGCACGACAAGCTGGCCCCGGCGCAGCACGGCGGCGATCTGCCGGCCAGTCGCCACGATGAACGACAGGTCCGGCTCGCGATAGCGCGACAGCGGCGTCGGCACGCAGATCAGGATGGCGTCGGCGTTGGCCAGCCGGGCCGGTTCTCCGGTCGCCGTGAAGCGCCCGCTCGCGACCATGGCGGCCACGCGATCCTGCGGGACGCTGCTGAGGTGGCTGCGGCCGGCGTTGAGGCCCGTCACCTTGGCCGGATCAATATCGAAACCGGTGACCTGAAAACCGGCGTTTGCGGCGGCGATCGCCAGCGGCAGGCCCACGTAGCCCATGCCGATAATGGCGACGACCGCTTCGCGGCTGTCCAGCCGCGCGCCCAGCCGCGCCGCGAGGGCCGTGACGGTTTCCGCTTGCTGGCCGGCCGGGAGGGATGACGTTTCGCCTGACGTGTGACGCACGGGAAAGCCTCCGGAACAGGCGCGGCTGATTTGCCGCGCATTATCCGTAATCTGGGGTGGAAGACACAAGCGTCTGCGGGGCTGGAGCAAACCCGTTCACAGGGAACCGAATTCTGCGCCACCCTGCGACCTGGCGCGCTTGCACGCTGATCGCGCGCTTCTCTTCAGGCGCGTGATGTCTCAGGCGCGTGGCGTTCGCCAGGCGGGGAATGCCATGACGCCATGGAGTGCGCGACCTACTGCGCCGGATCATCCGCTGCTGGAGCTCCCGATGGACGCCCCACGCTCCAGTACCGCAGGCCTGCCTCCGCCACGTCCTCCGGCGGATAGATGTTGCGCAGGTCAATCAGGGCCGGATGGCGCAGGCGTTTGCGCAGTTCGTTCAGGTCGAGCGCCCTGAATGCATCCCACTCCGTCACGATGACGAGGGCGTCGGCGCCGTCGGCGCAGGCGTAAGGATCGGCGGCGTAGTCGATGTCGCGCAGCACCTGTTTCGCCTGGTCGACGCCTTCCGGGTCATAGGCGATGATGCGCGCGCCGGCAGCCTGCAGCTCGTTGATGATGACGATGGACGGCGCGTCGCGCATGTCGTCGGTGTTGGGCTTGAAGGTCAGGCCGAGGATGGCGATGCGCTTGCCGGCGACGTCGCCGTCGCAGGCGGTGATGATCCGGGCGGCCATGGCGCGCTTGCGCGCATCATTGATGGCCACCGTCGTTTCCACCAGCCGCACCGGGCTGCCGTGATCCTGGGCGGTCTTGACCAGGGCCAGGGTATCCTTGGGGAAGCACGAGCCGCCATAGCCCGGTCCGGCGTGGAGGAACTTGGCGCCGATGCGTTTGTCGAGGCCGATGCCGCGCGCCACCTCCTGCACATTGGCGCCCACCTGCTCGCACAGGTCGGCCATTTCGTTGATGAAGGTCACTTTCATCGCCAGAAAGGCGTTGGCGGCGTATTTGGTCAGCTCCGCCGTGCGTCGGCCGGTCATGACAAGCGGGGCCTGATTGAGGAACAGGGGCCGGTAGAGATCGCGCATCACCTCCTGGGCCCGGGGGTCCTCGGCGCCGATGACGATGCGGTCGGGCCGTTTGAAATCCTCGATGGCGGCGCCTTCGCGCAGGAATTCGGGATTGGACGCCACCGAGAAGTCCGCCGCCGGATTGGCCTCGCGGATAATGCGCTCCACCTGGTCGCCCGTGCCAACCGGCACGGTGGATTTGTTGACCACCACCGTATAGCGGGTCAGCGCCGTCGCGATCTGCGCCGCCGCCTGGTGCACATAGGTCAGGTCGGCGTGGCCATCGCCGCGACGCGAGGGGGTGCCGACGGCGATGAAAACCGCGTCCGCGTCCGCCACGGCGGCGGCGAGATCGGTGGTGAAGTCGAGCCGCCCCTGGCGCATATTGGCGGCGACCAGCTGGTCGAGGCCGGGCTCATAAATCGGCAGTCTGCCAGCCCGCAGATTGTCGATCTTCGCCGCGTCCGTATCGACGCAGGTCACCGTATGACCGAAGTCAGCGAAGCAGGTTCCGGAAACCAGGCCGACATAGCCTGCGCCGATCATCGCGACACGCATGAAACCCCGCAGTTTGTAAGGAGCCGGCGGCGCCGATCCGCGCCGCCCCATTGGCGGTGAACGCCGGGCGCATGGCGCCAGCTCCGGTTCTACCCGAACACGATGACAGGCGTTTCATGTCCGATGCCGGCGCACCGGGCGCCCTGAACGCCGCTGGCCGCATCAGATCAGACGAACTGCCCGTCGGGCGGCTCCGCCAGGGAGCCGGTCCGGTCAGGCCCGCCCGGCGCGGCGCCGCATCCGCTCCCTATGTAGCGGGGTGAGGGCCATATGGGTAGTGCGGGCGCGGCGCGGCGGAAAATCCGCCGCCAGATATCAGGGCGCCCGATCGCGCCGCCCGGCGTCGCGCCGCGCCAGTAGTTGCGGCAACCACCGTGGCGGCCCCGCCCGGGACGAGCAGGCGCCATGGCGTCGCGGCGAGGATGGCCAGGTCCCGACGTAGCGACCAGCCGCGCATGTAGGCCAGATCCTTCTCGAGGCGGGCCGCCATGGCGGCGACATCTGGCGTGGGGCCACGCGCGCCGCCGATCTGGGCGAGGCCTGTCATCCCCGGCCGCACGGCGTAGCGGCGGTCAATATGCGGCAGGCGTGGACGGAACAGGGCGTCGAGCTCCGGCATGTGCGGGCGCGGGCCAACCAGGGACATCTCGCCGCGCAACACGTTCAGCAGCTGCGGCAGTTCATCCAGGCTGGAGGCGCGTAGCAGGCGGCCGGTTCGGGTGACGCCGGGGGCGGCGTTCGCCGTCTGGATGCGACGCAGGCTGGCCTGGAAACTGTCCGGCGGGCCCGATACGCCGATGGTGGCGGCTGGGGTGGGCCAGCACGCCGCCATCCGCATGGTGCGGAACTTGAAAATGGTGAACGGCGCCCCCCGCCAGCCCGTGCGCGTCTGGCGGAACAGCGCTGGCCCGGGGGAATCCAGCCGCACCAGCAGGGCGATCAGCAGCATGAGCGGCGCCAGCGCCACAAGCAATGGCGCGGCGATCGCCAGATCAAGCAGGCGCTTGCCATCCTGTCGCGCTGCGGGCGGACGCTGGCGTGGCTGCGACGTGGCGCGTCGCCGGTTACGCCTGCGACGCGCCGGGTCAGGCGCCCGGATGGATCGGTTCTGCTGGGGAGCGTGAGCTGGCATGGCGATGGCAGGTTCCAGGTGAAGCCCGCCAGACCGTAGCAGTTTTATCGAAGTTTAAAACAGATATATTAAGAAAATGATCTGTTGTTATCTGAATTATAAATCCGGGGTCAGAAGCGTATACAATTTTTGGCTGAATCGGGTTGCGTCGGTTCTGTGGTGGTCTTGCGGAGCGCCGGGTGTAAATCTTCACGCGGACTCGCCGCGCGGCGGCGTCATGGAGCCGATCCGGCGCCCCGTCCGGCGGTCCCGTGCGGTGGGCGCGTCCCTGCTCAGTCCTGCCTGACGCCTGTCCTGTCCGGCGTGATGACGTCGGCGGGAAGCGGCGGCGCATCGGTGATTTTCGGCGCCTTGCCTTCGGCCCGGTCACGATAGAGCGTGGCCTGGGTCAACATCAGCATGGTGACGGGCGTCGTCACCGTGACGAACAGGGCGATGAGGATTTCATGGACCACGGGGCGCGTTTCGCTGACGGAAAAGTACACCATGGACGCCAGCAGCACGCCGCCGATGCCCAGGGTGGCCCCCAGCGTTGGCGCGTGCACGCGCTCATAGAACGAGCGGAACCGCACCAGGCCGATGGCGCCGATCATGGTCAGCGCCGCGCCGGCCAGCACCAGAAACGCCGTGAGCAGGGCCGCCCAGTCGGGCAGGGTCTTGATGGCGATCATTCAATCGCCTCCCCGCGCATCAGGAATTTCGCCAGCGCCACGGTCGAAACAAAGCCGAGCAGCGCGATCACCAGCGCCGCCTCGAAATACAGCGTGCTGCCCGAAACGATGCCGAACACCAGCATCAGCCCCATGCCGTTCAGATAAAGCGAATCCATGGCCAGCACCCGATCTTGGGCGCGTGGACCGCGAAACATGCGCAGACAGGCGCAGACCATGGCGATGGCCAGCATGAATTGGGCCGCCATCAGCGACCAAGTCAGAATGGTCATGCTCATTCGAACACCTGTTGCAGCCATCTCTCGTAGCGCCGGGTGATGGCGCCGGCCAGCTCGTCCGCATCCTTCAGGTCCAGCACGTGCATCAGCAGCAGCCCGGTCTGCGGATTGAAGCTGATCCACGCCGTGCCCGGCGTGGCCGTGAGAATGCAGGCCAGCATGGCCAGTGACCATGGCGAGCGTATGCTCAACGGCACCAGGACGTGGCCCGCCTGCCGTTCGGGGCCGGAAAACAGGATCGCGCGCGTCACCTTGTAATTCGAGATGAAGATGTCAGGCAGCACATTGCCGAGCAGGCGCACGAGCGCCCATGGCCGGCGGATGCGCAGCGGCGGGGCGTCCAGCGTCGTCAGAAAACGCGGCGCCGTCAGCGCCAGCAGCAGGCCGAGAAAAATCTGTCCCGGCGAGAGGCTCTGGTTCAGCAGCAGCCAGACCGCCAGCACCAGGGCCGAGACGGCGGGCCATGGCAGCAGCCAGGCGAGGAAGCGGTTTGCGCGTCCCCTCATCGCGCGGCCTCCTTCTCCGGTGGGGTGGGGACTGGGGTCCGGGCCCCGGCCGGCAGGGCGGGCGCATGGGCGGCGGGCGCATGGGCGGCGGAGGCCTGAGGGGTGACCACGGGCTTCTTCAGCACGGCGTCCATGTACAGCTTGCGCTCGGCCAGCTGTTCGGTGGTGTGGCGGACAAAGCGCATGGCCGGGCCGGCCTGAATGGTCAGGCCCACGCACAGGGCCAGCAGCACCAGCACCGGCCCCAGTTCGATCATGCTGACGCGCGGCGCCTCACGCTCGAACGACGGCCAGAAGGTGCGGATGCCGGCGCGCATCATGGCGATCAGCGTGGCGAGGCCAGAGACGACCAGGGTCGCCACCAGCAGCCAGGCCGCCCAGGCCGAGCCTGGCGCCGGCCCGTTGCGCGCCTGGTCGAGCAGGGCGTCCAGCATGGCGAATTTGGCGATGAAGCCGGATAGCGGCGGCAGGCCTGACAGCAGCAGGGCGCAGCCCATGAAGGCGATGCCGAGGATCGCCAGAATGGCTGGCACGACGGCGCCGGCCTCGCGGCTGTCCTCACTGTCCTCGTCATAGACGATGCCATAGGCTTCCAGCGTCACCGCCAGCACGTCGTCGGCGCGGGCGCGCCCGCGCTCCGCCAGCTCGATCAGCATGAAGAACGCCGCGATCGCCAGCGTCGAACTGACCAGGTAGTACAGCGTCGCGCTGAAGACATTGGCGTTGCCGGCGCCCATCACCGCCAGGATGGTGCCAGATGACACCAGCACGCTGAAGCCGGCCAGCCGCGCCATGGCCTGGGAGGCCAGCATGCCCAGCATGCCGTAGATGATGGTGATGACGCCGCCGGTCAGCAGCAGGCCGCTGGCGGCGATCACATTGGTCTGGCCGTCTGGCGAGAACAGCAGGCCGAGACGCAGGATGGCGTAGACGCCGACCTTGGTCATGATGGCGAACATGGCCGCCACCGGCGGCCCCGCCGCAGCGTAGGTGGTGGGCAGCCAGAAGCCCAGCGGCCAGATCGCCGCCTTGACCAGGAAGGCCACGCCCAGCACCGCCGCGCCGACGCGGAACAGCGTGGCTCCATGCGCGTCGAGATCGCCGATGCGGCTGGCGATGTCCGCCATGTTGAGCGAGCCGGTCGCGCCATAAATCAGGCTGACGCCAATCAGGAACGCCGACGAGGCGACAAGGTTGACGGAGATGTAGTGCAGCCCGGCTTTCACCCTGGCGTGCCCGGAGCCATGCAGCGCCAGGCCGTACGAGGCGGCCAGCATGATCTCGAAGAACACGAACAGGTTGAACAGGTCGCCGGTCAGAAAGGCCCCGTTGAGGCCGACGAGCAGCACCTGGAACAGCGGGTGAAAGAAACTGCCGGCCTTGTGCCAGCGCGCCAGCGAGAACACCATGGCCGCCGTCGCCAGCAGCGCCGTCAGCGCCAGCATCATCGCCGACAGCCGGTCCAGCGCCAGCACGATGCCAAGACGCGAGGGCCAGTTGCCGATCTGGTAGACCTGCACGGCGCTCTGGGCGCCGCCGGCCGAGGCCTGCGCCAGCAGCACGATGGCGATGAAGAGCAGGGCGAAGGTGGAGAACACGCCAAGCGCCGCCGTGATCCTGCCGCTGCGGCCGTCGATGACCAGCATCAGCCCGGCGACGACCATGGGCAGCAGGATGGGCGCCAGTATCAGGTGCTGGGTCCAGCTCAAAGGCCGTCCTCCCGGCCGTCCACGTGGTCGCTGCCGGTGAGCCCGCGCGAGGCGATGGTCACCACCAGCAGCAACGCCGTCATGGCGAAGCTGATGACGATGGCCGTGAGCACGAGCGCCTGCGGCGTCGGATCAGCCAGGGCGCTGGCGCCGGCGCCCCCGGTGAAGGTGGGCGCGCCGACTTTCAGGCGTCCCATCGAAAAGATGAACAGGTTCACCGCGTAGGAGATCAGCGACAGGCCGACGATCACCTGGAATGTGCGCGGACGCAGCACCAGCCAGACGCCGGATCCCGTGAGCACGCCGATGGCGATGGCGATGACGGGCTCCATCAGACGTCTCCCCTGCTGCGCGCCGCAGCCTTTTCACGAACGGACGCCTTTTCCATGGTGCGATAGACGCGGATCGACTGGTGGGCGATGGCGATCAGCATCAGCACCGTTGCGCCGAACACCAGCGCGAACACGCCAAGATCGAACGACAGGGCGCTGGCCATGGGCGTCTTGCCGAACAGCGGCAACTCCACATAGCGGAAGGCGGTGGTTAGGAACGGCCGGCCAAACAGCAGCGCGCCGAGGCCGGTGGCGGCGGCGAGCAGGATGCCGGCGCCGATCCAGCGAACCGGCAGCACCACCAGCCGGTCCTCCACCCAGCGGGCGCCGCCGGCGATGTATTGCAGGATGAAGGCGATGGCGAAGGTCAGCCCGCCGATGAAGCCGCCCCCGGGCAGGTCGTGGCCGCGCATGAACAGGAAAGCCGCCATGGCGCAGATCACCGGGAACAGCAGCCGGATGATCACGCCCTGCACCAGCATGTAATGGGCGTTGATCGGGTCCTTGCCCGGGGCATAGCGTGTGCTGTCGTATTCGGTCTGGAAGCGCTTCTGGTCGGGCGCGGCGAAACTGTCCCGCGCCGGCCGGAAGCGGCGCAGCAGGGCGAACACGGTGATCGCCACAGCGCCGAGCACGGTGATCTCGCCGAGGGTGTCGAAGCCGCGGAAATCCACGAGAATAACGTTGACCACGTTGTGGCCGCCGCCTTCCGGGTGCGCCCGCCGGATCATCTCGTCGCCGATGGTGGCGGTCTGCTCCGACGTCAGCACGGCGAACGCCAGCGCCGCCACGCCGCATCCCGCCGCGATGGCGATGAACAGGTCGCGCAGCCGGCGCAGGCGGGCCGATGTCAGCTGGTCGTCGGGAATCAGCTCGTCGCGCCGCGGCATCCAGCGCAGGCCCAGCAGGATCAGCACCACGGTGACGATCTCGACCAGCAGCTGCGTCAGCGCCAGGTCCGGCGCCGAATACCAGACGAAGGTGATGCTGGTGGCGAGGCCGGAGCCGCCCATCAGGATCAGCGCCACCAGGCGGTGATATTTGGCCTGCCACGCCGCGCCCACGGCGCAGGCGACGCCCACCGCCCACACCAGCAGCAAGGCCGGGTCGAACATGCCGACCATCGGCGCCGACGAGGTCAGCCAGCGCGGCGACAGCCAGGTGTTGCCGAGCCAGACGCCGACGCTGGCCAGGGCGGCGGCGGGTGAGAAGCCCGCGCCGGCGAGCAGCGGCCAGCACCCGGCCAGCACCATGATGACGACCAGGGCGCGCAACTGTGATTGCAGGCGGTTGGTGCCCAGCAGCTCCTCCAGCACGCGGGCCCAGCGCCACGACAGCATGGCGATGGCGCGCTCGAACAATCGCTTGCCGCTGAGCCGGCGCAGCAGGGGCGGCCCCTCCACCGCGCCGGAGAGATAGTCCTTGAGGCCAAGGTAGGTGAGCGTGCCGCCGCCGAGCGCCACCACGCTCATCAGCAGGGCCGGCGTCAGGCCGTGCCAGACCGCCAGGCTGTATTCCGGCGTCAGGGCGCCGAGCACGCCGAACACCGCCGCGCTCAGGAAGCCGCTGATCGTCCAGGTGGGCAGCACGCCGACCAGCAGGCACATCAGCGCCAGCAGGGCCGCCGGCGCCAGCATCCAGATCGCCGGATCGTGCGGCTTGCGCGGCAGATCCGTCGCCTCCGGGCCGAAGAACACCTGGTCGATCAGTCGCAGCGAGTAGGCGACCGAGAACATGCCGGCGAGCGTGGCGAGGTAGGGCAGGGTGTGGTCGAAGGCGGAATCGACATGGCTCTCGATGGTTTCCGCGAAGAACATTTCCTTCGACAGGAAGCCGTTGAGCAGCGGCACGCCGGCCATGGCCGCCGCCGCTGCCATGGCGAGGGTGGCGGTGATGGGCATGGCCCGGTACAGGCCGCCGAGCTGGCGGATGTCGCGGGTGCCGGCCTCGTGGTCGATGATGCCGGCGGCCATGAACAGCGACGCCTTGAACGTGGCGTGGTTGATCATGTGGAAGATCGCCGCCACCGCCGCCAGCGGACTGCCAAGTCCGAGCAGCAGCACGATCAGCCCCAGGTGGCTGATGGTGGAGTAGGCCAGGAGGCCCTTCAGGTCCTGCTGGAACATGGCGAGGAAAGCGCCGATCAGCAACGTCGCCGCGCCAACCGGCGTGAAAACCCAGAACCAGTAGTCGCTGGCCGCCATCACCGGCCACATGCGCGCCAGCAGGAACACGCCGGCCTTCACCATGGTGGCCGAGTGCAGATAGGCCGAGACCGGCGTCGGCGCCGTCATGGCGCGCGGCAACCAGAAATGGAACGGGAACTGGGCGCTCTTGGTGAGGGCGCCGAAGGCCACCAGCGCCAGGGCCGCCGGGTACATCGCATGATCGACAATGGTCCGGCCCGAGGACAGCACCACGTCCAGTTCGTAGCTGCCAACGATATGGCCGATGATCAGCATGCCGGCGAACAGGCTGAGGCCGCCGGCCGCCGTCACCGTCAGCGCCATGCGCGCGCCGTCGCGCGCCGCGTCCTTGTGATGCCAGTAGGCGATCAGCAGGAAGGAGAACAGGCTGGTCAGTTCCCAGAAAAACACCAGCTGGATCAGGTTCCCGGAGATGACGACGCCCAGCATCGCCCCCATGAATCCCAGCAGGAACGCAAAGAAACGCGGCGCTGAATCATCCGGCGACATGTAATAGCGGGCATAGAGCACCACGAGCGCGCCAATGCCCGAGACGATCATCGCGAAGGCCCAGGCGAAGCCGTCAAGCCGGATGGAAAAATTCAGCCCGTATTCCGGCAGCCAGGCGTACTGCGCCCGCAACACCGTGCCCGCGTAAATCTCGGGCGCCGCCCAAAGACCCAGGCCAAACACCGCCAGCGCCGTCAGACCCGCCAGCCAGGCCACCAGATTGCGCGCCCCCGCCGGCATGAGCGCCGTCGCGGCCGAACTGGCGAAAGGCAAAAAGAGCATGAGCGTCAGGGGCAGCTTGGCGTCGGGCATCTGCGATGGAAAAACCTTTCAGAACAGCGGATCCGCCATCAAAACCAGTCATATCGGTCGAGCTTGCCCCTGTTCGCCCATTATGGTTGATTTGGCGGGCGAAATGCAATCGGGTTCAACGAACTGGACAGGCGTGGCGGCAGGAAAAACGGGCAGGAAAAACGCCTGCCGGAACACCGGTTCCAGCATGGCGCCGTAAAGGCAACCCCGTCCATGCGCGATCCTTCAGAAACATCGCGCATGAATCAGGCCCGGGCGGCGCTTGAGTTTTTCGGGACGCGGATGCGCCGCATCCGGTGCGTTCCGGCGTGAAACGCGATGGTTGATGCACGCGATGGTTGATGCACATGGGGGCATTTCTGAAACCTGTCCGCAGCATGAGTCCGGGGCAATGCCGCGCCGCGCGCGGCCTGCTTGACTGGACCCAATGCCAGCTGGCGGCGGAAGCCGGTGTGTCGCGCAGCACAGTGCGCGATTTCGAAAGCTGCCGGCATGGCCTGCAAAAAGCCAGCGAAAGCCAGATCGTCGGCGCCTTCGAGAAGGCGGGCGTGCGCTTTATCGCCGCCGGCCGCGCGGGACCGGGGGTGCGCCTGGAGCGCGACGCCTTCGCGCGCAGCCAGCAGGCGGGGCCGCCGAAACGCTGACCTGGAGCATGTCGGGGAGTGAGCGGCGTCTCGCGGGGAGTAACGTTCCTGCCCCCAATCCGGCGTCCCGTCTGGCCCGGGCAACCGTCCGGGGCGTCAGTCCGCCAGCGTCAGTCCCATCTGCCAGAAATCGGCCTCCAGCCGGGTGGCGTCGCGAAAGATCCGCGACAGCTGGGCGAGGCGCTCCGGCGTCATCCCGGCGAGGCGGGCGTTGAGCCAGTCGCGCTCCGCCTGCGCCGCCTGCTGGAATTCGGCGTCGGCGTACATGTCGATCCAGCGCATGTAGGGGTTGCCGTCGCGCTTCAGGAACTGCTGCGCCAGCAGCCAGCTGGCTACATCGGCGTAGCCGACGACGCAGGGCGCCAGCGCCACGTGCAGATCGAGCAGGTCGCCGCTGGCGCCGGCGTCGAGCACATAGCGCGTATAGGCCATGGTCGCGCGTGATTCCTGCAATGCGGCCAGGTCGTCCTCGCTGACGCCCCATTCCGCGCACCAGGAAATGTGCAGCCCCATCTCCAGGTCGACGATGGCCTTCAGGATATCGAGGCCCTGGCGCAGCTCGCCCATGCTGCGCGCCTTGTAGACCGCCAGCCCCCAGGCGCGGGCGAAATGCACGAGGAACAGGTAATCCTGCTTCAGGTAATGACGGAAGCTCGCCTCGGGCAGGGAGCCGTCGCCCATGCCGCGCACGAACGGATGCTCGATGTAGGCGCGCCAGTCGCTGGCGCAGGCGTCGACGAGCCGGTCGAAGGGCAGGGCGTTGGACAGCATGGCGCTCACGTTCCTCTCCTGGCGGCTTCCATCGCCGGCATGTGGAGGACCGGCGGCAAGGCGGGCATGCAAGGGGCGGGCGCTTGCGCCAGCCCTGGGGCTCCGGGATGCTCTTCCCGCAGGCGCGCGTTCAGGGCGCGCCGGAAAACAGGTCAGAAGGCCAGATCCCGGTCGCCGGCGGCGTCTTTCACGCGGCTGGGCAGGCCGATGCGGTTGAGCAGGTTGATGAACGGCTCCGCCGGCAGCTCTTCCACATTGACCATGGTCTTCGCGTCCCATTCGCCCGTGGCGATGAGCAGGGCGGCCGCGGCGGCGGGGACGCCGGCGGTGTAGGAAATGCCCTGGCTGCCGACCTCCTCAAACGCTTCCTTGTGATCGGAGATCTGGTAGATCAGCGCCTCGGCGTCCTTGCCGTCCTTCCTGCCCTTCGCCAGCACGCCGATGCAGGTCTTGCCGGTGTAGTCCTTCGCCAGCGACGAGGGATCAGGCAGCACGGCCTTCACCACCTTCAGCGGCGCCACCTCGACGCCCTCGGCGGTGCGCACCGGCTGCTCGGAGAGCAGGCCGAGGTTCTTCAGGACGGTGAAGACGTTGATGTAGTGGTCGCCAAAGCCCATCCAGAACCGGATGTTCGGCACGTCGAGGTTCTTCGACAACGAATGAATCTCGTCGTGGCCGGTCATGTAGGTGGTGCTGGCGCCCACCACCGGCAGGTCCCATTCCTTGCGGATCTCGAACATCTGGTTCGATGTCCACTGCCGGTTCTGCCACGACCACACCTGGCCGGTGAACTCGCGGAAGTTGATCTCCGGGTCGAAGTTGGTGGCGAACCATTTGCCATGGCTGCCGGCGTTGACGTCGATGATGTCGAGGGAGTCCGTCTCGTCCATCCAGTCGCGCACCAGCAAAGCGGCGTAGGCATTGACCACGCCCGGGTCGAAGCCGGCGCCGAGAATGGCGGTGACGCCGGCGGCGGCGCAGGCCTCGCGACGCTTCCACTCGTAATTGCCGTACCACGGCGGGTTTTCGCAGATTTTCAGCGGGTCTTCGTGGATCGCCGTGTCGATGTAGGCGGCGCCCGTCTCGATGCAGGCCTGCAACACCGACATGTTGACGAAGGCCGAGCCCAGATTGATGACGATCTGCGCGCCGGTGCGCGCGATCAGCGCCTTCGTCGCCTCAACGTCGAGAGCATCAAGCGCGTGCGCCTCAAGGACGCCATCGACCTTCATGCTCTTTTTCTCGTGAATCGACGCGATGATGTCGCGGCACTTGCTGACAGTACGCGACGCGATGTGAATGTCGCCAAGCACATCGTTATTCTGCGCGCATTTGTGGGCAGTGACCTGGGCGACGCCGCCGGCGCCGATGACAAGGACGTTTTTCTTCATTTCACGCGAAAACCCCGTGTTCAGTGAATCTGCAAGGTGGACAGGCGCTCAGGACAGCGCCGCCGCGAAATCGTCGTAGCCGAAGGTGCGGACGAGGCGCACCTCGCCATCCAGTTCGCGGATGGCGATCGACGGCATTTTCACGCCGTTGAACCAGTTCTTCTTCACCATCGTGTAGCCGGCTGCATCCTGGAACGAGATGCGGTCGCCAATCGCCAGTTCCTTCTCAAACCGGAACTCGCCAAAAATGTCGCCGGCCAGGCATGACTTGCCGCACACCATGTAAGGATGCGGGCCGGCGTCCGGCGCCACCTTCGCATGCTGGCGGTAGATCAGCAGGTCGAGCATGTGCGCCTCCACCGAGGCGTCGACGATGGCCAGCTGCTTGCCGTTGTCCAGAATGTCCAGCACGCTGACTTCAAGCGTCGTCGAGCGGGTGATCGCCGCTTCTCCGGGCTCCAGATAGACCTGCACGCCATAATCCTGGGCGAACTTTTTCAGGCGGGCGCAGAAGGCGTCGAGCCGGTAGCCATCGCCGGTGAAGTGAATGCCGCCGCCAAGGCTGACCCATTTCACCTGGGCCAGCAGGTCGCCAAAGCGTTCCTCGATCTGGCCGAGCATGGCGTCGAACAGGTCGAAGTCGCTGTTTTCGCAGTTGTTGTGGATCATGAAGCCGTCGATGCGATCCATGAACGGCCGCACCCTGTCGGCGTCCCACTCACCGAGGCGGCTGAACGGGCGGGCCGGATCGGCCAGATCAAAGCTGGACGACGACACGCCAGGGTTCAGGCGCAGGCCGCGCTGGATGCCCTGGGCGCGACCGGCGAAGCGCGTGAACTGGCCGAGCGAGTTGAAGATGATCTTGTCCGCATGGGACACGACCTCGTCGATCTCATGATCGGCGTAAGCGACGGAGTAGGCGTGGGTTTCGCCGCCGAACTTCTCGCGACCGAGCCGCACCTCATAGAGGGACGAGGAGGTCGTGCCGTCGAGATACCGGTTCATCAGGTCGAACACCGACCAGGTGGCGAAGCACTTCAGCGCCAGCAGCAGTTTCGCGCCGGATTGCTCGCGCACGCGCCGGATGATCTCCATGTTGCGCAGTAACGCGGTCTTGTCGATCAGGTAATACGGCGTCTGAATGGTCACGTGTCGGTCCTGCCCTTGCCCGCTGCCGCCGGAGAGGCCCGGCGCGCGATACCCGTATCGGAGAAAACGCCGTCTGGCGGCTCGCGAAACAGCCTGCCGGATGGCGCCCTGAACTGGCGCGACCAGCATGGCGCCCCGATATGTCGTCAAAATCACAGTAAATGGTGGGCCGCCGCCAGGCTAACCTGTCAAACTTGGCTAGCCTGTCGAATCTGGCCGATCCGTCAGCTCCGTCCGGTCTGGCTGGCGAGACGGCTGGCGATCCACGCCGCCGCGCCCGCATAGGCGCGTTCACGCATGGATGGCGCCGGTCTGGAGCCGGAAGAGCGGTTGCATGCGTGCATGCGCGTCGCGGCGCATGCGCTGCGCATTCGCGAGCCTCGCGTCGGCGTACCCGATTGCGCCTCATGAAACAGGGCGCGCGTGCGGCGCGTCATGGCGCCGGAACCGATCGTGTCTTCCGTTTGGGAGGCTCTCAGCAGAACTGCGCCCATCCCCAATTGGAAGAGGCCGTCGTATGACATGGCGTCCTCCCCAACCAGCAGATGCAAGCCGCATAGTGCGGATGGGGGTCCCTTAACGGGCCCGGCGCCAAAACTCAAGCCGGAGCCGCCAGGGAATTGCATCGCTGGCCGGCGCGCCATGTCCGCCGGGCGACGGAGATGTGGCCGTTTTCACCACCTGCAAGGCCCCGGCCGGCGCAAGGCGCGCACCTGCGGACATGTTTTGCGCCGCCATCGCCCGGGCGACAAGGCGGCGCCTCATGGGGCTTGCCGGTCCCCGTCGCTTGCGTCGCCGGCTGGCGCGGCGCACAAGCGCGGATGCGGGCATCCCGCCCGCAGCGCTGGTAACCGTCATGACTGTCCGCTCTCCCGTCCGCTGGCCCGATCCCCGTCTCGCTGAAGCATCCCGGCCCGTCGCGGCGTTCGACGCGGCGTTGCGGGCGCTGGCGGATGAACTGCTGGCGATGATGCGCGCGGCCCCAGGCGTTGGCGCGACGGCGGCGCACATGGGTGTTCCCCTGCGGCTGTTCGCCATCGAGCTGCCAGGCGACGCCGGCCCACGCTTTTATGTGAACGCCGAAATCATTGAGGCGTCGGCGCAGATGCAAAGCCATACGGAGGGCAGCATCTCCATGCCCGGCGCCCACGGCGAGGTGACGCGCCCGGCCCGGGTGCGCGTGCGCTGGCAGGATCTCGACGGCGCCCTGCACGAGGAGGCGGCAGATGGCTTTCGCGCCGCCTGCCTGCAACACGAAATTGACCAGATGGACGGGATTTTCTGGCTGCAGCGCCTGTCCAGACTGAAGCGCGACCGGATTATCGCCCGCTGGCGCATGCAGATGAAACCGGCGTGAAATATAACATATAATATAATTGTAGCCGCAGGCTGGTCACCTCATTCCGGCCAACATGGAAAGCTGTTTTGCCGGAGTGATCTTCGCAGGCGGCGTTTGCGGAGAAATCGCCTGAAAAAGCTGGCGGAGCGCTAACCGCCGCTGCCCCGGGCTTCGCGCCGTTGGCGATTTGCGCGTTTTGTGCGCAAAATTATCCCGAAATCGCTGGAAAATTGTTCAGCTCGCCTTTATGCATCTGCGAGTCGATGGCCTGTGGGCGCCTGGCGCCAGCCATCCTCACCCCCGCGGCGCCAGAAAGACCGGCGCCGGCCGCGTCGGCGGACAGCTCCCAGGATGGGGTTCAGGCGATCAGGTGATGTTTGCGCAGGCAGGCGTCGGCCATGGCCGTTTCCGGTCCCCTCCATGCTTCTTCCGCCCCCCGGCCAGCGCCCGGCAAAGGTTTCAGGAAGAACATCATGGAAAAGTCCCAGCTTGAGCAGGCCCTCACCCGTCTTGATGACGCGGCCCGGTATCTTGATCTCGACGCGGACGTCCTTGAGAAGCTGAAGTACCCGCGCGAAACCACGAAAATGCGCCTGATGGTGCGCATGGACGACGGCTCCCGCAAATCCTTCATGGCCTGGCGCTGCCGTTATGACGACACGCGCGGTCCCACCAAGGGCGGCATCCGCTTCCATCCGCAGGCCAGCATGGACGAGGTGGAGACGCTGGCGTTCTGGATGACCTTCAAGTGCGCCGTCATGAACCTGCCGTATGGCGGCGGCAAGGGCGCCGTGCAGGTCGATCCGCATCTGCTGTCGAAGGCCGAGCTTGAGCGCCTGTCGCGCGCCTACATGCAGGCCTTCGCCAATATCGTTGGCCCTGACCGCGACATTCCGGCGCCGGACGTCTACACCAACGCCATGATCATGGGCTGGATGGCTGACGAATACGCCTCGATCGTCGGCCGCAATTCGCCGGCCGTGATCACCGGCAAGCCGATCTCCCTTGGCGGTTCGCTCGGGCGTGACGACGCCACCGCGCGCGGCGGATTCTATCTGGTGCGCCACCTGGAGAAGGAACTGGGCGTCGCCCCGGGCTCCACGGTCGCCATCCAGGGATTCGGCAACGCCGGCACCCACATGGCCCGCCTGATGGCGGATGTCGGCTACAAGGTCGTCGCCGTCTCCGACTCGCGCGCCACCCTGTATTGCCCCGATGGCCTCGACGTCGAGGCGGTGCTGGAGGCCAAGGCCGCCAACCGGCTGACCTCGCTCGCCGGCTCCAACGGCATCGAGGCGCTGCCGCCGGACTACATCGTCAGCGTGCCCTGCGACGTCCTGGTGCCGGCCGCCATGGAAGATCTCATCAACGAGAGCAACGCCGATGAGGTGAAGGCCCGCGTCGTGGTCGAGCTGGCCAACGGCCCGATCACCCCCGAGGCTGACGCCATCCTGTTCAAAAAGAACATCGTCGTTCTGCCGGACATCCTGGCCAACGCCGGCGGCGTCACCGTCTCCTATTACGAGTGGGTGCAGAACCGGCAGGGCTTCTACTGGACCGTTGGGGAGATCCACCAGCGCCTGAAGAGCAATATGGAAGTCGAGGGCCGGGCGATCTGGAACCTGGCCAGGGACAAGAACATCAGCGTGCGCAGCGCCGCTTATGTGCACGCCCTTGGCCGCCTCGCCGAAGCCATCGAGGCGCACGGCACCCAGCAGTACTTCGCGTCCTGACGCCCGAATGCGCGATGAGCTCCGCTCATCGCGCATTGAACCGGCGCACTGAACCAGCGCATTGATCAGGCCGGAGCTTTCGCCATGCGCCGCGCGGCCCTGAACAGCATTTCGCCAGCCAGGCGGAGTCCGGTTCAGGGCCGCGCCTTTTTTATGGTGGTGCTGTTGGCGGCGGCGGCCTTGACGGGCGTGACAGCACATAGCCGGCGCCCGTCAGCATCAGCGCGGCGACGGCCGTGGCCAGTGGCCAGCCAGGCCCGGTCGTGAACCAGAAGAACCCGTAACCAACCGTCATGCCGCCACAGGCAAGGCGCTTGGCGCGCGGGGGAATCACCTGATGCCGGCGCCAGTCGCGCAGCAGCGGGCCAAAACGGCGGTGATGGAGCAACCAGGCTTCCAGGCGCGGCGAGGACCGGGCGAAACAGGCGGCGGCCAGAATCAGGAACGGCGTCGTCGGCAGCACCGGCAACACAGCCCCGACAAGGCCGATGGCGACGAAGCTGACGCCGAGGGTGGCCCACAAAAAGCGCTTCAGGCTCCAGCGTTCCAGTCCGGATCTCCGCTGTCATGGCGGCCATTTGCACGGCCATATTGTGCGGCGGCGTGTTTTCCTGGCGACAAACGGGCATCGCCTGACGCAACGGGCGTCCGCCTTGCTGGAAAGACGCTCTAAAGGTTTCCCGTTGCCCGCGCAAACTGTCGGCATGCGATAAAAAAGCGGGAGCCGCGGTGGCTCCCGCCTTCCGTCATATCAGAAGCGGGCCGGATTATCCGGCGCGAACCCTGGCCGGGGCCGGCATGTGGCGCGTCGCCACCCGGACGAGCACGGCGGTGGCCAGCACCAGCGCCGCCGCCATGCCAAGCACGGCGTAGAACGAGTTGTCGAAGGCCAGTCGCGCCTCGCTCAGCAGCGTCGCCGCCATGTCCGGCGACATCTGTCCGGCGGCGCGCAGGGCGCCGTCGATGCTGTCGCGGGCCGCAGCCGGCGCGCCGGCGACCGCGCCCATGGCGCTGGAGTACAGGCCGGAGAGCGCGCCGCCGATGGCGGCGACGCCGATGGCGCCGCCCAGCTCGTAAGACACCTCCTCGACGGACGCGGCCATGCCGCTGTGGTCTGCCGGCGCGTTGCCCATGATTGCCGCAGAAGCGGCCGTCATGGCGCCGCCAAGGCCGCCGCTCGCCGCCGCCAGCAACAGGGCGTGGGTGAGCTGGCCCTGGGCGGGCGCGACGATGAACAGCGTCAGCGCCGCGCCAGCGACAGCCATGCCGGTCCACATCACGCGCGGCGCGCCGACGCGGCCAACCAGCATGCCGGCCAGGGGGCCGGCGGCGAGCGCGCCAAGCGGCAGCGGCAGGATCGACAGGGCCGCCTCCAGCGGCGACAGGCCGAGAACCAGCTGCAGGCGCTGGCTGTAGACCAGCTCAACGCCAATCATGGCGACCGAGGTCAGCAGCGCCACCAGCATGCCCATGGCGATGGCCGGTTTGCGGAACATGCGGAAGTCGATCATCGGCACGGCCATGCCCTGCTGGCGTCGCACGAACAGGGTGAGCGTCGCGCCGCTGATGGCGAAGCCGCCGAGGACCACCGGAAGCGACCGCGCGCCGGAGCCGATCTCCTTGATGGCGACGGCCAGGGCGATGACGCCGGCCATGGCCAGGGCCGAACCGATCAGGTCGATCCGGCGCGCCGGGTTGGGGCGCGACGGGGCGATCAGCCAGGCGCCGCCGGCCAGCGCCAGCATGACGATCGGCGCGTTGATAAGGAACACCGAGCCCCACCAGAACCATGACAGCAGCGCCCCGCCGACCACCGGGCCAAGGGCGGCGCCGCCGGAGGCGATCGAGGCCCAGACGCCGATGGCCATGGCGCGTTCGCGCTCGTCCGTGAAGGCGATGCGGATGATCGACAGGGTCGTGGGCATCATCACGGCCGCGCCCACGGCCAGCGCGGCGCGGGCGGCGATCAGCGAGCCGGCGTCCGGCGCGAAGGCGGCGAAGATGGAGGCGACGCCGAAAATGGCGAGACCCGCCAGCAGCATCGGCTTGTGGCCGTAGCGGTCGCTCAGGGCGCCGGCGGTCGGCAGCAGGCCGGCGACGACAAGCGCATAAGCGTTGACGATCCAGAGCTTTTGCGACGCGGTGGCGTTCAGGTCATGGGTAAGGGTGGGAAGGGCCGTATAGAGCACTGTCATGTCGATGACGACAAGCAGTAGCGCGCTGGATGCGATCGCAAGGACGATCCAGCGATTGGGGGTATACATGGGTCACCATTGTGTCCGGGGCTTCTCTCACAGCCACCGGAGGTTGCGAAAAGTACGCTTACTTTATAAATCCATACGTATGGATTGAAAAGGGGGCAGTTTTGCTCCGGCCAGCGGCGAGCCGCTCATCGGAGAAATTCCCCTTTTCAGTCATGCCGTTGCATGACGGGGCCGCGGCCGCTGGGCCGGAAATGTCTGGACCAGGGACGCCAGAAAAACGCTCTGGCATCCGGGTCCGGCGGCCGCATATCCAGAGCGTTCTCCCCGGCGTGAAGCGCGGATCGCCCCGCGCCGGGAAAACGCGGTGAACCAGAAGGACAGGGCGAAAGCCGGTTCGGTATGAACGGGTCGCTCCATGAGAGAGGTGCGCGCGCGCCATGGGACGCAGGCAGACCATCGACAGGAACGCGGTTCTGGACGCCGCGGAAGCTGTGATACGCGAGAAAGGTATCAACAGTTTGACAATCGAAGCCGTTGCCCGCGCTGGCGGAATCAGCAAGGGCGGCGTCCAGTACTGCTTCGGCTCGCGCGACGCCATGATCCGCGCCATGATCGACCGCTGGGAGGCGGAGTTTGACGGCGAGGTCGCCGCCATGCCGGAAAACGACGGCACCATCGCTGGCCAGGTGCGGGCGCATGTGGCGGCGACGGCGCAGTCCGGCCTGGCCTCCGCTGACCGCGCCGCGGTGATGCTCGCCGCGCTGTCCATGAGCGCCGGCCAGCGCGCCGAGGCCCGCACCTGGTACACCGCCCGTTTGCGGGAGATCGCGGCCTCCGGCGCCGACGCGGGGGCGCTGCGCCTTGCGTTCCTGGCGACGGAAGGCGTGTTCCTGCTGCGCAGTTTCGGCCTCGTTGACATGGACGACGCCGAATGGGACGCCATATTCAGGGACATCGCCGCCACGGCGGCCGGCGGGGGGGAAACAGGAGCCTGAGCCCACGGAAGTCTCTGCCGAAGCCTTTCCGGTTTTCCTCTGGCAGTTTTCTTCTGGCGGTTTCCTGGGCGATGGAGGCGACAACATGGACCTGTTTGATCTGGCCGGCGCCGCTTCCGGCCCCGCGCGGGAGGACATGGGGCCAGGCGCCGTGCTGCTGCGCGGCCGCGCCCTTGCCAGCGAGCGCGAGCTGCTGGCCGGCATCGCCGCCGTCGCGGCTGAAGCGCCGTTCCGCCACATGCGCACCCCCGGCGGCTTCGAGATGTCCGTGGCCATGACCAGTTGCGGCGAGGCCGGCTGGGTCACCGACCGGCGCGGCTACCGCTACGAGCGCTGCGATCCGGCCAGCGGCGCGCCGTGGCCGCCCATGCCAGAGGTGTTTGCCGCGCTCGCCCAGGCCAGCGCCGCGGAAGCCGGCTTTCCGGATTTCGCGCCCGACGCCTGTCTCATCAACCGCTACGCGCCCGGGGCGCGCATGTCGCTGCATCAGGACAAGGACGAGCAGGATTTCTCCCGGCCCATCGTTTCCGTGTCGCTGGGGCTGCCCTGCACGTTCCAGTTCGGCGGCGCCGCCCGCAGCGACCCGGTAAGGAAATACGAATTGCGTCACGGCGACGTGGTGGTCTGGGGCGGGCCGTCACGGCTGTATTACCACGGCGTGCTGCGGCTGAAGGACGGCGAGCACCCGCTGACCGGCGGGCTGCGCTACAATCTGACCTTTCGCGGCGCCCTGTGATGCGCCCGCCGGGAGCGGATGCTGGCCACGCGGCTCCGTACGCTTCCCCGCTCAGCCTGGACTGGTCGCATCCTGGCCGAAGGCGCTCGCCGGCAGCTCCAGCACGACCCTGACGCCGTCCGGCTCCACCGAACGGCGGATGGCGCCGCGCAGGTTGCCCTCCACGATCATGCCGAGAAGCCGTGAGCCAAAGCCATTGCGCGCGCTGTCGGCCTGCGCCGTAGGGGGAGCGCCGGTTTCCTTCCACGTGATCCGCAAGATCTCGCCGATGCGTTCGGAGGTCACGGTGACCGCGCCGTCCGTCGTGCTGAACGCGCCATATTTCGTCGCGTTGGTCGCCAGTTCGTGAAAGATCAGCGCCAGCCAGGTGATCGCCCTGGCGGGCGCTGTCGCGTCGTCGCCGCTGACGGAGGCGCGGTTCCGGCCCGAGGCGTAGGGCTCGAGCAACGCCCTGATCAGCCACAACAGCGAGCTTGAGCCGGACCCCGGACTGGCCGCGCCATCGCGCACCAGTCCGTGGGCGTGGTGCAGGGCGCTGAGGCGGCTGCGCAGCTGCCCGGTAAACGACTGGAGGGTATGGTCCTCTCGGGCGGTGATGCTGATAAGCCCCTGAACCAGTGCGAACAGATTGCGGATCCGGTGCTCCAGCTCATGGGAGACCGTTTCCTTCTCGGCTTCCAGCAGGCGCGCTTCGTGAATGTCGGTGAGGGTGCCGATCCAGCTGGTGATGGCGCCCGCCTGATCGCGGATGGGCAGCACCACGGCCCTGGCCCAGCGATACGCGCCGGCCCCGTTCCGGTGGCGGGCGACGCTGCGGCAGGGTTCGCCGCTGGCAAGGGCCTGGCGCCAGCTCGCCAGCAGCTCCGCCTGGTCGTCCGGGTGAACGCAGGTCAGCCAGTCCGCCACCGTTTCCGCTGTTTCCGGCTGGCCGCTGAATTCATACCAGCGCCGGTTCAGATAGGTCGTGCGCCCGTCCGTGTTGCAGCTGAACACGATGTGCGGCAGCGCCTCGGTGTAGGTGCGGAAGCGCTGTTCGCTCTCGGCCAGCGCCGCGGCGGTTTCGATCTGGCTGGTGACGTCGACAACCACGCCGGTGAACGCCGCCGCGCCTTCGCCATCCGGCAGGCGCCCCGCGCGGCCGGACGCCGCAATCCAGCGCACGCCGTCGGGGCCGACAACGCGGTGCTGGCACATGTAGACGCCGCTGGTTCGCGCCCGCTCGAGCGCCGCCCGCACCTGCGGCAGGTCATCCGGATAGACGCCAGCGAGGAACAGCTCCGTCGCCGCGCCGCCACGCGCGATGTCTGGCGGCACATTGAGCAATCTGGCCACCCGGTCATCCGCATGCATGGTGTCGGTGGCGAAATCAATGGTCCAGGCGCCGACGATGCCGCTGGCGTCGAGCGCGTGATCGAGCTTGTCGCGCGCCAGCCGCAGGTCCTGGTAGCTCTGCACCCGCCCGGTGGTTTCGTTGCCGATGACCAGCGCGCCATGGATGACGCCATGCGCGTCAACCACTGGGGTGTATTCCAGGTCGAACCAGCCGGTTTCCCAGGCGCCATTGCGGAACAGGCGGAACGGCAGGTCGCGAAACACCGCCGATTTTCCTTCGAACACCCTGTCCAGCAACGGAAGGTAGAAGTCGTCGACGCCGTCGAACACCTTGACGATCGGCTGGCCCAGCACGTCGTCATAGGCCTCGCCGATCAGCGCCCGCACCGCGTCATTGTAAATGAACGCGCCGGCGCGGCCGATCAGCAGGCCCATGGGGGTGGCGGACCGCAACATGATCCGGCAAAGGCTCTGGATGTCCGGCGGCCAGGAGCCCGGCGGGCCAGCGGGCGATCGCGACCAGTCGCGCGCATGAATGCGTTCGGCCATCGATCCGGGCGTGTCTTTTACATCTTCCATCGCATCTCTGTTCAGGAAGGAACGAGCCGCCGTGCCTTCTGGTTGAAGTTCCATGCTGTCTGCACGCAAGTCAACAGCGCAACCAACGCTTCGCTCCGCAAGGAACACGCCGGTCAGGCGCGGGCGGGGCGGGCGTTATCGCGGCCGGCGAGGTCGTCGAGAATCGGACATTCCGGGCGGTTGTCGCCATGGCAGTTGCGCACCAGGTGGCGCAACGCATCGCGCAGTTCCGCCAGTTCGGTGAGCTTGCGCTCGATTTCCGCCAGCTTGCTTTTGGCGATGGCGCGGACGTCGGCGCTTTCCCGGCTGCGGTCACCATATAATGACAGCAGCTGCCGGCATTCCTCCACGGAAAAGCCAAGGCTGCGCGAACGCTGGAGAAAGCGCAGGCGGTGGACGTCGCTGGCGGAATAGTCGCGATAGCCATTGCCGGCCCGGTCCGGCGTCAGCAGGCCAATGTCCTCGTAGTAACGAATGGTCTTGGCGGGAAGGCCGGACTGTTGCGATGCGGCGCCAATGTTCATGATGGCCTCCTGCGATCATGCGGCCCGGCGGCCAGGGGCGCCGGAGCCGCTCCCGATATAAGGTTCCCGGAACTGGAAGTTCAAGCCTGGCGACGCGGACGCCGCCAAGCGTGCTCCACTCACTGTTGCGTCATACGTTTACGCGCTTCGCTGGCCGCGGACGCCCCGGCGCCTTCGCGGTCTGGCGTCACGGGTTGAACTTGCGCAGCCGCAGGGCGTTGCCCAGCACGAACACGCTGGAGAGCGCCATGGCGCCGGCGCCCAGCATCGGCGACAGCAGCAGGCCGGTCGCCGGATACAGCACGCCCGCCGCCACGGGGATCAGCGCCGCGTTGTAGCCGAAGGCCCAGAACAGGTTCTGGCGGATATTGCGCATCGTCGCCCGCGACAGGGCGATGGCGTTGGTGACGCCGTTGAGGTCGCCGGACATCAGCGCCACGTCAGCGCTTTCGATGGCGACGTCCGAGCCCGTGCCAATGGCGACGCCCACGTCGGCCTCGGCCAGCGCTGGCGCGTCATTGATGCCGTCGCCGACGAAGGCCACCGCGCCATGGGCCTCCCGCAGGCGGTTGAGCGCCGCCACCTTGCCGTCCGGCAGCACCTCCGCCACCACGTCGTCGATGCCCAGTTGCGCGGCGATGGCCTCCGCCGTGCGCCGGTTGTCGCCGGTGATCATCGCCACCTTCAGGCCAAGGGCGTGCATCGCCTGGATGGCGCGCGGCGTGGTGGGCCGCACCGGGTCGGCGACGGCGATGATCGCCGCCAGCCGGCCATCGACGGCGGCATAGAGCGGCGTCTTCGCTTCGGCGCCGAGGCGGGCCGCGTCTGCTTCCAGCGCCGTGACGGCGACGCCCAGTTGCGCCATGTAGCGCGCCGCGCCGATGGCGACGTCGCGGCCGCTGACGCGCGCCTTCACGCCCATGCCCACGTCGGTGGAGAAGTCGCTGGCGTCGGCCAGCGTCAGCCCCTGTTCGCGCGCCGCCGTCACGATCGCGGTCGCCACCGGATGCTCGGACTGGGCTTCCACCGCCGCGACCAGCGCCAGAACCTCAGCGCGGTCAAAGCCGGGCGCGACGTCGAGGTCGGTCAGGGCCGGCTTGCCCACGGTCAGCGTGCCGGTCTTGTCGAGGGCGATGACCTTTGCGTCGCCCAGCGATTGCAGCGCCTCGCCGTTGCGGAACAGCACGCCAAGCTCCGCGGCGCGGCCCGTGCCCACCATGATTGACGTCGGCGTGGCGAGGCCCATGGCGCACGGGCAGGCGATGATCAGCACCGCCACCGCATTGACCAGGGCGAAGCTCAACGCCGGTTGGGGGCCGAAGACCAGCCAGACGCCAAACGTGATGGCGGCGACGGCCATCACCGCCGGCACGAACCACATGGTGATGCGGTCGACCAGGCCCTGGATCGGCAGCTTGGCGCCCTGCGCCGTCTCCACCATGCGGATGATCTGCGCCAGCACCGTGTCGGCGCCGACCCGCTCGGCCCGGTACGTGAAGGCGCCGGCCTGGTTGATGGTCCCGCCGATTACCTCCGAACCTTCGCTCTTGGCCACGGGAACCGGCTCGCCGGAGATCATCGACTCGTCCACATGCGAGGCGCCGGAGAGCACCACGCCATCCACCGCGATGCGGTCGCCAGGTCGCGCCTGCAACACGTCGCCCGCCGCCACCGCCTCCAGCGGGGTTTCGACGAAAACGCCGTCGCGCTGCACGTGGGCGACCAGCGGCTGCAGGTTCATCAGATGGCGGATGGCGTCGCTGGTCCGCCCCCTGGCCCGCGCCTCCAGGAAGCGTCCGAGCAGGATCAGCGTGACGATGACCGCCGCCGCTTCGAAATACACGTGGGCTGAGCCCTCCGGCAGCGCCTGCGGCAGGAAGGTTGCGACGCTTGAGTAGCCCCATGCCGCCGCCGCGCCGATCGCCACCAGCGAGTTCATGTCCGGCGCGAGGCGCAGCAGGGCGGGGACGCCCTTGCTGAAGAAACGCAGGCCCGGCCCAAACAGCGTCAGCGTCGTCAGCACGAAGCTGATGATATGCAGATTTTGCTGCCCGAAACTGCCCGCCAGCCAGTGGTGCAGGGCAGGGATGGCGTGGCCGCCCATCTCGATCAGGAACACCGGGACGGTGAGCGCGGCGGCGATGATCAGGTCGCGCCGCAAATGCGCCATGTCCGCCGCCCGCGCCGCATCGCGGTCGGCGCTGTCGGCGGCCCTGTCGGCGGTGACCGCGCGCGGTTCATAGCCGGCTTTGCGGATTGCTTCCGCGAGGGCTGTCTGGTCCACCGCGCCGGCGCGCGCCTGCACGGTTGCGCGTCCGGTCGCCAGGTTGACGGCGGCCGAGACGACGCCCGGCGTGGCGCTCAGGGCCTTTTCAACGCGCCCGACGCACGAGGCGCAGGTCATGCCGTCGATGTCGATCTGGAGGGTTTCAGCGGGCACGTCGTACCCCGCCCGCTGGATGGCGGCGATCACCGGGGCGGGGTCAGCGTCCGGCGACAGGGCGACATCGGCGCTCTCCGTCGCCAGGTTGACCGATGCGTCAATAACCCCCGGCGCCGCCCTGATGGCGCTTTCGACCCGGCGCACGCAGGAGGCGCAGGTCATTCCCGTCACGGGAAAGCGCCGCTGGAAAGCGTCGGCTTCGGTAATGGCGTTCATCGCCTGGCCTCCTCTGGCCTGTCGGGAGACATCCTCCGCCTGGACAACGCCAATGGGCGGAAAAATGCCTCAATTCATCACACGCGGGCAAACCCGCCGGTTGGCAGCCAGCGCCCGCCCGGCCGGGGCGCGCCTGGGGCCGAACCGGCCCGTCGCGGCTGGCCCGCGCCACTGAACCGTCGCGGCTGGCCAGGGAGAAGCTTCCCCCTCTGCGCCAGGCGCGCCGTCCCGTTGAAATGGTGGTGTAAGGCTTCCTGCAACTGGAAGGTCAACAGGTCGCCGGCGGACTTTTTCCCACCTGCCGGCAAAAGGGGGCTGACAGCGGTTCCGGCGGCGGGCCTGGCGACGCCGGTCACGAAAAATCATGCTTGACCTTCCATCTGCTGGAAGGCGTTGAGTGGCATGAGCCAATCCGGTTTCAGGAGATGACCATGCTGGTTCTTCACATTCCCGACATGACCTGCGGCCACTGCGCCGCCACGGTCACCAAAGCGGTGCAGTCGGTCGCCGCCGGCGCGCAGGTCGCGGTCGATCTGCCGGCCCATACCGCCCGCGTCACCGGCGCCGCCGACGCGGCGGCTGTCCTGCGCGCCCTCGCCGATGCGGGCTATCCGGCCGTGGCGCAAGCCGGCGACAGGCCGTAAGGCCAGCGCCCGCGCCGCGCCAACAGCCGTTCATCCCTGCCACGGGCCGATCAGTTCGACCAGCGCGTCGGCGGCGCGGCTGCGGTAGCGTTCCTTGTGGCGCAGGCCGTAAAACAGCCGCGCGCCGAAATTGCTTGGCGCCGCGTGCAGCGCGCCGGCCGCCAGCGACGGGCCGACCACGAGCGATGACAGCGCCGTTACCCCGGCGCCGGCCTCGACCGCGGTGCGCACGCTTTCGTTGGAGGGCAGCACCAGGGCCACGTCCAGCTCCGCCGGATCGACGCCCTGGCCGCGCAACGCCTCTTCCAGCGCCGCCCGCGTGCCGGAGCCGCGCTCGCGCATCACCCAGCGCGCCGCGCGCAACCACGCGGCGTTGGGCGCCTGCGCGAATGGCGTCGCCGCCACCAGTTGCAGCTGGTCGGCGCCGATCGGGAACACCGCCAGCGCCGGATCATCCACCGGCCCCTCCACCACGCCGAAGTCCGCGTCGCCGTCATGAACGCGACTTGCCGCCTGGTCGGAATTGCCAATGTCCAGGCTGATGGCGATGCGCGGATATGCGGCGCGGTAGCGGGCGAGAATCGCCGGCAGCCAGTAGGCGGCGGTGGTCTGGCTGGCGACCAGCCGCAGGCTGCCCCGCGTCAGCGCCCGCAATTCGTCGAGCGCCTGCTCCGCCGCCGCCGCCCGCGCCAGCACGGCCCGCGCCTCGGGCAGGAAGATGCGCCCCGCGTCGGTGAGTTCGACGCCACGCCCCACCCGGTTGAACAGCCGCACGTCGTGCCGCTCCTCGAGCGCCGCGATCGCCGCCGACGCCGCTGACTGCGAGACATGCAGGGCCCGCGCGGCGGCGGTGACGTGCTCGCGCTCGGCGACGGCGACGAAAATGCGCAACTGTTCAAGGGTCATGGAACCGCTTCGCCAATTGATCCGGTTAACTGATTATAACGACAAGAACGATGCGTTGGAATGATTGGTTCGCCGCGTCCAGGATGCGCCGCGAAAGGACATTCCATGACCGCCGTCACCAGCCGCCAGTTCTGTGGTTTCGCCAGATTGGCTTTCGCCCGCGGGCGGGCGCTCGCGCCGGGCGTCGCCCTGTGCGTGCTGGTGGGCTCCATCGCCCTGGCGCTGGAGGCGGGCGAGCGGACGCTGTTCGGCAAGGCGTGGCTGGAGCCGATGGTGCTGGCGATTCTCACTGGCGCCGCCGTGCGCAGCTTCTGGAGCCCGGGGCCGGAGTGGGAGCCGGGCGTCGCCTGGAGCGCCCGTTTCCTGCTTGAGCTGGGCGTGGCGCTGCTCGGCGTTTCGGTCAGCACCGCGACCTTGCTGTCGGCGGGGCCAGGGATGATCGCCGGCGTCGCCGCCGTGGTGGCGCTGGCCATCGTGATCAGCTTCGGTATTTGCCGTTTGCTGCGGCTGCCGACCCGCATGGCGCTGCTGATCGCCTGTGGCAATTCGATTTGCGGCAATTCCGCCATCGCCGCCGTCGCCCCGGTCATCGACGCGGACAGCAATGACGTGGCCGCCTCCATCGCTTTCACGGCGGTGCTGGGCGTGCTGGTGGTGCTGGGTCTGCCGCTGCTCGGCCTGTGGCTGGGCATGGGCGCCGTCGGCTATGGCGCGCTCACCGGTCTCACCGTCTACGCCGTGCCGCAGGTGCTGGCCGCCGCCGCGCCGTTTGGAACCACGGCGATGCACATGGGGGCGCTGGTCAAGCTGGTGCGCGTGCTGATGCTGGGGCCTGTCTGCCTGCTGCTGTCGCTGCTGGCTCCCAGGCTGGCGCCGCAGCCGGCGACCAGGGAGCGGGGGGCCGGGCGCCGTCAGCCTGGCGCGTTGCATGCGCTGCCCTGGTTCATCGCCGCTTTCATGATGTAAACACCGGAATAAAAAGAGGCCATTCACCGGTTTAAAAGTAGGCCAGTCGGGTCAATTATAAAGCCTCATGACGAGGCGGTTTGTG
>NZ_SLWL01000014.1 GCF_004342915.1 Camelimonas lactis
GCCCACGATGCCGTGGAAATGCTGCCCATGATCGCGTGGAACGCGCGCCCATCATCCGGTGGAATCAGTGCCCACCATCCCGTGGAACACGCAGCTGACGGCCGTGCGCGAGTTTGGCGCCCGGCACGGCCTGACGCGTGAGGCCGCCATTATTGGCCCGACGGGCGAGGTGGAGGACAGCGCGCGGCGCGCCTGTATCCTCAACCTGCGCAAGAACCCCGATATCGCCGCCGCCATGGCCGCCGAGATGCTGCGGCGTGACGCCGGTTATCTGAAAGCCAACCTGGAGCGGAATGCGACCGACACCGATCTGTATGCGGCGCATTTCCTCGGTGCGCGGAAGGCGGCGAAGCTCGCCGCCCTGGCCCAGGCGAAACCCGGCGCGCCAGCGGCCCGGCTTTTCCCTCGCGCGGCGCGGGCCAACCGCTCGATTTTTTATCAGAAGAAGGGGCGGAAGCTGAAAAGCCGCACGGTCCAGGGCGTTTATAACCGGCTGGCGCTGCCCTACGCGCCGGAGGTCGATCAGGTCGCCCGCAAGGCGCGCGATATCTTCGGCGACCTGAAACCGGCCCCATCTTCAGGCTGAAAATCCGGCCCGGTGAGCGGACGCGGCTTGCCGGGCCACCCCCTGCCGCTCATTGATCCGCCCCTTGCCGGATTACTTCACAATGACAAGACGCCCTGCAAGCCGGAAGACCGTCGTTACCGCTTGCCGGTCCTGGCCAATCATCATCCGCCGCCGGGCGTCAGCCCTGCAGCCGCCGCCCGCTTTTCCCGCAGGCGGGAGCGCGGGGGACCGGCCCTGGCCGACAAGGCAGCAGGGGGGAACGGCGCTGAATGGGGTATATAAAAACAGAAGACGGCCGGCAGTCACGCGACAGCCGGAGGCAGCCATGCGATTTCCAGAACACACCTGAATAATCGGGAGGAGACTTGCAAAAAACCAGCGCGCGGCCACGATGGCCGTTCGGAAAACCAGCGCCATCTCGTGATATGCGGTAGCCGGTAAAGCCGCGATATCATGGCGTTGGTGGTGAGCGCGCAGGGATTCGAACCCTGGACCTACTGATTAAAAGTCAGTTGCTCTACCGGCTGAGCTACGCGCTCTCACGCTGGCCGTGATATGCGCAGACGGCGTTGCGGTCAACCGCCGTGCGCGACAGTCCCCAGGCAATGCGCGGTGACAGGACCTGGCGACGGCGCGAGGCAAGGCTCAGGGGCATCAGCCCTGACGCGGCGCCACGCCTGCGGCCAGCCCGTGCGCCCCGACCGCGGGATGGGGCATGGCGACGACGCGGCGAGGCGGCGTGGTCTGGCGCATGTCGCCAAACAGCGCGTCATCAAACGACTTCGACGGGGCGAAGTGCGGGTCGAACGCCTGAACGGCGGGGCGCCGTTCGGGGCGGGGGGAGGCGCGGAAATTGTTGTTCATGACTTCTGGTATCGCGACGCCCGCAAACGAAACATGAATGACCATGTCACCAGTGCGTGAGAATCCGGCGGATCCGGATCCGTGTCCATTCGTGGTTAGCAGGAGCTTTCGGCATGTCCAGGGCCCGCCCGGAAGCCCGTCATGGCGCGGGTCCGCCCGGCGGCAAATGAAAAGCCCCGCCTTGAAGGCGGGGCTGACCCGGGATCACCAGCGACGGTGGTGGCGGTGGTAATGCCGCGCGTGCGGCGGCCGGTGGTAGTGACGGTGGTGATAGCGCGGCGGCCGGTGGTAATGGCGGTAATGGGGCGGCGGCCGGTGATAGTGGCGGCGGTGATGGTGGTGGTGATACTGCGCCTGGGCGACCGGGAGGCCAACGCTTGACGCCGCAGCAGGACCAACCGGGACTGGCGCCGCCTGGGCAGCGCCGACGCCCAGGGCCAGCGCCGCTCCAAAGATTGCTCCGAATATCGCTTTCATATCTTGCTCCAGCTACAGCCCGACGCGATGGGACGCGTCAGCGCCCATGCGCCATCGGACCTATGAATCTGGTTGCATTCGACTCAAATGCAGTCGACACGTTGGCGAAAGGCGGCGCCCATTCCGTGGCGCCTTCCAAAATTGTGAAGACGGGGTGATCCCGCGCCCGTCAGGCGGCCGGCTTCAGCCTGTCCAGCTTCGCCAGCAGCAGCGGATCATTCAGCACCGCGATGCGCTCGCGCTGGGAAAGCCAGCTGCGGGCGTCAGCCACGGTTTCAGCATCCGCCAGCTTGGCTTCGGCCAACACGTGCTCGGGGTCGACCTGGCCGCGCTTGCGGGCCGGGCGGGGCGGCAGCATGGCGATATGAGCCTGGCGGATTTCGGGCGCCCGCCGCATGACGTCGAAGGCGTCGTCTTCATCGAAACCACGCGCCGCGAAGCTTTCCTGCAATGTGTTGGCGCGGGTCACCACGGGCGGCGGCGCCACTTCTTCTGGCGTCAGCAGCAGGCCGATCCGTTTCAGGAACAGGCCAATGGACTTCTTGCCGCTCATCCACGAGATCGGGATTGCCAGCAGCAGGCCAACAATGGTCGGCGACATCCACAGGGCCAGCGAGGTGGCGATGAGAAACGCGGTGAGGCCGGCCACCACGCCAAGCGCCATGTGCTGCCAGTGCCGCCGGACAATGTCCCGGAAGGCGATGGAGCCGTCATCGCGTCGTTGCGGGTTCCAGCCCGTGTCGCGGCCAAGCAGGATCTGCGCCACCGCGCCGGACTGGATCACCATCATGATGGGGGCGAGCAGGGCGGACATGATCGTCTCGAACACGGTCGAGATAATGACGCGGATGGCGCCGCCGCCATCGCGCCGGTCCTGACCGTTGGTCAGCGTCAGGATCAGGCCGAACAGCTTCGGCGCCAGCAGGATGGCCATGGTCAGCACGAACAGCGCCAGGGCTCGCTCCGGGTCGAACCGCGGCCAGGCGGGGAACAGCGAGAATTCCTGGCTGAAGTACTCGGGCCGCACATACCGGCTCTGCAGCACCAGGATGATGCCGATAACCAGCTGCATCAGCCACAATGGCGAGGCCAGATAGGAGAAGATGCCGGTGGCGAAGTGCTGCCGTGTCGCCCATTTCAGGCCGGCGGAGCCGATAACGCGCGCGTGCTGCAGATTGCCCTGGCACCAGCGGCGGTCGCGCGTCGCCAGGTCGATCAGCGACGGCGGGCTTTCCTCGTAGCTGCCGCCCAGGTGCGGCAGCATGTAAACCGTCCAGCCGGCGCGGCGGATCAGCGCCGCCTCGACGAAATCGTGGCTCAGGATATGGCCGCCGAAGGGCGGCTTGCCGGAGAGGTCGGGCATGCCGCAATGGGCGGCGAACGCCCGGGTGCGGATGATGGCGTTGTGGCCCCAGTAGTTGCCGTCCTTGCCCATCCAGACGGACAGGCCCGTGGCGATCACCGGGCCGTAGACCCGCGCGGCGAACTGCTGCAACCGGGCGAACAGCGTGTTGCGGTTGATGATCAGCGGCAACGTCTGGATAATGCCTGCGTCCGGGTCAGCCTCCATCGCGGCGGCGAGACGGACGATGCAGTCTCCGGTCATCAGGCTGTCGGCGTCCAGCACCAGCATGTGGTCGTAGGCGCCGCCCCAGCGGGTGACGAAATCGGCGATGTTGCCGGCCTTGCGGTGGGTATTTTTTTGCCGGCGCCGGTAATACAGGCGCGCGCCTGGCCCCATCTGCTCGCGCAGGGCGAGAAACGCCCGCTCCTCCGCCACCCAGACATCCGGGTTGGTCGTGTCCGACAGGATGAAATAATCAAAAGCCTCGCCGCAGCCGGTCGCCTCGATGCTTTCGCGCATCGCGAACAGGGCGGCGAAGGTGCGGGAGGTTTCCTCGTTGTAAACCGGCATCACCACCGCGGTGCGGGTGGTCAGGCCGCTCACCGCCGCGAGCGTCTTGCGCGACCGGAACAGCAGGGCGACAAAGCCGACGATGGCGCTGGTGAACGCGATGGCGATCCAGGAAAAATTGATGGTGAACAGCGCCAGCAGCGCCCACTGCAGCCAGGTGGTGCGGCTGACCGACACCACCTCATACATCTCGCGCGCGCCATAGAGCGTCAGGGCCAGCGCGCCGACGAACACCACGAAGCGGGCAACCCAGCCTCCGGCCCCGGGCCCTACCTTGCCAAGGGGGCGGCGGCCGTCGCGACGCCGCCAGCGACGCAGGGATTGCGTCGGCATCTCCAGCCTGTTTTCCGGCGGCAGCGCCCCGGGCGCGCCCTGATCCCGGACGTCCGCCGGCGCCAGCGATGCCGCGTTTTCCTCAACAATTGCTACGCGGTCCATCTGTACAGCCATGTCTCGCTCAGGGGCTTGCCAGCGGCCTCCAGCACGAGGCGCAGTTCGGTGAGCGGCTCGTCGCCCGGATCAAGCTCAAACGCCACCCGCATCACCTTGCGTTCGGGGTAGGGCCAGAGCTTCAGGTTGGTGATGGCGGCGCCCTTGCCGGCGCCAAGCGCCGGTTTCAGCTCCGCCAGCCGGCCGGGATCAGCCAGGGCGTCGCCGACAAATTCCACCAGGAACCTGCGCCGGCGGCCGCCCCGTCCCTTGCCGGTGCGCGTCAGGTTGACCCGCGCCAGTGGCGGCGGCTCGGGGATGCTCCAGCACCAGTATTGCCGGTAGGCATAAGTTGCCTCGGCCCCGGCGGCCAACGCCGCCTTCGGCCGCCAGTAGGCGATGATATTGTCGTTGACATCCGACTCGGTCGGAATCTCGATCAGTTGCACGGAGCCTTCGCCCCAGTCCGACAGGGGTTCGACCCAGACGCTGGGACGCCGGTCGAAACGCTGGCTGTCGTCCTGAAAAGCGGCGAAGCTGCGCTCGCGTTGCAGCAACCCAAACCCCTTCGGGCTGGAATCCACGAAAGCCGACAGCTGCAACTGTTGCGGATTGACGACCGGACGCCATAACCATTCGCCGCGCCCGTTGCTGATCTGCAGGCCATTGACCTCGAAAACGGCGGCGCGCACGTCGTCCACGTTGCGCTGGCTGGCCGGACCGAACAGGAACGTTCCGGCATGGCCGCCCCAGCCCACGTGATCAATGGCGACGCGGGTGAACATGGTGACCTCGACGTCGACAATGGTCATGTCGCCAGGGCGGACCGTGTATCTGACGGCGGCGGTCACGCTCTCGGACTCGATCAGCGCGTGTATCACCAGGGTCTCGGCGGCCAACGCCGGCTGCTCGATCCAGAAGGCGCGGAAAACCGGAATTTCCTCACCCTTGACCTCGCCTGGCCGCAGGGTCAGCGTGCGCGCCACCGTCCCGAGATTCTGCCCCCGGGCCATGGCGCGATAGAAGGTGGCTCCCTGGAAAATCGCCATCTGGACCGGGCGCTCGCCATTGCCGGCGAAAATCCGGAAGCCCGAAAAACCGATGTCCTTGCCTTCGGGCGGGGCGGGCAGCGCGCCGAAATCGTAATTCGCCGACTTGTAAGGCGCGCGTTGGACCTGGCCGTCAACGACCACGTAAAGCACCACATGGTCCTTGAACAGTGCGCCGCGCGGCAACGGCTCGACGACGAAACCACGTTGCTGGCCCGACCAGAGCAGGCCTTCGGGCCTGGCGCGGATGCCGACATACTGGTCGTAAGTCAGGTTGGCGAGCTGGTCGGGGAGATCAACCGGCGGGGCGGTGAACGGGCGCATGGCGAGTTGCCGGGCCAGGTCCACCACATGGCCAGGCTCGAAATTGCCGCCGTTTCCGGCCGCCGCCTGCGAGCCACTGGCGTCCGTCGTCTGCGCGTCGCCCCTTCCGGTCGACGCCGCGAGCGCGGCGACCGCGCCGGACCACATCAGCTGCCTGCGGTTGATCATGCTCATCTGAACCAGCGTTAAGGCGCCGCGCCATCCCGTTGAAGCGCGAACAATGAAAATTATGACTTATCGCCAGCTTCTTGCAATGGCTCCGGCCATCACGGGCGGAGCTGGCCGGCCCGGGCGGACCATGCGGTGAAAAGCGGCGGTTTCAAGACAGGAAACCAAATGGAATCCCCTGTCCCGTCCGGCGGCAGCTGTCTCACAGGCCCTTGCCGGTTTAAAGACCCCCTTGAAGTGATAGCAGGAGCGCGGGCCGTTTTGTCCCCACTCCCGATCGCCTCAGGGCCGCGTCATTTCTCATTCCTCGCGCGCGGCTTGCCGGCGCCAGAGGCTGGCCGGCGAGCCTGTGGCGCGGGGCAAGGAAGCCGGATGATTTGTGCGTGGGGAATCATGGTTTAATAGACAGGCGGCGTCAGACGCCCGGAAGACGATGGCCAGCCGGAAGCGGGCGCGCCCGTGTTTTTCCGTGATTGCCATAAATTCCGTCAGCCCCCGCGCTTTCCGGCGGACGGTTCCTTCGCCGCAACCCGCACCCAGGAGCATCGTCCGTTCATGACCGCGTCTCACGCCGTCGCCCCGTTCCGCGCCATCGTTCTCGCCGCCGGCGAGGGCACGCGCATGCAATCGGCCATGCCAAAGGTGCTGCATCGTATCGCCGGCCGCTCGATGGTCGCCCATGTGCTGCACGCCCTGGAGGCCGCCGGCGCCCGCGACGTGGTCGTGGTGGTCGGGCCGGGCCGGGCCGATGTGGCGGATGAGGCGCGCCGGGTCGCGCCTGGCGCCGTGTTGCGCGAACAGCGCGAGCGGCTCGGCACGGCGCACGCGGTGCTGGCGGCGCGCGACGACATCGCGGCGGACAACGTCGATATCGTTGTGGCGTTTGGCGACACGCCGCTGATCCAGCCGGAAACCCTGGCGCGCCTGCATGGCCTGCTTGGCGGCAATGTCGCCGTGGCGGTGCTGGGCTTCGAGGCCGCCAATCCCTTCGGTTATGGCCGTCTCGTCCGCCATGGCGAGGATCTGGCGGCGATCCGCGAGGAAAAGGACGCCGATGAGGCCGAACGCGCCATCACCCTGTGCAACGCCGGGCTGATGGCCCTGTCCGGGGCCCATGCCCTCAGCATTCTGGAGCGCATCGAGCCCAACAACGCCAAGGGTGAGTTCTATCTCACCGACGCCGTCGACATTGCCCGGGGGCTCGGCCTGCGCGCCGCGGTGACCGTCGCCCCGGAATCGGAGGTAATGGGCGTCAACGACCGCGCCCAGCTCGCCGTGGCGGAGGCGGAAATCCAGCGGCGGCTGCGCCGGGCGGCCATGCTCGGCGGCGCCACGTTGCAGGACCCCGACAGCGTCTATTTCAGCGCCGACACCCGGCTTGGCCGCGACGTCACCGTGGAGCCGCATGTGGTGTTCGGCCCCGGCGTCACCGTGGAGGCCGGCGCGACCATCCATGCTTTCTCGCACCTGGAAGGCGCCATTGTCCGCGAGGGGGCCGACATCGGCCCGTATGCCCGCCTGCGTCCCGGCGCCGATGTGGGCGCGAAAGCCCGCGTCGGCAATTTCGTCGAGCTCAAGAACACGGTGATGGGCGCCGGCGCCAAGGCCAACCATCTGGCTTATCTGGGCGACGGCGTGGTCGGCGAGGGCGCCAACATCGGCGCCGGCACGATCTTCTGCAACTATGACGGTTTCGGCAAAGCAAAAACCGTGGTCGGCAAGGGCGCTTTTGTTGGCTCGAACTCATCCCTGGTCGCCCCGGTGACCCTGGGAGACGGCGCCTATATCGGCACGGGCTCAGTCATCACCGCCGATGTGGCGCCGGACGCCCTCGCCCTGGCGCGGGGACGTCAGATGGAGAAACCCGGCTGGGCGGCGGAGTTCCGCGCCAGGAACGCCAGCCGCAAGAAGTGAGCCCGCCGCCGGCCGCCGGGAATCGGGGCCGGCGTCATAATCCGTCAGGTTTTTTGATTTGTCTGACGCCGCCATTTCCTTCAGGCATCGCAACTTCAGCGCGCGGCTCCGGCGTTTCTGACCGGAGCGAAGATCCCTGGCGCATCGCCATTCCAGCTTTCAGGTGAACAGAGACATGTGTGGCATCATCGGCATTCTCGGCAAGCATGACGTCGCCGCTGATCTGGTCGACTCGCTGAAGCGGCTCGAATATCGCGGCTATGATTCCGCCGGCATCGCCACGCTCGACAATGGCGTTCTGGAGCGGCGGCGCGCCGCCGGCAAGCTGCGCAACCTGGAAAATGTCCTGCGCGAACAGCCGCTGCCAGGCGCCAGCGGCATCGGCCACACCCGTTGGGCGACCCACGGCAAGCCGACGGAGGATAACGCCCATCCGCACGCCACCGATCGGGTGGCGCTGGTCCACAACGGCATTATCGAGAATTTTCGCGAGCTGCGGGCCGAACTGGCTGACGAGGGCGTGCGTTTCGAATCGGAAACCGACACCGAGGTGGTGGTCCGCCTGGTCAGCCGCGAGCTGGAGCGCGGCCATCCCCCGGTGCGCGCCGTGGCCAATGTGCTGCCGCGTCTGCGCGGCGCCTTCGCGCTGGGCTTCCTGTTCGCCGGCGAGGACGATCTGCTGATTGGCGCCCGCCATGGCGCGCCGCTGGCTCTCGGTTTTGGCGACGGCGAGATGTTCCTCGGCTCCGACGCCCTGGCGCTGGCGCCGTTTACCGATGACCTGCTTTACCTGGACGAGGGCGACTACGCTGTCATCACCCGCGCTGGCGCGGAGATTTACGACGCCGCCGGCTTCCAGGTCGCGCGCCAGCGCCAGCGGCTGGCGCCAGGCGCCTTCGTCGCCGACAAGGGCAATTATCGCCACTTCATGGTGAAGGAAATCTGGGAGCAACCCGAGGTGGTGGGCCGCACGGTCGCCCATTATCTCGACGCCTCGGCCAACCGCTTCCAGTTTCCCGAGCTTGGCGCCATAGACTTCGCCAACCTGCAGCGCCTGACCATCTGTGCCTGCGGCACCGCCTATCTCGCCGGCTATGTGGCCCGTTACTGGTTCGAGCGGCTGGCGCGGCTGCCGGTGGACATCGACGTCGCCTCGGAGTTCCGTTACCGCGAGGCCCCCATGACGCCAGGCGGCCTGGCGCTGTTCATCTCCCAGTCTGGTGAAACGGCCGATACGCTCGCCTCGCTGCGCTACGCCAGGTCCCAGGGCCAGAGCATCCTGTCGGTGGTCAACGTCACCACCTCGACCATCGCCCGGGAAAGCGACGCCGTGGCGCCCACCTTCGCGGGCCCGGAAATCGGCGTCGCCTCGACCAAGGCGTTCACCTGCCAGCTCAGCGTGCTGCTGTCGCTGGCCGTCTACGCCGGGCGCCAGCGCGGCGTGCTGTCGGAGGCGGAGGAGGCGCGCATCGCCGATCTGATGATGGGGCTGCCGGGCCAGTTCTCCGAAGCGCTGAAGCTGGAGCACGACATTGAGCAGATGTCGCGCGATCTCTCCCGCGCCCGCGACGTGCTTTATCTCGGCCGTGGACCGGCGTTTCCGCTGGCGCTGGAAGGCGCCCTCAAGCTCAAGGAAATCTCCTACATTCACGCCGAGGGCTACGCCGCTGGCGAGCTCAAGCACGGTCCCATCGCTTTGGTGGACGAGGACATGCCGGTCATCGTCATCGCGCCGCGCGATGAGCTGATGGACAAGACTGTCTCCAATATCCAGGAGGTCGCCGCCCGCGGCGGACGCATTATCCTGATCGGCGATGGCGACGCCGTGCGCCAGACCGGCCTCGACAATGTGGCGGCGTTGACCATGCCGGATATCGATCCGGTGGTGGCGCCAATTGTTTACGCGGCGCCGATCCAGTTGCTGGCCTATCACGTGGCGGTTTTCATGGGTAAAGATGTCGACCAGCCGCGGAACCTGGCCAAATCAGTCACGGTGGAGTGAAGGGTTGAAGCGGTTGTATTCCTGCCTGAACAGATCGCCATAACCAGATCATATAACAGGACAAATGCAGCATAGACCGCATGGATGCCCTGAATGACCGACGGCCAGCGCGAACCCGAATCGCCTGAGGATAATGCGGCGTCCCGGCAAGCCCCGCCCACGCCGCCGCCGGCCGTGGTCGCCGCCGCGGCCTCGCGTGGGCGGCTGTTTTCGGCCCGGGCGCGGCTGCGCAATTATTTCCTCACCGGCCTGATCGTCGCCGGCCCGCTGGCGCTGACGATTTACATCACCTGGTGGATCGTCGGGGCCATCGACGGCTGGGTGAAACCGTTCGTTCCCGACCGCTACTGGCCGGACGCCTACCTCAGCGTGTCGGTGCCTGGTTTCGGCCTGGCGGTGGCGCTGATCGCCCTGACGCTGCTCGGTTTTCTTACCGCGAACCTGGTGGGCCGCACGCTGGTCAGCTCCAGCGAAACCCTGCTGGAGCGCATGCCCGTGGTCAGCGGTCTGTATCGCGGCATCAAGCAGATTTTCGAAACGGCGTTTTCGCCAGGCGGCACATCGTTTCGCAAGGTGGCGCTGGTGCAGTTTCCGACCCCGGGAACCTGGTCAATCGTTTTTGTCTCGTCGCCGCCACCGCCCGACATGGCGCGACCGCTGCCCGGCGGCGCCGACGCTGGCTATGTGGGCGTGTTTCTGCCCTGTTCTCCCAACCCGACAACCGGTTTCTTTTTCTATTTGCCGCGCAAGGATATCGTCGAGGTTTCTATCTCGGTGGATGAGGCGGCCAAGCTGGTCATGTCCGCCGGCCTCATCCAGCCGGAGGAGCACCAGCGGCGCATGCAGGCGATGATGGACGATCCCGATACGCCGGCCGATGCGCCGCTGCCGGAAAAGCCGGCGTCCGGCTAGAACCGTTTTCGATCTGTCTGTATCGCATACGGCTCCAGCTTCCTTTGTTATGCGCGCATTCTGATCGACCAGCTGGTTCCGGCTGACCGCAAAGCGCTTTAGCCGGCGCGCAGCAGCCGGATCGCCTCGTCGCGACCGAAAAGGTAGAGCAGCATCCGGAGCGCCTGACCGCGCGGGCTGGTCAGGTCAGGATCACGGGCGAGGATCAGCTTCGCCTCATCCCGCGCCGAGGCGATCAGATCCACGTCGTGCTCGGGACGCAGGAAGCGGAAATCCGGCGCGCCGGACTGGCGGGTGCCCAGGATTTCGCCCTGGCCGCGCAGCCTCAGGTCTTCCTCGGCGATGCGGAAACCATCCTCGGTCTCGCGCATGATGCGCAGGCGCGCTTCCGCGACCTGGCCAAGCGGGCCGCGATACAGCAGCACACAGCTGGATGCTCCAGACCCACGCCCGACGCGACCGCGCAGCTGGTGCAGCTGGGCGAGGCCGAAGCGCTCGGCGTGCTCGATCACCATGATCGTCGCTTCCGGCACATCGACGCCCACCTCGACCACCGTCGTCGCCACCAGCACATTGTCGGCGCCGCTGGCGAAGCGCTGCATCGCCGCGTCCTTGTCGCGGGCGTTCATCCTGCCGTGCAGCATCCCCACTGTCGGCCCCAGCCGCTCGCGCAGGAAGGCGTGACGCTCCTCGGCGGCCGCCACGTCCAGCGCCTCCGATTCCTCCACCAGCGGGCAGATCCAGTAGACGCGGGCCCCGCTCTGGATGGCGCGGCCGACGGCGGCCGTCACCTCATCCAGCCGCTCCAGCGGCGCGGCGCGGGTGGTCACCGGCGTGCGCCCGGGCGGCTTCTCGTTCAGCAGCGACGCCTCCATGTCGCCGTAGAAAGTCAGCACCAGGGTGCGCGGAATCGGCGTCGCCGTCATCAGCAGCATGTCGGCGTCCGGGCTTTTCTCGCCCAGCGCCAGCCGCTGCTGCACGCCGAAACGGTGCTGCTCGTCCACCACCGCCAGTCCCAGATCGCGAAAGGCGATGGCTTCCTGGAACAGCGCGTGGGTGCCGACAACGATATCAATGTCACCCGCCGCCACCTGCTCCAGGATCTTGCGCCGCGCCGCCGCCTTGTCGCGTCCGGTGAACACGCCGGCGCGAATGCCAACGGCCTCCGCCAGAGGAGCGATGCGCTCGTAGTGCTGGCGGGCGAGAATTTCGGTCGGCGCCATCAGCGCCGCCTGGCGGCCGCTTTCCACCACCCGCGCCATGGCCAGCAAGGCGACAATGGTCTTGCCCGAGCCGACATCGCCCTGCAGCAGACGCAGCATCCGCTCCGGCGACGCCAGATCGCGCCAGATCTCGTCCAGGGCGGTCTTCTGCGCGCCGGTGAGATCGAAGGGAATTTGCGCCAGCAGCGCCCGCACCAGGCGGCCATCGCCCGCGTGGGCGCGACCGCGCGCCTTGCGCCGGTTCTGGCGCATCAGCCCAAGGGCCAGCTGGGTGGCCAGCACCTCATCGAGGCCGAGGCGACGGCGGGCCGGGTCGGGCTCCCCCGCGTCGCCGGCATCGGCGTGTTCAGCGAAAACCTCCTGCGGCTGGTGCACAAGCCGCAACGCCGTCGCGAAAGGCGGCAGCGCGCCGCGCAGGTCCTGGTCCTGCCATTCCGGCATGTCGGGCAGGCGATCGAGGGCGGCGGCGGCGGCCTTTTGCACCAGTCGCCCCCCCAGACCTTCCGTCAGCGGATACACGGGCTGGATAAGGCTGGCGCCTTCCAGTTCCTCCGGCCGCAGGATCAGGTCCGGGTGCGCCATCTGGCGACGGCCGTCCCAAAGCTCGATGCGGCCGGAAACGATGCGCCTTTCGCCAACCGGCAATTGCGCCTCCAGACGCTGCCGGGAACCGCCAAAAAACACCAGGGTTACGTCGCCGGTGTCATCCTCCACCACCACGCGTGCGGGCGCCCTGGAGCCACTGCGCGCCGGCGGCGCGGCATGGGAGACGACGCGCACGTCCAGCGTCACCACCGTTCCCACCGGCGCATCAATGATGCGCGGCCGGCTCCGCCGGTCGATGACGCCGCCGGGCGTGTGAAACAGCAGGTCGATGACGCGCGCCGGACGCCCGGGCGCTCCAAGCAACCGGTCGAACAGCGCGCCGACGCGCGGCCCAACGCCGGGAAGAGCGGTGATGGGAGCGAACAGGGGATCGAGCACGGAAGGGCGCATGAAATCCTTGTGCGGCCGGAGGTGAGGCGGGCGGGCGAAACATGCCCGTGGAACGGGCCTGGCGGGTTGTGGCTGACACGCCGCGCTGTCAGGACTATATAGCCCAGGCGTTGGCCCGGCGAGATGCAGGGCATCCTGTCAGGTAGCGCAGGCCTGGCCCGCCTGAATGGTCTGGCGGCAACTTTGGGAGACGGTCATGAGCGGAACCATGCGCAGCAGCGCCGGCCTGGATGAGCGCCGTCGCCGCATCCTCTACCGGTCATGGCATCGCGGCACCCGCGAGATGGACCTGCTGCTCGGCCAGTTCGCCGACGCGCGCATTGATGCGCTCGACGCCCGGGACCTCGACGATATCGAGGCGCTGCTGGAGGCGCAGGACCGCGACGTGTTCAGCTGGTTGACCGGCGAGCTTGCGTTGCCGGCGGAATTCGACACGCCAGTGTTCAGCCAGATTCGCGAATTCCATCGCCACACCGGCGCTGTGTTCATCTAGGCGCGTCCGGTGAGCTCCGGCCCGCCGCGGCGTCCGGTTTTTCCATAACTGGACGCGTTGGGGCGCATTGTTGGGGGGCTTTCACGAAAGCCCGGCCGCCTTTCCCGAAAGGCTTCCGGGTGCGTTGACCGGAGCAGCTCGCCTGGTTTGGGGCAGAGCCGCCCTGACGACCGCCAACCGGCCTTGAGCTTCTTCCAGTCCGCTGGCGTCCTGCCGGCTCCGTTGCGACCAGACGCGCTGGCGGCGCCCGCCGCCGGTTTCCTCCAGAACGATACGATGCAGAAGCGGCGCCCACTTTTGCCGAAAATGCGCCAGCCAGAAGTGTTCCGCTGATGAGTCCTGTTCCATGAGTCCTGTTCCGCTGAAAAACGCCGTCGCCCAGTTGCTGGAGGGGCGCAAGCCTGTCCTCGTCAATGCGCCGGACAGTTTCATCCCCCTGGTTCTGGCGGACCTGGCGCGGGCTGCGTCGCAGAAGACCGACGCCCCGGCGGCGCTGACCTTCATTGCCCGCGACGGCCAGCGGCTGGCGCTGATTGAAAATGGCCTGAACTTCGTCGCGCCGGATATCGAGGTGCTCAGTTTTCCCTCGTGGGACTGCCAGCCCTACGATCGCGTTTCGCCAACCAGCGCCATCACCGCGAAGCGCATGACCGTGCTGGCGCGTCTTGCCCGCACCCGCTCATCGCAGGAGCGGCCGCGCATCGTGCTGACGACGGTGAACGCCGCCGTGCAGCGTGTGCCGCCGCTGGCCCGCATCGCCGAAGAGACATTTTCGGCCGCGCCCGGCAATGCCATCGACCTGAATTTGCTGGTGAAATGGCTGGAGATCAACGGTTTCACCCGCACCGGCACGGTGCGTGACACCGGCGAATACGCCCAGCGCGGCGGCATTCTCGATCTCTACGCCCCGGGCATGGCTGCGCCGATCCGCCTCGATTTCTTCGGCGACACGCTGGAATCGATCCGGCCGTTCGACCCGGAGACCCAGCGCTCCACGGGCCAGTTGCGGGCGCTCGATCTGGTGCCGATGAGCGAGGTGCAGGTCACCACCGAGACCATGGCCCGCTTTCGCCAGGCCTATGTGGCCGCCTTTGGGGCCGCCACGCGCGACGACGTGCTGTATGAGGCGGTGAGCGAGGGCCGGCGGCACCCTGGCATGGAGCACTGGCTGCCGCTGTTCCACAAGAAGCTGGACACGCTGTTCGACTATCTGGCCGGATCGCCGTTCGTGCTCGACGCCCAGCTTGACGATGCGGCCGGCGAGCGGATCAGCCAGATCTCCGACTATTACGACGCCCGCGTCGCGGCGCTGAAGGCCGGCGGCGGCGCGCCCTACAAGCCTGTCCGTCCCGAGACGCTGTATCTCACCATGGACGAATGGAAGCAGCGGCTGGCCAGCCTGGATACGGCCGTTGTCTCCGCCTTTGCCCGTCCGGAAACCTCCGCCGGCCATATCATCGATCTTGGCGTGCGCCAGGCGCGCAGCTTCGCGCCGGAGCGGGCGGACGACAGCGCCAATGTGTTCGAGGCCGCCGCGACCCATATCCGCGATCTGGCGGCGGGCGGCCGCAAGGTGGTGCTGGCCGCCTGGTCCGAGGGCTCACGCGAGCGGCTCGCCCATGTGCTGGCCGACCACGAGGTGCGCGGCCTGACGCCGGTTCCCGATCTCGCCCGCGCCCTCGCGGCGCCCGCCGGCCAGATCTCCATGGCCGTCTGGGGGCTGGAGGCGGGGTTCGATGCGCCGCAACTCAGCGTGCTCGGCGAGCAGGACATTCTCGGCGACCGGCTGGTGCGCCAGGCGCGCAAGTCGAAGCGCGCCCAGGATTTCATCGCCGAGGTCGGCAGCCTGACGGCGGGCGACATCGTCGTTCACGTCGATCACGGCATCGGCCGTTTCGTTGGCCTGAAGACCATCGCCGTCGGCGGCGCGCCGCATGACTGCCTGGAGTTGCACTACGCTGGCGGCGACAAGCTGTTCCTGCCGGTGGAGAATATCGAGCTGCTATCGCGCTACGGCTCGGAGGACACCAGCGTCGCCCTCGACAAGCTGGGCGGCGGCGCCTGGCAGGCGCGCAAGGCCAAGCTGAAGCAGCGCATCCGCATGATGGCGGGCGAGCTCATCAAGGTCGCCGCCGCCCGCGCCCTCAAATCCGCCCCGGCCGTCACGCCGCCGCAGGGGCTGTATGACGAATTCGTCGCGCGGTTCCCCTATGAGGAGACAGAGGACCAGCTCAACGCCATCGACGCGGTGCTGACCGATCTGGCCTCGGGCCGGCCGATGGACCGGCTGGTGTGTGGCGACGTTGGCTTCGGCAAGACCGAGGTGGCGATGCGCGCCGCCTTCGCCGTGGCCATGAGCGGCCAGCAGGTGGCGGTGATCGCGCCGACGACGCTGCTCGCCCGCCAGCACTACCATGGCTTCATGGAGCGCTTCAAAGGCCTGCCGCTGAAGATCGCCCAGGCCTCGCGCTTCACCCCCGCCGCCGAGATGAAGCAGGTGAAGGCCGGCCTCGCCGACGGCACGGTGGATATCGTTGTCGGCACCCACGCCGTGCTGGGCAAGACCATCAGCTTCCGCGAGCTTGGTCTGGTGGTGGTGGACGAGGAGCAGCACTTCGGCGTCGCCCACAAGGAGCGCCTGAAGGCCCTGCGCGCCCAGTTGCACGTGCTGACCCTGTCGGCGACGCCGATCCCGCGCACCCTGCAACTGGCCCTGACCGGCGTGCGCGAACTGTCGATCATCGCCACGCCGCCGGTCGACCGCCTGGCGGTGCGCACCTTCGTCATGCCGTTCGACGAGCTGTCGATCCGCGAGGCGTTGCTGCGCGAGCGTTATCGCGGCGGCCAGTCGTTCTATGTGGTTCCACGCATTGATGACCTCGCCGAGATCAAGGCGTTCCTCGACCGCAGCGTGCCGGAAGTGAAGGTGGCCGTGGCCAACGGCCAGATGAGCGCCGGGCAGCTGGAGGACGTGATGACGGCGTTCTATGAGGGGCGCTATGACGTGCTGCTGTCGACGACGATCATCGAATCCGGTCTCGACATCCCCAGCGCCAACACGCTGATTGTCCACCGCGCCGACATGTTCGGTCTGGCCCAGCTCTACCAGCTGCGCGGCCGCGTCGGCCGCTCCAAGACCCGCGCCTGGGCGCTGTTCACCACCCCGGCCAACCGCACCCTGACAGCCACCGCCGAGCGCCGCCTGAAGGTGCTGCAAAGCCTCGACACCCTCGGCGCCGGCTTCCAGCTCGCCAGCCACGATCTGGACATTCGCGGCGCCGGCAATCTGCTCGGCGACGAGCAGTCCGGCCACATCCGCGAGGTCGGCTACGAGCTTTACCAGCAGATGCTGGAAGAGGCCGTGGCCCAGCTCAAGGCCGGCGTGGAGGATGACGACAGCGCGGATGAAGCCTGGTCACCGAACATCACCCTGGGCGCCGCCGTGATGATCCCCGAAAGCTATGTGGGCGATATCCAGCTGCGCCTCGGCCTCTACAAGCGCCTGTCGACGCTGGAAGACGACCAGCAGATCGACGCCTTCGGCGCCGAGATGATCGACCGTTTCGGCCCGTTGCCGGAGGAGGTGGAGCAACTGCTCAGGCTGATGGCGATCAAGGCCCTGTGCCTGCGCGCCAATGTGGCGAAGCTGGAGGCGGGCCCCAAGGGCCTCGTCGTGGCTTTCCGCGACGGCAGGTTCGCCAATCCGCATGGGCTGGTGGCCTGGCTGGGCGAGCAGGGCTCGATGGCCAAGGTGCGCCCGGACATGAGCATTTTCTTCTATGACGATCTGCCGACCCCGGCCAGCCGCCTGAAGAGCGCCCGCCGCCTGATGCGCGATCTGGTGAAGGTGGCGGAAAAGCAGGCGGCGTAAGGCCGCGCTTCAGAACAGGAATGGCCGCGACAGGCGCGGCCATTGGGGCGTTGGGGGGCCGTGGGCTGCGACCGGCGTGACCGGCTGCCCGCGCTCAAACCACCGTCAGCTTCACGTCGACGTTGCCGCGGGTGGCGTTGGAATAGGGGCAGATCTGGTGGGCCGTGTCGACCACCTTCTGGGCCTGGTCCCGGTCGAGGCCGGGCAGGCTGACGGCGAGGGCGGCGGTGATGCCGAAGCCGCCGGCCGAACGCGGCCCGATGCCGACCTTCGCCGTCACCGACGCATTGTCCGGCACCTTGATCTTCAGCTGCATGCCGGCGACCTTCATGGCGCCGATGAAGCAGGCCGAATAGCCAGCCGCGAACATCTGCTCCGGGTTGGTGCCGTCGCCGCCGGCGCCGCCAAGCTCCCTGGGCGAGGACAGCTTCACCTCAAGCCGGCCGTCGTCCGAGCGGGCCGTGCCGTCACGGCCGCCGGTAGCGGTGGCGGTCGCGGTGTATTTGACGTCGATGGACATGGCGTGGACCTTTCTGCGACAGGCGTTTCTGGACGGGTTGTCCCTGAACGGAGCGGCGATCGCTTCGCCCCGGGACCATGCGCAGAGCCGGACCACCCGGATCGCGCCGCGTCCGGCCGGGATCATGCCCGGCCTCATTCGTTATCGCGATAAGCAAACTGATCCGGTCATGCCGGCCCGTCAAGCGAAAATATATCGCGATACATGTTTGTGTGATATGCAAGTTCCATGAACATTCGCGCGTCCCTTTTGCCCGCCGGGGATACCCCCACGCCCATGCCGCTGGACGAGCAGCTGTGCTTCGGGCTGTACGCAGCCTCCATGGCGATCACCCGGCTCTACAAGCCAACGCTGGACCGGCTGGGCATTACCTATCCGCAGTTTCTGGTATTGCAGGCGTTGCACGAACAGGAGGGCCGCACCATCGGCCAGATCGCGGCGCGCCTCGGCCTCGAATCGAGCACCATCACGCCGCTGGTCAAACGCCTGGAGGCGGCGGGGCTGGCGGAGCGCGCCCGCAATCCGCAGGATGAACGCCAGGTCAGCGTGCGGCTGACGGAGCAGGGGCGGGAACGCTGGGCCCAGACGGGCTGCCTGGCGCCGCTGGTGATGGCGCGTTGCCATGTCGACCCGGCGGCGCTGGCGGCGCTCAACGCCGATATCCGCAAGCTGCTGGACGCGTTGAACGCCGGCGGGCGCCCCGAAGCTGAATGAAGCCTCAGCCGGCCGGGCCGGCGCTGGTGGCCTCTTCCAGCATCTTCCGGGCCAGCCGCTGCACGTAGCGGACGATCACGTCCGGGTCCTGGGCGCCGGGCAGGGCGAGGCGATCGGCCAGAATGAAGCAGGGCACGCCGGTGACGCCCATGTCGCGCGCAGCGGCCATCGACTGGCGCGCCATGTCCGCGTCGGCGTCCGTCGCCAGTTGCGCCGCGACCTGGCCGGGGTCCATGCCGCAGGCCCCGGCGATCTCCACCAGCACCGCCTGGTCGCCCACGTCGCGGCCTTCCATGAAGAAGGCGTGGAACAGCGCCTCGACCACCGCGTCCTGCACGCCAGCGGCGCCCGCCCAGCCGATCAGCCGGTGCGCGTCAAGCGTGTTGGGCGAACGTTTGATCAGGTCGAAACGGAAGGCGATCCCCTCCCTGGCGCCCTCAGCCGCGATGCGCTCGTGGATGCCGGCAATTTTCTCACGCGAACCGAATTTGCGCTCCATATATTCGCGCCGGTCAACGCCGCCGGCCGGAACGTTCGGATCGAGCTGGTAGGGATGCCAGCCGACGGTGATCCGCAGTTCCGGCAATTGGGCGATGGCCTTCTCAAGCCGTTTCTTGCCGATGAAACACCAGGGGCAGACCACATCCGACACCACATCGATGTGGAAAGACTGGCGCGGACCGGGCGCGACGCCACTGGTGGTGGATGTGGCCTGGGTCATGGCGTTGCTCCTCCTGGCGCACATCCTCTCCGGAACATGCGGCCGACGCTGGCCGGGGTCGCGCCATGGCAAAACATGGCGCAAAGCCCGGTCGGCCTGAATCGGTGTTGACGCATCCTAACCTATCCGCCCGCTGACAGGCAGCGCGGATTAGCGCTGGCGGCTGGCGGTCGCGGGGATATCGGCGCGCCACCAGGTTTCAGGCGCGGCGCCGAGCAGGGGCAACGGATCGGGACGCCCCACATGCTTCCAGCGCGCCAGCCAGATGTGCGGCGCGTAATAGAGCGGGATGACGTGGAAACCGGATAGCAGAACCCGGTCGAGCGCCCGCACGGCGCTGACATAGTCGTCCTCGGCGCCGGCCGACAGCATGGCGGCGATCATGGCGTCGATGGCCGGCGATCTTGCGCCGGCAAAATTGAACGACGCCTGCTGGCCGGCGGCGCGCGATCCCCAGCGGAAATACTGCTCGTTGCCCGGCGACGGCGATGTTTGCCAGGTAGCGATGATCATGTCGTAATCGAAGGTCTGGCGCCGGCGTTCATATTGCACGGAATCGACCACGCGGACGCGCACCCTGACGCCGATGCGCCGCAACGCCGACGACAGGGCCAGCGCCAGGCGCTCGTGCTCGCGCCCGGTCACCATCACCTCAAAGGCAAGGGGCGCGCCCTTGCGATCGCGCATCACGCCGCCCTCAAGCCGGTAGCCAGCCGTCGCCAGCAGGTCGATCGCCCGTTGCAGGTTGGCGCGATCGCGGCCGCTGCCGTTGCTGCGCGCTGGCGTCCATTTGCCTTCCATGATGTCGGCGCGCACCGCGCCCGGCCACGGCCGCAACAGCTGGCGCTCGCGCGCGCCGGCCGGCCGGCCGGCGGCGGAGAGGCGTGAATCAGCGAAATAGCTGTCCGAGCGCCGGTAAAGGCCGCTGTAAAGATTGCGGTTCACCCATTCGAAATCAAAGGCGAACGACAACGCCTCGCGCACCCGCACGTCGCCAAACAGCGGGCGACGCTCGTTGAACACAAAGCCGGACATGCCCTTCGGCGCGGCGAACGGCGCGTTCTCCTGGATAATCTGTCCCGATCGCACCGCCGGAATATTGTAGCCGTTGGCCCAGCGCCGTGGGTCAGTCTCGATGCGCACGTCGATCAGCCCGGCCTTGAACGCCTCGAACATCGCCGTGGCGTCGCGGAAATAGTCGTAACGGATTTCATCAAAATTGGCGGAGCCGCGTTCGCTGGCGAGCGCATCGCCCCACCAGGCGCGATTACGCACAAAGCTGATGCTCTCCCCAGGGCGCACCTCGCCAACCGTATAGGGCCCGGAGCCGACCAGCGGGGTGAACCCCGTCTGGCCAAACGTTTCCGGATCAATGGCGTGTTTGGGGAGCACCGGAACCATGGCCAGAATCAGCGGCAGTTCACGATCCTGGTTGCCGGCGAGCTCGAAGCGGATGACGTGGGGGCCGGCGATCTGGATCGCGGTCACCTTGCCCAGGGCGTTGCGATAATTGGGCCGCCCGTGGGCGCGCAGCAATGTGAAGGTGAACTGGACGTCCTCCGCCGTCAGCGGCCGACCATCGGAAAAGCGGGCGCGCGGGTCCAGATGGAAGGTGACGGCCGAATGGTCCGGCGCCACCTCAATCGAGCGGGCCACCAGCGGATAAAGCGTGAATGGCTCGTCCAGCGCCCGGCGCATCAACGGCTGCAAGGTAAGCGAGACAATGCCGGCCGGCGCCGTCATGCCCTTGATGGTCAACGGGTTGAGGCTGTCGAAGGCGCCCTGAACCCCGATCACCAGCCGGCCGCCCCGCGCCGGGGTCGGGGTGATCCGTGGCGGCAGGAACGCGCCGTCAGGGCCGCGCGGCCGGGCTGGCTCGCCATGCATCGCCAGGGCCTGCGGGCGCGGCGCGTCGTCTGGCCGGCCAGCATCGGCCATCACCATGGTCGCCGGGATGAGGGTCATAAACCCCGCTAAAGCCAGTCTCACAAACATGAACGACACCCAGGAGCATGACACGAATACGTGGATACCGGCTATTCGTAAAAATCGCGCGATATTAAAAACATGGAGCGTGATGCGTTCCTGTTTGAACGCATCACGCTATAGAACAGCTGGTTCAGGGTTTATGAACCGCGCGCGGCGGATTTGCGTCCGTGGCGACCGGTGCGGACGCCGCCGCTTGTGAGGATCACGGCCGAATTTTCCCGAAGGGTCGCCAGGGGGCTGGCATGGCGGCGAGGTTCGCGATAAGTGAACGGAATATGCTGATGGTCATGCATCCGCCTCATTCGCCGTGAAAGCACTGGTGACAGTCGACAGCACGGCGATGATGGTTGCCTGCTGTCGCAGACGATTCGTATTCGGGCATGATCCCGGACGCGCCAGGCCGCATCCGTCAGGTCGTGTCCGACCTGCGGGACGGGCTGACCTTTCCGGCTCGCGGGCGCCGAGTTTGAAGCAAGAGACAACATACTGTTGCGGGCCGCATTGGACGTTGGGGGCACGCATCGGTCCCGAGCTGTGATCGAAGGGAAAACTTCATGTCATTGAACAGCAGGTCTGCAAGCAGCAAAGCGACCCGTGGCGCAGCCGCCTTGCTCGCGCTCGGCGCGATGCTGGCGCCCGCCGCCGCTTTCGCCCAGGCCAAGCCGGCGGCGAAGCCGGCTCCGCAGCCGCAACAGCAGCAGGCGGCCCCGCAGCAGCCCGCCGGCCCGACCGTTGTCGCCGTCAAGCCCGAGCCGTCCCAGACGGACTGGACCAAGGTCTGCGGCAAGGATCCGAGCGGCGGCCGTGAAATCTGCTACACCACCCGCGATTTCGTTTCCGATCAGGGCCAGCCCGTCCTCGCCGTCGCCATTTACGACGTGAAGGGCGAGCCCCAGAAGATGATGCGCTTCCTGCTGCCGCTCGGCCTGCTGCTGCAGCCGGGCATTCGCACCACGGTTGATCAGGGCGCCGCCATCGAGGGCCGTTACGCGCTCTGCTTCCCGAATGGCTGCTTCGCCGAGGCGCAGATCAAGGACAGCGACGTCGCGTCGATGAAGAAGGGTCAGCACCTGAACATCAGCGTGCAGAACCAGGCCGCCAACGTCGTCACGTTCCAGGTGCCGCTGACCGGCTTCGCCAAGGGCTTCGACGGCCCGGGCATCGACCCGAAGGTGCTGGAAGAGCAGCAGCGCAAGTTGCAGGAAGCCATGCAGAAGAAGGCTCAGGAAGAGCAGCAGAAGCGCCAGCAACAGCAGGGCGGCTCCGCTCCGGCTCCGGCCCCCGCGCCGAAGCAGTAACCCCAAAACCCGCCATCAGAAAAAGGCCCGCCATCTGGCGGGCCTTTTTTGTTGCAGGCGCGGGGGCCGCTTATCCGGCGGTCAATCCCGCTACACCGTCTCCTGCAAAGTGGACGCGCCGGCGTTCGCGAGGCTGTGATTCAGACAGCGCCCCCCCAAGGCAAGGGCGCGCAGCCCGCCAGCGCCGCCTGCCGTTTCTTGGCCTTACGGGCGGCGGCTTGCCGGACAGGGCGTGAGGACGAATCCGCAACATGACTTCAGGCAAACGCCTGGAGACATGCCCTTCGGGTCCCGGACGTGACGTTGCGAAGCTTCACAGAGCCGGGCGAACGCCCTTGCCGGCAAGTTCGGCCATGCAGGCCTTGAGGCGCGTGTTCAGGGCCGTTGCGTTATCGCCAGCTGGATTGGCTGGCGCGGCGCAGGCCTGCAACTGTCTGACATAGTCCTGGTTGCATGTCGCCGGGCGCTCCGGGTCCGGTTCGGCCGGCGGCGGCGTCTCGCCCCGGCTGGCGCGCCAACGGGCTGTCGCCTCGTTCAGCGCATGGCGCTGGCACCAGGCGTCAGGCGCCTTCGGGGCGGTTTTCAGGATTGATTTCAGCAGGCTTTCCGCATCTTCGGCCGTCGCCGGGGCGACCATTGCCGAAAACGCCAGCGCCGCGGCGGCGCCCGCCAGCCATATGCGCTTCATGTCCCAACCCCGTTTTTCTGGGAATGCGACGTCCGCGCCGGCTGCTGGCGACAGGATTCGCCGATTGGCGCGAAGCGCGTCAATGGGTCTGGCTGGCGCGGACGCGATAGGCGCCGTCTTCACCGATGGTGAAGAACTCCGCCACGCGCGGATGCTTGACCGGCTCGCCAGAAGTGTCCGGCGTCAAATTCTGCTCGGATACGTAGGCGATGTACTGGGATTCTTCGTTCTCGGCCAGCAGATGGTAGAACGGCTGGTCGCGTGAGGGGCGCACGTCCTCGGGGATCGACTGCCACCATTCCTCAGTGTTGGCGAATTCGGGATCCACGTCAAAAATCACGCCGCGGAACGGGTAGATGCGATGCCGCACCACCTGTCCGATCGCAAATTTCGCCGATCCGCTCTTCATCCAGCTCTCTCCGCCAGCGTCGCCAGCGAAACAACCGTTTCCGCCGGATTCGCGCATACATCAATTTCTGACATTATCACGCCGCCGCGCCGCGTTTACAGGGCATTTTCCGCCCGGACCAGCCATGCGACGCGCCAGGAAAATACGTCCAGGCAATGGTGGAGCCCACCTGGCCGCGCCGGCCCCATCCCGGGCGCATGGGCGCGCCCGGGCAGGCAAACGGCGCCGCGCTCAGAGGCCGTAGAGGGCCGCGTAGTCGCTGTCCTTCGAAGCAACAATCTTCGCCAGATCAACGATCACCTTGGCCTGCTTCCAGGTGGCGTCGTCCTGCATCTTGCCATCGAGCAGCACGGCGCCAGTGCCGTCCGGCATCGCTTCAAGGATGCGTTTCGCGAAGGCGACCTCGTCCTTGTCGGGGCTGAACACGTTCTTGGCGATGGCGATCTGCGAGGGATGCAGCGACCAGGCGCCGGCGCAGCCGAGCAGGAAGGCGTTGCGGAACTGGGCCTCGCAGGCTTCCGCATCGGAGAAATCGCCGAACGGGCCATAAAACGCCTTGATGCCGTTGGCCTGGCAGGCGTCGACCATGCGGGCGATGGTGTAGTGCCAGGGATCCTGCTGGGCGATCTGGCGCGGCGCGCCGCCGGCGTCCGGATCGGACAGCACCTTGTAGTCCGGATGGCCGCCGCCGACGCGGGTGGTCTTCATGCCGCGCGAAGCGGCGAGGTCGGCCGGGCCGAGGCTCATGCCGTGCATGCGCGGCGAGGCGGAGGCAATGGCCTCCACATTGTTGACGCCCTCGGCGGTTTCGAGAATGGCGTGAATCAGGATCGGCTTTTTGACGTTATGGCGCGCCTCCAGCTGGGCCAGAAGCTGGTCGAGATAATGGATGTCCCACGGACCTTCCACCTTCGGCAGCATCATCACGTCAAGCTTGTCGCCCACGTTGGCGACGATCTCGGTGATGTCGTCCAGCACCCACGGGCTGTTCAGGCAGTTGACGCGGGTCCACAGGCCGGTGGAGCCGAACTCGTTCTCCTGCGCCATCTTGATGAAGCCAGCGCGCGCCGCTTCCTTGGCGTCCGCCGGAATGGCGTCCTCAAGGTTGCCCAGCACCACGTCCACCTGATTGATCAGATCCGGCACCTTGGAGCGCATCTTTTCGTTCTGTGGCGGCACGAAATGGATCATCCGCTCCAGCCGCACCGGCAGTTCCCGGTAAGGGGTCGGCGCGCCGATGGCGAGGGGACGGAAAAACTGGCGGGGCAATTTCATCGGAGCGCTCCATTCTCAGGCGTTTCCATCAGGCCGTTGGCCGTGGAAGCGACCTGTCCGTGTGATTGTCGTGCAATGCAACCGTTTTGCAGCGGAACATTCGCGCGTCGGGCTCTGCGATAGGTCAGACAGCGCTTCCAGTCCAGCCCCCGCGGCCATGGGGCCGGTCAGCCAGGCCGGGACGCGCCACGGTCAGCGGGGCCGGGACGCGCCATCGGCCTGCATCATCGCCGGCAGACCCAGCAACGGCGCCAGTCCCTCGCGCATCGCCAGTCGCCGCAGCGGCCGGATATGCCCCAGCGCCAGCATGCCGGCGCCGCGCAGGAAGTCGACGCCGGGCAGGCGCGTCAGCAGCGAGCGGTTCAGCGCATCAATGGCGCGGGTACGGGTGGTGACGTCCAGCCGGCGGCCGCGATCATAAGCGGCGAGGGCGTCGGCGTCGTCACACCGCGCGCCGCGATCACGCGCCGCGATCAGGGCGTCGCGCAGGGCGGCGACGTCGCGCAGCCCGAGGTTCAACCCCTGGGCGCCGATAGGCGGAAACATGTGCGCCGCCTCGCCGACCAGCGCCATGCCATGGCCGGCGAAGCGCTCCGCCGTGAGGCCGCGCATGGGAATGACGCCACACGGGCCGGTAACGCGCATGGCCCCGAGCATCGACCGCGCCTGCTGCTCCACTTCAAGCGCCAGCGCTTCCGGCGCCCGCCCCGCCAGCCGGCGGGCCTTGCCGGGCTCCGTCACCCAGACGAGGCTGGAGCGCTTGCCAGGCAGCGGCACCAGGGTGAACGGGCCGTGGCGGGTGTGAAATTCGGTCGACGTATTGCGATGCGGCTGGGTGTGGCTGAACACCCCGGTCAGCGCCGCCTGCGGATAATCCCAGGTCCTGACCCCGACGCCGGCGCGGGCGCGAACGAGCGAGCGGCCGCCATCGGCGCCGATCGCCAGGCGCGGCCGCAGGGCGCGGCCCGACGCCAGAACCAGTTGCGGCCCCGCCGGGCTGAACGACGCTTCGGCCACCGTCTCCGGCGCCAGTTCCAGGCCGGGGGTCTGGCGCGCCTGCGCGGCGAGAACGCCAACCAGATCGTCATTGGGAATGTTGCAGCCAAAGCTGTCCAGCCCCAGCTCGGCGCAGCGGAAGGTCAGCGGCGGCGGCGCAAACAGGCTGCCGGTGTCGTCGATGATCCGCATGGCGTCCATGGGCGCCGCCCGGGCGCTGACCGCCTCCCAGACGCCGAGCGCCTGCAGAAAGGCGACGGAGCCGCCGAACAGGGCCACGGTGCGCCCGGGCGCCGCGATGGCGGGGTCGCCAATCAGCAGCGTATGGAACCCTTCGCGGGCGAGGCAGAGGGCGGCGGCGAGACCGGCGGCGCCGGCGCCGATGACGGCGATATCCGGATCAGCATGCGACATGAGCGAGACCTATGCGCATTTGTGAAGAATTAAAAGCCGGGACGCCCCTTTCCCGAACGCGCATCGTCTCCCATGTCAGCCCCAAACTATATGGAGGTCCCTGTGTTTGACTGGTTGGCAAGTCCGGAGGGCTGGGCGGCCCTGCTGACGCTCAGCGCGATGGAAATCGTCCTTGGCATCGACAACGTTGTCTTCATATCGGTGCTGGTGGCGAAATTGCCAGCCGAACAGGCGGAGCGGGCGCGGCGGCTGGGGCTTGGCATGGCCCTGGTGTTCCGCGTCGGGCTGCTGTTCGCGCTCACCGCCATCATGAAGCTGACCTATCCGGTGCTGACCATTCTGGGCGAGGAGCTGTCATGGCGCGACATCATCCTGATCGTCGGCGGCCTGTTCCTGCTCTACAAGGCGGTGCACGAAATCCACGGCGAGGTCAGCGGCGACGCCCATGAGGACGCACGCGCCGCCGCGCCGCGCGCCTTTCTGGCGGCGGTGGCCCAGATCGCGGTGATCGACCTGGTGTTCTCCATCGACTCGATCGTCACCGCCATCGGCATGGCCGACGACCTGTCGATCATGATCATCGCGGTGATGATCGCCGTGGCGGTGATGTATCTGGCCTCGGGCGTGGTGGCCCGCTTCATTGCCGAAAACCCCACCACCAAGGTGCTGGCCCTGTCGTTTCTGATGCTGATCGGCGTGTCGCTGGTGGCGGAAGGCGGCGGCTTCCATCTGCCGCGCGGCTACATCTACTCGGCCATGGCTTTCGCCGCGGTTGTCGAGGCGATCAATGTCTGGTCGCGCCGCAATGGCAAAAAACGCGAGGCGACGCAGATGGATGAGAACGGATCCCAGTCAGGCCCGCCGGCCTGACCCGGGCAGCGGCCTGTGGGCGCCCCCGAAACAGCCGTGCGCCAGCGTTTTCCGGGGCGCGGCCGTTTCGCGCGCACGGCGCATCCATCCACACGGGTAACCGCGGGTAACCGCGCGCCCGGCCGCCGCTCGAAAGGGCTGGCGCAACGTCGCCGCGCCAGCCACATTGCGGAGCCGCACACCGTGTGGCGAAGCAGGGCAAGGGAGGACATGGCATGCCAAAGGCAATCGTGGTGCACCGGACCGGCGGGCCGGAAGTGCTGGAGCTGGAGGATTTTGATCCAGGCCTGCCAGGCCCGGGCGAGGTGCGCATCCGCCAGATGGCCATTGGCCTGAACTTCCTCGACACCTACTATCGCAGCGGGCTCTATCCGGCGAAGACGCCGCTGATCCCGGGCGGCGAGGGCGCCGGCGAGGTCGTCGCGACAGGCGAGGGCGTCGGTGATTTCGCGCCAGGCGACCGCGTCGCCTATGTCTTTCCCCTCGGCGCCTACGCGGAGGAGCGCAACGTTCCGGCCAGCCATGTGGTGAAACTGCCCGGCGCCATCGACTTCGAGACGGCGGCGGCGGCGATGCTGAAGGGGCTCACCGCCGAATTCCTGCTGCATCGCACCTTTCCGGTGCAGGCCGGCCAGACCATCCTGTTTCACGCCGCGGCGGGCGGCGTCGGCCTGATCGCCTGTCAGTGGGCCCGTCACCTCGGCGCCCGGGTCATCGGCACGGTCGGTTCCGACGACAAGGTTCCGCTGGCGCTGGCCCACGGCTGCGACGAGGTAATCCAGTACCGGCGCGAGGACTTCGTCGCGCGGGTGAAGGAGATCACCGGCGGCAAAAGGTGCGCCGTGGTTTACGATGGCGTCGGCAAGGCGACGTTTCCGGGATCGCTGGACTGCCTCCAGCCATTCGGCATGTATGTGAATTTCGGCAACGCCTCCGGCCCCGTGGAGAATGTCTCCATGGTCGACCTCGGCAATCGCGGCTCGCTCTACGCCACCCGGCCAACCCTGTTCAGCCACATCTCACGGCGGCCGGTGCTGGAGGCCATGGCGGAGAACCTGTTCAGCGCGTTGGAAAACGGCGTGATTCACGCGCCGGTCAGCGCCCGCTTCCCGCTATCGCGCGCCGCCGACGCCCACCGGGCGCTGGAAAGCCGCGCCACCACCGGCTCGGCCGTGCTGCTGCCGGACGGCTGACGCCACGCGAAACCCATGTCGTGTCAGGGGCGCGCCGCCCCTGACCCTGGCGGACTGCCGCTTCCTCCGCGCCGCCCGGATGGCCTGGTGGACAAAGGGACAGGGCTGGCGGGTTGGCGGGCTCTCGGGCGGGCTCTGACAGCCGCTTCATGGCCAGGAAAAGGCCCCGCCGCCGGAGGCCGCGCAAGCCTCTGTTTACCAATCCTGGCCCATGATGAGCCATGGTCATACGCCGCCGATTCCGCGCCATTCTGCTGCCGCTCGCCCTCTACGCCGTCTCCGGCGCGGTGGTGGGATACTTCTGGATGCACGCCCACAGCGGCCAGCGCGGTCTTGAGGCCAAGCGGGAGATCAAGGGGCAGATCCTGACCCTGACGGCCGAGCTCAACACGCTGAAGGCGGAGCGCACCCATCTGGAGGACCGGATTTCCCGCATGCGCGACGGCTCGGTCGATCGCGACCTGCTGGAGTATCTGGCCCGCAACCGCCTCGGCATGACCCACCCGGACGATCTGGTCATCATCACGGGCGGCAATACGGACAACTGAGACAGGGCAAACGCCTGTCGCCAGTCCTGATCCGGTATCTCGCGGGCTGCGCCGCCGCGATTCTCCAGAACCGGCCATGACAGACATCTCCGGTCCACGAACCCGCCTTCGCCTGACGTCGCCAGCCGGCCCAGCGGCGGCGGCTCGCCAATGGAAGCGGGCGAAACGCTGCGCCGGCTCCCACATGCTGGCGGCCTTGCGGACCACGAGCCTGAAGCAGTGGACCGGGCCAGAGGCGCCCAGGCCAACGCGCGTGCATCTGCGCATAACCGCAGCCAGAGAAGGCGTCGCGAAGTGACTTTCCGCGACAGCGCGGGCGCCAGCTTCACCCTTCGCTGTCTGCCGCCGCCGCCGGGGCAGGAATTCTCTGTCAAGCCGCCGGATTGACGTCCGGTACGGATCAGTTGAACCTGCTGGCCGTGTCGCGACGGCGAGTCAGCGATCCGCGCGCCCTTTTTCTGGTGGATCATCCCGCCCGCGCCCACAAATGAGGATTTGCGTCGGAGCCCGGCGCGATTTCCTTGGCTTGCGCTCGCATCATATTAAACTTTAGTATAATGCGAACACGACGCCCGAACCGGAAGCGCCCCATCGCATCCGGTTTTGGTGAAGCCCGAGTGGCGCTTGAGCTTTGCAGGTCGCGGATGCATCAGCATGTTCGCGATCTGGTATGAAGGTCCGGGATTTGGCTTCACAGAAGCCAGACGCCGCCCCGATCAATGCCTGGGCCCGGCGACGCAGACCCTGAAAAAAGGGACGCGCCGGAGCGGACAGGGGACGGCGGCCAGGCGTCGCCGGTTAACCAGAGGCCGTAATGACGAAGAAACCCGCTTCCGCCAGTTCTTCCGCAAACGCGACCGCCGCCCGGTCCACCGCCCGAACCAGAGGCGGACGACGGGCTCCCGCCGCCGCCCGCAAGACCGCCGATCCTGAGGCGGCGGAGATCAAGGCGGCGGCGCCTCCGGCTCTCAGCCGCGACGAGGAGCTGGACGCCTATCGCATCATGTTGCTGATCCGCCGTTTCGAGGAGAAGGCGGGCCAGATGTACGGCATGGGCCTCATCGGCGGCTTCTGCCATCTCTACATCGGCCAGGAGGCGGTCGTCGTCGGCATGCACATGGCGACAAAAGAGGGCGACCAGAATATCACCGGCTACCGCGACCACGGCCACATGCTGGTCATGGGCATGGACCCCAAGGGGGTGATGGCGGAGCTGACGGGGCGCAGGGGCGGCTATTCCAAAGGGAAAGGCGGCTCCATGCACATGTTCTCGACGGAGAAGAAATTTTACGGCGGTCACGGCATCGTCGGCGCCCAGGTGCCGATCGGCGCCGGCATCGCCTTCGCCAACCGTTACAAGAACAATGACGCCGTCTGCCTCGCCTATTTCGGCGACGGCGCCGCCAACCAGGGCCAGGTCTACGAGACCTTCAACATGGCGGAGCTCTGGAAGCTCCCGGTGGTGTTCATCATCGAAAACAACCGTTACGCCATGGGCACCTCCGTGAACCGCGCCTCGGCCCAGACTGATTTCTCGAAACGCGGCGCCTCGTTCAACATTCCCGGCGAGCAGGTTGACGGCATGGACATCCGCGCCGTGAAAGAGGCCGGCGAACGGGCGATCGCCTGGGCCCGCGACGGCAAGGGGCCGTATATCCTCGAAATGCAGACCTACCGCTATCGCGGCCACTCCATGTCCGATCCGGCCAAATACCGGACCCGCGACGAGGTCGAGAAGATGCGGACCGAGCATGACGCCATCGAGCAGACGCGCCAGCGGCTGCTGGGCGAGCACGGCGTCTCCGGGGACGACCTGAAGAAAATCGACGCTGACATCCGGCGCATCGTCAACGAGGCCGCCGATTTCGCCACCCACGATCCGGAGCCGGATCCGTCCGAACTGTGGACCGACGTGACCTTGCCTCACGACGGCCCGCGCGCCTGAGACGAGCAGCGGCCGCCTCCCGGTATGGCGGCTCCCGGCAGCCCATTTGATCGAGCCAGACACATGCCCACAGACGTATTGATGCCAGCGTTGTCCCCCACGATGGAAGAAGGCAAGCTGAGCCGTTGGCTGAAGAAGGAAGGCGACGCCGTCCGCTCGGGCGACGTCATCGCCGAGATTGAAACCGACAAGGCCACCATGGAAGTGGAGGCGGTCGATGAGGGCGTGCTGGCCAGGATCCTGGTGCCGGAAGGCGCCGAAGGCGTGAAGGTCAACACTCCCATCGCCGTCATCGCCGCCGAGGGGGAGGATGCGTCCGCCGCGGCGAAACAGGCGGCAACCGCGAAAGCGGAAGCGCCGGCCAACGCCGGGAGCGCGGAAGCCGCGAAGCCCGACGCCGCCGAAGCTGAAGCGCCCGGGAGCGATGTGGTGCCGCGCCGCCCGGCCGAGCCGGTTCAGGCGGAAACCGAACTGCCGGAGGGGGTGAAAACCGTCACCATCACGGTGCGCGAGGCCCTGCGCGACGCCATGGCCGAGGAAATGCGGCTGAACGAAAACGTCTTCGTCATGGGCGAAGAGGTGGCGGAATACCAGGGCGCCTACAAGGTGACCCAGGGCCTGTTGCAGGAATTCGGCGCGCGGCGCGTGGTCGACACGCCGATCACCGAGCACGGCTTCGCCGGCCTCGGCGTCGGCGCCGCCTTCGCCGGCCTGCGGCCCATCGTCGAGTTCATGACCTTCAACTTCGCCATGCAGGCGATTGACCACATCATCAATTCGGCGGCCAAGACCCTGTACATGTCAGGCGGCCAGATTTCCTGCCCGATCGTTTTCCGTGGCCCCAACGGCGCGGCGGCGCGCGTCGCCGCCCAGCACAGCCAGGACTACAGCTCCTGGTACAGCCACGTGCCTGGCCTGACGGTGATCGCCCCCTTCACGGCGGCCGACGCCAAGGGCCTGCTCAAGGCGGCGATCCGCAGCCCCAATCCGGTCGTGTTCCTTGAAAACGAGATTCTCTACGGCCAGTCGTTCCCGGTGCCGGACGTCGAGGACTGGATCGTGCCGATCGGCAAGGCGCGCATCGCCCGCCCGGGCGAACATGTCACCATCGTCGCCTGGTCACACGCCATGATTTACGCCCTGGAGGCCGCTGAAACCCTGGCCGGAGACGGCATTGAGGCGGAAGTCATCGACCTGCGCACCCTGCGCCCGCTCGACGCCGAAACCATCGTGACTTCGGTGCGCAAGACCGGCCGCTGCGTGGTGGTGGAGGAGGGCTGGCCCCAGGCCGGCATGGGGGCGGAAATCTCCGCCCGCATCATGGAAGAGGCGTTCGACTACCTTGACGCCCCGGTGGCGCGCGTTTCCGGCAAGGACGTGCCGATGCCCTACGCCGCCAACCTGGAAAAGCTCGCCCTGCCGTCCGCTGCGGAGGTCGTCGAAGCGGCCCGCGCTGTCTGCTATCGCTGAGGAGGCCTGCGCATGCCGACCAATGTCCTGATGCCCGCGCTCTCGCCGACGATGGAAAAAGGCAAGCTGAGCCGCTGGCTGAAGAAGGAAGGCGACGCCGTCCGTTCCGGCGACGTCATCGCCGAGATCGAGACCGACAAGGCCACCATGGAGGTGGAGGCGGTCGATGAGGGCGTGCTGGCGAAAATTCTCGTCGCCGAAGGCACGGAAGACGTGCCGGTGAACGATGTCATCGCCATTATCGCGGAAGAGGGTGAGGACGTGGCCGCCGCGCCAAAGGCGCCGGAGCAGAAGGCGAAAGCGCCGGAGAGCGCGAAGGCCGGAGAGCAGGGCAAGGCTGAGAAGCAGGCCGATCAACCCGCCGCCGCGAAGCAGTCAGCGGCTGCGCCCACCAGGACGGCGCCTGCCGGCGCGGACCAACCAGCTCCAGGCCACGACGGCAAGCGCGTTTTCGCCTCGCCGCTGGCCCGCCGCCTCGCGAAGGAGGCGGGCCTCGATCTCGCTGGCCTGACGGGGTCCGGTCCGCGTGGCCGCATCGTCGAACGTGACGTGCTGGAGGCGAAGCAGGCAGGCGGCGCGCGACCTGCGGCGTCCACAACCGCCGCGGCGCCGGCCTTGGCGGGCGGGCCCGATGGAGCGGCGGTGCGCGCCATGTTCGCGCCGGACAGCTTCGAGGAAATCCCCCTCGACGGCATGCGCAAGACCATTGCGCGCCGGCTGGTCGAATCCAAACAGAGCGTGCCGCATTTCTATCTGACGGTGGATTGCGAGATCGACGCGCTGCTGGCCCTGCGCGCCGACATCAATGGCGCGGCTCCGAAGGGAGAGGATGGCAAGCCGGCCTGGAAGGTCTCGGTCAACGACCTGGTGGTGAAGGCCTTCGCCGCCGCCCTGCGCCGCACGCCGGACGCCAACGTCTCCTTCGCGGGCGACGCCATCCTGCGCCACAAAACGGTGGACGTGGGCGTGGCGGTGTCGATCCCGGGCGGCCTGCTGACGCCGGTGATCCGCAACGCCGACGCCAAGAGCATTTCCGTGATTTCGCAGGAGGTGCGCGATCTGGCGGCGCGGGCGCAGAACCGTCGCCTGAAGCCGGAGGAATACACCGGCGGCGCGGCGGCGGTGTCGAACCTCGGCATGTACGGCGTGCGCGAGTTCGCCGCTGTCATCAATCCGCCGCACGCCACCATCCTGGCGGTGGGCGAGGGCCAGCAGCGCGTCATTGTCCGCGACGGCCAGCCGGCGGTGGCGACGATGATGACGGTGACCCTGTCGGTGGATCACCGCGCCGTTGACGGCGTGCTGGGCGCGCAACTGTTGCAGGCGTTCCGGGCGCTGGTCGAGAAACCGGCGGCCATTCTGGCGTGAGATTGCGGCCGGATCCCTGATCCGGCCTTTCCGCCTGCGGGCGCGAGCATCCGGCGTGAAAGCGAAACCATGGCAGAAACTTACGACATCATCGTCATTGGCTCCGGCCCGGGCGGCTACGTCACGGCGATCCGGGCGGCGCAGCTGGGCTTCCGCACCGCCATTGTCGAGCGCGAGCATCTGGGCGGCATCTGCCTGAACTGGGGCTGCATCCCCACCAAGGCATTGCTGCGCTCGGCCGAAATCCATCACTACATGGAGCGGGCGGAGGATTATGGCCTGAGCGCCGGCAAGCCCGGTTTCGACATCGGCAAGATCGTCGCCCGTTCGCGCGGCGTCTCGCGCCAGCTCAACACGGGCGTGGGCTTCCTGCTGAAAAAGAACAAGGTCGATGTCATCTGGGGCGAGGCGACGCTCACCCGCGCCGCCGCCAGCGGCAAGCCGGCGGCCATCACCGTCAAACCCACGCAGAAGAAGGCCATGCAGCCGCAGCCGCCGGAGCCGAAAGGCGTGTCCGGCCCGGGTGAATACGAAGCGAAGCACGTCATCCTCGCCACCGGCGCGCGCCCACGGGTGCTGCCGGGCCAGGAGCCGGACGGCAAGCTGGTCTGGACCTATTTCGAGGCCATGGTGCCGCCCGTGCTGCCGAAATCGCTGCTGGTCATCGGCTCCGGCGCCATAGGCATCGAATTCGCCTCGTTCTACCGCGCCTTCGGAACCGAGGTGACCGTCGTCGAAGTGCTGCCGCAGATCCTGCCGGTGGAGGATGCCGAGATTGCCGCGCTGGCGCGCAAGCGGCTGGAAAAGCGCGGGATAAAATTCCTGACGGGAGCGAAAGTCACCGGCCTCGACCGCAGGAAGGACAGCGTCATCGCCACCATCGACGATGGCAGGACGCAGCAGAAAATCGAGGTCTCCCGTGTGCTCGCCGCGGTTGGCGTCGTCGGCAATATCGAGAATTTGGGCCTGGAGAAGCTGGGCGTGAAGACCGAGCGGGGCTGCGTCGTCACCGACGGTCTCGGTCGCACCAATGTGCCCGGCGTTTACGCCATCGGCGACGTCGCCGGCCCGCCGATGCTGGCGCACAAGGCCGAGCATGAGGGCGTGCTGTGCGTGGAAGCCATCAAGGGCCTGCCGGCTCACGCCATGGAGAAAACCCGGATTCCAGGCTGCACCTATTGCGATCCGCAGGTGGCCTCCGTCGGCCTCACCGAGGCGAAGGCAAAGGAAGCCGGCCATGACATCCGCGTTGGCCGCTTCCCGTTCATCGGCAATGGCAAGGCCATCGCGCTGGGCGAGCCGGAGGGGCTGGTCAAAACCATTTTCGAGAAATCCACCGGCAAGCTGCTGGGCGCGCATATGGTTGGCGCCGAGGTGACGGAACTGATTCACAGTTTCGTCGTCGCCATGAATCTGGAGACGACGGAGGAGGACCTGATCGCCTCGGTGTTCCCGCATCCGACCCTGTCCGAAACCATCCACGAAAGCGTGCTCGACGCCTGGGGGCGGGCGATCCACATCTGACGGGGCGATCCGGGGGCCTGCGGCGGCTCCGTGCTGTGGCCTGGCGGGCGCGTCCCGTTCAAATCTCGCGCAAGACCCGGCTTGCGACTTGAACGCCGGGCCCGCCGGGGTTCTGCTCGGGATTGTCGGCCGTTCAGGCGATTCCGCCCGGTACGGAAGCCGGGCCACGTCGGGGAACGAAAGCGTTCCGAACAGGAGAGCAGCATGGAAACACAGGTCTATGGCGCCCTCGGGCAACCTGGCGTGGGCTTCATCATGGCGATTATCGTCGGCGCGCTCGCGGGCTGGATCGCCGAGAAGGTCACCAACGCCAACATGGGGTTCTTCTCGAACATCCTGATGGGCATTATCGGCGGCGTGGTTGGCAATTTCCTTGCGCGCCAGCTCGGCATGATGGTCTACGGCTTCTGGGCCAATCTGGTATCGGCCATCGTCGGCGCGGTGATCATTATCTGGGCCTACCGCGCCATTCGCGGGCAGTCATAACCGCCCCACAAGCCCGGCGGCGGTTGAAACGCCCCGCCGCCAGGGCCAGATGAGAGCATCGACGCCATAAAAACGTCGATGCCTGCCGGAAATGCGCCGCCGCCCGGCGGCGCCTGCCACGGCGGAGGAAACGTCCGTAATCTTTGGCGATTTTCGCGCCGGGTGCTAAACCGGCGAAAGCGCCAGCCAGATCCGTCGTCCCCCCGCGCGGGGGCGTGTATCGGTATGAAGTCGCCCCTCATGCAGGGGCGCGGAGCCCGTTTATGGCCGTTGTACTCGATCTTCTGAACAGGGACCCCCGCCCGAAGACGGACGGCGATGCGCCGGCGGCGCCGCGCCACCCGGAAAAGGCACACCGCCCGGACCAGCCGGTGCAGCAGCGCAAGCCGGAATGGTTGCGCGTCAAGGCGCCCGGCTCGGCCGCCTGGGCGGCGACCAATCGCATTGTCCGCGACAGGGGTCTGGTCACCGTCTGCGAGGAGGCGGGCTGCCCGAACATCGGCGAGTGCTGGGAGAAGAAGCACGCCACCTTCATGATCATGGGCGACACCTGCACCCGCGCGTGCGCCTTCTGCAACGTCAAGACCGGCATGCCGCAGCCGCTGGACCTGGATGAGCCGGCCCGCGTTGCCGACGCCGTCGCCAGCCTCGGCCTGTCGCACGTGGTCATCACCTCGGTGGACCGCGACGACCTGAAGGACGGCGGCGCCCTGCATTTCGCCAACGTCATCCACGCCATCCGCGCCGCCGCGCCGGCGACAACCATTGAGATCCTCACCCCCGACTTCCTGCGCAAGCCAGGCGCGCTGGAAGTGGTGGTGGCGGCGAAGCCGGACGTGTTCAACCACAACCTGGAAACCGTGCCGTCGAAATATCTGAAGGTGCGGCCCGGCGCGCGCTACTTCCATTCCCTGCGACTGTTGCAGCAGGTGAAGGAGCTTGACCCCGCGATTTTCACCAAATCCGGCATCATGGTCGGCCTTGGCGAGGAACGGAACGAGGTGCTGCAACTCATGGACGACCTGCGCAGCGCCGAGGTCGATTTCATTACCATCGGCCAGTATCTGCAGCCGACGCGCAAGCATCACCCGGTGATCCGCTTCGTCACGCCGGACGAATTCCGCGCCTATGAAACCACCGCCTGGGCCAAGGGCTTCCTGATGGTGTCAGCAACGCCGCTGACCCGCTCGTCGCACCACGCCGGCGAGGATTTCGAGCGCCTGAAGGCCGCCAGGGCCGGGCAGGCGCCGCGCTAGGGCGACCTCTCCAGCAGGAGGGCGCTGTTTGCGTTGCGAAGCGCCGGCAGCGTCGATGCGGCAAATGACAGCAATAGAGCGAATCCCGGTTCAGCATGATTTTGCCCGGGGCCCGTACGGGGATTTGCAGTCCTCTGCCGCCTTGCTTCGGAAATGCGCCGGAAGCGCGGGCCATGCGCCAGACGAAGCGGCGAACTTCGCGCGCCGCGCCAGATCGCGGGCCGGGTTTTCAGCGGGCCGGGTTTTCACTTGCCGGGTTCTCACTTGCCGGGTTTTCACTTGCCGTTCCCATGGCGTATGTCTGCGCCACGTCAACCAACACGATCCTGGACCCCCGCCGGATGCCATCCTTCACCACCACGCGCACCGTAGGCTATACGCCGGAGCAGATGTTCGCCCTTGTCGCCGACGTGGAGCGCTACCCCGAGTTCCTGCCCCTGTGCACCGGTCTGCGGGTGTTGCGGCGGGAAACCGACGACGAAGGGCGCGAGGTGCTCGTCGCCCGCATGAGCGTTGGTTACAAGAATATCACCGAGGATTTCGCCACCCGCGTCGCCCTCGATCCGGCGCGCAACCGCATCGTGGTTGAATATGTCGACGGCCCCTTCAGCCACCTGACCAACCGCTGGACGTTTGCGCCGGCTGGTTCGGGCTGCGAAGTGCAGTTCTTCATCACCTACGAGTTCCGCAGCCGCCTGCTGGCCGGCCTGATGGGCAAGATGTTCGAGCGGGCGTTCCAGAAATTTGCCGAAGCCTTCGAGGAACGCGCCCGGACCATTTACGGCCCGCAACCCGCCGTCCAGCCCTGAGCCGGGAGCGGGCAGGCCGCGCGCGCCTGTTGTCGAGGCCGATTGAGGCCATGCTGACTGCGCCTGAAAAGGAGAGGTCGGGACGGTTGGCCCGGCTCCCGCGCGCCCGCCGGCCGCCAGACCGGCGGTGGGCCGCAGGGTCCTGATATCGTCGCGGCGCCGTTTTCGGACAACCGGGCGCAGCGGCGTATCCCCTGGCTTCCACACGTCCCCTTCCACGCGTCCCCTTCCACGCATCCCCTGGCGGGACCGCGAACGGGGGGGTGTGGGACATGCAACAGATATCCGTCATTACCCTCGGCATCGCCGATGCCGCGCGGGCGCTGCGCTTCTATGCCGATGGCTTCGGCTGGACGCCGGTTTTCCGGAATCACGAGATCATCTTTTTCCAGATGAATGGCCTGGTGTTGGGCCTGTTCCAGCGGGAAGCGCTCGCGGCGGACATGGGCCGCGCCAGCGAGGGCGGCGCGGCAGCCATGGCGCTGGCCCACAATGTTCCGACCCGGGAAGAGGTGGCGCCGCTGATGCAACGCCTCATCGCCGCCGGCGGCGTCATGGCGCGGGCGCCAGACGCGCCGCCGCACGGCGGCTATCGCGGCTATCTGGCCGATCCGGACGGTAATGCCTGGGAAATCGCCTGGAACCCGGCGTGGCCAATCGACGCCGAAGGCCACGTCCGCTTCGGACTGTAGCCGCGCCGGGGCAAGGAACGAGGAACAGGGGACAAGGACCAGGGGGCAAGAAGCGGGAACAGGCGCAGGGGAAGCGGCTTCCCCGGCAATGGTTGCCGCGCCGTGAGGTTTTCCCCGCCTCTCCGGTCCTGTCGCCGCGGCGCCGGAATGTTGGCCGCCAGCGCGCCGTAACCATCTCGCCTGTCGCGCCCGTTTTCCTCGTTCCGGTCAACGAAAATCACGCATGTTTACCATCCCTGTTCACTATCAGGGAACGAGAACAAAACAAAAACACGAAATGCCCTTGTCGCCAGAACAAACATGGAACATCCTCTGTTTATGCACAGAAGGAGGTTCACATGTTCACACTCATTCTTCGCAGCGCCGCCGAGCTTGTCGCCCTTTGCGTGTTCGTCAGCATGATTGGCATCTGGGCTGGCATTGCCGCTGGCGTCTGAACCGCTGCCCCGGCTCCGCGCTTGTCCACCAGCCGTCATGACCGGGCGGGCGAGCCGCGACGAGGGGATGCGCGGTCATCATGCGGAAACGACAGCGTTTCCGCCACGCGGCGGCGGCAAATCCCCGCTGGCCACGCCGCCATCCGGCTCCTCAATTGGTTCTGGCGCGCCTTCGGGGCGCGAACAGCCTCTGCCTTTCCGGCCGCCGGGCCGGTTCCGGGCTTGGCCGGAAGCGCACGGACGGTTATTCCTTGCTGGCGGCCGCGCGGGGCCCTGATCGCCCGGAGCCATTGCCAGCAGGAGACAGGACCATGTCATCGATCCTTCGCGAGGTTGGATTCGTGCACCTGCACGTGCATTCGTCCTACTCCTTGCTGGAAGGGGCGATGCGCGTTCCCACGCTGGAGAAGCTGGCGAAGGAAGATCGCCAGCCCGCCATGGCGCTGACCGACACCAACAATCTGTTTGGCGCCCTGGAGTTCTCCGAAAAATTTTCCGGCTCCGGCATCCAGCCCATCGCCGGCCTGCAGCTCACCGTGGCGCTGGAGGAAGACGACCCAAACGCGCGACCGGCGCTGGACCGGCGCCTGCCGTCGATCGTCCTGCTGGCGGCGACGGAGGCGGGCTATCGCAACCTGTTGCAACTCACCAGCCGCGCCTGGCTGGACGCCCAGCCAGGGGAGCCCGTCCACGTCAGGCTGCCGTTCCTCGCCGACCACGCCGCCGGGCTGATCGCGCTCACCGGCGGACCGAATGGCCCTGTCGACATGGCGCTGGCCAGCGGCCAGGCCGACGTCGCCGCCCGCCGGCTCGGGCAACTCGCCAGTATCTTCGACCGCCGGCTTTATCTGGAATTGCAGCGCCACGGCGTCGACAGCGAGCGAACCGTGGAGCGGGAGCTGATCCGGCTCGCCTATGATCGCGGGCTGCCGCTGGCCGCCGCCAACGAGCCGTATTTTTCTTCCGGCGGCGATTACGAGGCCCACGACGCCCTGCTGGCCATCGCCGAGGGCCGGCTGGTGTCTGACGACCGCCGGCGGCGCCTGACCCAGCGTCACCATTTCGCCACCCGAGCCGAGATGCAGGCGCTGTTCGCCGACATCCCCGAAGCCCTGACCTCGACGGTTGAGATCGCCATGCGCTGCTCGGTGCGGGCCCGCACCGCCAAACCGATGCTGCCGCGGTTCAGCATGGAAATGGACGAGGCCGAGGACCTGCGCCAGCGCGCCGTCAATGGCCTGAAGGCCCGCCTTGACGCCCATGGTCCGGCCGAGGGCCTGACGCTCGCCGATTATGACCGGCGGCTGGAATACGAGCTCTCGATCATCGAGCGCATGAAGTTCCCTGGTTACTTCCTCATCGTGTCGGACTTCATCCAGTGGGCCAAGGCGCAGGATATTCCGGTGGGGCCGGGGCGTGGCTCGGGCGCCGGCTCGCTGGTCGCCTGGGCGCTGACCATCACCGATCTCGATCCGCTGCGCTTCCAGCTGCTGTTTGAACGCTTCCTCAACCCGGAACGCGTCTCGATGCCGGACTTCGACATCGACTTCTGCCAGGACCGGCGCGACGAGGTGATTTCCTACGTGCAGCGCCGCTATGGTGAGGAGCGGGTCGCCCAGATCATCACTTTTGGCACCCTGCAGGCGCGCGGCGTCATGCGCGACGTTGGCCGCGTTTTCGAGATGCCTTACGGCCAGGTCGATCGCCTGACCAAACTGGTGCCGCAGAACCCGGCCAACCCGGTGACGCTGGCCCAGGCCATCGCCGACGAGCCGCGTCTGTCCGAAGCCGCCCAGGAAGATCCGGTGGTCGGCCAGATGCTGACCGTGGCGCAGAAGCTGGAGGGCCTGCATCGCCACGCCTCAACCCACGCCGCCGGCATCGTCATTGGCGACCGGCCGCTGGAGCAGCTGGTTCCGCTCTACAAGGACCCGAAATCCGGCATGCGGGTCACCCAGTTCAACATGAAATGGGTGGAGCAGGCCGGCCTGGTGAAGTTCGACTTCCTTGGCCTCAAGACGCTCACGGTGCTGCGCACCGCCGTCAATCTGCTGGCGCAACGCGGCGTTCAGGTCGACCTGTCGGCGATCCCGCTCGATGACCGCAAGACCTACGAGCTTCTGGGGCGCGGCGAAACGGTCGGCGTGTTCCAGGTGGAATCGGTCGGCATGCGCAAGGCGCTGGTGGACATGCGCGCCGACCGGCTTGAGGACCTGATCGCCCTCGTCGCCCTGTATCGCCCGGGCCCAATGGCTAACATCCCGGTGTATTGCGAGCGCAAGCACGGCAAGGGCGAGCCGGAGGAGCAGTGGTATCTGCATCCAAAGCTGGCGCCGATCCTGCGTGAAACCTTCGGCATCATCGTCTACCAGGAGCAGGTGATGCAGGTGGCGCAGGAGCTGTCCGGCTATTCGCTGGGCGAAGCCGACCTGCTGCGCCGCGCCATGGGCAAGAAAATCAAGGCGGAGATGGACGCCCAGCGCGTCCGCTTCGTTGACGGCGCTGAAGAAGCGGACATTCCCAAGGCCCTGGCCGACGAGATCTTCGATCTTCTGGCCCGCTTCGCCGATTACGGCTTCAACAAGAGCCACGCGGCGGCCTACGCGCTGGTCGCCTACCAGACCGCCTATCTCAAGGCCAATTATCCGGTGGAGTTCCTGGCGGCGCTGATGGCGCTGGACATGGACAACACCGACAAGCTGTCGGAATTCCGCCGCGACGCAGAGCGGCTGGGCGCCAGGGTGGAGCCGCCGTCCATCAACCGCTCGGGCGTCACCTTCGAGGTCGAGCACCGCGCCGACGTCAGCATCATCCGTTACGCCCTGGCAGCGGTGAAAGGCGTCGGCGTCCAGGCCGTCGAGGCCATTGTCGCCGCCCGCGGCGACCGGCCGTTCCGCGACCTGGCCGACTTCGCCTCCCGGTTGCAACCGCGCCTCGTCAACAAGCGCACCATCGAGGCGCTGATCGCGGCGGGCGCCTTCGACGAACTGGAGAAGGACCGGGCCCGGGCCACGGCGGCCATTGAGGCGATGATCGCCATGGCCAACCGCACCCAGGAGGCGGCGGCGATCGGCCAGAACGATTTTTTCGGCGGCGCCGGATCGGCCCCGGAGCCGCTACGCATCCCGGACTACGACCCCTGGCTTCCGGCTTTCCGGCTGCAAAAAGAATATGACGCCATAGGCTTCTTTCTGACAGGTCATCCTCTGGATGAATATGGCGCCTTGCTGGAAAAGCTGCGCGTGCAGCGCTGGACCCAGTTCGTGCGCTCGGTGAAAGCTGGCAGCGGCGTCGGCCGCGTCGCCGCCACGGTGCTCGACCGGCAGGAGCGCCGCACCAAGAGCGGCTCGAAAATGGGCATCATCAATTTCTCCGACCAGTCCGGACAGTTCGAAGCCATCATCTTCAGCGAAGGCCTGAGCCACTACCGGGAGTTGCTGGAGCCAGGCCGGCCGCTGGTGCTGATTCTGCAGGCGTCCCTGGAAGGCGAAGAGGTGCGCGCCCGCATCCAGAGCGTTGAGCCGCTCGACGCCGCCGTCGCCAGGCACCAGAAGGGCCTGCGCATTTTCCTGCGCGACGAGCGCCCGGTGGCCAGCATCGCCCAGCGCCTGCGCGAACGCGGCGAAAGCGAGGTGTCGCTGATCCTGATGCTTGAGGAATCAGGTCGCGAGGTCGAGGTGAAGCTGAAAGGCCGCTATCTGGCCTCGCCGCAGGTCGCCAGCGCCCTGCGCGCCATCTCCGGCGTTGTCGACGTGCAGATGATGAGCTGAGCTGGCGCGCCTGGTCTGAATTTCATGGCAACCTGTTGATTTTACTTTACTTGCTGTGAAAGCCGCCTTCGCCAGCGGGTCATGGACGGCCACACGCGCTATCATGACGTTGGCGGGGACCAGGCCCGGCGCCCGCCCGCAATGCAATGCAGCGCCAGAGCAGCCATGTGCGGGGGGCGCCTGCTGCGCCCTGGCGAAGGGACCGCGATGCTTTCGCCAGCTCCGGCCATATCGTGCTTTCGCATGTTTTTCCGCTGTCAGCATGGCGGCAATTCGGTCGACCTGCTGGTCCATGGCCTTTTGCGGTTCGTTATGGCTTTTTATCAGAAACAAGACGCAACCAAATGATAAATAACAAATTTTAATGACCGGTATTCTGCCATCAGGGCAGGGGATTTCAAATCAATCCCCGTCAGGGCCGCCCGCACGCTTGCCTTGCGGCGCATGGCGTAGAAGATGGGCGCCACATTCCATCCTCCGCCTCATCTGGCGTCCCAGGCTCCAGCGTCGGTTCGACGCCTCCAGCAACGGTGAAGCATGACCCGCACAGCGCTTTACACCGGATCGTTCGATCCGGTCACCAACGGCCACATTGACGTTATTCGCGCTGCCTGCGCCATGGTCGACCGGCTGGTCGTCGCCATTGGCGTCCACCCGGGCAAGGCGCCGCTGTTCACCGTGGAAGAGCGCGAGCAAATGCTGCGGGAGGAATGCGGCGCCATCGCCGCCGGGTTCAACACCCGTCTCGATGTGGTGACTTTCGGTGGCCTCGCCGTGGACACCGCCCGGGAGGTGAAGGCCAACATCATCATTCGCGGCCTGCGTGACGGCTCCGATCTGGACTACGAGATGCAGATGGCCGGCATGAACGGCGCCATGGCCCCTGAGGTGCAGACCGTGTTCCTGCCCGCGTCGCCAGCCGTGCGCCCGATTACCGCCACGCTGGTTCGCCAGATTGCGGCGATGGGCGGCAATGTGAGCCTGTTCGTTCCGCAGGGCGTCGCCAGGCGTCTTGCGGAAAAACGGGCTGCCCGCGGCTGAACCCCAACCAGTTTCTGGCGCTGGCAGGCCCGGCGCCCATGAGGAGCAAAGCGTGAAGCACACAATCGCACTGGCGCTCGCCGCCTCCCTTTCGCTCGGCCTGTTCGCGGCTCCCGCTTTTGCCCAGGCTGGCAAAGATGCCGGCAAGGACGCTGGCAAGGATGCGGCGAAGGGCGCCCCGACCGTGCTGCTCGACACCAAAGACGGCCGCGTCACCATCAGGCTGCGACCTGATCTCGCGCCAAAGCATGTGGCGCAGATCGAGGCGCTGACCAGGCGCGGCTTCTATAACGGCATCGTTTTTCACCGGGTGATCGACGGTTTCATGGCCCAGACCGGCGATCCCACCGGCACCGGCGCTGGCGGCTCCGACCTGCCGAACCTGCCGGCGGAATTTACTGACAAGGCGCATTTCGTCCGTGGAACCGTCGGCATGGCCCGCGCGTCCTCGCCGGATTCCGCCAATTCCCAGTTCTTCATCATGTTCGACAAGGCGCCGTCGCTGGACGGCAAATACACCATCGTCGGCGAGGTCACCTCGGGCATGGACGTGGTCGACAAGATCAAGAAGGGCAATACGGCCCGTAACGGCCTGGTCGAGAACCCGGACAAGATCGTCAAGATGCAGATGGCGCCGGCGGCCAAATAGGCCGGCGCAGACGGAAGCCCGAGGGAACACGGAACCCCCGGGGAACGACATCGCTGCGGCGCGGTTTCCCTCACGCGGCGAAATGCGGGCACTCGACATCAGCCGGGCGCGCCGTTAACAGGCGCAGCAGGCCAACAAGGCGGCCCAGGACCAGCAGCGGCCAGGGCCAAGCCTCACGAGGAACAAAACCATGAGCGACGCCGACAATACCCTGATCCTCGAAACGACCAAGGGCCGCGTGGTGATCGCCCTGCGTCCGGATCTGGCTCCGCAACACGTGGAGCGCATCAAGACGCTGGCCGGCCAGGGATTTTATGACAATGTCGCGTTCCACCGCGTCATCGACGGCTTCATGGCGCAGACCGGCTGCCCGCACGGCGCCGGCACCGGCGGCTCCAGCCTGCCGGACCTGAAGGCCGAATTCAGCAATGAGAAGCACGTGCGCGGCACCTGCTCGATGGCCCGCACCGCCAACCCGAATTCGGCCAATTCTCAGTTCTTCATCTGCTTCACCGACGCCCCGTGGCTCGATCGCCAGTACTCCGTCTGGGGTCAGGTGACCGAAGGCATGGACGTCGTCGACCAGATCAAGCGCGGCGAACCTGTCGCCAACCCGGACCGCATCGTCAGCGCCCGCGTCGGCGCCTGATCCGGCGCCATCGCGCCTGCGATTGCCTGTCGGGATGGACGCGGAGACGCGCCCGTCCCGTTGTGTTTTGTATTTGAAAACCAGCACTTCCGAAAGCCGCTTCGCGTGAAAGTTGACCTGTTCGATTTCGAGCTTCCCGAAAGCGCCATCGCCGTGCGGCCGGCCGAACCGCGCGATGCGGCCCGGCTGCTGCGGGTGGTTCCATCGCAGGATGGGGCGAGCCCGGAACTGACTGACTGGCAGGTGCACGATCTGCCAGGCCTGCTGCGGCCTGGCGATCTGCTGGTGCTGAATGACACCCGGGTCATTCCGGCGCGGCTCAGCGGTCTGCGCCTGCGCGGCGACAACGCCTCGCGCATCGAGGCGACCCTGCACATGCGCGAGGCGCCAGACGCCTGGCGCGCCTTCGCCCGGCCGGCCAAACGGCTGGCGGTGGGCGACCTGATCCGCTTTGGCGCCCAGGGCGCTTCTGCCGACGACCACGGCGCCGCCTGCGCCCTCGGCCAGCTGGAGGCGCGGGTGGAGGAAAAGGGCGAGAGCGGCGAGGTGCTGCTGCGGTTTTCGCTCTCCGGCGCCTACCTCGATGAGGCTCTGGAGCTGGTCGGCGTCATGCCGCTGCCGCCCTATATCGCCAGCAAGCGCCCCGAAGACGCCCGCGACCGCCTGGATTATCAGACCGTCTATGCCCGCGAAGACGGGGCGGTGGCCGCGCCGACCGCCGGCCTGCACATGACGCCGCGCCTGTTCGACGACCTGAAGGCGGCCGGCGTCGACCATGCCTTCGTCACCCTGCATGTGGGCGCTGGCACGTTCCTGCCAGTGAAGGCCGACGACACCGACGATCACCGCATGCACGCCGAGCGCGGCGTCATCAGCGCGGAAACAGCGGCGCGCATCGCCGCGACCCGCGCCGCCGGCGGCCGCATCGTCGCCGTTGGCACCACATCGCTGCGTCTGCTGGAAAGCGCTGCGGCGGCGGACCCGCAGGGGGCGGTGCGGGCGTGGAGCGGCGCCACCGACATCTTCATCACCCCGGGCTTCCAGTTTCGGGCTGTCGATGTGCTGATGACCAATTTCCATCTGCCGCGCTCGACCCTGTTCATGCTGGTCAGCGCCTTCAGTGGCCTGCCAGCCATGCGCGCAGCCTATGCCCACGCCATCGCCGCCGGTTACCGGTTCTACTCCTATGGCGACGCCAGCCTGCTGTTCCGCGCGGATGCCGGCGCGACCGCCCCATCAATCTGATTTGACACAGGTTTCCGGCGGAGCCTCGTCATGGTCTCGCTGGAAAATTCAGGAAGAGGTCGTCTTGACCAGCCAGCCCAATCTGACCAGCGCCGGGAACGGGGTTGCGCAGCCCGCCTTCGCGTTCGCCACATCCGCCATTGACGGGCGGGCGCGCACCGGCCTCATCACCACCGCCCACGGCCAGATCCGCACGCCGGCCTTCATGCCGGTGGGGACGGCGGCGACGGTGAAGGCCATGTATCCGGCGCAGGTGAAGCAGCTTGGCGCCGACGTGGTGCTGGGCAACACCTATCATCTGATGCTGCGCCCGGGGGCCGAGCGGGTGGCGCGCCTTGGCGGCCTGCACCAGTTCATGAACTGGCCGCACCCGATCCTGACCGATTCCGGCGGCTTCCAGCTGATGTCGCTGTCGAAGCTGCGCAAGATCACCGAGAAGGGCGTTACCTTCCAGTCGCACATCGACGGCGCCAGATACGAACTGACGCCGGAGCGCTCCATTGAAATTCAGGGTTTGCTCGGCGCCGATATCCAGATGCAACTGGACGAATGCGTGCGCATGCCGTGCGCGCGCGAGGAGGCCGATCGCGCCATGCAGCTGAGCCTGCGCTGGGCCGAACGCTCGAAAGCGGCGTTCGGCGCGCTGCCCGGCCAGGGGCTGTTCGGCATCGTCCAGGGCGCCGATGTGCCGGAATTGCGGGTTGAGAGCGCCCGCAAGCTCATCGACATCGGCTTTCACGGCTACGCCGTCGGCGGCCTGGCGGTGGGCGAGCCGCAGGACGTGATGCTGGCCATGCTGGACGTGGTGACGCCAATCCTGCCCGCTGACCGTCCGCGTTATCTGATGGGCGTCGGCACGCCGGACGACCTGGTGGAATCAGTGCGACGCGGCGTCGACATGTTCGACTGCGTGATGCCGACCCGCGCCGGCCGTCATGGCCTGGCCTATACCCGCCACGGCAAGGTCAATCTGAAGAACGCCCGCCATGCAGAAGACACGCGGCCGCTGGACGAAGCCTCGCCCTGCGAGGCCTCAAGCGCCTGGAGCCGAGCCTACCTGCATCACCTCGTCAAGTCCGGCGAGATCCTCGGGATGATGCTGCTGACCTGGAACAACCTGGCCTATTACCAGGAACTGATGGCCGGGATGCGCGCCGCCATCGCTGCTGGCCGCCTCGACGATTTTATCGCCGAAACGAAGGATGGCTGGGCGCGAGGCGAGGCGGCGGCATAGCCGTCGCCGCCGGCAGGGCGCGGCGGCTCAGCTTTTGCCCGGCGCCAGCACGCGCTCGAAATCCGGATCACGCGCCGGCGCGCGGCGCAGGCCGGCGATAATGGCGTCGGTCAGCCTGGCGGCGATGGGCAGCCGGTAGTGCAGATTGTCCCAGTAATTGTCGTCGCGCGCGGTGACGGCGTTGGGAAAGCGAAAATCCAGCACCGTTGCGCCGTAACGGGCGCCCAATTGCGCGAAAGTTTTCTTGCATGCGGCCTGCCGCGCCGCTTCCTCGCTGCCAGGGCGAGGCTGCGAAGCGATATGGGTCGGCGGGAACACCAGCGCCACGCGGGTCCTTTCCGGCGCCGCGCGCAACAGCGTTTCCAGCCAGTGGGCGGCGGGAAAACGCCAGCTCGCCGTCACGCTGGCCGGCGGCTGGACTGGCGGCTCAACCGGCCTCACATCCGGCTTTCCAGCCCAGATATGGGTGCGCGCCCGCTCCAGGTCGTAGAGATTCTCCGGCGGAGTGAAAACCTCGTAGCCATCTGAACGGATACGGTCCTTCGCCAGGCCAAGCCGGTTGGCGGCGACCCGGGTCGCGATCTCCAGGCTCTGGAAATCGAACATGCGCAGGAAATCAAACGTCCTGTCGTCGTCGTACAGCCATGGCGGGAAGCTGCGAAACGTCAGGCGCTTGCTGTCGCTGTCCGCGTCGGCGTCGCACCAGTTGGCGTCGAGGCCGAAAACCAGGGTGCGGGCTTTTGGCGTCTGGCGCAGGAACAGGGCGGCGAGCTGCGTCTGCTCCCACGGCGTGGCGGCGTTCATGGCCAGATTGGCGAACTTGCCGCCGAGGCCGGCGTCAAGCCGGGTCGGGTCCAGCAGCCGCACCGTCGACGTCCCGAACACGGCCGAATCGAACTGGCCGCTGCGCGTCATCTGCGGATACATGTAGCGCTGGTTGACGTCCATGATCGGCGCCGGCGCGCGCGACGGCGAGGCAAAGACGCCGTAAGGGTCCATGGCGACGGTGAAGCCGAGCAGAGCCGTCGCCGTCGCCACCGCCGAACCAGCGAACCACAGGGAGAATGTCCGCCACGGCGTCTTCGCAGGCGTGGGGCCCGCTGTGACTTTTCCCGGGATATCAGAATGTTCCGGCTGAATGCTGTTGCTCATCTGTCCGCATGGCCCGCCTGGAGCATGATCCCATCCCACTGACGGCCCCACCGCTCACGGCGGGAGCATCGCCGGAGCGATCCATCAGCGAACCAACCCATGAGTGAACCCGGCCGGAGGCGCGGCCGCCACATGCGGCGGGAGGATCGCGGGATAGCTGGCTGCCTGCTGTCCCGCGCCCCATCAATCCTTGACGATCTTGCGGGAATAATGGCGGTGCGAACCGGGCGGCTTGCTGCAATCATAGGCATAGCCGGTGGTGACCGACCAATCATGCCGGTCGCGGCGCAGGTAAAGGTCCGTGCCGCCCACCGCGCGCACGCCCGCCGCCATGCCTTGCACCGCCGGGCCGAAGCCGCCGGCCGTGCTGGTGGGAGGGCTGACTTCCGCCACCTTGCGGCAATGGCGGACATCAAGCGGATGGTCCCAGACCTGGATGCCAGGGCCGGGATGTGAACAGGCCGACAGCGCGACGGCGGCGCCGGCGGCCGCCACAAACTTCATCATAACCCCAGCCATGTACGCGCTCCAGATATGCCGCCGGAATGACCTTGCCTGCGTTGCTGGCCACGCCGCCAGGGCGTCGCAACGTCAGCGGGCGACGCCATCGAACGGGACCTTACCAATATGGGCTGTCCAAAGAACTCAGGGCGAAGCTGTTCACGATTCCCGGACGTTTCGCAACAGTGCCTGCGCCGGGCCGCGGGCGCAACCGGCGCAGGCCGGGCGCAGCTTCACTTCCCCGCCGCCAGCTCCCGCAGGCGCGGCGGCTGCGGCAATACGGTAAAGGCGACAACACCCGTAACGCACAGGGCCGCGAGAAACAGATAAGCGGCCGTGAGCGAATCCAGCCCGGCAAGGGCAGCCCAGCCGGCGACAATTGACGAGAGCCACTGCACCACAGCCACGCCGAGGAACATGGCCATGGTCAGGGCGGAGAGGGCGCGGCCCTGCTCCTCCGGCGGATAGGAATCCCGGCAGTCGGAATATTGCAGCACGCCGAAACCGCCTTCCAGCGCCAGCAGCAGGCACAGGGCCATGGCCAGCATCGGCGCGCTGGCCGGCGTCAATCCCAAAGCGGCGATCAGGGCCGCGAGCAGCAGGCCCAGCGCGCGGATCATCAGCCGGCGACGGCGCGGTCCCGGGTCAAGACGGCCAAAGATCGCCGGGCCGAAGATCATGGCGACGGACATCATCAGCACCACATTGCCAGCGGCGACAAGACTGTAACCGAAACGCTCCATGAACAGCGGCGCCAGCCACAGGGCGCGCACCGACATCTGCACGGCGTAAATGACGCCCGCCAGCAGCAGAATCGCCGCCGCCTGCTTCTGGAACACCACCGCCGCCAGGTTCCTGAACGAGCCGATGATGCTTTCGCCGCGCGCCGCCGGATTGTCCGGATCCTTTTCCACCAGCAGCAGGCAACTGGCCACCGAGAGCGCCGAAAGCATCCCGAGGCTGACGAACCCGGCGCGCCAGGAATAATGCTCCACCAGCCAGGCCAGCGGCGTGGCCGTCATCAGCGTGCCAATGCTGCCGATCGACATGATGAGCCCGGACATGGCCGAGAGCTTTTCCGGCGGCAGATGGCGGCCGATGAACACCAGCGAGGCCAGCAGGCCGGGGGCGCAACCAAAGCCGATCAGCGCCTGGCCTGCCATCAACATGGTGAAGGAGGTGGCCGAGGCCGCCACCAGGGCGCCGACGATGGTGAGGGAGAAGAAGCAGGTGAGGGTGCGGCGCGAACCATAACGGTCCAGCGATACGCCCACCGCCACCTGCATCAGGGCGAAGGCCAGATGGAACAGCGCGGCGAACTCGCCGACCTGTTTCTGGCTCAGGTTGAACTCGGCGGCGATCTGCCCGGCCGTCACGCCGGGAAAGGTGCGATAGGCCTGGCTCAGCAGGAAGGCCGAGGCCATGGCGGAGAGCATCAGATTGAAAGAGCGCCCCCCGGATGCGCGAACGCTCATGACGCAGCCCTGTCGCCAGCATGGACCATGGTGTCGTCCCCTCCCGGATCATTGATTGGCGGCTCATGTTTGGCGGGCCGCCAGGGCGCGGACAAGCCGGACAAACGTCGCCCGGCCATGCCGCCAGCGCGGGGCCATCGCCTGCCGCGCCCCTTTGGCCTGAACCGGCGACCGGGGCAATGTCAGCGCGGCTCGATCACCAGGCTCTGGATCGAACGGCCGAAGTAGCCGTGACGGTCGGCGAGGCGACCGATGGAGAGGCCGGCGCCTCCCGGCCCGAACACCGAATGCCCGTCCACCAGCACCCAGTCGCCAACTGGCGGCCGGGAGAAATTCAGCGTCAGGTCGCTGTTGATGAAGGTCCATTTGCTGAAATCGAGCGATGAGGCAACGCCGTTGCAGAAGTCGCCGCCGATGGCGGCCAGCATCTCCGGCGTGGTCGCATGGCCTTCGATCATCGGCCTGTCGGCGCGAAACCACACGGCCGCCGGCCCCAGCTCCTCGAAGCCGCCGCCGCGCGCCAGCTTCAGGGTCATGCACTGCACAAACGGATTGTTGTCGCCAAAGCCGTCCCGGGGATCGCGGCAGGTCTCCGGCATGGGCGCGTCCAGCGCCAGCGAGCTGTTGTCGACATAATCGGGCAAGGTGATCGCGGCTGCGCGGATTTTCAGCACGCTGGCCCGGGCCACCTCATGACCGCCGGCGCGCAGCGACACGCCCACGAGCTGGATCTTGCGGCCTGAACGCAGAATGGAGGTTTCGTATTCCAGCTCGCCCAGCGGCACCGGCCGCATCAGATCCATGGTGACGCGCGCCACATGCATTGGCGCCGGCGTCTCCACCTGGTTCGCCGCCCAGACAGCGAAGGTGGTCGGCGCGCTGCCGTGCTGCATGGTGTTGTCCCACGGGCCCGCCGCATACGGCCGCGCCAGCACCCGGTTGCCCTCAACCCTGAAAACCGCTTCCATCCCGACCCCGTCATTTTTGATCATGCAGGCCGCCTCCCGGGCAGGGAGACCGCCGTATACGCGGGTTGTTTTCGGCCATTCTGACGCGCCCCGCAACCAGCAGGCGGGACGGCTCACATCCAGAAGCCCATGACAAAACGGCCCGCAGGCGCAAAACGCCGCGAGCGAACATTGCATTGAGCACATTTGTGGGGAAATGTAAGGCCGATGGCGCGCCCAAGGGGAGTCGAACCCCTCTCTCCAGCGTGAAAGGCTGGCGTCCTAACCGATAGACGATGGGCGCGTTCCGTCGGTGAACGGACCTATAGAGAGCATTGCCGGCGTTCGCAAGTGCGCATTGCGCATGTCGTTTTTGTTGCTGTGGACGACTTCGCTGCATTTTGGCCATCGCTGGCGCATAGAACCTGTGAGACAGGGGCTGTCGTCACGATTCTTGCCGCCGCCGCCGCGGCGCGGGTTGGGAAATTCAGCATGGATCACCATGAGTTAACCCAGGACGCCCTGGATGACGTGGCGGAAATGCGCGACATGTTGCGCAACGCCCGACGGATTGTGGGATTCACCGGCGCCGGCATATCCACCGAATGCGGCGTGCCCGATTTTCGCTCGCCCGGCAGCCCGTGGCTGAAGTTTCCGCCGATCGAATTCGGGGAGTTCGTCTCCAGCCCGGCGGCGCGCCAGGAGGCCTGGCGGCGCAAGTTCGCCATGGACGACATCTACGGTCACGCAAAACCCGGGCGCGGCCATCGCGCCCTGGCGCATCTGGTGAGCGTCGGGCGGATGAGCGCCATCATCACCCAGAATATCGACAACCTGCATCAGGCTTCCGGCGTCGCGCCCTCGCGCATCATCGAACTGCATGGCAATGGCGCCTACGCACGCTGTCTGGATTGCGGCCTGCGCCATGAACTGGCCGATATCCGCGCCCGCTTCGAAGCGACCGGCGAACCGCCTGTGTGCGCCAGTTGCGGCGGCATCGTCAAAACCGCGACCATCTCTTTCGGGCAGGCGATGCCGGAACGGGAGATGCTGCGCGCCCAGGCCGTCGCTATGGATTGCGACGTGTTTCTGGTGGTCGGTTCATCGCTGGTGGTGCATCCCGCCGCGACGCTGCCGCTGATCGCCCGGCAAAGCGGCGCGCGCCTGGTCATCCTCAACCGCGATCCGACGCCGCTGGACGAGGCGGCGAGCCTGGTGGTCAACGCCGACATCGGCGATGCGCTGGAGCCGCTGGCGCAGCTGAACTGACGCCATTTAACTGAACATGGGGCGCTTTCCTCCGGCGCGTCAGCGGTTTAACCTTGAACGACGTCCGTAATCCGTTGCGATGGGCAAAGGCATGACAGACAGCTCCGGCCCGAAAAAACCCGGCGGAGACCTTCCCCCGGCCGGCGCGCCGCGCCAGCCAGGGCTGGTGGAGGCCGTCCACGCCGATCCGGCGGGAGCGCCCCTGGAGGAGGTGGCGGGCCGCGTCAAATGGTTCGACATGGCCCGCGGCTTCGGCTTCATTGCCCGCGCTGACGGACCGGACGTAATGCTGCACGCCGCCACCCTGCGGCGCGAGGGCCGCAGCGCCATTCGGGAAGGGGCCATGGTGACATGCATCGCCGCCACGGGGCCGCGCGGCCTGCACGTGGTGCGTCTTGTCGCCATTGACGAAAGCACGGCGCCCAATCCCGCTGAAACCGCGCCCAGGACCCATGTGAGCATCACGCCGGAAAGTGGCCTGAAGGCCGCGACGGTGAAATGGTTCAATCGCCTGCGCGGCTTCGGCTTCGTTTCCTGCGGCGAGGGCGAGCCGGATATTTTCGTGCACATGGAGGTGGCGCGCCGCTGCGGCATGCTCGGCCTGCGCCCTGGCCAGGCGGTCGCCGTCCGTTTCGGCGAGGGACCGCGCGGCCTGATGGCGACGGAAGTGTATCCGCTGGAGGAAGCCGCCTCCGGCGCCGCCCTGCGGCATTGACGAACCCGGTGCTGGTCGCTCCCGCCGTTTGCCCCGTCAGCTGCGCGGACAGCATGCGCCGCCGGGGACGCCAATCCGGCCTTGCCCCAGGTTATCCGCCGCCCAGGTTTTGCGGCTTCCTCGTTTTGACGCAATTACGCAGGCAACATCGATCAAGCGGCCGGCCGATTCCCGCCGTTTTCCTTCGGAAAGCCAGCATTCCCGCCATGTCCCTGTCATTCTCTCCGCGCCCAGCGCCGCGCATCGCCGCCGCCATCGCCATTGTCCTGTCCGCGCTGTCCGCCGGCCCGGCGCTGGCCGCTGGCCCCGCCCAGGCGCCAGCCGCCGCCCTGGTCACGCCGTCCGACGCCACGCCGCTGAAAATCGTCACGGCCGTCACCACCCATGCCTTCCAGGTTGAGGTGCGCGATACGCCGAAAGGCCGGGAGGTCGGATTGATGCATCGCCGCAGCATGCCGGAGGATCACGGCATGCTGTTCGATTTTGAGGAGGAGGCGCCCGTCGCCATGTGGATGAAAAACACCCTGATCCCCTTGGACATGGTGTTCATCCGCGCTGACGGAACCATCGCCCGGGTGGCGCGCCAGACCGAGCCCATGTCCACCCGCATTATCGCCTCCGGCGAACCGGTGCGCTACGTGCTGGAGCTGAATGGCGGCGTTACCGACAAACTGGGAATTCAGCCGGGCGACCGGGTGAAGCATCCGTCGATAGCCGGCAAATAATTACCTTCCCCAAGGACGTTTGACCCCAGGAACGCCTGGCGGCGCGGACGCGCCGAAGGGCTTCTCAGCCGCCCGCGGAATGATTGCGGCGGTGGCTGCGGATAATCTCCACCACCTCGCGACCGCTTGTCCGGACCGGCAGCGCCCGCCAGTCGCCCCGCACCGGCAGCGCCTCGCGCAGACGGCGGCGATATTCGGCGCGCGGGATTTCAATCGCGCCCAGGCTGGCCAGATGGCCGGTGATGAACTGGGTGTCGAGCAGGGTGAAGCCGCCGGCGATCAGCCGCGCCCACAGATGCGCCAGCGCCACCTTGGAGGCGTCGGTCACGGTGTGGAACATGCTTTCGCCAAAGAAGGCGCCGCCGATGCGCACGCCATACAGGCCGCCCACCATCACGCCGTCGCGCCAGCACTCCACGGTATGGCAGGCGCCCATGGCGAACAGCTCGCCATACAGGCGGCGGATTTCACCATTGATCCAGGTGGCGTCGCGGTCAGGCCGGGACGCGGCGCAATTGTCGATGACGCCGGAGAAATCGCTGTCGACGCGCACCTCGAAAGGGTCGGCGGCGATGGTGCGGGCGAGGCGGCGCGGCAATTGCAGGGCGTCGAGCGGGAAAATCCCGCGTTCGTCGGGTTCGACCCAATAGATGTCGGCGGCGTCCGCGCCGTCCGACATGGGAAAAATGCCGGCCGCATAGGCGGCCAGCAACAGGTCAGGGGTCAGGACAGAGGCGACCGTTTCCCCGCTCATGGCCGGTCAGAACTGCGCGTCGTCCATGCCGCCGTCGAGGAGGAAATGCTCCAGCCAGTGGATGTCATAGGCGCCGGCCTGGATGTCGTGGTTGCGCACCAGGGTGCGGAACAGCGGCAGGGTGGTGTCGACGCCGCCGACCACGATTTCGTCGAGGGCGCGACGCAGGCGCATCAGGCATTCATCGCGGGTGCGGCCGTGAACAATCAGCTTGCCGAGCAGCGAATCGTAGTTCGGCGGAATGCGGTAGCCCTGGTAGATGGCGGAATCCACGCGCACGCCGAGGCCGCCCGGCGGATGATAGTACGAAATCACCCCCGGCGAGGGGCGGAACGTCACCGGATGCTCGGCGTTGATGCGGCATTCGATGGCGTGACCGCGCAGGCGCACGTCGGACTGGCTGAACGACAGCTCCTCGCCAGCGGCGACGCGGATCTGCTCGTTCACCAGGTCGATGCCGGTGATCATCTCCGTCACCGGATGCTCCACCTGGATGCGGGTGTTCATCTCGATGAAATAGAACTCGCCGTTCTCCCAGAGGAACTCTACGGTGCCGGCGCCGAGATACTTCAGCTCCGCCATGGCGTTGGCGACGATGGAGCCGATCTTCTCGCGATCGGCCTGGCCGAGGGCCGGCGAGGGGCCTTCCTCCCACACCTTCTGGTGCCGGCGTTGCAGCGAGCAATCGCGTTCGCCAAGGTGCACGGCCTTGCCGCGCCCGTCGCCCATCACCTGCACCTCGATGTGGCGCGGCTTCTCCAGATATTTTTCCAGATAGACGGCGTCATCGCCAAAGGCGGCCTTGGCTTCCTGGCGGGCCACGGCAAGCGCGTCGGCCAGATCCTCACGCGTCCGCGCCACCTTCATGCCGCGGCCGCCGCCGCCTGAAGCCGCCTTGACCAGCACCGGATAGCCGATTTCGTCGCCAACCCGCAGCGCTTCGGCCTCGTCGGTAATGCCGCCTTCCGAGCCGGGCACGCACGGGATGCCGAGACGCCGCGCGGTGCGCTTGGCCTCGATCTTGTCGCCCATGATGCGGATGTGCTCGGCCTTGGGACCGATGAACGCGATATTGTGGTCGGCCAGCACCTCGGCAAAGCCGGCGTTTTCCGACAGGAAGCCGTAGCCTGGATGCACGGCGTCGGCGCCGGTGATCTCGCAGGCGGCGACCAGGGCGGGAATATTCAGGTAGCTGTCGCGCGCGGCTGGCGGACCAATGCAGACGCTTTCATCGGCGAGGCGCACATGCATGGCGTCGGCGTCCGCCGTCGAATGCACGGCGACGGTCGCGATGCCAAGCTCCTTGGCGGCGCGGAGAATACGAAGAGCGATCTCACCACGGTTGGCGATCAGGATTTTCTCGAACATGGCTCTCCAATCGGCGCTGGAGCGGAATAACCTGGGGACAGCGGCGGAACCGGGCAGCCGCTGTCCGGGATGAAGCGTCCGGAACGTCGCGGAGCGCCCGTTACTCGATGATCAGCAGCGGCTCGCCATATTCCACCGGCTGGCCATCGTCGAACATGATGGCGGTGACCGTGCCGGCGCGGGGTGCGACGATGTCGTTGAAGGTCTTCATCGCCTCGACCAGCAGCAGCTTGTCGCCAGCGCTGACCTTCGAGCCCACCTCGACGAACGGCTTCGCTTCCGGGGAGGGGCGGCGGTAGGCGGTGCCAACCATCGGCGACGTCACCGCGCCCGGATGATCGCCGCGCGGCGCGGCCGGGGCCGGGGCGGCGGCAGGGGCGGCCGCGGGCGCGGCGGCTGCCGGCGCCGGAACCGGAACCGTGGCCTGCACATAGGTGGGGGCGGGCGCGGCCGGCGGCGCCTGACGGGCGACGCGGATGCGCAGATCGTCCTTCTCCACCTCGATCTCCGTCAGGGTGCTATCGGAGACCAGACGGGCGAGTTCGCGAACGAGTTCGATGTCGGCTGCGGTTGCGTGGGGTTTCTCGCTCATGAGGATGTCTGGGCTCCTGATCCGGTGCGTGACCTGACAAGCGGCGCGAGCGCTTCGAGGGCCAGTTCGTAGCCAAGCGGGCCAAGACCGCAGATCACCCCAACGGCGACCGGCGAGACATGGGAACTGTGCCTGAACGGCTCACGCGCATGAATATTGGAAAGGTGAACCTCGACGACCAGGGCGCCAACGCCGGCGATGGCGTCGCGCAGGGCGATCGAGGTGTGGGTGTAGGCGCCCGGGTTGATGATCACCCCGGCGCCGGCGAGGCCCGCCGCCTGCACGGCGTCCACCAGCGCGCCTTCATGGTTGCTCTGCATGAAGGTCACGCTGACGCCAAGCGCCTTCGCCCGTTTGGCGATGCGCGCCTCGAGATCGGCGAGGGAGGCGTGACCGTAGGTTTCCGGCTCACGGCGCCCCAGCAGATTAAGGTTCGGCCCGTTGATGACGTGGATAGCGACCATGCTGTTGCGCCTGGGGCATCGCCCCATGGAGTGACCGCCACCCCACGGGAACATAATGCGTCACACAATATCTGGGGCGAGCCCGGCCTTGTCCGGCCAAAATTCGCCCCACGCTTGCTGAAGCGTGACCCGCCCACGAAGGACGCGCCGCATTCCAGTGATCTTTACAGGCAAGGCCTTCCGCGATGGCCAGGCATCCGCCAGAAACCGCCTGATGAATCACGACGTATTACCGTGCGTGGAAGGCGTCGCCAAGCCTTCCAGGGAAGCCTGCCGGAAAGCCTTCTGCAAAAACCCTCTTCAACGGCCAGCCTGCGCCCCCGCAGGCCTTCCGCCACCCGGCCGCTCGCCCGCAGCCGGTCCACCCGATCACGTCTGCGGCCGCGTCAGTTGCATGCGGTGTGCAACAGATGCCGGATTCAGGGCGAAGATAAGGCGCGGCCCCGCATATGGTGAACGGCGCCCTTGCGACCGCGACGCCGCGGCGGCGGGGAACCACCCGCATGGCATGGCCCGCCGCACGTGCGATGACGGGCGGCTGTCGCCAGCCGCCCGCCCGTAAATCATGCCCCGGGACAGCCGCCCGGCCTCAGCCGCAACTGGCCTTGCCGCACTGGCGCACGGATTTGATGGCCTCGGCCATGGCGTCATGGCCGACGGCGCCCGGAATGATGGTGTCGCCGATGATGAACGAGGGGGTGCCGGTGAGGCCCAGCTTGTCGCCCAGCTCGCGGCTTTCCTTGAGGGCCTCGACGACGGCCGGGGAATCGGCGTCCTTCGCGAGGCGCTTCATGTCGAGCCCCATCTCGCGGGCGACGGCCTCGGCCTGCTCCTTGCCGACGCGGCCCTTCACCGCCATCAACCGCCGGTGGTAGTCGAAAGCGCGTTCACCGGTGAGCTGCTGCTTGGCCGCCAGGGCAATCCGCGACGCCTCCAGCGATTCCTGCCCCAGCACCGGGAAGTCGCGCATCACCACCCGCAGTTTGGCGTCATCCTTCAGCAGGCGCGACATGTCGCTGACCGCGCGTTTGCAGAAGCCGCAGTTGTAGTCAAAAAATTCGACCAGCGTGACATCGCCATCCGGGTTGCCGACGACCACGGCGCTCTTGCTCTTGAGCAAGGTTTCCTTTTCCGTCGCGAGCGCCTGCTGCTGCCTGGTCTCCTGGGCCGTCTGCTGGCGCTTCTCCAGTTCGGCCATGGCCTCCTGCAGCACCTCCGGGTGCGCCACGATGTAACCGTGGACGATCGACTCGATGGCCTTTTTCTGCTCGGGCGTGAAGTCCTGGGCCCGCGCCGCCGGGGCCGCCGCGCTCACGGCGACCATAACGGCCGCGCCAGCGAGCGCGAAACGGCGCCAGCTGGAAACTCCACGAGCGGCAGACCGGTGAATTCCTGAAAAAGCGATCATCTTCGGTTCGATCCCTGCGCCGCGCGCGGCGTTAGTGGGTTTATGGCTTCGCCAGCACCCGAAAAAGCAGCGGCCGGCGCGTAACGCCTGGACGGCCGCCCATCATGGCGACGGAATCTATCACAGCTTGCGTTCTGGCGCATGTTCCCACCTGGCGGCGGCTTACTGCGCCCGGACTTCCTGGCGTTCCCGCAACTGGCGTTCCCACATCGTGGCGCTCTGGCGTTGAGAGTACTATAGACGCCGCATCCGGTCCGGCGCATTCGTCATCGCCATCCGGTCCAGGAACAGGAGCCCAGCCGTGTCCGCCTTGCCTGTCGTTCCGCCGACCCCGGCGCCGTCCCGTCGCACTGCGCGAGTCGCGCCGTTTCTGGCCATGGATGTGTTGTCCGCCGCCAGGGCGAAAGCAAGGCAGGGCGCGGACATCATGCATATGGAGATCGGCCAGCCCTCCGCGCCGACGCCACGCCGGCCGCTGGAAGCAGCCCGCGCCGCCATGGCCAGCGGCCAGATTGGCTATACCGAGGCGCTGGGCCTGCCGTCGCTGCGCGAGCGCATCGCCCGCAGCTACCAGGAGCTCTATGGCGTCAGCGTCGGGGCGGAGCGGGTGATCATCACCACCGGCTCCTCCGGCGGCTTCCTGCTGGCGTTTCTGGCCGCTTTTGAAACCGGCGCGCGCATTGCCTGCGCCTGTCCCGGCTATCCGGCCTACCGCAATATCTTCAACGCCCTCGAAATGGAGACCGTCGATATTCCCGTGGGCGCGGAAGGCGGCTGGTCGATGACCGCGGCGGCCATCGCCGCCGAATCCCGGCTGCGCCCCCTCGACGGCGTGCTGGCGATGAGCCCGTCGAACCCCACCGGCGTCATCGCCAGGCCCAATGAGCTGGCGGATATCGGCGCCCTGTGCCGGGAGCAGGGCCTGTGGCTGATTTCCGACGAAATCTACCACGGCCTGCACTATGGCGCCCCGGCCAGCACGGCGCTGGCGACCGCCCCGGACGCCATCGTCGTCAATTCCTTCTCCAAATATTATTGCATGACAGGCTGGCGCATCGGCTGGCTGGTCGTTCCCCCAGCGCTGGTGCGGCCCATCGAGCGGCTGGCGCAGAGCCTGTTCATCTCCACGCCCTTCCTCAGCCAGGTCGCCGCCGAAGCGGCGTTCGACGCCGTGGACGAGCTGGAGGCGGTGCGCGCCGGCTATGCCCGTAACCGCGAAATCGTGCTCAACGCCCTTGCCGATCTGGGCCTGGACGCCGCGCCCGCCGACGGCGCCTTCTATGCCTATGTGGACGTGTCGCGGCACGCTGCGGATTCCATGGATTTCTGCCGGCGCTTCCTGGATGAGGCCGGCGTCGCCATTACGCCTGGCGCTGATTTCGACCCCCATCTTGGCGCGCGTTTTGCGCGCTTCTCCTTCGCCGGTTCGCAAGAGACATGCGTTGAGGGCATGGCCCGCCTGAAGACCTTTCTGCAAACCGCCTCGCTCCGGGCGTGAAAACAGGCGAAGGACTGACTGTCACCAAATGGGCGCCGCGCTGGCCGCGGCGCGACAGGCCAGTTCGATGTCACTATCTGCAAGCGCGTCCCTGGCGGACGCCCCCGGGGCGCCTGGGCGTCCGAACCTGAACCAGCGGGAGATCTACGCCATCCTTGGCGGCGTCATTCTCGCCATGTTTCTGGCGGCGCTCGACCAGACCATTGTCGCGACGGCGCTGGCGACCATCGGCCGCGACCTTGGCGACCCGGACCTGCTGCCCTGGGTGGTGTCGATCTATCTGCTCGCCGCCACCACGGTGACGCCGCTCTACGGCAAGGCCAGCGACATCTGGGGCCGCCGGCCGTTGATGATGACGGCGATCGCCGTGTTCCTCGCCGGTTCCGTCGCCTGCGCCCTGGCGCCGGACATGATCTCGCTGATCGTCGCGCGCGGCGTCCAGGGGCTGGGCGGCGGCGGCCTGATCTCCCTGGCCCAGACCGTGCTCGCCGACGTGCTGACGCCGAAGGAGCGTTCGCGCTACCAGATTCACATCGCCAGCGTCTTCGCCACCTCCAGCCTGCTGGGGCCGGCGCTCGGCGGCTTCCTGTCCGGCCACCTGCACTGGTCGGCGATTTTCTGGATCAACCTGCCGCTCGGCGGCGTCGCCCTGTGGCTGTGCGCCAGGCTGCTGAAGCGGTTGCCCCGGCATGAGCGCCGTCACCGCCTCGACTTCGCCGGCGCGCTGCTGCTGATGGGCGCCACCATCAGCCTGTTGCTGGCCATGGGCTGGGGCGGCCACCGCTATCCCTGGTTCTCATGGCCCATTGCCGCCGCGGTCGGGCTTTCCCTGGCGCTGTGGGTCCTGTTCGCCCTTCACGTGCGCAGGGCGCGGGAACCGCTGATCCCCCTGGACATCCTGCGCAACCGGGTGGTGGTGCGCGCCTGCGTCGCCGCCTGCTTCGGCATGGGCGTGTTTGTCGGCCTCAGCATCTATGCGCCGCTCTATTTTGAGATTGTCCGGGGCTTCCGCACGGCCGACGCGGGCTTGGGCGTGACCCCGATGATGGTCGCCACCGTGTTCGGCGCCACCGCCTCCGGCCGCAGCATGGTGTACTTCAACCGTTACAAGGGCGTGGCGCTGACGGGCCTCGCCATTTCCTGCCTGTGCCTGGCGGCCCTGGCGGTGTTTCCCCTGGAAACCCGGCCGCCGTGGATCACCATCGCGCTGCTGGCGGCCACCAGCGCCGGCGTCGGCAGCCTGTTTCCGGTGTGCACCATCTCCATTCAAAACGCCGTGGCCCTGCACCAGCTCGGCACGGCCACCGCCGCCATGAACTTTTTCCGCCAGATGGGCGCGGCGCTGATTGTCGCCGCCTTCGGCGCCATCATGCTGAACGGCGCCGCTTTCGCTGGCCACGCCGCCGGCTTTTCCGGCGAGGGCGTCCGCATTGCCGGCGCCCTGACGCCAGACGCGGCGCATGGGCTGGCCATGGTGTTCCGCTGGATTTTCGGCGCGGCTGCGCTCGGCGTCCTCATCGCCGCCGGCTTCCTCGCCAGCATGGAGGAGCGGCCGCTGCGCAGCGCCTGAGACACACCGCGCCACCATCCCACACCACCTCTCCGTCATGCCCGCGCCCGTCGCGGGCATGCGCGTTTTCAGGCCAGGGGCAGGTGGAAAGCGCCCGACCAGAGTAGCTACGGGAAGCGCTTCGCTGACGGACCGGCGGCGTCAAACCATGCGCCCGGCGCAGCGTGGCTGCGGCAATGGCCAGAGCAGGGCTTCCGGTCCACGCAACCGGCCTGCCGCGCGCCGGGTCTGGGCGGCTGCCCGGCCGGCCCGGCGGAAACCGCCCGTGGTCCGCGCCCGAAACAAAACGCCCGCGACAACGTCGCGGGCGTTTTTCATGACTTCGAATCCAGGGATTGAGGCGCAGCGTCAGCCGGCCTTGCGCGACCACCAGCCGCTGCGACGTGGCCGGGCGGGGTCCGTCTCCTGGGTCAGAACCACGGTTTCCGGCTCTGGCGTCGCCGCGACAATGCTGGCCGCGTCAGGCGCGGGCTCCGCCGCTGCGTCCGCAGGCTCCGTCTGCCCGGCGGCGGCTTCCCCGGTCTGCGGCTCGCTGGCGGTGACAGAAGGCTCCGCTGCGGCAGCGTCCGGCTGCGCCTGCTCGCTGGCGCCAAAGGGCGTCCAGCCGCCAGTCTCCACCACCGCGCTCTCGGCAAAGCCGGCGGGCTCGGCCGTGTCTCCCATGCGATAATCAGCCACCGGAGCAAGGGAAGGGCCGCCATCACGCTCATCGCGACGGCCGCCGCGGCGGCCGCGACGACGACGACGCCCGCCGCGCTCGCCAGCATCATCGCCCGCATCGTCGGTTGCGCCTTCGCCGGCGCCAGCTTCCTCGCTCACGGCCTCCTGGGCGGGGCCTTCACCGGCCAGGCCAGCATCAGCGTCGTCGCCGCCCGCATCCGCAACAGCATCGCGGTCATCATCGCCAACCTCACCAGCGGCGCCCTCAAAGCCGTTGTCGTCCTCTCCGCGACCACCACGACGGCGACGGCGGCGACGGCGGCGGCGGTTGTCGCTGTCGCCATTATCGCCGTTCTGCTCTCCGGCGGCAGCCGGGGCTTCCTCGCGCTCGTCCTCGCCGGCCTCGATCTCGATAGCCTCGCCCTCGATCGCCTGCGTGTCGTCAGCGAAGAAGCTCTCCAGCTGCACGCCCGTGGCCGGGGCCCGCGCCACGCCGGTCGCCGGTTCGCCGCGCTCCAGGTGGTAATGGGTCTGGCCGATCAGCGTGTCGTCCACCAGCACGCAGATCTCGACGCCGAAGCGCGATTCCAGATCGCGCAGATGGTTGCGCTTCTGGTTGAGGATATACAGCGCCACCTCGGTGCGGGTGCGGACATTGAGGTTGTGGCTGTTATTGCGGATCAGCGCTTCCTCCAGCATGCGCAGCACCTGCAGGGCGATCGACGGCACGGAGCGGACCGTGCCGGCGCCGGCGCAGTGCGGGCAGGGGATCGAGGAGCTTTCCAGCACGCCGGTGCGGATGCGCTGGCGCGACATTTCCATCAGGCCGAATGGCGAGATGCGGCCCACCTGAATGCGGGCCCGGTCGTTCTTCAGGCACTCCTTGAGCTTCTTCTCAACCGCGCGGTTGTTGCGGCCTTCCTCCATGTCGATGAAATCGATCACGATCAGGCCGGCGAGGTCGCGCAGGCGAAGCTGACGGGAAATCTCTTCCGCCGCTTCCAGATTGGTGCGCAGCGCCGTGTCCTCGATCGAGTGCTCACGGGTGGAGCGGCCCGAGTTCACGTCGATCGACACCAGCGCTTCCGTCGGGTTGATGACGATATAGCCGCCCGACTTCAGCGTGACATGGGTGGAGAACATGGCGTCGAGCTGCGGCTCCACGCCGTAATGGGCGTAAAGCGGCTGCGCGCCCTTGTACTGGCGCACCACGCCGGCGTTGTCCGGCATCAGCATGCGCATGAAATCACGCGCCTCGCTGAAACCGGCGTCGCCGGAAACCAACACGTCGTCGATATCGCTGTTGTAGAGGTCGCGGATGGCGCGCTTGATCAGCGAGCCTTCCTCATAGACCAGGCACGGAGCTGAAGACTTGAGAGTGAGCTCGCGCACGCTCTCCCACAGGCGCAGCAGATACTCGAAATCGCGCGTCACTTCCTGGGGCGTGCGCGAGGCGCCGGCGGTGCGCAGAATGATGCCCATGCCCTGCGGCACTTCCAGCGCCGAGGCGATTTCCTTCAGGCGCTTGCGGTCGCCGGAATTGGTGATCTTGCGGGAAATGCCGCCGCCGCGCGCCGTGTTGGGCATCAGCACCGAATAGCGGCCGGCGAGGGAAAGGTACGTGGTCAGGGCCGCGCCCTTGTTGCCGCGCTCTTCCTTCACCACCTGGACCAGCAGGATCTGCCGGCGCTTGATGACTTCCTGAATCTTGTACTGACGACGGCTGGAGCGGAAGCGACGCTCGGAAACTTCTTCCAGCGCGTCGGCGCCGCCGACCTGCTCAACGGAATCGTCTTCATCCTCGCCGTCGTCGCCGTTTTCGCCATTTTCGGCGTCGGCCGCTGTTTCGACGTCTCCGTCCGCCTCGCCGCCCACGGTCTCGACCACGTCGTCGCCGGAGGCCGACAGTTCGGTCACCGAGCCCACGTCATCGAACGTGACGGCGTCCGCGGCGGTTTCACCCGATGCATCGTCGTCATGACCGGAGGCTTCGTCCCCGGACACGGTCGCCTCGGCGGAAACAGAATCGCTGTTGCGCGCCCGCATGCTGCGATCGCGGCGCGATTTGCGACGGGCGCCGCGCTCTTCTTCCTGCTCCTCGCGCGCGGCTTCCTCGGCCTGCTCGGCGAGCAGCGCCTGCCGGTCGGCGACCGGGATCTGGTAGTAGTCAGGGTGAATCTCGCTGAAGGCGAGAAAACCGTGGCGATTGCCGCCATATTCAACGAACGCCGCCTGCAGCGAGGGCTCTACCCGGGTGACCTTGGCGAGATAGATATTGCCGCGGAGCTGGCGCCGGCTCGATGATTCGAAATCGAATTCTTCAACCTTCTGACCGCGAACCACGACCACCCGGGTTTCCTCCGGGTGGGACGCGTCGATAAGCATCTTGTTGGCCATAGTGAACTTCCGTTGTCGCAAGCCCCGGAAAAAGCGCGCGCCTCCGGCAAGCGGCCAGAGACGGGATTCCCTTGTGTGGGCTGCGATTGCGCCAGACGAATCCGGAACTGGAACGGCCGGCGCATGATTGTGGAGGGGAACGAAGGAGGAGCGAAGGCCGCGTCGCGTCTGACAGCCCCGAACGACCGCCGCCGCAAACCTGTGCGGTCAATGGCAGATCGGACTGGGCCAGAACCCGGCGCGCGCCCATTAAAATTCCTCGTGACGCCACGCTGGCCAAAAGACCACGGGCAAATAACTGCTCGCAAGCAGCTGAAAAAACGCCCCGCCGCGATCCGGAAATGGGTCCGTCGTGCAGCCGCGTGGATCAAAAGACGCGGGGAGCGTCAAATCCGCTGGCTGTTCCGGCGACTGGCGCCGTCCGCCGATCTGGCAGACGCGCGCCGATTTGCGGCGGGTTACACCATCAATACATAGCCGGCCCCTTGCTTGGCAAGTTGAATGTTCCAGCCGTCGCGCCCCCGGGCTGATTCCCGCCGGAAGCGGGCCCCGTTATGATGACCGGCGCACGGACATTGCGCCGGTTCAGGTTCAGGCGACCTGTCCCGGAATCCCGCAGTCGGGATCGGGACAGTTTGCGGCCGGATCGCGCAGGTTAAGGGGCAATCACCGCCAGGCTGTTGATTCTGACAACATTTTCGGCGCCGCGAGGGATGCACCGCCGGTTCGACCTCTCCGGCAATCGACGGCAGGCTCTTAAAGCAGGGCCAGAACTGTATTATAGCAGGCTGCATGCAGGACGGGACGCAGACGCCGCAAGGGCAAACAGCGAAACGGCGCCAGGGCGAGCCAGCCGCCAGACTGAAGCGCGACCGGGCGATCGCCGTTGCGCTTTCCGTTGCGCTCGCCGTCGCCGGCCACGCGGCCCAGGCGACGCCCGACGCCGGCTCCGCCGTCAGCGCGCCCCCCGCGCAGGCGTCGGCCCCGGCGGAGACGCGGGCCGTCACCAACGCCGTGAGCGTGACAGGCGACAACCACGTCACCACCTTGAGCTTCACCATCTCGCGCCCGGTGAAGGCCCGCGCTTTCGTCATGGAGCGCCCGGACCGGGCTGTCATCGAGTTGCCCGCCGTCAATTTCCAGCTGCCCCAGGGCGCCGGCCGTCACGGCAAGGGCCTCGCCAGCTCGTTCCGCTACGGCGTGTTCGCGCCGGGAAAATCCCGCATCGTCATCGATCTGGCCGCGCCCGCCGCCGTCACCCGCGTCACCTCGGTCCAGCCGGACAACGCCCTGCCGCGCCTGGAGATCGACATCACGCGCGTCGACCGGGCCTATTTCCACAAGGAAGCCCGCCTGGCGGCCGGGCAGGGCGCCGGGCAGGCTCCGCCGCCCGCCGCCGTGGCGCCGCCGGACAACGCCGACCGGCGACCGGTGATCGTGCTCGACCCAGGCCACGGCGGCCTCGATAACGGCGCCATCAATTCCGCCGGACTGGTCGAGAAGGACATCGTGCTCGCCTTCACGCAGCGGTTGCGCGAACACCTTGAGGCCACGGGGCGCTATCGCGTGATCATGACGCGTGAAGACGATGTGTTTGTATCCCTGGGTGACCGGGTGCGCATCGCCCAGCAACACCGGGCGGCCCTGTTCCTCTCGGTGCACGCCGACATTCTGCGCGAGAGCCCCGGCGTGCGCGGCGCCACCATCTATACCGGCTCGAAACTGGCCACGGACACGGAATCCGCCCAGCTTGCCGACAAGGAAAACGACGCCGACCGCGCAGCGGGCGTCACCTCCCAGGTCGACAACGATCAGGTGGCGAACATCCTGCTTGACCTCACCATGCGGGAAACCAGGGCCTTCTCCAACGTGCTGGCGACCAGGCTCGTCGGCGGCCTCAGCCAGGTGATCCGCATGAACAAGAACCCGCACCGTTCGGCGCGGTTCATCGTTCTCACCGCGCCGGACACGCCGTCGGCGCTGCTGGAAATCGGCTATCTTTCGAGCACCCGCGACGCCGACCTGATGAATTCGCCAGGGTGGCGCGACCGCACCACCGCCGCGCTGGCCAAGGCGATCAACCAGTATTTTGACGGGCGACGGTCGATGACCGCCCCGGGAATTATCCCCTGACGGCGGCGCTCCCCGCCGTACCCCGTTCGCGTCTCCTGCGGCGGATTTGTCGCGCGCCGCCGGAATCTTGCCGCACACATCGCTTTTGATATTCAACAACGGCGTTCGGCAATAGGAATCATGATGGCCGCCCCTGACTCGCGCCGGCGCGCGCCACCATGTAAACACGCGTATCGTTAACGCGCATTCCCTCCGGGCCGCGGCATCGCGGCGTCCGGTCAATGGCAGACGGCGGGCCAGTTTCGCATGCGTTTTGTTTTGCGTTTCATCGCATTTCTCTTCGGGCTGGCTTTCACGGTCACGGTCGTGGGCGCCGCTGTGGTCGGCTATTTCATCTGGCATTATTCCCAGGATCTGCCGGACTACACCCAGCTGCGCGACTACGAGCCGCCGGTGATGACCCGCTTCCACGCCCGCGACGGCCGGCTGCTGGCCGAATATGCGCGTGAGCGGCGTCTGTTCCTGCCGATCCAGGCGATTCCGCGCCAGGTGGTCGCCGCCTTCCTCTCGGCCGAGGACAAAAATTTCTACAGCCACGTTGGCGTCGACCCCTTCGGCACCCTGCGCGCCGTGGTGCAGAACGTCGGCCGCAAGAGCTCGGGCCAGCGCGAGCAGGGCGCCTCGACCATTACCCAGCAGGTGGCGAAGAACTTCCTTGTCGGCAACCAGCGCAGCTACGAGCGCAAGATCCGAGAGGCGCTGGTCGCCCTGCGCATCGAGAACGCCTACACCAAGGACAAGATTCTCGAGCTGTATCTGAACGAGATTTATCTGGGTTCAGGCAACTATGGCGTCGCCGCCGCCGCCCTGAACTATTTCGGCAAATCGGTGCACGAACTGACCGTCGCCGAGGCCGCCTATCTGGCGGCGTTGCCCAAGGCGCCCAACAATTACAACGCGTTCCGCCACACCGCAGCGGCCACCGATCGCCGCAACTGGGTGATCGAGCGCATGTACGAGAACGACTACATCACCCGCGAGCAGGCCGACCAGGCCCGCAGGCAGCCGCTGGGCGTCTCGCCGCGCTCGCTTTCTCCCAACACCTACGCCGCCGGCTATTTCGCCGAGGAAGTGCGCCGCGAGATCGCCGAGCGCTACGGCGAGAAGAAGCTGTACGACGGCGGCCTCTCGGTGCGCACGACGCTCGATCCGACCATGCAGGCCATGGCCCGCAAGGCGCTGGTCGACGGTCTGGTGCGTTACGACGAAGCGCGCGGCTGGCATGGGGTGGTGGACAGGATCGACCTGCGGGAGACGGCGGACTGGGGCAAGGCCCTGGGCGAGCAGAAGACCCTGACCGACGTGCAGCCCTGGCGTCTCGCCGTGGTGCTGGACAGCAGCGCCGCCGGCGTGCGCATCGGCCTGCAGCCGGAGCGCAACGGCAATGGCTCGCTCGATACGCGCCGCGTCACCGGCCAGATCGACGCCGACGGCGTGCGCTGGACGCGCAAGGGCAAGCCCGGCGCCTTCCTGTCGCCTGGCGACGTCATTTACGCCGAGCCCATCGAAAAGAAGCCTGGCTTCTATCGCCTGCGCCAGATTCCGGCGATCTCCGGCGCCATGGTGGCGATGGACCCGCTGACCGGCCGCGTCTTCGCCATGGTCGGCGGCTTCTCCTTCGACCAGAGCGAGTTCAACCGCGCCACCCAGGCGCAGCGCCAGCCAGGCTCCTCGTTCAAGCCGATCGTTTACGCCACGGCGCTGGACAACGGCTACACCCCGTCCACCACCGTCTACGATTCGCCGATCGAGATCGAACAGGGGCCCGGCCTGCCGCCATGGCGGCCAGAGAACTACAGCGGCAAGTTCTCCGGCCCGCACACCCTGCGCTATGGCATCGAGCAATCGCGCAACGTCATGACCGTGCGCCTGGCGCGCGACGTCGGCATGCCGCTGATCGCCGAGTATTCCCGTCGCTTCGGCGTCTATGACGAGTTGCAGAAATATCTGCCCATGTCGCTGGGCGCCGGCGAAACCACCGTCATGCGCATGACGGCGGCCTATTCGATGTTCGCCAACGGCGGCAAGCGCATCAAGCCGACGCTGATCGACCGCATTCAGGACCGCTGGGGCAAGACGATCTACCGTCACGACGAGCGCATCTGTGAAGGCTGCAACGCCGACCACTGGGCCAACCAGTCGGAGCCGACGCTGATCGACCGGCGCGAGCAGGTCATCGATCCGCTCACCGCGTACCAGATCACCCATATTCTGGAAGGCGTGGTGCAGCGCGGCACCGCCACCATGCTGAAGGCGGTGGGCAAACCGCTGGCGGGCAAGACCGGCACCACCAATGACGCCAAGGACGTGTGGTTCGTCGGCTTTTCGCCGGATCTCGCCGTTGGCGTTTACCTCGGCTATGATCAGCCCCGGTCGCTGGGCGGTCGCGTCACCGCCGGCCATCTGGCCGCGCCCGTGGTGCGCGACTTCCTCAACATGGCGCTGAAGGACAAGCCGGCCACGCCATTCCGCGTGCCGCCAGGCATCAAGCTGGTGAAGGTCAACGCCAAAACCGGCCTGCGCGCCAGCGGCGAAGGCGGCGCCGTGATTCTGGAGGCCTTCAAGCCTGGCACCGCGCCCCCGGACTATGTGGCTGGAGGTGAATCCGCTCCGCGTCCGCAGGCGTCGCCCCAGGCGTACCAGCCGGCGCCGCAGGAATATGACGGTGGAGGCGGGGGCTTCTGATCCTCCCCGTCGGCGGGCTTCTGCCCCATGGCGCACGGCCGGGCGGCGGTTTACATGAGCGGCCGGTGCGGCTAGAGCCTGATCGCGGCGGGCAGTCCCGCTCCGAATGTTCAAGCGTTTTTGCGTATCCAGAAAAGAACCGACATGCGTGCAGAAATCCAATCGCTGGCAGAAGCGGCCAAGCAGTCCGTGGGACTGCTGAGGAGGCATCTTTGACTGGGATGTCGCCGTCAAACGTCTCGCAGAGCTGAACGCCCTTTCTGAATCTCCCGAGTTCTGGAACGACGCGGACGCGGCCCAGAAGCTGATGCGCGAGCGCACCGATCTGGAAGAGCGCATCGGCGCCATCGAGCGCATGGAGCGCGACCTCGGCGATTCCATCGAGCTCATCGACATGGGCGAGGCGGAAGGCGACGCGGATATCGTCACCGAGGGCGAGGAGGCGATCCGCGCCATCGCGGCTGAAGCCGGCAAACGCCAGATCGAGACCCTGCTCTCCGGCGAGGCGGACGCCAACGACACCTATCTGGAAGTGCACTCGGGCGCTGGCGGCACCGAAAGCCAGGACTGGGCCAGCATGCTGCTGCGCATGTATACCCGCTGGGCCGAGCGCAAGGGCTTCAAGGTCGACGTGATCGAATACACCGCTGGCGAAGAAGCCGGCATCAAGGGCGCCACGCTCCAGATTAAAGGGCATAACGCCTATGGCTGGCTGAAGACCGAGTCCGGCGTGCATCGCCTGGTGCGGATTTCGCCGTTCGATTCCAACGCCCGGCGCCACACCAGCTTCGCCTCCGCCTGGGTTTACCCGGTGGTGGACGACCGCATCCAGGTGGACGTCAACGAATCGGATTGCCGCATCGACACCTTCCGCGCCTCTGGCGCCGGCGGCCAGCACGTCAACACCACCGACTCGGCGGTGCGCATCACCCACATTCCCACCGGAATCGTGGTGGCCTGCCAGCAGGAGCGCTCCCAGCACAAGAACCGCGCCACGGCGTGGAACATGCTGCGCGCCCGGCTGTACGAGCTGGAACTGCAGAAGCGCGAGGAGAAGGCCAACGCCGAAACCGCCGCCAAGACGGATATCGGCTGGGGCCACCAGCTGCGCTCCTATGTGCTGCAGCCCTACCAGCTGGTGAAGGACCTGCGCACCGGCGTGCAGTCCACCAGCCCGGACGACGTGCTCGACGGCGATCTCGATCCCTTCGTCGAAGCCGCCCTGGCGCACCGTGTCTATGGCGGCGCGGCCGAAGTGGAAGACATCGACTGAACGGGTTTTGCCCGAACATCAGAAGGCCCGGCTCCGCAAGGACCGGGCCTTTTGCTTGCCGCGTTCCGAAACGCGCTCTCAGGCGGCGCGCGCCGCCGCCAGCACTTCGGCGGCGTGGCCCGCAGGCTTCACCTTGCGCCAGATGCGGATGATTTTGCCATCGGCGCCGATCAGCACGGTGGTGCGCTCCACCCCCATGTACTTGCGGCCATACATGCTTTTTTCCACCCAGACGCCCCATGCCGCCAGCGTCGTCTGCTCCGGGTCGGCGGCAAGGGCGATGTCCAGCCCATGCTTCGCCGCGAACTTCTGGTGGGAGGCGACCGCATCGGGCGAAACGCCGATCACCGTCACGCCCGCCGCCTCGAACTGCGGTTTCAGGGCGTTGAACTCCAGCGCCTCCGTGGTGCAGCCTGGCGTATTGTCCTTTGGGTAAAAGTACACGACCACCTTCCGACCCCTGAGACCAGCGAGCGAAACTTCCCCGCCAGCGCCCAGGGGCAGCCGGAGATCCGGCGCCAGAAAGCCTTCTTTAAGCGGCATACGCATTCCTTTCCAGGGAGAATCCCGGCAGAATCCGGACGCCGGACGGATTGCGAACGTTATCCATTTGTAACCGGCATTCTGAAAAATGTGGCCGGCAGGCCGGGAATCATATTGCTCTGGAGCACAGGTTCATCATTCCGCGCCAGACCGCCAGCCCCATCCCGCCCGGCGGCGCCCGGCGCAAGGGCGGCGCCCTGGAGCTTGCCCGCCGGGCGCGCCAGGCCGGGCGTCCCGGGCGAGGGGCGCCGACGTCACGCAGACGCCAGCATCATGGGGGCGTCAGACAACAGGGGGGCAGCTGGTTCAGCCCGTCTGGACCTTGCCTGACCTTACCGTACGCCTGAACGAAGGGAATGCCCCCGGTTGCCAAGGTTGACCCCGCCCACGCGCTTCAGACTGCGCCGGAAAAAACGCGAGGCTTCAGCGCGCCGCCCCGCCAGTCAGGCGGGCGGCGCGCCGCACGGCGCGCGCCGGAGCCTTGCCCGGCGTTCCGTGCGCGCAGCCAGCCTGCTGGTCGCCGTCAGCGCCTGTTTCGCGGTGTTGCTCGCGGGCGTGCTCGCCGTGCGCCTGGCTATCGGCCCCATCGCCATCGAGGGGCTGTCCCAACGCGTGGCGGCCGCCATGAACCGGCAGATTGGCAATGGATGGGAGGCGCGCATCAACGCCGCCGCCATCAATCACGCCGGTCTCAATCCGGCGCTCACCCTGCAGGGCGTCGCCATCATCGCGCCGGATGGCCAACGGGCCATCGCCGCGCCGGAAGCCACCGTCTCTGTCGATCCATGGAGCCTGGTCTGGGGCCAGTTCCGGCCGCGCTCCATTGAGTTCCGCGGTCTGGCGCTGCGGCTGGCCATGGGGGCGGAAGGCGAAATTTCGTTTCAGGCGGGCGCCGAAACGGAGCCAGCCGTCGCAACTTCACCCGCCACGGGCGGCGCTGCGGCGGCGGCGCCCCAATTGCCCGATATCCTCGCCAGGGGCGTTGCCTCCGCCATCGAGCTGCTGACCCAGAGCGACGGCCTGCTTGGCGGCATCGACACCGCCAGCATCAGCGATGCGCGCGTCATCCTCGTCGGGGCGGATGGCGCCGAGCGCTTCCGGTTTAGCGACGCGGACCTGAGCTTCAGCCGGCCCAAGGACAATCTGCGCAATTTTTCGTTTGAACTGACGGGCGGCAAGGGCCGCTGGCGCCTCGACGGCGCCGTATCCGGGCGCGGCGGAGAAAAGCGCGTCGCCAACGTCACGTTCCGCGACGTCCCCGTGTCCGACCTCCAGGCGTTCAGCCATCGCGACAAGGCGGTGTGGACGGACATGCCCCTCTCGGGCTCGATCATGGGCGCGGTGCGCTCCGACGGCGTTCTGGTGGATCTTGTCGCCAGGGTGCGCGGCGCTCCAGCGGTGATCCACACCGATGACCCGGACATGCCGCAGTTCACCATGAACGCCGCGGAGCTGGAAACGAGCTGGCGGCCCGCTGAGCAGAAGTTCGACATTCAACGCCTTCACGCCGCCTGGGACGGCTACCACGTCACCGCGTCGGGGGCGCTGGAGCGCGGCGAGGGCGATGACCAGTGGCGACTGGCGCTGACATCCACGGACGCCCTGGCGGCGCCCTTCGGGCCAGGCGACGCGCCGCTGCCAGTTGACCGCATCACCGCGCGCCTGGCCGGCTCCAGCGATGGGGGAGCCCGCATCGACCAGTTTGATGTCGCGACCAGACTGGGACTGGTCTCGGTGACCGGCCAGCTGGGCGGCGTCGCCACCGGCGATGGGGTCAACCTTGATATTGTCGGCAAGAACGCCGACACGCGCGCCGCCCTCGCCATGTGGCCGTCCTTCGCCGCCCGGGCCGTGCGCGATTACATGGGGCGCACGTTCATGTCCGGCCATGTGGACAGTTTTGACGTGCGCGTGCGCATGACCCGCGACGACATTCTGAAGGCGCGGCAGCGCATGCCCATGCGCGCCGGGGAACTGACGGTCGACGTGGCCATGCGCGACGCCATGTGGCGCGCCTCGCCCGACACTCCGCCGGTTCACGCCTCCGCCACCGCAGCCGTCACCGGCGTTGAGGCCCGCATCGCCGTGCAGGAGGCGCGGATGACGCCCGCCGACGGCCCGGCGTTGCCCATATCCGGCGGCGAGGTGGTCATCCATTCGGCGCAGCGGCCTGTGCCATCCGCCGATGTCGCCTTCCACGTCAGCGGCGACCTGCCGACCCTCATGCGCGTGATGGCCAGCGCCGGGCTCGGCGCCGCGCCGATTGACCCCGCCCGGGTCAGCGGCCAAGCGCAACTGGATGTGGGGCTGACAATTCCCCTGAAGCCGGCGACCGAGGCCGTCGAGGTCCAGCCGCGGATTTCCGGCTCGCTCAGCGACGTCGCCATCACCCGCGTCATGGGCGAGCACGGCCTCGAGGCCGGCTCCTTCCAGGTGCTGGTCGATGACGCCCAGAGCCAGCTGAAAGGCGACGGGCGCATCGCCGCCGCGCCGGTCAATATCGACCTGCGGCAGCCGCGCAAAAGCCGCGCCGGCGGTGAAATCCGGGTCGCGGCGACGCTTGATGACGCCGCCCGGGCCCGCTTCAACGTCAATCTGGGCTCCGGTTTTTCAGGACCGGTGACCATTCACGCCGCCCTGCCGCTGGACGACGCCGCCGGGCAGGATGCGACGAAGGCCGGCGGCCAGCGCATCGACGTGGACCTGGCGCGCGCGCGCATCGTCGAACTGCTGCCCGGCTGGTCCAAGCCCGCCGGAAAGCCTGGCCGGCTGACATTTCTGCTGGAGACCCAGCGGGGGGCCTGGCGACTTTCCGACCTTGCGCTGGAAGCCGGCAATGTTTCCGCCAGCAAGGGCGTGATGGAGGTCGACGCCAAAGGCGGCTTCCAGCGGCTGCGCTTTCCCAGCTTCCGCATGTCGCCCAGCGACAACATGCGCGTCGATGTCGAGCGGGTTGAGGACGTCTACAAGGTAAATGTGCGCGGCCAGTTCATCGACGCCAGACCAATGGTGCGCGCCATCGTCACCGATGACGGCGGCAAGGGCGCCCCGGCCAGCGGCGCCGGCGCGCCGAAGATCGATCTGGATCTCTCTGCCGCCATCCTCGCGGGCTTCAATGATGAATCGCTCACCAACGCCACGCTGAAACTCACCTCCCGCGGCGGCCAGGTGCGCCAGGCGGCCATGGACGGGCGCTTTGGCCAGGCTTCGGCTTCGCTGCGTCTTTCGCCGCAGGGGGCGGGGACGGAAAACCTGGAGGTCCGGGCCGCAAACGCCGGCGCGCTGCTCCGTTTCGCTGATCTTTACCGGCGCATGTATGGCGGTGATCTGGTCATTTCGGCCCAGCTCGGCCGCAGAACCCAGACCGGCTCGATCGATGTGGCGCGCTTCACGTTGCGGGATGAACCCGCCCTCGGGCGCATTGTCGCCGCCCAGCCGGCCGCCGGCTCCAAACGCATTAACGTATCGGAGGTGCCGTTTCAGCGCCTGCAAGGCTCGTTCGATCGCCGGGCCGGCAGGGTGCAGCTGCGCGACGGCATTATCTGGGGACCGCAGGTTGGCATCAAGCTTGATGGAACCGTCGATTTCGCGCGGGACCGCACCGATCTGACCGGCACGTTCATCCCCGCTTACGCCCTCAACAATGCGTTTGCCCGCATCCCGCTGGTGGGGCCGCTGATCGGCGGCGGCGCCAATGAGGGATTGTTCGCGGTCAGCTTCCGCATCACCGGGCCAGCCAGCGCGCCGACCCTGACGGTCAACCCGCTCACCGCCGTGGCGCCGGGCATCTTCCGCAAGTTTCTGGAAGTGTTCACGCCAGATGGCGCGGGTCAGGCGCAACAGGCGCCGCCAACGCCCCCCGGTCGCGTTCCCTAGCGCATAAGGCGGAGCTTTTTTCCCCGGGAAAGCTTGCAACCGCAAAGAAGCGCGCGAGCGTCAGGCTTCGCCGGGCAGCTCTGGAGGAGCAGCCTGCGCGTGAGCGGACCAGCGTGCGGGAGAGCGATGCATGGGCAGAAGCGGCGCATGAAAAAAGGGCGGCCCGCAGACCGCCCCTCATGTTCATTGTTGCAGGACCGGCTTCAGGCGAAGCGCAGCAGCACGTGCTTCTTCCTTCCGAAGGAAAGCTTGATAACGCCGTCGCCGGTGAGGGCGGCTTCCGTCAGCGCCGCCCGTTCGTCGGTCACCACCACATCATTGACGCGCAGGCCGCCGGCCTTGATCTGGCGGCGCGCCTCACTGGTGGAGGCGACCAGCCCCGCGCTGGCGAAGGCGGAAAGCACGCCAAGCCCCGCCCTGAGGTCGGCGACGGCCAGGGTGACGCTGGGCAGATCCGCCGCAAGCGCGCCTTCCTCGAAGGTCTTGCGCGCCGTTTCCGCCGCCTGGTCAGCCGCCGCCCGGCCGTGCAGCAGGGCCGTGGCTTCGGTGGCCAGAATCTTCTTGGCCTCATTCACCTCGCTGCCGCCCAGGGCCGCCAGCCTGGCGATCTCGTCCAGCGGCAGCACGGTGAACAGCTTGAGGAAGCGCGCCACGTCCGCATCCTCGGTGTTGCGCCAGAACTGCCAGTACTCATAAGGGCTGCGCATGTCGCCCTTCAGCCAGACGGCGCCGCTGGCGGTCTTGCCCATCTTGGCCCCGGAGGCGGTGGTGATCAGCGGGCAGGTGAGGGCGTAAAGCTGGGGGCGCCCCATGCGACGGCCGAGGTCGATGCCGTTGATGATGTTGCCCCATTGGTCCGATCCGCCCATCTGCAGCACGCAGTCGTGGCGCTTGCTCAGTTCGACGAAGTCGTAGGCCTGGAGGATCATGTAATTGAATTCCAGGAACGACAGTTCGTGCTCGCGCTCCAGGCGGGTCTTCACCGAATCGAAGCTGAGCATGCGATTGACGGAGAAGTGCTTGCCGACGTCGCGCAGGAAATCGATGTAGTTCAGCGGCGCCAGCCACTCGGCGTTGTCGACCATGAAGGCGGCCGCCCCCGCGCCGGCGCCGTGCGGGGCCGGCTCCAGACCATCCTGGCCGCCGCCGAAGTCGATGAAGCGGGAGAACACCGTGCGCAGGCTCTGCTTGTTCTCCCCGATCTGCTCCAGGGTCAGGATCTTGCGGCTCTCATCCTTGCCGGAGGGGTCGCCGACGCGGGTGGTGCCGCCGCCCATCAGGGCGATCGGCCGGTGGCCGGTTTGCTGGAACCAGTGCAGCATCATGATCGACAGCAGATGGCCCACATGCAACGAGGGGCCCGTGCAGTCATAACCGACATAAGCGGTGAGCTGACCCGTCGCCGCCTTCTCGTCCAGCCCCGGCAGGTCCGAGCACTGGTGGATGTAACCGCGTTCCGTCAGGACGCGCAGGAAGTCGGATTTTGGCGCGGTCATCAGTTCGCTCACCTCTATAGCTCTGGCAAAGGTCAAACCTGCCCATCAGGGCCGGGCGCCGCCCGGCCTCCCGATCCGGCCATCTTGCCTGCCGCGCATCGCGGAAGGCGTTGGGGGGGCCGGCGCGGGTAACGCAAAATTTGGCTGGCGCGCATGTAACACCTTTGCGGCGCGAGATCACGCGGGATCACGCCTGCCGGCGCGTTGACAGGCCGTGGCGGCGCGAATCATTCGCTCTCACGCCCCCGGGGACAGGACCGCCATGGCGCGTCGGGCGGGCGGGGCGGGACCGGGGACAGGCCAGGAACCCGGCGCGCCCGACGCTGTGGACTGCGCGTGGCTGCATGGGCGGGCGGCGTCCGCCCATGGCCTTCATGCCTCTGATTATGCGAATTAATCCTGCAGATATGGTCAAGCTTACGCCCGCGACGCGCCAGGCCATGTCAAGGCGCATGCAAACCAGTCGTCAAATACACGCTTTCACATGCACCCCCTGCCGTAGTAACTTGCGCTGACTCGCAAAATTCTCAAAATTTGCAATTATGCAAAATATTTATGCAATTATGCGAAGTCATCGCTGTCACGAAAAATTCCGACCAGACATCTGGATATAGGTATGGGCCATACCAGATACATGGGGTTCACCCGCTCGTCTCCTTGAGGAAGCATGCAGCGGATCGCGGGATACCGACGCACGAAACTGGGGCAAGACTGGAAAATAGGGCGGGCCTTCTGAGCCATGCGCGCATGAATGCATGAAAGATGAGGGAAAGCCTGCCTGAAAGACTGAACGTGGGGGGGAGGAGGTGCGCATTGGTTTTGGACTGGCCGCCCAGGAGGAGCATGTCAGCGACGAAGCTTTCCTGGAATCATGCGGCGCCGAACGTGTCTTCCTGGCCGCAACGCCAGAGAGCCGGCTGCCAACGCTCGCGCATGCGATCGCCTTTCTCCGGCAGGGCGACGTCTTTTTAGTTCAATCTCTCGAAAGGCTTGGGGACAGCCTCGAAGAAATCGTCGCTGCGCTTGAAAAGGTTTCGAAAACCGGCGCCGCCATCCAGGTGGGCGAAAACGACGTCACGCCCGGCACGCCGCTCGGCGACGCATTGCTGCCGGTGTCCAGATATCTCGCGGAGCGCATCCGCCACCCGGCCCCACCCAACGCGCCCGAAGCGTCTGATGAATCGCGCCGGGACGGGCCGGAGAGGCGACAGCGCGGACGCCCGGCCGTCCTGACCGGCGCGCAGCGGGAGCGCGCCCAACGCCTCGTGACCGAGCAGGGCATGTCCACCCGCCAGGTCGCGCGGCGCTTCGGCGTCTCCACCGCGACGATCTACCGGATTCTCCAGGAAACATAGGCCGGCCAGGCGGGAAACACACGGAGGCGCGGCCCCGACGCAACGATCACCAGGCTTGCCGCGCCCGCGCGCGCCTGCCGCTCCCGCACGGCCCGGAATACTGCTACGATCGGACAACAGGTGTTTGCCTTGCGACGCAAACACGCCTGCCCCTGGTCGGCCGATCATCCTGAAATGGAGTTCTCCCCTGCCGTTCTGGACTGACGCATTTTTCCGCCCGGCCGGACGCCTTCTGGCGTCACGAGGCCCTCACCGTGTTTCAGGCCGCGCTATCGCGAAAGATGGCTCGCGCCATGGCCAGACGATGGGCGCGCCATGACGGTCCGGCGGGCGATTGGGCTGATGAGCGGCACCTCCATGGACGGCGTCGATGTGGCGTTGCTGGAAACGGATGGCGAGACCATTCACGCCTTCGGCCCCACCGGCTATCGGGCCTACAGCGCCTCGGAGCGTTCTGTTCTGGCGCAAGCCATGGCCGAGGCGCCGGCGCTGACGCGCCGCGACGACAGGCCGGGCGTCCTTGCGACGGCGGAAGATCTGGTGACCGCCGCCCACGCAGAAGCAGTCCAGGCTTTTCTGGCTCATAACGGCCTGTCGTCACCGGATATCGACGTTATCGGCCTTCACGGGCAAACGGTGCTGCATCGTCCGCAGGCCCGCCTGACCGTGCAACTCGGCGATGGAGCCGGCCTCGCCGCCGCCACAGGCATTCCGGTGGTTTACGATTTCCGGGCGGCGGACGTGGCGGCTGGTGGCCAGGGCGCGCCGCTCGTTCCGGTGTTCCACGCCGCGCTGGCGCGCTGGGCGGGCCTGTCGGCGCCCGTGGCCTTCCTGAACATCGGCGGCGTCGCCAATGTCACGTTCATCAATGCCGATGGGTCGCTCGTGGCGTTCGATACGGGTCCGGGCAACGCCCTGCTTGATGACTGGATGCGGACCCGCACCGGCGCGGCCATGGATGCGGATGGCGCAACGGCGGCGGCGGGAGCCCCTGACGAGGCGCTGCTGTCCTGGTTGCTGGCCCATCCCTGGTTCGACGCGCCGCCGCCGAAGTCGCTGGATCGCAACTGGTTCTCGCCCGGCGTCGCCGCGCACCTGGGCGCCCCTGACGGCGCCGCCACCCTGACGCACTTCACGGTCCGCGCCATCGCCCGGGCGGTGGAGGCTTCGGGCGGCCCGCCGCCCGCCTGCTGGATCGTCTGCGGCGGCGGCGCCCACAACCCTGAACTGATGCGGCTGCTGCGGGAGCGTCTGCAGGCCCGCGTCATCGCAGCTGACGCGGCGCGGCTGACCGGCGACTTCATCGAGGCCCAGGCCTTCGCCTACCTTGCTGTCCGCAGCCTCGACGGCCTGCCGATCACCTGGCCCGGTACGACCGGCGCGCCAGCGCCGCTGGCCGGCGGCGTACTTGCCGTTCCCCCCCTGTGACGACAACAGCGCGCGCCGGCGCAGCCTGACCCGGCGCCGGCCCGCGATTTTTCACGTTGGAGCCGCTACCCAGGATGAGCGGCAGCGCTTCCGTCGCAGCCAAAGGCGGGCAAAAACGTCCCGTCCGGGCGCCCGCGCGCGAACCATTACGCCAGCATTTGCCCCGGATGTCCGCGGGAGCTTTGCCAGGGGGGAGCTTGTCAGGAGAACTTTCGACGGGGCGAACGGCAAAGGGCCGCCCTGTAGGCGGCCCTCCGATCTCCAGCACAATCCCCGGCATTCCCTCGCCCCAGGGCATTTTCGGGAAGGCGAGGCCACTTTCGGGGGAAAATCCCCAGGCCCGTGAGATGGCGCATTTTCTGCGAACAGGTATTCACCGAAGGCGCTCCAGACCAGCCGTCCGGCCAGGCGCCTGGTCAGTCTTCCCCGGCCTCTTCCTCAACCGGGTCCGGCGGCGGGGGCAGGGCGGCGGTTTCCTCCTCGCTGGCCCCAAGGCGCTTGTCGAGATAGTCGTCCACGACCGCGATCAGTTCATCGACCTTGCCGTCGAAGAAATGGTTGGCCCCCTCGATCACCGCATGCTCAAGCAGGATGCCCTTCTGGGTCTTCACCTTCTCGATCACCGGCACCACGTCCTTCACCGGCGCCACCCGGTCTTCCGAGCCGTGCACGAACAGGCCGGAGGAAGGGCAGGGCGCCAGGAAGGAGAAATCATACCGGTTGGCCATGGCGGCGATGGAGATGAACCCCTCGATCTCCGGGCGCCGCATCAGCAACTGCATGCCGATCCAGGCGCCAAAGGAGATGCCGGCGATCCAGCAGGTGCGGGCTTCCGGGTTGATCGACTGCACCCAGTCGAGCGCCGCGGCGGCGTCGGAGAGTTCGCCAACGCCATGGTCGAAACTGCCCTGGCTGCGGCCGACGCCGCGGAAGTTGAAGCGCAGCACGGAGAAGCCGCGTTTCACATAGGTGTAATAGAGATTGTAGGCGATCTGGTTGTTCATCGTCCCGCCAAACTGCGGGTGCGGATGCAGGATCACCGCGATCGGCGCGCCCTTGCGCTTTGACGGGTGATACCGGCCTTCGATGCGTCCGGCAGGGCCAGGAAAGATGACTTCAGGCATACTCAACCTTGCTGATGCGGCTGACCGCGCCCCTCTGGAACGTGAAGGCGCGGCAGGCGCGCTTGACTTCGGGACAGGTCGGCCTAAAAAGGGCTTAGAACGGTTCTACGCACATTAACACGCGGTTCGCAACAGGTCTCCGGGACGTGGCGCGACACGGGTCCAACCGGTCGCTGTCCAGCAGAATCCCGTTCTGGCTCCAGTCGCGGCGCATGGGTATGGCGCCCGCCTTGCGCGGATCCCATATGGCAGGCGAGGCGCATGGCCCGGGAGGCCTGACCGCGACAGAACCTGACGTATGACCATGCGTTCCCCGCGCCTGGCCCGCAGACGTTGCGGGGCGGGCGCGAGCGTCTGTTTAACATGGCGAGAGGGGTCCATTGCAAGGATTGCGTTCGCCCGGCCTGGCATTGCCGGGGGGCGATGGCCTTTCAGGGGCGGCACGAATGAGCAGCGCGCGCACATATCTGGATCACAACGCCACCTCGCCGGCGCGCCCCGCCGTGCGCGAGGCGATGGTCCATGCCCTGTGCGTCGCCGGCAACGCCTCATCGATCCATGCTGAAGGCCGCCGGGCCCGCGCCGCCATCGAACAGGCGCGCGATGAGGTCGCCGCGCTGGTGGGCGCGGCCAGCCAGGACATCATTTTCACCAGCGGCGGCACCGAGGCCGCCAATACGCTGCTCGCCGGCGGCCTGTCGTTCCATGGGGCGCAGCCGGCGCGGCTGGTCGTGCTGGCGACCGAGCACCCATGTGTTCTGGAAGGTCATGGCTTCGCCGCGGACCGGGTCAGCCATGCGCCGGTGAACGGCGATGGCGTCATCGATCTTGACTGGCTGCGCGCCGACCTCGACGCCAACGGCCCGGCATTGCTCGCCCTTCAGCTGGTGAACAGCGAGACCGGCGTTATCCAGCCAGTGGCCGCGGCGGCGGAGTTGCTTCACGCAGGCGGCGGCGTTCTGGTGTGTGACGCCGTGCAGGCGGCGGGAAAACTGCCGCTCGACATGGCGGCCCATGGCGCGGACGCAATGTTCATTTCGGCGCACAAGATCGGCGGCCCGCAAGGCGTTGGCGCCATTGCCCTCGGCGGCGGCTTCGTCACCCTGGACACCCGGCTGCTGCGCGGCGGCGGTCAGGAACGCGGCGCCCGCGCCGGCACCGAAAACGTCGCCGGAATCAGCGGCTTCGGCGTCGCCGCCCGCATTGCCGCCACAGAGCTGGAGCATAATGTCAACCATTGCCGGGAGCTTCAGCATCTTGCCGAACGGCGGTTGCGGGAGATCGCGCCAGATGTGGTGATATTTGGCGAAGGCGCGGCGCGCGCCCCCAATGTCACGGCGTTCGCGGCGCCCGGCTTTTCAGCGCAGACCCTGTTGATGCAGTGCGATCTTCGGGGTATCGCCCTCTCGTCCGGTTCGGCCTGCTCCTCTGGCAAGGTCCGGCGCTCCCATGTGCTGGAGGCCATGGGGGTGACGAAGGACATCGCGGGAGGGGCGGTGCGCATCAGCACCGGCTGGAATTCAACCGAAGCTGACATTGCGCGCTTCGCCGACGTGTTCGCCGCCTGCGTGGCTGGCGCGCGCGAGCGCAGGGGCGCGCTGGCGGGCGCATGACGCCTGTCGACAGGCGACCGGCGGGTCGCCGCTGAAATCTGATTTGGCCGCTCTTTCGGGAGCGCGCCGTGACTGGCCAGCCCACGGCCCTTGAAGCCGTGACAGGAGGATGAGATGGCCGCCGTGCAGGAAACCGTCGACCGCGTCAAGGCGATCGACGTAGACCAGTACAAATACGGGTTCGAAACCGTGCTTGAAACCGAAAAGGCCCCCAAGGGCCTTTCGGAAGATACGGTGCGTTATATTTCGGCCAGGAAGAATGAGCCGGAATGGATGACCCAATGGCGCCTTGACGCCTTCCGTCGCTGGCAGACCATGGTCGAGCCCACATGGGCGCGCGTCGATTATCCAAAGATCGACTACCAGGACGCCTATTACTATTCGGAGCCGAAGAATTTTTCCGGCCCGGATTCGCTCGACGACGTCGATCCGGAAATCCTCAAGACCTACGAGAAGCTGGGCATTCCGCTGCGCGAGCAGGAGCTGCTGGCTGGCGTGAAAACCTCGAAGGTCGCGGTGGACGCGGTGTTCGATTCCGTGTCGGTCGCCACCACCTTCAAGGAAGAGCTGAAAAAGGTCGGCGTCATTTTCTGCCCGATCTCCGAGGCGATCCGCGAGCATCCCGAGCTGGTGAAAAAGTACCTGGGGTCGGTGGTGCCCGTCTCCGACAATTTCTTCGCCACGTTGAATTCCGCCGTCTTTACTGACGGATCGTTCGTCTACATCCCCGAGGGCGTGCGCTGCCCGATGGAACTGTCGACCTATTTCCGCATCAACGAGCGCAACACCGGCCAGTTCGAGCGCACGCTGATCATCGCCGACAAGGGCTCCTATGTGAGCTACCTGGAGGGTTGCACCGCGCCGCAACGCGACGAGCACCAGCTGCACGCCGCCGTGGTGGAGCTGGTGGCGCTTGAGGATGCGGAGATCAAGTACTCCACCGTGCAGAACTGGTTCCCGGGCGACGCGGAAGGCAAGGGCGGCATCTACAACTTCGTGACCAAGCGCGGCGATTGCCGCGGCGACCGTTCGAAGATTTCGTGGACCCAGGTCGAAACCGGTTCGGCGATCACCTGGAAATACCCGTCCTGCATCCTGCGCGGCGATGGCAGCAATGGCGAGTTCTACTCCATCGCCATCTCCAACGGCCGTCAGCAGGTCGACAGCGGCACCAAGATGATCCACCTCGGCAAGAACACGACGAGCCGGATCATCTCCAAGGGCATCGCCGCCGGCAGGTCGGACAATACCTATCGCGGTCAGGTTTCCGCCCACCGCAAGGCGTCGAACGCGCGCAATTTTACCAATTGCGACTCGTTGCTGATCGGCGACCAGTGCGGCGCCCACACCGTGCCCTACATCGAGTCGAAGAACGCCTCGGCGGTGTTCGAGCACGAGGCGACCACCTCGAAGATTTCCGACGACCAGATGTTCTACTGCATGCAGCGCGGCCTGTCGGACGAGGAAGCGGTGGCGCTGATCGTCAACGGCTTCGTCAAGGACGTCCTGCAGCATCTGCCGATGGAATTCGCGGTGGAGGCGCAGAAGCTGATCTCGATCTCGCTGGAAGGCAGCGTGGGCTAACCCCCGCCGCCCAAACCGAACAACAGACCCAATGGGCCGCGGACAGGCGCGCAGGACGCGACGCCCGGCCCGAACGACCGGAATTGCACCATGCTGGAAATCAGGAACCTCGTCGTCGACATCGATGACAAGCGCATTCTCAACGGCCTGAACCTCACCGTGAACAAGGGCGAGGTCGCGGCCATCATGGGCCCCAACGGCTCGGGCAAGTCGACGCTCTCCTATGTCATCTCCGGCAAGGAGGATTACACCGTCGTGGACGGCGAGATCCTGCTCGACGGCGAGAACATCCTGGAGCTGGATCCGGCCGAACGCGCCGCCCTCGGCGTGTTCCTGGCCTTCCAGTATCCGCTGGAGATCCCCGGCGTCGGCACCATGACGTTCCTCAAGGCCGTGATGAACGCCCAGCGCAAGGCGCGCGGCGAGGCCGAACTGACCACGCCGGACCTGATGCGCCGGGTGCGCGAGGCGGCGGAAAAGCTCTCGATCAACCAGGAGATGCTGAAGCGCCCGCTGAACTTCGGCTTCTCGGGCGGCGAGAAGAAGCGCATGGAAATCCTGCAGATGGCGCTGCTGGAGCCGAAGCTGTGCATTCTCGACGAAACCGACTCCGGTCTCGACATCGACGCGCTCAAGATTGTCGCTGATGGCGTCAACGCCCTGCGTTCGCCCGACCGCTCGTTCCTGGTGATCACCCACTACCAGCGCCTGCTGGACTACATCGTGCCCGACACCGTGCACGTGATGGCCAACGGCCGCATCGTCCGCACCGGTGGCAAGGAGCTGGCCCTGGAGCTGGAAGCCAACGGCTACGCCGACTACCGCCAGCAGGCTGCTGAATAATGGGCGCTGATGTGAAGCCATTGCGGACCGCCGCTGAAACCGCGCTGATCGCGCGTTTCCAGGCCGCCGCCAACTCCCTGCCAGGCGACAGCGCAACCGGGCGTCGCCGCACGGAGGCATTCGACCGCTTCGAGAAAACGGGTCTGCCGACCCGCCGGATCGAGGAGTTCCATTACACCGACCTGCGCGCCCTGCTGCGCGACGCGCCGGAGCCGGCCGCCCGGCCAGACGCCGCCGCTGTCGCCACCGTGCTGGCCCGCAACGCCGCGTTCCCGGCGCCGCTGGCGATCCCGTCGCTGGATTTCGTCAACGGCTACCTGGTTTCGCAGCCGCCGGCGATCGCTGGCGTCGAAATCGTGGCGCTGGACGCCGCGCTGGCGGCGGGCGACGCCCTGACAAGCCGCCTTGGCGCGCTGGAGCTGGCCCAGGACAACCCCATGCTGGCGCTCAACACCGCCTTCATGGCGGAAGGCGCCATCGTGCGGGTGTCGAAGGATGCTGGCGACGCTGGCCTGCAACTGCGTTTCGCCAATGCCGCCGACGCGCCCTTCTCGTCCGCGCCGCGCGTGCTGGTCGTCGTTGATGACGGCGCCAGCCTTGATCTGGTCGAGACCCATGCCGGCGCCAATGGCCTGGCCTACCAGGTCAATGCGGTGGTGGAGATCATCGCCGGCGACGGGGCCCGCGTGAATCACACCCGGATCAACGCCGAGGGCGACGCCGCCCAGGCGGTGTCGACCTTGTCCGTCTCACTGGGCGCCGATGTGCGCTTCAGCTCGTTCGGGTTGACCACGGGATCGGCGATGTCGCGTCACCAGATCTTTCTGGGATGCGCGGGTGAGGGCGCTGACATCACCATTGGCGGCGCCACCATGCTGCGCGGTCGTCAGTTCGCCGACACCACGCTGACGCTCGATCACGCCGTGCCCAACTGTAACAGCCGCGAGTTGTTCAAGACGGTGCTGGACGATGAGTCCACCGGCGTGTTCCAGGGCAAGATCATCGTGCGCCAGCACGCCCAGAAGACCGACGGACGCATGATGTCCGCCGCGCTGCTGCTGGCGGAAAACGCCACGATGAACAACAAGCCGGAGCTGGAGATCTTCGCCGACGACGTGCAGTGCGCCCACGGCGCCACGTGCGGCCAGCTCGATGACGATCTGCTGTTCTACCTGATGGCCCGTGGCCTGCCGCGCAAGCAGGCCGAGGCGCTGATGGTCGAGGCGTTCCTGGGCGAGCCGCTGGAGTTCGTGGCGCGCGAGGACGTGCGCGACAACCTCGTCGCTTTGGTGGAAGGCTGGCTGGCCGCGCGCGGCTGACCGGCTCTTCGCCATCCCGTTTACGAACAATGCGTGCGGCGCCTGGCGCCGCATGCGATCGGGCGCTTCCGGCTCCAAACACCCGGCCGGCTCCCATGCGCTCAAGCCAGAATTTCAGGAGGGCGGGGGCAGCCCCGCGATTGTCTCCATGACAGACAGCACGCCCGCCGCGCCCCTCGACCTCGCGCGCATTCGCGCCGATTTCCCGATTCTCTCCCGGCAGGTCTACGGCAAGCCGCTGGTCTATCTCGACAACGCCGCCTCGGCCCAGAAGCCGCGCGCGGTGATCGAGGCCATGACCCGGGCGATGGAAACCGGCTATTCCAACGTCCATCGCGGCCTGCATTACATGGCCAACGCCGCCACCGAGGCGTTCGAGGACGGCCGCGAGGCGGTGCGCGCCTTCCTGAACGCCGCCTCGACCGACGAGATTATCTTCACCCGCTCGGCGACGGAGGCGATCAATCTGGTCGCCGACAGCTACGGCCGCATGGCGATAGGCGAGGGCGACGAGATCGTCCTGTCGATCATGGAGCACCACTCCAACATCGTGCCGTGGCATTTCCACCGCGAGCGCAAGGGCGCCGTGCTGAAGTGGATTCCGGTCGACGACAATGGCGTGCTCGACCTGGACGCTTACGAGAAGCTGCTGACCGACCGCACCCGAATCGTCGCCATCACCCACATGTCCAACGTGCTGGGCACCATTGCCCCGGTGAAGGAGATGATCCGCATCGCCCATGCGCGGGGCGTTCCGGTGCTGGTGGACGGTAGCCAGGGCGCCGTGCACCAGCACGTCGACGTGCGTGATCTCGACGCCGATTTTTACGTGTTCACCGGCCACAAGGTCTACGGGCCCACCGGTATCGGCGTGCTCTACGGCAAGCGCGACCTGCTGGCGAAGATGCCGCCCTTCAATGGCGGCGGCGAGATGATCGAAACGGTGACCACGGACACGGTCACCTACAACGAGCCGCCGCACCGCTTCGAGGCCGGCACGCCGCCGATCGTCGAGGCCATTGGCCTTGGGGCGGCGCTGCGCTACATGGAGGCCATCGGCCGCGACCGCATTCACGCCCATGAGGCGGATCTCAGCGCTTACGCCCACGAGCAACTGAGCGCGATGAACTCAATCCGCATCATCGGTAGGGCGCCGGGGAAGGGCGCCATCCTGTCGTTCGAGATGAACGGCGCTCACGCCCACGACGTGGCCACGATCATCGACCGGGCCGGCGTGGCGGTGCGGGCTGGCACCCATTGCGCCATGCCGCTGTTGACGCGCTTCGGCGCCACCTCCACATGCAGGGCGTCGTTCGCGCTCTACAACACGCGCGACGAGGTTGATGCGCTGGTCGAGGCCCTGCGCAAGGCCGAGCGCATGTTTGGATGACATGGCGGCGCCATGGGTGTATGCCGTCGGCTCGAATGCGTGTTTGAGCGGCGGCTTCACCCCCCTGGACCGCCAGCCGGATCAGGAGCGGCCCTTGCGGAAGCCCGCTCCCGGGAGATGACGAAGTGACCGAGAACCAGATGACCGACGGGCCGGCGCCCAACGCCCCTGACGTCACGCCGTCGTCCACCTTGCCGCCGGAAGAGATCGACCGCCTGACGGACGAGCTCATCGCGGCGTTCAAGACCGTGTATGACCCGGAAATCCCCGTCGATATTTACGAACTGGGCCTGATTTACCGCGTCGCCATCAGTGACGAGCGTCACGTCGACGTCGACATGACGCTGACTGCCCCGGGTTGCCCGGTGGCCGGCGAAATGCCCGGATGGGTGGAAAACGCTGTCGCCGCCGTGCCCGGCGTCTCGGGCGTCGACGTGCGCATGGTGTTTGATCCGCCGTGGGACCAGAGCCGCATGTCCGACGAAGCCCGCGTCGCCCTCGACATGTGGTGAGCGCCGGCGCGCCTCCATGTCTCTCCGCATGACCTGGAACCTTGCCCGGCGGGGCGCATTTTCCTGACAGGGCGGGGCGATCCCCCGGCCTGCATGGAAATGCAACCTCTCTGGAAGGAGACCGGGATGACCGCCGCCAGCCACGATCCGCCTCCTCAAATTCCTCCGCCTCTTGGCCAGGTGCTGGAAAGCGCGCTTTATGTGGACGACCTGGGCAGGGCGGCGACCTTTTACGAGCAGGTCCTCGGTTTGCGCGCCCTGGTGGCGGACGGGCGGTTCCGGGCCTACGCCGCAGGCGACCGCAACGTGTTGCTGCTGTTCCAGCGCGGCGCCACCAGTGAAACCGCGCATCTCCCGGGGGGCGTTATCCCGCCGCATGGTTATCTGAAAACCCGGCCGGACGACCGCATCCAGCAGCACATCGCCTTCGCGGTGAGCCCCGAGGGGCTGGAGCAATGGGAAAGAGCGCTCAGGGCGCGCGGCGTCAGCATCGAGGGCCGCACCGAATGGCCCAAAGGCGGCCACAGCATTTATTTTCGCGATCCCGACGGTCATCTGCTTGAACTGGCGACGCCCGGCCTCTGGCCGATATCGGGCGCCTGAGTCATCGGCGCCCAGCCGCAACCATTATGGTTAATGACAGCGTCAGACAGACCACGGAACGAAGCTGGCGGCCGGTTTCCTGACCGATGCTCCGCGCATGCCTGAAAAAATTGCCCGCGTTGACATGACAACCATTGCGTGTGCGAACAATGCCCAGGATATTTTCCGGCAGTCGCCAATTTGGTCAGCGTCCTACCAACTGACGAGTTGCTTCATCCGTCAGGAAAAAGCATGCTGCGGCGTCTCACGCCCGTGTCGGGCAGTGTATGCGACAACGATAAATGGAGTTTGTAATGGCTGTTGACGGCGCCTGGAATCTGACCATGCAGACCCCAATGGGCGAACGGACCTCAACCGTGAATCTGACTGCCAACGGCGACGCGCTGACGGGAACGCAGAGCGCCGATCAGGAGGCGGGCGAGATTTTTGACGGCAAGACCTCGGGCAACGATGTCTCCTGGAAAATCAAGATCACCAGCCCCATGCCCCTGACGCTGGAGTTCAAGGGCAGCGTCGCTGGCGACAACATGGATGGCAAGGTATCGGCGGGCTTTATCGGCAGCTGGGGTTTCACCGGCGTCCGCGCCTGATCACCGCCGCGAAACAGCGTCCGTTTCGCGGGAGAAGCCTCCCGGAGCATGCTTGTCGGAACCGGCGTCGCCAGACGAGGGCGCCGGTCCCGTCATGGTTTCCCGCGTGACCAGGGAGATGGTGACAAAGCTCACATAGAGCAGCAGATACCATGATCCGATCTTGGAAAATGGCGCCAGCTCCGGGGTTCGTTGCCCCGCGTAGAGCCATGTGCCGGTGCGTGTGCCAACGTTCTCCGCCACCCAGAGAAACAGGCTGGAGAAGAACGCCGCCAGCGGCAGCGGCATCCAGTACCAGCGCGCCAACCTGAACCAGATGCGCGTGCGGCCGTAGATCAGGATGGTGGCGGCGAACAGCGCCCAGCGCAGATCCGGCAGGAAGTGGTGCGCGAAAAAATTGACGTAGATGGTAACGGCCAGCGCCACGGTTAACCAGAATGGCGGGTAGGGCGTGAAACGCATTTCGAAGATGCGTATGACCCTGACCATGAAGCTGCCGACCGCCGCATACATGAAGCCGGAAAACAGCGGCACGTCCATGATGCGGAAAAATCCTGCCTCCGGATAAGTCCATGATCCCGCGCTCACCTTGAACCATTCCATGGCGGTTCCGGTGATATGGAAGGCCAGGATGACCCGCGCCTCTGTCCATGTTTCCAGTTTCAGCGCCAGAAACAGCGCCTGTACGGCAATGGCGAAGACAAACAGCGCATCATAACGCGCCACTGGCCAGTCCGCATGCCAGACCAGCCGGCTGACCAGAATCGCGCCGAGCAGCAGGCCGGCAAACAGGCAGGCCCAGGCCTGCTTGAGCCCAAACATGACGAACTCGGCCACGCACCAGGGCAAGCGCCGGCGCACCATCTGGCCAAGGCGCAATTCCAGCGCGCGCGTATCGTTCATGGAAAACCGTCGCTCCATCCATTATTCGCCGCCGGCGGCCAGTTCGTCGGGCGGAGCTGACTTTTGCGGGCTAACCGCGGCCATGGTCCGCTGGACGATCACATCCGGGATAAACGGTTCTCGCGCGCCGGAAAAGCGTAACCGCTGTTCTCAGGCCACGGCCTTGATTGGGTCCGAGGCGTAGGCCCATGGCAGCAGTTCGTCGATCTGGCTTTGCGGATGTCCGGCGACG
>NZ_SLWL01000015.1 GCF_004342915.1 Camelimonas lactis
TCAGGAGCGTCCGCAAGGACAACGCCGTCTGCGCTTCTCTTTCCGATGCAATTGTCAAAGAGCAGGGCCGTCCAGACTACCAGACAACCGCCAGATGAACAAACCCGAAACAGGCAAAACCCCGACCACTCGATCGGTCCGTTCCGCCTGACTTTCGGGAAGTCTCCGGGAAGCTTCAGGGCCGCGCCCCGTCGCTGATGAGCGGCTTATAGGACCCTCCCAGCCCCAATGTCAACGCCACAAATCCCAAAATGCGGAAATTTGGCGCGAATGGCTCGTTTTCGATGCATTCTGCTTCGCGCTGGATCACCGCATCACATTGATATGACGTGATTTTCCACGGAGCTTTCCACAAACGCCGGCGCAGGATGGATGTGGGATGTCAGCTGTGCGGCGCGTCAAGGACGATGGGCAGGACCCGGAGCGGCATCCGCGCTATCGGATCTGGCGCCTCGCCCAGGATCAGCCACGTTCGTCCTGCTTTTGGGCGCCTGGATATCTCCTGGACACATGGATGACTCCCGGCGACATGGATGAATGGCTGCGGAGGTAGCGCGCATCCTGCCCGCGGGTTATCTAAAGGCTGTCATGCGGGCGTCGGGTCTGGCGGCGTGACGGCTGGGACCAGTAGTGAATTCATCCCGTTTCCGGGCGCTTCAGGCCTTTCGCCGTGAGCGCCTTCAGGATCGGCGGCAAGGGCAGACTGACACAGGCATGGTGCGCGACAGGTCCGACAACGCAGCAATGGACGCGCCGCAGCGCCGGCAGGCGGAGCGCCTGCACATGGCGCCTGACATTGGCAATGAGCCGCCGCTCAATCCCGGCGGCATCTCCGCGCCGCGCGTCGACCGGCGCGCCGTCAGCCCACGCTGGTTCTCCGGCGCGGTTCTGACCGGGGTCAGCGGCATCGCCCTGATCGGCTCGGCCATTTATGTCTCGCTGGAAAGCGACGCCTCCGTCCTGCGCACGCCCGAAATGGTCAACGCCAGCTATCGCGCCAGCGGAACGCCGGGCGAGCCGCCCGTCGTATCGACCCGGCGGGCCGACCGGCTGGTCCGCTTCGAGATTACTCCCGGCGCCCGACAGAACTTCAAATCTCCCATGACCCTGCGGGTCGGGCAGATGGAAGTCATCAAGGTGCGGAATTTCGTTCGCGTCGCCAGTCCGCTGGCCATGTCGACGGGCCAGTACGCCACCGATATTCCGCAGTTCAATCCGCTGCAGATGTTCACCGACAACAGCGCCGAGCCTGAGCGGGAAGCGCAGCCGGAGCCAGACGTCTCTGACGCCGAGGTGTCCCTCGTCAAAACCAGTCTGACCGGCTCTGAAACCTTCGCGTCTTCCGGTCTTTCGGAGGCCGAGGCGGCCGCCCAGGTCCGGCAGCTGCGCACAATGGCGGCGAAGCAGCCCACCGTGAACGCCCCGAGCCTGCCGTTGCCGCCCCAGTTGCTGCTGTCGCGCAGCCTGCGGCAGTTTGACAGCGGCGGCGACGCTGGCGGCGAGGGGGGCGCTTTCGGCCAGCCTTCTGACGCGCCGTTCTCGCGCATCGAAGTGCACGTCGTTCCCGAAAACCTGACCGTGCTGCCCAAGGCGACGCCGGACGCCGCCCAGGCGGCGGACGAAGAGCTGGTGACGCTCAAAAAGGACGAAACGTTGGAAACGGCGTTACGGGCCAAGGGGGCGGATGACGAGCAGATCCGCGCCATCCTGCGGGCGATCGCGGCGAAGATGCGCATTGGCGCCATTGGCGAAGGCAACCGCCTGCGGATTCTGGTGGCGCCGGCCCCGGTTACGGCCGGACACACCTCGACCCGTCGCCAGATCGTGCGGGTAATGGTGATCGGCGCCAACAAGGTGGAGGCCATCGCCGCACTGGACGACCGGGGCGTGTTTGTCGCTATCGAACCTGAAAATGAAACCCCGGGTGCGCGCGCCTCCCAGCCGGATGAGGACGACGACGACAGCAGCGACAGCGGCGCCCCGCGCCTGTACGCCAGCCTCTACGAAACCGGCCTGAAGAACGGTCTGACCCGGGAAATGGTCGCCGATCTCATCCGGATCTTCGCCTATGACTTCGATCTGGAGCGCCATATCTCGCCAGGCGACCGGCTTGAGGTGTTCTTCGCCGAGGACGAAGATGGCAGCGCGCCGGAAATGCTGTTCGCCTCCCTCACGGTCAATGGCGAAACCCGCAGCGTTTACCGGTACCAGGGGCCGGACGGGACGGTGGAATACTTCGACCGCGACGGCAAATCCCTCAAGAAGTTTCTGCTGCGCAAACCAATTTCGGAAGGCATCCTGCGCTCTGGCTTCGGCATGCGGCACCACCCGATCCTCGGCTATTCGAAGATGCACACCGGCGTCGACTGGGCCAACAAGGTGGGCACGCCCATTCTCGCGGCGGGCGATGGCCTGGTCGCCCAGGCAGGCTGGCACTCCGGTTACGGCCGTCACACGGAAATCCAGCACACCAATGGCTACGTAACGACCTATTCGCACCAGTCAGCCTTCGCCAGGGGCATCAAACCTGGCGTGCGGGTGCGCCAGGGCCAGGTCATCGGCTATCTGGGCAGCTCGGGCCTGTCGACGGGTCCGCATCTGCACTACGAGGTGCTGATCAACGGCCGCTTCGTCAACCCGATGCGCATCAAGGTGCCGCGCGGCGGCGAACTTGACGGCGTCGCCCTGGCCGAATTCCGGCGCCGGCGCCAGCAGACTGACGAATTGATGGAGAAGGCCGACGGACCGCGCGTCGCCACCGCCGCGCCCACGTCGCAACCCCAGCAGCCCTGAGGCAATGGGCTCTGGCGTCTGACGTCCGGTGGGCTTTACCCCTGCTAGGGCGCCTTTAGCCAAAAGCCACGTTTGATCACGCGCGCATCTTCGCCGGCGTCCCCTGTCCGGTGAAGATGGCCGGCGGCGCGCACATGAAAAAGATCGCCAGCGTGGCCGGTCCGCTATTCCCTCACAGGCGCTCAAAAGCCGAGCGCGGCGCGCACGGCCTGTGGCGTCACGCCTTCCGCCCGTAACTGCCGCAGGGGCGTCGAGCCCAGGCTCTTCGCCAGCTTCTCCCCGGACGCATCGCGAATGAGATCATGATGCAAGTAGGCCGGCGCCGGAAATCCCCACAGGGTTTGCAGCAAGCGGTGGATGGCTGTCGCCGCCTCCAGATCGCGGCCGCGCGCCACATGGGTGACGCCCTGCTGGGCGTCGTCCACGGTGACGGAGACATGATAGCTGGTCGGCGTTTCCTTGCGGGCGACGACGATATCGCCCCAGGCCAGCGGATCGACGGCAAGCATTTCCACGTGCAGCGCGGCGTCCAGCGCCCGCATGGTCAGCGGCGCGCCGCCGGTGAGGGCCGCGGCCTGCCGCGTCGCTTTGGCCATGTGGAGCCGCACGGCGAACGGCCGGCCGGCCGGGTCATGCGCGTCCGACCGGCAACGGCAGGTTCCGGGATACAGGAGCGCGCCATCCGGATCGCGCCGCATCTCCCCCGTGGCTTTCGCGGTTGCGGCGATGTCGGAGCGGGAGCAGAAGCAGCGATAAGTCAGACCGGCGTCCGTCAGTCGGCCGATGTATGCGCCATAAATGCCAAAACGTTCGCTCTGGCGCAGCGGAGCGCCGTCGAAGCGCACGCCGAGCCAGTGCAGGTCCTCCAGCATGGCCGTTTCGAATTCCGGCCTGCAACGGGTGACGTCGATATCCTCGATGCGCAGCAGCAGGGCGCCATCCAGCCGGCGCGCCAGCCGCTCGTTGAGTAGCGCCGAATAGGCGTGTCCCAGATGCAGAAAACCGTTGGGGCTGGGCGCGAAGCGCAGCACCGGGCCTGCGCCCCCGAGCATTGGCGTCTCCCTGTCTTCCATCCCCAACCGGTCCCCGTTTTTACGCCAGATCGCCTGAACGCCGCCGCATCGGCCGCCCTGTCAGGGGCAATATCATGGCTGTCGCGCGCCGCCAGAGAAACCCGCGCATGGCCCGGCCCTGCCTGGTCCAGCGGGCCTGCCAGTAGGTATTGGCAGGCATTTTCCCTGATCGCGGACAGATGTAAGGGAGCCTCGCGCAAACGCCAACCGGCGCCCGTCGCACGGACGCGGTGGCTTCAACGCCGGACCGGCCATTCCGGCGCGCGGGGCCTGCTCCGGGCCGCCCCACTTCACCGCTCCTTCGCTTGAAAACGCCCGCGCGATGGTCCAGCCTGACGTGGAGCCACGAAATCCGGGGCAAGACATCCAGGACGGCGCATGCTGATCGATTCCGAAGCTGCCCTTCAGGCCAATCTGCGGGGCCTGCTGGCGCTGGATCCGGTGATGGCCGACATGCACGCGGCCGGCGTCATTCCGCCCCTGCGCAAGCGCGATGGCGGCTTCGGCGGCCTCATCGCCATCATCATGGCGCAGCAACTTTCCGTTGCCAGCGCCGCGGCCATCACGGCCAGGCTGCGGGCGGCCGTTGCGCCCTTCTCGCCGGAGAACCTGCTGGCGACTCCGGTGGAAACCCTCATCGCCGCCGGCCTGTCGCAGCCCAAGATCAGGGCCACGATTTCCGTCGCAGAAGCCGCCGCCAGCGGCCGGCTCGACTTCGAGGCGCTCGCCGGCATGAGTGGCGAGGCGGCGCACGCTGCGCTGGTCGATGTGAAGGGCATCGGCCCGTGGACCGCCGATATCTATCTGCTGTTCTGCCTCGGCCATCCGGATGTGTTTCCTGCCGGCGATCTGGCCCTTCAGGAAGCGGCCCGCCTCGCCCTGCATCTGGAGACGCGCCCCGATGAGACGCTGATGGCGACGCTGGCCGGGCGCTGGAGTCCGTATCGCGGGGTTGCGGCGTTGATGCTGTGGGCGTTCTACGCCGTTACCCGCGGACGCGAGGGCGTCATCAGCGCGCCGGCTGAACTGGCGGACACCGGCCGCCCCAGCCCAGGCCGGGCCTGGCGACCCGGGCGGCGCGCGGCTCTGGCGGCCCTGCTCCAGCCAGACGACAGCGCATCGCCGCCGGACATGCCCGGGTGGGCGGATATCCTTGAAGCCCTGCACGCCAGCGACGTGGACATGCGGCGCGCCGGAGCGGCAACCCTGGGCGGCCAGCTCACCGGCGCCTTTGACAGCCGCCATGCCGGCGCGCTGGCCGGGCGGATCGCCGCCGAGCCGGAGCCGGCCCTGCGCCGGGCGCTGATGCCGGCGGCGGCGCGGCTGGCCAGCGACGCGGCCAGCGCCAGCCGGCTGTTCGCGGCCCTGTCGCGCGTCGCCGCTAGTCAGGATGGCGGCCGGCCCGCCGACCGGCTGGCGGCGCTTGGCGCCCTGGATATCCTGACCCGCCGCCACCCGGAGCTGACGGCGCGCTGGCGACGCCTGCTCGCAAGCCTCGATGCAGGCGGCTCCCGCCGGCTGCAACAATTTCTGGCGAAGCGGCTCTGACGCGCCGCACGCGGGTGAGCCACGCCTTGAGCCCCCCGGGGTCCCTCGCACAAGGGGGGCAAAACTTTGCTCCAGCCTGAACGGACCTGGCCCTGCGCGCCGGGGGCGCCAGCGTTTTGCATGCGGTCTCACCCTGCTGCATCTTGCCGCGCCCCGCTACCGCAAGCGCGCCTGCGGGCCAATCTCAGCCCCTGGCTCAGACGGCGGCGCGCGGCCTGCTCGCGCCCCGCGCTGCGGCGACGAGCGGCGCGCCATCGGGGCATAGGCGCGACGGCCAGCCGGCAACGTCATGGAGGCGCCGTGACCCGGCGCCATTTTTGCCTTGTGAATCGGGCCTAACCCGCGGGGCGCGCAACTGGCGCGCCTGCGCCAACAGGGGAGATGGTTCATGGCTACACGGTTTGATGACGTTTCGGCGAACTGCCCCCGCCTGATGCCCGAGGGCAACCCGGTGCGCCGTCTGGTGGTTCTGCTGCACGGGGTCGCGTCCGACGCCAGCCAATTGTTCCGCCTGGCCCAGGACTGGCGCCGCCTGCTGCCTGACACCGCCTTTGTCGCCCCTAACGGCCCGCAGCCATGCCCGGACGCCGATGGGTCGCGGCAATGGTTCCCCCTGCCCTCGTTTGAGCCCGCCGTCCGGCGCGCGGGCGTTGCCGCCGCCGCGCCGGCGCTGGACGCCTGGCTGAACCAGGAACGCGACCGACACCAGTTGCGCGACAGCGACATCGCCCTGGTGGGGTTCAGCCAGGGCGCGCTGATGGCGCTCGCCGTCGGTCTGCGCCGCTCCCGGCCCATCGCCGCCATTGTCAGCTTCTCCGGCATTCTGGTGGACGCCGACCAGCCGGAGGCCGGGGGGCTGCCCAGGGACATCGCCAGCCGCCCGCCCGTGCTGCTGGTGCACGGCGCCGACGACACCGTGATTCCGCCCCAGGCGCTGGAACTGACCGCCCGCGTGCTGACAGCCGCCGGCGTGCCGCATCAGGGGCAGGTGCTGAAGGGCGTCGGCCACGCCCCTGGGGCGCGCGGCGTCATTTCCGCCGGCCGTTTCCTGGCCCGGGCTTTCGGCTTGCCAGAGCGGCCGCCAAGCCGCCGGCAGGTTATATAAAAGCCGCCGGCAGGCTGTATAAAGGTCGCCGGCAGGCTGTATAAAGGCCGCCGGCAGGCTGTGTAAGTCGCCGGCTGGCCAAACAAGTCCGGGCCGTTACTGGCCGCGCGCCGTTTTCACGGCGCTGTCGGCGGCGGCGCGCAACAGCGCCCCGTCGCCGGAGACAGCAACGAAGGCAAAACCCGCCTGCGCCAGGGCGCGGGCCCGCTCCGGCGTCACCGCGTAGACGCAGGGCGTCTTGCCCGCCGCCCGGCAGCGGGCGACCACATGCGCCAGCGCCTGTTCCACCTCCGCCGATTGCGGGTCCATCAGCGCGCCGCCCGAGAGGGCGATCGACAGATCCGCCGGCCCGACGAACACGCCGTCGATGCCGTCAACCGCCAGGATGCCGTCGAGCGCCGCCAGCGCCTCTCGCGTCTCCACCATGGCGAACACCGGCAACAGGCTGTTGGCCCGGGCCAGGTAGCCGGCGTTGTCGAGACCGCTGAAGAAACGCGATTCGCCCGGCCCCCAGCTCCGCCCGCCAACCGGCGGAAACTTGCAAAACGCCGCCAGCGCCCGCGCGTCGGCGACGCTGTTGATCATCGGCGCGATGATGGCGGACAGGCCGGCGTCGAGCAGCCGCGACGCCGTGGCGAAGTCGCCGACCGGAATGCGCGCCACGGCCGGTTTGCCTGCGGCCAGCACCAGCGGCGCCGCCCGCGTCACCGCGGCGAAGTCGATGGCGCCGTGCTGCATGTCAAAGGTCACGGCGTCAAAGCTGGAGCGCGCCAGGGTCGCCGCGATCTGCGGCTCGCCCATGCCGATCCATGCCGAGAACACCGGACCGCCATGGCGCAATCCGTCGGTGAGAGCCTGGTAAACTGACATGCCGCGCTCCGGTCGTGGGTTGAAGCGGTTTAGCCCAGCGGGAAACCGACGGCGCGCTCGAGCTCGGTCAGCGCCACCGCCGGATCGATCACCTTGATGGTGGTCATGCCCAGTTCGCGCGCCGGCTTCAGATTGACGCCAAGGTCATCGAGATAGACGCAGCGGGCCGGATCGACGCCGAGCCTGTCGGTCATCATGGTGTAGATGCGCGGATCGGGCTTGCGCATGCCAAGCTTCGCGCTCTCGATGACTTCATGGAACAGCGCCATGACGTCGGCCTTGTAGACGGATTTGGGATTGTCGGTGGCGCTGACCACCAGATTGTTGGTGATGCAGCCGGTCTTCATGCGCGCCGCAATGCGGCGCAGCGCCTCGACCATCTCCGGGCGGATATCGCCGCCAAGCAACTCGAACATGTCGCGGCCGGGCACCTCGTGGCCGAGCGCCCTGCTCTCCTCCGCGAACAGCCGGTCGAACGTATCGTTGTCGATCTCGTTCCGCTCGACCTTCGCCCAGGCATTGTCGAGATGGTTGGCGGCGTTGACGCCGCGCAGGAAGTCCTTCGGCAGGCCCCGCTCCGCTTCATAACGGTTGAACGCCTCGAACGGGCTGGACGAAATAACGCCGCCAAAATCCCAGATAACTGCTTCGATCACGCCTGTTTCCTCCTGGGAACGGGCCAGTCGCCCATTCACTGCCGGTTTTCACGGCGTTGTAGAATGCAATCGCAGTTCGGGGAAGTGCGGCGGACGTGGGACGGCGCCGTGCGCCCGTCCCGACCGTCACAAAATATTTGCACAAAAACGCCCGCACAAAACGCGTGAGCGCGGCGAACGCATGGGCTACGCCAGGCCGCCCGCCACGCGTCGCTCAGCTTTCCGGCGCGGTGTTCATATAAATTTTCCGGCGCTGGTCGGCGGTGGGATTCTTGTAGGCGACGCATTCACCGAAATAGAAACTGTCCGGGCGCAGGCTGGCGGGGTCAGCGCAAATGCGCGCCAGTTGCTGGGCCCGGGTTTCCGGCACCCGGGTCTGGCAGGCGCCCAGCAGCAGGGCCGGGCCGGCAATTGCCAGCGCCCCCGCCATGCGAGCCGCCACGACCGCGCGACGTTTATCCAGTTTCATGATGTTCTCCGCCAGAACGCTTCCCGCAAGATGAACGCCGCCTTGCGCCAGGGATATGCGTGATTTCAACAGGGTGGATAGCTCTGCCACGGCGCGGCGCTCACATCCGGCGCGCGCCGTGGCAAATGGAAGGGGGACGAAACGCGTCTGTCACCGTCCCGCCACGGCGGTGGCCGCGGTCGCTGCGGCATGGTCGAGCGCGCAGTCCGGCTTCGCCGCGCCGGACGCCCGGGCCGCCGCGATTTCTTTTTTGGCTTCGGCCAGTTGCGCCATGAAATCCGGGTTGGCGTGCAGTTGCGCCACCACCGCCGCGCCCACCAGCCGGCCGGCGTTGACGTCGCTCTGCCAGTGATAGCCGCAGATCACCCGGCTCTGGCCGAAATCATAACCGCGCTGGATGATGGCGTTGGCCTGCGATGGCAATGCCTCGGTGAGGATCAGCGCCCAGGCCCAGCCGAAGGCGGCGTGGCCGGAAGGGTACGACCCGTCCTTGCGCAAACGCTCCTCATGGGCGGCGAAGCAGGTGCCATTGTCATTGGCGACCACATAGGGGCGCAGGCGATTGTAACTGTTCTTGGCCTTGTAGGTGGCGAGGCCCGCATCGGTGAGCGTGCGCCGCAGCAGCATGTTGAGATGCGGCGTGGTTGTCTCGCTGATCGCAACGCCCATGGTGCAGGAGAAGGCGTCGACGGCGCGGGGGAAACTGTAAACGGCGTCGCGCGCCGCCACCTTGCCGCGCGGCGTGTCGCGCTGCTTCAGCGCCGCGATCCGCGCCGCCTCGTCCCGCGCCTGCTGCGCCGATCCCGCTTCCGGCGGCGGCCCGAGCAGCGCAAGGCTGTCGATCGCCTGCTCCCGCGGCAGATAGCCTGGCAAAATGCCGGGTCGCAGTTCTTTCAGGTCGGCCGGATTGGTGGTCGGCGGCGCCTTGGCCGGGCCTGTGTCGTCAGCCGCCGCGCTCCCTGGACCGGCGCCCATCGCCAGCAGGCCCATGACGCCCGCCAGAAACACGGATGATCTGACCATTTCCGCCCCCAAATTGCTTTTCGCGAACGTGCGGAGCAGCGCGGCGTCTGTCAACTGACGTTTGCGACACGGGACCATCCTTGCGACCTGACAATCCAGATCCCGCCGCGCATTGCTCCAGCGACAGCATTCCGGCGCGCGCCAGGGCCCGTCCGCCAGAGCGGCCCCGGGGGGACCAGGAGCCCCCGCCTCACGCCGCTCGCGAAACCTTGTCGACAGGCATGCGATAGCCCAGCGCCTCGGCGATCTGGGCGCGGCCCACCTGACGCTCGCCGGCGATATCCGCCAGCGTGCGCGCCACCCGCAACACCCGATGCCACGCCCGGGCCGAGAGGCGCATGTTCTCGGCCGCCGCCCGTAACAGGCGCGCGCCATCGGCGTCAGGCGCGGCGATGTCCGGCAGCAACGCCGCCGGACAGGTGGCGTTCAGCATGTCTGGCGCGCCATGGGCCGCGAACCGCCGGCGCTGCACGGCGCGCGCCGCCAGCACCCGTTTGCGCGCCTCGGCGGAGGTTTCGCCCGGCTGGGCGTGCGCCAGCGCCGTCATCAGGTCGGCGGCGCTCACCGCCGGGGTTTCGATCACCAGATCGATGCGGTCGAGCAGCGGCCCGGACAGGCGGGCCTGATATTGCGCCATGCAGCGCTCGTTCGGGCCGCGCCGGCAGGCGTAGCCGGGCTCGGTTCCGCGCCCGCACCGGCACGGGTTCATCGCCGCCACCAGCTGGAACCGGGCGGGGTACGTCACCCGGTGATTGGCTCGCGCCACCATGACCTCGCCGCTCTCCAGCGGCTGGCGCAGGCTGTCCAGCGCCTGGGGGCTGAACTCGGGCAACTCGTCCAGAAACAATACGCCACGGTGCGCCAGCGAGATTTCGCCAGGGCGGACGTTGACGCCGCCGCCCACCAGCGCCGCCATCGACGCGGAATGATGCGGCGCGCGAAACGGTCGCCGGTCAGTCAACGCCCCGTTTTCCAGCAGGCCGGCCACCGAATGCACCATGGAGATGTCGAGCAGTTCGCGCGGCGACAGCGGCGGCAGGATCGATGGCAACCGTTGCGCCAGCATCGATTTTCCAGCCCCCGGCGGGCCGCTCATCAGCAGGTTGTGCCCCCCCGAGGCCGCCACCTCCAGCGCCCGCCGGCCCAGCTCCTGGCCGCGCACGTCGGCCAGATCGGGCAGCGCCGCCTCATCCTGTCGCATGGCGGCGGCGGGGCGCGACAGCACCTGGGTTCCCTGAAAATGGCTGGCAATGCGCAGCAACGATTCGGGCGCCAGAATCTCCAGGTCCTCACCGGCCCACGCCGCCTCGGCGCCGCAGGCCGCCGGGCAGATCAATCCATGCCCCTGGGCCACCGCCGCCATCGCCGCCGGCAGCACCCCGGCGACCCGGCGGATCGACCCGTCGAGCGACAGTTCGCCCAGCACCGTGAAGCCGTCGAGAGCATCGGAGGGCAGCGCCCCGATCGCCGCCATCACCGCCAGGGCGATGGGCAGATCGTAGTGCGAGCCTTCCTTCGGCAAATCGGCTGGCGCCAGATTGACGGTAATGCGCTTGGCCGGCAACGCCAGCCCCGCCGCCAACAGGGCGGCCCGCACCCGCTCGCGCGATTCGGCCACCGCCTTGTCGACCAGCCCGACGATGGCGAACGCGACGGCGCCGCTGGAAATCTGCACCTGAACGTCAACGGGCCGCGCCTCGATGCCGGCGAAGGCCACCGTTGAAACATGCGTCGCCATCCATCCCGCCCCCGCCGCCATAAGCGGCCCCTGTCAAACGGCGTGATACTGGCAGCGAATGCAGGTCCGTTCAAGAACAAATAAAGAATATCATTATTGAACTATCGACGCGCAAATAGAGCCTGATAAAAAAACTGCGCGCATCCTGTTCCGAAGCCGCTGGCGAGCCCCTACGCCGCCGGCTCCTGCTGCAGGGCGGCCGGGTCCATCCAGACGCTTTCCCAGACATGGCCATTGGGATCGGCGAAGGTGCGCTGGTACATGAAGCCATGGTCCTGCGGCGGCATGACGTCCGCTGTCCCGCCGGCGTCGCCAGCCTTGCGCACCAGGCCGTCAACCTCGTCGCGACTGTCCGCCGACAGGGCGATCAGCATGGCGGTGTGCTGGCTCGCGTCGGCGATGGGACGCGGGGCAAAATCGCGGAATTTCGCGTGCGTGAGCAGCATGACGAAAATCGTGTCGGACAGCACCATGCAGGATGCGGTTTCATCGCTGAACTGCATGTTCTGCTCCGCGCCGACCGCCTTGTAAAAAGCGGTGGCCGCAGGCAAATCCCGCACGGGCAGGTTGATAAAAATCATGCGCGGCATCTCTGGCCCTCCCGGATTTTTCTGGAGGAGGCACGGTAACATGCCGCGTCCGCGCGACGGATCACAACCATGATCCGCGGGCGAAAGCCGCCGCGTCCACGCCGCCGGCAAGAGCCGGGCAACATGTCGCATCCATGCGGATCTGGCGTTCGCCGCCCGGAATGACCGATCCCCGGCGCTGGCGGACGGGCTGCCAGCAATTCTACCTGTCAAACGCTTGACCAACACATGCGGAGGGCATTAGAGCGGGAGCCGTCCCGATTGAATTCGGAACGCCCGTTCCATGTCTCGTGGCCCCTGGTCCATGGCGTGGTCATGGCGCTGCCGGGCTCATGCCAGGGCGTCTGACGCAGGAGATCGGGCCCCGGCCTGCTCCGCCAGGTTTCTCTTGTGGCCGCCAGCCATGCGCTGCGCCACGGTTTGGGAGGTATATGCCTTGAAGCTCGATTCATCCGTCTCCGCAGTCGTCACCGGCGGCGCTTCCGGTCTCGGCGCCGCAACCGCCCGCGCGCTCGCCGCCCAAGGCGTCAAGGTCGCCATCTTCGACTTCAACGAAGAGAAGGGCGAGGCCATCGCCAAGGAGCTCGGCGGCGTCTTCTGCAAGGTCGACGTCACCAACGAGGAGATGGTCGACGCCGGTTTCGCCAAGGCCCGCGCCGCCATCGGCCAGGAGCGCATCCTGGTGAACTGCGCCGGCACCGGCAACGCCATCAAGACCGCCGGCCGCGACAAGAAGACCGGCGAAGCCACCCACTTCCCGCTCGACGCCTTCAACCGCATCATCCAGATCAATCTGGTCGGCACCTTCCGCTGCATCGCCAAGTCGGCGAAGGGCATGCTGTCGCTCGACCCGCTGGAGCACGGCGAGCGCGGCGCCATCGTCAACACCGCCTCGGTGGCGGCTGAGGACGGCCAGATGGGCCAGGTCGCCTACTCCGCCTCGAAGGCCGGCGTCGTCGGCATGACCCTGCCGATCGCCCGCGACCTGATGAGCGAAGGCATCCGCGTCAACACCATCCTGCCGGGCATCTTCAACACCCCGCTGCTGCAGGGCGCCCCCGAGAACGTCAAGGCCGCCCTGTCGGCTTCGGTGCCGTTCCCGAAGCGTCTCGGCATGCCGGAAGAGTACGCGCAGCTGGCGCTGACCATGATCACCAACGGCTACTTCAACGGCGAAGACGTCCGTCTCGACGGCGCCATCCGCATGGCTCCGCGCTGATCAGCCCTGCATGTGCAGAAACGGAGGCCGGCGGGAAACCGCCGGCTTTTTTCTTTGCCCGTGTTCTTGGTGCGTTTCAGGGCGCTCTATTGCCCGTTTTCACGCCAGAACGGGACCGTCCGCCCGCCCTTTGGGCGCCAGCGCCGCCGCAAGCGGTTGAACTCAGACCAGGCCGGGCGCAACTTGCCCGCTTATTGTCTGCAAGGAAGCAACCGGCGTGCGTCTTCATATTCTTGAATTGGACGATCTGGGGCCACAGATGGCGGCGCGCGGTGCGCGCTTCCGCGACCTGTTCATTGACTGGCTGGGGCCAGCGCTACCGGAGGCGGTGTTCAGCTCCACCCTGGTCCCCGCCGGAGAGCCTCTGCCAGAGCCAGGGGAATACGACGCCTATATGCTCACCGGCTCCCGCGCCGGGGTTTATGACGATCTGCCTTGGATGCAGCCGCTGAAGGATTTTGTGCGGACGGCCGCCCAGACCGGCGTTCCGCTCGGAGGCGTCTGCTTCGGCCACCAGATCATGGCGGTGGCCCACGGCGGGATGGTCGAGAAAGCCCGGGGCGGCTGGAACCTCGGCCGCCAGCAGCACCGGATCGCGGCTGCGGCGCGTGACCTGTTCGGCGGCGCGGAAACCCTGTCCGCCCTGTCCTTTCACCAGGACCAGGTCACCAGGCTTCCCGTGGATGCGGAGGTGATCGTTGCCTCGGAGCGTTCGCCGCACGGCGGCCTGCTTTACGATTTTCCCGCCATGTCGGTGCAGTTTCACCCGGAATTCCGCCCGCAGACAGTCACGACGATGCTGGACAACGCCCGCGCGGGCGGCCCGCCTGCCGACGTCGCGGCGGCGGCCAGCGCCAGCCTCAACGGCGCGCTGGACAATGAGCGGATTGGCCAAGCCTTCGCCAGGTTCTACCGCAGCGCCCTGACCTGAACACCGGCCCGGCCCTGGCCCCATGGTGCCAGGCCATGGGGCGAAACCCGGCGCAACCGGATTTTCGCCCTCGCCTGCTCCGGCGGAGCGCCGTTGCAACCTGTCCGCGATCAGGCGTTGTAGTTCAGCTTCAGACCCGGTCGCGGCCAGCGGCATTTGTAGAGTTTGCCGGTGGACGAGGCGGTGATCCAGGCGTCGCGCATGTCGGCGCCGCCGAAGCAGATATTGGTGGTCAGCACGTCCGGCACGGCGATGTGGTCATGGGAGCCGTCGGCCGGATTGAAAACGGTGACGCCGCCATTGGCGATGGTCGCTACGCAGACGCGGCCGTCTGCCTCCACGGCGAGACTGTCGAGCAGCTGGTAGCCGGGCAGCGGCCCCATCACCCCGTGCTGGGCGTAGCGGTCGGTCGAGGTCGCCACCTGGCCAGGGCCGGTGATGGCGAAGCTCCAGACGCGCGAGGTGCGGGTTTCGGCCACATGCACCGTCTTGCCGTCTGGCGACAGGCCAACGCCGTTCGGCGTCAGCAGGCCGCTGCGCGCCTTGATGATCTGCGAACCGTCCGCTTTGGCGTAGTACAGGTGGCCGAGGTCCATGCGCTCATCGTCATGCTTGCCAAGATCGGTGAACCAGAAGCCGCCCTCCCGGTCGAACACCAGATCGTTCGGCCCGCGCAATTTGCGGCCGCCGCCTTCGGTGTACAGGGTGGTGAACTTGCCCGTCGCCAGATCGACGCGCTGGATCGAGCCGCCCGCGTAGTCGTCGGGCTGGGTGTGCGGCGCCAGCGTGCCGTCCGGACGCTGCACCCAGTTGAAGCCGCCATTGTTGGTGACGTAGACGGCGCCGTCCGGCCCGATCGCCGCGCCGTTGGGGCCGCCGCCGAGTTCGGCGATCACCGTGGCCTTGCCGTCCGGCGTCACGCGGGTGAGCGTTTTGCGGCGGATTTCCACCAGAATGACCGACCCGTCGGCCATCGCGACCGGCCCCTCCGGAAACTCCAGCCCATCGGTGACGAGTTCAAGCTCAACCTTGCTCACTGGCGACTTCTCCCTGTTCCACTGCCGCGGATTCCTTCCGGCAGCTTGCACGCACTCTGGCGCCATTGCGCCGCCGCGTCAGCCTCCACAAAAGCTTGGCGGTTATTCCGTCCGCGGGCGCCAGCCAGCGATGGCGACGTCATATAAAGAATTCTTTATGTGTTGATTGCAGATCGCCGCCCGGGGTGTTAAAGGAAGCGCCGGTCATGGGCGTCGTCGCGCCCGTCCAGACCTCACCAGAATATTCCGGGAACCCCACATGTCGCAGACCACCCACGACTACATCGTCAAGGACATCGCGCTGGCCGACTGGGGCCGCAAGGAAATCGCCATCGCCGAGAGCGAAATGCCGGGCCTGATGGCCACCCGCGAGGAATATGGCGCGTCGCAGCCGCTGAAGGGCGCGCGTATCGCCGGCTCGCTGCACATGACCATCCAGACCGCGGTGCTGATCGAGACGCTGAAGGCCCTTGGCGCCGACGTGCGCTGGGTGTCGTGCAACATCTATTCCACCCAGGACCACGCCGCCGCCGCCATCGCCGCCGCCGGCACGCCGGTGTTCGCCATCAAGGGCGAGTCGCTGACCGATTACTGGGATTACACCCGCAAGCTGTTCGAGTGGCATGACGGCGGCGTGCCGAACATGATCCTCGACGACGGCGGCGACGCCACCCTGTTCATCCACCTTGGCGTGCGCGCCGAGGGCGGCGACGTCGCCTTCCTCGACCAGGCCGGTTCGGAAGAAGAGGAAATCCTCTTCGCCCTCATCAAGAAGACCTTGGCCGAGAAGCCCAAGGGCTGGTTCGGCGAGGTGGCGAAGGCCATCAAGGGCGTCTCCGAGGAGACCACCACCGGCGTGCACCGGCTCTACCAGATGGAGCGCGACGGCAAGCTGCTGTTCCCGGCCATCAACGTCAACGACAGCGTCACCAAGTCGAAGTTCGACAATCTCTATGGCTGCCGCGAATCGCTGGTCGACGGCATCCGTCGCGGCACCGACGTGATGATGTCGGGCAAGGTGGCGTTCGTCGCCGGCTTCGGCGACGTGGGCAAGGGCTCGGCCGCCTCGCTGCGCCAGGCCGGCGCCCGCGTCATCGTCTCGGAAGTCGATCCGATCTGCGCCCTGCAGGCGGCGATGGAGGGTTATGAGGTCACCACCATCGAGGACGCCCTGCCGCGCGCCGACATCTATGTCACCGCCACCGGCAACAAGGACATCATCACCGTCGACCACATGCGCCGCATGAAGGACCGGGCGATCGTCTGCAACATCGGCCACTTCGACAACGAGATCCAGGTCGCCGGCCTGAAGAACTTCAAGTGGCACAACATCAAGCCGCAGGTCGACGAGGTTGAGTTCGCCGACGGCAAGCGCATCATCCTGCTGTCGGAAGGCCGCCTGGTAAACCTCGGCAACGCCACCGGCCACCCCTCGTTCGTGATGTCGGCGTCGTTCACCAACCAGACCCTGGCGCAGATCGAACTGTACACCCGCGCCGGCCAGTACGACCGCAAGGTCTATACGCTGCCGAAGCGCCTCGACGAGAAGGTCGCCCGCCTGCACCTCGCCAAGATCGGCGTGAAGCTCACCCAGCTCAGCCCTGAACAGGCGTCGTACATCGGCGTGACGACGGAAGGCCCCTACAAGGCCGACCACTACCGCTACTGAGGCCGCGCCGCCCCCCCAGGCGGCCCCGGCCATGCGCGACGCCGGCGGGAAACTCCCGCCGGCGTTTTTTGCTGGCGCCTTGCCTGGTGAACGCCGGCGTCGTTATGACAGGCTTCGTTCCGGACGCCGCCGCCGCTACATTTGCGGCGGCAACCGGCCGGACGCGGCCGGATTTATGAGCTATCTCTTTGTTGTGATGCGCATGCCCGCCGCGAAGCAGTATCTGCTCCATCCGGGCGCGTCCTCGCGACTGATTCGGCCCCGCCGGCGCGCCAGCATGCTGGAGGCCGCCCGCACATGTTTCAGGAGACGCACGGCAATGACCGGCCAGCGCCATGCCCGACGTCAGCGCCGCCGCGGACCCCGGGCCATGATCCTGACGCCCCTGACCGCGCTGCCTTTCGCTGCGCCGGCCCTGGCGGCGGAGCCCGCCATGACGCCCCTGGCCGATCCCGTGCGGCTGGCGCTGGTGGTGCTGGTCGCCGGTCTTGTCCTGTGCCTCGCCATTACCGCCTGGTTCCACCGCGCCATGCGCAATCGCTGGCGCGAGCGCATGCGGGCCATGGAGCACGCATTGCGCCACGCCCGCCTCGCCAACGCCCAGGCGGATGTCTTCATGGCCAGCGAGCCCCAGGCGCTGGTGTCGTGGCCAACCCCTGACGGCGAGCCGATGGTCGAGAGCGACGGGCAGTTCACCGCCCTCAATACGCCGCCGGGGCGGATCCTCGCGTTCGGCTCATGGCTTGGCCCCGCCGACGCCCAGGCCATGGATCAGGCGCTGGCGCGGCTGCGGGACACTGGCGCGCCGCTGTCATTGACCCTGCGCGCCGGCGACCGCTTCATTTCGGCCGAAGGCCGCATCGTCGCCGGCGCGCCGTCGCTCAGGCTGCGCGAGATTACCGGCGAGCGCGACGCCCGCGCCAGGCTCGAGGACCAACTCGCCGCCACCGAAAGCGAACTTGGCGCCGTGCGCGACATGCTCGATGAAATTCCCCAGCCAGTGTGGGTGCGCGACCGGGACGAGCGTCTGGTCTGGGCGAACGCCGCCTATGTGCGCGCGGTGGAGGCGACCGACGTGGCGGCGGTGACCCGCGACGCGCTCGAACTGCTCGACCAGACCTCCCGCGCCGAAGCCCGCCGCCAGCGCGCCCAGGGCGCGCCGTGGCAGGCCCGGATTCCCGCCGTCATCGCCGGCGACCGGCGGATCATGGAAATTGTCGAAACGCCAGGGGTCTCCGGCAGCGCCGGCATCGCCACCGACGTCTCCGAACTGGCGCGCCTGCGCGATGACTTCGCCCGCCAGACCGAGGCGCACGCCCGCACCCTCGACCAGCTGCCGACCGGCGTGGCGATCTTCGACGCCAGCCGCAAACTGATCTTCCATAACGCCGCCTACCGCCTGCTGTGGACCCTCGACCAGGACTGGCTGGAAAGCGGACCCAGCGACGGCGACATCCTCGAACGGCTGCGCGTCTGGCGGCGTCTGCCGGAGGAGGCGGATTTCCGCGAGTGGAAAGCGAGGATTCTCGCCAGCTACACCGCCGTGGAGTCGCACGAGCACTGGTGGCATCTGCCGGACGGCCGCACCATCCGCGTGGTGATCAACCCCAACCCCCAGGGCGGCGTCACCTACCTTTATGACGACGTCAGCGAGCGCTTCCAGCTCGAATCCCGTTACAACGGCCTGCTCGGCGTGCAGGGGGAAACCCTCGACACCCTGCGCGAGGGCGTGGCGGTGTTCGGCCCGGACGGGCGCCTGCGCCTGTCCAACCCGGCCTTCGCGTCCTTGTGGCGCATCCCGCGGGAGGTCGTCTCCTCCGAGCCCCACATCGACGAGGTCGTCTCGCGCGCCCGCAGGACCGCCGGCGACGACGCCAGCTGGATGATGCTGCGCGACGCCGTCGTCGGCCTGGAGGACCGCGCCGGCGGAACCTGCCGCATGGAGGGGCGCGCCGACGCCGACAGCGTCCTGGTGGTGGACTGCCGCATCGCCCCCCTGCCCGATGGCTCCACCCTGATCACCTTCACCAACGTCAGCGATTCGGTGCGTATGGAGCGCGCCCTGACCGAGCGCAACGAGGCGCTGCTGAAAGCCTCGCAGCTGCGCGATGATTTCGTGCACCACGTCTCATATGAACTGCGCTCGCCGCTGACCAACATCATCGGCTTCGTCGAGATGCTGGGCAACGGCATGATCGGACCGCTCAATGACCGCCAGCGCGAGTACGCCGACCACATCCTGCGCTCGTCGACGGCGCTCAACGCCATCATCGACGACATTCTCGATCTCGCCACCATCGACAATGGCGAACTGGAGCTGACGCGCGAGCCGGTTGACGTGCGCGCCACCATCGCCGCCGCTACGCGCGGCGTCGAGGACCGGCTCGCGGAAGCGGCCATCACCCTGCACGTCGAGGCGCCGTCGGCGACGCCCGGCTTCGTCGCCGACGGCAAACGCCTGCGCCAGGTGCTGTTCAACCTGCTCTCCAACGCCATCAGCTTCTCGGACCGCAACCGCAATATCTGGCTGAAGGTGCGCGAGGACGGCGACGCCATCCGCTTTGACGTCATGGATGAAGGCCACGGCATCCCGGCGGAAGTCCTCGACAAGGTGTTCGAGCGCTTTGAAAGTCACGCCCCGGACGCCCGCCGGCGCGGCGTCGGCCTCGGCCTCTCCATGGTGCGCGCCTTTGTGGAGCTGCATGGCGGCCGCGTGGAGATCAGCTCCAGGCCAGGCGTCGGCACCCAGGTGAGCTGCTTCTTCCCCGCCCGCGCGCCAGAAAGCCAGGGGGCCGCAAGCCAGGGGCCCGCAAGCCAGGGCCCAGCGAACCAGGCGCCGGCCGGCCAGGCGCCGGCAAGCGCGCGACCGGCGCTGGAAACGCCGCACGGCGCACGTCCTTCCGCGCCGGCGCCGGCGGGCGATGCGCCGCCTGCCCCTGCCCCTGCGACGGGCGAAACACTGGCGAAGCTGTCACCCGATTGATAAGACATGACAAACCGTCGCCGCGCCTGCCAGTCCTGTCCGCCATCATCCGGCGCGCCGGGCGGGTGGGCGTTCACCGTCGGGAAGGAACTGGAAACCTTCGCGGCGCTATCCTGTCCAGGACAGACTGACTGACATGTGACAGGCCGCGGCGCTCCGGCACAGGGACGGGGCCAGCCGCCAGCCTCTCAGGAAACCGGATTGACCGTGTCGCTGACCTCCGCGCCAACCCATGCGTCCCCGGACGCCGCCGCCGCCCGGGATCTGCCCGTGACCACGGCCCCCGTAACGCCCTTGCAGACGGTAATCCATTCCGCCCGGCCCGGCGCGCGCGCCAACCGGCGCGCCCACGCCGCCGACGCGGGACGCCATGGCGCCCAGGGGCCCTACGTCATCACCTGGACGGTGGACCTGCCCGACGAGGCGGCGACCCGGCATCTGGCGCTGATCCTGTCCGAAACCCTGAAGCCGGGCGACATGATCACCCTGTCCGGCGATCTGGGCGCCGGCAAATCCACCCTGGCGCGCGCCCTGCTGCGCATTCTCGCCAACGACCCGGAGCTGGAGGCGCCCAGTCCCACCTTCACCCTGATCCAGGAATATGAGACGCCATTCGGCGAGGTGGCCCACGCCGACCTGTACCGCCTCTCCGGCGCCGATGACCTGATCGAGCTGGGCTGGGAGGAAATCACCCGCCATGCCCTGACCCTGGTCGAGTGGCCCGACCGCGCGGGCGAGATGCTGTCGCCCGACCGGCTGGACGTGCTGTTGCAGATGGACCCGGCCGGCGCCGAGGGCAGCCGCGTCGCCGTGCTCACCGGCCATGGCAAATGGGCCGGCCGTCTCGCCATGACCCGGGCCATCCGCACCGTGTTCCAGAAGGCCGGCTGGGACAAGGCGCGTCGCACCTTCCTGCAGGGCGACGCCTCCAGCCGCTCCTACGAACGCCTGATCCGTCCCAACGGGCAGACCGCCGTGCTGATGGTGTCGCCGCGCCAGCCGGACGGCCCGCCGATCCGCCGCGGCAAGCCCTACAGCGCCATCGCCCATCTGGCCGAGTCGGTGCACGCCTTCGTCGCCATCGCCAACGGCCTGCGCTCCCTGTCAATCAGCGCCCCCGCCATCCTTGGGCGTGACCTCGACGCCGGCGTGCTGCTGGTGGAGGATCTCGGCGCCCAGGGCGTGGTCAATGAAAACGGCCCGATCCCATCGCGCTATGAGGAGGCGGTGCGCCTGCTTGCCCGCATGCACGCCGTGCAGCTGCCGCACACCTTGCCGGTGAGCGACGGCGTTGACCACGTGATCCCGCCCTATGACATGGAAGCGCTGCAGATCGAGGTCGACCTGCTGCTCGACTGGTATGTGCCGGCGACGGTGCGGACCCTGCCGGCGCTGGCCCGCTCGCAGTTCACCGGCGCCTGGGTCGACGTGCTGCGGCCGGTGATCGCCGGCCCGCAGACCTGGACCTTGCGCGACTACCATTCGCCCAACCTGCTGTGGCTGCCGGAGCGCCAGGGCCTGCAACGCATCGGCGTCATCGACTTCCAGGACGCGGTGCTCGGCCATCCAGCCTATGACGTGATGTCGTTGCTGCAGGACGCGCGGGTCACCGTGCCGCCCGCGCTGGAGCTGCAATTGCTGCGCGCCTACGCCAGCGCCCGCGCCAGTGACGCCGACTTCGACATGGCGGATTTCGCCGCCGCATACGCCGTGCTGGGCGCCCAGCGCGCCACCAAGCTGCTGGGCATTTTCATGCGCCTCGACCGGCGCGACGGCAAGCCGCAGTATCTGGCGCACCTGCCGCGCATCAAGCGCTATCTGCTGCGCAATCTGGCGCATCCGGCGCTGGCGCCGGTGAAGAAATGGTACGAAACCTATCTGATCCACGTGGTCGAGGGGGATTAGTCCCCCCTGCCAACGATTGATGGCTTTCCCGCCCGTTCCGGAATGCGCGGTCGCGCGGCCGGACATCCGGTCGGGCCAACGTCGCACGGGGATCGCGCCTTCACCAAACTGACGCATCTTCCTGACAGGCAGATGACCCGCTCCAGAAAACCGGATCACGGAGCCGGCCAGCGCGTTTGAAAACGGCAGACCCGTTTGCGAAGCTTGCGCCCAGGCCCGCCGCGACGCCATCCCGCATACAAGACAGACCCCGACATGACCGAAGCGCCATCCTCCACCCCCCATCTGACCGCTGGACCTGGCGCGACCGCCCCAACGCCAACGGCCCGGATCACCCACGCCATGGTGCTGGCCGCCGGGCTCGGCAAACGCATGCGACCGATCACCACCACCACGCCCAAGCCGCTGGTCAGCGTTGGCGGCGCGGCCATGATCGACCGTCTGCTCGATCGCCTCGCCGACGCCGGCGTCACCGACGCGGTGGTCAACGTGCACTACCTGGCGGACCTGATCGAAACCCATCTGGCCCGCCGCAAGGGCGGTCCGCGCATCGCCATCTCGGATGAGCGCGGCAAGCTGCTGGAAACCGGCGGCGGCGTGGTGAAAGCCCTGCCGTTGCTCGGCGACGCCCCGTTCCTGCTTGGAAATTCCGACAGCATGTGGATCGAGGGACCGGTTTCCAATATCCGCCGCCTGACGGAATTCTGGGACCCACGGCGCATGGACGTCCTGCTGCTGCTCGCCGCCTCCGCCTCCAGCACCGGCTATGAGGGCCAGGGCGATTTCGCCATGGACGCCACGGGACGGCTGCGCCGGCGCCGGGAGCGTGAGGTGACGCCATTCGTCTATGCTGGCGTCGCCATTTTCAAGCCGGAGCTGTTCGCGGACGCGCCCGACGGCGCCTTTTCCCTGAACCGGCAATTCGACATGGCGCTCGCCAAAGACCGGCTGTATGGGCTGCGCCTTGACGGCCACTGGCTGCACGTGGGCACCCCGGAGGGCCTGCGGGAGGCCGAAGAGGTCATCGCCCGCAGCCACCGGTAGCGGACAAGGCTTGACCCGGCCCCGGTGAGTCAGGCTGAGTGGGCTGTGGTCTGATACGGAGAGCGACGTGCAAAAAGCCGCCCCTGGCGATCTGTTCACCCGGGTCGCGCAGCCGCGTGTTTGCAGCATCGCGCCTGGCGCGCCATTTTTGACCACGCTGGCCGACAGCCTGCTGGACGGGACGCTGATCCCCGGCTTCAGGCCCCGCGCCGAACCGCTCGGCCTCGCCACCGCGACCATCTTCCTGCCAACCCGCCGCGCCGCCCGCGCCCTGCAGGACATTCTGCTGCGCCGCTCCGGCCTTGGCGCGCTGCTGCTGCCGCGCATCACCCCGCTGGGCGACGTGGACGACGACTTCGATCTCGCCAGCGAGCCCGACGATGCCGATCGCCCCGGCGTGGAAAATGCGACCGGCTTCGCAACAGCGGTTTCAGACGGGGCGCTGGCCCCGCCGATCCCGGCCATCGAGCGCCGGCTGATTCTCACCCGCCTGGTGCTCGGCTGGGCCCGGCAGGTGGACCGCGCCCTGCTGCGTCTCCCGGAAAACGAACCGCTGCTGGCGCCCGCCTCGCCGGCTGACGCGCTGGCGCTGGCTGGTGATCTGGAAAAGCTGATGGACCAGCTGACCACCCAGGGGGTGGACTGGGACGCCCTCGCCGCCGTGGTCGCGGCCCGCCACAGCGCCTGGTTCGGCATCACCCTGGAGTTCCTGCGCATTGTGCGCGACGCCTGGCCGGCGATCCTGACCGAACGCGGCGCCAGCGATCCGACCCTGCGGCGCCACGCCATGCTGCTGGCGGAGGCCGACCGGCTGATCCGCCAGCCGCCTCAGGGGCCGATGATCGTCGCCGGCTCCACCGGTTCGGCCCCCGCCACCGCCCGCCTGATCGCCGCCATCAGCCGCCTGCCGCGCGGCGTCGCGGTGCTGCCGGGGCTTGATCTGGATCTCGATGACGCCAGCTTCGCCCTGGTCGCCGGCGATGGCCCGCCTGGCGGAAACAGCGACGGACGCGGCGATGAAACTGCCTTCAGCCATCCCCAGGCGATGATGGCGCGGCTGCTGAAGGTGATCGGCGTCAGCCGCCATGAGGTGACAAGCCTGGGCGCGCCGCCGCCAGGGGCCGTGGCGCGGCGGCGCCTGCTCAGCGAGGCGTTGCGGCCGGCCAGCACCACCGAACTGTGGGCGGAGCCGGGGCGCCGCCCGGATGCGGCGAGCGTCGCGGCGGCGCTCGACGGCGTGGCGCTGGTTGAAGCCGCCGACGAGCGCGAGGAGGCGCTGGCCGCCGCCATCGCCATTCGCGAGATGCTGGAGCAGCCTGAGGCGACGGTGGCGCTGGTAACCCCGGATCGCGACCTGGCCGAGCGCGTCTGCGCCGATCTGAAGCGCTGGGGCGTCGAGGCCGACGATTCCGCCGGCAGCCCGCTGGCGCGCACCGGCGCCGGACGCCTCGCCCGCCTCGCGGCGGAAGCCGCCGCCAGCAATTGCGCGCCGCGCCAGCTGGTCGCCCTGCTGGCCCATCCGCTCGTCACCCTTGGCTGGCCGCGCGCGGTGGCCCGCCGCGTCGCCGCTGCCCTGGAAATCGGCCTGCTGCGTGGTCCCGAACCGCCGGCCGGCCTCCACGGGCTGCGCGCCATCCTTGATGCGCGCCGCCAGGAAGCCGGCGGCCCGTTCGCCGCGCGCCCGCTGAAACGCCTGCGCGACGGGGACTGGGCCCGCATCGCCATGGCCATTGACCGGCTGGAGCACGCCCTGGCCCCGCTTCGGGAGGCGGCGGCCAGCGGCGACCTCGTCGCCATGCTGCGCGCCCACCGGGAAACATTGCTGCGTCTCGCGGCGCAGGGGGGCAATGGGCAGGAAACCGGCGCAGAGCCAACCGACGTGAAGCAAACCGACGCACGGGAACCTGACGCACGGGAACCCGAAGAGCAGCAAACCGGGGAGCCGCAAGCTGCCGCGGCCGCAATCCCGGCGGCCCTTCAGGAAAGCGCCGATGGCGCCGCGCTGCTGCAACTGTTCGATGACGTGGCGCTGGCGCAGGGTTGTGAACTGCCGGGACGGCTGGAGGACTACCCGGCGCTGTTCGCCGGCCTCGCCAATGGCCGCATGGTGCGTAGCGAGGGCGATGGCCGTGGTCGCGGCGCCCACCGCCGCGTACGCATCTTCGGCCTGCTGGAAGCCCGCCTGATCGAGTCCGACCGGGTGGTGCTGGGCGGCCTGGATGAAGCCGTGTGGCCGCCGGCGGCGCGCACCGACGCGTTTCTCAACCGGCCCATGGCGACGGCGCTGGGCATGCAGCCGCCGGAGCGGCGCATTGGCCAGACCGCTCACGATTTCGTTTCGGCCATGGGAACCCGCGACGTGGTCATCACCCGCGCCGCCAAGCGCGGCGGCGCCCCCACGGTGCCGTCGCGCTTTTTGCAGCGCATCAGGGCGTTGACCACCACCCCCGGCGCGCCAGCGGACAACAACGTCGGGGGCAGTAACGCCTGGATGCAGGCGGTGGCGCGCGGCCAGCGCTTTCTTGACCTGGTCGCCCGCCTTGAGGCGCCGCCGCGTGTCGCGCCGCTGCGCCGTCCGGCCCCGGTTCCGCCGGTGGAGCTGGTTCCCCGCTCGCTGTCGGTCACCGAGGTGGAAACCCTGGTGCGCGATCCTTACGCCATCTACGCCCGTCACGTGCTCGGCCTCGATCCGCTCGACGAACTGGCGACGCCGCCCGGCGCCTCCGATCGCGGTTCGATCATCCACGAGGCGGTCGGCAAATTCGCCGAGGCCTGGCCGACGCAGCTGCCGGCGGATCCCCTGGCCGAACTGATGGCCCTGGGCGAGGACGCGTTTCGCGATCTGGAAGCCTATCCTGACGTGCGGGCGCAATGGTGGCCGCGCTTCACCCGCATCGCCCAGGGCCATGTGCGCTGGGAGCGCCAGCGCCGTCCGGGGCTGGACCGCGTGCTGGCCGAGGTGAGCGGCCGGCTGGACATCCCGCTCGGCAACGGCGACAGCTTCACCCTGCGCGGCCGCGCCGACCGCATCGAGATCGGCCGCGACGGCGTCATGACCATCGTCGACTTCAAGACCGGACAGGCGCCCACCGCCAGGGAAGTGTTCGCCGGCTTCGCGCCGCAGCTCACCCTGGAGGCGCACATGCTACGCCAGGGGGCTTTCCCGGAAGCGCCCGCCGGAGCCTGGCCGGTCAATCTGACCTATGTGCAGATGAGCGGCGGCGAGCCGCCCGTGACGGAAAAGCCGGTGAAACCAGGCAAGGACGAAACCCGCAGCGTTGACGACATCATCCGCGCCCACGCGGAGGGTTTCGTGAAGCTTATCAGCCGCTACCGCGCCGGCGGCGCGGCCTGGCCGGCCCGGCCTTACGCCAAATACGCCAAGCGTTACAACGATTACGACCATTTGGCCCGCGTGCGCGAATGGGCCCGGGCCGGCGGAGAGGATGCGGAATGAGCGACCTCTCCCCCGCCGACGTCACCCCCGATCCGGTCAGCCGCGCCACGGAAGCCCAGCGTCTCGCCGCCGATCCGTTTATTTCCGCCTTCGTGTCGGCCAACGCCGGCTCCGGCAAGACCAAGGTGCTGGTCGACCGGGTGCTGCGGCTGCTGCTGGAAGGCGCCGCGCCCGGCCGCATTCTCTGCCTCACCTACACCAAGGCGGCGGCGGCCCACATGGCGGTGAAAGTGTTCGATCGCCTCGCCGGCTGGGTCGGGCTGGACGACGCCGCGCTGGCCGCTGAACTGACAGGGCTGGAAGGCCGCCGCCCGGCCCGGGCCCGGCTCGACGCCGCCCGCCGCCTGTTTGCCCGCGCCGTCGAAACCCCCGGCGGACTGAAGATCGAGACCATTCACGCCTTCTGCGAGCGGGTGCTGCATCTGGCCCCGTTCGAGGCCAATGTGCCAGCCCGGTTCGAGGTGCTGGACGAGGCGGCCAGCGAGGAAATCTTCACCCAGGCGCGCCGCGCCGTGCTCACCCTGGCGGCGCGCGGTGAAGACGCCGGGCTCGGCAATGCGCTGACCATCGTCAGCCTCGCCGCCGCTGGCGACGCCTTCGACGCCGCCCTGCGCGCCGCCATTCGCCAGGCCCGCCAGCTGCGTGAGGAGGCGATCAGCCACGCCGACGCCATGGCGGCGCTGGCGGCGACCCTGGGCCTGCGCCCGGGCGAAACCCTGGCCGCCGTCGAGCACGCCATGCTCCACGATGGTTACGCCCCCGACGAATGGCCTGATCTGGTCACGGCCCTGTCAGCTGGCTCGAAGAACGACCAGAAGCTGGCCGATACGCTGCGCGCCGCTTCGGCTTCCGGCGACGGGGCCGAGCGCCTCGGCCTCTATCTCGACGTATTCTTCAAGTCGGACGGCGAACCACGCGCCGACAAGGGTTTTCCGACCAAAAGCGTGGATCCCGCCGTCGCCGAAGCCCTGCGCGCCGAGCGCGACCGGCTGGCGGAGCTGGAGGACCGGCGCAGGGCCGCCCGGGTCCTGCAACGCACCGACGCCCTGCTGACCCTGGCCGAAGCCATCGCCGCGCGCGTCGAGGCCATCAAGCACGGGCGCGGCGCCCTCGATTTCGACGATCTGATTGGCAAGACCCGCTCGCTGCTGCTGCGCTCCGACGCGGCGAGCTGGATCCTGCACAAGCTCGACGCCGGCATTGACCACGTGCTGGTCGATGAGGCGCAGGACACCAACCCGGCGCAATGGGACATCCTGCGCGCCCTCACCGGCGAATTCAGCGCCGGCGAGGCCGTGGACGCGGCTGGCCGGCTGCGCCGCACCGTCTTTGCCGTCGGCGACCCCAAGCAGTCAATCTATGGCTTCCAGGGCGCCGAGCCCCGCGCCTTCGCCGAGAGCGAACGCCACTACCGCAAGGCGCTGGCCGATGTCGGCGCCCGCTTCGAGAGCGTGCCGCTCAACGTCTCGTTCCGCTCGGCGCCGGCCGTTCTCGCCGCCGTCGACCTGGTGTTCGGCGTGGCCGAGCACTTCGCCGGCCTCGCCTTTGACGAGGGCGACGGCGCCCGCCCCGGCACGGTGCATGAGACCAGCCGCATCGGCCAGCACGGCCGGGTGGAAATCTGGGAGCCCGTCGTCGCCGACGAGGACGCGGAGCCGGAGGCCTGGGACGCGCCGGTGGACGCGCCCGATCCCACCTCCCCCGTCGTCGCCCTCGCCGGCCGCATCGCCGCCGAGATCGCCAGGTTGACGCGCGAGGGCGACGAAACCGGCCGGCGCACGCCCCCCGGCGAGGCCCTGGTGCTGGTGCGCAAGCGCGGCGCCCTGTTCGACGCCATCATCAGCGCCCTCAAGGCGGCGGGCCTGAAGGTCGCCGGCGCCGACCGCCTGACCCTGGGCGACCACATCGCCGTGCTCGACCTGCTGGTGGCCGGGCGCGCCGCGCTGCTGCCCGAGGACGACCTGACCCTCGCCGCCTTCCTGAAAACCCCGCTCGCCGGCCTCGACGACGACGACCTGATGGCCATCGCCGCCCGGCGCGGCCCGCTTTCCCTGCACGCGGCTCTGGCTGAAAACGCCGGGAGCAATGACGCCGCCCGGCGTGGGCTGGAGCTGCTGCGCGCCCTGCGGACCCTGGCCGGCGAACGCGGCGCCTTCGGCTTTTACGCCACCCTGCTTGGCCCCATGGGCGGCCGCACGGCGCTGGTCGCCCGGCTGGGCGCCGAGGCCGGCGACGCCATCGATGAATTTCTGGCGCTGGCGCTGGGGCACGAGCGCCAGGCGACGCCCTCACTCGCCGGCTTCATCGCCCGCTTCGGCGACGCCGCCCACGACGTGAAGCGCGACATGGACGAATCGCGCGGCGAAATCCGCGTCATGACCGTGCACGGCGCCAAGGGGCTGGAGGCGGACGTGGTGGTGCTGGCCGACGCCTGCCGCTTCAACGCGCGCGCGCCCGCCGTATTGCCGCTGGAGGTGCGCATCAACGGCCGCTTCACGCCGCTGCCGGTGTGGCTGCCAGCCGCCGCCGCCCGCCCCGCCGCCCTGCGCGAAGCCGCCGGAGCGGAAGCCGCGCGCGAGCGCGAGGAGCACAACCGCCTGCTATATGTGGCGCTGACCCGGGCGAGGCGACGGCTGATCGTCGCCCCCTATTTCGCCCGCAACCAGAAGAACCTGCCGCCGGAAAGCTGGTATGGCATGGTCGATGCGGCGTTCGCCACGGCCGACATGGTGCAGAACATCGCCGATCCGGCCAGCGGCGCCGTCACCCGCGTGCTGGCCAGCGGCCGCGCCGTGGTCACGCCCCGGGAAGCGCCGGCGGCGCGCCAGCTCGCGCCAGCGCCGGACTGGCTGTTCACCCCCGCCGCCCGCGAGGAAGCGCCGCCTGCGCCCATCAGTCCCTCGCGCGCGGCGCCCCTGCAACCGGCTGGCGCCGCCCCGCGCCAGACCAGCGAAACCGTCGCGGCGCGGGAGGCGGCGCGCTTTGCCGGCGCGCTGCTGCACACGCTGCTGGAACACCTGCCCGCCGCCCCGGCCGCCGACCGGGCCGCCCTCGCCCGGCGCTATGTTGCGCGCCGCACGGCCACCCTCACCCCGGGCGATCCGGCGTTTCTGCAGCCGGAGCGCCAGGCATGGATCGTCGACAGCGCCCTCGGCCTCGTCGCCGCGCCGCAGCTGGCGCCATTGTTCGGCGCCCACGCCATCGCCGAGGCGCCCATCGCCGGCAACGTCAACCTGCCCGGCCGCGGCCCCACGCCAGTCTCCGGCCAGATCGACCGGCTGGCGGTGACCGCCGACACCGTGTGGCTGGCTGATTTCAAACTGGCCGGCCTTGCCAGCGACGCGCCGCCGCCCCAGGCCTATGTGACGCAGCTGGCGCTTTACGCCGCCCTGCTGCGCCAGGCCTGGCCCGATCGCGCCGTGCGGCCCCTGCTGGTCTATGCGGACGGCCCGCGCATTCTGGAGCTGGAGGAGGCCGCCTGCCGCGCGGCGCTCGCCCGTCTCTGAAGCTTCTGGCGGCTGGCGGCGCGCCGCATGACGTGCGGACATGTCGGATTTGCGCGGCCGCTGACCTTGACCCTCTCCCGGGGGCTACCTAGCTTCCAGCAGACAGACAGCACGAGTCGCGAGCCCGCTCGCGGAAAGGCATGACATGGCGACCGCAAAAGTCACTGACGCGACCTTCGAGGCCGACGTTCTCAAGTCCAGCGTTCCGGTTGTCGTCGATTTCTGGGCGGAATGGTGCGGCCCCTGCCGCATGATCGGTCCGGCGCTCGAGGAAATCTCCGGCGAGCTCGGCGACAAGGTCCGCATCGTCAAGCTGAATATCGACGAGAACCCAGCCGTCGCCGCCCAGCTCGGCATCCGCTCGATCCCGACGCTGATGGTGTTCAAGGACGGCAAGCTGGCGTCGCAAAAGGTCGGCGCCGCGCCCAAGGGCGACCTGTCGCGCTGGATCCAGACCTCGGTCGCCTGATCCCCGCCTCACGGCCAGATGGCGAAGCTGACTTCGGCTTCGCCGGCGGGAGCAACAGTTGCATCCCTCACCCATGCCCGCGCCTGTCGCGGGCATTCGTGTCTGGCGGCCGCCGCTGCCATGGCGGCGGCGTTTTCGCGCACGCCGGACCAGACCGGCCGTAACGACAGTGACTATTTCCGGGGAACGATCGCAACGGGCGCGGTCTTCGGCCGGAACGGCGGACAGGCCCCAATGGGTAGGCCCATGGCCGGCAGCCGGCTTTGACTGTCCCCGCCGGCACGGCGGGCTCCGCCTCAGACCGGCGGCGTGCCGTTGGCCGCCAGCACCTCGCCGGCCAGATACAGCGACCCGGCGATCAGGATGCGCGGCGGACGAGCCCAGACGCGGCGGCTGGTGGCGATCAGCGCAGTTTCGACGCTGGTCGCCGTTTCAGCCCGCATGCCCGCCGCCAGCGCGATCTGCGCCACTTCGGCGGCGGGACGCGCCGCCATCTGGCCGGGGATCGGCACGGCGATGACATCATGGGCCAGCCCGGCGAAGGGCGCCAGGAAACCCTCGCTGTCCTTGGCGCCGAGCATGCCGACGATCATCACCAGCGGCGCCGGGCTGCGTTCCTCCAGATCGGCCAGAGCAGCGGCGATGGCGCGGCCGCCTTCGGGATTGTGGCCGCCGTCGAGCCAGATTTCAGCCCCAGCCGGGGCCAGCGACAACAGCCGCCCCTCCCGCAGCCGCTGCATGCGCGCCGGCCATTCGGCCCCGAGCAAACCGCGCTCAATGGCGGTGTCCGACAGATTGCTCATGCCGGCGGCGCGGAGCGCGGCGATGGCCGCGCCAGCGTTAACGTGCTGGTGGCGACCGCCGAGGCGCGGCAACGGCAGATCGAGCAGACCGTTGATGTCCTCGTAGATCAGCCGGCCGTTTTCCTCGCGCGCCTGAAAATCCTGGCCGCCAACGAACGGGATCGCGCCAACGCGCAGCGCCGCCTCCTCCAGTTCACGGCTGACGTCGCGCGGCTGGGCGGCGATGACCGCCGGGCAATCAGCCTTGAACACGCCGGCCTTCTCACGGGCGATGGCCAGCACATCCGTGCCCAGGAACTCCGCGTGATCCTGCGACACCGGCGTGACGATCGCCGCCACCGGCGCGTCAATGACATTGGTGGCGTCGTAGCGACCGCCGAGCCCGACCTCGAGCAGCAGCACGTCAGCCGGATGCTCGCTGAACAGCTTCAGCGCCGCGGCGGTGGTGATCTCGAATACAGTGATCGGCTGGCCGGCGTTGACCTGTTCGCAGGTCCGCAGCGCCTCCACCAGCACGTCCTCGTCGACGAAGACGCCGGGGCCGCCGCGCCGGCCGAGGCGGATGCGCTCGTGAAAACGCACCAGATGCGGCGAGGTGTAGACGTGAACAGCGAGGCCCGCCGCTTCGAGGATCGCCCGCATGAAGGCGATGGTCGAGCCCTTGCCGTTGGTGCCGGCCACATGAATCACCGGCGGCAGACGCTTTTCCGGCGAACCGAGCGCGGTCAGCAGATGGCGGATCCGGTCCAGCGACAGGTCGATGGCCTTCGGGTGCAGGCCAAGAAATCGCGCGATCAGGACGTCGGAAGTGTCGCCGCCCATCTGACCCTGGCTCATGTGCGACGTCCACCCAAAGCAGTTCCGGCAAAGGCGACGCCGCTTTACCGGGGAGTTGCATCGAGGGCGTATCCGGCAGGCGGTCGCCCCGTTACGTCAGGAAAGACATGGCGCGGGCGGAGCGCCGCCCCTCCCGGGCCAACCTCAACCGGTGGTCACCGGGCAAAGGCCCGGCCGCCCTGCGCGGATCAGCCGGCGACGGCCTCGGCCGGCGCGTCGGCGCGGGCGATGGCGTCGCCGTCGTCACGCGCCGGCTGCTTCATCAGCAGGCGGCACAGGCGAGCGATGGTGGCCTTCAGCTCGTGACGGTGCACGACCATGTCCACCATGCCGTGGTCCTTGAGATATTCGGCGCGCTGGAACCCCGGCGGCAGCTTCTCGCGGATGGTCTGCTCGATGACGCGCGGCCCGGCGAAGCCAATGAGCGCCCCCGGCTCGGCGATGTGGACGTCGCCCAGCATGGCGTAGGAGGCGGTGACGCCGCCGGTGGTCGGGTTGGTCAGGACAACGATATAGGGCAGGCCCGCCTCGCGCATGTGGCGCACCGCCACGGTGGTGCGCGGCATCTGCATCAGCGAGAACATGCCCTCCTGCATGCGGGCCCCGCCCGAGGCGGCGAACAGCACGCAGGGCGTGTGGCGGGCGACGGCGGTTTCAAGCGCCGCGATCACCGCTTCGCCGGCGGCCATGCCGAGCGAGCCGCCCATGAAGTCGAAGTCCTGCACCGCGACGACCATCTGGGCGCCTTCCACCGCGCCGGCGCCAACCCGCACCGCGTCCACGGCGCCGGTCTTGGCCTTGGCGTCGCGCAGGCGATCGACGTACTTCTTCTCGTCGCGGAATTTCAGCGGATCAAGCGGGACCTCGGGGAAGGTGATTTCCTCCCAGGTCTCCTGGTCGAACATCGCCTTCAGCCGCGCCGTCGCCGACATGCGCAGATGGAAGTCCGAGCCAGGAATGACGAACTGGTTGGCTTCCACTTCCTTGTGGAACACCATCTGCCCGGTATCGGGGCACTTGATCCAGAGGTTCTCGGGCACTTCCCGCTTGAACAGCGTCTTGATCTTCGGCCGGACGACGTCGGAAATCCAGTTCATGAACCCTTGACCTTCTGCGTCGCGCCCGCCGGCTGGAGCATTCCCGGGAAAATGGAAGCCACTTTCCGGGGAGAAAATGCGTCAAATCGAAGAGACAGGGCCGTTTCCGTGAGCCGTGCATCACCGGAAAAACCCTGGCCGGAGGCGCCGGATGCCAGAGCCGCCGTGGGCGGCGGACCTGGACCATGCTCCCGGGCGGTTTCCCCCGAAGCGAAGACCGCTTCGCATCAGGAACACCCGTCATATCAACAAGCCAGAGCCATCCCCGGTTCAATCCGGCTTCTGCTCTGGATGAGCGCCCTCAATAAAGGGTGCAATCGCGCAATTTCAAGGCGGCCGCCCGGTAGCGACCGCCATTCATCCGCCGTGGCGCGCCCTTATGCACGCCCGGCGCGCACGCCCCGGGCCAGTTCGCCCGCCAGCGAAACCACCGCGTCGTGGGTTGCCGCGGTTGCCTTGCCCGCGCCATCCAGCGTGTCGCGGATGCGGTCGACCAGCGCCGAGCCCACCACCACGCCGTCAGCGCCCGTGGCCGCCACCGCCGCCGCGTGCCCGGCGTTCTTGACGCCGAAGCCCACCACCACGGGCAGGCTGGTGTGCCGCTTGATGCGGGCGATGGCCGCGCCAACCTGGCCGAAATCCGGCGTCGCGGAGCCGGTGATGCCGGTGATCGACACGTAGTACACAAAGCCCGCCGTATTGGCGAGAACCACGGGCAGGCGCGCGTCGTCCGTCGTTGGCGTCGCCAGGCGAATGAAGGCGAGCCCGGCCTGCAGCGCCGGCAGGCACAACTCGTCGTCCTCCTCCGGCGGCAGATCGACCACGATCAGCCCATCCACCCCCGCCGCTTTGGCGTCAGCGAGAAAACGCTCCACCCCATAGACGTAGATGGGATTGTAGTAGCCCATCAGGATGATCGGGGTGGCCTGGTCGCGCTCGCGAAAACGGCGCACCAGCTCCAGGGTGCGGACCTGCGTCTGCCCCGCGTGGAGGGCGCGCAGGCCGGCGGCCTGGATCGACGGGCCGTCCGCCATGGGATCGGTGAACGGCATGCCGATCTCGATCACGTCGGCGCCCGCCGCCGGCAGGGCCGCAATGATCCCCAGCGAGGTTTCGAAATCCGGATCGCCCGCCGTCAGGAAGGTCACCAGGGCCGCGCGGCCTTCCGCCTTGCAGGCGGCGAACCGCGCGTCGATGCGCGTCACGCCCGTCGCGACGCCAGAGGCCGGTTGCGCCGCGGCCGCCGTTTTTGCTTCCACCGCGCTCATGCCTGTGCTCCGCCCCTGTTACCGTCCAGATTTGGACCAAGTATGTCGGCCACCTGGGGCACGTCCTTGTCGCCGCGCCCGGAAAGGCTGACGACCATGAGGTGATCCTGTGGCTTCTGCGGCGCCAGCTCGATGACGCGGGCAAGGGCGTGCGCCGGCTCCAGCGCCGGAATGATGCCTTCCAGCCGGGTCAGCAACTGGAACGCCGCCAGCGCCTCATCGTCGGTGGCGCTGAGGTAGTTCACCCGGCCCATGTCATGCAGCCAGGCGTGTTCCGGGCCGATGCCTGGATAGTCAAGCCCGGCCGAGATGGAGTGGGCCTCGGTGATCTGGCCGTCGGCGTCCATCAGCAGATAGGTGCGGTTGCCGTGCAGCACGCCCGGGCGGCCGCCGGCGATCGACGCCGCATGCTGGCCGGACGAAATGCCGTGGCCCGCCGCCTCGACGCCATAGATGGTGACCTCGGGGTCATCGAGGAACGGATGGAACAGGCCCATGGCGTTGGAGCCGCCGCCGATGCAGGCGATCAGGCTGTCGGGCAGCCGCCCTTCCGCCGCCAGCATCTGCTCGCGGGTTTCACTGCCGATGATCGACTGGAAATCACGCACCATGGCCGGATAGGGGTGCATGCCCGCCACCGTGCCAATGCAGTAGAAGGTGCTGTCGACATTGGTGACCCAGTCGCGCATCGCCTCATTCATGGCGTCCTTGAGCGTGCGCGAGCCGGATTCCACCGGAACCACCGTGGCGCCCAGCATGCGCATGCGGAAGACGTTCGGCATCTGCCGCTCCACGTCAACCGCGCCCATGTACACGATGCATTCGAGGCCGAAACGGGCGCACAGGGTGGCGGTGGCCACGCCATGCTGGCCGGCGCCGGTTTCGGCGATGATGCGCTGCTTGCCCATGCGGCGGGCCAGCAGGATCTGGCCCAGCACGTTGTTCACCTTGTGCGAACCGGTGTGGTTCAGCTCTTCGCGCTTCAGGTAGATTTTGGCGCCGCCGTCGCCGCCGGCCTTCCGGGCTTCCCCGCGCAGGTGCTCCGTCAGGCGTTCGGCGTAATAGAGCGGGCTCGGGCGGCCGACATAGGTCGCCAGGTGTCGCTGCAACTCCGCGTGAAATTCCGGATCAGCCTTGGCCTCAGCCCACGCCGTTTCCAGTTCGTGCACCAGCGGCATCAGCGTCTCGGCGACGAACTGGCCGCCATAAAGGCCGAAACGGCCGCGCGCGTCAGGGCCGCTACGATAGGAATTGGGCCGTTGCCCCGCCTGCGGCGAAGCGGAGTGGGAAGAAGCGCTCACGCAACCGGTTCCTTCATGCTCGGGCGCTGGCAAGCCGCGCCGACTGCCGCGCGAATGAACGCGCCGACCAGCGCCGTGTCCTTGACGCCTGGGGCATTCTCTACTCCCGACGAGACGTCAACGCCAGCCAGCGAGGCCTGCCCGGCAAGGCCGGCGATGGCGTCGGCCACATTATCTGGATGCAGACCGCCCGACAGCAGGAACGGCGGCAGCCGCCCATCGCCCGCCAGCGCCCAGTCGAAAGCAACGCCATTGCCGCCAGGGCGGGTGGCGTCGCGTGGCGGCCGGGCGTCGAGCAGCAGCAGATCGGCGGCGTCGTAGGTCAGGGCCCGCGTCACGTCCTCCGGCCCGGCAACGCCAATCGCCTTGATGAGGCCGACGTCGTGGGCAGCCTGGATCGCCGCCACCCGCTCCGGCGTCTCGGCGCCGTGCAGTTGCAGCCAGTCCGGCTTCACCTCTTCCACGATGCGCGCCACCGTGGCGTCATCCGGATCGACAGCCAGCACCACGCTCTGCGCCTGACCCCGGGCCCGCGCCCTGGCGACCAGCCGGGCCGCGTCCGCCAGCTCCAGATGTCGTGGACTGCGGGCGAAGTGCACGAAACCCACCATGCCCGCCCCAGCCGCCAGGGCGGCGTCCAGCGTCGCCACGTCGCGCAGGCCGCAGATTTTCACCAGAAACGTCATGGGAGCTCCCTGAGGCGGATGGACAGCCAGGCCTGAAGAACAATTCCCGCCGCGCCAGACGTGAAGTCCCGACAATGGCTCAGGTGCAATGGGGGGCGGGAAAGCCGCGCGCAACCTTCGCGCCTGGCGCAAAATGTCGCATGTCGCGCCAGGGCTGCCTGAAACGATCATGACAGCATCATGACAGGTGACGCCCGGAACAAATGTGATAACAGATACTTGACGAGATATACGGCCGGCGCCCCGGGAGCGCGTCGCCTTCCCGGTCTCCGGCAGCAACGGTTTCCGGCCCCCTGAGGCTCACGAAAATCTCACTATCCGGCATTTTTTGTAAAAAATTTCGTTGCAAATGATACCAGCCTGGATAGTCTCACCCCCGAAAAGAAAAAAGGGCCGCGCATGAAGCGCTGCCCTTGAAGTCTAGGGAGGAAACGCCCACGGAGGGCATGCAGCAGATGCTGCGGGTCTACTGATAGGGCGCGTCGCAAAGTGACGCAACAAAATTCATGGCAGCAACGCTGCCATTTTTTGTGCTGTGTGCGCAAGGACACACCTGACGCCTCCCGCCCGGCCAGACTTCGCGACCGGAAAAACCAGAAACGGCAACAAAAAAGCGGCCCCAAAGGGCCGCGTTTCCGTCATCCGCCCCCGCTTGTGGGCGCCTAAATCTGCCTCACGCCCGATCATTTGCGGGGCGCGCGGCCGCCGCCGCCAGAGGCGTCGTATGCCTTCCGGTTTCCCGGCCTTCAGGCCTCCTCCGCCTTCGCCTGCGCGTCTTCCTGCGCCTTCAGCTCGGAGGTGCGCGGCATGGCGATGATATTGTAGCCGCTGTCCACATAATGGATCTCGCCGGTCACGCCCGACGACCAGTCCGACAGCAGGTACAGCGCCGACTTGCCGATCTCCTCGATCGACACCGAGCGCCGCAGCGGCGCATGCGCCTTCTGATAGTTGAACATCAGCCGGGCGTCATTGACGCCAGCGCCAGCCAGGGTGCGCACCGGCCCGGCGGAAATGGCGTTGACGCGCACCGCGTCCGGCCCGAAGTCGGCGGCGAGGTAACGCACGCTCTGCTCAAGCGCCGCCTTGGCCACGCCCATGACGTTATAGTTTGGCATCACCCGGTCGGCCATGAAGCTCAGGGTCAGCATGGCGCCGCCGTCCGGCATCATCGCCGCCGCCCGTTTGGCGATCTCGGTGAACGAGAAGCAGGAGATCACCATGGTGCGCGAGAAATTGGCGCGGGTGGTGTCGGCGTAGCGACCCTTCAGCTCGTTCTTGTCGGAGAAGGCGATGGCGTGGACGAGAAAATCGATCTTGCCCCACTTTTCCCGCAGGGCGGCGAACACGGCGTCAACGCTGTCGATGTCCTCGACGTCGCAGGGCAGCAGCACGTCCGCGCCGAGGGACGCCACCAGCGGGGCGACCCGTTTGCGCAGGGAATCGCCCTGATAGGTGAAGGCCAGTTCGGCCCCTTCGGCGGCCAGGGCCTGGGCGATGCCCCAGGCGATCGAATGGTTGTTGGCAACGCCCATGATGAGGCCGCGCTTGCCCGCCATCAACGCCATGTGTGGTCCTCTCCATGCGGCCGCCGCCGGCGACGCGCCAGTTTGCAACGGGTCCGGTCAGGAAGCTGCCTGAACTGCGGAGGCCGCGCCAGTTTCAAATCCATATGGCGCGCGCGCCGGGCATTTCCGGCGCGAAGGCGAGGGTCGCCGTTCAGGCCGGACATGCATCAAACCAGCCTGGACAAGCGATTCCGCCAGTTCGCGTGAACGGAACGCCCCGGCGCGGTTGCCCGCGCCGCCCCTGCGGATCAGGAATCGATGTGCTTCAGCACCAGCGTCGCGTTGGTGCCGCCGAAGCCGAACGAATTGGTCAAAACCGTTTCCAGCTGCGCGTTGTCGATGCGCTTGCGCACGATCGGCATGTCGGCGAACGCCGGGTCAAGCTCTTCGATGTGGGCGCTTTCGCAGATGAAATTGTTCTGCATCATCAACAGTGAATAGATCGTCTCCTGCACGCCGGTGGCGCCGAGGGAGTGGCCGGTCAGCGACTTGGTCGCCGAGATCGGCGGGCATTTGTCGCCGGAGCCGAAAACCTCGCGAAGCGCCTCGATTTCCTTGTCGTCGCCCACAGGCGTCGAAGTGGCGTGCGGATTGATGTAGGAGATCGGCTGCTTCACCGTCGCCAGCGCCTGGCGCATGCAGCGCACGGCGCCCTCGCCCGAGGGCGCGACCATGTCGTAACCATCCGACGTGGCGCCGTAGCCGATGACCTCGCCATAGATTTTGGCGCCCCGCGCCTTCGCGTGCTCGAGCTCTTCGAGCACCAGAACGCCAGCGCCGCCAGCGATGACGAAACCATCGCGGTTTTTGTCATAGGCGCGCGAGGCGGTGGAGGGACGGTCGTTGTACTTGCTCGACATGGCGCCCATGGCGTCGAACAGCACCGACAGGCTCCAGTCCAGCTCCTCGCAGCCGCCGGCGAAAACGACGTCCTGCTTGCCCCAGGCAATCTGCTCATAGGCGGCGCCGGCGCAGTGCACCGACGTGGCGCAGGCCGAGGAAATCGAATAGTTCACGCCGCGAATCTTGAACCATGTGGCCAGGGTGGCCGACGCGGTTGACGACATGGCCTTCGGCACGGCGAACGGACCGACGCGCTTGGGCCCCTTGCTGCGGGTGATGTCGGCTGATTCGACGATGGTGCGGGCGGATGGTCCGCCAGACCCCATGATGATGCCGGTGCGCTCGTTGGAGATGTCGCCCGGCTCCAGGCCCGCGTCGGCGATCGCCTGCTCCATGGCCACATGATTCCAGGCGGCGCCTTCGCCGAGGAAGCGCATGGCGCGGCGGTCGACCACCGTTTCGGGGGCAAGCGTCGGCTTGCCGTAAACCTGGCTGCGGAAACCGAGTTTGGCGTATTCTTCGGCGAACGAAATGCCGGAGCGGGCCTCCCGGAGCGACTCCGTCACCTCCGCGATATTGTTGCCAATGGATGAGACAATGCCCATCCCGGTAACGACGACGCGCCTCATCAGCCGCTGTTCCTTTCTCCGGACCGGCGCGGCGCCGTAGCCCTCAGGCCGCGGCTCCCCACAGATCTGCATCATTTTGCGAACGCGCGAACGCGCGCCTGATTTCATTCCGTCGCCGGCGCGAACCCACGCCAGGCGTTATCGGGAGCATATCGTGTTTTTCCGGGAAGGACGCAATGGCCCACGGCGCCCGATCCGCAAAAGGGACGCCGGACCATGCCCGGGCCATGCCGCCGCGCCCCGGTCCCTCGCGCCGCGACCTGCCGTCTGGTCAGGCGGTGGAGAGCCCGACGCGCAGGTCCTTCGCCTCGTAGATTTTCTCGCCATCCGCCTTCAGCCAGCCGTCCGCCGTGCCCAGCACCAGCCGGCCGCGCATGACGCGTTTGAAGTCGATGCCGTATTCGAGCAACTTCACGCCCGGCCGCACCATGCCCTTGAATTTCACCTCGCCCGTGGAGAGCGCCATGCCCCGGCCCGGTTCGCCGAGCCAGCCAAGGAAGAAACCGGTGATCTGCCACATGCCGTCGAGGCCGAGGCAGCCGGGCATGATCGGATTGCCCTGGAAGTGACAGGGGAAATACCAGTCGTCAGGGCTGACGTCGTATTCAGCCCGGACATAGCCCTTGTCGAAATCGCCCCCCGTTTCCGAGATGTCGGTGATGCGATGCACCATCAGCATGGGCGGCAGGGGCAACTGGGCGTTGCCCGGCCCGAACAGTTCGCCGCGCCCGCAGGCGAGGAGTTCTTCATAGGTAAAGCTGGATTGACGCGTGGCGCTGTGAGCAGTGTCGGTCATCGTCCTGACAAATCGCGGGTGGATCCTGGATCAGGATCACATCGTGGGTGCGCGGCGAATGCGCAAGAGAAGGACCGGAGCCGGACGCTGGGCCGTCGCCTGTCTTCACGGGCGCTTGTAACATGATTGCCACCCCGGCCGAAAGCCGGACATTGACAGCGCCGGCGCATTGTCGACGGACGCCGGCCAGGCGCCGCCAGCGCGATGCCCCGTGCAGCCGCCGGCGACTGGCGACGGGCGACGGGCGACGGGCGACGGGCGACGGGCGACGGCCGGGAGGTTGCCTTGTGGTCGCAGGCAAGCCATTGAAAGAGCGCACGGGTTGCAGCCATGGCGCGCGTTGCCTATGATAATAACGCAAATTACGGGATATGGCTTTGATGACTGACGGCGACGCCCTGCGCGGCGTGGATACTGTTGCTGGCGAGACGGACGGCCTGAAGGGCTGCCCGGTGCATGCCCTGCGCGCGGAATTGCGCCGCGCCGGCCTGCGCCCCACCCGCCAGCGTGTTTCGCTGGGTTGGCTTCTGTTCGCCAGGGGCGACCGCCACGTGACGGCTGAAATGCTGTATGAGGAAGCCAGCAAGGCCCGTGTTCCGGTTTCCCTGGCCACAGTCTACAACACGCTGCACCAGTTCACCGAGGTCGGCCTGTTGCGCGAAGTGGCCGTTGATGGCTCGCGCACCTATTTCGACACCAATGTCGGCGACCACCACCATTTCTTCGTCGAGGGCGAGGAGCGGCTGCTGGACATCCCCGGCTCGTCAATCAACATTTCCAATTTGCCGGAAGCGCCGGAAGGCATGGAAATCGCCCGCGTTGACGTGGTGGTGCGCCTGCGGCCCAAGCGGGCTTCCTGAGCGCCCTTTCCGTCGTGGCCTGACCGTCAGGCCCCCCGGCGCCTCTCCATATCCCGGATATAAAAAGACCGCCTTTTCCGGCGGTCTTTTTTTGACTGCGCGCGACCTGCGACCCGTTGCGGCCGCGCCGCGCAACGCGGCTGCATGGACAGGCGCGGCGCAAACCTGCACGAGCCGGCGCTTTCGCGGCCAGCCCTGAAACCGGCGAATGTCAGTCGACGACCTCGCCCGGATAGACGCCCCACAGCTTGTCCTGCCGCACGAACCCCTCGCGCCGCGCCACCTCCACGCGGCACCACGTTTTGTCGCACTTCCTGACCTGGACGATGACGTTCGGCTCCAGCTTCGCCGCCAGGGGCGCTGTTTCCGACGCCTCGCGATACATCGGCACGAACGCCTTTTCCCACGGGGCCGCCAGCGCCGTGCGCTTGCCCGACAACAGCGAATGCAGCACCCAGCCTTCCACGCCCTCCGAATCGCGCACGCGCCGCCAGGTTTCGAACTCGGCGGTGATTTCCACTGGCAGTCCGACGCGGTGATACACCCAGGTGGTGGCGTGGTCCTTGTTGGGCCCCTGGCGCAGGTTGACGCGGTCGGACTTCAGGCTGACGTAACGCGGCAGCGGCAACCCGGTGACTGACCCCTTCGGCCCATCGGCGGCGCCCGCCGGAGCGAAGGACGCCGCGAGCAGCGCCAGAACGCCCGCGACCGGCCCCATCGCCGCCCGCCTCATCCTGACCCGGCCAACCCCAACCATACCCCATCTCCCATCCCGCGCGCCGGCGGCGACGCCGGCGCCAGCGCTCCCACCCTGGCCGGCGCATGGCCGTCCGACGATTGGATGCGTTGTGTTTCTGGTCTTGTCTGCTACAGAGTCCCGAGACGCAGATCTCTCCCTGTGTCGCCCGAGCCTGCTTAACGCTGCGTGAAAAGCACCTGCCTGGGACGCGTCATGACAAAAAAGAAGCCACTCGTCGTCGTCACCCGCCGTCTGCCCGACATGGTCGAAACCCGCATGGCGGAACTGTTCGACGTACGGCTGAACCATGACGACGCGCCCATGCGTCAGGCCGATCTGATCGAGGCGGTGAAGACGGCGGACGTGCTCGTCCCCACCATCACCGACATGATCGATTCCGCCGTGCTCGCCCAGGCCGGCCCGCAATTGCGGCTCATCGCCAACTTCGGCGCCGGCGTCGACCACATCGACGTGCAGCAGGCGCTGGCCCGCGGCGTCACCGTCACCAATACCCCTGGCGTCCTGACGGAAGACACCGCCGACATGACCATGGCGCTGATCCTCTCCGTGGCCCGCCGCATCGCCGAAGGCGCGCGGGTGGTGCCGGACGACGAATGGACCGGCTGGTCGCCCACCTGGATGCTGGGGCGGCGCATCACCGGCAAGCGCCTCGGCATCGTTGGCATGGGCCGCATCGGCCAGGCCCTGGCCCGCCGCGCCCGCGCCTTCGGCCTGTCGATCCATTATCACAACCGCCGCCGCGTCCCCGCCGCCACCGAGCAGGCGCTGGAGGCGACGTATTGGGAATCCCTCGACCAGATGCTGGCCCGCATGGACATCATCTCGGTCAACTGCCCGCACACGCCCGCCACCTATCACCTGCTGTCGGCCCGGCGCCTCAAGCTGCTCAAACCCTCGGCGATCATCGTCAACACGGCGCGCGGCGAGATCATCGACGAAACCGCCATGGCGCGGATGCTGGAGGCCAACGAGCTGTCCGGCGCCGGCCTTGATGTGTTCGAGCACGCCCCGGCGGTCAATCCGCGGTTGCTGAAGCTGGCGCGCGCCAACAAGGTGGTGCTGCTGCCGCATCTGGGCTCCGCCACCATCGAAAGCCGTCACGACATGGGCGAGAAGGTGATCCTGAACATCCAGACCTTCATGGACGGGCACCGGCCGCCGGATCGCATCCTGCCGAGCATGCTGTAACAGCCCCTGGCATAGGGGACAGGGCGATCCCGGGGGCTTTTGATGCTCCCGGCGTCGGCGCCCGCCGGCCCCGGCAGCGGGCTGGCGCGCAATCGCCGCTGGCAAACATGACCTCTGGCGCGGCCGGCGAAGCCTCTCGCCAGATCGCCATCCGCCGGCTTCCCGGACAGGCGCCGGGGATCGGCCACGGACGCCAGGGCTGACAGGGGCGGCGGCTGACAGGACCGGCTTCGGCAAAACGACATGGACAGCGCGCTCACCTGGCTCGGGCGGAAGATCGCCGCCTTTCTCATGCAGGAGCTTCCCGGCTACCGGCCTTCGGCCCCGCCGGACCCGGAAGCCCTTGCCCGCGCCCTGCAGCCAGGCGACGTGTTGCTGGTCGAGGGGGCGACGCGCATCGCCTCGATCATCAAATATCTCACCCAGTCGAGCTGGTCCCACGCCGCCCTGTATGTCGGGCCGGTTCCGCCGCTGCAGGCCGGCCATGGCGAGGGCCAGCCGCACGCGGATCACGATCCTCACGTGCTGGTGGAAGCGGACGTGCAGCACGGCGTCACCACCGCGCCCCTGTCGAAATACGCCGCCGCCAGCGTCCGCATCTGCCGCCCGGTGGCGCTGACGCCGGACGACCGCGACGCCGTGGTCGCCTACGCCAGATCGCGCATTGGCCAGGCCTATGACCTGCGCAATGTCATTGATCTCGGCCGCTATCTGTTGCCGCTGCCGGCGCCGTCGCGGTTCCGGCGGCGCATGATCGCCCTCGGCTCCGGCGAGCCAACCCGCGCCATTTGCTCCACGCTGATCGCCCAGGCGTTCGAGCTGGTGCGCTATCCCGTGCTGCCGCGCCTTGAGATCGCCGCGCGCCGGAACATGACGCGCTTCACCCGCGCGGAAATCCTGCACATCCGCCATCACAGCCTGTATGCGCCGCGGGATTTCGACATCTCGCCTTATTTCGCCATCGTCAAACCGACCATCGAAACCGGCTTTGACTACAAGCAGCTGGTCTGGAGCACCGACCTGCCGCTGGAGGCCGCGCCGGAAACCGCCGACGGCGCCAGCGCCGGCCTGCTGGCCTGAGAGCGCCCCCGGCTCGCGCAATCCGCGCCGGGTCTGGAACTGACGCCTTCGCGCCGCCATATCCACGCCGCGCCCAGCCCGCATTGCGTCGTGAAAACCGTGCGCAACCGCGCCGGCCCCGCGCGGTTGTGGATGGCCATGGAGCGCGCCGGTTTGCTGGCGCATGGCCACGCCGGTTAAACAGGCGGTTACGCCTGCCCGGTACCCTTGTATGGCGTCGCCATCTCCAGATACGCGTAACGAGAGCAACCTCCTTGATCAGCAGCCTGCGACATACCGGTCCCGTGCAGATTATCAACGCCGCCATTCAGGCGTTGCGGCAAATCGTGTCGCCGCCATTCCGGCGCATGTTGCTGCGCTCCATTGGCCTCACCGTGCTGATTCTCGGACTTGTGTGGTTTGGCCTCACCCGCCTGCTGAACTACTACCTCGCCTCGCATACGCTGAGCGCCTCGTGGCCGGTTCTCGACACGCTGGCGTTTTTCGTGGCGGGCGCGGGATTGATGGTGGGGCTGGCCTTCCTGATCCCGCCGGTTTCGGCGCTGGTCTCCGGCTATTATCTGGATGACGCCGCCGAGCTGGTGGAGAAAACCGACTATCCGGAAGACCCGCCCGGCAAGCCGCTGTCCGTTGGCCTGTCGCTCCTCTATGGCTTGCGCTTCGCTGGCCTGTCGCTGGTAATCAACCTGTTCGCGCTGCTGCTGTTCTTTATCCCGGGCGTCAACATGGCGGCGTTTTTCATCGCCAACGGCTATCTGCTGGGGCGGGAGTATTTCGAGATGGCGGCGGCGCGCTTCCGCCCGATGGCCGAAGCGGAAGCCATGCGCCTGCGCAACCGCGCCACCGTGTTCGGCGCTGGCCTGGTGGCGGCGCTGGTGGTGGCCGTGCCGGTGCTGAACCTGTTGACCCCGCTGTTTGGCATCGCGCTGATGGTGCACGTGCACAAGAGCGTGCAGCGCGCGGAACTGGCGGCGCCACAGGGAACGGCGACCCTGTAGGGCGGCGTCCCTCCGCGCGCGACCCGGGCCTGGAGCGACAATGGACGGCGACGGCAACGCCCGCACGCCCTGCCCCCCGCGTCGGCCCCGTTTTTCAGAATAACTCCAACTTTATGTTCCGGCGCATTTTTTCGGCGCGGCCCGGTATCGGCGGCCCATGAAATGCGATAGACGCCGCCAGAGGCTGTCCCTCTGCCGGCGATGGCTTTCCTGCCCGCTGTTTCCACCCCGCACGCCACCGGAACCACGATGTCCACTGCCGCCAACAGCCTCTACAACCGGTTTCTCACCCGTTACGCCACGCCGCTGACCACCGGCCTGTTTCTCGTATCGGCCATTTCCGGCGTGGCGCTGTTCTTCCGCTGGACGCCGCGCACCTTCCACGCCATGCACGAATGGCTGAGCATGCTGCTGCTGGCGCCGTTCATCCTGCACATGGTCCGCAACTGGCGCCCGCTGGTGAATTACGCCCGGCGCAAGACCCTGATCCTGCCGCTCGTCCTGTCGCTGGCGGTCGCGATCCCCTTCGCCATCTCCGGCCTCAACAGCCCGGGCCGGGCCGGCAACCCGGCCTTCCGCGCCCTGCCGTTGATGACGGAAGCGCGCCTGGCCGATCTGGCGCCGCTGCTGAAAACCTCGCCCGACCAGTTGCTGGCCACCCTGCGCGAGCGCGGTTACCGGGTTGAGAGCGTGGAGCAAAACCTTGAAACCATCGCCGGGGCCGCCGGCAAGAAAGCGCCGCAGGTGCTGATGGAACTGATGCCGCGCCAGCGACGCGCCTGATCCCGCTCCGCCGGACATTCACTGCAAGAGCCCGCACTGCAAGCGTCCGCACTGTCCTTCGCCGGATTCGCCAGAAAAGCCAGCCTCAACAGCCGTCGCGCCCAGCAAAAAGCCGCCCGTCCGGGGCGGCTTTCCTGTTTGGTCATCGCGCTTGCGGCGATGGCTCAGACCTCGGCGCCATGCGCCCCGGAGCCAACCTGCGGCGGCGGCTCGAACTGGCCCTTCTGGCGGAAGCGCCAGAGGTAGGTTGGAACAATGGCGTCGAAGCCGCTGGCGGCGACGCCCAGATCCGCCAGCGTGCGCCGCTCCGCGATCGCAGCGTCGGACACCACATTGTCATGACGCAGCAGCTCCACCTGGTCGCGGGTCAGCCGCAGGCTGTCCGGCAGCAGCCCCAGCGACAGGGTGTGGGCGATTTCCAGAACCAGCCCCTGCAGGCGCGCCAGCGAAAACGGCAGGCCAACGACAGGACGGCGCCGCCTGATGGCGTCGAGGGTGAATTTCACCGCCTCGCGCACCGTCAGCGTTTCCGGTCCGCCCAGCTCATAGGTCGCGCCTGGCGTCGCCGCGCCCTCGATCGCCTTCACCACGGCGGCGGCCACGTCGCCGACGAACACCGGCTGCATGCGGGTTTCAGCGCCGACCAGCGGCAGCACCGGCATGAAGGTCGCCAGCTGGGCGAAACGGTTGAAAAACTGGTCCTCCGGACCGAACATCACCGACGGCCGCAGGATGACGGCGCCAGGGAAGGCGTCGCGCACCGCGGCTTCGGCGTTTGCCTTGGAGCGCGCATAGGCCGAGCCCGAATCGGCGCTGACGCCGAGGGCGGACATGTGGACAAGGCGCTCGACGCCAGCCGCGCTGGCGGCCTCCGCCACGGCGCGGGCCCCAAAGCCGTGCACCGCGTCGAAGCGCTGGCGGCCGCCCTGGTGCATGATGCCGACGAGGTTGACGACGATGTCGGCGCCGGCGATGGCGCGAACCACCGATGGCCGGTTGCGCAGATTGGCCTGAACGGCGTGAATCTGTCCCACATTGCCGAGCGGTTGCAGATGGAACGCCAGATCGGGCCGCCGCACGGCGACGCGAATGCGATACCCCCGCCGCGCCAGCGCGCGCACCACGTGACGGCCAACGAAGCCGGAGCCGCCGAACACCGTGACAAGCATGTCGGATGGCTGACGGATGCTGCTGGACATGAACCTCTCCCGCCGAAACTGCACCCTGCAGGGCCCAAGGCTGGAGCCATTACAGGAAACCTGTTCCTGCCCCCTTCGTCGCCGTGGCGCAAGTGCTTACTTGCTGCATGCCGGCGCGATCTGCCGCTGCGGCGGGCCATCCGGCCCCGTCACGGCGCGACCCAAGGTCGCAAAAACCCGGGCCTGGCTTCCGGTCGGCGCGCCAGCGGGCGCGCCCGGCCATTGCCCGCCGCACAACTTCTGGCGCATCTCCTTGCGCGTTTTGTGGCGCGCGTTTTCTCGCGCGCGTCCTGGCCCAGGGGCGCCCGGCGCCTGTCTGAAAGATTTTGCCGGTCGCAGCGTCAGTCCCGTTCCGGATCGGCGGGTTCCTGCTGTATAGAGCAGGCGCGGCGCGGATCCCGCCCACCGCCGGGGTTCGTCTGGCTCCGACATATCCGGGGCGCGCGGGCGGCCCTTCCTTCAGGTTCGACACATTCCCTTCAGGAAAGGCAGCAGCCGCTTTTTCGCGAAGGCATTTTAACGGCGCATAACGGCGACTGACAGCCATGACCGAGATTCCCGCCCTGGACCGCTTCCGTCGCATTGTCGTGAAGGTCGGCTCATCCCTTCTGGTCGATCGCGAGCGCGGTGGCGTCCGCCAGCAATGGCTGTCGGCCCTGGCCGATGACCTCGCGGCCCTGCACCAGGCCGGCAAGGACGTGCTGGTGGTGTCTTCGGGTTCGATTTCGCTGGGACGCGCCGTGCTGAAGCTGCCGCTCGGCCCGCTGCGGCTGGAGGAGAGCCAGGCCGCCGCCTCCGTCGGCCAGATCGCCCTCGCCCGCACCTGGTCCGAAGCGCTGGGCGCGCGCGGTCTCACCGCCGGTCAGGTGCTGGTGACCCTGTGGGACACCGAGGAGCGCCGCCGTTACCTCAACGCCCGCGCCACCGTCGGCAAATTGCTGGAGTGGCGGGCGGTTCCCGTCATCAACGAGAACGACACCGTGGCCACCAGCGAAATCCGCTATGGCGACAACGACCGGCTGGCGGCCCGCGTCGCCACCATGGCCGACGCCGACCTGCTGGTGCTGCTCTCCGACATTGACGGGCTCTACACCGCCCCGCCCGGCTCCGATCCTTCCGCGAAACACATTCCGGTGGTGCCGCGCATCACGGCGGAGATCGAGGCCATGGCCGGCGGCGCCGCCTCCCAGTTCTCACGCGGCGGCATGCGCACCAAGATCGAAGCCGGCAAGATCGCCACCCACGGCGGCGCCCACATGATCATCGCCTCCGGCCTGGTGGAGTATCCGCTGCGCCGCATCGCCGAAGGCGGACCGGCCACCTGGTTCCTGTCGCGATCCACCCCGGCGCGGGCCCGCAAGAAATGGATCAGCGGCCTGCTGGAAACCAACGGCGCGGTCACCATTGACGAGGGCGCCGTGGCGGCGCTACGCCGGGGCAAGAGCCTGCTGCCCGCCGGCGTCACCGCCGTGGACGGCGACTTCCTCCGCGGCGATCCGGTGCTGGTGAAAAACCCGGCCGGCGCCGTGGTCGCGCGCGGTCTGAGCAACTTTGACGCGGACGACGCCCGCGCCATCGCCGGGCACGGCAGCGGCGACATCGCCGCCATCGTCGGCTATTCCGGCCGGGCCGAGATGATCCACCGCGACGTGCTGGTGCTGACCGCGGCCGCCAGGGACGAAGCGAACTGAAACGACGCAGCCGGAGGCGGGGCGGCGCTGGAGCGCCGCCAGCGCGGCCGGCCCCCTGCTCCATCAGGTCGCCCCTTGTATTGGCTGACCGGCCAGCCAATAATGATAACCGTAATCAATCACGCCGGCCTGTCCGGCGCAGGCACGTTTGTTGAGCAACACGCAAAGGCGCATCCATGAGCACCGCAGCCAATCTCGCCCACACCGCCAGCGCAGCCAGCTCTGTTCGCGGTCCGGCGACGCCAGTTGCGACTGAGGGTGCGGCTTCGGCGCCTGACGTGGACGTGGCTGCGTTGATGGCGGACATGGGGCGGCGCGCCGTCGTCGCCCGCCGTGAACTGGCCCTGGCCAGCGCTGAAACCCGCACGGCGGCGCTCGTCGCCGCCGCGGACGCCATTCGCCGCGCCAGCCCCGACATTCTCGCCGCCAACGCGGACGACATCGCCGAGGCGCGCGCCAATGGCCAGACCGAGGCCTATATCGACCGCCTGGCGCTGGACGGGGCCCGCATCGACGCCATCGCCGACGGCGTCGCCGCCATCGCCGCCCTGCCCGATCCGGTCGGCAAGGTGCTGGCCACCTTTGAGCGGCCCAATGGCCTGATCATCCAGCGCGTGTCGACGCCGCTCGGCGTCATCGGCATCATTTTCGAAAGCCGTCCCAACGTCACCGCCGATGCGGCGGCGCTGAGCCTGAAGGCGGGCAACGCCGTCATCCTGCGCTCCGGTTCGGACAGTTTCCGCTCGGCCAGCGCCATCGCCCGCGCCATGTCGGAGGGGCTGGCGGTCGCCGGCGTCCCCGCCGACGCCGTGCAGCTGGTGCCCACCCGCGACCGCGCCGCCGTTGGCGAAATGCTGCGCGGCCTGAACGGCGCTGTCGACGTGATCGTGCCGCGCGGCGGCAAAAGCCTGGTGGAACGGGTGCAGAACGAGGCCCGGGTGCCGGTGTTCGCCCATCTGGAAGGGCTGGTGCACGTCTATGTCGACGCCGAAGCCGACCTGGAAACGGCCCGCGCCGTGGTTCTGAACTCCAAGATGCGCCGCACCAGCATCTGCGGCGCCGCCGAGACGCTGCTCATCGACCGCGCCGGCGCCGGCCGTCTGCTCGCCCCCCTGGTCTCCATGCTGCTCGACGCCGGCTGCGAGGTGCGCGGCGACGCCGACATCCGCGCCGTCGACGCGCGGGTCACCGATGTGTCGGACGCGGACTGGGGCGCCGAATATCTGGAGGCGATCATCTCCGCGCGTCTGGTCGATGGCCTCGACGGCGCCCTGGCGCACATCAACGCCTGGAGCTCCCAGCACACCGACTGCATTATCACGGAGAACGTCGGGAAGGCCGAGCGTTTCCTCAATGAGGTTGATTCGGCCATCGTGCTGCACAACGCCTCGACCCAGTTCGCCGATGGCGGCGAGTTCGGTTTCGGCGGCGAAATCGGCATCGCCACCGGGCGCATGCACGCGCGCGGGCCGGTGGGGGCGGAGCAGCTCACCTCGTTCAAGTACAAGGTGCGCGGCGCTGGCCAGACCCGCCCCTGAGTTGCCGCTGGGTTCCCGCCGCCAGGCTTGCAAACCACTCCACGCAGGCGCGCCCTCGCCTGGGCGCTCCAGGCAGGGTCGTTCTGATGCAGTGGGGCTTGCGACCTCTGCCGGCGCGCACCGTTTTGCGCGCCGGTCGGCGTGCACTCCGCCAAGCGCCTAATGCGCCGGGCGCGCCGTTTCCACCGGCGTCTCCGCCATTGTCCGCGCCGGCGCTTCGCCGGTCAGCAACGCCTGCATCTCTTCCGGCGTCTCCCGGGCCAGCAGCACGTCCGGGTGGTGCGCCGCGCTTGTGGACAGGTAGATGGCCGATCCGCCATGAACCGTGCCGCGCACCATCAGCACACATGACGCGTTCAGCAAAATGCGGGTATTGTCGACCGGATCTGTGACGTGGATGAACATGACAACCTCCTTGCGTCGGCTACCTCCCTTTGAATGTAACACAGGCGCCCGCGATTTTGTTCGGGCGCGCGCCGCATGATCGCCCGCTGGCGTCTGCCGCCGCTCGCCCCCGGCGCGCGCATCGGCCTCTATGGCGGTTCGTTCAACCCGCCGCACGCCGCCCATCGCCTCGTCGCCGATCAGGCGATGAAACGGCTGGGGCTTGACCGGATCTGGTGGCTGGTGACGCCGGGCAACCCGCTCAAGAACGTCAATGGCCTGCCACCCATCGCCGCGCGCATCGCCCAGGTCCGCGCGGTCGCCGGTCGCGCCCGCCACCATGTCACCGGTTTCGAGCAGGATATCGGCGCCAGGTTCAGCCACGATACGATCGTCTGGCTGCAACGGCGCTTTCCTGGCGTGCATTTCGTCTGGATCATGGGCGGCGACAGCATGGCGACGCTGCACCGCTGGCATCACTGGCGCGACATCATGCGCCGCATCCCGGTGGCGGTGATCGACCGGCCGGGCCAGACCCTGGCCGCCACCGCCTCCGTCGCCGCCCGCACATTCGCCACGGCCCGCCTGCCGGAAACCGCGGCCAGGCGGCTGGCCACCGCGCCAACGCCGGCCTGGGTGCTGTTGCACGGCCCCCGCTCGCCATTGTCGTCCACGGCCCTGCGCGCCAGCGCCGGGCAGCCGCCTGCTGGCGAAACCGGCGCGCCCCGGGCCTGCGGAAAGCCCCTGCCGCTCCGTTGAACCTGGATGACGTAACGGCTATGGTGGAGAAAGTTTTCAGACACCGTTTTTCACGCAAGGGACCAGGCGCGCTACCATATGCCCAATCGCATTCCGGACACCGAACCGCAGGCCGCAGACGTCAACGCGGACGTCGCCCTCGCCAATGTCCTCTCGGTCGCCTTGCACAGCCTTGACGAGATGAAGGCGGAAGACATCGTTCAGCTCGACCTGACGGGCAAGACGTCGCTGGCCGACGCCATGATCATCGCCTCCGGCCGCTCCAACCGTCACGTGGGCTCGATCGCCGAGAAGCTGATCGAGGACCTGAAGGCGGCGGGCGTCAAGGGCATCAAGGACGAGGGCTTCCCCTCCTGCGACTGGGTGCTGGTCGACGCCGGCGATCTCATCATCCACATTTTCCGCCCCGAGGTCCGCGTGTTCTACAACCTGGAAAAGATGTGGGGCGCCGCGCCGGCCGCCGGAACCGCCTCCTGACACAGCCGTCTCGCGCCGCGGGCAAAATTTCCATCCAGCGGAGCGGGTTTCGCCCTGCTCCACCGGAATGGACGCGCGCGGCGCTGGCCAACCTCCGGCAAGGCCGCCGTGCTGGCGCCTGACAGGAGCCCCGCCGTTGAAAATCTCGCTGATCTGCATCGGCCGCATGAAGGCCGGCCCGGAGCGGGAGCTGGCGGACCGCTACCATCAGCGCGCCGTGGCCCAGGGACGACCGCTCGGCGTCAGCGCGGTCCATGTGACGGAATTGCCCGAAAGCCGCGCCGCCGACGCCGGCCGGCGCAAGGCAGAGGAAGCGCAGGCGATTCTCGGCAAGGCCCAGGGCGGCGTCCTCATCGTCTTTGACGAGCGCGGCCCGGCCCTCGACAGCGAGACGGTCGCCGGACGCTTCGCCACCCTGCGCGACGGCGGCGCCGAACACGTGTGCTTCGTCATCGGCGGCGCCGATGGCCTTGATCCGTCGGTGCGCGATCAGGCCCGGCTGGTGCTGTCCTTCGGCGCCATGACCCTGCCGCACCAGCTGGTGCGGGTGCTGGCGCTGGAGCAGGTTTACCGGATGATGACCATTATTGACGGCCACCCCTATCATCGCAGCTGAACGCGGCGCATTTCGCCGTCCGGCGCCACCTCGTCGCCTTGTTTGCCATTGATTGTCGCCAGCAACGGCGGCGGCCGGCTGTCGCCGGGCCTCCCGACCTGCGCCGGGCTGGCGCCTCCGGCGGAACAAAATGGTTGATGATGCAAAGGCTGCGTTTACCTCGCCGTCATATCAGTCAATGTGAGACGTTGCGTCGCGCACCTGTCAGCCAGGCGGCCAGCATCTGAGCACACCATCCGAGCACACGATCCGAGCATACCTGGACATGGTTCATCCCGCGTTCCCGCCCCATTCGCGCCGCGCGCCCCTCGCCTTGCGCTTCGCAAGGAAGAGCGCGATCGCCTGCGCCATGGTTGCGACGCTGGCCGCCATTCACCCCGCCGGCGTCGCCATGGCCCAGCAGCAGCGGCCTGGCGCCAACGCCCGCCAGACGGAGAAGGACGCGCGGGAGGCCGAGTTGAAAGCCATCGAAACCCGCCTCCATTCCAGCGAGGAGGCGCGGATTCGTCTGGAAGCGGAGATCGCCGCCATCAAGCTGGACCGCGCCCGCCTCAACGGCGCCCTGCTGAACACCACCAGCAAGGTGCAGGCGACGGAAGAGCGCATCGCCGAGCTCGAATCACGCCTCGCGACCCTCAACGACAGCGCCGAGGCCATCCGCAAGTCATTCCAGAGCCGGCAGGACGTCATCGTCGAGGTTCTGGCCGCGTTGCAACGCATCGGCCGGCGTCCGCCGCCGGCGGTGCTCGCCAGCCCTGATGACCTGCTGACGGCGGTGCGCACCTCGATTCTGCTGGGCGCCGTGCTGCCGGAGCTGCGCTCGGAAACCCGCGCCCTCGCCAGCGATCTGGCGGAACTGGTGCGGCTCGGCGACGCCATCAAGGCGGACAAACAGACCCTGTTCAGGGAAATGGAGGCGATCGTCGAGGAGCGCCGGCGCCTCACGGCGCTGATCGAGGCCCGCCAGGCCCGCCTCGCCGGGGCCGAACAGGAAACCACCGACCAGACCAACCAGGCCGCGGCCCTGGCCAAACAGGCGACCGACCTAAAAAGTCTCATCGCCCGGCTGGAAGCGGAGCTGGGCGCCGCCCAACGGAACACGGAAGCGGCGCGCAAGGCGGAGGAAGACCTACGGAACGCCAGGGACCAGCTGGCGTCGCTGGCCTTCAAGGACCCGGCCCGCCTTGAGCCCAAGATCGCCTTCGTCGACGCGCGCGGCCAGTTGCCGCTGCCGGTTGGCGGAAAAGAGGTGGTTTCCTTTGGAACGCCGGACCCGGCGGGCGGCAAGACCCAGGGAATCACCATCGCGGCGCAACCCGGCGCCGTTGTTTCGGCGCCATCTGATGGTTGGGTGTCGTTTGCTGGCCCGTTCCGCTCGTTCGGCCAACTCTTGATCATAAATGCGGGCGGTGGATACTATGTGTTGCTGGCCGGCATGGAGCGGATCAACGTCAGTCTCGGCCAGTTCGTTCTGGCCGGCGAACCTGTCGCCATCATGGGGCAGTCTGGCGCCGGCGACGCGGGCAAGGTCAACACGGGGACGCCTGACAACGCAGAAGCAACCGGGGGCGGACGGGCGGATGCACATCCAGGACCCGCCCTCTACATCGAATTCCGTAAGGATGGCGGGGCGATCGACCCCACGCCCTGGTGGTCCAGGTCCCAGGGCGCGTCTCAAGGCGAAAAGGCTCGCGGATAATGCGAAAGATTTCCATTCTGGTTTGCGGCGTGGCGATGGGCGTCGGCATGTCGCTTGTGGCGACGCAGACCCGGCTGATGTCCACAACCAGCGCCACTGCAGCCTCGCCAGACATCTACCGCCAGCTCAACCTGTTCGGCGACGTCTTTGAGAAGGTCCGCAGCGACTACGTCGAGAAGCCCAGCGAGAGCAAGATGATCGAGTCGGCCATCAATGGCATGCTCTCATCGCTCGATCCGCACTCCAGTTACATGGACGCCAAGGCGTTCAAGGACATGCAGGTGGAGACGCGCGGCCAGTTCGGCGGCCTCGGCATCGAGGTGACGCAGGAGGACGGCCAGATCAAGGTCGTGACGCCGATCGACGACACCCCCGCCGCCCGCGCCGGCATCCTCACCAACGATCTCATCACGAAGATCGACGGCGAAGCGGTGCAGGGCATGGCGCTGAACCAGGCCGTCGACAAGATGCGCGGACCGGTCAACACCAAGGTCACGCTCACCATCCAGCGCCCGGGCCGCAAGGACCCGCTGCAGGTGACGCTGACCCGCGAGATGATCTCGATCCGCTCGGTGCGTTCGCGCGTCGAGGGCGACATCGCCTACATCCGCCTGACCCAGTTCATCGAGCACAGCTTCGACGACGTGAAGGCGGCCATCGAGAAGACCACCAAGGAAATCGGCGCCGACAAGATCAAGGGCTACGTCCTTGACCTGCGCAACAACCGCGGCGGCCTGCTCGATCAGGCGGTTTACGTCTCCGACGCCTTCCTGAACCGGGGCGAGATCGTCTCGACCCGTGGCCGCAACGCCGACGAAACCCAGCGCTTCAGCGCCCGCAACGGCGACCTGACCAACGGCAAGCCGGTGGTTGTGCTGATCAATGGCGGCTCGGCCTCGGCGGCGGAAATCGTCGCCGGCGCCCTGCAGGACCACAAGCGCGCCACGTTGATCGGCACCCGGTCGTTCGGCAAGGGTTCTGTGCAGACCATTATTCCGCTCGGCTCCAACGGCGCGCTGCGACTCACCACCGCCCGCTACTACACGCCATCCGGCCGCTCCATTCAGGCCAAGGGCATCGACCCCGACATGGTGGTGCTGCAGGACATTCCCGACGAGTGGAAGGGCAAGGACGAGACCAAGGGCGAGGCCGGCCTGAAGGGGCACCTTTCCGGCGAGCGTCGCGACAGGGAAAAGGCTGCGGACCAGCAGGACGCCGCCCAGAAGAAACCGGACGACAAGGCTGCTCCCGACGCCGCAAAGGCAGCTCCCGACAAGGCCGCAAAAGACAAGGCCAGCAAGGACAAGGAGCCGGAGGAGCAGTCTGGTTCATCCGCCTACATTCCGCCGGACCCGGCCAAGGACAAGCAATTGCAGGCCGCCCTGGAGTTGCTTCGCACCGGACGGGTCGCTGCGGCGGTCGCAAGGCCAGCCGACGCCCAGAAGGCAAAGGCCAACTGAAGCGGCGTTCGCAAGAACAGAAACAGGAACAGATGAAGGGCCCCGGCGCATCCGCCGGGGTCTTTTTCATGTCGCCCCGGCTCTCCCCGCCAGTTCCGGGACAGACGCAAACATTGCTTTTCTGGCGAGCGTGAAGGACGGCCCGCCAGAAAGCGGCGCGCTGCTCCGCCCCGGGCAGGCATGGCCCCGTCATCTGCTCCGCGCCGCAGTCACCGCATGGCCACGACGCGGCCCGCTTGCCGCCGGCCCATTGCCAGAGCGGGGTTGCATCCGGCATAACAACCTCCCCCGGGAACGCTTCCGGGTCTGCAGCATAAGGCGCAGGATGGACCCGGCCCGGTTGGGCCGGATAACCACGATCGCCTGATTGCCAGTACTTTACCCCCGGGCGAGGCCTGCAATGAACGACGACAAGCGCTTTTTGAAACTCCCCTATCGCCTGTGCGTCGGCGTCATGCTGCTCAATCGCGACAACAACGTGTTTGTTGGCAGAAGGCGCAACGAGGCGGGGCCGGAGCATGTCAACGCCGCCTATTCCTGGCAAATGCCCCAGGGCGGCATAGACGAGGGGGAGGAGCCGTACCCGGCGGCGCTGCGCGAACTTTATGAGGAAACCAGCGTTCGCTCCGTCGAGCTGGTTGCGGAAGCGCCGGACTGGTACAGCTACGACCTGCCGCAGGAGATCCTGCGCCGCTCATGGCGGGGGCGATATCGCGGCCAGAAACAGAAGTGGTTTGCCCTGCGTTTCACCGGCAACGAGACGGAGATCAACGTGCGCCATCCCGCAGGCGGCCACAGGGCAGAGTTCAGCGAATGGCGCTGGGCCCCAATGGACAGCCTGCCAGGCCTGATCATCCCGTTCAAGCGTCCGGTTTATGAACAGGTGGTCGCCGCGTTTTCACAGCTGGCGGAAAACTGATCCGGCCTCCGCCTCAGCCCCGTCCCGTCAGGCGGCGCCAGATCGCCGGAAACAGCCGGCCGTCGATCACCGCCAAACCCAGGCCAACCATCGCCATGCCAAGGAAAGCCGTGGGCGGCAGCCGTTCGCCGAGCACCATGGCCCCGAGCGCCACCGCCCACCCAGGGATCAGCAGGTTCACCAGCATCAGGTTGGTGGCCCCGGCCTCCGCCAGCACCCGGTAGAAAATGATATAGGGCAGCGCCGTGGCGATCACGCCCAGCGCCAGCACCGCGGCGACAGCCCCTGCTCCCGGCGCCGGCCGCGCCCACGGCTGGTCGACGATGAGCGCCAATGGAACAATGACAACGGCCACCATCAGCTGCTGGCCAAAGGCGGCGACCACCGGGGTCACGTCCATGCTGCGGAACACCCGGCCATAGACGGCGGAGGCCGCATAGCTGACGGTCGCTGACAGGCAGGTGACCTGGGCCAGCACGGCGCTGTCCATGCCGGAAAGCACCCCCGGCCCCACCACCAGGGCAACGCCCAGCATGCCGGCGAGAACGCCGGTGAACCTCTGCGGCGTCAGCTTTTCGTCATCGGTCAGCAGATGCGCCATCACCGCGGTCAGCAGCGGCGTCGGCGCGTTGAGAATGGCGGCCATGCTGGAGGGAATTTGTGTCTGCGCCCACGCCACCATCATCCACGGGATCAGGTTATTGAGCGCCCCCATGATGAAGAACGCCCGCCAGACCTTCGCCTGACGCGGCAGGCGCTGCCGTCCCACCGCCACGATGAGACCAAGCGCAAGCGCGGCCACCCCCACCCGTCCGGCCACCACGCTGAACGGCGCGAAACCCGTGAGAGCGAACTTGATAAACATGAAGCCGCCGCCCCACAGGGCGGACATCAGCAATATCAGCAGCCAGAGGCGGCCGGTCATGCCGGCGTTGGCGGAGGTTGGGCCGGTCATGAAATCATGGCCAGAAGTGCGCGCAATGGCGCTGCTGACAAAACATCCCCACGATTGCGCGTCCTCACAGCATTAGCCTGGCCTGAAGCCGTACAGCACAAGCCCAGCTTTTTCTTTATTGCTTGCGCCGATAAACGTCCGGAAACCGAAGCAGAACCCGCTCACCGGACATATACATCAACCGGCGAGTTCAAAATGCGACCCGATCGGGTTGAGGTTCGGGTTGTAAAACGGATCCCGGCGGCGGAAGTCCGGATGCGCCTCGTAGAGTTTTTCCCGATCCGCGTCGAGGCGCCTGCGCTTGGCCGGATCCATCAGATCATCGCCCCGGCTAATCGACTCATGGTGAAACAGTCGGGCTGCCGTTGCGACAACATTGAAATATCCCGCTTCGTAAAGCCGGAGACAAAGATCAATATCGTTATAGGCGACCGGAAAGTCCTCGTTGAAGCCGCCGATCTCGTCGAACTTCGTCCGCGACATCATCAGACAGGCGCCTGTAACCGCAAGCCAGTTATACTCCAGCAGGTTGCGCAGGAAGTAGCCCGGCCTGTCGGCGCGTTCATGCAACAGCGCGTGGACTGGCCCGACCGCCGAATTGATCACGCCCACATGCTGCACGCCGCCCGTCTGCGGGTACAACAATTTGGCGCCAACCGCGCCAATGTGCGGCAGTTGCGCGAAACCGGCCATGCGCTCCAGCCAGTCAGGAGTGATGACCTCGGTGTCGTCATTGAGGAACAGCAACAATTCGCCATCGGAATGGCGCGCGCCAATATTGTTCAGTTCCGAATAGTTGAAGGGCGCGTCGTGGCGGATAACCTTCACGCCCCTGCGCCGCTCCTCTTCCAGCATCCCCAGGGTGGCGGCGTCTGTCGATCCATTATCCAGCACCACAATCTGAAAATTCTGGTAACTGGACTTCGCCCGGATGGACTCCAGACACACGCCGAGCACCCGGCCGTTGTTCTTGCTGGGAATGATAATGGATATCAGCGGCGCGCCCTGCATATGCGGACGCACGCGGAAAAAGCCCCGCGCTTCCTGCACCGGCTCCAGCTCGCCGGATATGCCGCGCCGCGCCAGCGCGTCCTGCCGCGCCCGTTTGCCGGCTTCGATCGCATAGGGCTTGGCGTCCTGATCTCCGGCGGCCGAGCCTGGATTGACGCGCCAGTGATACAGCACCCGGGGAATATGCACGATGCGCCGGGCCTTTTCGGCGATCCGCAGCACCAGATCCCAGTCCTGACTGCCGTCGAACCCAGACCGCAACAGCCCCGTCTCATCCACCAGGCTCCTGCGCACGCAACTGACGTGGCAGGTGTACATGATGCTCATCAGCGTATCGGGCGACCAGTCCGGCTTGAAGAACGGCTCGAAATGCCGGCCGCGCGGCGAGAGCTTGTCCTCGTCGCTATACAGATAGTCCGCGCCCGTATCGTGGATCGCCCGCGCCAGTTCATACAGGCAGTCCACTGTCAGTTCGTCGTCGTGATCGAGAAAAACGATGTAATCGCCCGTCGCCGCGGCGATGGCGCGGTTGGTGGCGACGGAAATACCGCCGTTCTGTTCCGTGAACAGCACCTGGATGCGGGGATCGGCGATCTGCGCCAACGCCGCGCGCGTTTCCGGCGCCGGGCTGGCGTCGTCGGCGAGGATCAACTGCCAGTGCGGATACCACTGCGCCTGCACGGAACGGATCATCGCCTCCAGCAGGGCCGGCGGCGTATTCCACGTGGGAGTGACGATCGAGAAGCGAATATGGAAACCAGGCTTCGCCAGAACATCCGCCAGATCGGCGGGCCGCGCCGGCGCGATATAACGGTAGGCTCCGCCGCCGGCGCCAAGCAGCCGGCGGACCAGCGCGCTGTCGGCGATATAGGGCGCCAGGCGCCGACGCAGCCAGTGGCGCGCCCGCGATGGCAACACGGCTTTGGCAAAAGCCCGGAGACGGTTGTCAGGACGAGCCAGATGTGCGGCCTTCCGCCCGGCGGTTTCGCCATCGCCCGGCGTTGCGCCGTTCCCTGCTGTCATGGTGGCGATGCTCTCCCAGGAACCGGTTTCCGGCAAGGCGGCCCGCAATGGAGAATCCGCCGTCGACCGACACGCGCCCGCAACTCCGGCTGCCCCGAAGCACGTGCACCGACTGGAACTGCTCTAACCTGAGCGTTCGCATCATGCAAACGGCGGCTGACAGCCTGCTGGCCTGACGGCGGGGCTGGCCCGCCGTCAGGCGCTTTACGCCCTCATCACGCCTGGATCAGGGTTTCTGCTTCATCAGATGCGCCGCCATGGCGGCGAAGGCCGGCAGGGTCAGGGGATCGTTGGCGGCGTTGGCGGCGATGGGATGGGAAGCGAAGCGGACGATCACCATCTTCGCCGCCGGATCCACATAAATCGACTGGCCATGGATGCCGCGCGCCATGAAGGCCTTGTTGGCGTTATCGGTCACCCACCACATGTCGCGATAGGACCAGCCGGGCAGCGTCTTGTAGCCGGCCGCCGCGAAAGCTTCGCGGTCGCCGCCGTTGCGGATATCCGCGACGACGCTGGCCGGAATCACCTGGCGATCGCCAATCTTGCCGTCGTTGCGCATCAGTTCGCCGAAACGGGCCATGTCGCGCAGGGTGGCGTTCAGGCCGCCGCCGCCAGACTCATCGCCGGCCGGGTCCATCAGGAAATAGGCGTCGTCATCGGCGCCCATCGGCTCCCAGATCTGCTCGCGCAGCAATTCCGCCAGCGACTTGCCGCCGGCGCGCCGCACGATCCACGCCAGCACCTCCGCATTGCTGGTCTTGTAGGCGAAGTCCTTGCCGTGCGGCCCTTCCTTGGGTAACGCCGCAAGGAATTCGGCGAAATTGTCCGGCCCCTTGTAACCGGGGGGGCGCGGCAGGATGCCGCCGGCCCGGGCGTAGTCCCAGATGCTCGACGTCGGATCGGCGTAATTCTCGGTGTATTTGACGCCGATGCGCATATCCATGACGTCGCGCACCGTGGCGTCGCCATAGGCTGAATCCTTCAACTCTGGCACATATTTGGTGACAGGCGCCTGCGGGTCGAGCTTGCCTTGCGCCGCCAGCATGGCCGCCAGCGTGCCGACGAATGATTTGGTGACCGACATGGCCTGGTGCGGCCGGTGCGGCGCGGCGGCGCCGAAGTAGCGCTCGTAAATCACCTTGCCGTCATGCATCACCAGAATGCTGTCGGTGTAGGTGTTCGCCAGCATCTCCTTCCACGTCATGTCGGCGCCGGTCATGGTCCTGAACGCCAGGCCGTCCAGTTCGGCCGGCTGCGACGGCAGTTGGGAAGGCGTTTCCGCATGGCGCACGCCGCGCGTCGGCAGCAGCTCGCGCATATGATTGAACGACCAGCGGATCTGCGGGAATTTCAGCATGCTGCCGTCGGAAGCGCGGATCGTCTTGTCCTTCGGCGGCGGCGAGCCCTGCATCCAGCCGAGCTTCACCGGATCGGTCGTCGCCGGGTCCGGCAGGGCAGGCCCGCCCTGGGCGCCAGCGGCATGGCTCCAGACGGCGGCAAGGGCGACCGTTCCCAGCGCCAGCGCTCTCATGACGGCGCGAGGTCGCGCCGCCGCCCTGGCGAACGAATTTTCCGGATCGTGCTTCCCGGCTTCAATCATACTCATGTCCTCCCTGCTCCGACGCGCCCCGCGGGCCGGCGCGGATATCATCTGATGCGCCCGGCGCCGAATACTCGCTGAGGATAGATGATTTTTGCGGCCCGTGGCCATACCACTAATGGCCATGAAGTAATCTGCTGGTGAAGCGTCGGAATTCGCCAAAAAAAACGGCGTCGCCGCGCATCCGCCAACATCACCGCGTCCTGCCGAAGCTGGCTCAGGCGAATCGCCCCTCCCTGTTCAACAAGTTGGATTTGCCGATCACCATCGCCAGAGCGATTCATGCAGCGCCGGGATGGCCCTGGCGCAGCGACGTCCGTTGCCGTCCCGCGCCGTCGAAATTCTCCGGCGCCAGCCAGGCGGCGAACATGCGCTCACATGCCGGCCATTCATGATCGAGCATGGCGAACCAGGCGGTGTCGCGGTTGCGGCCCTTGCGAGCCATATGCTGGCGAAACAGGCCCTCGTACTGGAAACCGAAGCGCCCGGCCGCCCGGCGCGACGGGGCGTTGTCATTGTCGCACTTCCATTCCACCCGGCGGTAGCCGGCGGCGAACAGTTGGCGCAGCAAAAGGAACACCGCCTCCGTCGCCTCGCGCGTTCTCTGCAGGCCCGGCGCGAACGCCACATAACCGATTTCAGCCACGCCATCGGCGGGCCGGATTTCCATGATGGTCAGAAAACCGCCCGCCCGGCCTGAAAGCCGCTCCACAACGGCGTAGGGCAATATGCCAGGGCGCGCCGCCACGTCGGCGACGATGGCGCGCAGGCCGGCGTCATCGGCTGGGGCCAGGGGCGGCAGCCAGGTCCAGACCGCCTCGGCGCCGCGAAACGCCGCCGCCAGATCATCGCCGTGCCGCTGGAGATCAAGCGGCTCCAGCCGCGTCCATTGCCCTCCCAGCGCCTGGCGCGGGGGAAACGGCGGCGCCGTCCAGTCCGCCGGCAGATCAACCATCCCCGCCTCCCTTTTCACACGCTGTCCGCGACAGCCTGAAGAACGTCCTGTTCTGTCACCTCCGCCATCGGGCGGGCGATCTTCAGCGCCCGGGTTTTCGCGCCCGGCGCCATCACCAGGATCACCGTCTCCGTCCCCGGGCAGGAGGGATCGCGACAGATGATCTCGTTCACCGAAAACCGCGTTTCGGGAGCGTCGCCGCAAACCGTCGCCGCCCACGCGCGGATGCGATCGCTCACGGCGCGATCCGCCGCCGGCTTCCTGCTGAACCACGACATGGCCATGGCGACGCCCGATCAAACCGGCAGGGTCAGCAGGCCGCCGGCGCCATCGGCGGTTCCAAACACCATCCGCTTGCCTTTGGCGTCCCAGGCCATCGCCGTCACCGGGCCGCCGGGGGCCGGCATGCGCGCCATCAGTTCGGAATTGTCAGTCAGCCGCACCAGCATCACCGCGCCGTCATCGTAGCCAATCGCGATGATCAGCGCCCGTGGATGAAAGGCGACCTGGGTCACCTTCGCAGGGCGCACGCCGCATTCGCGCGGCGCCTTGCCCATGGGACCGTCCTTGGCCTCGAACGGCCAGATGATGGCGGCGTCAGCGCCGGACGACGCCATCCACAGTCCGTCATTTGACCAGGACAGGGAGCGCGGCTTGGCCGGATAACCGGACATGCGCATGTCCTTTTTGTCGGCGAGCCGCCAGCCATGCAGCATGTTCTCCTGCATGGAGGTGATGAAGAAGCGGCCGTCCGGCGAGAAGCTGGCGTCGAGGTGCGAGCCTTTCCAGAATAGCGCCTCCGGCGCAGCGTCCGTGTTGGGGAACCACAGGCTGGCGCCGTTGTAATGGGCAAGGCCAAGCCGGTAGCCTTTTGGCGCGAAGGCGATGCCGCGCACGCTTGAGGGCGCCTCCATCCGGCGCACGTTCCCTTTGGCGTCGCGCGCCGCCACCTGCTTGCCGCAGCTCCAGGCGATGGCCCCGCCGCTGGCGGCCACCGCGTCGATCCAGCGACCCTTCTCATCGGAAATGGCGCGGGTTTCGCCATTCACATGCGTGACGACGACGCGCCCGTCGTCTCCACCGGTGACAAACTGGTCGCCGGCGCCAACGGCGGCCAGCACCGCGCCGCCGGGGTGGACGTCGACGCGCCGCTCGCCAGCGGCGTCACACAGCAGCACGCAGCCATCGCCGAGGGCCAGCATCGCCATATCGCCGGCGAAGGCGGCGCCGGTCACATGCGCGCCCGCATCGAGCGGCCGCACATGGTCGAGCAGGGAAGTCACGGCGCCAGTGGCCGTGGCGTTCGGGGCGGCAGAGGTCATGGCGTCACCAACAATCAAACGGCGCAGGCGCGGAACGCCTTTTCAATGGCTTCCCGATCCAGATCACGACCGATCATCACGATCTTCGACGTGCGCTTCTCATCCGGGCGCCAGTCGCGCTGCAAATCGCCATCCAGCATCATGTGCACGCCCTGGAAGACGAAGCGTTTCGGCTCGCCGCGGAAGGCCAGGATGCCCTTGGAGCGCAACAGGTTGGCGCCCTCGCGCTGGGCGTAATCATTGAGCCAGGGCAGGAATTTGTCCGGATCGACGTCGCCGTCCACGGTCACCGCCACGGACTGGATGTCGCTGTCGTGGTGGGCGTGATGGCCCTCCTCCAGGAAATCCGGCTCCAGCTCCATGATGCGGTCGAGATCAAAGGCGTTGCGGCCGAGCACGTCGTCGATGGCGACTTTTGCGTTCTGCGTGCGGTGCAGCCGGGCGTAAGGATTGATGGCGCGCACCTGCGCCTCCACCCCGGCCAGCTCCTCGGGCGTCACCAGATCGGTCTTGTTGAGGATCAGCACGTCGGCGAAGGCAATCTGGTTATGCGCTTCCGGCGCGTCCTTCAGGCGCTGGGTCAGCCATTTGGCGTCCACCACCGTCACCACCGCGTCAAGACGGGTGCGTTCCTGCACGTCCTGGTCCATGAAGAAGGTCTGCGCCACCGGGGCGGGATCGGCCAAGCCGGTGGTTTCGACGATGATGCCGTCGAAGCCGCCCTTGCGCTTCATCAGCCCGTCGATGATGCGGATCAGGTCGCCGCGCACGGTGCAGCAGACGCAGCCGTTGTTCATCTCGAACACTTCCTCGTCGGCGCCGACGACGAGGTCGTTGTCGATGCCGACTTCGCCGAACTCGTTGACGATGACGGCGAACTTCTTGCCGTGCGGCTCGCTGAGGATGCGGTTGAGCAGGGTCGTCTTGCCAGCGCCAAGGTAGCCGGTGAGCACGGTGACGGGAATCTTGCCGGACGCATCGGCGCCTGTATTCGTCTCGGGCATGTCTGGCATGGTGGCCTCCGGAAATGGCTCTGGCGCAAGGGCAACCCTGCGCCGCAGCGGCGTTGCGCTGACAGGATAAGGAGCAGGATGCGCCAGCTACCGGCGCGCCGCTCCCTGATTGGCTGACACAGATATATTGGTCAGCGTGGCAAAAGTGAAAGCCCCGGCGTCCGGGAGGCAGCCATGTTCCAGGGGGCGACCATATTCCAGGCGCCCGTCATGCTTCGAGGTGCCGCCCGGGCAGCGCCCGCCACACCAGTCCGCCCACGCGGCCAAGGAGCAGCGACAGCACGTAGATGCCTCCAGCGACCAGGATGATCGCGGGCCCCGCCGGCAGGCCGTGGTGGTAGGACAACGCCAGGCCCAGCCATCCCGACAGCGCCGCCACGATAATGGCGACGCCGGCCATGCCGGTGACCTGACGCGCCCAGAAGCGGGCCGAAACCGCCGGCAGCACGATGACGCCCACCGCCAGCAGGGTGCCCAGCGCATGGAACCCGGCCACCAGATTGAGCACCAGCAGCACAAGGAAAATCAGGTGCGTCGGCGCGCCGGCGCGACTGACCGAGCGCAAAAAGCCCGGATCGACGCATTCCACTACCAGCGGCCGCCACAGCGCCGCCAGGGAAAACAGGGTGATGACGGCGACGGCGCCGAGCAGGATCAGCGTGGCGTCGTCCAGCGCCAGCACCGAGCCGAACAGCACGTGCAGCAGGTCGACGTTGGAGCCGCGCAGCGAGACGATGGTGACGCCGAGCGCCAGCGACAGCAGATAAAACGCCGCCATGGAGGCGTCCTCGCGCAACTGGGTGAGCCGCGCCACCGCGCCGGCCAGCAGCGCCACGACAAAGCCGGCGGCAAGACCGCCGAAGGTCATCGCCGGCAGCGACAGCCCATAGAGCAGGTAACCGATGGCGGCGCCCGGCAGGATGGCGTGCGCCATGGCGTCGCCGGTCAGGCTCATGCGGCGCAGCATCAGAAACACGCCGACCGGCGCGCCGGACAGCGACAGGGCCAGCGCCCCCACCAGCGCCCGGCGCAGGAAGTCGAATTCGACGAACGGCCCGATCAGCCAGGCGTAGATGGCGTGCATGGAAAGAGGTTATCCGGGTCTGGCGCGTCGGTTGCGCTTCGTACAGGTCAGGCGGCGCGAACGCAGGGCGCGGCGTGCGGATCGGGCGCTTCGCTCATGCGGCGCGCCCGCGCCAGATTGGCGTCGGTCAGCACCACGTCTGTCGGCCCACAGGCGATCAGTTCGCGCGCCAGCAGCAGGGTCTGCGGAAATGACGCGCGCACCAGCTCCAGATCATGCAAGGCGGCGAGCACGGTGCGGCCCTCGTCGCGCCAGCGGTGAATCAGGGCGGTCAGGTCAGCGACGGTGGCGGCGTCGAGGGCGTTGAACGGCTCGTCCAGCAGGATCAGCGCGGCGTCCTGCAGCAACAGCCTGGCGAACAGGGCGCGCTGCAGCTGGCCGCCCGAGAGCGCCCCAATGGGCCGCCTCTCCAGGCCGGTGAGCCCGACGGCGCGCAGGGCCTCGGCGATGCGCGGCGCGTGGCGTTGGCCGATGCGTCCGAACAGGCCGCACCGCTCCCACAATCCCATGGCGACCAGATCATAGACCGTGAGGGGGAAACTGTTGTCCAGCGCCGCCGCCTGGGGCAGGTAAGCGATCCGCCGCGCCGGAACGCCGCGCTGGATAACGCCGTCGAGCGGGCGGATCAGCCCCGCCGCCGCCTTGAGCAGCGTCGATTTGCCAGCGCCGTTGGGGCCAACGATGGCGGTGAGCGATCCTGGCGCGATGTCCAGGTGCAGGTGATGCACCGCCGGGTGCCGGTCATAACCAAGCGTCACGTTGTCAAAACGCAGCGCGGGCGGCGACGGACGCCCGCCCTGTTGCGGCGCGGGAGAAACGGATTGGGCAGCCGGCGCGTTCATGACCACAACACTCCGGCGATAGCGACCCACAGCAGCGCCGACAACCCCGTCGCCAGCAGCAGCCGCTCGCCCAGCGATGTCCGCATCAGTGAGAAGCCTGGCTGTTGCGGCAGATTACCAGCGAAGGCAGGCGCGTGCGAATGGGAAGCGTGCGAATGGGCGTGGCCATGGTCGTGCGCATGGGTCGCCGCGCCCCGCGCGTCGACGCGCCCCTTCCCTGCTTGCCCCTCACGGGCCAGCGCATTCCCGCTCATGCTTCCGCCTGTGCGTATGATCGTCCACGGCTCATGCCGGGCCAGCTTGAACCCCAGCATAACGCCTTTTAATGCAACGTTCCAATATTACAATTCGCTTGGGACCGATCGTGCCCCCCGCGCCGCCCATGGCCTCAGCATTTCCAGTACCGGACAGGATTCTGGCTGTGGCGAAGCGCCGGGTTCACCACCCGTTTTCCACGCGGCCCCACGTATCGATCCCATATATCGGCGGCTGCCGACTCCCCGGAAAAGCCAAACCGGTGGGCTTCCGTATTGTCGGCATAGGGGATTTCTGGAAAATTTTCCTTGGTGGCGCTCATCCAGGCATGGGGGCGGAAGGCTCCGACCACGACGCCGCGCACCACGGCAAGAACATAGTCCGCGCGCTCCGCCCGCGCCGGCGCAATGCGCCAGCAATAACGCGCCAGGCGATATATTTCGGCGCTATCGCTCCGGTTCTCCAGCTTGTTGATATTGATCAGGACAAGCTTGTGCGGCGGCTCATCTTCCAGGACGGGCAAACTGAATTTGTCGATGATCTCCTGGTAGTGCATCGGGCCCCGGTCGCCGCTGCCGTGGCCGCCGGCGATATTGGTCAGCCCGGGGAAAGCGTCGATCAGAGCAGCTTCGACTTCAAAAACTGATTTGTTATCCAGCTCGTGACGGTGAATGACGTGCACGACCTCCAAACCGGCGTTGAGGATGGCCCTGATGCGCTCCAGTTTGGGTTGTGGCTTTGGACCGCCGCTATCCGGGAGGTCGTCATCCGGCACCAGGTCCGCTGTGTTCACCGCGGTCACGCCAGCGGCGTGGTCAAACACACGGTTGTTGCGCCCCTTTCCTATATAAAACGTTTCACCGTTACGAGGGTCAATAAGGCGGTAAACATAATTACCAAGCCTGGCGCACACTTCCTCGGAAAAACGTGGTTGTTTTTTCATTTCAGTTACACCCGGATGCACCAAAGCTTCCGGGTGTAAGAAGAACGATCCGGCCGGTCAATCACCCACGGTTGGGGAAATACTGGAACAGCCAGGTCTCGGTCAGCACCTTGTCGCCAAGGCGCAGGTAGCAGCGCAGGTCCACCGGCTCCGCGCCCTCGGCGGAGAAGTCGAACTGGGCGCGCCAGTGGCCGGGAATCTCGTCCGGCACCGCCTCGGTAAAGATGTAGGAGAACTTGCCGCGCGAGGCGCTGAGCACGACCTCCGGCTTTTCGCCAAACTTCAGATCCTTCAGCGGCCCGCCGAGAAACTCGACCATGAACTTGCGCACGCCTTTCGGGCGCGGCTGGCCGGGCACGCCGCCATTGCCGAGGCGGGTGGCGACGCATTTCGCCAGGCTGTCCGGGAAGAAGGGGTCGCCGTTCACCCAGTACAGACGATAACGGATGTCATGGGTCTGGCCCGGCGTTGCCGGCGCGGCTGGCGTCCACATGGCGACGATATTGTCGTGGATCTCGTCGTCCGTGGTCAGTTCCACCAGCTCCACCGCGCCCTTGCCCCAGCCGCCGATGGGCTCGACCCAGGCGCTGGGCCGCCGCTCGTAACGCACGCCGTCGAGGTAATGATCGACATTGCGGTCGCGCTGCATCAGGCCGAAACCGCGCGGATTGTCGTCGGAAAAGGCCGACGCGGTGATGTAGGGCGGATTGTTGAGCGGCCGCCAGATGCGCTCGCCGGCTCCCGTCCACATGGCGAGGCCATCGGAATCGTGCACCTCCGGCCGCCAGTCGGCCATGGTCGGCTTGGCGGTCTCGGAGAACCAGTACATGGAGGTCAGCGGCGCGAGGCCAAGGCGCGTCACCGCCCGGCGCACGTTCACGGAGGCGGTGATGTCCATCACCACGTCGTCCTTGCCGCGCGTCATGTCGAAACGGTAGGCGCCGGTGACGGACGGGCCCTCCAGCAGGGCGAAAATGGTCACGGTAGGGCCATCGTTGGTCGGCGTCTGGAAATAGATCTCGGTGAAGTCCGGGAATTCCTCGCCTTTGCCGGCCACTGCGGAATCGATAGCGACGCCGCGCGCCGAGAGGCCATACTGATACAGTCCGCCGATAGCCCGGAAATAGGACGCGCCAAGGAAGGCGACCCAGTCATTGGTTTGCCAGGGCTTTTCCTTCTGGTCGCCGAAGCGGCTTTCCTGGAAGCGGAAACCGGCGAAGCCGGAGTTTTCCTTCAGCTTCCGCGCCACGGAATCCTTCGGCATGTCGAAATAGCGCGACTCATAAATGATTTCCCGCGCCTTGCCGTCCTTCACCACGCGCATCCGCACCGGGCGCTGGAAGAAGCGGCCGAGGTGGAAGAAAGTCACCGGAAACGCGCCAGGCCCATCGGCGAACAGGGCGTCCTGCGGACGGAACTTGATCTTGCCGTGCGCGTCATAATCGATGGCGTCGAGCACGGCCGGATCCGGCGACGGGGCGGCCTTGTAAGGCTGCGCGGCCAGGGCCTTCGCCCGCGCCTTCAGCGCTTCGAAGGAGAACGGCGCCGGGGCGCCGAGTTTGAGGCCAGACTCAGCCAGCGCGCCAACCGGAAAACCTGCCGCGGCCAGCGCGGCGGTGGCGGCTGAGGCAGTCAGAAACGTGCGGCGATGCAGCATGGGCGGGACAGGGCTCCGGAAATGCGGGCGGGTGGAAAACGGCAGGCTTTCAGGCCTGGGCGGTAAAGCCGGTGAACGGATATTGCGTCATCATCGTGGCCGACACCCATCGCTCACGCCAGAAAGCGCTCCCGGACCGAACGATCCGTCGCGTGATCAGGCAGGGCGCGTGGCGGAGGGCGCGCCAGTGCGGCCGGGTCTGGCGCGGCCGCTGGCGCGTCTGGCGATCAGGCGCGGGCGCTCAGCGCGGCGGCGTCAAGATGAGCGACCAGCCCCGCATCGAGGCCAAGGCTGTTCTTGAGCCGTCCCAGAAAATCCTGCTCGGCCGGCGTGTCGGGATCGACGGTCAAACGCGCCGCTTCATAGATTTGCGCCGCATGTTCCGGGCTGGCCGCCAGATCGGCCAGTTGTTCCGGCGACAACGGATTGGCGAAGGCGGCGTTCAGGAACTCCACCGCGTCGTGCGGCAGGGCGGGCCCCAGGGCGCCGGTGATCTTGGCCCGCTCCGCGTCATCGACCCGGCCGTCGGCGGCGGCGGCGGCGATCATCGCCTGCACCAGCGCCAGCGCCCCGTCATGGGTCTGGCTGGCGGCCTCGAAGCCGGAGCCAGCGGGGGCTGGCGTGGGCGTGCTGGCCTGCGTCTGCGCCGGGCTGGAGCCGGCCTGCCATTCCTGCATGGCCTTGTAAGTCAGCCCGCCGACCAGCGCCGCGCCGCCCAGTTGCGCCGCCCGGCCCGAAACGGTGCGGCCGGCCTTGTTCAGCATCAGCCCGGCGAGGCCGGCGAGAATGGCGGCGCCTTTCGGCGTTTGCGCGAAATCGATGGCCTGGCGCAGCAGCCCCCCGGCCTGCGGCCCGGCCATGCGGGTGACCGCGTCCTGCAACGAGCCGGCAAGACCGCCCCCTTGCTGACCCTCTCCCTGCTGGCCTGCGCCCTGCCCGCCCGCCTGCGACGCGTCGGGCGGGCCGCCCCTGCCGCCCAGCAAGCCGCCAAGCAGATCGCCAAGCCCCCCGCCGCCGGATGGGCCGCCGGCCGCGCCCCCTTGCCCGCCACCGAGCACCTTGCCAAGCAGGCCGCCCAACCCGCCCGCATTGCCGCCAGCCTGCTGATTGGCGCCGGCCGCCTGACCGCCGGTCAGCTGCCCGAGAATGTCGCCAAGGCCGCCGCCCTGCTGCCGGCCGGGGGCGTCGGGCTGGCCGGACTGGCCACTTTGGGGATTGATAGCCGCGGCGCCGACGAGGGCGTCAAGGATTTGCCTGGCGTCGAACATCTGTGTCGCTCCATTGCATGTGCAGCCCGATTTCTCACACCCGCTGTTGACGGTTTTGCGGCGCGCAGCGAGAACCACATCGGGCCATGGCTTGGGCTGCGACGCAAGAGCGCGCATTCCCGACGATCGGGGGGCGCCGGGCGCGCCGGTTCCGGCAGCCGGCGCGGGACGGCGCGGAAACACGATGGGCGGACGGGCTTTCGCCGCAACGCCGCCCCCCGATCCAGGGCCCAATGGGCCCCAGGGCGCAGAAGTAAAAGCTGGGTGAGGAACGATGAAGCTTGGAGACATTGACGGCACCGTGGATGCGGTCGAGGCGCGCCGTCCCGCGACGGCGGGCCGCGCCGCCCATTACGCCGCCGTCGATGTGATCGACCCGAACGGCGTCACCACGACACTCGCCAATATCCGCGCCGAGCCGGAAATCGCCGCCCATATCCATGTGGGCGCGGCGGGCCGCTATTACGTATATAACGTCGCCGGATTTCGCGGCGTTCACGGTTTTCGTCCCGTCAATGGCGCGCCCGTGCATGCGTTTCCACGCGGGCCGGCGTGGATCTGTCTGGGCATCGCCGTCGCCAACCTGCTGTGGATCGGCTGGCGGGCCAACGGCGGCGGCGGCCTTTCGCTATTTTCCCTGGCGCCGTTCATGCTGGCCTGCCTGCTCTACGCCGCCCTGCGCCGCGCCGCCCAGGCCGCCGCCGCCCAGGTTGGCGACGACGTCCGCCCGGTGATCGTGCCAGGCCAGCCGGCGCCCGATTCCCGACCTTCGGCCGGAAACGGAACAGCCGTCAATTAGTATCAACGAGTTGACATTTATTTCTGCGCGTGGAAACTCGCTGGCAAGGCGCGGCCAGGCGACAACCTTCCCGGGTTGGGCCATCGCCAGACAACGTTAAAAACCGGTTCCGGAGATCATCCGGCGGGCGGCGCACGGTCGGGGACCTGCGCGCCATGGGGGAGGACGGCGTGATGAAAACTGCATACAAGAGTCTTTTGGCCGCGACGGCCCTTGGCGTCATCTGGAGCGCCGGCGCGGTCGCCGCTGATCGGGGCCCGGTCAAAATCGGCGTTCTCAATGACCGCGCTTCGGTCTACTCCACCATCACCGGCGAAGGCTCGGTCGTGGCGGCCCGCATGGCGGTCGAGGATTTCGGCGGCAAGCTGTTCGACAAGCCGATCGAGGTATTGGCGGCCGATCACATGCACAAGCCGGACGTCGGCGCCTCGATCGCCCGCAAATGGTTCGACGTCGACGGCGTCGGCGCGGTGTTCGACATCTACTCGTCCGGCGTCGCCCTGGCCGTGCAGAAGCTGGCCGAGGAGAAGGACAAGATCCTCGTCGTCTCCATGGCCTCCAGCCGCGACATCTCCGGCAAGAACTGCTCGCCCAACGGCATGCAGTGGGCCAACGATGGCTACGCCGTCGCCAACCTGACGGTGAAGGGCGGCGCCACGCCCGGGCGCAACACCTGGTACTTCATGACCGTCGACTATACCGCCGGCCATTCCATCGAGGCTGACTCGAAAAAGATCATCGAGAAGAACGGCGGCAAGTTCCTCGGCGCCGTGCGCTTCCCGCTGAACACGGCGGACTTCAGCTCGTTCCTGTTGCAGGCGCAGAATTCCGGCGCGAAGAACATCGCCCATATCGGCGGCGGCGCAGACCTCATCAACGGCATCAAGCAGGCCGATGAATTCGGCGTCAACGCCAATGGCCAGCAGTTCGTTCCGTTTTCGCTGACCACCGTCGATGTCTATGGCCTCGGCAACAAGGCCACCGCAGGCATGCCCGCCGTGCTCAGCTATCACTGGACCGAGTCGCCGGAGGCGGCGAAGTTCGCGGAGCGCTTCAAGGCGAAATTCGGCAAGATGCCCGCCGACCCGCAGGCCAATGTCTACAGCGCCGTGTCCCACTACCTCAAGGCAGTGAAGGCCGCCGGCACGACGGAGAACAAGGCCGTGCTGGCAAAGATGAAGGAAATGCCGGTCAACGACTTCTTCACCAAGGACGCCAAAATCCGCGCCGATGGCCGCCTGATGCGCGACATGTATTACGCGACCGTGAAGAAGCCGGAAGATATGAAGAACAAGGATGACCTGCTGACGCTGGTGAAGAAGTATCCGGCCGAAGAAGTCTTCATCCCGGCGAGCGAGAGCGAATGCAAGCTGCTGAACCCGAAGGCGGGCGAGAAGAAGTAAGATTTCGGCGCAAACCCGGATCACGAAAAAACCGCCGGTCCCCCGGCGGTTTTTTATTGCCCGGCGGCCTTCATGACGCCAGCGCGATGGGTGGGAACATCGCGCGCTGGTCAAACGGGCCGCCCCGGTTGCGTGGGCGTGGGCCGCCGGCGCAGCTTGGCGCCCTGGCGTCAGAGAAACTGCTTCGCCAGCTCCTCTTTCTTCACCTTGCCGGTGGCGGTCATCGGCAACGCCTCAACCACCCGCACTTCCGGCAATTTATAGACGGCGAGGCGCTCGCGGCAGAAGGCCAGCACGTCGGTGGCCTCGACGCCATCCTCCGGCTTCACCATGACGAAGGCGACCGGCACCTGGCCCTTGTCCGGGTCTTCACGGCCGATGACGCCGCTGCCGGTCACCGACGGGTGCTGGCCGAGCACCGCCTCGATCTCCGCCGGGAATACGCTCATGCCCTTGACCTTGAGCATCTCCTTGCGCCGGCCGAGGAACAGGATGAAGCCTTCCTCGGTAATCATGCCGAGGTCGCCGGTGCGCAGCCAGCCGTTTTTGATCTCCCCGGCCGTGCCGCCGGGGCTGTTCCAGTAGCCCTTGAGCAGCGACGGCGTGCGCACACACAATTCGCCCTCCTCCCCCAGCGGGATCAGCCGTTCGCTGCCGAACTCCAGGATCTTGAAATCCGTGGCGCCGGTTGGCAGGCCGCAGAACACCTGGCGGGCGTTCAGGTCGAAATTGCCGGCCTGGAAACCGCGCGTGAAGGTGTCGAACGAGTGGGTCTCGGTCATGCCCCAGGCTGCTTCGCGCAGGGTCGTTCCCGTCAGGGCGCGCCAGCGTTCGCGGAAGGGAATGTTGAGCTTCTTGACGAAGGAGGCCACCACCGCCTCGCGCAACGAGGTCAGGTCATGCTTGCCGGCGTCCGGGTGCTCCATGATCTCGACGGCGTTGTCGACCACCATCGCCGAGACGGTGACCCGGTAACGCGCCACCTGGGCCATCCAGGCGGCGGCGTCCCAGCGAGCCATCAGCACACAGGTGGCGCCGGCGACCAGCGGCGCGATGATGCCCACGTCCTCGCCAGCGATCCAGAACACCGGCCAGAAATTGATGATGACGTCATCCGCGCCGATGCTCGCGGTGATGCTGCACATGCTGGCGCCGGTGAACAGCATGTCGCGCTGGGTGTGGATGCACCCCTTCGGCAGGCCGGTGGTGCCGCCGGTGTAGTTGAGGGCCGCCACGTCATCCAGGCTGACGTCCACGACGGGCGGCGCGCCGGTTTCAGCGGCCATGGCGGCCATGAAGTCGACGACGCCCGCCGGCAGGTCGGCCAGCGGCGCGTCGAGGCCGGCGGGCACGGGGCCGAATGGCGCCTCGGGCAGGAAGGCCGAGACGGCCGTGGCGAACACATGCGTCAGGCCGGTCTGGCCGCGCGCCGCGTCCACCACCGGCAGCAGGATGTCCTGGGCGATGAGCACGCGCGCGCCGGTGTCGTTCAGCTCGTAGACCAGCTCCGATTCGCGGAACATCGGATTGATCGGCGCATGGATGGCGCCGAGCTTCAGAATGGCGTGGAAAGCGATGAAGAATTGCGGACAGCTGGGCAGGAACACGCCCACGGCATCGCCCTTGCGCACGCCGGCGCCGTGCAGCACGGCGGCGAAACGGTCGCTCAGCCGGTCCAGTTCAGCATAAGAAATTTCGCGGCCGTAGAAGATGATCGCCGGCTTGTCAGGCGTGCGCCGCGCCCATTCGCGCAGATAATGACTGAGCGTCTGTTCGCCGAGCGGGTAGTGCTGCTGGCGCGGAACGCCCTCCGGCCAGCGCGCCGCCCAAAGGGCCCGGACGTGCTCCAGATAGGCGGCCTCATCGGCCAGATAGGCGGCGTTCTGCGCCGGTGCGCTCATGGCGTCCTCCAGGTGATGTTTTAGGTGATGTTTTTCTGGCGGCGCCCGGCCGGCTTTATCCTGCCGGCGCGCGCCATTCTGGTTCGGATTTACTCTGTCACGGCCGCTCCGGCTCTGCCAGAGCGGCGGCGCGTTCTCCCGTGGCGGCGTCTCACCAGACGTCGACGCTGGGGCGCTTCTTGCCGGCCCGCGTGGCGACGGCGGGCAGCGACCTGAGGCCGCGCATGATCCAGCGGCGCGTATCCACCGGATCGATCACGTCGTCGACCTCCAGGAAGGTGGCGCCGGAGAGCGCCTTGTTCTTCTCGTATTCGGCCGCGACCATGGCGTCGAACCAGGCCTTGCGTTCGGCGGGATCTTCGATGGCCATCATTTCCTTGCGGTAAGCCAGTTTGACGCCGCCCTCCAGGCCCATGGCGCCGAACTCGCCGGTGGGCCATGCCAGGGTGAAGAACGAGGAATGGCCGCCGCCGCCGGCCATGGCCAGGGCGCCGAGGCCATAACCCTTGCGCAACACCACCGTGAACATGGGGATGGTGGCGTTGGCCGCCGCCACGAACATGCGCGACACGTGCCGCACCTGGGCGGTGCGCTCCACCTCCGGCCCCACCATCATGCCGGGCGTGTCGCACAGCGACAGCAGCGGGATGTCGAAGGCGTCGCACAGTTGCACGAAGCGCGCCGCCTTGTCGGCCGCGTCGGAATCGATGGCCCCGCCCAGCACCTGGGAATTATTGGCGATGACGCCCATCGGCCGCCCCTCGAAGCGGACCAGGGCGGTGACCATGGCCTTGCCGAAGCCGGCGCGCAGCTCCAGCACCGAATCCGCATCGGCCAGGGTGGCGATCACCTGGCGGATGTCATAGGCGCGCAGGCGGTTTTCCGGGATGGCCCGGCGCAGCAGCCGCTGGTCGGCGCAGCTCCAGTCCCGGGTGCGGCCCTGGAAATAGCCCAGGTATTTTTTCGCCGCCGCCACGCCTTCCGCCTCATCCTTCACCACCAGGTCAATGACGCCGTTCGGCGCCTGCACCGACACCGGGCCCACATCCTCGGGCCGGAAGACGCCAAGGCCGCCGCCCTCGATCATCGCCGGGCCGCCCATGCCGATATTGGCGTTGCCGGTGGCGATGATGACGTCGCAGGCGCCGGCGACCGCGGCGTTGCCGGCAAAGCAACGACCGTCGACAACGGCGACCGTCGGCACAAGGCCGCTGAGCTGGCCAAAGCGGGTGAAAGTGGTGGTGTCGAGGCCAGCCGGGGTCGGCCATTCATCGCCAGGACGGCCGCCGCCGCCTTCGGCGAACACCACCATCGGCAGTTTCCACTTGGCCGACAGCTCCAGCAGCCGGTCCTTCTTGCGGTGGTTGATGACGCCCTGGGTGCCGGCAAACACGGTGTAATCGTAACCCATGACGGCGCAGCGGGCGGCGTCCTCGTCGAACAGGGCGCCGTTCACCGAACCAAGGCCGGTGACCATGCCGTCGGCGGGGCTCATTTTCAGCAGTTCGTCAAAGCTGCGGCGCTGGCGCTGGGCGGCCAGGGCAAGGCCGCCATACTCGACGAAGCTGCCGTCATCGACCAGGTCGGCGATGTTCTCGCGCACCGTGCGCTGGTTGGTCTTGCGACGCCGCGCCACCGCATCGGGACGGCGATCGTCATACAGGATGGCGTGGCGCTCCAGCGCCTCGGCCAGATCGGGACGGATATGGTCGAGGTCGATCTCTTCCTCGATCGCCGCCTCGCCGCCATCGACCTGGCCCGGCGTGAAGAACGCCAGCGGATGGCCCTCGAACACGGTGTCGCCGGCGCTGACCAGCACCTGGGCGACCACGCCGGCTTCCGGCGCCGCCACCACATGCTCCATTTTCATGGCTTCCAGCACCAGCAGCGGCTGGCCCTTGCGCACCTCGGCGCCAGGGGCGATATCGATGCTGACGATGGTGCCCTGCAACGGCGCGCTGACCGCCGCCATGCCTTCCGGCGCGTCCATGGCGTCGCCTGGCTCCGCCGCCACATCGGCGACCGGCTCCGGCCCGGCGCCGCTGAACACCGCCAGCGGATCGAACTCCTTCGACGAGCGGATCTTGCCGCGCCCGCCGGCCGCGCCGCCGGCGCCCTTGTGGAACAGGTCGCCCTGCACGGCCACGTCCGGTCCGACCAGCTCGGCGATGTGCTGTTCGAGGAAACGGGTGCTCACCGCATTGGCGATGAATTTGGGGTGAGCCAGCAGCGCCCGCAGAAACGGCATGTTGGTGGCCACGCCCTCGATGCGGAACTCGCGCAGGGCGCGCAACGCGCGGCGCACCGCCTCCGTATAATCGGGCGCGCGGCTGTGCACGATCAGCTTGGCCAGCAGCGAATCGTAGCGCGGGCTGGTGACATAGCCGACATAGCCAAAGGTATCGACGCGCACGCCAGGCCCCGATGGCGGATCGAAAGCGTCGAGACGGCCGCCAGACGGCCGCGCCTCGCCCTCCGGCGTGATCGTCTCCATATTGATGCGCAGCTGGATGGCGCAGCCACGCGGTTGCATGCCGGCGGTCAGCCCCAGATCGGCGAGACGCGCGCCGCCGGCGATGCGCAGTTGCGCTTCCACCAGATCGACGCCGTAAACCTCTTCGGTGACCGTGTGCTCAACCTGAACGCGTGGGTTCACCTCCATGAAGGCAAAGTCGGTGGAATCCGGCGCGGCGTCGCCAGGCACGAGGAACTCGAAGGTGCCAAGGCCGGCGTAACCAACCCGCTGCGCCATGCGGATGGCGGCGTCGCAAACGGCGGCGCGCATGGCCGGCGACAGGGTCGGGCTCGGCGCGATCTCGACGATCTTCTGGTTGCGGCGCTGGATGGTGCACTCGCGTTCACCCAGATGGATGACGTCAACGCCGTCGCCCACCACCTGCACTTCGATATGGCGCACGTTGGGCAGATAACGCTCCACATAGACGGAATCGTCGCCGAAAGCGCTCTTCGCCTCCGACTGGCAGCGGCGCCAGGCGTCCTCGATATCTTTAAACCGGGTCACGGCGCGCATGCCGCGCCCGCCGCCGCCGGCGATGGCCTTGATCATGATCGCCGCGCCGCCGCCATGCGCCTCCTGCTGGGCGCGGAAGAAGGCCTGAATTTCCTCAAGGCTCGCCGCGCCTGTCGTGCCGGCGAGCAACGGAACGCCCGCCTCGATGGCCAGCGCCCGGGCTTTCGCCTTGTCGCCGAACAGCTCCAGCAGTTCCGGGCGCGGGCCGACGAAAACGATGCCCTCTTCGGCGGCGCGCCGGGCGAAGGCGGCGCTTTCCGACAGGAACCCGTAGCCGGGGTGAATGGCGTCGGCGCCGCTCGCCTTCGCGGCGGCGATCAGGCCTTCGATATCCAGATAGGCGGCGGCGCCGACGCCCGCGAGCGCTACGGCTTCATCGGCGGCGCGCACGTGCAGGGACTTCGCGTCGTCGCTGGCATGGACAGCGATCGAGGCGATGTTGCAACCGGCCGCGGCGCGGGCGATGCGGATGGCGATCTCACCGCGATTGGCGATCAGCAGCCTGGAAATGCGCGTGCTCATTGGGTTCCGTCCGGATAGCCGCGACCGCGCCTGATCAGGCCGCGGTCGCAATGGTCTTGCGAATTTTGCCGGAGCCTAGGAGCGAAGCATGATTGCGTCAATACGTTGACATGTATTTGAGAGCCGCCGCCCGCCCGCGCTTGCCTCCTTCCCGCGGGGTGACGTGACAAGGCGCTGTCACGTCGGGCATAGTGACCCCAATCAGAGCATTTTCGGGAGAAGCGCACGCCGCTTTTCGTGGAGAAAATGGGTCAAGCCGAAAGCATGGCGCGCGAAAGCCGGCGCCATGGGGGGCCTCCAGGGAAGCAGAACCATGAACAAGCCGGATATACACGGCGCCGGGGAAACCGGCTCCTCCAGCGGCGCCGCGCACGGACAGCAGGTCACTCCGGATCACGATATCAACAACAGGCTGTTTTTCCGTCTGTGCCAGGCCGCGAACCAGTATGAGCGCACCGCCCATCGCGAGCTGAACATTTCCGCCATCCAGGGCGTGGTTCTGGGCGCGCTCTCCCGTTACATGCCGGACGGCATCGCCTTTTCCAGCTTCGTCGACTACATCGCCGTGAGCCGGCAAAATCTCGACGCGGTGCTGAAGCGCCTGGAGAAGCTCGGCTATGTGGAGCGGGTGGAAAACCGTCGTGACCGCCGGGTGCGGATGGTGCGGCTGACGCCGGCCGGCGCCCGGGCGTGGGAAACCCTGGGGGGGCGCACGGTGGAATTCTTCCGGCATGCGGCCGCCGGCATTTCGCCGGAAGAGAAGATCGCCTTCACCGCCACCCTGGCCAAGGTCACCCGCAACCTGCGCAACCTGCGCATGGCCGGCGACGGTCGCGAGGATTTGCGCCAGGAAGACGGGATGCAGGAAGGCATGGGCGAGGAAGCAGGCGGGGAGGCGCGGCGGCTGGACGAAGGCGGCGACGCCGGACGGGTCGCCAGAGGCTGACCGCGAAATACATCAACGAATTGACACAATAACGGCGACGCGGCACATTCACCTGCGGAAGTTCTGGCCACAGAAGCCACGCGGAAGGAAGCGCCATGTCTCAACAGACCTCCCCGGAGTCGCAGGCCCCGATAGCGCAGGCCCCGATAGCGCAGGCAGATGGCGGCCCCACGCCAGATGCGCGCGTGCCGGCCCGCGAGGTCTGCGTGCTGCGTTATGTGCTCGACCGCCGCGCCACCGACCAGCCCGACGCGCCGTTTCTCCGGCTTGCCGACGGGGCGGAGATTTCCTACGCCGCCATGCGCGACAGCGTGGTGAAGATGGCCGCTGGCCTCGCCCGGCTGGGGGTGACCCAGGGCGACACGGTCACCGTCTGGCTGCCCAACAGCGTCGACATGATCCGCGTCTGGTTCGCCATCAACTGGCTGGGCGCCACGTATGTGCCGATCAATGTGGCCTACCGCGGCAATCTGCTGGCCCATGTCATCGCCAACGCCGGCTCGCGGGTCATTGTCGCCAGCCCGGACCTCGTACACCGCCTGGCTGACGTCGATCGCGCCGAACTGAGCACCTGCGTCACCATCGGCGGCGACGTGGAGGCTGGCCTCGCCATTTCCGGCCTCGACATCCTTGCCGGCGCCGCGGCGCTGACCGGCGACCCGGCGACCCTGCCGCCGTTGCAGCGGCCGATCGAGCCCTGGGACGTGCAGTCGATCATTTACACCTCCGGCACCACCGGCCCGTCCAAGGGCGTGATCAGCACCTACGCCCACCTGTTTCACATGAGCGGCCGCGAAGCCTGGCCAACCGTGGACGGTACAGACACCTTCCTGTTCTACGGGCCGTTGTTCCACGTGGGCGGCACCCTGCCCGTGGTCGCCATGCTCAACCGCGGCGGCGTGGTGGGCATGGCCGGCGATTTCGTCACCGACAGGTTCTGGGATCACGTGCGGGCGACGCAGGCCACGGTCACCATCCTGCTCGGCGTGATGACCACCTTTGTCGCCAAGGCGCCGCCGTCACCGCAGGACCGGGAGCATTCCCTGCGCAAGGTGGTGATGATCCCGCTCGATGAGAACTGGCGCGCTTTCAGGGAGCGGTTCGGCACGGAAGTCACCACCCTGTTCAACATGACCGAGATCAACGTGCCGATCGTTTCCGGGCCCTCGCCGGCCAAGGCGGGAACCTGCGGCCGGCCGCGCGCCGGCGTCGAGGTGCGCATTGTCGATGACCACGATCGCGAGGTCGGGCCGGGGGAAGTTGGCGAACTGATCCTGCGCACGGACGCGCCCTGGGCGCTGAATTCCGGCTATTTCAAAAATCCCGAAGCCACGGCGCAGGCCTGGCGCAACGGCTGGTTCCATACCGGCGACGCCTTTCGCCGCGATGCGGACGGCGATTTCTTCTTCGTCGATCGCAAGAAGGACGCCATCCGCCGGCGCGGCGAGAACATCTCGTCGTTCGAGGTGGAGGTGGAGGTGCTGGCCCACCCCTCGGTGCGCGAATGCGCCGTGGTGGCCGTGCCGAACGAAACCTCGGAAGACGACGTGCTGGCCATCGTCGCGCCGACGCCGGGGGCATCCGTCGATCCGCTGGAGCTGCTGGAGTTCCTGCGTCCCCGCCTCGCCCATTTCATGCTGCCGCGCTACATCCGCGTGCTGCCGGACCTGCCAAAAACCCCGACCCAGAAGATCGAAAAGCACGTGCTGCGCAGCGCCGGCGTCACCGGCGATACCTGGGACCGCGAGAAGGCCGGCGTGAAAGTGGCGCGCGAGAAACTGCGCGGCTGACCACCGGCTGACGCGGCCCTGAGCCGCTCGCCCGTCTTGTGGACGACATACAATATACATACAACAATCCGGCGCGCCCAAACGAAGGGCGCGGATCGGAGATGACTGTATGGCGCGGCGTGATCCAGCTTCCGGCGACCGGCGCGGCGACCCGCCGTTGGCGGCCTGGTCACCGACGATCGCCCGCGGCGCCGGGCCCCTGTATCTCGCCATCGCCGACGCCCTCGCCGTTGATGTAGCGCGCGGCGCGCTGCGCGCCGGAACCCGCCTGCCGTCGCAACGCACCCTCGCCGCCCGGCTGGGGGTCGATTTCACCACGGTCACGCGGGCCTATGCGGAGGCGCGCCGGCGCGGCCTGGTGGACGGCAAGGTTGGCCAGGGCACCTGGGTGCGTGAGCGCCCCGCCGGGGCGATGGGCGATCCGGCCGCGCCGGCGCCTGGGCGTCCGCCTGATCACCAGCAGCCATGGCGCCCGCCGGAACGCCGCGGCCTCATCGACATGAGCATGAACCTGCCGCCGCCAGTTGACGGAGCGGCCGGGGGCCGCCTGTGGGAGAGCATCGCCGCCATTGGCCGGGACGGCGGCACGGACCTGCTGATGCGCTACCAGGAGCCAGGCGGGAGCGCGGAAGACCGGGAGGCCGGCGCCCTGTGGCTGTCACCGCGCCTGCCCGGCGCTGACCCGGCGCGGATCCTTGCCTGCCCGGGCGCCCAGAGCGCCCTGCTTGCCGCCTGTCACGCCCTGTGTCAGCCCGGCGACGCCATCGCCGCCGCAACGCTGGTCTATCCTGGCCTGATCGCCACGGCGAAGGTGCTTGGCCTGCGCCTGGTCGCCGTCGACATGGACGATGGTGGCCCAACGCCTGAGGCGCTCGACGCTGTCTGCGCGGCCCATGCGCCGCGCGCCTTTTATTGCAACCCCACGCTCAGCAGCCCGACCACCCGCACCCTGTCGCTGCAACGGCGGCAGGCGCTTGTCGCCGTCGCCGCCCGCCATGGCGTCAGCATCATCGAGGACGACGCCTATGGCGCGCTGGCGCCGGAAGCGCCGCCGCCGCTGGCCCGGCTTGCGCCTGAAAATGTCATTCATATCGCCGGCATGGCGAAGTCCGTGGCGCCGGCGCTTCGCGTCGCATGGCTGACGGCGCCGGACATCCGCTGCGCCACGCGGCTTGCCGCCGCCATCGGCGCCACGACGCTGATGGCCTCGCCGCTGACCCTCGCCATCGCCGCGACATGGATACGCAATGGCCAGGCGGCCAGCATCCGCGACGCCATTCGCGCCGAGACGGCGGCGCGCGTCGCCATGGCGCGGCGCATCCTGCCGCCAGAACTGGTGGCGTCAGACCCAGACGCCTTCCATCTGTGGCTTCACGCGCCGGCGCCCTGGGGGGGCGCGGACCTGGCCGGCCAGTTGCGCGCCGCCGGCGTCGCGGCGGTCCCGGCCGGGGCCTTCGCCATCGGTCCGGCGCCGCAGGCGCTGCGTCTTGGCCTTGGCGTGCCGGCCAGTCGCGCCGACCTCGAGCGCTGCCTGTATGTCACGGCGGACCTGCTGGCGCGTTCGCCCGGCTTCGCCACGGGCGTGGTCTGAGACGGCCTTCGCCATGGCTCCAGCGCCGCGATGCGGCTGCAACGCCGGCGCCGCGACAAACCCGCCTGGGGGCCTGGCGCGTCGTTGACATACATTCCATCCAATATACATACAATATCGCCTTGACATCGAACCCGGATGGAACCCGCCCGGATCGATGGGATGGCGGCGAAGTGGCCCGGCGCGGACGCCTGTTGCATCCCGCGCCCATTCCCAGGGGCATGACGCCGCTGCACAGGGCCTGCCGGCGACGTCGCGCCGCCGCGCTTTGTCTGTTGGATGCAATTCCTGATGCGCACAGGGCGTCGCGCCGCGCCGGAATTGCCCATATGAGGAACTGGCGATGTCTGACGGGAACTACTGGCCGCCCCTCCCCCCTTCCAGCACCGGACCGCGCGGTCTGTGTCCGCGGTGCGGCCAGGGCCATCTGTTCAGTGGCTATCTCAAGCTGGCGAAGAAATGCGAGGTCTGCGACCTTGATTATTCCTATGCCGACCCGGCCGATGGCCCGGCGTTTTTCGCCATTTGCGCCACCGGCATCCTCGTCAGCGCCTTCGCCGTGTGGCTTGAGGTCGCCTATACGGCGCCCTATTGGGTGCACCTGGTGACGACCCTGCCGCTGATGATCGCCGGCTGCATATTGCCCCTGCGGCCGCTCAAGGGCTGGCTGGTCGCCAGCCAGTACTTCCACAAGGCTGAAGAAGGGCGGCTGGCCGGCGCCACCGGCCACTACCAGCTGGGCGAAGCCCAGGGCGGCGCCTGGGCCAAAAGCGCGAAGCAGTAAGGCGTCCTGCCCCGGCAGTCGCCACATGCTGCGGCGCCGGGGCTTGTCACGGTCGCATCACGGCCCGGCGACCGACCGGCGTCATCGTCCCAATGGGGAAGCAGCCCGACGATCCCGGGATCACGCCGCCGGGCTCAACCGCACGCCCCGCACGCGGGCCGGCCTTGCGCCAGCCCGCCCATCCCATGCCCGCCGCCTCCTTTCCGGCAACGGGCGATCGCCGCTTCTGCCGTCAGCGGCGCACCGGCCGGCCATCGTCGTTGGCGATATCCCGCCCCCAAGGGCGCGCCAGCTCACCGCCGTCGTCGCCTCCACCCAACGTCCCTTGCGATCCTGGCAGGCGGCGCGCAGCCAGCCGGCCACGACGCGAATCTCCTTGCAACTCGCCATGTAGGAGCCCTGGGGCGGCGCCTCCGCCACGGCTGGCGCGCAGACGCAGGCCAGCATGATCCCCGCCATGGCAGGTAATGAAACTCTCATGGATCTCTACGTCCGGTCTTCCGGAAGGCGCCGAAACCGCCGCGCCGCATGGCGTCGCGCAAGCGGCGCCAGCGCCCGCGCACAGACCATGATGACGTGAGCCTCCAGGATGTGCTGGCGAGGCGCGGTCCGGCCTGCTACCATGGGAACGAACAGGAAACGCCGGCTTCTGGCTGGCGCCATGTCACGGCGATTGTTGGCCCCAGCCGGGTCGCCTCCCCATCCGCAACACCCATTCCGTTCCGGCGCACGGGCGGAATGCGCGCCATCCGGAGCCGGCGATGCATGATCCGCGGCCGACGTTCTACGAGTTTTTCGCTGGCGGCGGCATGGCGCGCGCCGGCCTCGGGGATGGCTGGCGCTGCGCCTTCGCCAACGATTTCGATCACAAGAAAGCCCTGACCTATCAGGCCAACTGGGGCGCGCCGGGCGTCATCCAGGTCGGCGACATCCGCGCCATCGACATTGATTCGCTGCCTGGCGTGGCTGACCTCGCCTGGGCGTCGTTTCCCTGTCAGGACCTGTCGCTGGCCGGCAACGGCGCCGGGCTGAAGGGCGCGCGTTCGGGCACGTTCTATGCCTTCTGGGATATTGTCCGCTCCCTGGCGGCGGATGGCCGGGGGCCGCGCGTCGTGGCGCTGGAGAATGTCACCGGCGCGCTGACCTCCCATGGCGGCCAGGACTTCGCCGCCATCTGCCAGACCTTCGCTGATCATGGCTATGCCTGCGGCGCCCTGGTCGTCGACGCCGCCCTGTTCGTTCCCCAGTCGCGCCCGCGCCTGTTCGTCGTCGGCGTGCGCAAGGATCTGCCGCTGCCGTCGGGCCTGACCGCCCCGGACGCGCTGGAGCCGTTTCACACCCGTGGGCTGCGGGCGGCGATGGCGCGCCTTTCCGACGCCGCCCGCGCCAGCTGGCTATGGTGGAACGTGCCGACGCCGCCGCGCCGCAACGAGGGTTTCGCCGATCTGGTTGAGGACAATCCCGCCAGCGTCGCCTGGCACACGGAGGCGGAAACCCGTTTGCTGCTGTCGCGCATGTCCCCGGTCAATCTCGCCAAGGTGGACGCCGCGCGCCGCGCCGGCCGCCGCATGGTGGGCGCCATCTACAAGCGCACCCGCACGGACGCCAGCGGCGCCAAGGTCCAGCGGGCGGAGGTGCGCTTCGACGACGTGGCCGGCTGCCTGCGCACGCCGGCCGGCGGCTCCAGCCGCCAGGTCATCATGGTGGTTGACGGCGACCGCATCCGCTCACGGCTGATTTCCGCCCGCGAAACCGCCCGCCTGATGGGCTTGCCGGATGAATATCGCCTGCCGCGCAACTACAACGAGGCGTACCATCTCACGGGCGACGGCGTGGCCGCGCCGGTCGTGCGTCACCTGGCCCGCCATCTGTTCGAGCCGCTACTCGGCGTCGCCGCCCAGGCAGCGCCCGCGCCAGCCAGCCAGGCCGGGAGCGGAGGCCAGGCTTGAACGGTGAAAGCGAGCTCCCGGAGCGCCCCGCGCGGCCCGGCGCCGCGCAGGACCATGAGGCGCCGCTGCTGTTCCCCGATCTGACGCCCATGCCGCAGCCGGCGCCAGCGTCGCCGCTCCAGGCGCCCCCGGGCGCCGGCCGGGACAACGACGCCGCCCCGCCCTTCGAAACCGACGATCTGCGGCGCAACCTGGCGCGTTTTCTGGATAGCCCCTTCACGGACGCCGCCACCGGCCTCACCCTGCCGGTCGGCAACTGGCGCTGGGGCGTGTATGCTTTTTATGATTACGACGGCGAGCCGATCTATGTCGGCCAGACCAACGAACGCCTGCGCACGCGCATTCGCCGCCATCTCACCAACCAGCGCACCGACGCGGTGGCCATGTCGGTGCTCGACCCGTTCGAAGTGTTCGAGATCGAGGTGTGGCCGCTGCCGCAATTTCAGGATGTCAGCCGCGCCGACAGCAGAACCGCCCGCGACGCCCTCAATGCCCTGGAGCATGCGGTCTATCTGGCAGCCATCGCCGGCAGCGCCTTCGGCGCCGTGCTCAACGAAAAGGACCCGCCGGCGCCGCGCGTCGCCATGACGCCGCCGCCATCGTTGCGCCGCCGCATCGTTTCGGAAACGGTCGCCGCCATCCGCTCCCACCCCGATTTTCGCATCGCCCGGCGCGCCCTGGTGATCGCCCGGCTGGCCCAGGTAATCTCCGAGCGCAAGGCTCCCGGCGGTCTGCGCCGCGTGCTGACCACCCAGGCCCGCCGGCTGCAATGGCTGGCCGAGCGGCGCTACCAGGCCCTGGGCGGCGCCGCCACCGTCGAAACCGCCGATGACGCTGAAGAAACCTGACAGCGCGCCCTCGCCCGAGCGCAGCCGCGTCATGCGCGCTGTCCGTTCGGTTGACACCCGGCCCGAGATGGTCGTCCGGCGGTTGCTGCACGCCATGGGTTATCGCTACCGCCTGCACCGCCGCGATCTGCCCGGCGCGCCGGATATCGTCTTTCCCGGCCGCCGCAAACTCATCTTCGTGCATGGCTGCTTCTGGCATGGCCACGACTGCGCCCGCGGCGCCCGCATGCCTGCCGCCAACGCCGACTACTGGCGCAGCAAGATTGCCCGCAACCTCGTCCGCGATGCGGACCACCTCGCCGCCCTGCGTCAGGCAGGCTGGCAGGCGCTGGTGATCTGGGAGTGTCAGCTCAAGGTTCGCGACCGGCCGGCCCTGACGGCCCTGCTGCGAGCTTTTCTGGAAGATGCGGCCCCGCCTGAAACAGCCCCGCCCGCAGGGGAAACCTGACACCCCTGCTGGCCAGCGGCCGCCACGTTTGCTCGCGCGCTGGCGCCGCCTCCGATCGGCCAGCGGTGAGCGACGGCCCGGACACAGCCGGATGGGCGCCCGGACATCGCCCCCTGGGCCACGACGGCGGTCAGGGCGCCCGGGGCCCGAACAGAATGATGGCTGCGCCCGCCAGGCACACCATGGCGCCAACCGTATCCCAGCGGTCGGGGCGAACGCCCTCGACGCCCCACAGCCACAACAGCGACGCCACGATGTACACGCCGCCATAAGCCGCATAAGCGCGCCCCGCCGCCTCGCTGTCGACCAGGGTGAGCAGCCAGGCGAAGGCCGCCAGCGACGCCAGTCCCGGCGCCAGCCACAGCGGGCTCTTGCCCAGCCGCAGCCAGGCCCAGAAGGCGAAACAGCCGGCGATCTCGGCAAAAGCCGCGCCCATGTAGGCCGCAATGGTCATCCCCACTCCACCACATCGCCGGCCCATTGCCTGCTGATTGCATTCACGCAAGTTGCGGTTTGCGCGCCAGTCCCGGGCCAATGCTGGCGAAGCGGCCTGTGACAGGCCACATGCATACCAGCAAGTCCATGCCTTTGTGGACCCGGGAACGTATCATGAAGAAAATCGGCTTTCTCTCCTTCGGGCACTGGTCGCCTTCACCGCAATCGGGAACCCGGTCGGCCGGCGACGCCCTGCTCCAGTCGATCGATCTTGCGGTCGCCGCCGAAGAGCTCGGCGCGGACGGCGCCTATTTTCGCGTGCACCATTTCGCCCGCCAGCTGGCTTCGCCCTTTCCCCTGCTCGCAGCTGTGGGCGCGAAAACCAGCCGGATAGAGATTGGCACGGCTGTAATCGACATGCGCTACGAGAATCCGCTGTACATGGCGGAAGACGCCGGCGCCGCCGATCTGATTTCCGGCGGCCGCCTGCAACTCGGCCTCAGCCGAGGTTCGCCCGAACAGGTAATTGATGGCTGGCGCTATTTTGGTTACGCCCCTGATGAAGGCGAGAGCGACGCTGATCTCGGCCGCCGGCATGCGGAAGCGTTGCTGCAGGTGCTGAAGGGCCAGGGTTTCGCCCAGCCCAATCCACACCCCATGTTCCCCAATCCGCCCGGCCTGCTGCGGCTGGAGCCCCATTCACGAGGGCTGCGGGAACGGATCTGGTGGGGCTCCGGCTCCAACGCAACGGCTGTATGGGCCGCGAAACTCGGCGTTAACCTGCAAAGCTCGACCCTGAAGGACGACGAAACCGGCGAGCCCTTCCATGTTCAGCAGGCCCGGCAGATCCGCGCCTACCGCGAGGCGTGGAAGGAGGCCGGTCATGGGCGGGAACCGCGCGTTTCAGTTTCCCGTTCAATCTTCGCCCTGGTGAATGATCAGGACAGGGCGTATTTCGGCAACGGCAAGGACGCGGATTCGATCGGCTATATCGACGATAACACCCGGGCCATCTTCGGCCGCTCATACGCGGCGGAGCCGGACCGGCTCATCGAGGAGTTGCGCAAGGACGAAGCGATCGCCGAGGCAGACACACTTTTGCTGACAGTCCCCAACCAGCTTGGCGTCGCCTATAACGCGCATGTCGTTGAGGCGATCCTGAAGCATGTTGCGCCCGGGCTTGGCTGGCGCTGAAGGGGGATGCCCCCAGAAGCAATAACCCCCGATCGCATGTGCGACCGGGGGTTTATACTGTTCTGTTTGCGGGTGCTGGGGTTGACGAGCGACCTTTTGGGTTTGAGGCTGACGAGCTACCGGGCTGCTCCGCCCCGCGTCAACTGTTTGGGAAGCGTTGGGGGCAGCCCGGTTGTTTCGGGTTGCCAGTTCCGCTTCGCTTCACATGGCGGCTGCTCCGCCCCGCGGCAATCATATGGGAAGCATTGGGGGCAGGCCGGTTTATGGCTGCCAGTTCTGCTTCGCTTTAGCAGGTTGGACCCGGCGCACATAAAAAAAAACCCCCGTCCGCTTGGTGCGTCCGGGGGTTTGTTTTGTACTGGTTGCGGGGGCTGGATTTGAACCAGCGACCTTCAGGTTATGAGCCTGACGAGCTACCGGGCTGCTCCACCCCGCGGCGATTGTTGGAAGCTTTGGGGGGCATCCCGTTTTATGGTTGCCATTTCCGCTTCGCTTCACGGGGCGGCTGCTTCACCCCGGGTCGATTTTGAATGATTTGCCATTTCCCGGATGCGGACCGGGAATTTTTCATCGTGAGGAGTGTTATCTGTCATTTGCGGGCCCGGCGACGACCTACTCTCCCGGGTCTTGAGACACAGTACCATTGGCGCT
>NZ_SLWL01000016.1 GCF_004342915.1 Camelimonas lactis
GATCGGTCCGTTCCGCCTGACTTTCGGGAAGTCTCCGGGAAGCTTCAGGGCCGCGCCCCGTCGCTGATGAGCGGCTTATAGGACCCTCCCAGCCCACATGTCAACGCCACAAATCCCAAAATGCGGAAATTCGGCGCGGTGCTGTCAGCCTGCCTTCGGGGATCCGCGATACGCGACGCCGGCTAACATTATCGCGAGACAGTATTTTTCCGCGAAAAAACGCCGGGGTCTCCCTGTGGAAAGCCCCGGCGCTGATATTCGTCATGCTGCGCCGGAGGCGCTGCGATCAGGCCGCCTTGTCGCCGGCGCTTTCGCTGTCCGGCTTGCGACCGAGCCCCATGGACTTGGCCAGCGCGGAGCGCGAGGCTGCATAGTTCGGGGCGACCATGGGATAATCTGGCGGCAGCCCCCAGCGCGCCCGATATGCTTCCGGCGTCATGTCATAGGCCGTGCGCAGATGACGCTTGAGTGATTTGAAGCGCTTTCCGTCCTCAAGGCAGATGATGTAATCCGGCGTCACCGACCGCTTGACGGGTACGGCCGGCTGCGGGGCTTCCCCAGCGTCTGGCGCGCCGCCCTGCCCGAGTTTTTGCAGGGACGCGTGGACGGAGGCGATCAGTGCTGGCAACTGATCCAGCTCAACCCGGTTATTGGCGACAAATGAAGCGACGATATCGGCGGTAATCGCCACCATCTGCCCGCTTCCCTCAGCTTTCTCCATAACGCACTCTCCTTCGGGAAGTCGCAACTTACGCAATAACAGGGAAAGTAGAAGTTCAAATTTCCGACATACTGCCAACCCCGGTCAGTTTTTGATGGATAGTTCGCTTAAATTGTTCAAAAACATGAATCTCACAATTCGGTGATAGCACGCTTCAGCGCCGGGACTGGCGGTGAAGGCGCAAATCTTGTCCATCAGCATGGGAATGACCGAATCCTGGATGCGTATCCGTTCGCGCCCGGCCGGGGACGTGGGCGACCGCAATATCTTCGCCTGATTTGTGTTCTGATAATCATATGGCGATAACGGTTTGACGGGTCGCAGAATGTCGGGAGACGAGGAGCGATGCGCGGGACACTCCGGGCTGGGTATGCAGGCGCGACGCTGCTGGCGCTTTTGGCGGCGGAGCCGGCGCTTGCCTCGAAAGCCGATGCGCCCGTGCCCGGGCGCACGGCCGCGTTGATGCGCGAGAAGGGCATGGCGCCTGGCGCCGGCGTGCTCGTGCGCGTCTTCAAGAAGGAAGCCGAACTGGAAATCTGGAAGCAGCGCGCCGATGGCCGGTACGCGCTGCTGAAGACGTTTCCCGTGTGCCGCTGGTCCGGGCGGCTGGGCCCCAAGCGGAAAACCGGGGACCGCCAGGCGCCGGAGGGATTTTACGACATCACGCCCAGGCTGATGAACCCGAACTCCGCCTACCACCTGTCGTTCGACACCGGTTTCCCCAACGCCTACGACCGGGCGAATGGCTATACCGGCTCCTATTTGATGGTTCATGGCGTATGCTCGTCCATGGGGTGCTACGCCATGACGAACGCCGGCATCGAAGAGGTTTACGCCCTGTTGCGGGACGCGTTCAAAGGTGGGCAGAAATCCGTTCAGTTCCAGGCGTTTCCTTTCCGCATGACCGCCAGGAACATGGCGCGGATGCGGGACGATCCGGATATTGATTTCTGGCGCCAACTCAAGGCGGGCAATGATCGCTTCGAGGCCACGGGCCTGCCGCCGCGCGTCACGGTCGCCGGCAAACGCTACGCTTTCACGCCATATCGGGAACGGGCCCTGGAGGCCCAGGCCACGGCGCGCCTCCATGCGGAACAGGAAGCGATCGCCAGGCAGATTGACGACGGCGCGCCATCCATCCGCATCACCTACGCCGACGGCGGCATGCACCCTCACTTCGCCCGGATGCGCAACCATCCCTCGCTCGGCATTATCAGCCGCCCCGAGGCGCTGGCTTTCGCCGGCCGGGACGTCGTCATCCGGCCAGGCGTGCGCAAGGCGCCGCCGGTGATGGTGGCGCAGGGCGCCGTCAGCCTGACATTCGCGCGTCTCGCATCCGGGCCAGGCGCCGGGCCAGCAGCCCTGCGCCTGCCGGCGACGGACGTCCAGGCATCCCAGCCCTCCTCGCCATCGGCGCGCATCGCCCTGGCGCATGATGGCGCGCGCGCCGCCATGGCTTCGGCGGCTTCGGCGAGCGGGACGCCGACGCCTGTCGCGGGCGCCTACGCCGCCGGCCTCACCTCCGCCGTTTCATCCTGGCCGCATGGCATGATCGCCATGGGGCCATCGGCGCCGTAGCCCGGCGGGCGCCGTCGCCGCCCAGCCCGGCGCCTTCGGCAACCGGGCCTTCCACGACACGCGCCGCCATCCTGGCGAACGTGCTCAGGCGGCGCCAAGCTCGCGCGCGATGTGCTTGCAATTGGCGATCCATGCGACGGAATAAGGAATATCGGCGGCGTCCGGCTGGGAACTGAACGCCGCGATCACCACCTCGCTGGTCGGGCAGACATACAGCCACTGGCCGTGGATACCGGCGCCGCCGAAAGCCCCCGTCTCCTCATCGAACAGGTACCATTTGCTGCGATAGCGGCTGGCCGGAAACCCCATGGCCGCGAAATTGCCGCGCTCCCAGGCGCGACGGTCGCCGTTGGAGCGGATATCGTCCACCCACCAGGCTGGCGCGATCTGGCGGCCATTGGCCACGCCGCCCCGCCGCATCATCTCGCCGAACCGGGCCAGATCACGCGTCGTCATGCAGACGCCGCCGGCCGTGCGCGGCGCGCCAAAGGAGTCGAGCGTGACCCATGCCTCGCGCTCCGCGCCCATGGGGCGCCAGATCAGGTCCGACAGCATCTGGGCGAACGGCGCCCCACCGGCCCGCTCCAGCACCCAGCCAAGCGTATCGGTATCCGGCGACACATAGTGGAAGACCTCGCCATGGGCGGTTTCGCCCGGCGTTTTGAGGCTGGCGAGGAAGCCGCGCAGATCGGCGCCGCCGACGGGGCCGCCCGGGTCCCAGCCCACGGCGCGGCGGTAGGCCGGCATGTCGCCGTTGGGATCAGCGTAATCCTCGCTGAAGCCGATGGACACCGTCATGTCCAGCAGATGGCGCACAGTGGCCCCGGCATAGACCGAGCTTTTCAGTTCAGGCGCGTAATCGGCGGCGGGGCGGTCCGGGTCGAGCAGGCCGCGATCCGCCAGCACGCCGGCGAGCACGCCGGTCACCGACTTGCTGACCGAGAACAGGATGTGCTGCCGGCTTGCCTCTAGACCGTTGTCGTAAAGTTCATACGCCAGTTCGCCACGACGCAGGACAACGAGCCCGTCGACATTGATGGCGCGCAGATACCGGTGCGCCGGGAGGCGCGCGCCCGCCGCGTCGACCAGGTCAAGCTCGCCGAGGTCGCGCCATGCCTCCCGCAACGGCGTAACCTCGCTACCGGTCGCCCCGGCGATGGCCGCCGTGGGGACGAGGTTGCGCAGGTTGCGGAATCCCCATTTGCTGAACGGCGACTGCCGCCAGTTCGCCAGCGTCACCTGCCCGTCTGGCCCCGGCGGGGCGCCTTGCATCAACTGTTGCTCCATGGCGTTCCTCCATCGCGGCTTCGCCCGCAGCGAAACCGCCAAGCGCTTTTGTTGTCCGGCTTCCCGCCCTGGCGGCGGACCAGCGCCATATTCTGGCCGCGCCAGTCTGGCATGAGGAATTCAGTCCCGCCATGCGCCTGACATCGGCTGGCGGCAGCGCACCGCGCAATGCTTGCGACAGGGGCCGGCGCCGCCCACCTTGCAAAGATGCATGCAATATGGTTCCCAGCAACGTCACACCGTGCAGTTCACGCTTGGGGCGGACGACGCTTTCGTGGATTTCCTCCACGAGAACGCGGAACCTCCAGATGGCGCAAGCCCGCTCGCCCGTGAGGGGCGTGGGCGCGCAATCTTCAGGAAGCACGCGCGGACCTTTGCAGCGGCAACCGGGTTACCCGGAAGCCACGCATTCCGGATTGACGCATTTTCCGGCGAAAATGCTCCAACAAGAGGCTTCACCGGCGCCCCGCGCCACATGAAGTGCGAAACATTGTCATCATCTGATTTGCGCAAACACGCCGTCGCCTGCATTCAGGCGGCGTTTCTCCTTGTTCCCGGCCTGTGCGCAGCCGCCAACGCCACGGCGCCTGTCGCCACCGCCGACGCCCGTCTGACCCGCTCGCTGATGCGCCTCGATCCGGCGCAACGCTTCCAGCAGATATGCGATGTCGCCGCCATGAAGGTCATCGCCAGGGAGAGCGGCGCCATACGGCCGGACCGCGCCATGCTTGATGCGCTCTCCCCCGCGAAGGAAAAGGACGACACGCTTTCGGGGTCGGGCGGCGCGGTGCGCAGCAAGGGCCACTGGCGCCAGATGTCGTTCAGTTGCGAGGCGACGCCGGACCGCCTGTCGGTGCTGCGCTTCACCTACCAGCTCGGCGACGAAATCCCTGGCAGCCAGTGGGAGCGTTACGGCCTGTGGCGATAGCGCCGGCCACGCCCGGCCGGACGGCCAGGCAGACCTGGCGTTCAGTCACGGGCGTCCTTGCGGGCCTGGGCGTCCTTCACGAACTGGGACACCCGGCCGGCCTCCATGGGGCTGCCAATCCGTTCAGCTTTTTTTGACGGGTTGGGAAGCATGCCCTCATTGGCGGTCCGCCCGCCCTTGGGGACCGCGGGTTTCCTGGCCGCGTTCTTCAGTTTCAGGGCGCGACGGGAATTGCTGACCAGCTCCTGCCGCGCCGCGACAGCCTGCCGGCGCGACAACTCCCTGTTGGCGCGCTGGATCGCGCCGGACAGCACCCGCGCTTTCATCTTTGAACCACTGTTGTCACTGGCCGGCGTCGAGGCATGGGCCTTGCCGCGCATCTCGCGGCGCTGCTGGCGGGCAATGGCCCGCGCCCGGTCCCGCCGCTCCCGCAGCAACGACACCGTCTTGCGCAAATCCGCGTCCGCGACGGCAGTAATCTCGCTTCGTCGCGTCAACACAACGAGCTCAAGCTCATCACGCGACAATAACCGGCGTTCGGCCCTGGTTTCGATGGCCATTGGCAAATCCTCCCTCACAAGCGCGAATGAGGGAGCGTCGCACGACTCGCCTGGCGAACCAACCCGGCGGCTTCCCCGGCCGGCCGCGCGCGGGTGGAGCCTTGCGAGCGCCGCCCTGATGCGATCCGGACTTGGCTCCCCACACCGGCCGCGCGGGTGAAGCCGGCAAGGCGCTTCAGCAGGGCGCGCGATCGTGAGCGGAATGGGGGCAGGAAGCAGGGGCGGAAAAACCAGCCATTTTGCGCCGGTCGCCCGCATCGCGCGTCCATGACGCGGGCACAAAAAAACCCGCCGAAGCGGGTTGTTTTTTGTGAAGATGGTGGGCGCACTAGGGCTCGAACCTAGGACCCGCTGATTAAGAGTCAGCTGCTCTACCAACTGAGCTATGCGCCCATCTTCAGTCCGGCGGGGCGTTTGTGGCCGCCGCCGTTTGGTGAGCGGTGGATACCAATCCCCTCCCCGGTTGTCCAGCGCCCACAAGCGCCAGACCAAACTTTTTTATGACGCTGGGGAAAATCGGCGCATCTGTGCATAACGCCGGAACCTTCCCCGGCAGACGCGAGCCCCGGAGGCGGCGACGGGGCCATCGCCCGCCTTCCCCCGACCGACGGGGAAACGTCGCCTTTCACGCAGCGGATCTGCTGCAAGCGCCTTGCTGGAAGCACACGGCGCACGGGTCCGCGACAAATCCGGCGCCGGCGGGTCTGCCCGGCGCGGCGGCAGGCGCACGTCGGGGTCAGGCCCGGGCTGCGTCCTGCGCGAACGCGGCGGCAAGCCAGGCGACCATGAAGGGCGGCATGCGGGCTGGGTCGATATCGGCCGGGCTGTGAAACAGGCGCACGTCGGCGAGCTCCGGCGCGGGGTCTGCCGCGATGAAATCGCGAATCCGCCTTGCCAGCGCATCGGCCGGCAAGGCCGAGCGCGCCTCGCGCATCAGGGCGACGCGGCCGCCGTCCAGCACCGCGCGCCAGCCATCGGCGAAGGTCAGTTCACTGGCGTCGAGACCGGTTTCCTCCGCCAGCTCACGCACGATATTGCCCTGCAAATCCAGCGTCCCGTCCGGGCGGACGTCCGACAGGTCGGGCGTGCCGGCGGCGAAATAGATCTGGCCTGAATTGGCGGTATGCCCGCCCTGGACGCCCGCGAGCCATGGCCCGTCAGCGGCGCGCAGGGCCGCCATGGAAAAACCGTTCACCACCGTGTCGTCGGGCCAGCCGAGGTCCCGCCAGGTCAGGAAGGCGGCAAAGTCCACCGGCAGACAGGTGGCCTCATAGCGTCCATCAACAATCGCCGGGCGGCGGGACAGCAGCACGCGCCCGTTGAACATTTGTGGTTTGCGCTCCAGCGCCCCCCGCCAGTGGCGATCAATGACGTCGCGATTGGCCTCGGCCCAGGGCCAGGGCTCCTGCGCCACGCGCACCGAAACCTCGCGCACGGGAACGATGGCGGGGGCGCCGCGCCAGGGAAAGGCGCCGCCGGCGCAGGCAGGCGCGCCGCCGCTCACAGCTGGATCGCCTCAAACCTGCGCGACGGCGCCACGAATTCCTCCTGGGCCTGGACCAGTTGCAGTTCGCTCTGGCCGGACGCGGCGGTGGCGGCCAGCAGGCCGTGCACCGACGAGGCGGCGGCGCTGACGGCGCTGGCGACGGAGCGTTCGCGCAGATAATGGCTGAAAAACAGCGCGGCGGTCACATCGCCAGCGCCGGTGAAATAGCGATCGATGCGCGGCGTGCGCACGCCCCAGATCCCCTCGGGCCCCGAGGCCACCATGTCGATGCAATCGTCTGGCGTTTCCGCCGTATGGAGCGAGGTGATGAGCAGGACGGCGGGGCCAAGCCCGTGGGCGATGCGGATGGCGTCGCGGGCTTCCGCCATGGAGGTAACCTGACAGCCGGACAGCAGCTCCAGCTCGAACTGGTTCGGCGTGGCCACATCGGCGGCGGGCATGGCCTGGCGGCGCATGAACTCCGGCACGTCCGGCCGCACGAATACGCCGCGCCCCACGTCGCCGATCACCGGATCGCAGCAATACAGCGCCTCCGGGTTGGCGGCCCGCACCCGCGCCGCCACATCGAGAATGGCCTCGCCGATCGCCGCCGAACCAGCGTAGCCAGAAAGCACGCCGTCGCACTGCGGAAACACGCCGCGCGCCTCAACGCCGCGCGCGATTTCGGCGATCATCGCGCCTTCGAACACCGGCCCCGTCCAGGCGCCATAGCCCGTGTGGTTGGAAAACTGCACGGTGAGAATCGGCCAGACCTCAACGCCCATGCGCTGCATCGGAAACACCGCCGCCGCATTGCCGACATGGCCGTAAGCAACATGGGACTGGATGGACAGGATGTTCATGGGTTCTCCCGGTGCGGAGCTGAACAGGCTGGCGGCGGCCAGCAAACATGGCGCGCGCTGGCCAGAAGGGAGCGCGCCGGAAAACGGCGTGCGTCACAGGCGAATCCGGCCAGAAGCCGCCGTTGGCAAATTAACTGCTTTGCGCCATCACGCCAGCCCCGCCTGGGCGACAGGACGGCCTGCCTGCCCGCAACCGGGCAGGCCCCCGGGCCGGCGTGGGGTCCAGGCGGAGGACGGCGCGGAGAGCGGCGCAGCGGGCGGCGGGCGGCGGAGATGGGCGGCGACAGGCTGCCCCCAAATGGGACTGGCCGGGGACAACGCCGGCGTCCAGATGGACCCGCTGGCGCGGCCGCCGCGTGGCGCAACCGGCGCTCCGCCCCCGACGGCGGATCCGTCGCGCGCCCCCGGACGCCGGCGGTTTCCGGTCCGTCGACGGCGCCCCATACTTGACCGGCGCGTGCTTGCCCCCCGACATGGGGGCTTGCCGACATGGTTGGCCCCATGCCTGACCCTGGCTGACCCTGACCGGCCGGCGTCGCCCCTCGCCAGCAATGGCGCCGCTAACGGAAACCAGATGAACTTTGCCGACATTTCGCAGACCGTCATCAGCTTCATCCAGCAGCACCAGGCCTGGGCGCCGTTCATTGTCGGCGGGCTGGCCTTCGCTGAGTCCATGGCGATCATTTCGTTCATTGTGCCGGCCACCGGCATCCTGCTGGCGATCGGCGCATTGCTGGCGGCCAGCGGCATCCCGTTCTGGCCGGTATGGGCGGGCGCGATGATCGGGGCGGTTCTCGGCGACTGGCTCTCTTACGCCGTCGGTTACTGGCTGAAGGACAGCATCCGCGACTACTGGCCGTTCTCGCGCGCGCCGCATTTCATGGACAAGGCCGAAGCGTTCACCCGCAAATGGGGCGTGCCCGGCGTCTTCATCGGCCGCTTTTCCGGCCCGCTGCGGGCGTTCGTTCCGCTGGCCGCCGGCGTGTTTCACCTGCCGCACATTCCGTTCCAGATCGCCAATATTTCGTCCGCCGCCGTGTGGAGTTTTGGCATATTACTTCCTGGAGAAGCACTGGACTGGTTCAGGCACTTACAATAACACAAAATCGTGATAGTATAAATTCATCGCATGTCTTCTCTTCATCTTTTGACGACTGGGAGATTGACGGATGGATCAACTGATTTCTCTGGCCATGAACCTGATCGGCGGCGCCGCCGGCGGCGGCATGGCCGGTCGCGCCTCGCCGTCCATTGACATGGGCGGCGTCGTCAACGCAGTGGCCGGCGCCGTTGGCGGCGGCGTTCTGGGGCAGGTGCTGCAGGCGGCGTTGCCGGTGCTTCAGGGCGGCTCGGCTACGGATCTCACCGCGCTGGCCGGCAATCTGGTGGGCGGCGGGGCCAGCGGCGCCATCGTGACGGCCCTCGTCGGCCTGGTGCTGAACCGGCTGCGCCCGTCGAACTGAGACAGATAGACCGACAGGGCCAGGGCTGTCCGGGCGGAACCCGGGTTGGCCGCGTGGTTCGCGGGCGGGGAGCCGCGCCGGGGATCATCGCGCGGCGGTTCCACGCTGCCCGCGCCTTGATGTCCGCGTTTGACGCGAACAGCTGGGGGCCGCGTGACCCTGACGGTTGTCCTGGCCTTTGCCCCACGAAAATATCGATGCCCGTGACGCCTCGCCTGGCGCGGTGGGCCGCGGGGCGACGGCAAACAAAAAACGCGAACGGGCGGACCCGTTCGCGTCGCAGCGTTCAGCCCTTCGGGAGGCGGCGATCTGGCGCGGCCTCCAGGAAAGAGGCGCGGCTCAGTTCTTCGACTTGTCGACCAGGGCCTTTTCCTTGATCCACGGCATCATGTCGCGGAGCTTGGCGCCAACTTCCTCGATCGGATGAGCGTTGTTGCGGGCGCGGGTGGCCTTGAACGACGCCTGGTTGACCTTGTTCTCCAGCATCCAGTCGCGGGTGAACTTGCCCGACTGGATGTCCTCCAGCACGCGCTTCATCTCGGCCTTCGTCTCGGCGGTGATGATGCGCGGGCCGGTGACGTACTCGCCGTATTCGGCGGTGTTGGAGATCGAGTAGTTCATGTTGGCGATGCCGCCCTCATAGATGAGGTCGACGATCAGCTTCAGCTCGTGCAGACACTCGAAATAGGCCATCTCCGGGGCGTAACCCGCCTCGACGAGGGTTTCGAAGCCGGCGCGGATCAGCTCGACAGCGCCGCCGCACAGCACGGCCTGCTCGCCGAACAGGTCCGTCTCGCACTCTTCCTTGAAGGACGTCTCGATGATGCCGGCGCGACCGCCGCCATTGGCGGAGGCGTAGGACAGGCCGATGTCATGGGCGTTGCCGGTGGCGTCCTGGTGGATGGCGATCAGGGTCGGCACGCCGCCGCCACGCAGGTATTCGGAACGGACGGTATGGCCCGGGCCCTTCGGGGCGACCATCAGCACGTCCAGGTCCTTGCGCGGCTCGATCAGGTTGAAGTGCACGTTCAGACCGTGGGCGAACATCAGCGCCGCGCCGTTCTTCATGTTGTCGTGCAGATGGTCGCGATAGATGTCGGCCTGCAGCTCGTCCGGCGTCAGCATCATGACGACGTCGGCCCATTTGGCGGCCTCGGCCGGGCTCATCACCTTGAAGCCGGCGCCTTCGGCCTTCTTCACCGTGGCGCTGTCTGGGCGCAGGGCGATGGCGACGTCCTTGACGCCCGAATCGCGCAGGTTCTGGGCATGGGCGTGGCCCTGGCTGCCGTAGCCGACGATCGCGACCTTCTTGCCCTTGATCAGGTTCAGATCCGCATCGCGGTCATAGTAAACACGCATCACATACATCCTCTGGCGAAGGTCGCGGGCCAAGTGCCGACGATCAGATCAGAACCGGCCTGGCCGCCGTCGCCCCACGACAGCCAGACCCCCGGTCCGCCCGCAGCGCGCGAACCGCGCCAGGAACGTTCCGGCAATGAAACAGACGGTGGCGGTAAAACCCGCCACGGCCAGTTGGTCAAGTCATTCCTTGCCCATGGCGGCCGCATACGGCGAGGGTCCCGCGTCCGGTCGCATGCTTCGGGCTCGCGGCGCGAAAAACCGCCAGTCCGCCGCCGGCGCGACATCCGGCGAATTTCTCAAAATGCAGCCCCGCCACCGGCGGCGCATGCACGTAGTCCGCTCCCTGGTCCGGCGCGGCGCGCCGGGGATATTCCCACCCGGGTGAATCCAGGCGATGCTGCCCGGCATGATGACCCGAAACGCCCCCTTCACGCCCGTCGCCGCCAACACCAATGCGGCGCTGCCGGAGCCGGCTGACCTGGTCGCGGCCTGGCGGGACGCCGGCTACGAAAAATGGTTCAGCCGCGACGACGCCTTCGACGCCATGCTGCGCGACCGCTTCGGCGCGGCCCAGGCCGCCGCGGCGCGCGGCGAACTGGACGGCTGGCAGGCGACGCCGGAAGGCGCCCTCGCCCTCGTGCTGCTGCTCGACCAGATACCGCGCAATATTTACCGCAGCACGCCGGCGGCTTTCGCCACCGACCCGGCGGCGCGCCGCATCGCCGCCGCCAGCCTGGAGCGCGGTTATGACGCCCGGGTTGCGCCGGAGTTGCGCAGCTTTTTCTACCTGCCGTTCATGCACTCCGAAGAGCTGGCGGACCAGGTGCGGTGCGTCGCCCTGTACCAGGCGCTCGGCAATGCCGATGGCCTGCGCTACGCCGAGGAGCATCGCGACATCATCGCCCGCTTCGGCCGCTTTCCGCATCGCAACCACATTCTGGGCCGCGAAATGACGGCGGATGAGCTGGCCTACCTGGAAGCCGGCGGCTTCACCGGCGGGCAGTAATTCCAGGTCGCGACAATGCCGCGACAATGCCGGCGCATCCGCGCTGGAAGCTCAGGCGCCGCCCTGGTCCCGCCAGGCGCGGCGCCCCCCGCAACGTCTTGCCCCGGCGTCAGTCCGCCGCGATCCGCCGGGTGGTTCAGCCCCGGGCGGAGCCGCGCGACAGGGCGGCGACGCCGGTGCGGGCCACTTCCACCACGCCGGTTTCCGTCATGACGCGGATGAAGCGGTCAACCTCTTCGATGGCGCCGGTGAACTCGAAGATGAACGAGTTCAGCGTGGCGTCGAGGGTGCGGGCGCCGAAGGCCTGGGCAAGGCGCAGGGCTTCCACGCGGTGCTCGCCGCGACCGGCCACCTTCACCAGCGCCAGTTCACGCTCAACCGCCTCGCCCGTGGCGGTGAGATCGTCGACGCGGTGCACCGGCACCAGCCGGTCGAGCTGCGCCATGATCTGGGCGATCGCCGCATCGTCGCCGGAGGTGACGATGGTGATGCGCGACAGGTGCTCCTCGTGCTCGGTCTCCGAAACCGTGAGGCTCTCGATATTGTAGCCACGTCCCGAAAACAGGCCAGCGATGCGGGCAAGAACCCCTGGTTCGTTGTCGACGATCACCGCCAGGGTGTGGCGGGCGATCTTCTGGGCGGCCGGCGCGTCGGAATAGTGCGATTTCATCAGTTGTACCCGGTCTTTGGCGATGCCTGGCGGGGCCCCTGGCCCGGCGCGGCCGCCGTTATTTCAAAACAGGAGACGCGCCTCAGAAGCGTGCGACCAGCGTCTCGTCGATATTGTCGTAATCGGCAATGCCCGGCTCCTTCAGGCCCGCCGCGCGCCACTCCTGAAAGGCCGGCAGCGCCAGCACCGCGTCCATATAGGCGCGGCAGACGTCGTCGACCGGAATGGAATAGCCATCGAGGCGGCAGACCACCGGCGCATACATGGCGTCGGCGGCGGTGAAGGCGCCGAAGAGGAACGGCCCGGACGCGGCGTGCTTTTCACGCAGCCCGCGCCAGATGGCGCAAACCCGGGCCACGGCGGCGTCCACCGCCTCGCCCCGGTCGCGGGCGGCGAAGCGCATGCCGAGATTCATCGGACAGGCCATGCGCAAAGCCTGGAAGCCTGCGTGCATCTCGGCGGAAACCGAGCGGGCCACGGCCCGCTGGCCAGCGTCCGCCGGCCACAGGCCCGCTTCCGGAAAGCGCTCGGCGACATACTCGATGATCGCCAGCGAGTCCCATACGGTGAGATCGCCATCGCGCAGCACCGGAACGACGCCGGATGGCGAATACCTGGCGATTTCCGCTTTCGTATCCGGCTGGCGCAGGATGATGACGTGCTCCTCAAACGGCGCGCCGGCGACGCGCATGGCGAGCCAGGGGCGCAGTGACCATGACGAATAACGCTTGCTGGCGACGATCAGCTTCATGTCCACATCCTCCTGGCTGCGAAAACCCTGACCGGGATATCCCCGGCAGCGGCTTCCCAGGGCTTACCTGGCGTCCGTTTCAGGCGAGGCGGCGGCCCGCCCCGCCTGAACCAGGCCGCGTCAGACGAGCATCTTGCCGGCTTCGTCGATCACCGAGCCGATGTCGGTGGCGGCGTCGCCGAGGATCATCTCGTTGTGCGCCTTGCCCGACGGAATCATCGGGAAGCAGTTCTCGGTCTTGTCGACGATGCAGTCGAAGATCACCGGACGGTCGGTGTTGATCATCTGCAGGATCGCCGCATCGAGCTCCTTCGGATCGCTGCAGCGGATGCCAACGCCGCCATAGGCCTCGGCCAGCTTGACGAAGTCCGGCAGGGCCTCCGAATAGCTCTCCGAATACCGCCCGCCATGCAGCAGTTCCTGCCACTGGCGCACCATGCCCATGTATTCGTTGTTGAGGATGAAGATCTTCACCGGCAGCCGGTGCTGCAGCGCCGTCGACATCTCCTGCATGTTCATCAGGATCGAGGCCTCGCCCGCGACATCGATCACCAGGGCGTCCGGATGGGCCATCTGCACGCCGATGGCGGCGGGCAGGCCATAGCCCATGGTGCCAAGGCCACCGGAGGTCATCCAGCGGTTCGGCTCCTCGAACTTCAGGAACTGCGCCGCCCACATCTGGTGCTGGCCCACCTCGGTGGTGAAGTAGACGTCGCGGTCCTTCGTCAGCTCCTGCAGGCGCTGCAGGGCGTACTGCGGCTTAATGGTGATATCCGAATTGTGGTAGGCGAAGCCGTTGCGGGCGCGCCAGGCGTCGATCTGCTTCCACCAGGCGTCCAGGGCCCCCTTGTCGGGGCGGGCGCCGGAGGCGCGGTACAGCCGCACCATGTCCTCCAGCACGTGGGCGCAATCGCCAATGACCGGCACGTCGACCTTGACGTTCTTGTTGATCGACGAAGGGTCGATGTCGATGTGGATCTTCTTTGACCCGGGCGAGAAGGCGTCCAGACGGCCAGTGATGCGGTCGTCGAAACGGGCGCCGACGCAGATCATCAGATCGCAGTCATGCATGGCCATGTTGGCCTCATAGGCGCCGTGCATGCCCAGCATGCCCAGGAACTGGTTGTCCGAGGCCGGGTATGCGCCAAGGCCCATCAGCGTCGAGGTGATGGGGAAGCCGGTCAGACGCACCAGCTCGCGCAGCAGCGCGGAGGCCTCGCGGCCGGAATTGATGACGCCGCCGCCGGTGTAGAAAATCGGCTTTTTCGCCTCGCCCATCATTTTCACGGCGACGCGGATCGCCTCCAGATCACCCTTGACCTTCGGACGGTAGGTCTTGTGCTGGTTGTCGCGCGGCCGCTCATAGCTGCCGGAGGCGAACTGGATGTCCTTCGGGATGTCGACGACCACCGGGCCGGGACGCCCGTTCGAGGCCACGTAAAACGCCTCGTGCAGAATGCGCGGCAGGTCCTCAATGCGCTTCACCAGGTAATTGTGCTTGGCGCAGTGGCGGGTGATGCCGACCGTGTCGCACTCCTGAAAGGCATCGGAGCCGATCAGATGCGTCGGCACCTGGCCGGTGATGCAGACCAGCGGGATCGAATCCAGCAAAGCGTCGGCGAGGCCGGTCACGGCGTTGGTGGCGCCGGGGCCGGAGGTGACGAGCACGCAGCCGACCTTGCCGGTGGAACGGGCATATCCCTCGGCGGCGTGCACGGCGCCCTGCTCATGGCGGACAAGAACGTGACGCACCTTCTCCTGATGGAACATGGCGTCATAGATCGGCAGCACCGCGCCGCCTGGATAACCGAAAATGTGCTCCACGCCCTGGTCCTGCAGGGCGCGAATGACCATCTCGGCGCCGGTCATTGTCTCGCTCATGGCTCTTCTCCCGTCTCCGCCTGCTGTGTGCATCCGGCGCCCGGCTGGATCAACAGCGTTATTCCGTCTTGCTGGCGCATCGCCAGCTGGAGCCCTGTTCCGCCGCATGGCGGCGCCATGACATATCTGCGGTCTGCTCCAGGCAACAAAAAAGGGCCCCGAGGGACCCTGCACGCGCCATCACCGGACCTGCGGTTTTCACCGCTCCGTCGATGGCGCCTCACATACGATAAGAATAGCGCGCATTGCGCCTCACTCCTGTTTCGATCTGGCGGAACGCTAATGGAAGTGACGGAGGGCGTCAACGGCAAATTGCGACGCCGAACGTGCGATGGCGATTCACGCGCCCTGGCGGCGGTGCAGCCCTGCACTCATTTGCGCATCGCCGCAAAGCGACCGCTCTGCGGCTTTACTGGCGCCAGGCGCCAGCGCCGCCATACTTCCCGCAAGGCGCGATCTCGCGCAGGTCGGATGATGGAGCGGAGCTTAAGGACATGCCAGCCGAACTTTTCCCCCTCAATCATGCCCCTCTGTACAGCGCCATCCAGAGAGAAGACTATGCGAGCGCCTACACTTTCATGCAACAGCACTACTATCGCCCGATGCTCTATGGAAACCCGTTCCGGACGATCCCGATCTTCCAGGGCATAACATCTGCGCAGTGGGACGCGGTCCGGGCGGCAGGGAATAGCGGAGGGGCAGCGGCGGCGCGCCCGGAACGGCGCGCGCCAGTCGGTCTTGACCGCCCTGCCCCTCTCGCAGCTTTCCCGGCAAGACCCAACGCGTTGGCGAGACAACCAATGATGAGGCGCGACCGCGCCCCCCCGGAACTGGGCCATCGACCGCGCGCAGCAAGAAACGATATCGCGGAAGTCGATATACTCAACGATGATTTAATCAATTCTTCAACAGAAACATCGGCATGCAGCTCAACAACATCAATATTAAATAATTTGTCTCGCGCAGCGAACTATGACACTACAGAAACAGTTGGCGCAAATATCTACAACTCCGTCGTCCACGTCATGATTGAAAACGGCAGGATGGTAGGTCAGCCCCAGATTAATTATTATCCCGCAGCTCAACGAATGAACCCGATAGGCGCCAACCGCAGCCAGCCGTTGCGCGGCCTTGCAGGCGTGGATCTCCCCGCTGGCGCCAGACACGGCGGCCGGCTACGGACTGCACGCGAAGCCGAAGCAGATTATCGCCAGCAACGTATATGGGGATGGCTCGAAGCTATACCGGGTTTTTAAGATTTTTATTCTGAACAACAATTTAAAATTATTATTATATACATCTAATTTGATGCAACATACTAATGTTAATATCCTGATGGAATGCAGGGCAACAGGCCGCCCGGTCTCCATCCCGGAGCGCGCGCCCCACGGAGGCACACAACATGGGACTGAATTCGTGGATCAATGGACAATACATTGCCTGGCATCGCGGTTCTCCGCCTCCTGATCAAAGGGTCAGGCGCGTTGCGAGCCTGTCGCCTGACTCTGCTCGCGGCCCGGAAGGCTCCCTGCCCATAACGCCCTGGCAAGGCCACGTCAGAAACCGCCATCCAGCCTTGCTCGGACCCCGGCTCGATAATGAACCAACGCCCATGCGGGCTCCCTCGCCAGGTGAACTGACTGCCTCATCACGACTTCGGAGTGAGCCATGGGCGATAGAGCAGCTTCCCCCGCCACCGGATTACGCGGATCTCCCCCAGCAGACACCACCGCCTCCCTATACGGTCAGTGCGCCGCAGATTGAACCGCTCCGGGTCGAGATGCCGGCCGGGGCATTGGAGACTGTCGACTCGATGCCGGCTGCGGCGATGGGCGGTGGCCGGCTCCGGGTCAGGATGCCGGACGGCGCATCGGAGGCTGTCGGCTCGATGCCGGCTGCGGCAGCGGGCGGGAGCCGCGTTGCCCCCTCAGCCGCGAGCGCGTCGCGGCATGCCAACGAAGCGGCGACCGAAGAGCGCGCGGCCTCTCCGTCGATCGAGGAGGTCATTGAGACGGGTGTCGAGGTTGTTATACGGTTCTGAGGGGATCACATGAAGCAGCCCGATCGCACCTCAGGGCGATGAAAGCCGGCGCTTTCGCCCAGCAGCCGCGCCAAGCTGCAAACTTTCGCTGCATTGATGAAGCGCTGCCTGAATGAATCGCATTCGAAACAATCGCCCGGCCAGACCCCGTCGCCCATGCGCCTCCAGCCGCCGCGCCGGGACCGCCGATTGACGCTTTGTCGTGATCGACGGCGCGGGCCTGACCTTGCGAACTCCCCGACGGATGAGCTGATCCATGAATTTGCCGGCCTGGCGCTTCCACGCCCGCCCGTCGCCAGCCTCAGGCCAACGGAACGTCAACCCAGGTCCAGCCCGTCATCTGGTGGCGGAACCAGGTGAACTGGCGCTTGGCGTAGTGGCGGGTGTCGGCCTTGCCGCGCGTCACCGCCGCCTCGCGACCGCCCTCGCCACGCAGCCAGGCCATCAGGCCGGGAACGCCGTGGGCGCGCATCACCGGCAGCGCCGGATCGAGGCCGCGGGCCGCAAGGCGCTCCACCTCCTCCACCGCCCCCTGCCGCATCATCTGGTCGAAGCGCGCGTCGATGCGCGCATACAGCGCCGCCCGCTCCGGCGCGAGGAACAGCCGCCGTGTCCGCGCCGAAGCCAGCGGTCCCTGAACGCGCTGCTGCTGAAAGCTCGCCAGCGAGCGCCCCGTCGCCTCGATCACCTCCAGCGCCCGCAGGATGCGCTGGCGATCGCCCGGCCGGAGACGGTCGGCCATCAGCGGATCGCGCGCGGCGAGGCGCGCGTGCAGGGCGTCGCCAGCCAGCAGGTCCGCCTCGGCGCGCAGGGCGGCGCGCAACTGCGGCGGCACGGGCGGAATATCGGAGAGCCCTTCCAGCAGCGCCCGGAAATACAGGCCGGTGCCGCCAACGAAGATGGGCGTCAGGCCAAGCGCATTGGCCCGTTGCAGTTCCCGCTCCGCCTCACCCAGCCAGCGCGCCACGGAGAAATTTTCCGCCCCATCGACGACGCCATAGAGCCTGTGGGGCGCGGCCCGTTCGTCGGCGGCGGACGGGCGGGCGGTGAGCACGTGCAGGTCGCGATAGATCTGCATGGAGTCGGCGTTGATGACGACCCCGCCCATGCGCCGCGCCATGTCGATGGCCAATGCGGACTTGCCGGATGCGGTCGGGCCTGCGATGAGAACCGCGTCCACGGGTTCACCGGGCAAGATCACGTCCGCGAGGGCCTTCCGTTCCGGTTCTTCCACGATAGCAGCCACGCGCCATGTCCCTTGCAACTCACCAGACCGAAGCTTCTGTCGCGACCCTGGTCGCAAGTCCAGCCCTCGCCGGCTCCGGGCTGCTCGCGGCGCACGGCCCCGGCAGTCTCGTTCCCCGGCTCAAGATGCTGGCGGCGTCGCTGGCCAGCGGGCCGGTGCTGACCAGTGAACTGGCGGAAAACCGGGCAGTCGACCTGGTGTTCCCGTCGCCGGCGCCAGTCGATCTGATCGAGGCGCAACTGCGCGCCCTCATCGATGAAGCCGGCGCGCCGGTGGACATCATCGTCCAGCCGGCCGCCCATCGCCGCAAGCAGTTGTTTCTCGCCGACATGGATTCGACCATGATCGGTCAGGAATGCATCGACGAGTTGGCGGATTTCGTCGGCCTGAAGCCACAGGTGTCGGAGATCACCGAACGGGCCATGCGCGGCGAACTGGCGTTCGAGCCGGCGCTGCGCGAGCGCGTCGCCCTGCTGGAGGGGCTTGATCTCGCGGTGGTCGACGCCATCGTCGCCGACCGGCTGATCCTGACCCCGGGCGGCCGTGAACTGGTCATGACCATGCGCGCCAACGGCGCCTATACCTGCCTGGTCTCCGGTGGCTTCACGGTGTTTACCGGCCCGATCAGCCAGAAAATCGGCTTTCACGAGCACCATTCCAATACGCTCGCGCACGCCGACGGCAAGCTGACGGGCTTGGTGATTGACCCGGTTCTCGGCCGCGAGGCCAAGAAGGCGACATTGCTGCGCCTGCGCGCGGAACTGAAGCTGCCGCCCGAAGCGGTGATGGCGGTGGGCGACGGCGCCAATGATCTCGACATGCTGCAGGAGGCCGGGCTCGGCGTGGCCTATTACGCCAAGCCCGCCGTGGCCGCCGCCGCCAGCGCCCGCATCAACCACACGGACCTCGCCACCCTGCTGTTCGCGCAGGGCTATCGCGAGGATGAGTTCGTGCGCTGAATGCGGGGGCAATGACGGCCGACGTACGCCGGGTTTTCAGACGCCCCTGACCGAAAATGGAAAAAGCCGGACCCGCGCGGGTCCGGCTTCTTTGTGCGCAATGCCGCCGCTGGCCAGGCTGGAGAAGGGACCCGGCCGCCCAGGCCCCTTCAGCGACCCGCGGGCGCGTCGCCGCCGCTTACTCGATCGGCAGCGCCACGAAGCGGACGTCGCCGCGCGGATTGGCGACCAGCAGCAGGGCGGACTTCTTGCCGTCCTTCTTCAGGGCGTCGATGTGCTTCGTCACGTCGGCCGGCGAGGCCACCTGCTCCTGGTTCACCTCGACAATGGTGTCGCCAGGCTGCAAGCGCTTCTCCGCGGCGCGTGAATCGGGATCGACGCGGACGATCAGCGCGCCCTTGACGTCATCCTTGATGTTGAAGCGGCTGCGGCCTTCCGAAGTCAGCGGCGCGAGATCAAGACCAAGGGTCTTGCGCACGGTCGGCTTCGACATGCCGGGCACGTTCTCACCGCGCGCCATCATTTCCTTTTCGCCATCCTCAAGGCGGCCAAGCTTGATCTTCAGCGTGATCTCCTTGCCCTTGCGGACGACAACGACGTCGGTCTCCTTGCCAACGGGCGAGAACGAAACGATGCGCGGCAGTTCGCGGCTGTCCTTCACGTCCTGACCATCGAAGCGGATGATCACGTCGCCCACCTGCATGCCGGCCGGCTTGGCGGGCCCCTTGTCGTCAATGCCGGCGACCAGGGCGCCGCGCGCCTTGCCAAGGCCCAGCGCCTCGGCCGTGGCGTCATCAACATTCTGGATACGCACGCCGAGCCAGCCGCGACGGGTTTCACCGTATTTCTGCAATTGCTCGATCACCGGAGCGGCGAGCGACGAGGGCACCGAGAAGCCAATGCCGACCGAGCCGCCGCTGGGCGACAGGATGGCGGTGTTGATGCCGACCACCTCGCCAGCCATGTTGAACAGCGGACCGCCGGAATTGCCCTTGTTGATGGCCGCGTCGGTCTGGATGTAGCTGTCGTACGGACCCTGATCGATATTGCGGTTGATGGCGGAGACGATGCCGGCTGAAACCGAGCCGCCAAGGCCGAACGGGTTGCCGATGGCCAGCACCCACTCGCCGATGCGCAACTTGCTGGAATCGCCGAATTTCACGGCGGTGAGCTTCGTGGCGCCGGGCTTGACGCGCAGCACGGCGAGATCGAGCTTGGAATCCTTGCCGACGATCTCGGCTTTCATCTTGGTGCCGTCGTTGAGGATTACCTCCACGTCATTGGCGTCGCCAATAACGTGATTGTTGGTGACCACCACGCCGGCGGCGTCGATGATGAAGCCGGAGCCGAGCGAGCTGGACTTGCGCTGGCGGCGCGGTCCTTCGTCGGGGCCGCCGGGGCCGCCGCGACGGTTGAAGAACTCCTCGAACAGGTCCTCAAACGGCGTGCCGCGCGGAATCTGCGGCAGCATGCGGTCCTTGCCCTGCTCTACCGTGGTCGTCGCCGAGATATTCACCACGGCGTTGGTGACCTGGTCGGCAAGGTCCTCGAACCCGGCGGGACCGCGAGCCTCAGCCGGGGCGGCGCCAAACGCCAGCCCGAGCGCCAACGCGGCGGCCGCCATGATGTTCAATCCAGCAAACTTCATAAATCCTCCTTGCCCGCGCGCGCGCTGCAACAGGCCGGTTGGGGAGGCGCAGAGCCATTGTCCTGCGCCAGAGCCGGATCCAGCTCCCCGGGGTGCGCCTGAGCGCCTCCAGTTGAACTGGCGGATCCGTCTCCATCCAGTTTGTCACGCCAGTTTGTCATGGAGCGGTTTTCCCAACCTGCGCCGCCGCCCGGCGGCGCCATGGGGTCAGGATCGCCCTGGCGTGACCACACATCAGAATCAGATACGAGAATCAGACACGTCCGGCAGCACAATCTACCCCAGACAAAGCCAAATGATGGCGACGCCAACAACCGCAGCTACAACGCCGGTCAGGCGCAGACGTTCCCCGGGCGCGGCGAGAATTTCGGCGGCCATGCGGCGGGAGAATTCCGGCGCGCAGGCCAGCAGCAGACCTTCGATGGCCAGCAACAGGCCAAGGGCGACAACAAGATCAGTCACGGCGCGGCCTCTCCGGCGCATCTGCAACGTGGCGGGCGCGCACAAGGGAGATGCCCTCCCCCTTGTGTTTTCCCTTGCTCAGGCAACGCCAGACGGCGGCGCTCAGGGACGCGCCGGGGCGCCCGCCTGCGGCTGCGCCGGCGCCGCCGCGGCCGGATTGTTGAAGTACCGGAAGAACTCCGAATCCGGCGACAGCACCATGCGCGTGTCCACGCCCTTCAACGCGCCTTCATACGCCTGCATGGAGCGGAAGAAGGCGAAGAACGACGGGTCCTTGCTGTAGGCGGCCGCCAAAATGCGGTTGCGATCGGCGTCGCCCTGGCCGCGCAGCTCCTCGCTCTTGCGGTTGGCCTCGGCCAGCAGCACGGTGACCTCACGTTCGGCATTGGCGCGGATGCCCTGGGCGATCTGCGACCCCTGGGCGCGGATATCCGCCGCCTCGCGCTCACGCTCGGTCTTCATGCGCTGGAACACCGCCTCGCTGTTCTGGTCGGGCAGGTCCACCCGGCGCAGGCGCACGTCCACCACCTCGATGCCGAGGCTGGCGGCCTGGCGGTTCACATCCGTGCGGATGCGCTTCATCAGGCGGTCACGCTCATCCTTGACGATGGCGGTGAAGGTCGCCTCGGCCAGCACCGAACGGGTCGTCGAATTAACCATCGGCGTCAGGCGCTGGTTCGCCCCCGGAATGGTGCCGACGGTCTGATAGAACAGCAGCGGATTGACGACGCGATAGCGGGTGAACGTATCCACCACCAGACGCTTCTGGTCGGCGGCGATGACCTCCTGCACCGGCAGGTCAAGGTCCAGCACCCGCCGGTCGACATAGACGACGTTCTCGATGAACGGAATCTTGAAATAGAGGCCCGGCTGCTTGAGCACCGCGCGAACGCGGCCAAGTTGCAGCACCAGGGCTTCCTGGGTCTGGCCGACGGTGAACGCGCCCGCATAAAGCGCGATAGCGGCGATGACGACGATAATGACGCCGATTGTTTTGAGCGTGTTGTTCATCGCGCGGCCTCCCCATCAGCGGCCGCGCCGGAACGCCGTTGCAACTGGTCGAGCGGCAGATATGGCACGACCCCCTGGCCGCCCTTCTGGTCGATGATGACCTTGTCGGAGTCCTTCAGCACGTTCTCCATGGTTTCCAGATACATGCGCTCGCGAATGATCGCCGGCGCCTTGCGATATTGCTCATAGACCGAATTGAAGCGGGCGGCCTGGCCTTCCGCGTCATTCACCGAACGCTCGCGGTAACCCTCGGCCTGCTGCACGACGCCGATGGCCTTGCCGCGCGCTTCGGGCACGATGCGGCTGGCGTAGGTCTCGGCCTCGTTGCGCATGCGGTCCTGATCCTGGCGGGCGGCCTGCACGTCGCGGAAGGCGTCGATGACCTGCTGCGGCGGGTCGACGCGAATGAGGTTGACCTGAACGACGATCACGCCGGCGCCGTAGCTGTTCAGCGTGTTCTGCATCAACTGCCGGACATCCTCCTGAATGGCGGCGCGATCCGAGGTCAGGATGGCCTGGATATTGCGCCGGCCCACGACCTCGCGCATGGCGCTTTCAGCGACCACGCGGATCGTGCCGTCGGGGTTCTGGAGGTTGAAGACGTAATCCTGCGCCTGGGCCTTGTTCACGACCCACTGCACCTCGAAGCTGATATCGACGATATTCTCATCGCCCGTCAGCATCAGCCCCTCTTCCGTCACCGGCCGCTGCTGCATGCGGGTGCGCGAAATGTCCGTGGTCCGCATGCCGATCTCGATGGTCCGGCGGCCCGTCACGTCCGGGCGCAGCACCTGGCCGATCGGCCACGGGAAGTTGTAGCGCAGACCCTCGCCGGTCTGCCCGACGTATTTACCGAACACCAGGTTGATGCCGACCTGGGTGGGGCCAACCTGGTAAAAGCCGGTGAGCAGCCACAGGGCGATGGCGCCCAGGGCCGCCAGCAGAATGGTGCGAACGCCCGGGCCGCCATTCTGGCCGCCGGGGAAAATGCCTTTCAGCCGGTCCTGGCCGCGCCGCAGCAGGTCCTCAAGGTCGGGAGGACCGCCCGGGTTCCGTTGCGGGCCCTGTCCCCAGGGACCCTGGTTGCGCGGTCCCCAGGGACCACCGCCATTGCCGCCGCTACCGCCGCCGCCACTCTGATTGCTCCAAGGCATCGATCTGTCATTCCCCTTTCAAAGCGCGCCGGTTCCGCATGCTCCCTGTCCCGCCAGACGGCGGCCAGGGCGACAGAGCGGTTTCATATGTCTGGAGCAGGTTCGCATCGGCCGGATACCCTGGTGCGGAGATCCTGCCGGAACATGCTTCTGGCGCCGGGCGCAGACCCCTTTGCCGCCATGCTTTTTCACGTCTGCTTTTGTTGGTTGCCCACGCGCGCCTGTCAACCACGGCAGATAGTCATTGAACCCTTGCGGCACAATGCGCGGCGCGGTTTTTTGGCGCCGGAGACGTATCCGCTGGCGCGGGATCGCAGAAACGTCCCCTTTCGGGAACATGAATCCGGCCATCCCGACACCCTGGGGCCGCCGGCGTGGGACGGCGCGGCAGTGGCTCCCGCGCCGTCAGCCGCGGCGGACCAGATCGATGAAAACGAACGGGCGTTCATCCTCCGGCCCCGCCGGATGCGCCTGGCGCCACGTCTCGACGAAGGCGTCGCGCCAGGCGCCGGCCGCCCCGCCCGGGAAAAAGGCGTCCGCCTCCGGCCTGTCCTGCACCAGCGTAAGATGAACCCTGGCGGCGATGGGCAGGGTTTCCGCATAAATCTGCGCCCCGCCGACCACCATGGCGCTGTCGACCCCACGCCGCGCCGCGCAGGCGCCGGCCCTGGCGAGCGCATCGGCAAGATCATGGGCGACCTGCACGCCCTGGGGCGCAAACGCCCCGTTGCGGCTCAGCACGATTGTATCGCGTCCCGGAAGGGGGCGGCCGATCGAATCCCAGGTCTTGCGCCCCATGATCAGGGGATGACCGGTGGTGAGGGCACGGAACCGGCGCATGTCGGTGCGCAGCTTCCAGAGCAGCGCATTATTGCGGCCGATTGCGCCGTTTTCGCCCATGGCCACCACCAGGGCCAGTTGCAACGGTGCGCTCATGGACACGGCTCCCCTTCAATGACCTGCGCGCAATCCGGCCTGCCGGACAGCAGGTCCGCCAGGCGCGACGGCATGCAGAAGGGTCTTAACCTTCAGGAGCTTTCCTGTCCGTTACATTTACGGAAATGCGCGCGGCAGGTCGCCGCCGCCCTGCGGCAGCGGCGAAAGCTGGCTGGCCCGCCGGGCTGGCGTAACCCGGCAGGTTCAGGGGCGCGTCAGTGCCCGTGATCGCCGTGGTGCTGCCCGCCATGGCCGTCAGGGCTGGCCGCGCCGGCCGGAGCCTTGCCGGGACCGGGCGAACCGGCGGGCTCCACCGGCAGCGTCACCGCCACATCGCCGGCGTCGCGGAAGGTCAGCACGCCCTTGATGGCGTCGCCCGGCAGGAGCGGCTTCTTCAGCCCCATCAGCATCAGGTGCAGGCCGCCGGGGCGCAACTCGACAGAACCGCCGGCGGGAACCTCCAGCCCCTGCTCCAGATGGCGCATGCGCATGACGCCGTCCGTCATGGTCATGTCGTGCACCTCGGCCCGGTCGGCCACGTCGAACCTGCCGCCCAGCAGCACATCGTCCTTCGAACCGCCGTTGGCGATGGTGACATAGGCGCCAGCCACCTTGGCGCCCTTGGGCGTGGCGCGGGCCCAGCCGCCGGAAACGACAACCTGACGGGTGTTCGCGATGTGCGCGTGCGCCGCGCCGGCGCCGGCGATGACGCCCGGCCCGGAGCCCTGGCCCGCCGCCAAAACCAGCGCCGGCGCCGGCGCCTTCAGATCATGCGCATCCTGGCCCACGGCCGGGATCTGTGACCAGTCGAACGACCCCTTCTCGCATTCCTGGTAGACCGGAAAATACAGCTTGCCGCCCTGAAGCGCCACGTCCGGCTGGATGCGGGCCATGAACTCGAAATCGTCGAACATGTGATCCGGCAGGGCCGCGCCCTTCCAGGTGATGGTCTTGACCCCCTCCATCACCTTCTTGCCGTGGATGTCGACGGGTTTGAGGTAGGGCGCCCAGGTGGTCTCGATCAGCCAGCCATACTTGGCCTTCGGCCGCACCGCGACGACGCCGTCGGGAATGGTGACGCGCACCAGCCGGGTCGGCGTGCCCTCGCAGCCGTGGCTGATGCGGACGGCGCCGCGCCAGGTGGCTCCGGGGCTCGCCTCGGGGGGCGTCAGCACCGCATGGGCCGAGGCGGCGCCGGCGAAGCCAGCCGCCAGGAGGCCGCCGGCCAGCAGCCGCGCCAAAGAGGAAGAAACCGTCCGGCGCGCCGGCGCGGACATGGCAATCGCAAGGTTCATCATAAGAATTGACCTGTCATCCGGGGAAGAACTGGCGCGGGCAACAGCCTCACGCCGCCTGTGCGATGTCCGGATGGGCAGGCGGCGCCCGTGGGCGGGCGGAGGGATGCGCGGTGGCCGCCCCGCCGCCGCGCCCGTTGGCGATGGCGGGCGCGGTGAGGCGCACGAAGGGCGGCGCGCCAGGCAGCGCCAGCGGCGGCGCCGGCGCGGCGGCCGGGCCGCCAATGGCGGCGAGGCAACAGCACGACGCGGCGGCGGAGCCGGCGGGATGGCCGTCGTCACCGGACCTTGCGCCGCCGGAGCCGCCACTGTCGGGGGAACACAGTATCTGGAAACCGGCCGGGGCGCCGTGGGCGACGGCGCCGCCCATCAGCAGCGGCTGCAAGGCCAGCGCATAGGCCAGAAGCAGCGCGACGAGGGCCCGCAGCCGGCGATGGCCGGCAACTTCGGCGGCGTTTTCCAGAACTGGCCTGCGGGACCTCATGGCGATGAGCCTCACACCGCGACGGGGGCGCGGATCAGCGGATGCGGGTCGTAACCCTCCAGCCGCACGTCATCATGGCGGAAGGCGAATATGTCGCGCACCTGCGGGTTGAGCCACAACCCGGGCAGCGGCCGCGGCGCGCGCGCCAGCTGCTCCTTCGCCTGCTCCACGTGGTTCAGATAAAGATGAACGTCGCCAAAACTGTGAACGAAGTCGCCAGGCTGCAGATCGCAGACCTGGGCGATCAGGTGCGTCAGCAGGGCGTAACTGGCGATATTGAACGGCACGCCCAGGAACACGTCGGCCGAGCGCTGGTAAAGCTGGCAGGACAGACGGCCATTGGCGACGTAGAACTGGAACAGGGTGTGGCACGGCGGCAGGGCGACACGGTCCTGCTGCTTCGGGTCCCAGCCGGTGACGATGAGCCGGCGACTATCAGGGTTGCGGCGGATTTCGTTAATCAGCCACGTGATCTGGTCGACGCCGTCCTGGGCGAAAGAACCATCCGGCAGTTCGGTCGCGCCGAAATTGCGCCAGGCGTGGCCATAAACCGGACCAAGATCGCCAGGCTGGCGGCCGAACCGGGCGCACTGTTCGGGTGTCGCCCATTCGTCCCAGATGCTGACGCCATTTTTCTGCAGGTAACCCACATGGGTGTCGCCGGAGAGAAACCAGATCAACTCATGCACGATGGAGCGAAAATGCACCCGCTTGGTGGTGAGCAGGGGGAAGCCATCGGCCAGATTGAAGCGCATCTGGTGGCCAAACACCGACAGCACGCCAGTGCCGGTGCGATCGCCCTTGCGCACGCCTTCGGTGAAAATCCGGTTGAGCAGGTCAAGATAGGTTTGCATCGCGCTGTCCGTCGGGCCGGAACGGACTCACCGGGCCACAACGGCCTTCCTCCGGGCGGCGCAGCATAGGCGCCGCCCCGCCTGGCGGCAAGTCGGCCCCAGGCCGGCGCCCCAGATCCTCGCCCCAAAGCCATTACGCCTTCATCGCGCAACGGTTTCGGGCCACGCGGGGCATGGCGGAAAGGCCACACAGGGGTGGGTTTCTCACCGCTGCCCACAGCATCCCCCACCCTGGAGGCGCCTGTATTGCGCTTGCCCCTTTTCGCCCGGGGCGCCACGCCCTATATTCATCTCGCCGTCGCAAGACGGATATGGCGATAAATGGTCATCGGAATAAGCCTTTCGGACCCGGGGGCGGTACCCGGCGCCTCCACCAAAACCCGGCTCTGGTCGGGCTTTGGCGGGGGCGAAACAGGATCGACGAGGGTGTAAAGGGTGTGCTTTTGCCCGGCATGGTTCCGCCGTTATCGGGCCGTTGCAATAGTTGCCAACGACAACTTTGCTGAGGTCCGCGCGGCCGCGTAAGCGGTCGAGCATCCTCGACTCAAGCCCTTGCGGTTAGCCCCGTAAGGCGGGGCCCGGAGGCGCCTGGCAACAGAAGCCTCCACCTGATTTGCGGCGCGCGGGGCTCCATGTCGAAAGATCACATCCGCTACGATCTTCTTGTTCAGAACGCGCTGAAGGGCGTCGTTCGCAAGGTGCTGACCGACGCCAGCCGGGACGGCCTGCCGCCAGAACACCACTTCTACGTGTCGTTTCGCACCAATGTCTCCGGCGTGAAGATTTCCAGCCGCCTGCGGGAGAAATACCCGGAGGAAATGACCATCGTCCTGCAGCACCAGTTCTGGGACCTGACGGTCAACGACAATCTGTTTGAAGTGGGGCTGTCGTTCTCCGGCATCCCGGAGCGGTTGACCGTGCCGTTCGACGCCATCAGCGGCTTCTACGATCCCTCAGTGGAATTTGGCCTCAAGTTCGAAGTGAAGGACGACGAGGTCGCCGACGGGGCGGAGAAAAACGACGCGGGCAAGGGCGGCGTGGCGGCTGGCGAGCCAGCCCCGGCGCCGCGCCAGTTCACGCCGCGATCGGTGCGTGAGCGCGCCGCGGCGGAAGCTCAGGACGACGCGGCCCCGACGGGGACCGCCAAGGCGGGCGGTGACGCCGAAGGCAGGAACGGAAACAAGGCCGACGACGCAGGCAACGGGGCCTCCGCGAAAGAAGCGCCCGCAAAGGACGTATCGACCGGAGACGCGGTGGACGCCGACCAGGCCGCCGCGACGGAGGACAAGGAACTGGAGCCTGCGGGCGCGCCAGCCTCCGGCGGCGCCCAGGTTGTCAGCCTCGACGCCTTTCGCAAGAAGCACTGACCCGGGCGGCGCGGTTAACGTCTGCGCCAGAAAACCTTCCCACTGACGCATCCGTCTCTCATGCCCGCGCCTGTCGCGGGCATTTGCGTCTGCGGCGCGCGCCGCCGGACGGGCAGATCTCCCGGGGATGACGGGGTGAACCCCGGCTATGACCGCAGCGAGGTGTGAATTTACCCTATCGCCCTGACACGACAGGGTTTCTGAACAGGGAGCCACGTTGGCTACCCTGGCGAACGCCGCAGCGGGCGCTGTCCGGGACAAACTCCTCTTTGCCAGGGCCGGCTTTTATCGCAAAACAGCGTCCACTCCCGCGCTGGCGTTCGCTGGCGCTCCGTCTAAGGTGAGCGACATGAAGCTGTTTTATGCCCCCGGCGCCTGCTCCATCGGCATTCACGCCCTGCTTGAAGAAACTGGCAAGCCTTACGAGGCCATTCGCCTGAACCTCTCCGAAGGCGACCAGCGCAAACCGGAATATGCGGCCGTCAATCCCAAGGGCAAGGTGCCGGCGCTGGTGCGCGACGACGGCCGACTGCTGACCGAATTCGCCGCCATCGCCTGGTGGATCGGCCTCGCCAATCCGGAACTGAAGCTGATCCCGCAGGGCATCGACGCGCAGGCCCAGGCGCTGTCGACGCTCAGCTACATCACCGGCACGGTGCATCCGCAGGGCTTCACCCGCATGTTCCGCCCCAACTATTTCACGCCGCATGAGGCGGAGTATGACGCCATTCGCGCCCTTGGCGCCGAAAACGCCAACAAGGGCCTCGCCATTCTTTCCCAGGAGCTGGGCGAGAAGTCCTACGTGGCCGGCGATCTCTCCGTCGCCGATTACGCCCTGTTTTATGTGACCTGGTGGAAGGCCTTCCGCCTGAAGGAAGAATTGCCGGCCAATCTCGCCGCCCACTACGCCCGCATGCTGGCGCGCCCGGCGGTGCAGCGGGCGCTGGCGGCGGAAGGCTTCGGCGGCTGACGTCCAGGGAGGCGGCCGGGAACCACGCGCCGGCGCCTGTTATCGCCAGGGCAAAATTCGTCTGGGCAAAATTCGCCTGGGAGGAGGCATTGCGCCATCCTTTCATTTGACGCAATTGCCCTGGCAAAATGCACCCTGCCGGCGCCGGCGGCGAAACGTTCTCCGGCGACGGTAATCTTCCTGCTCCGTCAGGAAGCGCGTCGATCAGAGAAATGGGCAAAACTCCACTTCGACATGGGCGGGTTTTGCTCTCCATGACAGGAGGCGGGCGATGGGCGACGTCATCAATCTTCGGCAGGCGCGCAAGCAGCGGGCGCGCCAGGACAGGGACGCGGAAGCGGCGCGCAACCGGACGGCGTTCGGCCGCAGCAAGGCGGACAGGCAGCGCGACGAGAGCGTGACCAACCTGGCCGAACGGCGGCTGGACGGCCACCGGCTGACGCCCTTCACGCCCGACGACGACGGGAAAACGCCCGCTTGAACGCCCACCCCGCCGGCGTAATCAAACGCTCCATCGTCATCGCCGGGCACAGCACCAGCATCTCGCTCGAAGAGGCGTTCTGGCGGGCGCTGCGCGATATCGCCGCCGCGCGCGGCTGCCCCGTGGCGCGGCTCGTCGTTGAGATCGACCGGAGCCGCGCCGGTGAGAACCTGTCGTCGGCCATCCGGGTTTTCGTACTGAATGAAGCGCTGAAGCGCGGGCAGGCGCCGTCGCCATAATTCCATTACCGGAAGCGCTGGAACAGCGCGGCCTGCAACGCGATTTGCAAGACCCGGCGCCCTGCCCTCAGGATTTCACTGGAAACGCGGCGTCGGCGTTGGCGTGAACGGCAGCGCGGCGGGGGGCGCCGGCTGGCTGGCCCCGCGCCCAGACCCGAGATTGGGGCGCGGCGGCGGCAGCGGCGCCGAGGGCAAAGGCGCGACTGGCGAACCCGCGTCCGGGATGCTCCGTCCGCCGTGCCCGGCGCCATCCTCGGTCCGGGCGCGCTCTTCCTGCTGACGCGCCCGTTCCCGCTGACGCGCCTCTTCTGCCTGACGCGCCTCTTCCGCCTGACGGAGCTCCTCCTGGCGAGCCTGGCGCCGCTTGCGCTCGGCCTCCTCCAGCCGGCGGGCTTCCGCCTTCCAGGCTTCGACCTGGCGCAATTCATCATCGAGGCGGATGGCGGCGAGGCCGGTTTGCAACTCCGCCGCATCAATCGTGCGCGCTGGCTCCTCCAGGCGCCCGCGCCAGTTCAGGACAAGCGCCGGCGGCGCGCCCTTCCAGCGGGGCGGCGCAGTCAACGCGGCCAGCCGCGCAACGGCGTCGAGGCGCAAGGCGCGCAGATCAACGGTCACCCCGGCGTTGAGGCTGCCGGGGCCATCAAAAAGCTGGGGCGGGTCAATCCGGATGACGCCGCCCGCCACCACCACCGGAGCCTTCGCCTCCGCGACCGTGAACGGAGCGGCGGCCAGCTGGCGCTGCGCCGTCTGCAACAGTCGCGCCGCGTCGAGCCCGGCGGGATCACCCGCCATGCTGGCGACCACCGCGCCCGGCGCCGCTGGCGACGCCTGGAGCAGCCGGCTGTCGTGCAGGCGGATTTCGCCATTGCCGGCGAGACTGGCGACCAGCCCGGCCAGGCTCTCGCCGGAGGCGCCCAGACGCAGATCAATGTCGGCGACGCCCTGGAGCTGGCCAACGCCCCAACCGGCCAGCGGCGCGCCGGTGAGACGCAGATCCGCCGCCATGGCGGCGGCCCCGCCCTGGCGGCGCAACAGCAGGGTTCCGGCCAGCCTGCCAGCGGCGGAGGCTGACAGGGGCGTCGAGAGCGCCGCCGGCTGCAAGGCCATGCGCACCCCGTCGGCCACGGATGCGACGCCGAGACTGGCGTCGGCGACGGCGAAACCGGCGCCAAGATCGAGGCGCCGCGCCTTCAGCGACAATTCGAAAGGACGCGGCGCGCCGGTAACCGGATCAGCGAGCGCCAGCGGCGCCGGAGCGAAGCGGCGCGACGACCAGGCGCCCGTCGCCTGGGACGCGTCAGGCGTCGCCTCGCCCAGCGCCAGGGCGCCGGCGAGCGCCGGCAGGGACAGGGCCTCCAGATTGACCTGCGCTGCAAGGCCATTGTCGCCGCCGCCGGCGCCCCCGTCGCTCAGGGGGCTGATGAGGCCGGAAAGCGGCGCGTCGCCGCTGCGCCCCTGGAAGGCAAGGCTCCAGGCAGGCCCGTTGTCCTGGGTTTCCCCCGCCGCCCGCCAGTTCAGGCGGCCGTCCAGTTTCAGAGGGGCCGCGGCGGGGCGCGGCCATCCCATCGCCCGGGCGAGGCTGGCGGCGTCATCCGTTGTCAGGGCAAGGCGCGCGCCGCCCGCCGCCGGCGTCGCGGTCAGTCGCGCGCCGGCGGCCTGCGCGTCGATGGCGACGGCAACGCCCGCCGCCGCCGGACGGAGATTGACGACCGCCCGCCATGGCCCCTGCCCCGCTGGCGGATCCGACAGGGCAAAACCCGCCGGAACCAGCAAACGCAGCGGCGTCGCCGCATCACCGCCGGACAGGGTGACCTGGCCGCCAGCAAAGCTGACGGCGCGCGCGCGCCCGGGCGGCGCCAGCGCAAGGCGGCCAACGGCGACGCCGGCCGAGGTGACATCGGCGGTAAACCGCAAAATCGCGCCGCCGCCCGGCTGCGGTTCGGCGCCGAAGCTGATGCGCACCGGGCGGGCCAGGGCGGGATTGCGCAACGCCTGCTGCAACCAGGCGGGGCCGCCGAGGCCCAGCCGCCCGGCCAGGGTCGCCAGCGCCTCCATGGCCGGCGCGCGAATCTCGCCGGCCAGCGGCTTGCCGCCCCCGCCCAGGTTGCCAGCGGCGCTCATATCGACGCCGCCGAGGTTTTTGATGTCAAGCAACGCGACGTCCACGTCCGCGCCGGCGCGGGTGGCGCTGAGGCGCACGGCGCCGACCGGACCGGTGGCGCCCAGGCGCAGGCGCTCGCCCGTGAACGCCAGGGAGCCTTCCAGCTGGCCGGCCGCGCCGCCGGGCGCCCATGCCGCCAGCAGGGTCGATGGCGCCGGCAGATCCGCCAGATCGAGGCCGCGCGCGGCGAATTGCGCATCGAAACGCGGCGATGCGCGCAAGTCCCCCGCCCGGCTGGCGAACAGGCCGGAAAGTTCGCCATCGTCCGTGGTCAATTGCAACCCGTGCACCGACAGGCTCTCGCGCGATACGCCGGCCTGCCCCGCGAGGACGAGGCGCTTCTGCCTGGCGATCCAGCCGGTCAGATCAGCCGGCGCGCCCAGGCGGCGCAGCCAGGCCGCCAGCAGGGCCGGCTGCGGGGCTTGCAGGCGCGGCGACAGGGTGATGAAGGGGCGCGGCGTCGCGCGGGCGTCGCCGGTCAGCTCAAGCGCGGCGCCCGGCAGGGCGACGCGGGCGGCGTCAAGCGTCAACACGCCGCCGGCAAAACGCGCCTGCAATTGCGCCGGCCCGGTTTCCTCTTCGCCCCAGGCCAGGGCGTCGATGGCGAGGCGCGCCGACAGCGCCGGCGCGGGCGCAAGCCGGGCCAGCTCGTGAACCATGGCCATGACGGCGGCGAAAGCGTCGTCGCCGTCCCCGACGCCCCAGCCGGCAAGATCAAGCCGGCGCCCCTTCAGGTCGAGCGTCAGGGGGCCGCCCAGCGCGCCGACGCCGCTTCCCTCAAAGCGCAACGGCGCCGCCGGGTCGCCCACATCAATGCGAATTTGCCGCGCTTCCAGCTTATCCCCGTTGAGATTCATATCCGCCGTCAGGCTGGCGCGGGGCGCATCCTCCGGTTTGGCGGACGCCGCGTCGCGCCGTGACAGCGGGCGGGTCAATGACAGGCGGCCGGCAATGCCCCAGTCCCGGCCCGACGCGGCGTCGGGCCACAATGCCTGACCATCGAATTCGGCGCGGCCGTCTGCGGCGTCGCCAAGCGAAGCGCGCAGGCGCAAGGCGCCGTCCGGCTCCAGCTCGCCAGTCGCCAGGCTGAAGGGGACGGCGTCGACGACGCCGTTGATGCGCCAGGGACCGGTCAGCGCCGCCGCCCGCACCTCGGCGTCAATTCCCCCGCGCTCGAACAGCGGCGCGCCCTGGCGATCGGTGACGATGAGCGCGCCGTCGCGGATGCGCAGGGCGTCGAGGGCCGGGGCGATCGCCGGGCCGCGCCGGCGCGCGCCTGCCGCAGGCGGCCAGGCAAGGCGCAGCACCGGCCGGTCAACAGCGGCGTCGGCGATCTGCCACTTGCCGCCCAACAGCGGCGCGAGGGCCAGTTCAACCCGCAGGCTGCCGGTGGTGAGCAACGGCGGCGTCTCGCGGTAAGAAGCGCCAGCCTTGCCCGCGTCAGCCGGGGGCGGCGCATCCCGGACTTCGGCGCCTTCCAGTTGCAGCATCGGCGACGGCAACAGACGCAGGCTGACGGCGCCGCGGGTCCGCACCTCAAACCCGAGCGCTTCCCCCAGCGCCGCGTCGATGCGGTCGCGCTGGCTGGTCCAGTCAATGAAGCGCGGCCCGGCGAGCGCGACAACCAGGATCGCGATCAACGCCACGGCCAGCACTGTCAGGAAGTCGCGCAACGCCGCTCCCATCGTGAACATGGAGCCGGCCGGGCCCGCTCCCACCAACGCGTCTTGCGCCGAGCCGGCGTCAGCGCATGTTTCCCGCCCGTTGCGGCAGGATCTTGCCGGGATTCATCAGATTTTCCGGGTCGATGGCCTGCTTGATGGCGCGCATCACGCCGAGCGCGTCCTCGCCGTGCTCGGCGGCCATGAATTTCATCTTGCCCTGGCCAATGCCGTGCTCACCGGTGCAGGTGCCGCCGTAAGCCAGGGCCCGCGCCGCCAGCCGCTCCAGAAAACCCTCGATGGCGACGCGCTGGGCGGCGTCGTTCACATCGAAAAACGGCTGGGTGTGGAAATTGCCGTCGCCCACGTGGCCGACCGTGGCGCCGGCAATGCCGATGCTTTCCAGATCGCGCGTGGTTTCCTCCACGCAATCGGCCAAGCGGGAAATCGGCACGCACACATCCGTGGCGAAGGTCAGCATGCCGGGATTGGCGGCGCGCCCGGCCCAATAGGCGTCGTGCCGGGCCTGCCACAGGCGGGTGCGATCCTCCGCCCGGGTCGCCCATTCAAACGGCCCGCCGCCGAGCCCCTCAGCGATCTCGCCAAAGCGGGCCGCCTGCTCCTGCACCGAAGCGTCCGTGCCGTGGAACTCCACCAGCAGCATCGGCGTCTCGGGCAGGCCAATCTTCGAATAGGCGTTGACCGAGCGCACCGAGGCGGCGTCGAGCAGTTCGATGCGCGCCACCGGAATGCCGGACTGGATGGTCTGGATGGTGGCGTCGCAGGCGGCGTGAACGCTGGGGAACGGGCAGCAGCCGGCGGAGATTGCCTCGGGAATGCCATGCAGCCGCAGGGTGATTTTGGTAATGACGCCGAGCGTGCCTTCCGAGCCGATGAACAAATGGGTGAGATCGTAGCCGGCGGCGCTCTTTTTCGCGCGCGAGCCGGTGTGGATGACGCGGCCGTCCGGCAGCACCACCTCCAGGGCCAGCACGTTCTCGCGCATGGTTCCGTACCGCACGGCGTTGGTGCCGGAGCAGCGCGTCGCCGCCATGCCGCCGATGGAAGCGTCGGCGCCGGGATCGATCGGGAAGAACAGACCGGCGTCGCGCAGATATTCGTTGAGTTCCTTGCGGGTGACGCCAGGCTCCACCACCACGTCGAGGTCTTCCGCATGCACGGCGATCACCGCCTTCATGCGGCTGGTGTCAATGCAGACGCCGCCGAAGGGGGCGTTGACGTGCCCCTCCAGCGAGGTGCCGGTTCCATAGGGGATCATTGGCGTATGATGGGCGGCGCACAGGCGCACAATCTCCACCACCTCCTCCGTCGTCTCCGGAAAAACCACGGCGTCCGGCGGCTGGTTGCCCTGCCAGGTGAGGGTGTTGGCGTGCTGCTCGCGGATCGTCTCATTGACGGTGAAGCGCGCGCCAAAGCGCGCCTGCAAGGCGGCGAGGCAGGCGGCGCGGCCGGGAGAAGCGTCCGCATCCTCGACAGGTGCTGGCTGGATCGTCGCGGCCATGTTTGCTTTCCCTCGCCTGACGGATGGGCCCGACCGGCCGGCGCGCCGGGGAGGCCTGAATGGGTGCAGTCTAAGCCGTTTTCCCGCAAAGTCGCTACCGCCCTGCGCGGGAAAAGGCGCAGGATCAGGCGGGCTGGCCGGAAGGCGAATTTACCCGCCGCGCCGCAACCCGCCGTTGGCGCGCCTCAGGGCGCCTTGCCGATCACGACCACCGGCTTGCCGATATTCTCGCGGTTCAGCATACGCGTCAGCAGGGCCGGCGTTTCTTCGAGCGCGAAGGTGGCGGCGGGCTGCGGATTGATGCGGCCCTCGTTCACCAGATCGATCATGCGCTGGAAAATGACAGCGGCGGCGCCGGCCGCGGCCCGCACATGGCCGCCCCAATCAACGCCGACGATGCTGGCGCGCTTCAGCAAAGGCAGGTTCAGCGGAATCTTCGGGATTTCACCGCCAGCGAAACCGACCACCAGATGGCGGCCGCCAGGGGCAAGGCAACGGAACGCCGTCTCGGACCACTGGCCGCCAACCGGGTCGTAAATCACTGTGAGCTTGCGACCGTCGAGCACGCCCTCCAGGGTCTTGCGCCAGTCCGGCGCGCTATAATTCACGACAAGATCGGCGCCCGCCTTCACGCAGGCGGCAAGGCGCCCGTCGGATGAGGCGGCGGCGACCACCGTCGCGCCCATGCCCTTGGCCACGTCGATCGCCGCCATGCCGACGCCGCCGGAGGCGCCGAGCACCAGAACGGTCTCGCCGGGCTGAAGATGGCCGCAGGTTTCAAAACCATAAATGGCGGTGGAATAGTTCACCAGGGCGGCGGCTGCGGCGACGGAGCTGAATTTTTCCGGCAGCGGCGTGCATTGCGCGGCGAACACCACCGCCTTCTCACACAGGGCGCCGCGTTCGGCCAGGGCCATCACCCGCTTGCCGACGAGATCCTGGGGGACTTCGGAACCAACCGCGATCACCGTGCCGGCGAGTTCGCTGCCGGGAATGAACGGCAGCGGCCGCTTGACCTGGTAGGCGCCGCGCACGTTGAGGCCATCGACATAGCCCAGGCCCACCGCCTCGACCGCGATGATGGCGTCGCGCGGGCCAGGCGCCGGATCGGGCAGATCGTTCACCACCAGGTTTTTGGGATCGCCGTATTCAAGACACTGCACAGCCTTCATCGTCATCCTCACGCGTTCGCTCCCGCCCGGAGTTGGCGCCCAAAGCGGATCACGCCGCGAGCGGAAACACCAGGCCCATTTGTCTGAGGCTTTGAACCGAAGCGGCCGGTCGCGCAAGGGGCGGCAGTGGGCAAGGGGCAGCAGGCGGGCAAGCGGCGCGGAAGGGGGCGTCAGACGCACATGCTGCCCCGCCTCTTCCTGATCGGGCGACCCGGCCATTGCTCACGCCCCATGCGCCACATCCCATGCACCACCCGCACTGTCATGCCCCGGCCTGATCCGGACATCCACACAGGCAGCGTTGACGCAGCGGAAAGAGCCCGGACAGGGCGGCAAGACGCGGATGCCCGGATCGGGTCCGGGCATGAGGCAATGAGGCGGGGCAAAGACGGGATTGCAACGGAAGCGCAGCAGCGCCGCGCCAGGCTCACCCCATGCCCTGCCTGACCAGAACGCTCAGCAAAGGCCCGTGGCGCAGGGACGCAGCATGCCCGGCTGGTTCTGGTTTTGCAGTTGCTGGATCTGCTGTTGCTGCTGCATCTGGCGCAGCTGGTTCTGCTGCTGGTACTGCTGGTTTTCCAGACGCTGCTGCATGGAGCGGTTCGACCGCAACACCGATTGTCCCGAACGGACGCCGGTCACCGGATCATAACCCTGGGCGTGCAGCGGACCGCCAGAGGCAGCCCACAAGGCTGCGGCGGCGGCCAGCGCGGCGGCGGCCGCGCCCAGCGCCACCCGGCGACGCATGCGCGCCGCTTCCTGGGCGGTGATCGCCCTGGCGCGGGCCGTGGCCTTTCCACCCCGGCCGTTGCGGCGCGCGGCGTGATCGCGCGCGACAGCCCATGCATGCTGCATATCTGGATCGTGGCGCATGGCGGCTCCTTACACGGGTCGGCGCGCTGCCCGGAAAGTGAAGATAACCGGCGCGCCAGAAGGCTGCGGAAACCTTCCATTTACCAATATAGAAACCCATATGGCATTTGAAAGGCCTTTCTGCTGGAAACGAACGCTCGACTTTCGTTCCCCTTATGGTCCAATGTGGTGACGTTACGGCGCGTCATCGAATCGAAGCTTTTTGGGGCTTGAGCGGCTGGCGGGTTGCCCGATCCCGCGCAGGGGCGGACAGGGCGCGACCGGGCGGGCGTGGCCAGCTGGCGAACGTGACCAGCTGGCGGGGCCGGAAACGGCCAATCCACTGCCAGAAACGCCGGCGGCCCCTCCCCGGGAAAGTGAAAACTGAACAGGTCAATGCAAGGTTCTGACGATCATTCCGGCAATATGGCCGCGCCCGCTTATGCGCCGAAAGCCGGCGGCATCGCCGCCCGCGCCCGCCAGGGCGCCATGGCGGCGCACACGCCGCCGTCCTGGCTGGACGGGCTGAACCCGGAGCAGCGCCTCGCCGTCGAAACCACGGAGGGCCCGCTGCTGGTGCTGGCCGGGGCCGGCACGGGCAAGACCCGGGTGCTGACCACCCGCATCGCCCACATCCTCGCCAGCGGCCTCGCCATGCCGTCGCAGATCCTCGCCGTCACCTTCACCAACAAGGCGGCGCGCGAGATGAAGGAGCGCATTGGCCATCTGGTCGGCCCCGCCGCCGAGGGCATGCCATGGCTCGGCACCTTCCACGCCATCAGCACCAAACTGCTGCGCCGCCACGCCGAACTGGTCAGCCTGAAGCCGACCTTCACCATTCTGGACACTGACGACCAGATCCGGCTGATGAAGCAGGTGCTGCAGGCCGAGGGCGTGGACGAAAAACGCTGGCCGGCGCGCCAGCTGGCCAATCTGATCGACGGCTGGAAAAACCGGGCGCTGTCGCCGGCGCAGGTTCCGGCGGGCGAAGGCGCGGCCTTCGCCAACGGGCGCGGCGGCAAGCTCTACGCCATGTATCAGGAGCGGCTGAAAACCCTGAACGCCGCCGATTTCGGCGATCTGCTGCTGGAAAGCATCCGCCTGTTTCGCGAACAGCCGGACGTGCTGGCCATGTACCAGCAGCGTTTCCGCTACATGCTGGTGGATGAGTATCAGGACACCAACGTCGCCCAGTACCTGTGGCTGCGCCTGCTGGCCCAGGGGCGCGATCCGGCCCACCGCAACCTGTGCTGCGTCGGCGACGACGACCAGTCGATCTATGGCTGGCGCGGCGCCGAGGTCGACAACATCCTGCGTTTCGAGCACGATTTTCCAGGCGCCCAGGTGGTGCGGCTGGAGCGCAATTACCGCTCGACCGGGCACATCCTCACCGCCGCCTCCGAGTTGATCGCCCGCAACGAGGGCCGCCTTGGCAAGCGGTTGCGCACGGAGGATGAGGACGGCGAGAAGGTCGCCATCACCGGCGCCTGGGACTCCGAGGAAGAAGCCCGCCTCGTCGGCGAGGAAATCGAAGCCTTGCAGGCGAAAGGCCATTCGCTCGGCGACATGGCGATCCTCGTGCGCATCTCGGCGCAGATGCGCGAGATGGAGGACCGCCTGGTGCAGCTCGGCGTGCCCTACCGGGTAATCGGCGGCCCGCGCTTCTATGAGCGCATGGAAATCCGCGACGCCATGGCCTATCTGCGCTGCGTCGTCTCGCCCGCCGACGATCTGGCCTTCGAGCGCATCGTCAACACGCCGAAGCGCGGCCTTGGCGACGCCACCTTGCAGGTGCTGCACGCCCACGCCCGGGCGGCGCGGATTCCGTTGATGGAGGCGGCGCGCTATCTGGTGGAGACGGAAGAGCTCAAGCCCAAGCCGCGCAAGACCATCCGCGACCTGCTGGCCGACTTCGGCCGCTGGAGCGCCGCCGCGACGCGGATGCGCCAGGGCGAGCTGGCGGAGCTGGTGCTGGAGGAATCCGGCTACACGGAGATGTGGCGGCGCGACCGCTCGGCCGAGGCAAGCGGCCGCCTCGACAACCTCAAGGAGCTGGTGCGTTCGCTGGAGGAGTTCCCCGACCTGCAGAGCTTCCTGGAGCATGTCTCGCTGGTAATGGAAGCGGCCGACGGCGACACCGGCGAGCGCGTCTCGCTGATGACCCTGCACGCCGCCAAGGGGCTGGAGTTCGACACGGTGTTCCTGCCTGGCTGGGAGGAAGGACTGTTCCCCAACCAGCGCGCCCTCGACGAAAGCGGCCGCGCCGGGCTGGAGGAGGAGCGCCGCCTCGCCCACGTCGGCATCACCCGCGCCCGCAAGCGCGCCCGCATTTATTTCGCCAGCAACCGGCGCATTCACGGCCTGTGGAACGCCACCATTCCCTCGCGTTTCATCGATGAACTGCCGGAAAGCGCCGTGGAGGTGCTGGACGCGCCCGCCTCTTACTCCTACGGCGGCTACGGCCAGAACAACGGCTATGGCCAGAGCCGGTTCGACCGCGCCGCCGGCGGCTACGCCGGGGCGGCGGAAACCGCCCCCTCCAGCTACGCCACGCCCGGCTGGCAGCGGGCGCAGGCGCGTGGCTTCGGCCAGGGCGGCTTTGGCCGCGACGGTTATGGCGCCGGCGGTTCGCAATTCGCCGCCGGGCGCGGCGGCGCGCGCGGCAAGGGCAAGGGCGGACCGGTGATCGAAGGCGAACTGGTGGCGCGCTCCACCGGCGCCTCCTCCTTCAGCGTCGGCGACCGGATTTTTCACCAGAAATTCGGCCCCGGCTCGGTGGCGCTGGTCGACGGCAACAAGCTGACGGTGGATTTCGACAAGGCCGGCCGCAAGACGGTGCTCGACAGTTTCGTCGAGGCGACCTGACGGCCCTGAAGGCCATATGGCCACGCACAGGATTTCAAACGCCGGGCCAGCGGGCCTGGGGATCCACATCGTGATCGTGATCGCCGCCGCATCTGGCCAAGACGCCTGGAAGAACAGGCGCCCTGTTCACCATTGCGCGAAACTTGACGGGCATAGCCGCGCATACGGGATTGCGCCCGACAGGCCAACCACGGCAGGATGCGATAAACCCTGTGTTTACCGTTTTCTGAAGCCCGTGCGGGCCGACGCCGGCCGGGCCTCATAATCGCCACAACAGAGCGCCACCGCTCAACGCTGTTACCAAGGAGATCCCAGATGGCGAACATCCCCCAGGCTTCCGACTCAGGCGACGCCAGCACCCTTCCGGCACTCGGCCTGCGTTGGGCCGCGTTGCGCGGCATGCTGGGCTCGCCGTTGATCGACGCCGAGGACCAGCGCGAACTGCGCCGTGAACTGCTGCAGGAGCTGAAGAGCGTCGAGCAGTCCATGTCGCGCGTGTCGGCGCGCAGCGGTCTCGAACTGTCGACCAAGATCGACGTGCTGGCCCAGGCGCTGCGTGAGCTGACCTTCCCCGATGGCCGCAACGCCCTGGACCTGCTGGAAAGCATCCGCGGCGACGTCACCAGCCTGGTGCCGCGCAACGCCGAGAAGAGCACCCACCTGAGCCGCGGCCCGGTGCTGCAGCGTCCCGCCGAGGGGGGCCCCGCCTCCGGCCCGGCGCCGTCGACCGGTTCGGGCGCCTGAAAGCAACCGGCGCGGGTTCAGACGCGATTTTAATGGAAGCCGCCGCGAACGCCCTGTTCGCGGCGGCTGTTTTTTTGGGGGGGCGCCCACCCGGAACGCCAGGCCGGGGCATGCGCCGCCGGGCCTGAAAACACCTCAGGCCACGATGGCCTGCGTCGCCTCCGCCAGCCACGCGCGCTCCCCGTCGCTGACGAGGGCCGGGGTCAGCTCCTCGCGCACCCGGGCGTGATAGGCGTTGAGCCAGGCCTGTTCGGCGTCGCTAAGCAGCGAGGGCTCGACGAGGCGCAGATCGATGGGCGCGAGGGTGAGGGTTTCGAAGCCCAGCATGGGCCTTTCGGCGCCGGGAATGTCCCGCTCCTCCACCACCAGCAGGTTTTCAATACGGATGCCCCAGCAGCCCGCTTTATAGTAGCCAGGCTCGTTGGACAGGATCATGCCCGGCTCCAGCGCCACATTGCCAAGGCGCGAGAGGCGTTGCGGCCCCTCGTGCACGGACAGGAAGCTGCCGACGCCGTGCCCCGTGCCGTGGTCAAAGTCGAGGCCAGCCTCCCACAGCGGGCGCCGGGCGAAGCTGTCGATCTGCGCGCCCCACGTGCCCCTGGGGAACACCGCCGTCGCCACGGCGATGTGGCCCTTGAGCACGCGGGTGAAGCGGTCGCGCATCTCTGCGTCCGGCTCACCGACAGCGATGGTGCGGGTGATGTCGGTGGTGCCGTCGGCGTATTGCGCGCCTGAATCGATCAGGAACATCCCGTCGCTCACCGGGGCGTTGGTGGCTGTGGTGACCCGGTAGTGGACGATGGCGCCGTTGGGGCCGGCGCCAGAAATGGTCGGGAACGACACGTCTTCCAGCACATTGGTTTCCCGCCGGAAGGTTTCGAGAGCGCTGACCGCGTCGATCTCGGTGACGCCGCCGGCCGCCGCCGCCCCGTCAAACCAGCGCAGAAAGCGGGAGACAGCGGCGCCGTCGCGCAAATGGGCGGCGCGGGAGCCGGCGATCTCCACGGGATTCTTGCGCGCTTTCATCAGTGTCAGCGGGTCCTCGCCCACATCGGCCACGCCGCCAGCTTCAGTGATGATGGCGGACAGGGCGGCCGCGCCAGTGGCCTGGTCGATGCGGACGCGGGCGCCGTTCGCCGCCGCCTGTTGCAGGCGCTCTTCCAGCGCCGCCGGCGGGGCGACGTCCGCCACCGCTGCGAGCGCCGCGCCCGCCCCGGCCGTCAGCTTGCGGCCATCCAGAAACAGCGCCGGCCGGCCATCGCGCGGAACCAGGGCGTATCCCAGGGCCAGCGGCGTGTGCGGCACGTCGGCGCCGCGAATATTGAACAGCCAGGCCATGTTGTGCGGATCGCTGATCAGCAGCGCATCCAGCTTCTCGTCATTGAGGCCGTCGCGCAGCCGCGCCAGCCGGGTGGCGGCGCTTTCTCCCGCCAAACTTTCCGGTTGTACGCGGATGCGCCCGGCCGGCGGCTGCGGCCGGTCGCTCCACACGGCGTCGAGGGGGTTGTGGCCGACCGGCTCCAGCCGGCCGCCGGCCGCCTCGGCGGCCCTGGCGAAGCGGCTGACAGAGGCTGTGGTGTGCAGCCACGGATCGTAGCCCAGCCGCGCCCCGGCGGGCAGATGCGCCCGCAGCCAGGCCTCGGGCGTCGCCTCCGCCAGCGGAACCACGGTGAACGCGGTTTCATCGACCTGCCGCGGCGCCTGGAGCACATAGCGCCCGTCGACGAACAGGGCGGCGCGATCCTCCAGCACGAGAGCCAGGCCCGCCGACCCGGTGAAGCCGGTGAGCCAGGCCAGCCGTTCGGCGTTCGCGGGGACATATTCGCCCTGATGCTCATCGGCGCGCGGAATAATGAAGCCATTGAAGCCATGGCGGCGCAGTTCCGCGCGCAGGGCGGCGAGGCGGCCCGGCCCGGCGGCGCCGTTCGCCGCGTCGTCAAAACTCTGGAACACCGCCCTGAACATGAGGTTCTCCCGCATCCGCCCCCGCCGGCTCCGATATGGCCGCATTCACGCCGCCGGCGCAAGACGCACGGGCCCGTGAACATCGGGACGGATCAGGCAGGTTTGCGTACGCCAGCGTACCGTTTGCAGAAAGTAATGTATGTGACGATTATTTGAACTGCTCAAGAATTCATGACGCCTGTTCCCGCAACCAACTGTCATGCATTTGCGTGATGGGCGCCATGCGCTGCGACATCTACTGTTCGCGCGCCAACGGGCCTAGATAGGGGACACACAAGAACAAGAGGAACGCTGGGGCTGTCTTTCAGATTTGGAGATAGACCAATGGCAACTGCTACTTTCGGTAACCTTTCGGCCAACAACAACGCCCGCTCCGGCAAGCACGCCGGTTTTGGCGCGACGCTTCGCTCGCTCTTCTCTGGCTTCCGTTACGATGTATCGGGCAATGTGCTGCATACCGCTGCCCAGCTCGGCCCCGAACAGCTGAAGGAAGTCGGCGGCGTCCAAGACACCGAGACGGGCCTGGTTTACGCGACCCGCTAATACGGCGACGCCAGCGCGGCCTTCTGGTCGGCGTGCGCGTCAACCCGTTCACCCATGACCGCGAACGTTTTCCGCGCTCGCGGCGGCGCCCGCCGGAACGGTTATCTGTTCCCAGGGCGGTCTGACAAAGAAAAAAGCCGGCCTTAATGGCCGGCTTTTCTTGTTTGGGCGCGCGGGCTCCAGTCCCGGCAATATTTTTTGCCCGGTTTTTTGTCAGATGCGCCTGAGCGCGCCAGAAAAGACGCGCGGCGCCCCGGACCCAATCCTCACCGCCCCTGGCGGCATGACTTCGCGGAGCGTGGTTTCACCGGACGCGGCGCGGCGCCGCCGCGACGCAGCACCAGCGCGGCCCAGCCTTCGCGGTCGCGCCGCTCCGCCAGCGCGAAACCCTGGGCGCGGTACGCGGCGAGCACGCCAGGCACATCCCGCGCCAGCAGGCCGGACAGCACCAGGTTTCCGCCCGGCGCCACGGCGCGCGCCAGGGACACCGCCATCAACCGCAGCGGGCGCGCCAGGATATTGGCGAACACCAGCTCGAACGTCCGCCCGCGCGCGTGGGCGTTCTCGACGCCGGGCGCGATGTAATACGTCAGCAGGCTGGCGACGCCATTGGCTTTGGCGTTGGCGGCCGCCACCGCGATGGCGGTGGGATCAAGATCGCCGGCGATGACCGGGACGCGCAGCCATTTCGCCGCGGCGATGGCCAGAATGCCGGTGCCGGTGCCCACGTCGAGAATGGACTGGGGGCGGCGGCGGTTGGCGAGGCGCACCAGCGCATCGAGACAGCCGGAGGTGGTGCCGTGGTGGCCGGTGCCGAAGGCCAGGGCCGCCTCGATTTCCAGCGGCACGTCATTGGCCTTCACCACGGCGCGATCGTGGCTGCCGTAGACCAGGATGCGCCCGGAGCGCACCGGCTTCAGCCCGTCCAGCGAGGCTTTCACCCAATCCTGCTCGCGAATGTCGTCGAACACCGCGTCGTCGGCGGCGTCGCCCACCACGGGGCGGATGATGTCGCGGATCATCGCCTCATCCGGCGGATGGGCGAAATAGGCCTCCAGCAGCCAGCCCTGGTCCGTCTCGAAGGCGGACACGGCGGTTTCGACGGGATCGAAGATCTCGCCGAGAATTTCGGTGGTCATGCGGGCGCTGCCCTCGTCGGTGACGAGGCGCATGATGCGCGTGGCCTTGTGGGGTTGCAGTCCTTCGATCATGGCGACGCCGTTAGCACAGGCCAGCGTGCGCGGCGAGGCGAAAACGCTGCGCCAGAACAGCGCCCGCCCCGGCCTGCGGGCTGGCGGCGCCCCGGCGAACCAGATTTCCTCCGCCATGGCGCAATCCTCCAGCAAGAGCGAACGCTATTTTTGCCTGTCGCCGGATGGTCCTGCACAGGCCATTTGCCCGGGCCCTCCGCAGGAAACGTCAGCCCGCCAGCCACTCCCGCAAGGCGGCGTTCACCGCGTCGGGCCGCTCCAGGGTTGAGATATGGCCGCACTCCGGCACAACGACCAGGTGTGAGCCGGTAATTCCGGCGTGGATTTCCTGCGCCCGTTCCGGCGGCGTCAGGCGGTCGCCGTCGCCGACCAGCACCAGCGTCGGGCAGCGGATGGCGGCGAGGCCTGACCGTGAATCGGGACGACCCATGATGGCGCGCTGCTGGCGGGCGTAGGCTGGCAACCCCACCTCTGCGTACATGGTCCGGTAAACCGCCTTCAGCGCCGCGTCGCCGACGCGATCGGCGTGCACGGCCTGCGGCCAGCTTCCGTTGACGACGCCATCCAGATCGCCCGCTTCGGCCAGGGCGATGGCGGCGAGACGACGTTCCGTGGCGTCTGGCGTATCCGCCGTGGCGGCGGTGTCGAGCAGCGCCAGCCGCGTCACCCGCTCCGGCGCCAGGCGCATGATGGCGAAGGCGAGGTAGCCGCCCATGGACAGGCCGGCCAGGGCGAAGCGCGGCGGCGCATCGGCGAGGATGGCGCCGGCGATCTCATCCATGGTCGCGCCGCGCGTGTGACTGGCGACCTGCACCGCCGCCAGCGGCCACAAGGCCGGAATCTGCGCCCTGTACAGCAGCGCCGAGCATCCGAGGCCCGGAACCAGCACCAGCGGTTCGCGCATTGCGGCAGACATGGACGTTCCTCCTTCTCGCCTGAACCATTGACTGGCAGGCCCGCGCAAGCTTCAGGCCCGCGCAACCTTGCCCTGGAAACCGGCTGGGGCCAATCTGCCGGCAAGCAACAGAACGAACCGGAGAAAACGCCCATGCTGACCCAGATCGACCGCATGGTCCTCGCCACGCCGGATGCGGCCGAAACAGCGCGCAACTGGATCGCCCTGCTGGACGCGGAGCCGGACGGCGGCGACCGCATCGCCGCGCTGGGGGCCCGGCGCACCCGGCTGCGCCTTGCCCAGGGCTTTGTCGAGCTGCTGGAGCCGGACGGCGCCGGGCCGGTCGCCGATGCGCTGGCGGCGCGCGGGCGGGCGCACATGTTCGCGGCGGGCGTGTCCACGACAGACATGGCGGGCCTGAAGCGCCGCCTCGCCGATCAGGGCGTGGCGGTGGTGGAAGAGCATGGCCAGTTGCACCCGGACCCGGCCGCCATGGGCGTGCGCGGGCTGCGGGTGGTTGTTTCACCGCATGAAGCGCGTCCGTCCGTGGGGCTGCCCGACTTCTTTTATGAGGCCACCCTGCTCGATCCGGCGCCGGAGCCGGCCATCGCCCGTCTTGCGGCGCTGTTCGGACTTGATCGCGCCATTGAATGCCCGATCGCCTCGGAAACCTTCGGCTATGAGGGAACCCTCACCCTGTTCCAGCCGCGCCAGTTGCACCGTTTCGAGGTCATCAATCCATCGAAGCCCGGCACGACCATGGCCCGGCAACTGCAGAAGCTGGGTCCGGTGATGTATATGGGCTTCGCCGAGGCGGCGCGGATCGGTGAAATCGAAGCCAGGGCCCGGGCGGCCGGCGCCGGCCTGACGGTGGATCGCCCGGCGACGCGGCCGGCGGATCGCATGGCCGACCAGCTGTGGCTGCACCCGGATGCCCTCGGCGGCATGATGCTCGGCGTCTCGCGCCCCGGCATGGCGTGGACCTGGTCTGGCGATCCGGCGCGGGTTCCGGTGATCGACTGAAACGACGGCTGGCGGCGCCAGTGAAACCCGCCGCCGTTCAGGTTACGCTTTTCGTAACAAGCTGGTTGCCGGCCCGGCTTGCCCAAGGTATGCGATCGCCATGTCAGAGAACGATCAGACCCGCAGCGACGCCGGCATGGCCGCAGCGTCGCAAGAGCAGCCGAAAGACAAGGCCCCGCAGCGCCCCAAGGCCCGGCTGGCGCGCGGTTTTGTTGATCGCGGCCCCGCAGAACTGGCGGCCAGCGCCCGCATGCTCGAAAAAATCCGCGAGACTTATGAGTTCTACGGGTTTGACGCGGTGGAGACGCCGTTCATCGAGTACACCGACGCGCTCGGCAAGTTTTTGCCCGATCAGGACCGGCCCAATGAGGGCGTGTTCTCGTTCCAGGACGATGATGAGCAGTGGCTGTCGCTGCGCTATGACCTGACCGCGCCGCTGGCCCGTTTTGTCGCCGAGCATTTCGACAGCCTGCCGAAGCCATACAAGAGCTATCGCGCCGGCTGGGTGTTCCGCAACGAGAAGCCGGGGCCAGGCCGCTTCCGCCAGTTCATGCAGTTCGACGCCGACATCGTCGGCGCCGCCTCGGTCACCGCCGACGCCGAAGTCTGCATGATGGCGGCGGACACGCTGGACGCGCTCGGCCTTGCCGGCAAATACGTCATCAAGATCAATAACCGCAAGGTGCTCGACGGCGTCATGGAGGCCATCGGCATCGGCGGCGAGGACAACGCCGGCCGCCGTCTGACGGTGCTCCGGGCCATGGACAAGCTGGACAAGGTCGGCGTCGACGGCGTGCGCGATCTGCTCGGCAAGGGGCGGATGGACCCATCGGGCGACTTTACCAGAGGCGCGGAGCTGACGCCGGAAGCGGCGGACCAGGTTCTGGCAGTTTTGGGCGCCCGCGAAGACAGCAACGCCGCCACCGTCGCCAATATGGCGCGGGCCTTCGCCGGCACCGCCACGGGCCGGGAAGGCTGCGCGGAACTGGCCGAGATCGCTGGCCTGCTCAGCGCCGCTGGCTATGACGACGGACGGGTCATCATCGATCCCTCCGTCGTGCGTGGCCTGGAATATTACACCGGCCCGGTGTTCGAGGCCGAGTTGACCTTCGAGGTGAAGGACGAAAAGGGCCGTCCGGTGCGGTTCGGATCGGTGGGCGGCGGCGGTCGTTACGACGGCCTGGTCGGCCGTTTCCGGGGCGAGGACGTGCCGGCCACGGGCTTCTCCATCGGCGTGTCGCGGCTGATGGCCGCCCTGCTGGCGGTGAAAAGCCCCGTCGTGGCGGTGGAGCCGCCCATGGGGCCGGTGGTGGTGCTGGTGCTGGACCGGGACCGCCTCGGCGACTACCAGGCCATGGTCGGGCGCCTGCGCGCAGCCGGCGTTCGCGCCGAACTGTACATGGGCCAGGCCGGCATGCAGGCGCAGGTCAAATACGCCGACAAACGCGGCAGCGTCTGCGTGGTCATCCAGGGCAGCAATGAGAAGGAAAAGGGCGAGGTCACCATCAAGGACCTGCGCCTCGGCGCCAGCATCCGCCAGATCAAGGACCGCGAAACCTATCTGGCGAAGCAGGCGGAAGCCCAGTTCGCCGCGCCGGAAGCCGATCTGGTCGCGGCGGTGAACCGGGTGCGGGACCGCTATCGCTGATTGCATCCGGTTGCAGTGGCTGGCCGGCCAGCGCTCAAAAGCCCCGCCAGCCCTTCCGCATGCCGCCATCATGGGTCACCTGTGTGGCCAGACCCATGATGACCTGGCCATCCGCTGGCCCGGAGCCGTCTCCCGGCGGCGGCTCCCCAGTCGCGGGCAACTCAGTTTTCTGATATGGAACCGCGCGATGGCTCGCCAGGGCGGTTTGCCCCGACGGTTCATCCTTGCCAGCCTCGTCATCCCGGACAATCGCCGGACCACCCTCACCCGTCCGGCTCCCTACAGGTAGATCAGATGTCGCCCCTGCTGACCGACGAACCAGCCACGCAACAGGCCTGCGCCGACCTTCTGGCGCTGTTTGGGCGTGAGGGCTACCACCGGGTCGAACCGCCCGTATTGCAGCCAGCGAGCGTGTTTCTCGACCTGTCCGGCGAGGACATCCGCCGCCGCCTGTTCATCACCGCCAGCGGCGACGGCGCCGAGCTTTGCCTGCGGCCGGAATACACCATTCCGGTGACCCGCCAGTTTCTCGAGGCGCGGGCCCGGGGCGCGCAGCCGCAAACCGCGGTGAGCTATCTCGGTCCCGTCTTCCGCCTGCGCGCCGGCGAAACCGGCGAATTCCCCCAGGCGGGCGTGGAATCGTTCGGCCGCGACGATCGCAGCGCCGCCGACGCGGAGATCCTTGGCCTCGCCGTTGAGGCGACCACGACGCTCGGCCTGCGCAACGCCGCCGTGCGGCTCGGCGACATGGGCCTGCTCACCGCCGTGGTTGACGCGCTTGGCGTCGACGCGCCGACCCGCCGCCGCCTGCTGCGCGGCGTCGCCGCCGGCCAGCCGCTGGCCGCACTCACCGGGGAGGGCAATGCGGACGGCGATTACGCCGGCCTGCTTGGCGCCCTGGAGGGGCAGGACCCGCGCGCCGCACGCGCCTTTGTCGAGGACGTGCTGACCATCGCCGGCATCACCACGGTAGGCGGGCGCAGCGCCAGCGACATCGCCCGCCGTTTCCTCGCCCGGGCCGAGCGGCGCGCCGCCGCGCTGGGCGGCGAGAAGCGCGAGGTGCTGGAAAGCTATCTCGCCATCGCCGGCAACCCGGACGACGCGGTGGTCGCCCTGCGCAAGCTGGCTGGCGACGCCAGCCTCGACATCGGCGCGGCCATCGACCAGTTCGAGGAGCGGCTGGGCTTTTTCGCCGCCCGCGACGTAGACGTGGAGCACATCAGCTTCTCGGCCCGTTTCGCCCGCAATCTTGATTACTACTCAGGCTTCATTTTTGAAATCGACGATCCGGTCCGCGCCGACCGCCGGCCAGTGGCGGCGGGCGGCCGTTATGACGGGCTGGCCGAGCGGCTGGGGGCCAGCGCGCCCCTGCCCGCCGTCGGCTGCGCCGTCTGGCTCGACCGTTTCGACAGCCTCGCCGTCACCGCCTGATCCGGGGAAGAACATGGCAACCGATACCCCGCTCGTCATCGCCGTGCCCTCCAAGGGGCGTTTGCAGGAAAACGCCGCGGCGTTCTTCGCCCGCGCCGGCCTCGAACTGCACAGGCCAGGCGGCGCCCGCGACTATCGCGGCGCCATCAGGGGACTGCCCGGCGTGGAAGTGCTGTTCCTCTCCGCTTCGGAGATCGTCACCCAGCTCGCCAGCGGCGCGGCCCATCTCGGCATCACCGGCGAGGACCTGGTGCGCGAACAGGTGCTGGACGCCGACGCCGCCGTGGAGATGCTGACGCCGCTCGGCTTCGGCAACGCCAATGTGGTGGTGGCCGTGCCCCAGGCGTGGATCGACGTGCGCACCATGGCCGATCTCGACGACGTCGCCTCCGACATGCGCGCCCGCCACGGCGAACGCATGCGCGTCGCCACCAAATACATCAATCTGACGCGGGGGTTCTTCGCCGCGCACGGCCTCGCCGACTACCGCATCGTCGAAAGCCTTGGCGCGACTGAGGGGGCTCCGGCCTCCGGCTCGGCCGAGATCGTCGTCGACATCACCACCACCGGCGCGACGCTGGCCGCCAATGCGCTGAAAATCCTCGATGACGGCGTCATGCTGCGCTCGTGGGCCAATCTGGTGGCCGCCATGCGCGCCGACTGGGGGCCGACGGCGCGCGCCGCCGTGCGCACGATCCTGACGCGGATCGCCGCCGAGGAAGCAGCGCGGACGACGCGCGAAGTCTCCGCGCTGGTTCCGGCGCTGGACCGCGAAGCCCTGGAGAATCTCGCCAGCCGCTTCAGCGCCCGCCTGCCATTCGGCCCGCCGGCCGCCGGCGCGCCAGCGACGCTGACGTGCCCCACCGGGCAGGTGTTCGCGCTGGTGGACGCGTTGTCCGCCGCAGGCGCCGATCATGTGGGCGTGCGCAAGCTGGAATATGCCTTCCGCCGGGAAAACACTTTGGCTGAGCGGCTGTTCCGCAGGCTGGGCTGAAGCGCGGGCGGGGCCGCTCCCGGACCTCCCTGCCCGGCCCTGTATCCGGTCAGTGCTTGCAAAGAAGCCCCTGTTACTGGCAAAAAGCCGCAAACGGCGACGCGTCCCGCGGGACGAGGCCGTTGCGGCTGCCGACCGGATCGGGGCAACCGTGCGCCGGGCCCGCGGCTAAGTTGATGGAGTGGATGCACGTGAAAACTGTTCGCCTTGCACTGACGGCTGTCACCGCGCTTGCGGCGGCGAGCGTTCTCACCCTGACGACGGCGGACGCCCAGCAGCGGGGCCATGGTCCGCAGGCCGCGCCGCAGCCCAAGAAAGTCGAAAAGAACTTTCCGCTTGGCAAAAACTGGATCGCCATCAGCCTGAACGGCAAGCGCTATGGCGGCGCCGAGCGCCCCTCCTTCGTGCTCGACTCGCAGTTCCGCGCCCGTGGCTTCGGCGGCTGCAACACCTTCTCGGCGGTGGCCTTCCCGCTGCGCGACATGGGCATCGCCGTTGGCCCGCTGGCCCTGACGCGCCGCGCCTGCGACAAGGCGACCCAGAGCGCCGAGACCGCTTATCTCTCGGCCCTGCGCTACGCCCAGAAGTGGGACATCATCAACGGCCAGCTGGTGATGAAGGGCCCGGCCGGCGAACTGCGTTTCGACCGCACCTTCTGAGGCCGCCGGGAACGCCAGGCGTCTTGCAGGGCCAAGAGGCGCTTACAAAGGCCTGGAGGCGTTTGCAAGGCCAGGAGACGTTTGCAGGGCGAGGCGTTTTGCTGGCTTGATGCCGCATGCACATGAAAAACCCCGCTGCGATGCAGCGGGGTTTTGTTTGTCCGACCTCGCGGGGGCGCCAAGGGGCTGTTCAGGCTGCCTGGTCGCGCGGCTCGAACAGGCGATTGCTCGTGCTGACCATATCGATGACGCGACCGTGCAGGGCGTGCAGGGTTGAGCGATGGCCGATCGACACCAGGGTCGTTTGCGGCAGCTCGCGCGCCAGCAGTCCATATATGGATGCCTCAAGCCCCTCATCCATGGCCGAGGTCGCCTCATCAAGGAACAGCCAGTCCGGCCGCGCCAGCAGGGCCCGGGCAATGGCGAGGCGCTGCTGTTCGCCAAGCGACAGGGCCTGGGACCAGTGGCCGTCCTCGTCGAGCCGGTTGGCCAGATGCCCCAGTTGCGCCGCCTCCAGCGCCCGGCGCAAATCCGCATCGCTCCACGTGTCGGCGGCGGAGGGATAGGACACCGCCTCGCGCAGGGGCCCGATAGGCAGATAGGGCCGCTGCGGCAGCAGCAGCAGGCTGGCGGGGCCGCCCTTTTCATCCTGCGGCAGGGCGATGGCCCCGTGGCCGAAGGGCCAGATGCCGGCGATGGCGCGGAACAGGGTGGATTTGCCCGAGCCCGAGGGGCCAGTGAGCAGCGCCGTCTCGCCTGGCCGGAACGTCAGGTCCTGCACGCGCACAATCTGGGTTCCATCGGGAAGGTTCAGGGCGAGGCCGGCGATATGCAATGACGTGTCCGCGCCTTCGGCGCGGGCGATGCGGGCGGCGCGGCCATGGTTCTGGCCCTCGTCCTCCAGGGCCCGCGCGGCCTCCACCGAGCCGGTGAAGGTGGTGAGACGGTCAACGACGGCCTTGTAGTCGGCGATGGTCGAATAGGCGCTGATGAAGAACGACAGGGAATCGCTGACCCGGCCGAAGGCGCTGGCGGTCTGCTGCATGCCGCCAAGGGTGATCTTGTCGGCGAAATAATATGGCGCCACCAGCACGTAGGGAATGACGTTGGCGATCTGGCCGTAAGCGGCCGTCACCGCCGTTAGCTTCTTGGTGCGGCTGACGATGGCGAGGAAATTGCCAATGACCGCGCCGAAGCGGCCGGCCAGATGCTGCTTCTCCGCCGGGGCGCCGCCAATCAGCGCCACCTGCTCGCCGTATTCACGCAGGCGGGCCAGCGAGAAGCGGAAATCGGCCTCATATTTCTCCTGCTCGAAGTTCAGCCGGATCAGCGGCCTGCCGACCTTGTGGGTGATCCAGGTGGCGAGCACGGCGAAGATGAGCGCGCCCCACAGCAGGAAGCCCGGCACCTGCACGCTGGTCCCCGGGAAGGTGAAGGCGGCCGAGAGCTGCCACAGCACCACGGCGAAGGAGGCCAGGGTCGTCACCGATGACAGCAGGCCGAGGAACAGCGTCATGGTGCGCAGGATGAAGGAATCGATGTCCTGCTGGATGCGCTGGTCAGGGTTGTCGGCGCCATGGCCCAGCAGCTGCATGTGATAGTGGGCGTTGTGGTCCAGCCACTGGCCGACATAACGCTCCGTCAGGTAGGAGCGCCAGCGGATGCGCATGTAGGATTTGAGCGCATACTGGTAGATGGCGGCGACGATGTAGATCACGGCCCAGAACAGGAACACCGTGAACAGCAGGCTCCAGAAGCTGGCCGCGTCCTTGTTCTGGATGGCGTTGAACCAGTCGCGCGAGAAATAGGACAGGCGCACGTTGATCGCCACGAGCGCGAATTCGATGGCGATGATGACCGCGGCGAAAATGAACGCCAGCACGCGCTGCTGCACGGAAAAAGCCGGCAGTGGCCAGATGCGGGCTGTCGTCAGTTCGCGGGAGGTGAAATAGGGCAGCGTCAGACGCCAGATATCGGCAAGGGCCTGTTTCAGTCCATGCATGGGTTCCGCCGGATCGCATTGTTGGGCGCACGCGGACAAGGGGCGGCGCCGCGCCGCCACATGTCGCATCCGCAGGACGCCTGCTGGCCTCTTGGCCGGCACGGCGCGGGAAACATCGGGAGGCGCAGCCCGCGCGAACCGCGCGCGCATCGCCATGAGGGATACGGAGCAGCCGCGCGCCTGATAGCCAGAGCGCGCGATCTCGCCCGGGCCCCCTGCGGGGCCATCACAGCAACCTATGCGATGTCGCCGTCAATCCTCCGTTAAATTTTGGTCATTGTGAGCCGCAAGCGCCTCCACGAGGCGCCACGGGCGCGCGTCAGGAAAAAGCCCGCCCGCGACAGGACGTGGCAATAAAAAAAGCCGCGCGCCCCGGAAACGGAGCGCGCGGCCGTAATCACGGTTCAAGGCCGGGTCGCGCCCGGGCGGCTTCAACCAAAATTGTGCCAGAAAATGGCGACGCAGGCGACGATGGCCAGCGCCAGCGACCAGAAAACACCCGCGACCGGGCTGTCGACTTCATCATTATTGCTCATGGCTTCACCCCTGAGGATTTCCTGACTTCCTGACGGAGCGGAGCCCGTGAGGAAAATGCGTCACAACAACTCGACGGAGCGTTTCCGCGCCACGCGACGCCCAAACGCTCCAGGCTCCCGCGCAATCCCCACCCGGCGGCGACGCCCTGGCGGAATTGCGACCCGTAAACGGACAGGCGCGCCAGCCGCAGCCGGAACGCTCCCATGGGTTCAGTCCTAGAACATCATTGGCAAAAGGGAAACCGCTTTTGCCAAAACATCCCCGCGCGCGATGGCGCTGTCAGGGGCGACCGGGAACCGCCGCGGGTCACGGGGCGCGGAGCGCATGAAAAAGGGCCCCGGAAAACTCCGGGGCCCCCAATTTCGCCAGTTCGGCGCAGGCTGGATCAGAAGTCCATGCCGCCCATGCCGCCCATGCCGCCGGCCGGCATCGCCGGAGCCGCATCCTTCTTCGGAGCGTCGGCGACCATGGCCTCGGTGGTGATCAGCAGGCCGGCCACCGAAGCGGCGTCCTGCAGGGCGGTGCGCACGACCTTCGCCGGGTCGACGATGCCGGCCTGCAGCATGTCGACGTACTCTTCCGACTGGGCGTTGAAGCCGAAGGTGGCGCTGTCCTTGTTGTCGGTGATCTTGCCGACGACGATCGAGCCTTCCACACCGGCGTTCTCGGCGATCTGGCGGATCGGAGCCTCAAGGGCGCGGGCGACGATGGCGATGCCAGCGCGGATGTCGGCGTTGTCCGAGGTCAGGGCCTGCACGGCGGCGCGGGCGCGCAGCAGGGCGGTGCCGCCGCCAGGAACGATGCCTTCTTCCACCGCGGCGCGGGTGGCGTTCAGGGCGTCGTCAACGCGGTCCTTCTTTTCCTTGACTTCGACTTCGGTCGAGCCGCCGACGCGGATGACCGCGACGCCGCCAGCCAGCTTGGCCAGACGCTCCTGCAGCTTCTCACGGTCGTAGTCCGACGAAGTCTCTTCGATCTGGGCCTTGATCTGGGCGACGCGGGCCTCGATCTCCTCGCGGGCGCCCGCGCCGTCGATGATCGTGGTGTTTTCCTTCTCGATGCGGATGCGCTTGGCGCGGCCCAGCATCTCGAGGGTGACGTTCTCGAGCTTGATGCCGAGGTCTTCCGAGATGGTCTGGCCAGCGGTCAGGATCGCGATATCCTCGAGCATGGCCTTGCGGCGATCGCCGAAGCCCGGAGCCTTGACGGCAGCAACCTTCAGGCCGCCGCGCAGCTTGTTGACCACCAGGGTGGCCAGGGCCTCGCCCTCGACGTCCTCAGCGATGATGACCAGCGGCTTGCCGGTCTGGACGACGGCCTCGAGCACCGGCAGCAGCGACTGCAGCGACGACAGCTTCTTCTCGTGGATCAGGATGTACGGATCTTCAAGGTCCGCGACCATCTTCTCGGCGTTGGTGATGAAGTACGGCGACAGGTAGCCGCGATCGAACTGCATGCCCTCGACGATCTCGACCTCGGTTTCAGCCGTCTTGGCCTCTTCAACCGTGATCACGCCCTCGTTGCCGACCTTCTGCATCGCGTTGGCGATTTCCTCGCCAATGAAGCGGTCGCCGTTGGCGGAGATGGTGCCGACCTGGGCGATCTCGGACGAATCCTTGACCTTCTTGGCGCGGGCGGCGATGTCCTTGATGGCGGCGGCGGTGGCCAGATCAATGCCGCGCTTCAGGTCCATCGGGTTCATGCCGGCGGCGACAGCCTTGGCGCCTTCCTTGACGATGGCCTGGGCCAGAACGGTGGCGGTGGTGGTGCCGTCGCCAGCCTTGTCGTTGGTCTTCGAGGCCACTTCGCGCACCATCTGGGCGCCCATGTTCTCGAACTTGTCGGAGAGTTCGATCTCCTTGGCGACCGAGACGCCGTCCTTGGTGATGCGCGGCGCGCCGAAGGACTTCTCGATCACGACGTTGCGGCCCTTCGGACCCAGCGTCACCTTGACGGCGTTGGCGAGGATATCAACGCCGCGCAGCATCTTGTCGCGCGCTTCCCCGCCGAATTTTACTTCCTTGGCAGCCATTTGCTTGCTCCTGGTTCATGAGGCCCGGCCGGCGCGGCCGGCGGATGATCCGCCGTATCGCGGGCGCCTTGCTGGCCCTTGTGTATTCACATGCTGGACAACCGGCCGCTGCCCATGGCGACGGCCCGGGACGGCGGCTGGATCAGCCGATCACGCCGAGGATGTCCGACTCCTTCATGATCAGCAGGTCTTCGCCATCGATCTTGACCTCGGTGCCCGACCACTTGCCGAACAGCACGCGATCGCCAGCCTTGACGTCGAGGGCGACCAGCTTGCCCTGCTCATCACGCGCGCCGGCGCCAGCGGCCACGACCTCGCCCTCCTGGGGCTTTTCCTTGGCGGTGTCGGGGATGATGATGCCGCCCTTCGTCTTCTCTTCGCTCTCGATGCGACGGACGACGACGCGGTCATGCAGCGGACGGAACTTCATGGACCATTCCTCTTGATAGGAGCGCGATGCGCGCACGGTTCGAATGGGGAGCATTAGCACTACATGGACGCGAGTGCTAACGCTGGCCGGGAAATAGGCGCGCGCCCCCGGGGAGTCAAGAAGCCCGCAACGGGCCCTGGCGCAATTTTTTTCCAGGCGGACGACCACCCGCCCGCCGGGCTTTGGGCCGCCCAAGGACAGACGCCCGAAGACAGGAGCCCGAAGACAGGAGCCCCAAGACAGGCCCCTGAAGACAGGCGCCCAAAGACAGACGCCTCGGGACAAGGCCGAAACCGGGCCCGAAAAGCCACCCGCTCCCGGCGGTTTACCAAACGCCGGCAATACGCCATGTTTCGCCGACCGCTCCCGCATGGATGCGCATGTGGGGAGACAGCGCAGGGGAAGACATGACCGCCAGCCAGACCGGCAATCCTTCCACCAGCCACAGGGACGCGCACAGCCACAGGGACGCGCATTCCGGCCCCGGAGTCATATGCGCCTGTCTTCAATCCCGTATGACAGCCCGGGCGCTGACCCGCATGTATGACGAAGCGCTGCGCCCTGTCGGCCTCAAGGTGACGCAACTGTCCCTGCTGGCGGCGATCGACCGGGGCCTCACCGGTTCGATCAGCGCCCTGGCCGACATGCTGGCGCTGGAGCGCACCACCCTCACCCGCAATCTGCGCCTGCTGGGCGAGGCCGGGCTGATCGCCCCCCGCGCCAGCGGCGGCCGCGCCGTCGCCCACGAGCTCACCGACGCGGGTCGCGAAGCGCTCGCCCGGGCGACGCCGCTGTGGCGCAAGGCCCAGGACGCGGTCGAGACGGAACTGGGATCGCGGGCCTGGCTGGAGGCGCGCGACGCCCTGCGCGCCCTGCGCCGCGTCGCGCGCGCCCAGTCCACATCGCCCGAAGCAGCCGATTTCACAACCGACCATACAGCCCATGAGGCGCGGACGCGGGGCCACGGCCGGGGCGCCCGGTCAAAATCAACCAGGACGGGATAAACCCCGGCGGTTTTTTGGGGCGAGGCTTTTGTGGAGGCGCCCTGGACGGCGAGGGTCGGGACCGCGCCCGGACGCTGCGTCGACCCCATGGGACCTTCGCCGGCGACGGCGTCATAATTCCGCTGCCGGGAACCGCCAGCGCCGTCGCGGCATTATCATGGTTGGGAAACAGGCGCGCCTGCGTTCCGGTATGGCGCGCGCCGGCCGCCAGGTCCAGCGTCGTCTGGGGCGGCGCGTGCTGTCACGCCGCTGGCGTTATTGCTGTCATCTCACGCGGAGACGCCGCATGCCGATGCCGGTCATCATGGACACGGGGCCAGCCCCGGTTGCGATTTCCCGCCGGCGGCGCGCGCTGCCGTCGGCTTGCGTCCTTGCCGCCATCGCGCTGCTGGCGACGCCGTTAACCGCCGTGGCGCAGGACTACGGCCCTGGTGGACGCGCCCCGCCCGGCTACTGGCGCGGCGGCGCGCCGGCGCTGGATGGCCAGCAATATGGCTATTGGGTCGATGACAGCGACGCCAGGCCGCGATCGCAACGGCGCGGCCGCAGCGCCGCCCGGGCGCCCCAGCAACTGGACGATCAGGGGTATTGGGATGGCGACGTCTACGGCGGCGAAGCCATGCAGCAGGAGGTGGCGCCGCGTTTTCGCCGCCAGACAACCTCCTACTCCGGCGGTCAGCCCGTTGGCACGATCATCATCGATACCCGTAACAAATACCTGTATCTGGTGCAGGATGGCGGTACGGCCATCCGCTACGGCATCGGCGTCGGCCGCGCCGGCTTCCAGTGGCGCGGCAGCCAGCGCATTTCCATGAAACGCGAATGGCCCGACTGGCGGCCGCCGGCCGACATGCGCCGGCGCCGCCCCGACCTGCCGCGCTTCATGGCCGGCGGCCCTGATAATCCCCTCGGCGCCCGGGCGCTGTATCTGGGCTCGACCCTGTATCGCATCCACGGCACCAACGAGCCCAACACCATCGGCCACAACGTCTCCTCCGGCTGCATCCGGCTGACCAATGACGATGTGATCGACCTGTATTCGCGGGTCAGCGTCGGGGCGAAGGTGGTGGTGATGTCACGCAGGCGCCAGCCTGGCTTCAGGGTCGCGCGTCCTTGAAAATCGCTGCCTGCCGGGAAGTGGCGGCGCCAATATCTGTCCGTGCCTGTGAAGCAGGAGATATGACATGGCCTTGCCGGATATTTTGGCGAACACGCGAAAACGGAACAAATCAGAGGGCGATCGCCCAGCCACCCAAAAACCCTCCGACGACCTGATCTTGCAGACGCTCGAAGAACATGGCGTTGATTATGTTCATGGATCGCGCACGCCCTCGCTGGCAGGCGTCGCGCAACATGGCGGGCTCCTGTCGGTCCTCAGGCTACATGAAAAATACCCTGGCATCGCCAGCGGACAATGGCTCCCGACGGGCGAAAACACTTTCACCTTAGGAGCCTTGCGCAGGCATCTCGCTGGCCAGGTGTTGACGGCTTCGGATGAATGCAACCTGAATGGCGTCAGTCTTTTCAAGAAGGAGGAATATCGTCATTCCTGGTGGGACTACGCAGAACGTCGGCCAGGCGCAGATACACACAAGGTTCTGTATGGGACGGGCGACATCCATCCCCTATATATTGGAGAGTTAGGATATCAGCATCATTATGTGCCTGACATGATTCCAACGGACGCAATCAAGGCCGTTTTTGTAGCCCCTACGAAAGCGGGGCGCATCAGGGCAGACCTCGAAGCGGCAGGCCATCCGGAGATGGCGGCAAAAATTGAGCCCATTATCAGCCCCCGCAGCGCCAGCGCGCCGGAGCGTCGGCACAGCTGGTCGGGGCTACCGTCCACACCCAAGGCCGCGGACCTGGACATTTTGGCTTAGAGCGTTTTGCAACGCGTTTTCACGTGGCCAGATACAGTCGACCGGCAATTTTCGCCCATAGCCAAAGTCAGGGCGTCTCCCGATCCGGGTGGATCAGCAGATGCCCCAGGGGCTTGCATCCCGGGCCCGCGCCCCACCTGGCCCGCGAAGCGGGTTACGCCCAGTCGTCGTCGCCGAAGCCGCCGTCGTCCCAGGACTGTTCGTCATAGGAGGGATCGTCGTAGCCGGCGTCCTGATAGCTGGCGTCGTTCTGGTTGTCGTTCTGGCTGTTATCCGCCTGCTGGTCGCTGGCCTTGTCGTCGGTGTTGCTGTTCTGGGCGTTGCTGTCCTGCTGCGCGTCCGTCTTCGCCGTTTCAGCCGCCTTGTCCACCGGCGTGGCGTTGGCGGCGGACGAGCCGCCCATCATGCCCTTCACCGCGTCGAACAGCAGCGCGCCGCCGGCAACGCCCGCCGCCGTGGTCAGGGCGCCGCGCAGGAAGCCGCCGCCGGCAGGCGCCTGGGGCTGCTGTCCGCCCCACGGTCCCGCGCCCTGACCCGGCTGCGCGCCGCGCGACCAGGGGCCGCCAGGCATGGGGGAGCCCTGCTGTCCAGCCTCTTGTGGTCCAGCTTGCGGTCCACCCGGGCGCGCTCCGCCAAAGCCGGGACCCTGCGGACTGGCGGACTGGCCGAAGCCGCCGGGCCGGCCGGCGGGCGGCACGCTGCCACGGCCGCCAAACAGGCCGGACAGGAACCCGCCGGCAGGCGCCGGATTTGGCGCCGGCTGGACCTGCGCCTGTTCACGCGCCAGCTGTTCTTGCGCCAACTGTTCGCGCGTCCTGCGGGCCTCGTCCTCAAGCTGCTGGACGCGCTGCTCCAGCTCCTGGTTGCGGGAGGACAGCTGCTGAACAGCCATGTCCTGCACATAGACGGCCTGGGCGAGCGCATAAGGCGCATGGGGCTGGCGGGCGACCAGATCAGCGATATAGCGCTCCGCCTCAGGGTCGCGCGGGTTGTTCGCCGCCTCTTGCAGGCGCTGGAAAATCCCGTCGATGACCTCACGTTCCTGCGGATCCATATACGTCCTCTCCTGATCTGCCCGCATCTGCCCGCCGCTCCCCACGAGCGGCCGTGATTGACATGATGCGTGAATGACATGGGGACGGCTCCCCACGCGCGCCAGAGGCGATGGCCCAACTTTTCGCCGCCCGGCCGGCGGCGCTGGCGATCGGCCCGGCAGATCCTGGGCAGCTTCCCCGGCTGCGGCGCGTGGTTGCGTGTGCAGAATGATTCCAGAGTGCTAAAACTGGCGGCGACGAAGCAGACGCTGCTTCGGCCAGACAAGGACAAGATCATGATCGCGCATCCATCCCCCCTCCTCCGCCAGGCCGACAACAACGGGCGCGGCGGGCCGGGGGGCCGGATGCGCTTCATGAGCGCCGCATTGTCCCTGGCGCTCTTCGCCGGCCTGCCCCTCGCGACGGCGCGGGCGGAAACCGCCGCCGCGCCGGCAACCGGAGCCGGAGCCGGCTCCGCCGCGGCCGGTGAAAAGGTGTTCATGAAGTGCCGCGCCTGCCACCAGATTGGCGAGGGCGCCAAACACCTGGTCGGCCCCGAGCTCAACGGGCTGATCGGCCGCAAGGCGGGAACCGTGGAAGGTTACCGCTTCTCAGACGCCATGAAGAACTCCAGCCTGACCTGGGACGCCGCCACCCTGCGCGACTATCTGAAAAATCCGCGCGCCAAGGTCACCGGCACCCGCATGATCTTCGTCGGCCTGCCGAAGGACAAGGATATCGACGACCTGCTTGCCTATGTCGGCCAGTTCGGCGCCGACGGCAAAAAGAAGCCCTGAACCTTCGCCGGAGCAGCCCCCCACCCCGGAGAAACCGGGCGTCTGCCCCCGATTTCCAAACTCCGCGCTGTCCGCCCCCCCGGACAACGCTCGTGACAGGAACCCGCCGATGCCGCAGCAGACCGCTTCGCCAAAGCTTCCGCAACACCCCCGCGTCGGGTTGTTCGTCACCTGCCTGGTTGACCTGATGCGGCCGTCCGTGGGGTTCGCGGCGGCGAAGCTGTTGCAGGACGCCGGCTGCCATGTGGAGGTTCCGGCGCAAACCTGCTGCGGCCAGCCGGCCTTCAACTCCGGCGACCGGGCCACGGCGGCGGACCTGGCGCGGGCGATGATCCGGGCGTTCAGCCATCTGGATTATGTGGTGGCGCCCTCCGGCTCCTGCGCCGGCATGGTGCGGCGGCACTATCCGGAGCTGTTCGCCGATGATCCGGACCTGCGCGGCAAGGCCAATGCCTTCGCGGAAAAGACCTGGGAGCTGACCAGTTTCCTCGTCGACGTGATGGGCGTCAGCGACGTCAACGCCCGGTTCGAGGGGGTGGCGACCTACCATGACTCCTGCGCCGGGCTGCGCGAAATGGGCGTGCAGGCGCAGCCGCGCAAGTTGCTGGGCTCGGTGCGCGGGCTGAAGCTGGTGGAGATGGAAGGCTCCGATATCTGCTGCGGCTTCGGGGGGACCTTCGCGGTCAAATACGGCGAGATTTCCAACGCCATCGTGGCCGAGAAAACGGCGCGGATCACCGAATCCGGCGCGCCCATGGTGCTGGCCAGCGACCTTGGCTGCCTGATGAACATGGCCGGCAAGCTGTCGCGCCAGAACAGCCCGACGGCCGTGCGCCATGTGGCCGAGGTGCTGGCCGGCATGGACGAGCTGCCGCCAATCGCCGCCCCAGCGGCTTCATCCGCCGGCGGCAAGGGAGGGTTTTGAGGTGACGGCGACCATCACATCCCCCGCTTTCCGCGAAAACGCCCACCAGGCGTTGCAGGATAAACAGTTGCAGGCGGTGCTCGGCACCATGCGCACCGGCTTCTCGGTCAAACGGGCCGAAGCCGCCGCCGCCCTGCCCGAGTTCGAGGCGCTGCGCGACAGCGCCCGCGACATCAAGAACCACACCCTCGCCCATCTCGACCTCTATCTGGAGCAGTATGAGGCGAAGGTGACCGCAAGCGGCGGCCATGTGCATTTCGCCCGCGACGCCGCCGAGGCGCGCCGCATCGTCGCCGATATCTGCCGCGCGCTTGGCGCGAAAACGGTGACCAAGGGCAAATCGATGATCTCCGAGGAGATCGGCCTCAACGATCATCTGGAGCGCGAGGGCTTCACGCCCATTGAGACGGACCTTGGCGAATACATCATCCAGCTGCGCCACGAGACGCCGTCGCACATCATCGCCCCGGCGTTTCACCTGAGCGCCGCCCAGGTGGAGCAGGATTTCCGCCGCGTCCACACGCAGCTGCCGCCGGAGCGCGATCTTTCCGAGCCCGTGAGCCTGCTCAACGAGGCGCGGCAGGCCCTGCGCCAGCATTTCCTCGCCGCCGACGTGGGCATTACCGGCGCCAATTTCCTCATCGCCGAAACCGGGACCTCGGTCATCGTCACCAATGAGGGCAATGGCGACCTGACCCAGACGCTGCCGAAGGCGCACATCGTGCTGGCCTCGCTGGAAAAGCTGGTTCCGACCCTGGATGACTGCGCCCAGATGCTGCGGGTGCTGGCGCGCTCGGCCACCGGGCAGGACAGCTCGGTCTACACCACCTTTTCCACCGGGGCGCGCCGCGCCAGCGACCCGGACGGGCCCGGGGCGTATCATGTCGTGCTGCTCGACAACGGCCGCACCGGCATGCTGGGCACCTCGTTCCAGGAGATGCTGCGCTGCATCCGCTGCGGCGCCTGCATGAACCATTGCCCGGTGTACCAGGCGGTCGGCGGCCATGCCTATGGCTGGACCTATCCCGGCCCGATGGGCTCGGTGCTGACGCCAGCGCTGATCGGCGTGGACAAGGGCGGCCACCTGCCCAACGCCTCCACCTTCTGCGGCCGGTGTGAATCGGTCTGCCCGGTGCGCATTCCGCTGCCAAAGCTGATGCGCCACTGGCGCGAGAAGGAGTTCGAACGGCATCTGACGCCGGCGACCAGCCGCTCTGGCCTTGCCCTGTGGGGCTTCTTCGCCCGCCGGCCGTGGCTGTATCGTCAGGCGACGCGCCTTGGCGCGGCGGCGCTGGCGCTGGCGGCGCGCGGCAAGGGTAAATTCGCATCCCTGCCCTTCGCCTCCGGCTGGACCCAAGGGCGGGATTTCCCGGCGCCGGAAGGCAGGACGTTTCAGGCGATGTGGGCGGCGCAAGCCGGTAAACGCCGGCTTGCAGGCGCCCAACCTGACGTAAAGGGGCAAGCGCAATGACGGCGCGCGACGAGATTTTGGCCAACATCCGCCGGTCGCTGGGCGTCACCGGCCAGGAGGAGCCGCGCCGCCAGGCTGTGGCCGACCGGCTGTCCCGGCCAGAGCGGGGCATTGTGCCGGCGCGCGGCCAGAAAAACGGCGCGGAGGCCATCGCCACATTCCGCACATACGCGGAGGCGGTGCAAACCACCGTCGCCGTCGTCAGCGGGCCGGCGCAGGTTCCGGCCGAAGCGGCGCGCTGGCTGAGCGCGAACAATCTGCCGGCCCGGCTGCGCATGGGCGCCGATGCGCGCCTGGCCGCCATGCCGTGGGGCGCCACGACGCTCGACGTCAGCCACGGCCCCAGCGCCGGAGCCGACCTGAACGGCGTCAGTCACGCCTTCGCCGGCGTCACCGAAACCGGGTCGCTGGTCCTGCTGTCGGGGCCGGACAACCCCACCACCATCAATTTCCTGCCGGACAACCATATCGTCGTGCTGGACAGCTTAGACCTGGTCCCGGCGCTGGAGGACGTGTGGACGCGCCTGCGCGCCGAAGCGGGGGACGACCCGTTGCCGCGCACAGTGAATATGGTGACCGGGCCGTCGCGCTCCGGCGACATCGACCGCACCATCTTTCTTGGCGCGCACGGGCCGCGCGCCCTGCATGTCATCGTCATCGACCGACACGCGACCGCCTGATCGCATCTGGCGGAACCGGCTGGCGCTGCTCACGTTATGATTAAGTGAGAGGAGGCTGCCATGAACGACAACAAACCAGGCGCGGGCCCCAAACCCAAGCTGGAGCGGTCAAAAGAACGGGCGCATGAGGAAGCCGCGCTTGATGAATCCATCGACGAGAGCTTCCCCGCCAGCGATCCCTCCTCGGTGACCCGGGCGCCGCGCGACCAGCGCTACGCCGTCAAGCCGCCAAAAGAGGGCGCGGACCGGAAAACGCCAGCGCATCCAGGTCCCGAGGCCTGAACCGCCAGCATGAAGCCCGAGCCGCCTGAAGTTGACGGGCGGCGGCGTGGGGGCTCCTGGGGTATTGGCGCTGGACGAAGCTGAAGCCAGAGATTGCCCGGCTGGACGCCGCCGGGGGCTTTGGCTTTTGTGCTTTGCAGCCGGGTTGGAGCCAGCCGCGCGAACGGCGGAACAGGCCGGAAAAGCCGGCGGGAAAGATGGCGTCGCACGCCTGCGGCATTGGCGCGCGGGCAGCTTGACCGCACGGGCGTATTATACAATAAGTAATTGAAACCACTTCACTTTTTAATCATTCTAAAGAACGCGATGATCGTCTGTTCATGTAATCAGTTGACCGACCGCCAGGTGCTGGATTCGCTGACGGGCGACGTGGCGACGCGTCCGCGTTCGCCAGGGCAGGTCTATCTGTGCCTCGGCTGCAAGCCGAATTGTGGCCGTTGCGTCCAGCAGATCCGGCAGATGTTTTCCGACATCACCAGCGGCGCCGGCGCCTGCCAGATCGGCTGCGCCGTGTGCCCGGCCGAGGCCGCGCACGTCGCAGCCACGCCGGCGCGCGCTGAGGCCGCGATGGCGCCCGCTCCGGCGGCCGACTGGCGCCAGGGAAGCGCAGCGCCGCGCCGCCAGCTGGTTGTCCCGAATGAGCAGAGGTTTTGCGCGCCCCGCGCCTGTGGCGGCGCCTGCGGCGACCACGACCATGGCGCGACGCAACGCCCGGCGAATGATGACGACGCCCGGACCCTGATGGCGGCGGAATAACCCGCCGCGCCCCTGCCCGCGCGCAGCCGCCTCCCGGTTCCCGCGATTGCCTGGCCAGCTTCGTCCGCTGTGTTGACGCCGATGGCGGAACGGCGCGGGTGTTCGCGACAGGCATGGGCGTGACTTAAGGAGCGGTGCGGAAGCGCCCGGGTGCGTCCGGCATCCCCTTCGCTATTCCCTCTTGCTATTCCCCTCAGCGATCGTCACCCGAATCTTCCCGACATTCACCAGGCAAGGCCACGCAAGGGCATCGCGGCGCCACGCTTCCCGTCTGCGTGGAGCTTTCTGCGCCTGGTTTCCCGGTGCAACCTGCGGTTTGCGATCCCGTTATCCCCGCGTCGTTGGAAGCTCCATCAGCGAAACGTCCGCGCCGGCCCGCCGCCCCCTTGCTTCGGGAGGCCATCGCGTCTAGATTAGAACGATCCTAAACAAGGAGCCCCCGATGAAAGGCGACCAGAAGGTCATCGAGTATCTCAACCGTGGCCTGCGCAGCGAACTGACCGCGATCAACCAGTACTGGCTGCATTTCCGCATCCTCGACAACTGGGGCCTCAAGAAGCTCGCCCAGCAATGGCGCAAGGAATCGATCGAGGAAATGCAGCATGCGGACCGGTTCACCGACCGCATCCTGTTCCTGGAAGGGTTCCCCAACATGCAGGTCCTCGACCCGCTGCGCATTGGCCAGACCGTCACCGAAATCCTGCAGGCGGACCTCGCCGCCGAGCTGGACGCCCGCGCGCTCTACCAGGAAGCCGCGTCCTACTGCCTGGAGGTGAAGGACTACCCGTCGCGCGACCTGTTCGTCGACCTGATGAAGGACGAGGAAGGCCATATCGACTTCCTCGAAACCCAGCTCGACCTGGTCAATCGCATGGGCGAGGCCCTGTATTGCCAGCACCACATGGGCGGGCTGGACGAGAGCGGTTCGGCCGACTGACGCCGGAGCACACGGGCGCGGGCCACCCCGCGCGGGGCCGCCCTGTTTCCATGGCTGGGCGTAGTCAACAAAAAGGCCGGAGCAATCCGGCCTTTTTTCTTTGCTCCGGCGCGGCGCCCTAGCCGGCGAGTACCCGGGACGCGGGCAGCACCACCTCCACCAGCGTCCCCTCGCCCGGCGTACTGGAAATGCGCAGCGCGCCCCGGTTCGCCTCGACCAGCGCGACGGTCAGCGGCAGGCCAAGGCCGGTGCCGGGCGTCTTGCGCCCGTGCGCCAGACGGCGGAATGGCTTCAGCGCCTCCACCACTTCCTGCTCGCTCATGCCGATGCCGGTGTCGCGGACACGGATGACGACCTCGCCGGACGGCGTGCGCGCCGAGGACAGGATCACCTGCCCCCCGGCGTCGGTGAACTTGAGCGCGTTGCCGAGCACATTCAGAATGATCTGACGCATGGAGCGCTCATCCGCCACCACCGGCGGCAGCTTCTCCTCCAGCGAACCGCGCAACACGATGTGCGCCTTGCTGGCCTGGGGCTGCATCAACGTCACACAGGAATTCAGCACGGCGTTGAGGTCGACGCTGGCGAACGACAGCTCCATCTTTCCAGCCTCGATCCGCGCCAGATCGAGCAGGTCGTTGACGAGGCTGATGACATACTGGCCGGACTCGTGGATATCGCGCACATACTCGCGGTAGCGCGGATTCTGGATCGGGCCGAAACGCTCCTCCAGCATCAGCTCGGCGAAGCCGATCATGGCGCCAAGGGGCGTGCGCACCTCGTGGCTCATGCGCGCCAGGAAGTCCGATTTCTGGGCGTTGGCGGATTCAGCCTTGCGCCTGGATTCGATCAGTTCACTTTCGGTCTTCTTCCAGGCCGTCACGTCGCGCAGCACGGCGCAATAACGCTGGCCGGCCCCAGCGCCGACCTTGCCCAGGGTCATGAACAGCCGGCAGTCGCCGCCCTGGCGCACCCGCCCCGTCACCTCGCGCCCATCATTGAGCAGGCTGGCGACGCCGCCGGCGCGCAGGCTCTCCAGATAGTCGCGGGCGGCGGCATGGCTTTCCGGCGCCAGCAGGCGCGTCAGCGGCTCGCCAACAAGCTGGTTCTGCTCATACCCGAACAGCGCCTCTCCCGAGCGGTTGATGGACAGGATCCGCCCCTGGGCGTCGAGCAGCACAACGCCGTCTGTCGCGGTGTCGAGCACGCCGCGCAGCTCGGCCTCGCGCGCCGCCGAGGCCGCCAGTTCGTCTTCCAGATGGGCGACGCGGGCCGTGACCTCGGCCGTTGCGTCGCGCATCGCCAGGATGAGCAGCGCCTCTCCGCCCGTCCACGGCGCTGGCGCGCAAACGAGCTCCACGGGCATTCGCACGCCCCGGGCTCCGGCGAGTACCCCCTTGCCGCTGAAGCCGGCGTCCAGGGCGGTTTCCGGAAACAGCAGACCAAGCCGCTGGCCAGCCACGTCGCCAAAGCCGGCATGCCGGGACAGGGCGAGGAAGGCGTTGTTGGCGTGCACCGCCACGCCTTCCTGACTGACCAGGGCGGCGACCGGCGTCGCCTGGACCAGGGCGCGCAATGTCTCCACCCGCGCCTCCGCCGCGATCGCCGCGCGCTCCCGCTCCAGCGTCCTCTCAAGCTCGTGGGCAAGGTCTTGCGTGAGGTCCTGGAGGGGGTCGTGGAGGGGGGCCTGGATGGGGTCCTGGATGAGGTCTTGAGCAACGTTTTGCCCAGAAGCAATGTTCGCCCCCGCTTCAGGCGGCATCGGCTGGCGCGACAGGCCGGCGTCAGCCGCGCCCGCCCGCCGTGGTTCCGCCGCCACGGGCGCGGACGCGCTTTCCGGGCGCGCCGTGGCCAGCCCCGCCTGCCGGTCGCCGGCGCCGGCGGCCTGCTTCGCCGTGGGCGGCGGAGGATGGGGATCCGCAACCGCCTGACCGCCCGGACCCGCGTCGTGCGTTTCCTGCCCTGAGGGCGAGACTGGCGCGGCGGCCGGCGCTGAGACTGGCGCGGAAACTGGCGCCGAAGAGCCTCCGGCATTCCGGTTCTGGCTTTCATCCTGCGGGTCGGTTGCCCCCGCCATGTCGGCCACGCGACGGTCGCGCGTTTCGTCCACCCGCGCGCCGAGCGCCTGGGCAATATCACGCAGGGTCTGGCGCTCGCCGTGACTGAGGCCGCCGGGAGCGGACTTGCGCCTGATGTCCGCATGCCGCGCCGGCGGCGGAACCGGCGTTGGAACCACCGTCTCATCGCCAGAGGCGAACAGGGGCAATGGCGGTTCCGGCAGCCGGGCGCCCGAAGCCACCCGGGCGACGATGCTGGAAAGGCCGTCGCCATCCGTCCGGCCGGCGCCCCCGCCAGGAGCGGGCGACATGTCAGCCGGAGGCGGCAACGGCGATGCGGGAACAGGATGGCCGGCAGGCTCCGGCTGATGCTGGGGCTCTGGCGCCGGCGTCACGCCCGCATCCAGACGCATCAGGCCGTAACCTCGCTGCCCGGCCGGCGCGCCAGCGGCGTCGCGGATGGGCGCGCCGCCAAACTCGACCGGGATTTCAGCCCCCTGTCCGTCGAGACGCCAGAGCGCGGCCAGACCAGACCACGCCCGGCCGGAGCGGACCTGGGCGTCAAGCTCCAGCGCGGCGTCAATCCGGCCGGCAAGCCCGGCCCAGGTTTTTCCCACGAGCGCCTCGTCACCCAGCGCCCGGGCCAGCGCCGCCGATACGGAGCGGATGACGCCGGCGGCGTCCGTATGCCAGACAAAGCGCAGGGTCGGCCGATCGCCGGCTATCGTCCGCAAGGCGTCCGCCGGCGCATCGCCGTCGCCAGGGGCGCGACCAGTCAGGCGTTCCGGGGTGGCGCTCCACGTCCGTGGAATACGCCCGGCGATCCGGGCCAGCACGACGCGCCGGCCGTCACGGCCCTGCAACACGATGCATCCGGCCGAAAAACCGACGCCGCCAGCGCGCAGGGGCATGGCTTCGCGCCAGGAGCCCAACGCATCGGCGGCGAGCGCGACCAGGCGCGCCCGTGAAGGCCGGTCCAGCCTGGCGGCAAGCGCCCGGCCATGCGCCGTCCCCCACAACAGCGCGCCGTCCGCCGCGAACAGGCAGACGGTCTCGCCCGCCGCGATCGCAGGCGCATCCGCCGGCCGGGCCAGCAGGTCGGTCAGGACAATATGGCCGGCCGGGTCCGTCATGGATACCGTCAATGCTCCTGCTGGCGCGGTTTGGTCAATTTCAGCAATATACTAACAGAATATGCCGCAACGACAGAACCATTGGCCCGGTCCGGTCCAGGGAAGGGTTAACGGGCGCCAACAGGGCCGCCGCCAGCGCCTGGCCCGGGCTGTTTTTCCCCGGCTTTCGCCCACATCCCCGCCTGTCGCCGCCGGTTGCCGCCTGCGGGACGGAATGTCGCAAAAGAAGTCGTTGAATAATTGCGCTGGAGCGTTGACGGGGTCTTGCCTTCCCGGCCTGACCGCCCTAGGTTCCGCCCCACAATGCAGCTGTAGCTCAGTTGGTTAGAGCGCTAGATTGTGGATCTAGAGGTCCCCCGTTCGAGCCGGGGCAGCTGTACCATTTTTCATCCGGCATACGGATGACAGGCCGCCGTTGGCGGCCTTTTTCTTTGCCATCATCTCCCCTGCCGCCCGGGCATGCCCAACGGAAAAAGCCGCGCGCCCGACGGGCCTCGCGGCTTCTCCGTTTGGCCGGCCCGAACCGCGTCCTCAGGCGCTCCGGCACGAAAGCGGGCCCGTCGGAAAACGGAACGGCGACATGGTCAATATGTAGAGCAGGAAGAACTCTGAACGGCGGTTGATGCCAAGCTTGACCATGATGCGCTTGATATAGGTGCGCACCGTCGCTTCGGTCAGCCCAAGCTCCGCCGCGATGCCCACGGGCGCCGCGCCGACAAGGATCAACCTCACGACGCCTTCTTCCGCCCGGGTGAGACTATAGAGCGCCGAAAGCCTGCGGGCCCCTTCCTCACCGTCGATTTCTGGCAGCACGACCACCGCGGTGGGGTCCTCGCCATGCAGCGGCGACGGCGCCACGATGGCAAAGCGCGGCAACCCCGCATCCCCGGTCAACGGAATGATGGAGGAGCGGCGGCCTTCGCCCCCGGCCTCACGCACTGACCGGCGCACGGCGGCGCGCAATTCCTCCATGGCGTGGCAGGCGGCGCTGGCCAGCCGGCCGCCCTGCTCGCGCAGGACGCCGCCCTGCATGAGCTCCCGTTGCGCGGCTTCATTGAGGTTCACGATGTTAAGGCGCTCATCAACGCGGATCACCGGCGAAACCACCGAATTGATCAGATCAAGCCCGGCGCCTTCTCCACCCTCCTTGCCGCTGTCGGCCTGAATGGCGTTGCGGCAGGCATTGACGCCGCGCCCCAGCAGCGCCGCTTCAAGCGGCTCGAGACATGTTGGCCGCCAGCCCGCCACCAGCACAAGGTCACAGTCAGGCTGCCAGGAGATACGGCCGATGACGCTGTGCGCCCGGCCAACCGGCGGCTCTCCGAACAGGCGGGCGATCAGGGGATGACAGGGGGCCAGCCCCATGAACTGGTCAGCGGCCTGCGGCATCTGGCGGACCAGCAGCCTGAGCTCCTCATTGACCGTTGCGCCAGACTCACGCTCCGGCGCCGGGCCGATGCGCACATATTCCTGCACGGAACCGCAAGCGTCGATCAACGCCAGCACGCCCGAATGGCAACCAGCCAGGTTCGTCAATACCTCAGCGCAGAGTTGCAGACGCGCGCCCACAGGCAGGCGCTGGGTCGACTCGTTTGGGATAAGAAAATTCACTGCACACCACCATCCGCCCCCAGAATATTCATGCCACAACAGGATTAATGTCCGTAAAAATCCGTCCTCGTTTGAAACTCAAGCAATTTTATGAAAATATTCCGGCCAGCCGCGTCTTATACGTGACAATAATGGCATCGCCAGATCAAGGTAACACGGGAAACGACCCCGCCCTGACCTTCATCCAGCCGCCTGGCGCCGCCGCCACCCTATAAACGATAGGGGATTACGGAACAACCATGCTCCAGGTTAAAATCGCAACGCCGGGCGCCATCGCCTTCGCGAATACCGGCGGGAACTTCCGCCATATCCAGAAGCATCCGGCGCACAAGCTCTCCTTCCCACAGATGATGGCGCATGCAAAGCTTGTGGCCGAAAAAACTTGCATCGCAAAATAGATGGAAAACGGCGTCCCGCCATCGGGCCCGCCGTTACCTCCGCAACCTGGGCGACAACTGGCCGGACAAGGAAGACCACGACAACAATCCGCCGGACGCGCAGGCTCCTGGGGGGCGGGGCTATTCCTGTTGGAGACCGGCGTCAATCGTCTGACTGCCCGGAAAGCCGAAGCAAGGCGCCAGCCCGTGACGCCAGCCCGGAGCCGCCGGATCAGACCATCACACTGGCGACCAATGATGGCTCCCATCGCATCCACGCCGGCAAGACATGCTGGTCAGGCCAGATACCGGCGGCTCCTTTCGCAAACTGGCGCACCTCGCGCCTGATCTCGCCAACGGTCGCGCCAATGACCACCGGCGGCGCCCGCGATCGCCTTCCTGACCGGCGCATCTGCGGCCTGAGCAGACGGGCGCCTTTCGCCCACTCACCGGCATGGGGCGGTGCGGCCATTACTCCCGCGACACCTTCATCAGCGCAGCTGGCGTCAACGCCGGAGAACCCGTCAAATCCGCGCACGGTCAAACATTCGCGTCTCGCCAGCGCGCATGTCCGCATAAAAAAACAGGCGCGGCCAAAGCAGCCGCGCCTGCAAACTTCCCTGCCGGCAGCGCCGGACAAACCTGGTTCAGCGGCGGATCAGGCATCCACGCGCCGCAACTCACGCCAGATTGGCCAACACCACCCTGGACGCGCCTGACCCAGCGCGTCCAGCGGTATTCGACGTATTTACCTGACGCGCTTACTCGGCGCTCTTCGCCGGACCGCGCTTGCGGGCGCCAGTCGCGGCGCTCTTGGCGGCGTTCGCCGTGCGCGCGGCCGGCGCGTCATTCGCGGCGCCGCGGCGGCGGCGCTGCTGCCCAAGGCCCATGGACTTGGCCAGGGCCGAACGCGACGCGGCATAGTTCGGCGCAACCATCGGATAGTCAGACGGCAGGCCCCACTTGGCGCGATACTGTTCCGGCGTCAGATCATACGACGTGCGCAGATGCCGCTTCAGCGACTTGAACTTCTTACCGTCCTCGAGGCACACGATATAATCTGGCGTGACCGAACGCTTGACCGGAACGGCCGGCTGCTGCGGCTCGGCGACAACTTCCGTCACGCCGGTCGCCAGCTTCACCAGCGAATCATGAACGGAACCAATCAGCTCCGCCAGCTGAACGCCATCCAGCTGGTTGTTGGCGACATAAGCTGCAACGATGTCCGCGGTCAGCTCGATAAGATTTTGTGTTTGCGTGGAATCAACCATTGAATCGGTCCCCTGATCTAACTGAAAGCTAACCTATGCAACTGAAATTGCAATAGTTATCTTCTATCGCCAAAATAACGTCCTGAGGTCGCAAAAAGACCCAAATCAAGCCACCCTGCCCGCCTGACGTCACAAAGACCTCGCAGCGCCTGCCGTCTCCTGCCGCGGACCCGATACTTCCTGGAATCCACCACCAGCTGCCGTTGCGAAATCCAGCGCCAGTTGCACGCGGGCCTATAGTTAAGCTCACCTGGGTCAACGGACCCGTTTGCCAGACGCTTTTCCTGCCCGCTTTGTCTGCGTGTTCCACGGGATGGTGGGCACTGATTCCACCGGATGATGGGCGCGCGTTCCACGCGATCATGGGCAGCATTTCCACGGCATCGTGGGCA
>NZ_SLWL01000017.1 GCF_004342915.1 Camelimonas lactis
GGCTGCCCGAGGCGTGGAATCGATGCCCACGATGCCGTGGAATCCATGCCCACGATCGCGTGGAATCGATGCCCATCATCCGTGGAATCCGCAGGGAAGGTCAACATCATGAACGACGCGTTCATGATGTTGACGCCTGGCGTGCTCGCGCGCCTGGAGGCCGACGCCGCGAATATCCGCGGCGTGATCGTCACCTCCGCCAAGAGCTCCTTTCTCGCGGGCGGTGACCTCGCCCTGATGTCCCGGGCCCGGCCGGGGATGGAGGCGGAAATCTTCGCGCATTTCGAGCGGCTTAAAAGCTATCTGCGGCGGCTGGAGACTCTCGGTCCCCCGGTGGTCGCAGTTGTGAACGGCGCGGCGCTGGGCGGCGGCTACGAGCTTTGCCTTGCCTGCCATCACCGCATTGCCCTTGATCGCGACGATGCGCAGCTTGGCCTGCCGGAGATCGAATTCGGCATTCTCCCGGCCGCTGGCGGCGTCATCCGCCTGACGCACCGGCTGGGGTTCGACAGGGCCCTGCCATGGCTGCTGCAGGGCCGGTGCGTGTCGTTGCGGCAGGCCGTTGCCGAAGGCCTGGTGGAAGAACGCGCGGACACGTTGGCGGAGGCCAGGGACCGCGCCCGCGCGTGGATATTGGGGAACTCCAGGCCCGTGCAGCCGTTTGATGCTCCTGGCCGGACGTTCGGCGCCCACAGCCTCTCAGGCGCCGATCGAACGGCGTTGCAGCGTGCGGTGGAGCGGGCGCGACCGCCCGGCGACCACGGCAATCTTGCCGCGACCCGGATCGCCGAGGTGGCGGCCCAGAGCCTTTATCTGCCCTGGGACGTGATCTCCAGGATTGAGACACGCTGCTTCGTCGAGCTGCTGATGTCGGACGAGGCGCAAGCCAGGATCGCCGCCTTTTTCGCGCCCCGGCGCGCGGCGGGCTAACCAGCAATGGAGAATTGAGATGAACAGGACCTACGCCATTCTTGGCGGAACGGGGGCGCTCGGGTTCGGGCTGGCGCTGCGCCTGGCGCGTTCTGGCGGTCGCGTCGTTATCGGTTCGCGCAGTCAGGAGAAGGCGGAGGAGGCGGCCGTTCGCGCGCGCGCCATTCTTGCGGAAGGCGGCGCGGCGACGATCGATATCCAGGCGGCGGAGAATGGCGCCGCCGCGGCGCAGGCCGATCTGGTCTTCGTCACGGTTCCCTATGCGCAGCAAAAAACGCTGCTCTCCGAAGTCTCCGGGCGCCTGCAAGGCAAGATCGTCATCGACGCCACGGTCCCGCTGGCGCCGCCCAGGGTTGGTGTTGTCCAGTTGCCGGAAGGCGGGTCGGCGGCCGTGGCGGCCCAGGCCATGCTCGGCGGAGGCGTCAGGCTGGTGTCGGCATTTCAGAACGTCGCAGCCGACAAGCTTCAATCGCTGGAGCCGCTCGATTGCGACGTGCTGGTGACCGGCGACGACAGGGCCGCGTGCCTGGAGGTGGTCGCGCTGATCGAAAGGCTGGGCCTGACCGGCTATTACGCCGGGCCGCTGGCGAATTCGGCGGCGACGGAAGCCCTGACCTCGCTGCTGATCCAGATCAACCGGCAATTCCGCTGCCAGGCCGGCGTCCGCATCACAGGCGTGACGTGATGCACGTCATCGTTCCGGTCAAATCCTTTGCGCACGCCAAGAGCCGTCTCAGCACGGTGCTCGACGGCGCGCTGCGGCGGCGGCTGGCCCGCGCCATGGCGCGATCCGTGCTGGTTGAGCTTGCACAGGTCAGGGCGCCCGGCCGGATACTGGTGGTCACTTCCGAGCCGGAAATGGTGGAGATCGCACAGTCCCTCGGGATTGAAAGTCTCCGGGACGGGGGCGTGGGCGGACTGAACGGCGCCCTTGCTGAGGCGGAGGGCTGGCTTGGCCCGGCGGATGACGGGATCGCGGTTGTCTGCGCCGACCTTCCTTTCTTTCGCGCCGCCGAGTTCGAGCGGATGCGCGCAGCCCATGCGGCGCTCGGGCCCACGGGCGTCACCATTGCCAGCGACCACGCCGGGGCCGGCACGAACGTCCGGATGGTCACGGGGGCGGGCCGCTTTCCTTATCTCTACGGGGCGCGGAGCGCGCGCGCGCATACGCTGGCGGCGCGGAAGGCAGGGGCGCCGCACCAGTTGTTCGCGTCCGAAACATTCGCGCTCGATCTCGACACCCCAGCCGACGTCGCCAGGGTCTTTCAGACGGCGGCAGGCCAGGCCGGCCAGGCGCAGGCGGTGAGAACGATCCTGTCGTCCCGTCCAGGGGCACCACCGGAGATCTCCAGCCATGGAAAAGCATAAACCAGCGGCGGGTCCGCATTTGCCGGATTTGCCGGACAGGGCCGCCGCGCTGAACCTGCTTGCGCTTCCGACCGCGACGCTTCTCGGCATGGCCCGGGATTGCCGCGACGCCGGTTTCGGCCACCGGGTGAGCTACTCCCGCAAGGTCTTCATTCCGCTCACGGAGCTGTGCAGGGACGTCTGTCACTATTGCACCTTCGCCAAGGCGCCCAGCCGGCTCGCCGCTCCGTTCATGACCATGGAGCAGGTGCTGGATGTCGTTCGCCGCGGGCAGGCGGCCGGCTGTAACGAGGCGCTCCTGACCCTGGGCGAAAAGCCGGAGCTGCGTTATGCGGCGGCCAGGGAATGGCTCGAAGTCAGGGGCTACGCCAGCACCCTCGACTACCTCCATGCGGTCTGTTCGAAAATCCTCGAAGAAACCGGCATGCTGCCGCACGTCAACGCCGGCACCATGACGCCGGACGAACTGGCGCGGCTGCGTGAAGTCTCGCCGTCCATGGGCCTGATGCTGGAAAGCGGATCCGCGCGCCTTTGCACGCGCGGCCAGCCGCATTTCGGCTCGCCAGACAAGGTTCCGGCGGTTCGCCTGGAAACGCTGGTCAACGCCGGCAGATTGCATATCCCGATGACCACCGGGTTGCTGGTGGGGATCGGCGAGACGCCCGAAGAATTCGTGGATTCCCTGCTCATGATCCGTGCGGTGCACGCGGACTGGGGCAATATCCAGGAAGTCATCATCCAGAATTTTCGCGCCAAGGCCGGCACCAGGATGGCCCGGACGCCAGAGCCGGACGCGGAGCGCTTCCAGCGCGCCATCGCCATCGCCCGGCTCGTGCTTGGCCCGGCGATGAGCATTCAGGCTCCGCCCAATCTGGCGCATGGCGACCTCCGCGCCCTTATCGACGCCGGCGTCAACGACTGGGGCGGCGTTTCGCCAGTGACGCCGGACCACGTCAATCCCGAAGCGCCCTGGCCGCAGCTGGAGCGGCTGGCGCGGGAAACCGCGGCCGCCGGCAAGGAGCTCGTGCAGCGACTGACGGTGTATCCGCGCTACATCGATCCCCGCGGGCCGTGGATCGACCGCAAGATGCTGCGCCATGTCCTGGCCCGCTCCGACGCCGAAGGCTACGCCCGGGAGTGCAACTGGGTGGCTGGCGGTCTCGCGCCGCCTGACACGTCAATTTTCGATGGCCTTGAAAACCCGGTCCAGGCGCACGAAGCGCGGTCTGACATCGCCAGGATCGTGACCGCGGCGATGGCGGGCGAGCGGTTGCAGGCAGCAGAGATAGAAGCCCTGTTTGGCGTTCGCGGCCGCGACCTGCTGTTCGTTTGCCAGGCGGCCGACGCCCTGCGCAGGCGCCAGTCGGGCGACGAGGTCAGCTATGTGGTCGTCCGCAATATCAATTACACCAATGTTTGCGCCTATGCGTGCGCCTTCTGCGCTTTCTCGAAGGGCAAGACGCATGAGGCCCTGCGCGGCAAACCCTACGACCTGGACCTGTCCGAGATCTCCCGACGGGTCAACGAAGCCTGGGATCGCGGCGCCGCCGAAGTCTGCATGCAGGGGGGAATCAGCCCTGACTATACGGGTGAAACCTATCTGAACATCCTGCGCGCGGTGAAACAGGCGCAGCCGGACATCCATGTTCACGCCTTCTCGCCGCTCGAAGTCACGCAGGGGGCCGCGACGCTCGGGCTTTCGCTGCGGGACTATCTGATGCGGCTGAAGCAAGCCGGGCTGGGGTCCTTGCCTGGCACGGCGGCCGAGGTGCTGCACGATGACGTGCGCGACATCCTCTGCAAGGGCAAACTCACGACCGGCGAATGGGTTGCGGCGATCGAGCAGGCGCATGAGGTCGGCCTCAAGACGACGTCGACGATCATGTATGGCCATGTCGATCACCCGCGGCACTGGGCGCATCACCTTCTGCTGCTGCGCGATGTCCAGGAGCGGACAGGGGGCGTCACCGAGTTCGTGCCGCTGCCTTTCGTTGCGATGGAAGCCCCGATCTACCTGCGCGGCGGGGCCCGGCCTGGCCCGACGTTCCGCGAGGCCATCCTCATGCACGCCGTCGCGCGACTGGCGCTGAATCCGCTGATCCCGAACATCCAGGCGTCATGGGTGAAGCTGGGCCCGGAGGGGGTCGCGATCGCGCTGAGGGCCGGGGCGAACGACCTTGGCGGCACGCTCATGAACGAATCCATCACCCGCGCCGCCGGCGCGCAGCATGGTCAGGAATCCACGCCAGAACAGATGGAGCAACTGATCGCGCAGGTTGGCCGCCGGCCGGCGCAGCGGACGACCCTGTACAAAAGGCAGGCGCCGGACCGGGCCAAGGCGTCGTTTGGCGCGCCTGACCTCCTGCCGGTCGTCAACCGCCCCTACGCCCGCCGGCGCCCGGCGACGGACGCGCGGGAGGCGGCGCCATGAACGCGACAACAAAAGCGCCCTCGCGGCGGCGCCCAGTCCCGTCGCGCCGGCAGGATTTTTTTCATTTTGAAGACATCACGACCCGGTGGAACGACAACGACGTCTACGGGCACATGAATAACGCCGTGCATTATGCGTTGTTCGACAGCGTCGTGAACCGCTGGCTCCACGATGTGGGCAGGAAACACGCCTTGCGCCAGGACTGTATTGGCCTGGTCGTCCATAGCCGCTGCGACTATCACGCCGAGCTTGCGTATCCGCACAGGATCGTGGCCGGACTGCGCATCGACAGCCTCGGGCAAACCTCGGCGACCTATCGGGTCGCGTTGTTTGCGGAACACGGGGAGCTGGCCGCGGCCGAGGGCCTTTTCGTCCACGTCTATGTCGACAGGGCGACGCGCCGGCCCCAGCCGCTGACGGAGGGGCTGCGCACGGCCATGGCCGGCCTGCTGCGCCCGGAGGCATAGCGGCCCGTGAACGAAAATGTCTCTTTTTCTGAGCGGCGCGGACATTGTCCTTCTCTTCAGAAAAGCGAGAGTCATGTCGGGATCAACCTGGGAATAACCTGAAAATCCCGGTCCCATTACGCAATAATAAAAGTTGTCGGGAGAGGATCCATGAAGAATGGTCTCGCGCGGACCGCGTTCGCGGCCGCCCTTTCGCTCGCCATGTCGCTGCCAGCCCTTGCCGACATCAAGATCGGCGCTTTCACATCCGCGACCGGACCCGCGTCATTCCTTGGCGAGCCACAACGGCTGACGCTTGAAATGCTGGTCCGGCAGATCAATGCGGCCGGCGGCGTCAATGGCGAACGGATCAATCTCGTCTATTACGACGACGCATCGGATGCGAGCGCCTCGCGCAACTTCGCCGTCCGCATGATCGAGGAAGACGGGGTGGCCGCGATCATTGGCGGCTCTGGCACCGGAAACTCGATGGCCATCATCCCGGTGATTGAAGACGCGAAGATCCCGTTCGTGTCCTTTTCCGGCGGCGTCGAGATCATCGACCCCGTCCGCAAATGGGTGTTCAAGCCGCCGCACACCGACCTGATGGCCTGTGAGAAAATCTTTGATGACATGAAGGCGCTCGGGTTGAGCCGGGCGGCGCTCATCGCGGGGCAGGGCGGTTTCGCCAAATCCATGGCGAAACAGTGCGCGGCGCTGGCTCCGAAAAAGTCCATCACCATCCTGGCCCAGGAGAGCTACGGCCCGCGGGACAGCGACATGACCCCGCAACTCAATCGCATCAAGGCGATCCCTGGCGTTGAGGCCGTCATCAACGCTGATATCGGCCAGGGGCCGGCGATCGTCACCCGCAACTTCCGGCAGCTCGGCATGACGCAGACCCTCTATATGAGCCACGCGGCCGCGACGCTCGGCTACCTCGAGGCGGTGGGCAAGGATGGCGACGGAATCCGCATTCCCGCGCCGCTGCTGCTGGTGGCCGACACCCTGGCCGACAGCGATCCGCAGAAGAAGGTTCTCGTGAAATATCGTGACGACTATGTCGCGGCGACGAAGCGGCAGCCGGACGCCTTTGGCGGCTACGCCCATGACGGCCTGCTGCTGCTCGTCGATGCGATGAAACGGGCGAAGAGCGCGGAGCCGCAAAAGGTTCGCGACGCGCTTGAGGCCACCGACGGCTTCGTCGGCACGGTCGGGCCGATCCACATGACGCCGGCCGATCACCTCGGCATCGACCTCGGCAGCTTTGCAATGCTGACGATCAGGGGCGGTCAATGGGCGCCTGCTGCGGGCAGGTGACAGCACACGGCATGCGGGCGCGTTTGCCCGGTATCGGCCCCGCCCATCTCTGGCAGGATTTATGATGGTGACGATCTTACAGCTGATCGTTTCAGGCCTGACGGTCGGAGCGATCTATGCCCTCGTGGCGGTCGGTTTTACGCTTATCTATCGCGCGTCCGGCATCTTCAACTTCGCGCAAGGCGAATTCTTCATGCTGGGAGGAATGCTGGCCGGAATCGCCATGGCCAGCTATGGCCTGTCCTATCCGGTCGCGGCGCTGCTGGCCTGCGTGATCACCGTGATCTTCGGCCTCGCGCTCTTCCTGCTCGGCATCAATCCGGCCCGCTCCGCCTCGCCGATCCAGCTGCTGATCCTGACGATCGGCGCGTCGCTGCTGGCGCGTGGCCTCGCTTCCGCGATCCTCGGCAAGGACTTTGTCAGGCTACCCCAGCTTTTGCCCTGGGACGTGTGGCGCATCGGCGGCGTGGTGATCCAGGTCCAGGCGGTGGCGATCGTCGCCGGCGCGTTCCTGATCGTCTCCGCCATGGGGATATTTCTCTCCCGCGCGCTCACCGGCAAGGCGATCGTCGCGGTCGCGGCGAATACCGTGGGGGCGCAGCTTGTGGGCATCAACCGGGTCGCGGTTATCAGCCTCTGCTTCGCGCTGTCGGCGCTGATCGGATCGCTTGGCGGCATCCTCGCGACGCCGATCACGCTGACGAGTTACGACACCGGCGTCATGCTCGCCATCAAGGGCTTCACGGGCGCCATGCTCGGCGGCGTCGGCAAGCCCTATGGGCCAGTCATCGGCGGTCTGCTGGTGGGCCTGCTGGAGGCGTTCGGCGCCGGCTTCCTGTCGTCCGTCTACAAGGACGCCCTCGCCCTGGTTGTTCTTCTGCTGGTGTTCGCGCTGTTCCCCCAAGGTATTTTTGCCTCGCGATCGGTAGAAAGGGTCTGACATGCGCAATAAACTTGCTTCTCCTTATGCGCCGCCCGTCATCATCGCTGCGTCCATCGTGCTCATCTCCTGCCTTCCGCTCACAAATTTTCAGGTTCGCATGGCGACCCTGCTGTTTATCTTTTCGACCGTGGTCCTGGGGAAGAACCTGCTCATGGGCTACGCCGGACAGATCAGTCTCGGGCACGGCGCCTTCTTCGGGCTCGGCGCCTACACGGTCGCGATCGGCGCCGCGCGCTACGGGCTTTCGCCGTGGCTGCTGACGGCCATGTCCCTGCCGGCCGCCGGCGTCATCGCGTGGATCATCGGCCGGCCGATCCTCAAGTTACGCGGTTACCATCTGGCGATGGCCACCCTGGCGTTCGGATCGATATTCGCGATGGTGCTGACGAACGCGGTGCACATCACCGGCGGCCCGGATGGAATGGCCCTGGACATGGCCGCCGTCCGGCTCTTCGGCATGACGCCGAGATGGAGCTGGTACTGGATCTGCGGCGGCGTCCTCGTTCTGGCGATGTACCTGCTCGCCAGTCTGCTTGACAGCCCGACAGGGCGCGAGATGCGGGCCATTCACGACAGCGAAATCGCGGCCGGCGTGCTCGGCATCGATGTTGCGCAGGCGAAGCTGCGCGCCTTCGTCATCTCGGCGGTTTTCACGACATTGGCGGGGTGCTGCTTCGTCATGTTCGACCGTTACATCACGCCGCAATCGGCGGGCATCCTCCGCTCGATCGAATTCGTGACCATGACCGTCGTCGGCGGCCTGGGCTCCGCCATCGGCAGCATCATCGGCGCGGCGATCTTCGTGGTGCTGCCGCAGTTTCTGACTGTTTTCCACGAATACGAGCAGGCCATCCTGGGGCTCATCCTGGTGATCATCATGGTCCTGCTGCCCAAAGGCATTGCGCCGAGCCTCGCCGGCTGGCTGCGTTCGCGGAGGGCCTCGTCGTGCTGAAAGTCGAACAGCTTGGCATCCGTTTCGGTGGGGTGGTTGCGCTCGACGGCGTCAGCTTTTCCGTCGCGGAAGGCGAGATTTACGCACTCATCGGCCCCAACGGGGCCGGCAAGACAACGCTCTTCAACTGTGTCTCTGGCCTCTATGTCCCGACGGGCGGCAGCGTCTTTCTGGACGGGGCGGACATCTCATCCCTGAAGCCGTTCGAACGCGCGCGCCGGGGCATGACGCGCACCTTCCAGAACCTGCAGATTTTCGAGCACATGACCGTGGTCGAGAATGTCATGGCCGGGGCCCGCATCCACGAGAAGGGCGGTATTCTGGCGCATATGCTCGGCTTGCGGTCGGTGAAGGCCCAGAACGCCGCGACCCGCCGGCAGGCGCTGGCGCATCTCGACCAGGTCGGCATCGCCGATCTGGCGGACCAGATGGCGGGCGCCCAGTCCTATGGCGTCGTCAAGCGGCTGGAAATCGCCCGCGCCCTCGCCACGCAACCGCGCGTGCTGATGCTCGATGAACCTGTCGCCGGATGCAATGCGACCGAGACCGCCGAGGTGGACGCGGTGATCCGCGACGTCGCCCGCATGGGCGTGACGGTCGTCCTTGTCGAGCACGACATGCACATGGTCATGGGGCTGGCCGACCGCGTGCACGTGCTCAACCAGGGGCGAACCCTGGCGGTGGGAACGCCGGAGGAAATCCGCCGCAACGCGGCTGTCATCGAGGCCTATCTGGGAGTGACGGAGGCTGCCGATGCTTGAGATCGGGAAGCTGCGCAGCCGCTACGGCCGCATCGAGGTTCTGCACGACGTCTCCCTTGAGGTTGGCCAGGGGGAGATCGTTGCGCTGGTTGGCGCCAATGGCGCGGGAAAGACCACGCTGATGCGGGCGATTTCCGGCATTCAGCCGATAACCGCCGGCACGATTACGCTGGCCGGCGTCAAAATCCACAACGATCCGCCGGCCCGGCGCGTCGCGCAGGGGCTGGCGCAGGTCCCGGAAGGGCGGCAGATATTCGCGCCGCTCCCGGTGGAAGACAATCTCGCGCTCGGCGCCTGGGTGTCCCGGAGCAGGATCGAGAGAAACCGCTCCCGCGTCTACGAGATGTTTCCGATCCTGGGCGAATTCCGGAAACGCGCGGCCGGCTCCCTTTCCGGTGGGCAGCAGCAAATGCTGGCCATGGGGCGCGCGCTCATGTCCGATCCCCGCGTCCTTCTGCTCGACGAACCAACCATGGGCCTTGCCCCGCTTCTCGCGAAGCAGGTCATGGAGATCATGCGCACGATCCGCGACGCCGGCACGACGATTCTGGTTGTCGAACAGAACGTCCAGGCGGTGCTGCGGTCGGCTGACCGCGGCTACGTCATCGATCGCGGCCGGATTGCCATGGCGGGGCCGGCGAAAGACCTGCTCGCCGATCCCCGGGTGCAGGAAGCGTATCTGGGGGTCTAGGATGGCGAACGTCACCCTCATGCCGTTACCGGATTTTCCCCGCGTCGAGCCGGGGGACAGGCTGGACGGCCAAATCCTGGCCGCGGCCGGCGAGGCGGGTCTGCGCGATGGCGACATCGTCGTGCTGGCCCAGAAGATCATCTCCAAATCCGAGGGGCGCTACCTCCAGCTGCGGGACGTCGTTCCATCGGCCGAAGCCGCGCGGCTGGCCGCCATCGCCCGCAAGGATCCGCGCCTCGTCGAACTGATCCTCGCGGAAAGCCGCTGCGTCATGCGCGTCGCGCCGGGCGTCATCATCGTGCGGCACAGGCTCGGCTACGTCATGGCGAACGCCGGGATCGACCAGTCCAATCTGGCGCAAGGCGCGGCGGAACGGGTGCTGCTGTTGCCGGAAGACCCCGACCGGAGCGCGGCGGAGCTGCGGCGAAAGCTGCAGGCCGCGACGGGACGGAGACTGGCCGTGCTGATCATCGACAGCTTCGGCCGGGCGTGGCGCAACGGCGCCTGCGGGACCACCATCGGGTCTTCCGGGCTTCAGGCGCTTCAGGACCTGCGTGGCCGCCCGGACCTCTTCGGCCGCCGTCTCGAAACCTCCGAACTGGCCTTTGCCGACGAGATCGCCGCGGCGGCGTCCCTGGTGATGGGACAGGCCGACGAGGGAAAACCCGTGGTCATCGTCCGCGGCGTCGCGTGGGATGAAAGCGACCAGACCGCCCGCAACCTGGTGCGGCCAACAGCAAGCGATCTTTTCAAATGAAACAGCACTTTATCGCCCTGTGCGGGGGCGTCGGCGGCTCCAGGCTCGCAGATGGACTGGCCAGGCGCCTTGATCCGGACGAGCTGACGCTTGTCGTCAATACGGGCGACGACTTCGACCACCTGGGTTTGCGTATCTGCCCCGATCTCGACACCGTGCTTTACATGCTGGCGGGGCTGGTCAGCGGCGAACGCGGATGGGGCCGGGAGGACGAAAGCTGGAACGCTCACCAGACGCTCCAGGCCCTCGGGGCGCCGTCATGGTTCCAGCTGGGCGACAGGGACATCGCGCTGCACCTCTACAGAAACGCGCTTCTGGCGTCCGGGCGCAACCTGTCACAGGCAATGGCGCGGATCGCGGCCGGGCTGGGCGTCCGTCATGCGCCGGCGCCGGTGACGGACGAGGCCACGCCGACGACCATCGTGACGGATGACGGCGACCTGTCGTTTCAGGATTATTTTGTCAAACATCGGGCTGACGTTCATGTCCGCGGCGTCCGCTACGGCGGGCAGGCCGGGACGATACTCTCCGCCGGTCTGGAGGCGGCGCTCGCCAGGCCTGAACTGGCCGGAATCATCATCGCGCCGTCCAACCCGTTCCTCAGCATCGGGCCGATGCTGGCGACCGGCCGGTTGCGCGAGCGGATCGCTGCGCGCAACGTCCCGGTCGCGGTGGTGTCGCCCTATGTCAACGGAGCCGCCGTCAAGGGGCCTGTTGAACGGCTCCAGCGCGATCTGGGATTGCCGCCGGGCGACGCCGGCGTGCTCCGGCATTACGGCGATCTCGTCGATCTGTTCTTCACCGACAGCGACCGGATCGCGGCGCCGGCTGGCGTCCGCGTTGTCGTCGGCGACACGCTCATGCGGGACGCCGCCGACCGGGCGAACCTGGCCTCCCGTATCCTCGCCGCCCTGGGAGCGCAGGCATGAAAAGCGTCGTTATTGTCGGCGACGACCGGTTCGCGACGCAGCTGTCCGATCTTCTCGTTTGCAGCCTTCCGGGGCAGCCGCGAATCCAGCGCGTCGCGCCGGATGATCCCGATCTCCCGACCCGGCTGGCCGGCGCCGATTGGGTTATTGAGATGGCGGGGCATGCGCTGGAGCAAAAGCGGGCTGTCCTGCGGCATTGCGCGCATGGGGCGACGGGGCTAGTGACTTCAGATGCGTCGGTCATCACGCGCCATGAACTGCTTGCCGGCCTGCCTCCAGACTTTGGCAACCGGTACGCCGTCGCACATTTTTTCTTTCCATTGACCCATTGCCCGCTGGTGGAGCTGGTCGCCGCATCGGAGCCGGACCTGCGCCTGAAGCCGCTGCTTTCTGACCAGCTGCGTCATACGCTTGAACATCACATGGGACGGACTGTCGTGGAGGTGTCCGACAATCCCGGTTTCATCGCCAACCGGCTCGGGCTGTTCCTGATGGCCAGCGGCCTGGCGCTTCTCACCCAAGGCGGCCCCGATCCGGCCGCGATCGACAGGGCGGGGGCCAGGTCGCTCGGGCTGCCGCGCACGGGGCTCTTCGGCGCGGCCGATCTGATCGGGCATGCGACGCTGAAGCTGCTGCTTCTCGCGCTTTGCGCCCGGCTGTCCCCTGCCGATCCGCTGCGTCTGGTCGCGCCAGGGGCGGTGGCCCGGCTGGATGACCTCAGGGCGCGCGGACGGGAGCGGTTCATCGACCGCGCCGACATGCGCCAGGACCAGCGCGCGGCTCCAGGCGGGCCGGACGTCGCCGCGCTCACCGGCAGGCTGCAGGCCGACCGGGACAGCTACATGCGGCTGGTCTGCAGGGAAACGGGCATCCCGCCGGCCGGGGCGGCCGACATCATGCGCAAGAGCTACGGCTGGGATGTCCCATGGTGACGGGAGGCCTGGTCTCGCTCGCCCTCGCTGAACTGCCCGAGGACTTCCTTGCGGTAGTTTCTTGGCGTCATGCCTGTCCACTGGATGAACGCCCGGGTGAAGGCGCGTGTTTCCGAATAGCCGAGGCGCTCCGCGATGGCCGATACGCTTTGTCTGGTTTTAAGCAAACTCCGCAGGGCAAGATCCCTGCGAATTCCTTCAATGACGCGCCGGAAACTCGTTCCCTCCTGCTTGAGGCGCCGGCGCAAGGTCTGAGCGCTCATGCCATAAGCCCCAGCGAAGTGCTCCAGCTGCGGAAACGACGCTCCCCCGGCGCTGGCGGCGAGGATATCGTTATGCAATCGCCTGGAAATACTTTCGACGTTTGCCGGAACGACCATGAAAACCAGCGGCGCCCGATCGAGCATGGCCTTGAGTTCGGCCCGGGTGCGACGGTTCGGGACGCTGGCCAGGTCTTCGCCGAACACCAGGCGGGTCCTGGATTGCGAGAACCGCTGGACGCCGGGAAACATATAGCGAAGCTCCTCGGCGCGGCCCACCGGTTTTGGATAGTTGAAATCGACGTATTTCAGCGGGATCGTTCGACCCGCCATCCAGCACACGGCGCGATACCAGATCGAAAGCCAGAATTCGAGAAAATAGTTGTTCGGATCGTACTCCGGATGATGGAACGTCACCTCAAGAACGTAAACGCCGCCCGTATCGGAGAAACGCATCTCCATTTCATCGGTGAAGAGGCTGTAGAACAGCACGCCTTTACGGATCGCCGCCGCAATCGTTTCCTCGTGGATGACAAGGTTGCACATCATCGCAAAGACGCCGGGTTTACACCTTTGCAGCGTAAAGCCCATGAACTCGTCATCCAGAATCAGCCAGACAAGCTGGACAAGCTCCGCCAGCTTTTCGGACGGGCCGCGCCAGGCGGGATCATGCACGCTGGCCGCATCCAGACCCACGCGCTGCAGAAAATCGCCGCCATTGAAGCCAAGTCGTTCGGCGCCTCGCAACGTCTCGCGGAAATAGTGGGAGCAGGACGTAGCCAAATGAAACGCCTCCATGGACCCGCCGCGTCATGACGGACGCCGGCGCGGCGGCGCTGCAACTTTTCGCGCCGGCGCCGGGAAGATAATGCGCAAATGTCAAATGACCACCCGGAATTCAGGAACTCCGGTGGTTCTACATCTGTTTTGACTGGGGAGAATTGCCTTGAAAGCTTTCGATTTCAAGACTGTATCGAATATCCATGTCGAATTTGGCGGCGTTGACCGCTTTGGCGAGAGACTGGCCGACTGGTTACCTGCCACGAAGGCGCTGGTGGTCACGGACCATTTTTTGCACCAGTCCGGCCTGATCGACGGCTTGAAGGCCTCCCTGCGCAGAAGCGGTTATCCAGTCGCCGTTTTTGATTCAGTCGAGGCCGACCCCGCGGAAGAGATCGTGCGCGCCTGCCGCGATCTGGCGGTGGCGGAACAGGCCGGCGTCATCATCGGCGTCGGCGGCGGCTCATCGATGGATGTGGCCAAGGTCGTCGCGGCGCTGGCGAAGTCCAGCCAGGAGATCGCCGCCGCCTACGGGATTGGCAACCTGCAAGGCGATCGCCTGCCGTTAATCCAGATTCCCACCACCGCCGGCACGGGGTCCGAAGTCACCGGCATCTCGATCCTGACCACGGGCGAGAATACCAAAATGGGGATCGTCGCCGACCAGCTTTACGCCGATCGCGTGCTGCTTGACGCCAGGCTGACGCTTGGGCTGCCAAAGCTCCATACGGCGGCGACTGGCATCGATGCGATGGTGCACGCCATCGAAGCCTACACATCGGTCCACCTGAAAAACCCCATTTCGGACATGCTGGCGCGCGAAGCGCTGCGGCTGCTCTCGTCGAACCTGCTGGCGGTGTGCGCGGATGGAAACAACATCGCGGCGCGCGAAGCCATGTTGCTCGGGGCGATGTTCGCCGGGCAGTCCTTCGCCAATGCGCCGGTCGCGGCGGTGCACGCCCTGGCCTACCCATTGGGCGGCCAGTTCCATATCCCGCACGGGCTCTCGAATGCGCTGATGCTGGGACCGGTGCTGGAATTCAATGTGTCCGGGGCTGCGCAGCTTTACGCGGAGCTGGGAGATGTGCTCGGCGTGAGCCGGAGCGGCCACGCCGATGTGGACGCGCGGGCCTTCATATCCCGGCTGCTTGTCCTGGTGAACGGGTCCGGGGCGCCGCGCCGCCTCCGGGACGTCGGGGTGCCGGCTGACAGTTTGCCGGCTCTTGCGCGCGACGCCATCAAACAGACCCGTCTGTTGCAGAACAATCCCGTGCGGCTGGACGAGGGCGACATCCTGACAATTTACGAGCGCGCCTACTGATCCCGCTGGCTCCTGTCGCCGGGCCGGCGCGGCTTTGCGCGGGGGCAACAAGGCATATCATGGCTGGCGTCAGTGCGAACGAAGGGCAGAAACATGATTCCTCATCTGAAAGACAATCGCCTGTTCAGGCAGGCGGCGTTGGTCGCGGGAAACTGGGTCGCGCCAGGTCCCGACGCGATAGACGTGCGCAACCCGGCGACCGGCGAGATCATCGGCCGCGTGCCGAAGCTTGGCGCGACGGAAGCCCGCGCCGCGATCGAGGCCGCCCAGGCGGCGCAGGCCGGCTGGGCGGCGCGCACGGCGGCGGAACGGTCACAGATCCTGCGCCGCTGGTTCGATCTGATGGTCGCGAACAAGGAGGACCTGGGCCGCATCCTGACCGCCGAACAGGGCAAGCCGCTCAAGGAGGCGATTGGCGAGATCGTTTATGGCGCAAGCTTCATCGAATGGTTCTCGGAGGAGGCGCGGCGCGTGTACGGGGATGTCATTCCCGGCCATCAACGCGACAAGCGTATCATCGTGCTGAAACAGCCGATCGGCGTGGTTGCGGCGATCACGCCCTGGAATTTCCCCAACGCGATGATCACCCGCAAGGCTGGACCGGCCCTGGCGGCTGGGTGCGCCATGGTGCTGAAGCCCGCGTCACAGACGCCGTTCTCGGCCATTGCCCTGGCCGTGCTGGGGGAGATGGCGGGGCTGCCCGAAGGGCTGTTCAGCGTGTTGACGGGCTCCGCCCAGGCGATCGGCGCCGAAATGACCGGGAACGCCCTGGTGCGCAAGCTCACATTCACCGGGTCCACCGAGATCGGCGCCGAGCTTTACAGGCAGAGCGCGCCGACCATCAAGAAGCTGGGGCTGGAGCTCGGGGGGAACGCCCCTTTCATCGTGTTCAACGACGCCGATCTGGACGCTGCGGTCGAAGGAGCGCTGATCGCAAAATTCCGGAACAACGGTCAGACCTGTGTGTGCGCCAATCGCATCTATGTCGAAGACGGCGTCTATGAGGCCTTCGCCGGCAAACTTCGCGCTGCCGTCAGCAACCTCAAAACCGGCAATGGCTTCGATGAAGGCGTCGATCTGGGGCCGCTGATTGACGCGGCGGCGCTCGCCAAGGTCGAGGAGCATGTGGGCGACGCGGTTTCAAAGGGCGCGAAGCTCGAAACGGGGGGCGCGCGCCACAAGCTGGGCGGAACATTTTACGAGCCGACTGTTCTTACCGGCGTCACCGAAGACATGCTGGTCGCCCGCGAGGAAACGTTTGGTCCGGTCGCGCCGCTTTTCCGGTTTGGCGGAGAAGCGGATGTCATCAGGCAGGCCAATGCGACCGAGTTCGGCCTGGCGTCCTATTTCTATGCGCGGGACATCGCGAAGGTGTTCCGGGTGGCGGAGGCGCTCGAATACGGCATGGTCGGCGTCAATACCGGATTGATCTCGACCGCCGAGGCGCCGTTTGGCGGCGTGAAGCTCTCGGGGCTCGGCCGCGAGGGGTCCAGGTACGGCATCGAGGAGTTCCTCGAAACAAAATACCTTTGCATCGGCGGCGTCCAGTAGCTGGCGCCGATCCCACGGGGAGCGCCGCTGCGGCGTTGGCAGGCGGTGGCGCTCCCGTCCGGGGCCGACTGGGCCCGCCTTGCGGCGGTTCAGCGCAAGCTTCAGTGAAAATCCCGCGAACCGGGCAGTATCCTCACGTCTCGTGGATGACGGTGCGCCGGCGCAGCGTCCTGGCCGCCTGTCCGGATGTCGCCGTTGAGACGTTCGAGCAGGTCGCTTTTGTCGATGATGTGCTTCGCCATCAGATGCACCACGTTTTCCGGGCTGCGCTCAATCACGCCGGTGATTTCCATGATCCGCGCGCCCATGACCGCGCGGCGAAACCGCGCGAACATGCGGGCCCAGAGCACGGCGTTGATGACGCCGGTTTCGTCTTCCAGGGTGATGAAGATGGCGTTTCCGGTTCCGGGGCGCTGGCGCACCAGCACCACGCCGGTGACGCGCGCCCAGGCGCCCTGACGGCTTTCGTTGCATTGGGCGCAGGTCAGCGCGCCTGGCAGCAGTGGGCGCAGGATCTGCATGGGATGGCCCTTCAGCGACAGCCGCAGGGTCTGGTAGTCGGCGGCGACGTGTTCGCCCAGCGTCATCTCCGGCAGGCGCTGGTTGACCTCTTCCGCCTGCTCCGGCGTCGCCGTGGCGAGGAACAGGGGGAGCGGGGCATCGTCGGGCAGGCGCTGCGCCGCCCACAGGGCGGCGCGCCGGTCCAGCCCCATGGAGCGGAAGGCGTCGGCCTCAGCAAGACGCAGGATGGCCCGGCGGGGCAGGGGCGCGCGCTGCTGGAGCATCTGCATGTCTGGCGGCGGATTATTGCTGCGCTGGCGCGTGGGCCCTGTCTGGACGGCGCCCGCGCCGCTGGCGATGGCGTTCTGTTCAGCCTGGAAGCTGACGATGGCGTCGGCCCATTCCTGGCGGAAACCGTCGATCTGGCGAAAGCCGAGGCGCAGGGCGAGGCCGTTTTCGGTGGACTCCAGAGTGTTGTCCCAGTGGCTGTGCGCCACATCGACCGCCAGAACCGTGACGCCATTGTCCTTCGCATTGCCAATAATCTGCGCCGGGCCATAGAAGCCCATGGGCTGGCTGTTAAGCAGCGCGCAGGCGAAAGCGGCCGGATGATAGCATTTGAGCCAGGCTGACACGTAGACCAGCAGGGCGAAGGCGGCGGCGTGGCTTTCGGGAAAGCCATAGGAGCCGAACCCCTTGATCTGGGCGAAGCAGCGCTCGGCGAAATTCCGGTCGTAGCCACGTTCGACCATGCCATTGACCATCATGTCTTCATAACGGTGCAGCGTGCCGTCGCCGCGAAACGTGCCCATGGCCTTGCGCAGGCCGTTGGCCTCTGCGCCGCTGAAGCCGGCGGCGACCATGGCGACCTGCATGGCCTGCTCCTGAAACAGCGGCACGCCTTTTGTCCGGCCCAGAACGCTCCGCAACTCGTTCGGCGGGTGCGGCGGACGCGGCGAAGGATATTCAACCTTTTCGACGCCGGCCCGCCGGCGCAGATAAGGATGCACCATGTCGCCCTGGATCGGGCCGGGGCGGACGATCGCCACCTGAATCACCAGATCGTAAAACTCTTTTGGCTTCAGGCGCGGCAGCATGTTGATCTGCGCCCGGCTCTCCACCTGGAAGACGCCGATGGAATCGCCGGTTTGCAGCATGGCGTAGACAGGCGAACTGTTTTCTTCCTGCTCGCTGGTCAGGGCGACGCTGGCCAGATCATGCGCCGCGCCCGTGTGCTGGCGGATCAGGTCAAAGGCCTTGCGGATGCAGGTGAGCATGCCGAGCGCCAGCACGTCGACCTTGAGCAGACGCAGGGCGTCGATGTCGTCCTTGTCCCATTCAATGAAGGTGCGGTCGGCCATGGCGGCGTTGCCGATGGGCGCCAGATCATCCAGCCGGCCGCGGGTCAGGATGAAGCCGCCGACGTGCTGCGACAGGTGCCGGGGAAAGCCGATCAGCCGCGACGCCAGCGCCACGGCGCGGCGGATGGCGGGGTTGCCGGCGTCGAGGCCGGCCTGGGCGATGTGGCTGTCAGGAATATCCTCGCCATAACTGCCCCACTGGCTGCCGGCGATGCGGGCGGTGACGTCCTCCGTCAGCCCCAGCGCCTTGCCGACCTCACGAATGGCGCTGCGTGGCCGGTAGCGGATGACGGTGGCGGCGATGCCGGCGCGGTGGCGGCCATAGCGCCCATAAATATACTGGATGATCTCTTCGCGGCGCTCATGCTCGAAGTCGACGTCGATGTCTGGCGGCTCGCCGCGATCGGTGGACAGGAAGCGGGCAAACAGCAGTTCGTGCTTGTCCGGGTCAACGCTGGTAATGCCGAGCACGTAACAGACGGCGGAATTGGCGGCCGAACCGCGCCCCTGACAGAGAATGTCGCGCCGCCGCGCCTCCTGCACGATGTCATGAACGGTGAGGAAATAGGTGGCGAAGCCAAGCTGGCGGATCAACGCCAGTTCCTCATCCAGCAGGCGTTGCACCTTTTCCGGGACGCCCTGCGGATAACGTGTTTTCACCTTGTCCCATACCAGATGTTCCAGCCAGCCCTGCGGATCATGGCCTTCTGGAACAGGTTCGTCGGGATATTGGTAGGCGATCTGCGACAGGTCGAAATTGATGCGTTGCAGGAGGTCGCCGGTGGCGGCGATGGCTTCGGGAGCGTCGCGAAACAGGCGGGCCATGGCGTCCGGCGCCTTCAGCCAACGCTCGGCGTTGGCCTCCAGCAGCCGGCCCGCCGCCGCGACAGTGGTTTTCTCGCGGATGCAGGTGATGACGTCATGCAGGTCGCGCTGGCCTGGCGCGTGATACAGCACGTCGTTGACCGCCAGCAGCCGGGCGCCGGCGCGCGCCGCCATGTCGCGCAGGCGGAACAGCCGGCGCCGGTCATCACCGCGCCGCCACATGCTGGCGCCCAGCCACACGGCCCCGGGCGCGGCGCCGGCGATCCGTTGCAGCGGCTGCTCCAGTTCCGCCAGCCGCGCCGGGGGCATGACAATCAGTTGCAGGCAGCGCACATCCGCCAGCAGGTCATCCAGGGTCAGGTCGCAGGCGCCCTTGCGGGCCCGCCGGGAGCCCTGGGTCAGCAGCCGGGTCAGGCGGCTCCAGCCAGCCAGATTTTCCGGATAGACCAGCACATCCGGCGCGCCGTCGCTGAAGGCCAGCCGGGCGCCGGTGATGAGATGGAAGGCGGCGGCGCGATGGCGGATTTCGGCCGCCAGAAGCGGGTCCCGGGGCAGGTCTTCGGAGGCGCCGGCGGCGTCGAGGCCTTCCTCACGTAGCGACCGGAGCGCGCTCCAGGCGCGCACCACGCCGGCGACGGTGTTGCGGTCGGCGAGGCCAAGGCCACAATGGCCCTGCATGATGGCGGCCAGCACCAGATCGCGGGGATGCGAAGCGCCGCGCAGGAACGAGAAATTGCTGGTCGCCGCCAGCTCGGCGTAGGCGGGGACAGGGTTCTGGGCGGCGTTGCTCATGGGAACAGGCCATGGATGAACCAGCGCGCCGCCGTCGCGCCGGCGTCTCCGGGACGGAACAGCCAGAATCGGCGCCCCTCACGATCCTCAACCCGGTAGTAATCGCGCGTGGCGCGAAGAGGGTGGGCGTCATCGGCGGGCGCGTCGTCGGGTGGCGTGGCGGCCGCTGCCGGCAATGTCCGCCACCATTCGGGCGACAGCCGTTCCGGCCCTTCCGCCGCCGCCACGTCGTGCATCATGCGCCGCCAGCGAAAGCGCAGCGGATAGCCGTCCGGCGCCGCGTCCATGGCCTCCACCGGTTGCGGCGTGCGGAACAGGTGCAGCGGCCGCGCTGGCGGGTCTTCCGGCGCAAGGTCGCGCCAGCCGACGCCGGCGCTGGCCAGGCGCGCCGGGCGCAACACGGCGGCGCGTTCTGGCAGATGTGAGCCGCGCGGGCACAGTTTCAGCACGGCTTCCGGGCCCAGCCGCGCCGCCAGCCTGTCAGCGAGGCGGCTGATATCTTCCTGGCCGGCTTCCAGTATATGTGTTGCCGGCAATATATTTGCGGGCAAGCCTGACTGCATGGCGGCCAGGGGCGCGGTTTCGCCGACACAGAGGCGGATCTGGTCGAAACCGAAACCCGGGTCCAGCGGGTCGTCCAGGGCGCCCAGCCGTTCGCGCAGCAGCAGGCCGACGAGCGCCGGATCGCGCGTCGGCTGGCTGACGGATACGGTGACGGCGCGTTTGACGCCATCCGTCCGGTAGAAGAGGGCGGTGAAGCGCAGGCCGCCTTGCCCGGCCTGTTCGAGGCGTTGCGCCGCATCCCGCAGCAGGCCGGCGAGCAGCGCCTCCACGTGCTCCTCGCGGGCGACAGGCTCAGGCAGGATGCGGTCGATGACGCAGGGCGGCGCCGGCCGTTCCGGCGTGATGCGGATGTCCTCGGCGCCGGTGATGCGGGCCAGCCGGGCCGGGAACGCGGCGCCGAAGCGGGAGGCGAGACTGACGCTGTCGCGATCGATGATATCGGCGAGCCGCTTCAGCCCGGCGCGCTGCAACGTCCTGTGGCGCCCTTCGGACAGTTCCAGCGCGGCGACGGGCAGGCGGGCGGTTGCGGCGCGGTCGCCGCCTTCCGGCACGATCAGCGGCGCCTCCCTGGCCGCGAGGGTGAACCTGGCCAGGGCCCGGGCGGCCTGGGGCGTCGCCGCCAGGGCGCAATGCACGTGCAGGCCGGCGGCGTGGGCGCGCTGGCGCACCCGGGCGGCCATGGGCGCCTCGCCGCCCGCCAGATGGGCGCAGCCGGTGATATCCAGCACCAGGCCGTGCGGCGGATCGATGGCGAGCAACGGGGTGAAGCGCTCGAAATCGTCGCGCAGGCGGGTCAGGAAGGCGTCGTCCAGGTCCGGCCGCGCCGGAACGACCCACAGGGCGGGCGCCAGGGCGCGGGCGTCCGCCAGCGTCATCTGTGGTCGCAGGCCGGCGGCCAGCGCTTCGGGCGAAACGGCGACAAGACGCATGGCGCCCCTGACCGGCGCAACGAAGACCAGCGGCGGCGCGCCCTGGCGGTTTTTGTCGCCATTCGCAATCTTGCCGCCGTCGTTGGTGGCGGCGCTTCCGGCCTGGCGGCGCAGGCGGTCGGCCGGCAGGAACGGGAACCACAACGCCAGATAGCGGCGCCGGGGAGGGCGCGCTCCATGCGGCAAGGCGGCGTCCGCCCCCTGGAACAGCGCCCCGACGTTCTGGTTCGCCGTATCTTTCGCCCAATAGGCGGCGGCGGCCTCACCCGGAGGCGCCTTCGCGAAACGTTCGTTGCGCACGGTCCCACTCCAGTATCCATGTGGCGGGGGCTGCGCCGCCGCGATGGCGCAGCAGGGTGACGGAGAAGGCGGGGTGGCCGGGGGCGTCGCCCTCCAGCAGGCGCGAGGCGGCCGCCCGCACCGTCCAGCGGCTCCAGGCCGCGCCAGGCGCCGGGTCGGCGGCGATCCGCACGGCCAGAATGGCGACGCCGCTGCGCGCCGCGACGAGGGCGAGGCGGCGGCTGGCGGTGAGATCAAACGCTTTCGCCGCGCCCCAGGCGCTGATGATAACCACGCCGACGGCGTTGTAGCGGGCGGCTTCCTCGGCGGCGCCCAGCAGTTCGGGAACCGTGCGGGCGCGGACCAGCAGCAGGGCGTCGGGGTCAAGGCCGAGATCGGCGAGGCCCTCGCCATGGGGGCGGCCGAGTTCGCGGCCGGCCATGTCGTGAAACGCCCAGACCACGGGCCGCCCCGCCGCGATGCGGATGGCGTGGCCGGTGGCGAAGCCATGGGCGGCGGGGCCATCGGCGACGCCAGCGAACAGGTCGTGCAGGGCGCCGGGGGCCAGCCAGGCCGGATGGCCGTCGCGCCGGGAGATGGAAGCGCCCGCGGCCTGGTCAGGTGGGAACAGGGCGCCGGTTTTTGCTGGCGGATGGTTCTGGCGCGCGTCGACATCCGCTCCGCCGCAAGGCGTTGCGGCGACGCGCAGGGCCAGGTCCGCTTTCAGCCGGGCCAGCGCCCCGGCGCGCGCCGCATGGGGGCGCCTGTCGCTTCCGGCCCGCAGCGGCAGCGGAGACGGGCGCGCGGAGGGGCCTCCGTCCAGCGGCTCTGTCCCGGTCAGGCATGAGGCGATATTGTTCTCCATTTGTTCTTTATAGCGCCGCCTGACAGGCAGGAGTCAAGAGCAAGAAGCAGGCGCAGGAGGCAGGCAGCAGGGCCGCCTGACTCCTGCGCCTGATGGCGGAAAACCGTCATGGAAAGGGGGCGCGGTTATCGCGTATCCCTATGGGGATAAACATTGATTTCATCGCTCTGGCCGCGCCTCACGGGCTGGAGGCGCCCTGTCCGGCCCGGGATTGCCTGCGTGACGCAGGGGCCGCAACCCCGCCGCCGGCGGTTTCCCGCCCAGCCGCCTCTTCTTCCACCGCCTGTTTCTCCGCCGCCGCCCGCTCCCGCGCCAGCAGGGCCTGCTTGCGCGCCACGCCCCAGCGATAGCCGGAAACATCGCCGTCGGTGCGGATAATGCGATGGCAGGGCGTCGCCACCGCCACCGGGTTGGCGCCGCAGGCCTGGGCCACGGCCCGCACGGCGCTGGGCTGGCCGATGCGGCGGGCGATTTCGGCGTAGGTGGCGGTTTCGCCGGCTGGAATGGCGCGCAACGCCTGCCAGACCCGCTGCTGGAACGCCGTGCCGCGCATGTCCAGCGGCAGGTCGACCGGCGTGGACGGGTTCTCGACAAGGGCGACGACGCGGGCGACGAGGCCGCCAAAATCCGGGTCGTCGCCGACGAGCAGGGCGTTGGGGAAGCGGTCCTGGAAGGCGCGGATCAGCGCCTCCGGGTCGTCGCCCATGCTGATGGCGCAGACGCCCCGGTCGCTGGCGCCGACCAGCAATGCGCCCAATGTGCAGCGGGCGATGCAGAAGCGGATGCGGGCATCCTTGCCGCCCTTGCGGAAGGCGGTCGGCGTCATGCCCAGCATGTCCGCTGATTTCTCGTAAAAGCGGCTGCTGGAGCCGAAGCCCGCTTCGTAAATGGCCGCCGTGACGCCGCCACTGGCGCCGAGGCTTTCGCGCATCTTCTGCGCCTGCAGGCCGGCGCGCCAGGCAACCGGCGTCACGCCGGTGATGGCCTTGAAATGCCGGTGGAACGCGAAGGGACTCATGCCGACCGCCGCCGCCAGCCGCGCGACGGTCAGCGGCGTCTCGCTGGCGGCGATCAACCGGCAGGCGCGGGCGATCGCCGCCGCGTGGCGCTCCGCCAGCGAGGGGCCGTCCGGACAACAGCGACGGCAGGGGCGGAAGCCGGCCGCCTCCGCCGTCGGTCCGTCGGCGAAAAAGCGCACGTTCTCCCGCCGGGCATGGCGGGCGGGGCAGGAGGGGCGGCAGTAAACGCCCGTGGTCCGCACCGCATAGACGAAGGCGCCGTCCTGCGCCGCGTCGCGGGCCAGCACGGCGCGCCAGCGGGCGTCGTCGGTCGCGGGAGCAATGTCCTTGCGGGCGTTGTCGATGTTCCGGGCGTCGGTCATGGCGTGCATCCCGTTGTCGGCGGTGGCCATCGCCCTGATGGCCCCTGTCGACGGTGATCCTGGGGCGCCGGCGCCCACCGCGCACTCCGGAGGCTGCTTTCAAATTTGCCGGCGCAAATCTGGCGCACAGACGTCCAACATATGAAGCCGGAGGCCGCCGCGCCATGCGCATTGCCCTGAAAAGCAAAAACCGGCGCGATCTGCATCGCGCCGGTCTGGAGGGTCAGAAGCCGGAGGGGCCGCCGGTGAACCCCGTTCCACCGGCGGCGCCTGATCTTTTCAACCGACTTCCGGGCCGAAGCGTTTCCAGGCCCGAAGCTTTTCCGGGTCCAAGAGTTTCCGGGTCCAGGCGTTTCCAGGTCGCGGCGTTTTCTCCATGAAAAGCGCAAGCCGCCTTTCATGAAAATGCGTCATGGCCGGTTGTCGTGGCTGGTTGTCCTGGCCCGGTTATTGCGCGCCATTCAGCGCGCTGACCAGCGCCTTCAGCGAGGCGGTGGCCACGTCCGGGTCAACGCCGACCCCGAACACGCTGCGGTCGTCCGCCGTGCGGCATTCGACATAGGCGGCCGCCTGGGAGTCGGCGCCGCGCCGCAGGGCGTGCTCGTCGTAATTGACCACCTCGATGCCGACGCCGAAGCGGGCGTTGATGGCGTCCACCGCGCTGGAGATCAGGCCGTTGCCGCGTCCGGCGATCGGGATTTCCTCGCCATCGACGCGGATGCGGCCGGTGAAGGCGCGCTCGCCGCCGCCCCGGCGCACGCCGCCGCCTTCATACTCCACCAGTTCGTAGCGCTGCGGGCCCTTCAGATGGTAGGCGTCCTGGAAGATGTCCCAGATGTCGGCCGAGGTCATCTCGCGGGCCGTCTCGTCGGCGCGGGCCTGGACGCGGCGGCTCATGTCCACCTGCAGGCGGCGCGGCAGCTTCAGGCCGTGGTCCTGCTCCAGCACCCAGGCGACGCCGCCCTTGCCGGACTGGCTGTTGACGCGGATCACCGCCTCATAGCTCTCGCCGATGTCGGCCGGGTCCAGCGCCAGATAGGGCATTTCCCAGACGCCGTCATTGCGCTTCGCGTGGGCGTCGAAGCCCTTCTTGATGGCGTCCTGATGCGAACCGGAGAAGGCGGTGAACACCAGCTCGCCGGCGTAAGGGTGACGCGGGTGCACCGGCAGTTCGTTGCAATACTCGGCGGTTTTGACCACGGCGCGCATGTCCTCGAAGCGCAGCTCCGGGTCGACGCCATGGGTGTACAGGTTCATGGCCAGGGTCACCAGGTCGACGTTGCCGGTGCGCTCGCCATTGCCGAACAGGCAGCCCTCGACGCGGTCGGCGCCGGCCAGCAGGGCCATCTCCGCCGCCGCGACCCCGGTGCCGCGGTCGTTGTGCGGATGCACCGAGATGACGACGCTGTCACGGCGCGAAATGTGGCGGCAGAACCACTCGATCTGGTCGGCGTAGACATTGGGCAGGGCGACTTCGACCGTCGCCGGCAGGTTCAGGATGACCTTGTTGTCCGGCGTCGGTTGCAGCACGTCCAGCACGCGCTCGCAGATCTCCAGGGCGAACTCCGGTTCGGCCATGCTGAAGGTTTCGGGCGAATATTCGAAGGTCCAGCGGGTTTCCGGCCGCTTCGCCGCCTCTTCCTTCATCTGGGTGACGCCGGCGATGGCCAGATCGATGATCTGCTGTTTCTCCATGCCAAACACCACGCGACGGAACAGCGGCGCGATGGCGTTATACAGATGGACGATGGCGCTGTGGGCGCCTTCCAGCGCCTCGAAGGTGCGGCTGATCAGGTCCGGGCGCGACTGGGTCAGCACCTGAATGGTGACGTCCGGCGGGATCATGTCGTTGTCGATCAGTCTGCGCACGAAGTCGAAATCGGTCTGCGAGGCCGAGGCGAAGCCGACTTCGATTTCCTTGAAGCCGATGTCGACCAGGGTGTTGTAGAACCGGACCTTCTTCTCGACATCCATGGGGTTGGCCAGGGACTGGTTGCCGTCGCGCAGGTCGCTCGACAGCCAGCGCGGCGCCCTGGTGATGCGCTTCGACGGCCACTGGCGGTCGTTCAGTTCAAAGCCCGGCGAATAGGGCTGATATTTGCTCTGCGGGTTGTTCAGCATGGGTCGTCATCCGGTGTCAGACGGGCGGAGCGCCAGTTTCGGGGCGTCGCCTCGCCGCGGGCGCGCGGCGGAAACAAGAGGGAAGCGTGCTGGCCTCGAATCCGGGACGGGGCGTCCGGTTCGTCCATACAGCCGCCGGGCAGCCGTCAGTCCCGGCGACTGCCAAAAAGTCGGGCCATGTTCAGCCAAGGGCCCATGCTCAGCCAGGGGCCGACGTCCAGCCAGGGGCCAGGGAACGGGCGCGCGCACGCGCCTTCCGCGACCGGCGCACGGTTCATGACGCCAGCAACAGTGGCGCGCGACCGGATCAATTTTTCAGAAAACATCACACCATCCACTGGCGTTTTAAATGACACGCGACAAAACCCCGCCTTCCTCAGAAGGACGGGCCGGAAAGTCGAAGCGTGAGGCCAGTGGCGTGGGTCATGGCCGGAGACTGTCACAGGCGATCGCGCGCGTCAACGCCCTGACGCTGCTGGCGTGAATCGACGCCGCCTCAGGGCGCCGCGTCGGGTCCCAGCGCCCACGTCGCGCCCGCCGCCGCCTGCCAGCCGGGACCGGGAGGGAATATTTTTCCAGGAAATGCGCCGAACGCCGTCGCAAACGATTGCGGCGCCGGCCCATCGGAGCGCTTTGTTTCAAACTGTTCCGGCGCTGTTGCCGCCCTGTCGCCGCGCTCCCTAAGCTCCCGGAAGAGACACCTTGCGAAACATTTTGCGAAACCCGGGATACCCGGCGCGGCGGGCATCGCCGGGACATGTTGTGATGAGGGAACCATGACTGGCGGCAACACATCTGAAGCACGTGGGCGGCGGTGGTCGGGGCGGCGGTGGTTGGGGCGGCCGTCGCGGCGGGCGGCGCTCGCCCTGGGGCTGGCGCTTGCGGCTGGCGGGCTTTCCGCAGCCGCATTTTCCCGGCGCCGCGCTCGCCGCGGAAAAAACCCTGAAGGTTGGCGTTTCCGCCGGGCCCTATGGCGACATCCTGCGCGAGGCGGCGAAGCTGGCCGCGAAGGACGGCGTCAAGGTCGAGGTTGTCGAGTTCTCGGACTGGAACCTGCCGAACGCCGCCGTGCAATCCGGCGACATTGACCTCAACGCCTTCCAGCACCGGCCCTATCTCGCCGCCCAGGTGAAGGCGCGTGGCTATGACATTACGCCGCTGGACGCCGCCATCGCCGTGCCGGCCGGCCTGTATTCGTCGAAGCACAAATCGCTGAAGGACATCCCGGACGGCGCCAGCGTCGCCCTTCCCAATGATCCCTCCAATGGCGCCCGCGCGCTGTTTCTTGTCCAGCAGGCGGGGCTGATCCGCTTGCGCGACGGCGCCGGAATCAACGCCACCACCCGGGATATCGTTGACAATCCGAAGCACCTGCGCTTCCGCGAGATCGACGCGGCGCAGCTGGCCCGTTCGCTGGATGACGTGGACGTGGCCTGGGTCTCCAGCAATTACGCCCATCTCGCCGGGCTGAAGCTCAAGGACGCGCTGAAGGCCGAAGGGGCGGATAACGACTGGGTGCTGGTGTTCGCCGCGCGCGCCGATCGCAAGGACGATCCGGTGATCCGGCAATACATCGCCGCCTATCGCTCGGAGCCGGTGCGCCAGTACATCACGCAGACATTCAACGGGGCGATTTTGCCGGCGTTCTGAGGCGCCCGGGCGGGGCCCCGTTGGTTGAAGGCCGATCACCGGGCCCGCGCGCCGTTGCTGTGGCCCCGCCGTTCATGCCTTCCGCCGCCATGGCCACACTGGTTCCAGCCATCCACCAGAACCACGCCCGTGCAAGGGGGGGCTGGAGCTGCGGCAAGGACGCGGAAGCCCGCATCAGGTGCGGGCATGACGGCGGAGAGTGGAGCGGCGGAGAGCGCGGGGGACACAAGAAAGCGGCCGTTCTGGTGGGGCCACTGGCCGCGATATGGCGTTATGTCGCGTTACATGGTCGTTGGCGCGCTGGGAGCGGCGTCAGCCTTTCGCCAGACCCTGATCCTGCGCGGCGGCGCGCAGGGCCGGGGCGAGGTCGCCGGCCGGTTCGCCCCAGGCGCCGTCGAACACCAGGTCCTCCAGCGGCAGGCGGCGCGCCCAGCGCCGGGCTTCCAGTTCCGGCGACGTGAACAGTTCGTCCACATAGCCGACGCACAGCCAGGCCATGACGACGATATGCTCCGGGACGCCGAGCAACGGCTTCAGCTCTTCCGTATCGAAAATGCTGACCCAGCCGACGCCGAGACCTTCCGCCCGCGCCGCCAGCCACAGGTTCTGGATGGCGCAGGCGACGCTGTAGAGATCGACATCCGGCTGGTGGGTGCGGCCCAGCACCACGCTGCCGCCGCGCGTGCGGTCGCAGGTGACGCAAACGCCCAGCGGCGCGGTGAGAATGCCTTCCAGCTTCAGGCTGCGATACAGCGCCTGGCGGGGGCCGTCGAACATGTTGGCGGCTTCGGCGTTGGCGCGGCTGAACAGCGCGTGCACGTCGCGCCGTTTGGCCTCATCGCGCACCACAACGAAATTCCACGGCTGCGACAGGCCGACCGATGGGGCGCAATGGGCCGCCGTCAGGATGCGCGCCAGCACATCGTCCGGCACTGGCCGCGCGGTGAACTCATTGCGCACGTCGCGCCGGCCCATGATGGCGCGCCACAGGGCGTCGCGATCCTCCTGTGAAAACGGGCCAGCCGGAACGCGCAGCGACGCGGCGTCGCGCGCTGTGGTCGTCGCGTCAGGCGATGCGCCGGAAGCCCCGGGCCGGGCTGGCTCGTCCGTCATGATGGCCTCCGCAAATTGCTGTCCCTGACCATGATACATCAGGCCTGGGCCAGCGCCGTCACCGGATTTAGCCGGGAGGCGTTGCGGGCCGGCAGCCAGCCGAAGACGATGCCGATGATCGACGACACGGCGACGGCGGCGACGATCGAACTGGTGGAATAGATCAGCTGGAAATTCGAACTCAGCCGCGCGAACAACATGCCGAAGCCGAGCGCCAGGGTGATGCCGAGCACGCCGCCGATCAGGCACACCAGCACCGCTTCGATGAGGAACTGTTGCAGGATGTCGCTCTGGCGGGCGCCCACCGCCATGCGCACGCCGATCTCCGAGACGCGCTCCGACACCGACACCAGCATGATGTTCATCACGCCGATGCCGCCGACAATCAGCGAGATCACCGCGATGGCGGCGATCAGCAGCGTGAGGGTCTGGGTTGTCGCCGTGATGGTCTGGCGAATGTCGTCGGTGTTGATGATGAAGAAATCCTGCTGGCCGTGACGGCGTTCCAGGAATTCGGTCACCGCCTTTTCGGCCAGTTCCATATCGACGTCGTCGCGCACCCGCACGGTGATGCTGCGCAGTGAATGGCCGCCGACAATGCGCGCCTGAACGGTGGTGTAGGGCACGAAGATCGACGGGTTCTGCGATGAGCCGAAGCCGCCCTGCTGGCGGGCGATGACGCCCACCACCCGCAGCGGCGTCTTGCCGGCGATGATCACCTGGCCGACCGGGCTGCGGCCGAAATCGTTGAACAGGGCCGTTCGGGTGTTCTCGTCGATCACCGCATCCTGGGCGTAGGTGCGCACGGCGTCGGCGTCGAACAGGGCGCCTTCCACCAGTTTCGCGCCTTTGGCGACGAAGTATTGCTCGTTGACGCCGTTGATGAGGGCGCTGGCCTCGGACGCGCCGAAGCGGGTGTTCTGCGAGGAGGATACGGTGGGCGTCACCGCCGCCACATAATGCTGGCGGGCGAGCTGGTCGGCGTCGTCGACCACCAGCGTCGTCACCTTGCCGGAGCGGGTGTCGCCGAAGCTGCGGCCGGCGAATATCTCCAGCGTATTGGTGCCGAGGCCGGAAATGTTGGCCAGCACCTTCTGGCGCGAGCCTTCGCCCAGCGCCACCACGCAGACCACCGAGGCGATGCCAATGATGATGCCGAGCATGGTGAGAAAGGCGCGCAGGCGGTGGGCGGCCATGGCCAGCACCGCCATGCGGAAAGCCTCGCCCAGCCGGCTGACGGCGGCGCGCAGGGGCGACATGGCGCGGCCGGGCGGAGCGCTGCGCGCCTCAAGCCGGGCGCCCGTCGGCGCGGGCGCGGCGGGCTCCTCGCGGCGCGCGTCGTTGCGCGTGTCGGAAAGAATGACGCCGTCGCTGATCTCGATGATGCGTTCGGCCCGGCGCGCCACCCCCATGTCGTGGGTGACGATGATGACGGTTTTGCCCTCGGCGTGTAGCTCATCGAGAATGCGCAGCACTTCCTGGCCACTGTGGCTGTCGAGGGCGCCGGTCGGCTCGTCGGCCAGGATGACCTCGCCGCCGTTCATCAGGGCGCGGGCGATGGAGACGCGCTGCTGCTGGCCGCCGGACAGCTGGCCCGGGCGGTGCTCCAGGCGCTCTTCCATGCCGAGCCGCTGCAACAACGCCGCGGCCCGGGCGCGCCGCGCCGCCGGCGTGCGGCCGGCGTAGATGGCCGGGACCTCGACGTTGCCCTCGGCGGTCAGCTCGGGCAGCAGGTTGTAACGCTGGAAAATGAAGCCGAAGTGCTCGCGGCGCAGCTGGGCCAGCTCGTCCGGCGACAGGTCGGCGGTTTCGCGCCCGGAGATGCGGTAGCTGCCGGAGGTGGGCGTGTCGAGACAGCCCAGGATGTTCATCAGCGTCGATTTGCCGGAGCCGGAGGCGCCGACGATCGCCACCATTTCGCCGGCGGCGATGGTGAGGTCGATGTCCTTGAGCACGGCGAGAACGCCGTCGCCGGAGGGATATTCCCGGCGCAGTTGGCTGAGCTGGATCAGCGGTCCCGCGCTGGGGGCCGTAGCGCGCGCCATCTCACAGCCCCATGGGCGGACGGCGACGGGAGCCGGGACCGCCAGCGCCGCCCGGGCGCGCGGCGGGGGCGCCGACGGCGTCGCCGGTGATGACCTGCTCGCCCTCCTTCAGGCCGTCGCGGACCTCGGCGATGACCTTGTCATTGAGGCCGATCTTCACGCGCCGGCGCTCGACGGCGCCGTCCTTGCCCAGCACCCGCACGGTGAAGCCGCGTTCCGCCGAGCCAAGAATGGCCGGGGCCGGGATGGTCAGCACGCCTTTGGCCCTGCCGAGCACGATGTGGGCGTTGGCGGTCATGTAGGTGCGCAGGCTGCCATCGGGGTTGGGCACGTTGAAGACGCCGTTGTAGTAGATCGCGGTGTTGGACGTGGTGGACGACGAGGCGGCGCTGGAGGTGCTGATGCTCGCGTCGGTGCGGATGGAATCCGGGGCCGGATCGATCGATTCCAGCGTGGCGTCATAGCGCCGGTCCGGCGCGCCGATGATCGAGAACTGCACCTTCTGGCCCGGCCGCACCTTGACCACATCCGCCTCTGAAATTTCGGCGTTCACCGTCATGGTGTCGAGCTGGCCGAGGATCACGATGGTGGGCGCAGTCTGGATCGAGCTGACCGTCTGGCCTTCCTGGGTGACCACCGCCAGCACCGTGCCGTCGATCGGCGCGCTGATGCGGGTGTAGCCAAGGTTGGCGCGGGCGTCGTCCACGGCCACCTTGCCGGAGAGGATCTGCGCTTCCAGGGCGGCGATCTGCGCCTTCGTCATGTCCACATTGGCCACGGCAGTGTCATAATCAACGCGCGACACGGCGTTACGGGCGACCATGGTCTGCTGGCGGGCCAGATTCTGCTCATACAGCTTCAGGGTGGCGACCTTCTCGTCGCGCTGGGCGCGCAGGCGGGCGAGGTCGGCCTCGGCGGTGCGCAGCTTGTTCTCCTGGGTGATCGAGTCGATCTGGGCGACCAGCTCGCCCTTCTTCACCCGGTCGCCTACCTTGAACTTCACCGAAAGCACACGGCCGCTGACCTGGGCGCCGACGGCGACCAGTCGCGCCGGCTTCAGCGTGCCGGTGGCGAGCACGGTTTCCTCCACGTCGCCGCGCGTCACCGGCGAGGTGAGGTATTTGGGAGCGTCGGGGCTTGCCGGGAAAAAATAGCGCCAGGCCAGCACGGCGAGCCCCAACAGGGCCAGCAGGAGCAGCGCCTCTTTCAGGCGACTACGGGCGCGCGGCGGCTGCGTCTTGCGCGCCGCTGGCTGTGACATGTCGGGCTGACTCACGGGCGGCTCCCGTTGATGTTGACGAAATGGGGGCCGGTGTTGCGGTCAACGATGACCGGACGGGAGGCGTCGACCAGACCATTCCAGCCGCCGCCAAGCGCCTTGTTGAGGCTGACCCAGGCCAGCGCGCGGGTTACGCGACTGTCGACGAGGGCGCTTTCCGCGCTGTAGGCGGAGCGTTCTGCGGTCAGCACGTCGAGGAAGCTCACATTGCCGGATTGATAAAGGTCGCGGGACAGGCGCAGCGCCTCCGCGTAATTGCGGACGGAACTGGCCAGCCTGGCAATGCGAACCCCCTCCTGGTTCAGGCTGACGAGGGCGTTCTCCACCTCTTCCAGCGCACTGAGCACGGAGGCCTGCCAGGCGATGAAATACTGGTCGCGCTGCGCCTCGGTGACCTGAACGGCGGCGCGCAGCTTGCCGGCGTTGAACAGCGGCACGGACAGGGTGGGGCCAAAGCTCCAGCTGATGGACGAATTGCGCCCCAGATCGCCGAGCCGCGCCGCCGACGTGGAGATGTCGCCGGTGAGGCTGACCGACGGGTACTGCGCCGCCGTCGCCTGGCCAATGCGGGCGGTCGCCTGGGCGAAGCGCCTCTCGGCGAGGCGCACGTCCGGCCGGTCGACCAGCACGTTGGCCGGAACGCCAAGCCGCACCCGCCAGGTTGGCGTGGGGATCGGCGCGATCTTGCGGAAGTCGCCGGCGAGCGCCGATGGCGGTTGCCCTGACAGGACCGAAAGGCGGTTGATGGTCTGGGTGAGGCCCGTCTCAAGGGCCGGGATCGCCGCTTCCGTACTGGCCGCCTGACCGGCGGCGTTGGCGACGTCGAGGGCGGTGGCGCCGCCGGCTGCCAGCCGCGTGCGCGTCAGGGCCTCGGTTTCGCGCTGCGATCTGGCGGTGCGCTGCGCCAGGGCGATGCGGGCCTGATAGCCGCGCGCCTGCACATAATTCGAGGCGATGTCGCCCACCAGGACCAGCAGGCTGTTGCGCAGGTCGTCGGTCGCGGCGTCGAGGCCATACCGGGCCGCCTCCACGGCGCGGCGGTTGGCGCCGAACAGGTCGATCTCCCAACTGGCCCTGGCCGCGCCCTGCACCGTGTTGGCCGGACGGTATGCGCCGGCCTGGCTGCGGGTGGCGGAGCCGGAGCCGTTGACTTCCGGAAACAGCGCGCCGACGGCCTGGTCGTAGCTGGCGCGGGCTTCGCGCACGCGGGCCTTGGCGGCGGCGACGTCCAGGTTGCCGGCGACGGCGCCGTCGATGAGGCGATTGAGCAGGGGGTCGCCCAGGCGCGCCCACCACTCGGCCAGTTGCGGCGCTCCCGTCGTGGCGGCGGCGGATTTGCCGCCCCCGCTCCAGGATGCGGGCAACGCCATGCCCGCGCCGCTGTAGTCGGGACCAACAGCGCACCCGGTCAGCGCCACGGCGCAGACAAGCACCGTCGCACAGACGGGCCCGGCCGCGCGCGCGCCCGTGACGTGGCGCCGGCGGCAGACTGACGGGAAGGAGGCGGTTAACGCCATGAATATCCTACATATACAGGCAGTACAGGCGTGGAGCGAAGCTGGGGCCTGTATAACAGCGTGATGTCCATTTTCACCGGGCCACGCCAGAGAGGCCGCGAACCGAATCGGGAGTTTCACCCATGGCGTTGAAATTCCGCAGTTTGTCGTAGCTACACCATAGAATCCCGGGGGACCATGCTCTGAAGTTTCGCCATGGCGTTTCTGTGGCTGGAATGTTTCCCATTGCAACAGGCTTCCGGCCGCCGTCCGCTTCTCCATGCGTCTGGCAAGGTGTTACGCGAAAAATCAGCCTGACAGGCCAGTCATTGTTAACCGGAAGCGCCGGGTGACGCCATTTGGGGGTGGGCGCGCGGGAAGCGCAGGGGAAAACTGCTCCGGCTCCGTCTCTTTTGGAAATAACATTTTTGTATGTGTTTATTGACAAATAACAAAATATACAGTGTATTTGTGGTTGTGGCGTCGGGCGCGGTTCGGATGAACCGGCCCATGCGCGTCAGTTCCCATTCGGGAGCAACCCGCGTCCGCCGCCGGGTCGCCGCGCCTTGCAGGTTGGCGCGGCGGTCCATCCAGGCGCGTTGATGCGCCAGGCGCCCCTGATTTTTCCCATCTCTCCAGAAGCGCCCGACGCTCCGGGAGACGCCAGCCTCCGGGCCTTCCGGCGCGGCTGCAGCGAGGACCGATGAACATGCTCTCGCCAACTACCCCGCTGCAGCGGGGCGACGGGCCGTTGTCGCCCCCCGCGGAGGCGCTGGTGCGCTTCGAGGGGGTGCGCAAGGTTTATCCGCCGCGCGCCGGCGGCGACGCCTTCGTGGCGCTGGATCATATTGACCTTTCGGTCGGGCGCGGCTCGGTGCTCGGCGTCATCGGCCGCAGCGGCGCCGGCAAGTCAACGCTGATCCGCCTGGTCAACGGGCTGGAGAAGGCCAGCGCCGGCAAGGTGATTGTCGACGGCGCTGACATCACCGGCATGAGCGAGCGCGACCTGCGCGGCGTGCGCCGCGCCATCGGCATGGTGTTCCAGCACTTCAACCTGCTGTCGTCGCGCACCGCCTATGACAATGTGGCGTTGCCGCTGGAGATCGCCGGTATTTCCGCCGCCGACATTCGCCGCCAGGTGGAGCCGCTGCTGGAGCTGGTGGGCCTCGCCGACAAGCGCGACCGTTATCCGGCCGAACTGTCCGGCGGCCAGAAACAGCGCGTCGGCATCGCCCGGGCGCTCGCCACCCGGCCCAAGGCGCTGCTGTCCGACGAGGCGACCTCGGCGCTTGACCCGGAAACCACCCGCTCCATCCTCGATCTGCTGGGATCGATCAACGCCGAGCTGGGGCTGACCATCCTGCTCATCACCCATGAAATGTCGGTGGTGGCGCGCATTGCCCGCCAGGTGGCCGTGCTCGACGCCGGCCGCATCGTCGAGCAGGGCGACGTCTACGACGTATTCACCCGTCCGCAGCACGCGACAACCCGGTCGTTCCTGGGCGCCGTCAGCGGCCAGAAACTGCCCGGCTGGCTCGCTGGCCGCCTGCGGGCGGAGGCGCGCCCCGGCGACCAGGCCGTGGTGCGCGTGGTGTTCCGGGGGCCGATCGCCACCGATGCGCTGGTGTCCGGCCTGGTGAAGACCCATGGCGTCGACGTGAACATTCTGTCAGGCGCGGTGGATGAGGTGGCCGGTCGCCCGTTCGGCGCCCTGGTGCTTGGCCTGCCGGCCGATCCGGCGACGCTGACGCTGGCGCTGGCCTGGTTCGCCGGCCACGGACTCGACGCGGAGGTGCTTGGTCATGTCGGCTGATATTGCCTGGCTTATCTGGGAAGCCACCCTGGACACCATGTGGATGGTGGCGGTGGCGATGATCGTCGCCACGCTCATCGGCATTCCCCTGGGGGTGTTTCTCGCCACCAGCGGCAAGGGCGAGCTGCTGGCGGCGCCATTGCTGAACCGGGTGCTGGGGCTGATCGTCAACGCCACGCGCTCGACGCCGTTCATTATCCTGGTGGTGGCGATCATTCCGTTCACCCGGCTCGTCGCCGGCACGTCCATCGGTACGAAAGCGGCGATCGTGCCGCTGACCATCGCCGCCGCGCCTTTCATCGCCCGCCTGATCGAGACGGCGATCCGTGAGGTTGACCAGGGGCTGGTGGAGGCGGCGCGCGCCATGGGGGCGACGCCCTTGCAGATCGTCCGCAAGGTGCTGTTGCCCGAGGCGCTTCCCGCCATCGTGCTGTCGCTGACCCTCGCCGTGGTGTCGCTGATCGGCTACTCGGCCATGGTCGGGGCCGTCGGCGGCGGCGGTCTCGGCGATCTCGGCATCCGCTACGGCTACCAGCGGTTCATGCCGGATGTGATGGCCGCGGTGGTGGTCGTGCTGATCGTGCTGGTGCAGGGGGTGCAGAGCATTGGCGACCGGCTGGCGCGCCGCCTCAACAAACGCGTGCGCCAGGCCCAGGGACCTGCCTGAAAAGCAAGTGGGTCGCCTGCGGGCGTTGTTCACGCTGGAGGCGATTGCCTGCCGGCGGGGCGCAAAAATCCTCGCCGGATTTCAGTCGCCGGGTTCCCGGGCGGGAGCTAACATCGGCCAACTTCCATTCCGTGGGGCAGGGGCGGCTTCGACACGGAGAACATGGCATGCACCAGCCAACCGGAGCGGCTCGCGCCGCTGGAAAGACCCGCCGCGCCCTGCTGGCGCTGTTCGCCGCCGGCGCCCTGCCGTTGACGCTGGCTGGCGGCGCGGCCGCGGATGCGCCGGCGGTGGTGCGCGTCGGCGTGGTTCCGGGGCCGGACGTGGAGATTCTCGAACAGGTCAGGAAAGTCGCCGCCGGGCGTGGGCTGAAGGTCGAGCTGATCCAGTTCAGCGATTATGTCATTCCCAACCAGGCGCTGGCCAATGGCGAGATCGAGGCCAACGCCTTCCAGCATCAGCCTTATCTGCAGGCGCAGATCGCCAGGACGGGCTGGAAGCTGGTGAAGGCGGGCGAAACCATCACCTCGCCCATGGCGCTGTATTCCACCCGCCACAAATCCCTCGACGCCATTCCGGCTGGCGGGAGCATCGCCATTCCCAACGACCCCACCAACGGCGGCCGGGCGTTGCGCCTGCTGGCGGATCACGGCCTGTTCCGCCTGAAAGACGGCGAAACCGTCGCCGCCACCGTGCGCGACATCAGCGACAATCCGAAAAAGCTGAAAATCATCGAGCTGGACGCGGCGCAGATCGCCCGCAGCCTGCCGGATGTGGACGCGGCGGCGATCAACAGCAATTACGCCGTGGAAGCCGGGCTTGATCCGGTGAAGGGCAGCCTTGCCCGCGAGGACGTCAACGGCCCGTGGGTCAATATCATCGCGGCGCGCGCCGACGACGCCGGCAAACCCTGGGTCAGGGCGCTGGTCGGCGCTTACCAGAGCGACGAGATCCGCCAGTTCATCCTCGCGCGGTATAAGGGCGTCTATATCCCGGCCTGGTGAACCTCAGCGGATGACGCCGCCGCTCTGGTGTTCAAACAGGGCGCGGTAGACGCCGCCGGGGCGGGCGATCAGGTCGTCGTGGCGGCCCTCTTCGACAATGCGGCCGCGATCGAACACCAGGATGCGGTCCATCTCGCGGACGGTGGAGAGGCGGTGGGCGATGACCAGCGAGGTGCGCCCCTGCATCAGCCGCTCCATCGCCTGCTGGATCATCATTTCCAATTCCGAATCGAGGCTGGAGGTGGCCTCGTCGAGGATCAGCACCGGCGCATCGGCGAGGAAGGCGCGGGCGATGGCGACGCGCTGGCGCTCGCCGCCGGAAAGCTTGACGCCCCGCTCGCCGACCAGCGTGGCGTAGCCGCGCGGCAGCCGCATGATGAAGTCATGGGCGTTGGCCAGTTCGGCGGCGCGCTCGATGGCGGCCATCGAGGCGCCTGGACGACCATAGGCGATGTTCTCGGCGATGCTGCGGTGAAACAGGATCGGCTCCTGCTGCACGATGGCGATCTGGGCGCGCAACGACTGCTGGGTCACGTCGGCGACGTTCTGGCCGTCGATGAGAATGCGCCCGCCAGTGACGTCGTGCAGCCGCTGGATCAGCTTGACGAAGGTGGTCTTGCCGGAGCCGGAGCGGCCGACCAGGCCGACGCGCTCGCCGGCAGCGATGACGACGTTCAGGTCCTGGTAAAGCGGCGTGACGTGGTCGCCGTAGCGGAAGTCCACGTGCTCGACGCGGATTTCGCCATGGGACGCCTCCAGCGGCCGGGCGTCCGGCCGGTCCTTCACGTCCGGCTGCAGGTCATACAGATGGACCATCTCCTCCATTTCATTCACGGCGCGCTGGAAATGGTTCACGTGCTGGCCGATGTCGCGCAGATAGCCGTTGAGCATGAAATAGGTGGTGAGCACGTAAGCCACGTCGCCGGGCGTCGCCTTGCCCGTATGCCACATCCACAGGGCGCCGCCGGTGACGATGGCGCGCAGCAGCCACAGCATGGCCATCTGGCCGGTGCCGATCCAGGTGAAGCGCATCCAGGTGCGCCAGGTGCGGCGGCGCCACTTGCCGACCACATGGGCGAGGCGGGCGTCCTCGCGATGTTCGGCGCCGAAGGCCTTGACCACGGCGTTGGCGCCGATGGCGTCGGCGAGCACGCCGCCCATGCGCGTGTCCCAGGCGTTGGACAGGCGCGCCGCCGGGGCGATGACGCGCGTCGCCAGCAACACCGTGGCGCCGATGTAAATGGCGGCGCCGGCGCCCATCAGCAGACCAATCAGCGGCCAGCGCCAGGCCAGCAGCGCCACGGCGCCGACCAGCACCACCACGGATGGCAGCAGGAACATCAGCAGCACGTCGTTGAGCGAATCCAGCGCCCACATGCCGCGCGTGATCTTGCGCACCACCGAGCCGGAAAAACTGTTGGCGTGCCAGTTCGACGAGAACCGCTGCACGCGGGCGAAACTCTCCCCGGCCACATCGCGCATCATGCGCAGGGTGAACGGCACCACCCCCCACCAGGCCAGGTGGCGCAGGCCGACGGTGGCGAGGCCAAGCACGGTCATGGCGGCGAAGGCGTAAACCGCCGCCTGGGTCGCGCCTTCGCCCGCCGTCAGCGCATCGATCATCCGCCCCGCGTAAACTGGCGCGAAAATCTCGGTGAGGGTGGCGAGACAGACCGACAGGCCAAGGCTGACGGCCAGCCAGCCCTGCCGGCGCCAGTGGGCGAAGGTGAAGCTGAGGACGCTACGCAGGGCGGCGTCATTTCCGCGAGGTTGGGTTTCCATGCGACCTCTGGAGCGTGTTCGCCGGCGTTCCGGTGCGGGCGGCCCTTGCGTCAGGCGCGCGGCCCGCCGGAGACAATGCGCGTCCAGCAGGCGAATCCCGGGCATTTTAGTGCATTTTTCTGCCCGGGCCGAGGTCCCAAACCGGTGAGGGCGGCGGGCCGGCGTTCACGGATCCAGATATTGCGCAGCAAATGCCTCCGATGGCGGTATCGGCGTGATGACGTCGATCAGGACGCCGTCTGGCGCGGCCATGATAAAATGACGCTGGCCAAAGTCTTCGTCGCGCAGGGGCAGCACGATGTCGGCGCCGGCGGCGACCAGCCGGTCATGGACCGCATCGACGTCGGGAACCTCGAGGTTCAGCAGCAGGCCGGCGGCGCGGCCGCGACCCTGGACGGGGATGGTGTCATGGTCGCCATGCAGGATGGCCAGATTGACATTGCTGTCGCCGGCAGCCTGGAGATGGACGTACCAGTCGGCCTCGAACAGGGGGCGGAACCCAAACATGCGCTGGTAAAATGCGGCGGTCGCCGCGACGTCGCCGGTCATCAGCACCGGGTAAAAGCTGGTGATCGCGCGTGGGGAGGGATCGATGCCGGCGGGATTCATGGCGTTTCTCCTGGATGAGGCTGGCGGTGGTGATGAACGTGATATAACATACATACAGAATGTATGTAAATAACGGAGACGGGCATGCGGCGCAGCAACGAGGCGCGGTCGGGAGCGATGCGGGCGGCGCTGATGGCGGCGGGACGGGAGATATTTGTCAGCGCAGGCTTCGCCGCCGCGACAACGCCAGCCATCGTCGCGGCAGCCGGCGTGACGCGTGGCGCGCTGTATCATCATTTCACCGACAAGACGGCGCTGTTTGAGGCGGTGATCCGGGCGGAGGCGGGCGCCGTCGCGGCCGCCATCGACGCTGCAACCGTCGCCCCGGCTGATCCGCTGGAGGCGCTGCGCACGGGCGGGCGGGCTTTTCTGCAGGCCATGAAGGCGCCGGGGCGCGCCCGCCTGCTGCTGGTCGAAGGCCCGGCGGTGCTGGGACCGGCGGCCATGGCCGCCATCGACGCCGCCACGGGCGCGGCGACCCTTCGCGCCGGTCTGGCCGAGGCCATGGCCCAGGGCCTGTTGCGGCCATTGCCGCCGGACGCGACGGCGCAGGTGCTGTCAGCCGGCTATGACCGGGCCGCGCTCGCCATTGCCGGCGGCGCGGACGTCGACGCGTGGGTCACCGTGATGGACGCCCTGCTGGAGGGCCTGGCGACGCGGCGGTGAGGGCGCACGGCCAGACCCAGGTTCAGGGCCAGGTTCAGGCCCAGGTTACAGGTCAGCGTCCGCCGTTGCGCATGGCGCGGCGAACGGTGAACAGGCACAGCAGCGGCGCGACGGAAAACACGCCGAACAGCCACAGGGCGGCGGCGGCGGTCCCGGCCGCGCCGCCGGGACTGGTGAGGCCAGCGAGGTTGACCACCATGCCGGCGAGCGCCGCGCCCGCGGCGGTGGCGAACAGCTGCACGGTGGTGAGCGACGCCGAGGCGACGGCCTCCTCGCCTTCCGGGGCCAGTTGCAGCACGCGCGTCAGCAGGTGCGGCCAGGCCAGACCAACGCCAACGCCGACCATCAGCATGGCCGCGCACAACGGGGCCAGCGCCAGCCATGAGCCGGAACTGCCGGGCGGGACCAGGGCCGCCAGCATGACCATGCCGATGAGGCCGGGCAGGGGCGCGAGGCGCAACTGCCGGCGCATGCGCGCGCCGGTGGCGCCGGCGCCGCCAATCGAGCCGAGGGTCCAGCCGGCGCTCATCGCCGCCGCCAGATAGCCGGCGACCAGCGGCGTCTGGCCGTGCAGGGTTTGCAGAAACAGCGGAATGAAGATTTCGCTGCTGGTCACCATGATGCTCAGCAGCATCATCGAGGCGTAAACCGCGCCAAGCGCGCCGCCAGGGCTGAAGGAGCCGCTGGGCAGCAGGCGGCGCGAGGCGGATTGCTCGATCACCGCGATCAGGCACACGAGCACGATGGCGACGAGCGCGCCGGCCGCATTGGCCCATGCCGACGTCATGACGCTGCCGGCGGAAATGGCCATGACCGCCGCCGTCAGCAGCAGGATCTGCAACATCGGCGCGCCGCCAGCCCCGGCGGCGCCCGCCCCTGTGGAGCCCGGCGCGGCGTCGCGGGGCGGCAGCGCCAGCGTCGCCAGCACGCCAAAGACGACCGCCGCCGGCGCCAGCGCCCAGAATGACGCGCGCCACAGGCCATATTCCGCGAACAGGCCGCCGACCGCCGGGCCAACCAGGGTGGCCACGCCCCACATGCCCGAGACCAGCGCGATGCCGCGCGGCCACAGGGCTTCGTCAAACACGATGCGGATCATGGCGTAGGAGAGGGCGAGCAGGAAGCCGCCGCCCACGCCCTGGACAACGCGCCCGGCCAGCATCGCGGCCATGGAGGGGGCAAAGCCACAGGCCAGCGACCCGGCCGCGAAGATCACCGCGCTGAGCAGATAAGCGGCGCGCGGGCCACAACGGGCCAGCAGGCCGGGGGAGACTGCCGCCGCCAGGATCGAGGCGACGATGAACAGCGAGGTGTTCCATGAATAATAGTCGATGCCGCCGATGTCGGCGACCACCGACGGCAGGATCGTCGTGGTGATGTAAACGTTGATGGCGTGCAGGGCGACGCCGCCGGCGAGCGCCAGCGACAGCAGGCCATTGCGGCCACCCAGCAGCGCCCCCCATCCGGGGGGCTGCGCGTCAATATCGGTCATGAATCCTGTCCCGGCGCGGTTCAGCCCAGACACGGGCAACGCGCGGCGCGGCGTTTTGTTTGATCAGGGAACCCGGGCGGCCGTTCCCGCCGGATCGCGGAAGCGGTTCAACGGTACGGGTGAAGGCGCCTGCCGCATGAGCCGGCAAGGCGTCTGTCCCCCTGCCGGCCAGCTTTTGCCGCCCGGCCTCCGCCGGTCGCGCGCCCGCCAATCGCGCCCGCGCGGAAGGCGCGCGTCATTCGGCGCGCCACGGGAAAATCCAGGTTTCGGTCAGCGCCTTGTTGTCGGCGCGCAGGAACACGCGCACGTCCACGGTCTGGCCGGGGGGCGCCTCGACGTCGACACCGGCGCGGAAGCCGCCGATCTTCGGATTGGGGGCGATGAAGGTGCGCAGGATGCGGCCGCTGGAGGCGGAGGCGTCCACCTTCACCCGGTCCGGCGCCTTCAGCCAGTAGGGCAGTTCGCCGCCGGCGAAGTCCACCATCAGGCGGCGGGTGTTGGGGTGCAGCGGTTCGGACGAACCAAGGGCGCGCGGGGCCGACTGGAAGCTGTTGATCGCCTGGCCGCCGGCATGCATGCCGTCGGTCGCGCCAACGGCGGTGATGGAATAACGGTAGATCAGCTGCTGGCCGGGCCCGACCGGCTCCTTCGGCGCCCATGTGGCGACGATATTGTCGTTAGTCTCGTCGGAAGTCGGCAGTTCGATCAGTTCGACGCGGCCCTCGCCCCAGGGATTGCGGGGCTCCACCCAGTAGCCCGGGCGGCGCTCATAGGCGATGTCGAGGTCTTCGTAGTGCTCGAACACCCGGTCGCGCTGCATCAGCCCGAAGCCGCGCACATTGTTCTCCGTGAACGAGGAAATCGAAGGCGCGCGGGGGTTGTGCAGCGGCCGCCAGATCCACTCGCCGGAGCCGGAATGGATCAGCAGGCCGTCGGAATCGTGCACTTCGGGCCGGTAGTCATCGGTGAAGCGGCGATCGTTCTCGCCGATGAAGAACATGGAGGTGAGCGGCGCGATGCCGATTTTCTCGATGATTTTGCGCGGGAACAGCGTCGCCTCGACATCCACGACCGTCTGCTTCGCGGGATAAATATTGAACTGGTAGGCGCCGGAGATGGAGGGGCTGTCGAGCAGGGCGTAGACGGTGACGCGGCTGTCGTCGCCCTTGCGCACGTCCACCCAGAATTCGCGGAACGCCGGAAACTCTTCCTGGCCGCCGGCGTTGATGGCGAGGCCGCGCGCCGACAGGCCATAGACCTGCCCCTGACCGAGGAAGCGGAAATAGCTGGCGCCGATGAACGAGATCAGCTCGTCGCGGATGGTCGGGTCATTGAGCGGGTAATGCAGGCGGAAGCCGGCGAAGCCGACGTTCACCGGCAGCGGCTTGCCGAATTTGTTCTGGCCGAAATCGAACATCTGCGGCGAATAGGGAACCGGCGTGGCGACCCCGTCGCGGATGATGTTCACCGTCACCGCATGCTGGAACAGGAAGCCGAGGTGGAACATCTGCATGCGGAAGTTGGTGTCGGAGTTGGCCAGCAGCGCCTTGTCCGGCCGGAAGCGGATGTCGCGCCACTGGTCAAAGCCGAGCTTCGCCAGCGCCTCCGGCGCCTGCGAGGGCTTCTCGACGAACGGCAGGGCCGACAACTCGCGGGCCCGTTTGATGACGTCGCCGTAGCCAAAGGGAGACAGGCCCGCCTCCTTCATCGCCGCGTCGGCGCGCGCCGGATCGTCCGCGGGCTGGCCACTGGCCGCCGGCCGACCGCCGGGCGCCTCTTTCGCCGTCGCGGCGGTGGCGGCGAACGTCGCAATGGCGACGAGACCTTCAACGAAACTTCTGCGCGAGAATGTCGACATACTGACCCACTGGTTCATATCGCGCGCCGACTGGAGATGCGTTCCGTCCGGCGAATGCGGCCTTGCGGCCGGGCGACGTCGCGATGCGTGATGATGCGTGATGTTCTGTGGCGATCATAGCCGCTTCCTGCCATAGCGGAATGCCGGCTCCGGTTCATGTGGGGGACAAGGGGATACTCCTTGTGACCCCGCGTCGCGCGATTCGGCGCAAGGCGGGCTTCATGGCGCAGCTCAGGACGTTTCAGGGGGCGAAACCGGCGCCTTGTCGCCTTCTGGAGCTGTCGCGGATGGGCGTTTTTTCGCCTGATGGCCGTCATTCGCGTCAGTTTTGTGTTTTTTTGCCGATGTGGGGCTGCAGAAGGTAAAAAACCCTTGCAACGCCAGGCTGACGGCCCTATCTGACCCCTGCCCAATTTCGCACGTGCCTGTGGCCGCGTGTCGGTTGGTGGGTATCCGGACAAGAGGCCGGACAACCGCCCGGGGTTTAAAGGGTCGATCGACGCAAAGGTGGGAAACCTGCGTTGGCGGCCCCGGTTTCGACCGGACCCCAACATCAAACCGGCAGCCGGAGGCGAAACCGGCGAACCCCGCTCTCCACGGGGGACGCAGCTTAAAGCAACGACGGAACGGGCTTTTTTGGTCTCGTCGGCCCTCCAAAGGTCGACACCGAAGAGGCTTGTCCATCATTGCCGCGCGTGCGGACCGGGAATCCCCCAGTCCGAACCAAGGCAGCACGGTCGGTAGAGAGTTGTTGTCCTGGTCGCGTCTCCACAGCGCGCCGGGAGGCGATTCTTCATCCGCATCTTGCCGAACGCCGCCAGAGCCGACGCTCCGGGCGTTCCATCAGCTTTGTGGGGAGATACGCTTATGACCCAGCGTATTCGTGAGTTCCTGCGTAATCGCCGCGAAGATGGTCCGTGCATGGTGCTGGACCTCGAAGTCGTGCGCGACAATTACATGAAATTCGCTTCGGCGCTGCCGGACACCCGCGTGTTCTACGCGGTGAAGGCCAATCCGGCGCCGGAAGTGCTGCATATGCTCGCCACCCTTGGCTCCTGCTTCGACACCGCGTCGGTGCAGGAAATCGAGATGGCGCTGGCCGCCGGCGCCACCGCCGACCGCATCTCCTTCGGCAACACCATCAAGAAGGAGCGCGATATCGCCCGCGCCCTCGCGCTGGGCGTGCGCCTGTTCGCGGTCGACTGCCAGGCCGAAGTCGACAAGATTGCCCGCGCCGCCAGCGCCGCCGACATCGACGACGCCAAGGTGTTCTGCCGCGTGCTGTGCGACGGCGCCGGCGCCGAATGGCCGCTGTCGCGCAAGTTCGGCTGCGATCCGCAGATGGCGCCGGACGTGCTGGAGCACGCCTACCGTCAGGGGCTGGAAGCCTATGGCGTGTCGTTCCACGTCGGTTCGCAGCAGGGCAACACCGAGGCGTGGGATTCGGCGCTGGCCATGGCCGCCGACGTTTTCCGCGCCTGCGGCGAGCGCGGCATCATCCTGTCGATGGTCAATCTCGGCGGCGGTTTTCCGACGAAGTATCTGAAGGACGTGCCGGCGGTTGAGGCCTATGGCAATTCGATCTTCAACGCGCTGCGACGTCACTTCGGCAACCGTATCCCCGAGACCATCATCGAGCCGGGTCGCGGCATGGTCGGCAACGCCGGCCTGATCGAGACGGAAGTGGTGCTGGTGTCGAAGAAGAGCGAGGCCGACGAGGTGCGCTGGGTCTATCTGGACATCGGCAAGTTCGGCGGCCTGGCCGAAACCATGGACGAGTCGATCCGCTACCCGATCCGCTCCGAGCGTGATCATGAGGGGGAGAAGGCGCCGTGCATCCTGGCCGGCCCGACCTGCGACTCGGCCGACGTGCTGTACGAGAAGCAGCCCTACATGCTGCCGGTCAGCATCGAGATCGGCGACAAGCTGCTGATCGAGGGCGCGGGCGCCTACACCACCACCTATTCGGCGGTGGCGTTCAACGGCTTCCCGCCGCTGAAGTCCTACGTCATCTGACGGGGATTTCTTCGCGGACCTTCAGGTCCGCCCAACCGGACAACCGGCTGTTCCTGCCCACAGCGCGCCTTGCGCTGTGGGTTTTTCACACGCGTCCTGTCCGGCAGGGCGCTGCATGCCCCTTTTCCGCCCGGTTTACAGGCCGGCTGCATGTGCAGGAATGGCGCCATGATCTGCATTGGCGATGAAACCCCTTTCGATGTGGCCGCGCGCGAGGCGCTGCTCGACGTCGCCATGGGGCCTGACCGCAAACTGAAATCCAGCGAGCGGCTGCGCGAGGGCCAGGACCCGGCTGAGGGACTGGCGCTGGTCGCCCGTCACATTCCCGTGAACGGGCCGGCCCGGCTCGCCGGCACGGTGCGCCTGTGGCATGTGCTGGCCGGCGACGTTCCGGCGCTGCTGCTGGGGCCGCTGGCCGTGGCGCCGGAGCGGCAGGGGGACGGGGTTGGCGGCGCGCTCATGCGCGTGGCGATCGCCCGCGCCCGCGCGGCCGGCCACGGCGCCATCCTGCTGGTGGGCGACCCGGAATATTACGTGCGGTTTGGTTTCTCGGCGGCGGCGACCGCCGGTCTCGCCATGCCCGGCGCCTATGAGCAGCGCCGGCTGCTGGCGCTGGAGCTGGCTCCTGGCGCCCTGGCCGGCGCCGCCGGCATGATCGCCGCGCCGCTGGCCGCCGTGGAAGATGGCGTTCTGGAGGATGGCGTCGTCGCCCGCGAAAGCGGCGCGCTTCGATGGGGCGCAAACCTGCTTCCCCACGCCGCCTGACGCTCCAGGCAAGCCATCAGTGAGCGATTTCTGACAACGGGCGCGGATTTCCGCGCCCGTTTTTGTGCGCGGGTTTCACAAAAATCCGGGCCGGCTGCGCGTGCCGTCGCCCAGTTCGAAGCGGGCGATTTCTCCGAGCAGCCTGACAAAAGCCGCCGCCGCATGGGCCGCCGCCGCCTCGCCCTTGTCCGCCGTGGCCCGGCTGGCGTCGCCCATGGCGCCGGCGGGGTGCAGATCCTGCGCCAGCCAGCTGAAGCCGGCGGGCCGGTCGGCGCGCAGCAATTCGTAGTCCTGCTCCAGCGCCAGGCTGGCCGGAGCAAAATTCTCCGCCCGCTCCATCCGCACCAGATCGGGCCGGAAAGCCAGCATCAGCGAGGTTTCAATCTCGCCGCCATGGATGCCGTGGCGGATTTCCCGGGCGTCGAACAGGCCTTCCGGGTAACCAAAGCGCTGCCAGGAAGTATGGACCACCAGCATGTTGGCCTCGGCGCGCATGGCGCGGCCCACCACATCCATCACCGGGCTGTTGCCGCCGTGGGAGGAAACCAGAACCAGCTTGCGAAACCCGGCGCGGCTGACGCCAATGGCCAGTTCCCGCCAGGCGCGGATCGCGGTTTCCGGCGCCAGGGTCAGCGAACCGGGAAAGGCGATGTGCTCGGTGGACAGGCCGATTTCCTGCACCGGCAGCAATACGGTGAGCGGGACAGTTCCCTCCGGCGCGGTTTCGATGCGGGCGCGGACCCGCTCCAGCATGCCCTCCATGATCATGGCGTCGACGCCGGTGGGCAGGTGCGGGCCGTGCTGCTCCACCGCCGCCAGCGGCAGCACGGCGATGGCGTCGGCCATGCGGGCGGCTCCGAAGGCTTCCGCCGGCAACTCACGCCAGAGGCGGCTGCGGACCATGGGCGCTGCGCGGGTTTGGGGCACGGCGGGGCTTTCCTTATCAGTGTTGCGGGCATCAGTGTTGCGGGCGCCGGCGGCGCGGCGCATGCTGCGGCGGTTCTGCGGCCCGCGCCGGGCGCCAGAATACAGTAACGGCCGCGCGGCGGGAAACGGGCCGGACAGGCAGAGGGCGGGGGAAGCATGACGTCTGGACAATTACGCAGGGCAGGGCCTGGCGCGGATGGTCGCCGGACGGGCGTTTTCGCAATGCCGGGCGCGGGCGTGATCACGACCGGCGACATCGCCCCCGGCAGACGATTATTGCGTTATCTATCAGCGGTATGGCTCGCGTTGGCCGCCGTCTGCCTCACAGGCCTGGCGCCGTTGGCGGCGGCTGAACTGCGAAAGGTGCGTTTTGGAACCAACTGGCTGGCCCAGGCCGAGCATGGCGGCTTCTATCAGGCGCTGGCCGATGGAACCTACGCCCGCCATGGCCTCGACGTCAGCATCATTCCCGGCGGGCCGCAGCACAACAACCGGCTGCTGCTGGCGGCGGGCCGCCTGGATTTTTATATGGGCGGCAACATGTTGCAACCGTTCTCGGCCGTCGCCGAGGGCATTCCGGTCAAGGTGATCGCGGCGATTTTCCAGAGGGATCCCCAGGTGCTGATGTCGCGGCCGGGGCAGGGGCTGGACAGTTGGGACGACCTGAAAAAAGCGCGCATTTTCGTTGGCCGCGAAGGGCTGGCCTCCTATTTCCAGTGGCTGAAGGCCGAGCACGGTTTTCGCGAGGAAAACACCCGGCCCTACACCCATAATCTGGCGCCGTTCCTGGCCGATCGCGCCTCTGTCACTGAAGGATACGTCACCTCGGAGCCGCTGGCGGTGGAAAAGCAGGGCGGTTTCAGGCCGAACGTGTTCCTGCTGGCCGACCATGGCTTCGACACCTACTCCACCACCATCGAGACGCGGGCCGATACGGTCATGCGCGATCCTGATCTGGCGCAGCGGTTCGTCGACGCCTCGATCCTGGGGTGGCGAAACTATCTGCATGGCGATCCGTCCGCCGCCAATGCGCTGATCCTGAAAGACAATCCCGACATGACCCAGGAGCAGATCGATTTTTCCCGGGCGCGGATGAAACAATACGGCCTGGTGGAATCGGGCGACGCCCTGACGCTGGGCATCGGCGCCATGACCGACGCGCGCATGGAGAGCTTCTTCCGGCGCATGGCGAAGGCGGGCCTGTACAGGCCGGACCTCGACTGGCGCGCCAGCTACACCCTGCAATTCGTCAACAGGGGCGTCGGGCTTGAAGCAAAACGCTGAAGGGCGCGCGGCGCTGGTGCGGATGCGGGACGTGGCGCTGGCCTGGGGCAATGGCGTCACGGCGCTGGACGGGCTGACGCTGGACGTGCGGGCGGGCGAATTCCTGGCGATTCTCGGCCCCTCCGGTTGCGGCAAATCGACGGCGCTGCGGTTGATGGCCGGGCTGCTGGCGCCGACGCGCGGCCAGGTGCGGCGCGATGGTGGCCTCACGGCGGCGGGCCGCGTCGGCTTCGTGTTCCAGGACCCGACATTGACGCCGTGGTCGCGCGCCCTCGCCAATGTGCGCCTGCCGCTGGATCTGGCCGGGGTGGCGCGGGCCGAGGCCAATGAGCGGGCGGCGGCGATGCTGGCGCTGGTGGGGTTGGCCGGTTTTGAGCGGGCCTGGCCGCACGAGCTTTCCGGCGGCATGCGCATGCGGGTGTCCATCGCCCGGGCGCTCGCCACCCACCCGGACCTGCTGTTGATGGACGAGCCGTTCGCGGCGCTGGACGAGTTCACGCGCGCCCGGCTGAATGACGATCTGCTGGCGTTGCGCGACCAGCTCGGCTTTACCGTCGCCTTCGTGACCCATTCAAGCTGGGAGAGCGTCTATCTGGCCGACCGCATCGTCATCATGAGCGCCCGGCCGGGGCGGGTTCTGGATGAGATCGGCGTGACGGCGCCGCCGGGCCGGGGCGCGGCGTTCCGGGCCAGCCCCGCCTACGCCAGCCAGTGCGCCGCCGTGCTGGCGCTGGCGGCCGCCGCCAGCGGGGCCGTCGCATGAGCGTCCCCGCGTCCCGGGGCGCGCCGCTCCGCCTGCTGACGCCGCTACTCACCGGCTTCGCCGCGCTGGCGCTGTGGGAGCTGGCGGTGCGCTGGCTGGCAATTCCGCCCTACATCCTGCCAGGCCCGGTTCAGGTGTTGCAGACCTTGTGGAGCGACCAGGCGATCCTGGCGCCGGCGCTCGGCGTGACCTTGTGGACCACGCTTGAGGCCCTGGCGCTGGCCGTGGTGGGCGGGGTGTTGCTGGCGCTGCTGTTTTCCAGATCGCGATTGCTGTCGGCGGCGTTGTATCCGTTCGCGGTGGTGTTGCAGGTGACGCCGGTGATCGCCATTGCGCCGCTGCTGCTGGTCTGGCTGGAGCCGGGATCGGCCGTGCTGGTCTGCGCCTTTCTGGTCGCGTTCTTTCCGGTGCTGTCCAACACCGCCGCCGGGTTGCAGGCGATTGATCCGGGGCTGGATGAACTGTTCCGGCTCTATGGGGCCAGCCGCTGGCAGCGGCTCGTGCGGCTGGAGGCGCCGACCGCCGCGCCGCATTTTCTCGCCGGCCTGCGCATCGCCGGCGGCCTTGCCCTCATTGGCGCCATCGTCGCCGAAATCGCCGCTGGGGCGGCGGGTCAGGGCAGCGGTCTTGCCTGGCGCATCGTCGAGGCCGGCTACCGGCTCAACATTCCGCGCATGTTCGCGGCGCTGCTGCTGATTTCGGTGAGCGGCGTCCTGATCCACGCCGGCCTGTCGCTGCTGTCCCGCCTGCTTCCCGGGCGGGGGGCGCCGCCGTGACGAATGTGATGGCGCGGGCGCATTTTCCCGCGCCGCCGCCGTTTTCACCGTCCCGTCAGTATGTTCATATTATCCACATGGGCGGTGGGTGACTGGCGGCCTTCCGCCAACCTTCCGTCGGTTTTTCCGCGCGGACAGGGCGGGGATTCGGGGTTTCTGGAGGCGTCATGGCGGTGAGCAGGACAGCCAAAACAGCCGCCGGCGGGTCCGCTGGGGCGCCGGCCGGCGGCGTGGCGCGGAAAAAAGCCGGCAAGCGTCGGGCGCCGGCTTCACCGGACGACGCGGCGGCCCCCGCTGCGGACGGCTCCCATGACGAGGCGCCCGCCGCGGCGCAGGCCATGCACAAGAGCGTCGGCTGGGCGCTGACCGTGCTGGCGCGGTTGCACCGGGTTGAGCTTGGCGAACGCCTGTCGGCGCTGGGGCTGTTTCCGGGACAGGAGCAGCTGCTGCAGGCGTTGCACGACCACGAAACCATGACCATGGGCGCGCTGGCGGAACTGATGCGCGTGCGACCGCCGACAGCTTCCAAGGCGGTGGCGCGGCTTACCGCCCAGGGGCTGGTGCGGCGCGCCGGCGGCGCCGCGGGAGACGGGCGGCTGGTGCGGGTGCGTCTGACCGCCGAGGGGCAAAGACGCGCCGCCGCGCTGGCGGCGCTGTGGGCTGACGCGGAGCAGCGGCTGCTGGCTGGCTTCGACCAGCGCGAGCGCAAGAAATTGCGCAAACTCCTGCGGCGGGCGGCGGACAATTTTCAGGAAGCGCGGGAAAATGATGCGCAGGCGGGCGCTCAGCCCCAGGGGCGCTGATTCGGGGCGCTGATCGGGGGCTGCCTGCGACGCGCACGGCGCCTTCGCCCGGGCATGCCCGGGGGCGTTCCATCAGTGGATCTTGCGGTCGCCCGCCCTTATGCCATCCCCGCGGGCGCCCCCAGAGGCGCGACACGGCTCAGCGCCCCGGGCAATCGGGCGTGGAGTGGCGCAGCGTGGCGACGCCGCGCCCGGGCATGGCCCGGGAAATCAGGAACGCCAACACGACAGGCGTTGCGGCGATCTGAAGCCGGAGCGCCGCAATTCTGGAGATGACATGTCCCGTCCCGAGGTTTTGCTGGTCAGCCCAATGATGCCCGCGCCATTGCAGGCGTTGCGGCGGCGTTGTGACGTGCATGATTTGCGCGGGGCCGAGGACCCGGAGGCCCTGCTGGCGGAGGTCGGGCCGCGCGTGCGCGCCGTCGCAGGTTTCGGCGGCGTCAGCGCCGGGCTCATCGGCCGGCTGCCGGCGCTGGAAATCATCGCCAATATCGGCGTTGGCTATGACGGCGTCGACGTGGCGGCGGCGGCGGCGCGAAACATTGTCGTCACCAATACGCCGGACGTGCTGACCGACGAGGTGGCGGACCTGACGCTCGGGCTGTTGATCGCCACGGTGCGCCGCATTCCCCAGGCCGACCGCTTCCTGCGCGACGGCAAATGGTTGCAAGGGGCGTTCCCGCTGTCCGCATCGCTGCGCGGCAAGACCGTGGGCATTCTTGGCCTTGGCCGCATTGGCGAGGCGATCGCTGCGCGTTGCGCGGCCTTTGGTCTAAACATCGAATGGCACAGCCGGCGCCAGCGGCCGGACATCGCCTGGCGCTGGCGTGAAAGCCCCGTCGCCCTCGCGCAGGCGTGCGATTTCCTGATCGTGGTGGCGCCGGGCGGCGCGGGCACGCGCAACCTGGTGAACGCGGACGTGCTGGCGGCGCTGGGGCCGCAGGGCGTGCTGATCAATGTGGCGCGCGGGTCGGTGGTCGATGAACCGGCGCTGGTCAGCGCCTTGCAGAACGGGACCATCGCCGCCGCGGGGCTCGACGTGTTCGCCGATGAGCCGCGCGTGCCGGACGCGCTGGTCGCCATGGACAATGTGGTGCTGCTGCCCCATGTGGGCTCGGCGTCGGTCGACACCCGCAACGCCATGTCGCAGCTGGTGGTGGACAATCTGTTCAGCTGGTTCGACGGCGCCGGACCGCTGACGCCGGTGCCCGAGACGCCGTGGCGGCGGGCCTGACAGGCGCAAGGCCGCGCCGCCGGGAGCTTCAGCGTGGCGGCGCCTTGCCGGAAACGGTTTTAGCGCCGGGTGATCGGCTCGATCTTGAGGCCGGCGCGGACAAACTTCACCATGCCCCAGATGGCGATGGCGGCGAAGATGACCATGAAGGCGTATTCGATGGTCGTCCCGAGGTCGAGCAGGCCGGCAAGGGCCCAGCCGCCGGCGATCGCCGCACCGATGACCTCGACGCCGACCAGCACGGTCAGCGAACCAAGCGTGACCAGATTACGCCAGTTGACGCCGCCGGAACCTGCCGTCGCGTTTGAGTTCGCCACCCGTCGTCTCCTGTTGTTGCGCGCTCGCGCCAGATTCACCTGGCTGACCACCTGGCTGATTACCCCATGGGGCAGCCCGATGTCTATATTTGGTCGGCGATGCTGATTGCAATGGAGCTTTGCAATGGCGCTGGCGCGCCTGGCGGTTGCTGGTCGTGTCGGGTTGTTCGGCGTGTGGGGCTGCTCGTTCTGGCGGGTTGATCCGGCGCCGTGAAGCGGGATAGGGGGCGGGGACCGGATTGCGGCGCATGCATGGGCGTTGCCCGCTGTCAGGTCTTAAGTCGGAGCGCCCTGGGCCTTATGCTTGTGACGACAGCGCGGCTGCTCCTGTACGATGGGGCAGGGCCGGGGGTTCCCCGGACCGGGACAGGCTCCGCGAAAACGCATCAGGTCCGGCGGGCGATTTGTCCGCCGCCGATCATCGACGACAAGGCAAGGACCCAGGATCGCCCATGCGCGAGGACCCCTACAGAGCTTTCATGCCCTATCCCGACGCTGCGGCGCCGTCCGCGCCGGCTGGCGCGCTTCAGGGGCTTTCCTTCGCGGTGAAGGACGTGATCGACGTGGCCGGCTACCCCACCGGGTGTGGCAATCCGGTGAAGCTCGCCGCGTCCGGCGTGCGCACGAAAACCGCGCCGGTGGTGCAGGCGCTGCTCGACGCCGGCGCGCGGTTTGCCGGCAAGACGCAGACGGACGAGTTCGCCTATTCGATTTTGGGGCGCAACATCCATTTCGGCTCGCCGGTCAATCCGGCTGCGCCCGGGCGAATTTCCGGCGGGTCATCTTCGGGCTCGGCGGTGGCGGTGGCCGCGCGGCAGGTCGATTTCGCGCTTGGCACCGATACGGCCGGATCGCTGCGCGCGCCGGCTTCCTATTGCGGCGTGTTCGGCATTCGCCCGACCTGGGGACGGGTGGACAACGCCGGGGTCGAGCCGCTGTCGCCCAGCTATGACACGGTGGGCTGGTTCGCCCGCAGCGCCGAAACCCTCGCCGCCGTGGGCGACGTGCTGCTGGGGGATGACCCGACGCCATTGCCCGGCGCGGCGCGCTTTCTCGTCGACCGGGCCTGCTTCGGCCTCGCCCGCCCTGAAGCGGCGGCGGCGCTGGAGGTGGCGCTGCGGCGGGTGGAGCTGCGCCTTGGCTGCTTCGATATCGCCGCGGCGGCGCCCAATCTCGACAATCTGTGCTGGGCCCTGCGCCACATGCAGTCCTGGGAGGCGTGGGAGGCTCACAAGACGTTCATTGAGCGGCACGCCCCGGTGATGAACGCCTCCCTGGCCGAGCGTTTCGCATCCGGCAAGGACGTCACCGAAACGCTGCTGGCCGAGTCGCGGGCGCTGGCGGCGCGCTTCCGCAACCATCTGGCCGACCTGCTGGGAGAGGGCACGGTGCTGGTGCTGCCGACCATGCCGTCGCCGCCGCCGTTCCTGGCCGAGGCGGAAGCCTCCATGGAGGATTTCCGCAACCGCACCCTGCGGCTGATGTGCCCGTCCAGCCTGTCTGGCTTCCCCCAGGTGACCATTCCCGTGCACGACGGCGAAACCGGACCGCTTGGCCTGTCGCTGCTCGGTCCTGCCGGCTCCGACCGCTCGCTGATCCAGCTCGCCGCCCGCGTCGCCGAGGCGGCGCGCGAACGCATCGCCTGAGCGCCAGGACGCGCGGGAGAGGCGCGCGGGAGAGGCGCGCGGCGGATTTTCAGCCCAGGGAGAGCAGGAGGCGGCTTCAGCCGCCGGCGCCGGCCTGCAGGCCGGCGAGCAGGGCAAGGCCCGTCACTAGCACGAACGCCGCGGCCAGCAATTCCAGCGCCGCCATCGCCCGGGCGCCGCTCATGCTTCCGCCGCTGGCGAGCCGGAGCGCCAGCCGTTTGGCGAACACCGCCAGCGCCGCGATGGCGCCGGTGGTGAGCGCCGTGCCCACCGCCATGGCGAAGGTGGCGGCGACGCCTGCTGCGAGCGCCTGCTGCGACAGGGCGAAGGCCAGCACGATCAGCGCGCCGGAACAGGGCCGCACGCCAGCGGCCAGCACCACGCCGGCCATGGCCCGCAGATCGCGGGCGCGGTCCACTGCCTCCGGCCCCGGCATGTGGGCGTGGTCGCAGCCGGGCCCGCAACTGGCGTCGGCCGGCTGGGGGTCGCCGAGGGTCGCCAGGGCGCCGGCCTTGCGCCAGGTCAGGGCCAGCCCGAGCAGCGCCACCAGGGCGAAGCTGACCAGCTCCACCACCGTCACACTGAGTTTCACCAGGGCGGCGGTGGCGTTGAACACCAGCGACAGCACAAGCGCGAGGGCAACCGCCACCACCGCCTGCAGCATGGCGGCGGCGAAGCTGAGCGCCGCGCCGCGCGCCAGGGTGCGCTCGTTGGCGACGAGATAACCCGAGATCACCGCCTTGCCGTGCCCCGGCCCGGCGGCATGGAACACCCCATAGGCGAAGCTGACGCCCAGCAGGCCCCAAAGGCCGGCGCCGCCGCTGGAGAACGCCTGAAGCCCCTGGGTCAGCGCCCGGTAGAACGCCGACTGCATGGCGATAATGACGGCGCCGATACGTCCCCCAGCGGCCGTTTCCGCCATGCCGCCGGCAAACGGGTTGCGCGGCGGCGGCGGAGCGGCCTGCGAGAACGCCAGCGCCAGCAGGGCGAGGCCGCCGGAGACGATGGCCACGGCGACCGCCATGAACAGAAGGCGCCGGACGAGGCGGCCGCCGGACCTGGTTTGCGCCAGCTGGCCGCTGACGGTCGCTAAGCCGGTTCTGACCTCAGTCATCACCGTCGCTCGTGGGCATATGGGTCATGGGCATATGGTTCACAGGCATGTGGTTCACGGGCAGGCCACCACCACCTTGTTGGCGAACTGGCTGCCATAATCGGAGGCCTGGTTGAGGGCATTGAAGAAATCCTCGGTCAGGTTCCGGGTTTGCGGCGGCGGGGCCCTGGGGCGGGTGATGCTGGTGACGCAGCCGGCGGGGGCGTGCTCCAGAGTGATGGCGCCATCGCCATCGGCGAGCGAGAACGCCACGAAATAGGTGGGGTCCGAAATGTCGAGCATCAGCGCCTTGCCAGGAGCCGCCGGCTTTTCGAGCGGCAGCAGGAAGCCGAGCGCGATCTGGCCGTCGACCATATCCATGGCGCCGTCCCTAGGCGGGCTGAATGTGGTTTTGGCGCCGTTGATCTTCAGGTTGGTGAACCAGCCGAATTCGGTGAGGCCGTCGATGTTCTCCTTCGCCAGTCCGGCCAGCTCCTCGCGCGAAAATTTGCCGTCGCCGTTCTTGTCCAGACCCTGGACAGCGTAGGCGGAGAACGCCTTGTCGAAGAGCCAGCGGTGGCGAATGGCGGTGACGCGACCCTGCTGGTCGAACACCAGCGCGGCCGAGGCCGTGACCCACACATGGGGGTGCGCCAGCGCCGGCAGCGCCTGGAGCGCCAGCGCCACGGCGACCGCCAGGGCGACCCCGGCCATGCGTCGGCCAAATCGGAAACTGTTGCCTCTCATGCGGCTCCCCGGCGCTGGCCTTTTTGCTGTCATGCCAGAACACGAAGACACCACATCTCCACGTCCTGGATAAGTGTCAGGCGCCGCCCGCGCCTGGCTCGCGCGCGACGGCGCATTGCATCAATGAGATTACTTATCGGCGATTACTTGTCAGCGATTACTTGCCGGGGCCGGTCGGGGCAAGTACCTCGCCCGGCACGGCGGACGATGTGAGGCAATTCGACAATAGTATGGCGAAAGTCGCCGTTTTGACGTGTTGTGCCGCTCATGTATTTCTGCAAGGCTCTGTGCTGACAGGATAAAAATGCGTCGCCAAACTTCTGCGAATGACGGCAAGGCGCGATCTGGCTGGAGGAAATCGCGTGTCCGCAGCCATTCCAGAGGCTGAAAATTTCACGCAAGGCGCCGTTCAGGCCCCCGCGCCGGCGGCGGCCGCGTCTGGCGAAACCTTTGCCCGGCTGCTTGACCTGCACGCGGCGGACCGTGGCGCGCGCCCGGCCTGGCGGCACAAGGATCGCGGCGTCTGGCAGACCTGGACATGGGCGGAAACCCGCCGCGAGACGCGCGCCATGGCCAGTGGCCTCGCGGCGCTCGGCGTGAAGCGCGGCGACAGCATCTCGATCATCGGCTTCAACCGGCCGCGCCTGTACTGGGCGGTGATGGCGGCGCATGCGCTCGGAGCCACGCCGGCGCCGGTCTACGCCGATGCGGTGGCGGATGAGCTGGCCTTTGTCTGCGCCCACGCAGGCGCCCGCTTCGCCGTGGTGCAGGACCAGGAGCAGGTCGACAAACTGCTGGCGGTGGCCGACCAGTTGCCGGAGCTTCGGGGCATCATTTATGACGAGCCGCGCGGCCTGCGCGACTATGACCATGGCCAGTTGCATGACCTCGACCAGGTGATGGCGCGGGGGCGGGAGCGGCTGGCGGCGCAAGGTGTTGGCGGCGAGGCGTGGCTGGACGCGGAGATCGCCGCCGGGCGCGGCGCCGACCTGTCGGTGATTCTCTACACCTCCGGCACCACCGGCCGCTCCAAGGGCGTGATGATCAGCCATGAGCGCGCCGTCGCCGCCGCCCGCAGCACCTGCCAGTTCGACCGGCTGGACGAGCGGGAGGAGGTGCTGGCCTATCTGCCGCTGGCGTGGGTGGGGGACCACTACCTCACCTTCGCCCAGGCCATGGTCGCCGGTTTCTGCGTCTGCTGTCCCGAATCGGCCGATACGGTGACCGAGGATCTGCGCGAGATCGGCCCGACCTATTATTTCGCGCCGCCGCGGGTGCTGGAGAGCCTGCTGACGCGCATCACCATCCGCATGCAGGACGCTGGCCGGTTCAAGCAATGGCTCTACCGGCGGTGCATCGCCGTGGCGCGCCGTCATGGCGAGGCCATTCTCGAGGGCCGGCCCACGCCCGTCGCCGGGCGGCTGGCGTATGCGCTGGGCGAGGCGCTCATCTATGGTCCCCTGAAGAACACGCTGGGTTTCTCGAAAATCCGCGTGGCTTACACGGCGGGCGAGGCGATCGGCCCGGAGCTGTTCTCCTGGTACCGGTCGCTGGGAATCAATCTGAAGCAGCTATACGGCCAGACGGAGGCGTTCCTGTTCGTCACCGCCCAGCCGGACGGGCGGGCGCGGCCCGACACGGTGGGGCCGCCGGCGCCGGGCGTCGATCTGCGCATCGCCGATGACGGCGAGGTGCAGTTCCGCTCGCCAGGCATGTTCACCGGTTATTTCCGCGAGGACGACAAGACCCGCGAGGCGATGACGCCGGACGGCTGGGTGAAAACCGGCGACGCCGGCTTCTTCACCAGCGACGGCGACCTGAAGATCATCGACCGGGCCAAAGACGTCGGCCGGCTGGCCGGCGGGGCGCTGTTCGCGCCGAAGTACATCGAGAACCGGCTGAAGTTCTATCCGAACATCAAGGAAGTGGTGGCCTTTGGCGACGGTCGCGCCGACGTGGCCTGCTTCGTCAACATCGACCTGACGGCGGTGGCGGCCTGGGCCGAGCGCAACAACGTGGTCTACGCCTCCTATCAGGAACTCGCCGCCCACCCCCTGGTGGCCGAGCTGCTGCGCCAGGACATCGTCGCCGCCAACGCCGCGCTGGCGCAGGAAGAGGCGATGGCGCCCTCGCAGGTGCGCCGTTTCATCATCCTGCACAAGGAGCTGGACCCGGACGACGGCGAACTGACGCGCACCCAGAAGGTGCGGCGCGGTTTCATCGCCGAGCGCTACGCGCCGCTGGTGCGGGCGCTCTACGACGGCTCCGCCGAGGCGGACATCACGACGGAAGTCACCTTCGAGGACGGCCGCAAGGGCCAGTTGTCGGCGCGGCTGCGGGTTCATGAGCTGGACGGCGGGCAGCACCAGGCGCGGGCGGATCAGGTGCGGGCGAATGGGGGGCGGCCATGAGTAACCAGATCATCGGCGGCCCAGGGCTTTTCAGCCGCAGGGACGACAGCGTGGCGAAGGGCGAGCCGCTGCTCACCGTGGAGAACGTTTCCCTGCGCTTTGGCGGCGTCAGGGCGATCAGCGACGTTTCCTTTGATATCCGCAAGGGCGAGGTGCGGGCGATCATCGGCCCCAACGGCGCCGGCAAAACCTCAATGCTCAATGTCATCAACGGTTTCTATCATCCGCAGGAGGGCCGCATCAGCTTCCGCGGCCAGACGCGGCGGCGCATGCGCCCCTCCCATGCGGCGGCCCAGGGCATTTCGCGCACCTTCCAGAACGTCGCCCTGTTCAAGGGCATGAGCACGCTCGACAACATCATGGCCGGCCGCACCCTGCACATGAAGCGCGGCTTCTTCTGGCAGCTGTGGCGCCATGGCCCGGCGCTGGACGAGGAAATCCGCCACCGCCGCGTCGTTGAGGAGATCATCGATTTTCTGGAAATCGAGGCGGTGCGCAAGACGCCGGTCGGCAAGCTGCCCTACGGCCTGCAGAAGCGGGTGGAGCTGGGCCGGGCGCTGGCCATGGAGCCGGACCTGCTGCTGCTCGACGAGCCGATGGCGGGCATGAACCTGGAGGAGAAGGAGGACATGTGCCGCTTCATCCTCGACGTCAACAACGCCTTCGGCGTCACCATCGCCCTGATCGAGCACGACATGGGCGTGGTGATGGATCTTTCCGACCGGGTGGTGGTGCTGGAGTACGGCCGCAAGATCGCCGACGGCGCGCCGGACGAGGTGAAGGCTTCCCAGGCCGTCATCGACGCCTATCTCGGCGTGGCGCACTAGCGCGTTTGCGGCGGGATCCGCCGGGAACGCTTCATATCTTTGATCTGACGCATGTTTGTCATTAAAGTGGCGGTCACTTTTCAGAGAATGCTCCGGGAGACGGGACGATGCTCTACAACATCTTCATCGATCCCTTCGTCCAGATGGCCGGGGCGCCGGACCTGCTGGTCCAGGCGCTGTGGGACGGGCTGGTCTCCGGCGTGCTCTACGCCCTGATCGCGCTTGGCTTCGTGCTGATCTTCAAGGCCTCCGGCGTGTTCAACTTCGCCCAGGGCATCATGGTGGTGTTCGCGGCGCTGACCCTGGTTGGCCTGTATGAAAAGGGCGTTCCGGCATATGTGGCGCTGGCGCTGACCCTGGTGGTGATGTTCCTGCTGGCGGTCGCGGTGGAGCGGGTGGTGTTGCGGCCGCTGGTCAACCAGCCGGACATCATCCTGTTCATGGCCACCTTCGGGCTGACCTATTTCCTCATTGGCTTCGGCGAACTGGTGTTCGGCGGCAATCCCAAGGCGATGATCACCGCGCAGCTCGGCCTGCCGCGCGGCGTCATTGATGTGGAGATGCTGGGCGGGCGGGTGTCGTTCCAGAAGATCGACATCGCGGCCGCGGTCATCGCCTCCATCATGGTGGCGGCCCTGGCGGTGTTCTTCCAGAAAACCCGCATCGGCCGGGCCCTGCGCGCGGTGGCGGACAGCCACAAGGCGGCGCTGTCGGTGGGCATTTCGCTCAACCAGATCTGGGTGATCGTCTGGTTCGCCGCCGGCGTGGTGGCCCTGGCCGCCGGCATCATGTGGGGCGCCCGCTCGGAGGTGTCGTTCGCGCTGGAGATCGTGGCGCTGAAGGCGCTGCCGGTGCTGGTGCTGGGCGGCTTCACCTCGGTTCCGGGGGCGATCGTCGGCGGGCTCATCATCGGCGTCGGCGAGAAACTGGGTGAGTTTTACTGGGGGCCTCTGGTGGGCGGCGGCATCGAGACCTGGCTGGCCTATTTCATCGCCCTCGCGTTCCTGCTGTTCCGGCCCCAGGGGCTGTTCGGCGAAAAAATCATCGAACGGATCTGAGGGGCCGCGCCATGCTTTACCGCGAAACCGGTCAGTTCAAGACCAGCTACAAGGCGGATATGGCGGTGTTTCCGATCCGCCAGGACCGCATTGGCCTTGCCGTCATCCTGCTGCTTGCTTTCGTCGCGACGCCGCTGTTCGGCAGCGCTTTCCTGCTCAGCGCCGTGATGATCCCGCTGCTGGTGTTCGCGCTGGCGGCGCTGGGGCTGAACCTGCTCACCGGTTACACCGGCCAGCTCTCGCTGGGCACCGCCGGCTTCATGGGGGTGGGCGCCTACGCCTGCTACAAGCTCACCACCTTCTTTCCCGAGGTGAACCTGATCGTCTGGATCCTCGCGTCGGGCTTCTTCTCGGCGGCGGTCGGGGTGCTTTTCGGCCTGCCGTCGCTGCGCATCAAGGGCTTTTATCTGGCGGTGGCGACGCTGGCGGCGCAGTTCTTCCTGCAATGGTGCTTCATCCGCATTCCGTGGCTGTACAACAACAACGTCTCGGGGGCGATCGAGGCGCCGGTGCGCACCCTGTTCGGCATGCCGATCACCGGGCCGCACGCCACGCCGGAGCTGCGTTATCTGGTGGTGCTGTCGATCGTCGCGCTGCTGACGTGGATCGCCTCGAATCTGGTGCACGGGCGGGTGGGGCGCAGCTGGATGGCGGTGCGCGACATGGACATCGCCGCCGAGCTGATGGGCATCCGCCTGTTGCCCACCAAGCTGCTGGCATTCGCCGTGTCGTCTTTCTATTGCGGCGTCGCCGGCGCCCTGATGGTGTTCCTCTGGTACGGTTCGGCCGAGCCGGAGGTGTTCTCCATCAGCCAGTCGTTCCTGATCCTGTTCATGGTGATCATTGGCGGCCTTGGCAGTCTGATCGGCTCGTTCTTCGGCGCGGCGCTGATCTACGGCCTGCCGATCGTGCTGAAATCGCTGTTTCCCATGCTGGGGCTCAGCGTCGGCGCCGCCACCATCGAACACATCACCTTCATGGTCGTCGGCGCCATGATCATCGGCTTCCTGATCGTGGAGCCGCACGGGCTCGCCAGCATCTGGCGGACCATCAAGCAGAAGCTGCGCGTCTGGCCGTTTCCATATTGAGGCGGGCCGGCGCGGGGCGACACGAACGGACGAAACCATAACGGGCCAGCGCCAGCAGCAACGGCAGGGCGCCGCGCCGCACATGGAGGACGACAGCCATGGGTTACATGAGCAAGGTTCTGCTTTCGGCAGCCTCGGGCGCCGCCATGCTTCTGGGCGGGCAACTGGCGCCCGTTCAGGCGCAGGACGGCAAGGACGCCAATTTCGTGCCGCTGTTCACCTATCGCACCGGGCCGTTCTCCGGCTCCGGCATTCCGATCGCCAACGGCATGCGCGACTATCTGGAAATGCTGAACCAGCGCGATGGCGGCATCGGCGGCGCGAAGATCGTTATCGAGGAATGCGAAACCGGCTACGACACCAAGAAGGGGCTGGAGTGTTATGAGGCGGTGAAGGGCCGCAACCCGGTGATGGTGAACCCCTGGTCCACCGGCATCACCCTGCCGCTGATCCCGCGCGCCGCCGTCGACAGGATCCCGGTGCTGTCCATGGCCTACGGCCTGTCGGCATCGGCCGATGGCCAGACCTTCCCCTGGATTTTCAACCCGCCCAACACCTATTGGGACGGTCTCTCCGTCATCATCAAGCATATCGCCGATGAACTGGGGGGACTGGACAAGCTGAAAGGCAAGAAAATCGGCTACATCTACCTCGACGCCGGTTTTGGCAAGGAGCCGATCCCGATGTTCGAGCAGTTCGCCAAAGACCTTGGCTTTGAGCTGAAGCTGTATCCTGTGGCCGCCACCGACATGCAGAACCAGTCATCGCAATGGCTTGGCGTGCGTCGCGACAAACCGGACTACATGGTGATGTACGGCTGGGGCGCGCTCAACCCCACCGCCATCAAGGAAGCGGCGCGCATCAACTATCCGATGGACCGCTTCGTCTCGATCTGGTGGCCGTCCGAGGACGACGCCCGCTCCGCTGGCCCCGGCGCCAAAGGATTTCGCGAACTCAACTGGCATGGCGTCGGCACGGATTTCCCGGTGCTGAAGGACATCCAGAAACACGTGATCGACAAGGGGCTGAGCAAGGTCGCCAAGGGCAAGGAAGGCGAGGTGCTCTACAATCGCGGCGTCTACAATTCGATGCTGATCGCCGAAGGCATCCGCAACGCCCAGAAGCTCACCGGCAAGAAGGCGGTGACCGGCGAGGACGTGCGCCGGGGTCTGGAGGCCATCAACCTGACGCCGGAGCGGCTGAAGGAGCTGGGCATGGAAGGCTTCACCGATCCGCTGAAGCTGAGCTGCGCCGACCATAACGGCCATGGCGCCGCCTTCGTGCAGGAGTGGGACGGCCAGAAATACGTGAAGATCGGCGGCCCCATCAAACCGATGGAGGACAAGGTGGGCCCGGTCGCGGCCGCCGCGGCGAAGGACTACGTGGAGAAAAACGCCGGCTGGCCGAAGCGCACGGAAGCCTGCGACAGCAAATAAGCGCCGTCCAGATGGCTGGAGGGTGACTGGAGCCGGCAGGCTGGCTCCAGTGGTCAGGGACAACCGCGCTGATGCCGCGGCAAAGTTGTCCCTGACGGACGCGCTTTCGTTGTGCGAAGCGGTGCGCGCCGGGCGCAGGAACGCCAGCGGGCGCGCGCCGCGATCCGGCTGCATGGGGACAGGATTGGGGCGCGGATCTGGCCGGGCGTGTCATCAGGGAGCAGAACCAATGGCGATGGACAGCAGCGCGGCCATGACGCCGCCCGGGGACGTCAACCGCGAGGCTGGCCGCGACGTCATCCTGGCCGTCAACAATATCGAGGTCATTTACGACCACGTCATTCTGGTGCTGAAGGGCGTTTCGCTTGAGGTGCCGCGTGGCGGCGTCGTCGCTTTGCTTGGCGGCAACGGCGCCGGCAAGACCACCACGCTGAAGGCAATTTCCAACCTGCTGCGGGCGGAGCGGGGTGAGGTGACGCGCGGCTCCATCATGTTCCAGGGCGAGCGCGTCGATCGCATGAGCCCCAACGAACTGGTGCGGCGCGGTTGCATCCAGGTGATGGAGGGGCGCCATTGCTTTGGTCATCTCACCATCGAGGAGAATTTGCTGACCGGCGCCTTCACCCGCCGCGACGGCGCGGCGGCGATCCGCCAGGACCTGGAGAAGGTGTACGGCTATTTTCCGCGCCTGCGTGAGCGGCGCAAATCCATGGCCGGCTATACCTCCGGCGGCGAGCAGCAGATGTGCGCCATTGGCCGGGCGCTGATGTCGCGCCCGACGCTGGTGTTGCTGGATGAGCCGTCCATGGGGCTGGCGCCGCAGATCGTTGGCGAAATCTTCGAAATCGTGAAGGAACTGAACGCGAGCGAGGGCGTATCTTTCCTGCTGGCCGAACAGAACACCAACATGGCCCTCAAGTACGCCACTTACGGTTACATCCTTGAAACCGGGCGCGTGGTGATGGACGGCGACGCGGAGATGCTTCGCGCCAACGCGGACGTAAAGGAGTTTTACCTGGGGGTGTCGGAGGGTGACCGCAAATCTTTCCGCGCCGTCAAGAGTTATCGCCGCCGCAAACGCTGGTTGACGTAAGCAGCGAGCCCCCGCGCCCTGTCATCGTCATCTGGCCCGCGTGGCGCGGAGGAATTGCGCGCCTGGCGCGGCGAAAGCGCCGATGCCGGCGGCGCCGGCCGCGCCCGCCTGGTCGTGTTGTGACCAGATTGGGACATATGGGGAGAAACTGCCCCGGATTGGGGCGGCGGGCCGGAAAAATCCTGGCCCTGTTATTGATTTATCGTTGATCGGCCCTATGCCGGGCGCGGGGGTTGATGATGAATTGCAGGAGCTGTTCATGAGTCATGCCGCCACGCCCCCGGCGACCGGGTCCGATATCAGCGAAATGTCTGATGGAAAACGTATTTTCGCGATTTTCGCAGCGTCTTCCGGCAATCTGGTCGAATGGTTCGATTTTTACGCCTATGCGTTCACGGCGGTTTATTTCGCGCACGCCTTCTTTCCCAAGAGCAATCCCACCGTTGAGCTGATGAACGCCGCGGCGGTGTTCGCCATCGGCTTCCTGATGCGGCCGATCGGCGGCTGGCTGTTCGGCATGATCGCCGACCGCTTCGGCCGCAAGCGCTCGATGATCATCGCCGTGCTGATGATGTGCGGCGGTTCGCTGATGATCGGTCTGCTGCCGACCTACCAGAGCATCGGCGTTCTGGCCCCGGCGCTGCTGCTGTTCGCCCGCATGGTGCAGGGCCTCTCCGTCGGCGGCGAATATGGCACCAGCGCCACCTACATGAGCGAGGTGGCCAAGGCCGGACGGCGCGGCTTCTTCAGTTCCTTCCAGTATGTGACGCTGATCGGCGGCCAGTTGCTGGCGTCGCTGGTCGTGCTGATCCTTCACGCGACGATCGATGACGAGCACATGCGGGCCTGGGGCTGGCGCATTCCGTTCTTCATCGGCGCCATCGCCGCCCTCATCGCCCTGTTCCTGCGCCGCACCCTGACCGAGACGCTGTCGGACGATCACGCCCAGCGCAAGGAGGCCGGGTCGCTGCGGGCCCTGCTGGCGCAACACCCGAAGGCATTCCTGCTGGTGCTTGGTCTGACGGCCGGCGGGTCGCTCATGTTCTACACATGGTCGACCTACATGCAGAAGTATCTGATCAACACCACGGGCCTGCCCGCCGCCGCCACCAGCGTGGTGATGACCGCGGTGCTGTTCATTTTCATGCTGGCGCAGCCGGCGTTCGGCGCCCTGTCGGACCAGATCGGCCGCCGCACCTTCATCATCATCTTTGGCGTGCTGGGCATTGTCTGCACCGTGCCGCTGCTGGCGCGGATCGCCACCGCGTCGACCCCCTTCATCGCTGGCGCGCTGGTGCTGGCCGGCATGCTGATGATCAGTTTCTATACGTCGATCAGCGGCGTGGTGAAGGCCGAACTGTTTCCGCCGGAAGTGCGGGCCCTCGGCGTCGGCTTTCCCTATGCGGTGGCCAATGCGGTGTTTGGCGGCACCGCCGAATACGTGGCGCTGGCCCTGAAGAACGCCGGCCATGAATCCTGGTTCGGCTGGTATGTCACCGCCATGGCCGTGCTGGTGCTGGTGGTTGGCCTGCTGATGCCGGACAACCGCAAGGAAGGTTATCTGCGCGGCGACGGCATCCACTGAGCCGGGGCGACTTTCCGCGCTGACGTCAGGCGCCGGCGCGACAGTGAACGACCATCAACGGGCGCTCCGGCCAGGCTGGAGCGCCCGTTGTGTTTTGCGGACTCTCCAGAATTTCCGCCCATCGTTCATGAAAAATCAGGCGCGGTCGACGTAAGCGACGGCTTTTCCTTGCCAGACACGAAAGTGTGGGCTGCGGGAAGCTTGATTAATGCTTGCCAGGCGCCGCACACTTCATGCGCCGGGGGCGTCAGGACAGGCGCGAAAAGCGCCGCCCATGCAACGGCAATCTCGAAGAGCCACGGCCGCCTGGTGAGATGGGCGGGCAAACAGGTCTGCGGGGAGGACAATTCATGACATTTGTGCCTGTATCCAGGGAACGCATGGCCACCGCACGGCGGGCAGGTCTGGGGGCGGCGCTGGCGCTGGCCATGGCGGCGGCGTCGGGCGGCCAGCTGCTGGCAAAGGACGACGCGGCGCCGGCCGGGAAAAGCGAACAGGACTGGACGAAGTCCAAGTGGGGCCCAAAGGATGAGGTGGGCGCCGCCAATTACCAGACGCCCGATCTGGTGAAAAAGGCGGCCGACCTGGTCAAGACCGGCAAGGTTTACAACCTCGCCATGGAGTCCAACCTGTCGTTGCCGGCCTATGAGCCGCGCAAGATGGAGATCATGGTGGTGCAGCCGGCACAGGCCGGTCCCGCCGGAACCTTCGGCCCCAACAAGGCCACTTACAACGACGACATGATCGTTGGCTGGAACGGCGCCGGAACCCATATCGACGGTCTTGGCCATCTTGGCGTCGACCACGTTTATTACAACGGCCACAAGATTCACGAGTTCGCCGACATCAAGGGCCTGAAGAAGCTGGGGCTTGAAAAGTTTCCGCCAGTGGTGGCGCGCGGCGTGCTGCTCGATATCGCCGCGCTGAAAGGCGTCGACATGCTGAAGGAAGGCACGCCGATCAACAGCAAGGAAATCGAGGAGGCGGCGAAGAAGCAGGGCGTCGAGATCCGTCAGGGCGACGTGGTGCTGCTGCACACCGGCTGGGCCGACATGATCGGCAAGGACAACAAGAAATATATCGCCGTGCAGCCGGGCCTTGGCATGGACGGGGCCAAATATCTGACCGGCAAGGGCGTCATCGCCATCGGTTCGGATACGGCGGCGCTGGAGGTGCTGCCGGGCGAAACCAAGGATCTGTTCCCGGTCCATCAGGAGCTGCTGGCGCGCAAGGGCACCTACATCCTGGAAAATATCGTCACCAGGGATCTGGCCGCCGACAAGGCGAGCGAGTTCATGGTGATCCTGTCGCCGCCGCGCATCACCGGTTCGGTGCAGGCGATCTTCACCCCGGTGGCGGTGCGGTAGCCGGCTGACCCCGGGCGCGGGCCGCATCGGTTGTGGTCTGGCCGTGGCGCGCGCCTTTTCCTCGGAGAAGCGCTGCGCCGGAACAGGAAAGGGCGGCCGGAGCCGCCCTTTTGTCCATGTATGGCTTGCGTATGGGCGGCGCGGGGCAAGCGCCTTACGCCAGCCGTCCGCGCCGCCGCTTACTCCGCCGGACTGATCGCCACGCTGTGGCTGGCGATGCGCCGGGCGGCCAGCCCCAGGGCCGCGGCGGTCAGCAGGGCGGCGATGGTCAGGTACCAGCCCACGGCGCCGAGGCCGTGGGTGGTGGCCAGCGAGGTGGCGATGTAAGGCGCCAGCGAGGCGCCGAGGATGCCGCCGATGTTGAAGGTCAGCGACGAGCCGGTGTAGCGCACCGAGGTGGGGAACAGTTCGGCCAGCGCCGTTCCCAGCGGGCCATAGGTGAAGCCCATCAGGGTCAGGCCGATGATTAGGTACAGGCCGACCAGCCAGATGTTGCCGGAGCCGAACATCGGCCCGGTGAAGAAGCCGAAAACGGCGATGGCCAGGCTGACGCCGATCAATACCCACAGCCGGCCGAGACGGTCGGCCAGGACGGCCGACACCGGAATGCCGAGGCCGAAGAACACCACCGCCAGCATCTGCAGGGGCAGGAATGTATCGCGCGGAATGCCGAGGCGGGCGGTGCCCCAGCTCAGGCAGAACACGGTCATCAGGTAGAACAGCACGAAGGTGGCCATGGAGCCGATCGAGCCGAGCACCAGGGCGCCGGGGTATTCGCGCAGCACGGCGAGCATGGGCGCGCGCACCCGCTCATTATGCTGCACGGCTTTGCGGAAGGCCGGCGTCTCCGTCACCTTCAGCCGCACATAGAGGCCAACGAGCACCAGCGCGGCGCTGATGATGAACGGCAGTCGCCAGCCCCAGTTCAGGAACTGCTCGTTGGTCATCATGTGGTCGAGCGCCAGAAACGAGCCATTGGCGAGAATGAAGCCGATGGGCGCGCCCAGCTGCGGGAACATGCCATACCAGGCCTGCTTGCCGGGCGGGGCGTTCTCGGTGGCGAGCAGCACGGCGCCGCCCCATTCGCCGCCAAGGCCGAGCCCCTGACCCAACCGGCAAAGGGCCAGCAGCAGCGGCGCCGCCACACCGATGGTTTCGTAGCCAGGCAAAAGGCCGATCAGCACCGTGGAAATGCCCATGGTCATCAGCGCCGCCACCAGGGTGGCCTTGCGACCGATGCGGTCGCCGAAGTGGCCGAAGATCGCCGCGCCAATGGGGCGGGCGAAAAAGGCGATGGCGAAGGTGGCGAAGGATTGCAGCAGGGCGCTGGTGGGATCGCTGGCCGGGAAGAACAGCCTGGGGAAGATCAGCACCGCGGCGGTGGCGTAGACATAGAAATCGAAGAATTCGATTGTCGTGCCAATCAGGCTGGCGGCGAGAACCCGCGCCGGTGAATTGGCGGGCGGGGCGACTGTTGAACTGGACACGCTGCGGGCTCCGGCATGCTGTTGTCTGGCGGGCCCGGCGCGATCGCCGCGCGGTTCAGAACCGCGACAGGCGCGCCAGCCACCCGGGAGGAGCGGCTGGCGCGCACTGGCGTCTGTTCTGGCGGGAACCCATTGTGACGCTGCGTAAATCGCCGGCGTCCCGCCGGCAATACTGCTTTCGCTGCATCAGGGTCCCGCTGGTCACATAGCGTCTCTCTCCAGGCGCCGGAGATGTCTTGCGTCGTATGGAGAGAAAGGCGTTTCATATTCCGGGTTTGACGCGCCTTGCGGCGGAGGTCCCGTCCGGCCCGTCCGGCCGCCTGACGCCGCTGTGGCGGCTGGCGCCTGACCGTCGCCGCATCAGGTTTCCGCCGGCGCCAGGGCGTCGCAGACCGGACTTTGCCGCGCCGCGACAGCAAAGGCGGCGGCGGAGACCAGCGCGGTGATGGTCAGGCACCAGCCGACGGCCGGGAGGCCATGGCGGCTCGCCACAAAGGTGGCTGCGTGTTCCACGGGATGGTGGGCACTGATTCCACCGGATGATGGGCGCGCGTTCCACGCGATCATGGGCAGCATTTCCACGGCATCGTGGG
>NZ_SLWL01000018.1 GCF_004342915.1 Camelimonas lactis
GCTGCCCGAGGCGTGGAATCGATGCCCACGATGCCGTGGAATCCATGCCCACGATCGCGTGGAATCGATGCCCATCATCCGTGGAATCCGCACACAGATGACCCAGGGCATGATCAACGCCGCCGCCTCAGCGACGCGCTGGGCGCCCGGCATCAGCCAGCAGAACGCCGTTGACTATCTGCTCGGCCCGCTGCTGCACGGCATGTGCCCGAACCGCTCGCAGGGCGCCGGCTGAGCCAGCCTGCCAGCGCGCCGCCTCCCAGGAACGCTGCCGACGGCCGCCCATGAAATAATGTGATGCAACATATATCAAACGATCGTTATTATAGCGCGATGAAGCGCCGGCGGGCGCCGGACAAGGCGTTAACCGGATGAGGTGACACCGACGCTCCGCGTCGCCGGCGCGACGTCCGGCGTCTCTCCAACCGGCGCCCCGTGCAGGGCCATGCGCCGCCAGAAAGAACCACGGAGGAAGCCAATGACCACGCGCCATCGCAAGCGACGTATCGCGCGGACCCTCGGGTGCGCCATCGCAGCGTTATCAACCCTTTGCGCCAGCGCCGTGGCCAGCGAAACGCCAAAACCTGGCGGCGTGCTCGAGATCGCCACGCTCTACCGGACGTTGCCCACACTGTCATGGGACCCGGCCGACTGGGGATGGAAGACCAATCACGACACCGGCCAGATGTTCGAACAACTGTTCGCCGCCGATCTGACCAAAGCCAAACGCCTCGGAGGACCACACGCGTTTTACGCCGACGCCTGGCTGCCGTCGGACGCCATCCGGGGCGAACTGGCGGAGCGTTGGGAGTGGAAGCAGAACCCGTTGCGGCTGGAGGTCACGCTGCGCGACGGCGTGCGTTTCCCTGAGAAACCAGGAGTGATGGCCGCCCGTGATTTGGTCGCCGACGACGTGGTTTATGCCTACAACAGGCTGTTGCAGAGCCCCAAGAAAACCGCCGGATATTATGATTACCTCGAAAAAGTGCAGGCGACAGGGCCGAAAACCGTTGTTTTCACCTTCAAGAAATTTAACTCCGAATGGGATTACCGTTTTGGCTATGGCTATTACTCGGGGATCTATCCGAAGGAAGTGGTTGAGGCCGGCATCACCGACTGGAAGAAGCTGAACGGCACGGGCCCGTTCATGCTGACGGACTTTGTCCAGGGCAACGCCGCCACCTATACGCGAAATCCCGATTACTGGGGCTCCGCGACCATCGGCGGGCAGACCGTCAAACTACCCCTGCTGGACAAGGTGGTGTTCCGCAATATCCGGGATCTGTCGACTGCCAACACGGCGCTGCGCCAGGGCAAGATCGACATGCTGGAATCGGTGCGCTGGTCGGACGTCGAGCCCCTGAAAAAGTCCGCGCCCCAGCTGCAGTGGGCAAGATGGCTGTCGATGTCGGGGCAGTTCCTCGCCATGCGGATGGATACCAAACCGTTCGATGACGTGCGCGTGCGGCGCGCGCTGAATATGGCGGTCAACAAACAGGAGATCATCGACGCCTATTATGGCGGACAGGCGGAACTGTTCTCGCACCCCCAGCATCCTGACTATACCGGATATTACGAGCCGCTGGACAAAATGCCGGACAGCGTGCGCGAACTCTACGTCTATGATCCGGCCAGGGCGAAGAAGCTGCTGGCGGAAGCGGGCTACCCGAACGGCTTCAGCTTCAAGGTGCAGGTGTGCGCCTGCAACCCCGACCACATGGAGTTGCTGCCGCTCGTGGCGGCCTATCTGGAGCAGGTCGGCGTCAGGCTCGACATCCAGCCAATGGAATATGGCAGCTTCCTCGCCACCATTCTGGCCAAGACGCACGCGCCCGGCCTCTTCTCCTCCACCCCGCACAGCAACCCGACAACGACGCTGCGCACCAATTTTCTGCCAGGCCAGCAGGCTAACACCGCGATCTATCGCGACCCGGATTTCGACCGCCGCCTTGCTGAAGCCTATGGCGAGCAGGACGAGCCGAAACGGCAGGCCATGATCAAGGCGTTGACCCGGGAGATCGTCGACAAGGCCCCGTATATCTGGCTGCCGACCCCTTACGTCTTCACCGCCTGGTGGCCCTGGGTCAAGAATTACGGCGGCGAACTGCGCGCCGGCGCCAACCGCCCCGGGCCAATCTACGCCCGCATCTGGATTGATCAGGAGATGAAGAAAAAAATGGGCTACTGAACGCCACCCAGACCTGGCCGACGCCACCGCGTCCGCCAGGCCCTGGAGGCGTAGCCAGCCCAAAACGCCCCGCCAGATTGAGGACGTGAGGAAGCACAACAACTCCCGACCGCAGACGCCGGGCAACCAATCGTCACGCCCGATTAATCCGGTCGCGTTCAGACATCTTCGGACTCAATCACACAAATATTGAGCATTTCAGTGACAATCTGCTCAAGCTCGCGGTCTGAGGTGATGAAGGGCGGCATCGTATAGAGCAGCCGCCCGAACGGTCGTAGATAGACGCCCGACGCCACGGCCCGGGCATGCGCCCGGTCGACATCAATGGGTGAACGCATCTCCACGACGCCAATGGCGCCCAGCACCCGCACGTCGGCGACAGCCGGCATATCCCGCGCCGGGGCCAGGCCAATGGTGAGGCCGGCTTCAATGCGCGCCACGTCGTCCCGCCAGGCCCCGGTCTGCAACAGGTCCAGGCTGGCGCAGGCCGCGGCGCAGGCGAGCGGATTGCCCATGAATGTTGGCCCGTGCATCAGCAGGCCCGGGCTGCCGCCGGCGATGGCCTCCGCAACCGTGCGGCTCGCCACGGTTGCGGCGAACGTGATGTGCCCGCCCGTCAGCGCCTTGCCGAGACAGATGATATCAGGCCAAACGCCGGCGTGCTCCATGGCGAACATGCGCCCGGTGCGGCCGAACCCTGTCGCCACCTCATCAAAGATCAGCAGTACGCCCGCAGCGTCACAAAGCCTGCGCAGGCCTGCGAGATATCGCGGATGGTAAAAGCGCATGCCGCCGGCGCCCTGGACCACCGGCTCGATAATGAAACCGGCGATGCGCCCGGCCTGTTCGGCAAACAGCGTCTCTACCTCCTGGAGGCCATTGAGCGCCGGGTCTTCGATCCAGGCGTCGCCAAAGGCCACGGGCGGACGACGGACAAAGAACTGGGGTTGCAGGGAGCCGCCGAAGTGGCCGTGCATGCCGGTTTCCGGGTCACACAGCGACATCGCCTTCCAGGTGTCGCCGTGATAGCCGCCCCGGGCGCTGGCAAACATGGTCCTGGTTGCATGGCCCCGCGCCGCCTGGGCCTGGCGCGCCATTTTTAGCGCCACCTCCACAGCCACGGAGCCGCTGTCCGCATAGAAGATGCAGTCAAGCCCCGGGGGGAGCAACCGCACCAGGCGTTGCGCCAGCTCCGTCGCCGGATCGTGGGTCAGGCCGCCGAACATGACGTGCGGCATGCGCTGGAGCTGGGCCGTCATGGCGGCGACGATTTCCGGGCGCCGGTGGCCGTGCGCCATGCACCACCACGACGACATGGCGTCGATCATGCGTCCGCCATCAACGCGCGTGAGATAGACGCCCTGCGCGTCCGTTATCCGGTGCAGCGGCGGCGCCGCCGTCATGCTGGCGTAAGGTCGCCAGATGTGACGCCGGTCAAATTCATCGGCGCTCAGCATGACATCGCCTCGCGGACAGGCGCCAGGTCAATTCCGCTGAAGGCGGCGGCCAGCGTGTCCGGGTTGAGCGGCGCGAGGGGCGGCACGCGGCCGAGGCTTCGCACCCGTCCCATGGCGGCGATGGTCGCTTCGTTATCTGGGTTCGCCGGACCCGAGAAGATGACGCCAGCCACGCGGCATTCCCTGGCGCGCAAGGCTTCCAGCGAGAGCAAAGTATGGTTGATCGTACCGAGACCGGTGCGGGCGACCAGAACCACCGGCGCGGCCCAGCGCCGGAACATCTCGATGAACAGGCATTCCCGGTTGAGCGGAACCAGAACCCCGCCCGCCCCCTCAATGACCAGCGGTCCGTCGACGACGGGCATCGCCAGCGCATCCGGCGAAATGTGCACGCCCTCCTGTTCGGCGGACAGGTGCGGGGAGGCCGGCAGCGACAGCCGGTAGATTTCCGGCAGAACCGGTCGCCCCGACAGACGACGCGCCGCGTCGCTGTCCGTTTCATCATCCAGGCCGGATTGCACCGGTTTCCAGTAGACGCCCTCCAGCGCCTGGACGAGACCGGCGGCGACAACGGTCTTGCCAACGCCGGTGTCCGTCCCGGTCACAATGAGCGCCCGGCTTGTCCCGCGCCTCATGACAGGGCCTCCGGCGACAGGAGATCAGGCCGGCTCGCCAGCGTTTCGAACAGGCGCGTGATGTCCGCTTCGCTGACGTTGCCGGTGATCGAAACGCGCAGGCGCGAGGTTCCGGCCGGCACCGTTGGCGGACGAATGCCGCGAACATCGAAGCCTGACGATTGCAGACATGCGGCAAGCTGCATCGTCGCGGCGTCCTCGCCAACGATCAGGGGCATGATCTGCGTCGCAAAGCCATCGAGGCCACACAGGCGCCCTGCTTCCGCATGGGCATGGGCGATGCGCCGGCGCGCGCTGGCCTGAAGCTCCGGCTCATCGCCCAGCAACCGCAGGGCCGCCCGGACAATGGCGGCGGCCAGTGGCGACGGCGCGGTGGCGAAGATGAAGGGACGCGCCCGCGTCACCAGCAGGTCGACCAGGGGGCGATCGCCACACACCAGGGCGCCGGCGGCTCCCAGGCCCTTGCCGCAAGTGTGCAATGTCAACAGGCGCACGTCCGCGCAATGCCGGGCAAAGCCTGCCCCGGCCACGCCATGCACGCCGGTTGCGTGCGCCTCATCAACCACCAGAACAGCGTCGTGCCGGCGGGCGAGACCGACGAAGCTTTCCAGCGGGGCCACGTCGCCCTCCATGGAATAAACGCTTTCGATCGCCAGCCAGATTTGCCCCCGCCCCCCGTCACGCCGCCATGTCCTGATCCGGTTTTCCGCGTCGTCGGGATCATTGTGGGCGAAAGCCGCTGCCTGGCCCCGCCGCAGCCGCACGCCTTCATGCACGCTGGCGTGGATCAGGGCGTCGTAGAGGACGAGATCGTCCGCCCGCGGCAGGGTGGCGAAAATCGCCTGGTTCGCCTGAAAGCCGCCGCCCATGAACAACGCGGCTTCGGCGCCAAAAAACTGCGCCGCTTCCTGCTCCAGCGCCTCATGTTCCGCGTGGTTTCCGCGCAGCAGCCGCGAGCCGCCCGAACCGACGGGAACGCCACGCTCCAGGGCGTCGCGCGCCGCGCGCCGCAGACGCCCGGACGTCGCGAGGCCAAGATAATCGTTTGAAGAGAAATCCAGACCCCGCGCCGGCTGCAGCCTGCGCAACCGGTTCCGCGCCGCCAGGGCGGCCAGGTCAGCCTCCTGTGCAGGATAGCGGCGTTGCGGGCGTCCGGGCTCGCGGGAGCCGGACGTGGAGGATGGATATGACATGCGCCACCTGATCGTGCGTTGACCGGAGATCATGAAAATAGCTAATTCGGCCGCCGCGTCCATTGTCTTCTTATTTTTATCTATAATATAAAAATAGACATAATATTTTGATGTTTATATATTTTGTTGACGATCACACATGCCTCCGCGCGCGATGGCGGCTCAGGCGCCGCCGATCCGTTGCGATTTCTGATAATTAATCTATTATTACCGCCTGTGACGCAAAAGCGCAGGCGGCGATGTTGCCCACTCTTCGCGACAGGCCAATGCGCTGGGGCCACGTCTGGGTTCAGCGCCCGGCCATCAGAACTCTTGCGCGCCGGGCATGCCGAGGCGGGCGACAGATCCGCATTCCGTCATGTGAAAGGCGCATTCCGGTCATGAAGCAACAAGGCGCGGCATAGCTTGAAACAGCACGCGGCTCGCCTGGCGGTCACATTGACCGCCGCATATGCCCTGGTCCTGCATCTGCTGTTCGCCTCTGCCCTCATGGCGTCAATGCCGCGAGGGGCGGAGGGGATTTGCTTTGGGGCGCAGTCCGCGCAAACGCCCCCGGAACAGGACAGAAAAACCAGCCGCATCCATTGCCCGGACTGTATTTTCCGCAACCAGCTGGCTCCAGCCCCGCCCGCGCCGCAACTGTCGGCGCGCGCCGCCGCCAGTCCAGTCGCCCATCCGCCAGTCATCTGGCGCACGGCCGGATACGACGCCCCACGGCGGGCATGGCAGCCACGGGCGCCTCCCATCTCCGCGTGACGCCCGGGAACATCCTGACGTCGCGGTGACGGCCGGGGTTTTCCCGCATCCCAAATCCAGTTGCCAAACCCCATTGCTCGTCCGCCGCGCCCGCATGGCGTCGCGGTCAACGGGATCTGCTGTCATGCACATATCGAACCGCCCCATATCAGGCCGCCCTCCGGCGCCGCCTGCCCGCTCCCTCGCCAACAGCGTGCGCGGCATCGCCTTCACAGGCGTTTCCACCGGCGTGCTGTTGGTTGCCCTGCCTTCCATTTCATGCGCGCAGGCGCTGGATCAGCGGGCGGATGCGGGGCGCCGCCCATCCGTCGCGACCGACATGCAGCTTCCGCGCATTGACGTGCGGGAGCATGCGCAGCCCGACCGGTCGTCCATATCGGAGGAACAGGCCTTCGCCGCCGGCCTGACCTCCGCAAACGGCGCCGGCATCCTGAAGAACACGCCAGGCGCGGCGGTCTGGGGCGGCGGCGGCGTATCTGGCCTGCCCGCCATCAATGGTTTCGGCGCCGACCGGGTGCAGATTTCCATCAACGGCATGCTCTTCGGGATTTTCTGTCCCAACGAGATGAATCCGCCGCTTTCCTTCGTGAACCCCGCCATGGTGTCCGACGCGCAGGTGTATTACGGGACCGCCCCCGTCAGCCTTGGCGGCGACTATATCGGGGCCAGGGTCGATGTGACGGCCGGAGAGCCGCAGTTCGCCACGGAGCCAGGCGTCAGATTCTTCGGCCGCATATCGGGCGTATATCGCAGCAACGGCGACGGGCGCGGCGTCGACGCCGACGTCACGGCGGCGACCACCGATACGAGCGTGCGCTACACCGGCGGCTGGAGCCGCGCCCGCGACTACCGGGACGGCGATGGGCGGCGCATCAAATCAACCCTGTACGAGGCGCAGAACCACAGCCTGAGCGTTTCGAAGCGCATCGACAATCATCTGCTCACCTTCCAGCTTGGCGGGCAGTACATCCCCGGGCAGGCCTATCCCAACCAGTACATGGACATGGCGTCTAACCGCGGCCTCTATGGCAATGCGCGGTACGCCGGCGTATTCGACTGGGGCTCGCTTGACGTGCGCGGTTTCGCCAACAACGTGCGCCACACCATGGGCTTCATACGGCCGGACAAATCCGGCGCGATGCCCATGGACACCCGGTCCACCGACGCCGGCTATACGGTAAAGGCGACCTGGAGCCTGTCGGAAACCGACACGCTCCGCTTCGGCAGCGAGCTCCATCACAACCGGCTGGACGACTGGTGGAATCCTGTGGCCGGCTCCATGATGATGGGGCCGGACGTATTCACAACGATCAACAACGGCCACCGGACGCGTCTCGGCGCGTTTGCGGAATGGGAACGCCGTTTCGACGCCCGCTGGTCCGCCGTGGTCGGCCTGCGCAACGATACGGTGTGGATGAACACCGGCCCGGTGCAGGGCTATAACAGCATGATATACGGCGCAGACGCGGGCCGCTTCAACAGCCGCGACCATGCCCGCGTCGATGTCAACCTTGACGGATCCGCGGCCCTGCGCTTCCAGCCGGACGCCGCCTCCACCTATGAGCTGGCCTTCGCCCGGAAAACCCGTTCGCCCAACCTGTATGAACGCTATGCGTGGTCCACCACCCCCATGGCCATGCGCATGATCGGCTGGTTTGGCGACGGCAACGGCTATGTCGGCAATCTCGACCTGAAACCGGAGACGGCGCATACGGTGAGCGTCACGGCGCAATGGCGCGATCCGGCCGCAGGGCGATGGGAGCTGCGCGTCTCGCCCTACTACAGTTATGTAACCGACTACATCGACGTTGACCGCTGCGCCATCGGCAAGTGCCTGTCCATGGCGCCGGGCAACCTCGCCGCCAGAAACCGTTTCGTCTATCTCCAGTTCGCAAATCACGACGCCCGCATGTACGGCGTCAACGTGGACGGCAAGGCGACGCTGTGGGACGACGGCCGCTACGGCAAGGGCGTCTTGCGCGGGCAACTCAACGCCGTGCTGGGCGAACGCACCGATGGCGTCAATCTTTACCAGATCATGCCAGTGAACGGCCTGCTGGCCCTGGACCACAGCCTTGGCGCCTGGACCACAAGCCTGGAAATGCAACTGGCAGGCGCCAGGAACTTCGTCAGCCAGGCGCGCAACGAGGTGAAGACGTCCGCATACGCCCTGTTCAACATCCGTCTGGGATATCAGTGGGAGATGCTGCGCCTCGATCTGGCGGTCGAGAACATCTTCGACGCCAGATACGACAAACCGCTCGGCGGGGCCAATCTGGTCAACTTCCGGTCCGCGGGTCCGATGAAGTCCTCACCGGCCTGGGGCTACCCGGTCGCCGGCATGGGCCGCACCTTCAGCGCGCGCCTGTCGGTTGTGTTCTGATATCAGTGGGCGGTGGGCAAGCCCCATCGCCCATTGGCCAGGCCACGGCGTATCGGCGCTTTCACACCGCCAGGCCCGCCGCCGCTACGGCCGCGGCAGGCGCTGATGTTCGGGCGTCAATGTTCAGACGTATGAGAAATCCGGGCGCGCAACCGATGGTGGGCGCCGTCTGGCGTCCGCCGATCCCGTCAGATCCCGGAAAGCGCTTGCGACAGGCCCTGCAGGGGAGCGCGGAAGCTGACGGTCCGCGCCCCGTTGCCCGCGCCGATGCTGTACGAGACCTGGACAGCCCGTCCCTTGTTGATCGCCGCCCGCACCCGGGGCCCTATCTCGAGATAACCAATGCAGACAGCGCCGGTGCATCCCTTGATCGGAACCGGAACCGGGGCGCCGCCATCCGCGATATCCAGCATCACCGGCTTGCCGGCGTCGATGTTCTGGGGCGCGCGCACGATGAAAAAGGGCTTGCCGTTTTCCGAAGCCGCCAGCGACCAGCTGAACGCCGTAGATTTATCGGGGCTGGTGATGGTCTGGGAGATATTACAGACGCGTTGTTTTTTCTGGATGTTCTCGTCGCAGATCAACGTCCAGTAACGGAACGGCCGGATCATGCGCCGGTACTGCCCTACGGGAACGTTGTCTGGCACGACGACATCGGACGGCTTGATGTCGTAGCCGGGAGACGCCTCGAAAGGCGCCTCCGTCTTTGCTGGTTTGCGAGCGGGTCCGGCGGCGCCGGCTCCGCTCACGGAGAGGCCGGCAAAGGCCAGGGCCAGAATAACGCCGGCGCCCCGCGCCTTTGCAGAAGTCATGGCCTCAGTTTAGCGTGAGGCTGAGGCCAGCCGCAACGCCCCATTGCCGGCCCGAAGAGGTGGCGGAAATGTTGGCGCGGAGCATCTGGCTCTCGCTGGTGTAACCAAGGCCAATGGCCAGCGCGCCCTCACCGCGCCAGGCGCCGCCGCCAACCGCCATGCTGATCTTGCCTGGCCTGTTGTCATAGCGAAGCGAGGAAGCGGCGAGACCCACGGCAGCCGCCTGCCGCGCCTCCCTGCGGACATCGCCAATGGCGCCGGACAGGATGCTGAACCGCTGTTCCGTATAGCTGTTGGCGGCCTGGAGCGTCTCGGCCGACTTCTGGTCGGTATAGGTGTTGGCGCTGGCAAGAGCCCTTGCCGTGCTGTCGTCCGTATACCTGTTGGCCGATGCAAGCGCGCCGGCGGAAACGTCCTTCAGCTGCTTCACATTGACTGCGTCATTGTCCGCCACGCCCGTCGCCACATTGGACAGCAACACCGGCGCATTGGCGTCGCCGCCCTGCAGGGTGATGGAGTTCTTCTTCGCGCCACTGCTGTCCGTGTCATACATCACAGCGTTCTGGCCGAGCACGCCGACGCTGCTGCCCAGCGATTCGAGCGCCTGGTTGGTCGCGTAAAGCTGCGAACCGTTGATGGCGTCGGTCGACGAGGCGCTGACCCGGCCAGCCGCCACATTGGTCACCGTGCGCTCGGCGCCCTCGCTGCCGAACGAAACCGTGGCTGTCGCGGTTCCGGCGACATCGTAGGTTTTCCCGTTGACCGTCATGGTGCTGGTCTGGACCGCGGCCTGGGTGGACGACCCGGAGCCGATGGCGACGTCACCCGCATTGGAGGCCGTGGCGTTGGCGCCCAGCGCGATGGAATTGTCACCCTGAGCCTGGGCGTTCATGCCCGTGGCGATGCTGCCCGCGCCGCTCGCAATGGCCTGGGGACCGATGGCGGTGCTGTTGGCCCCAACCGCCTGACTGTCAGCCAGCTGGGAGTTGCTGTGGAAGTACTTGATGCCGCCGCCGTTGGCCATGCCATCGACCTGCTGGCCGATTGTCGTCAGCCGGTTATCGACGGCGCCGAAGCTGTCATAGACCGTGCTGTACTGTTGGCCCTGGATCACATAGGTCGGGCCGTTGACCACGCCATTGGCGCCAACCGTCGCGCCGCCGCCAAGGTGATTGGCGATTGATGCCGACGCCGCATACAGCTGCGCGCCATTGATCGCTTCCGTGGACGTGCTGCTGACGTCGCCGTTAGCCAGGTTGGCCAACTTCTGCGCCGCGCCGGGGTTGGCCGCCGTGCCGCCCGCCGCTGTCAGCACCGTGACGTTTGGCGCGTGCGTCCGCTGGACGACGCCGATCGCGCCATTGGCAACGCCGTTATCCAGCTCCTTGATCTTCTCGTTGGTCGCATAAAGCTGGCCGCCGTTCACCGCGTCGGTCGACGACGCCGACGTGATGTCACCGGCGGCGACGTTCGCCACCTTGAGGTTGCCAGCGTCGATGCCCGTCGCCAGCACGCTCGGCCCGCCGGTGATCGCCAGGCCGTTGGTGGTCAGCGTGGCGTTGCCGGCGGTGACGCTGGTCACATTCAGATCATCCGCCGTGGCGATGGTCAGATCGCCGCCGTTGCGCGTCACCTTGATGTTCTGGCCATCAAGGAACTGCACCTTGTTGCCCGGCTTCACCGCCGTCGCCGTGTCGTCGTTGGCCTGGAGATCCCAGCCACGGTTCGCCGTCTCGCCAAGGGTCGTCAGGCTGCTGTTGACCGCGCCGAAGCTGTCATAGACCGTGGAATATTGCTGGCCCTGGATCGTATAGCTCGGGCCGTTGACCGCGCCATTGGCGCCAACCGTGGCGTTGCCGCCAAGGTGGGTGGCGACCGACTGCGACGCCGCGTACAGCTGTCCGCCATTGATCGCTTCGGTGGAGGCGCTATTCACCGCCCCGCCGGCCAGATTGGTCAGCTTCTGCGCCGCGCCAGGCTGGGCCGCCGTGCCGCCAGCTGCCGTCAGCACCGTCACATCTGGCGTTGCCGCCCGCTGGACGACGCCGATCGCGCCATTGGCAACGCCGTTATCCAGCTCCTTGATCTTCTCGTTGGTCGCATAAAGCTGGCCGCCGTTCACCGCATCCGTCGACGACGCCGACGAGATGTCACCGGCGGCGACATTCGCCACCTTGAGGTTGCCGGCGTCAATGCCCGTCGCCAGCACGCTCGGCCCGCCGGTGATCGCCAGGCCGTTGCTGGTCAGCGTGGCGTTGCCGGCGGTGACGCTGGTCACATTCAGATCATCCGCCGTGGCGATGGTCAGATCGCGGCCATTGCGCGTCACCTTGATGTTCCGGCCATCAAGGAACTGCACCTTGTTGCCCGGCTTCACCGCCGTCGCCGTGTCGCCATTGGCCTGGAGATCCCAGCCACGGTTCGCCGTCTCGCCAAGGGTCGTCAGGCTGCTGTTGACCGCGCCGAAGCTGTCATAGACCGTGGAATATTGCTGGCCCTGGATCGTATAGCTCGGGCCGTTGACCGCGCCATTGGCGCCAACCGTGGCGTTGCCGCCAAGGTGGTCAGCAATCGACTTCGACGCCGCGTAAAGCTGCCCGCCATTGATCGCTTCGGTGGAGCTGCTGCTGACGTCGCCGCCGGCCAGATTGGTCAGCTTCTGCGCCGCGCCAGGCTGGGCCGCCGTGCCGCCTGCCGCCGTCAACACCGTCACATTTCCGGTTGGCGCCCGCTGGACGACGCCGACCGAACCATTGGCAACCCCGTTATCCAGCTCCTTGATCTTCTCGTTGGTCGCATAAAGCTGGCCGCCGTTCACCGCATCCGTCGACGACGCCGACGAGATGTCACCAGCGGCGACGTTCGCCACCTTGAGGTTGCCGGCGTCAATGCCCGTCGCCAGCACGCTCGGCCCGCCGGTGATCGCCAGGCCGTTGCTGGTCAGCGTGGCGTTGCCGGCGGTGACGCTGGTCACATTCAGATCATCCGCCGTGGCGATGGTCAGATCGCCGCCGTTGCGCGTCACCTTGATGTTCCGGCCATCAAGGAACTGCACCTTGTTGCCCGGCTTCACCGCCGTCACCGTGTCGCCATTGGCCTGGAGATCCCAGCCACGGTTCGCCGTCTCGCCAAGGGTCGTCAGGCTGCTGTTGACCGCGCCGAAGCTGTCATAGACCGTGGAATATTGCTGGCCCTGGATCGTATATTTCGGGCCGTTGACCGCGCCATTGGCGCCAACCGTGGCGTTGCCGCCAAGGTGGGTGGCGACCGACTGCGACGCCGCGTACAGCTGTCCGCCATTGATCGCTTCGGTGGAGGCGCTGTTCACCGCCCCGCCGGCCAGATTGGTCAGCTTCTGCGCCGCGCCGGGCTGGGCCGCCGTGCCGCCTGCCGCTGTCAGCACCGTCACATTTCCGGTTGCCGCCCGCTGGACGACGCCGATCGCACCATTAACAACGTTGTTGTTCAGGGTCGTGACGCGCCCGTCAACCGCTGTCACGGCCTGGTTCGTCGCGAACAGCTGCGAGCCATTCACCGCGTCCGTGCTGTTCGCCGAGATCTGTCCTGCCGCAACGTTGACAATCTGCCGCTCAGAACCCGCGCTTCCAATGCTGAAGACGCTTGTCGGCCTGGCCCCGGCGAAGCTGTAGTCCACGCCATTGATCTTCACGCTGCCGACCGCCACGGACGCCCTGGTGGTCGCGTTGCTGCCGATCGCAACCGCATCCACGTGCGACGACACGGCGCCGGCTCCCAGGGCCAGCGCCCGGATGGCGCTTGCCGTCGTCCCATTGGAGCCAACAGCCACAGCATAATTAGCCGACGCAGTCGTCGCCTCGCCCATAGCCGCGGATTGCTGACCTGTTGCGATGCTGTGCGAGCCCATGGCCGCCGAGCGGAGGCCCGAGGCTTCGGACATGTCGCCGAACGCGACGGAATGACCGCCGCTGGCGATGGCTCCAACGCCCACCCCCACATCGCGGTCCTTCTGCGCGTCTGACCCGCTGCCAACTTTATAAGTCTGCGCCATGGCGGGCGCGGTCGCCAACACGGCACCAGCGACGCCGCCGACGATGCCCAGGACACCGATGCCCAGCGCCTTCCGGCTCACGCCGAGGGTCAGGGTCGACAGCCGAAGAACTGACATCAGTCGCCGGCGCGCGCTCCACGCATCATCAGCATTTTCGACCCAGCTTCCAAGAAACCGCCGATTACCTACCGGCTTCTGTTTCTTTGAACTTACATAACCAGACATTTGGCCCCCAGAATCCGGCAAATACCGGCAACGATGCAGTTCTGAAGGGGGTATCGTCCGATGCCGAAAACGTGAACGGCGGAGCGTCTCATTTCATACGTCAGCGTGTCTCAAATGCCGCAGCGGGAGCCAATACACCGGATGCAAGCGCAGCCACGCCATTGCAGCTTGTTGCGTCCGCAGATTGGCTCTATCTGTCTCCATGTCTTGGGGAAAGAACGATGATAGCCGGGGAAGTATTTATTACGACGGATATGATTGCGGCCAGGGACAGGAATGATTTCTGGCGGGGCGTAACCGGACTCGTTTTCGACACCACAGCAAATACCGATAAAAATGCGCATGTCCTCGAAGGCAGGATACACTCCCGTCCGCTAGGCGCCCTGTTGGTTGGCGAAACAACATTTAATGCACAGAGGTATGATCGGAATCGTCGGCTGATACTTCAGACAGACCTCGATTTTTATATGATTCAGGTTTTGACCTCCGGCGGGATGACGGCCGATTTCAACGGGACCGACGTCAACGCCGCGCCGGGCGACATCTTCGTGCAGGACATGGCCCAGCCACTCAGCAGCGAGGTTGACGCCGGCTCCAGATTTTCCGTGGTGATTCCGCGCCGGGAGCTGGAAAAAACCACCGGGTACAGGAATTTGCACGGGGCGCACCTCAGGGGCGACTGGCCGGTGACACAGCTCATAACGCACTATCTCGCGCAACTTGTTTCGCTGGAAGAGCCGTTGGCCACGGCGCAGGCGTTTGCGGCCCAGGAGGCTCTGATTGTGCTGCTGGCTGGCGCGCTCAATGGCGAAGCGCTGGCGCACGTGGCGGCGCCCGCGCCCGCTGGCGCCACGTTACGGCAGCGGGTGTTAACATTCATTGAACAGAACCTGGGCTCCGGGGAGCTGACGCCGGACGTCATCCAGCGGCGGTTCAATGTGTCGCGCGCCCATCTCTACCGGGCCTTCGCGGCCGATGGCGGCGTCGCCAGGGTGGTGCAGGACAAACGGCTGGACGCCGCGTTTCTCGAACTGCTCCGGGCGGGACCTTCATCGCGGTCGATTGCGGATATCGCCTACAGCATGGGATTTTCCAGCAGCAACCAGCTGCTCCGCAACTTCCGCGCGCGCTTCGGCATCACGCCCAGCGAGGCCCGGCATGAGGGGGCGAGGACCCATCCAGGCAAATTGCATACCAGCGATTTCCAGACGCACCTGCAGGAGTTCGCAAGCGCGCCATCGGGACATCCCGGACCCGCCAGGTGACGTCTTCCCGGCCATGCGGAGCGCATGAGACGGCGCGCCCGCGGCCTGCATGAACGACATTCAGGAAGCCGCGTCATACCGGCCCTGGCGGCCTGGCAGCTGATTTTAAAGAACAGTTTTCTCCCGAAATGGGGCGCCTTGTCAGTCGGCGCTGGTTGGCGTACTCGGAGCCCCGACAAACCGGAGTGCGCGAGCGGCGACGCATCCGCATTCTGAAACATCCGGACGCCGCACGGCTTACCTGGCCACGACATGTCATGCTGATCGCAGCCAGGTAGCCGCGGCCGATTAATATTAGCGGTTGCTGGCGCCGCCATGGGCGCCACGCACCCCCATGACGGTGGAATTGCGATGACCCTCTACCTGGATTATCTGGCCGAGATCAAAAGCAGGGAGAGCCAGGGCCTCGCACCCAAGCCGATCGACGATGGCGCCCTCACCGCCGAGATCATCGCGTTGATTGAGGACGCCGGCAACGAACACCGGGCCGACGCGCTCAGGTTCTTCATCTACAATACGCTGCCGGGCACCACGAGCGCTGCTGGCGTCAAGGCCGCGTTCCTGAAGAAGATCATCCTCGGCGAGACCGTCGTTCCCGAGATCACCCCGGCCTTCGCCCTCGAGCTGCTGTCGCACATGAAGGGCGGCCCGTCGATCCAGGTGCTGCTCGACGTCGCCCTCGGTGATGACGCCGCCATGGCCGCCCAGGCCGGCGATGTGCTGAAGACCCAGGTCTTCCTGTATGACGCCGACATGTTCCGGCTGCGTGACGCTTACAAGGCGGGCAACGCGATCGCGAAGAGCGTGCTTGAGAGCTACGCCCGGGCCGAATTCTTCACCAAGCTTCCCGACGTGGACGAAGAGATCAAGGTCGTCACCTTCATCGCCGCCGAAGGCGATATCTCGACCGACCTCCTGTCGCCCGGCAACCAGGCCCATTCGCGCTCGGATCGCGAACTGCACGGCCAGTGCATGATCTCGCCGGAAGCGCAGCAGGAGATCGTCGCGCTGCAGAAGCAGCATCCGGACGCGCGGGTCATGATGATCGCCGAGAAGGGCACGATGGGCGTTGGCTCCTCGCGCATGTCCGGCGTGAACAATGTCGCCCTGTGGACCGGCAAGCCCTCCAGCCCTTACGTTCCGTTCGTGAATTATGCGCCGATCGTCGCCGGCACCAATGGCATTTCGCCAATCTTCGCGACCACCGTGGACGTGACCGGCGGCATCGGCCTCAACCTGAAGAACTGGACCCGGAAAACCGGCGCTGACGGCAAGCCGGTGCTGGACGCCGACGGCAACCCGATCCTGGAGCAGCAGTTCTCCGTGGAAACCGGGCGGATTCTCATCATCGACACGAAGACCAGGAAGCTGCGCGATGCGGACGGCAATGAGCTGGTCGACATCGCCGCCTCCTTCACGCCCCAGAAGATGGAGTTCATGAAGGCTGGCAGCTCCTACGCCATCGTCTTCGGCAAGAAGCTCCAGACTTTCGCGGCAGAGACCCTCGGCGTCGAGCCGACCCCGGTGTTCGCGCCGAACAAGGAAATCTCCGTCGAGGGCCAGGGCCTGACGGCGGTTGAGAAGATTTTCAACCGCAACGCTGTCGGCGTGACGCCCGGCAAGGTGCTGCACGCCGGGTCGGACGTGCGCGTCAAGGTCAATATCGTTGGCTCGCAGGACACCACGGGCCTGATGACCGCGCAGGAGCTTGAGGCGATGGCGGCCACCGTCATTTCGCCGCTCGTGGACGGCGCCTACCAGTCTGGCTGCCATACGGCGTCGGTTTGGGACAAGAAGGCCCAGGCCAACATTCCGAAGCTGATGAGCTTCATGAACAACTTCGGCCTGATCACCGCCCGCGACCCGAAGGGCGTGTATCACCCGATGACGGACGTGATCCACAAGGTGCTGAACGACATCACCGTGGATGACTGGGCGATCATCATCGGCGGCGACAGCCACACCCGCATGTCCAAGGGCGTGGCCTTTGGCGCCGACTCCGGCACCGTGGCGCTGGCGCTGGCCACGGGCGAAGCGACCATGCCGATCCCGCAGTCGGTCAAGGTGACCTTCAAGGGCGCGATGCAGCCGCACATGGATTTCCGCGACGTGGTGCACGCCACCCAGGCGCAGATGCTCAAGCAGTGCGGCGACAACGTCTTCCAGGGCCGCATCATCGAAGTCCACATCGGCACGTTGCTGGCCGACCAGGCCTTCACCTTCACCGACTGGACGGCCGAAATGAAGGCCAAGGCCTCGATCTGCATTTCGCAGGACGAGACGCTGATCGAGTCGCTGGAAATCGCCAGGTCGCGCATCCAGACCATGATCGACAAGGGCATGGACAACGCCGCCGGCACGCTGAAGGGCCTGATCGCCAGGGCCGACGCCCGCATCAACGAAATCCGCTCGGGCGAGAAGCCGGCGCTGCGGCCAGATGACAACGCGAAGTATTTCGCCGAGGTCGTTGTTGATCTGGACCTCATCGACGAGCCGATGATCGCCGACCCGGACGTGAACAACGCCGACGTGTCGAAGCGTTACACCCACGACACCATCCGGCCGCTGTCGTATTACGGCTCCGACAAGAAGGTGGACCTCGGCTTCGTCGGTTCATGCATGGTGCACAAGGGCGACATGAAGATCGTGGCCCAGATGCTGAAGAACCTCGAAAAGGCCAACGGCAAGGTGGAATTCAAGGCGCCGCTCGTGGTCGCTGCGCCGACCTACAACATCATCGACGAACTGAAGGCCGAGGGGGACTGGGAGATTCTCCAGAAGTACTCCGGCTTTGAGTTCAACGACAACCAGCCGAAGAACGCGGCGCGCACCGAGTACGAGAACATCCTCTATCTGGAGCGCCCGGGCTGCAACCTGTGCATGGGCAACCAGGAGAAGGCCGAGAAGGGCGACACCGTCCTGGCCACCTCGACCCGCCTGTTCCAGGGACGCGTCGTTGAGGATTCCGCCGAGAAGAAGGGTGAATCGCTGCTGGCGTCGACCCCTGTCGTCGTGCTGTCCGCCATCCTCGGCCGCACGCCGAGCACGGCGGAGTACAAGGCGGCGGTCGAAGGCATCGACCTGACCAAGTTTGCGCCGCCGAAAGCCGCCCTGCCCGGCTTCCGCTCAGTGCATTACTGAAAACAGCCTCACGGCCAGGGCCTGTTGATCAGGGCTACGTTCTGATCGCCGGCCTGACATGAGCCAGGACCCGTGCGCGGCGGCGCTCCTTTTTGGGGCGCCGCCTTTTTTTGGGCCCGCGAACAGGATGGTGGACCAGGCCGCGTTTGGGCGAGAATCCAGGGCTTGCAGCGCAGACGCGGGGGATATGGCGGGCCGTTGCCCGGGCCGGCAGCGCCGGAGCAACGTCATATTGCGCAAGAAGCGCCGGCTTCGCTTCGGAGAACCGGTAACATCGCGCGCCCGCAGGCGCGCGACCACGCCCCACGACCGGATTAGCTGCTTCCGGCCTCGCCCTGCGCGCCGCTGTCCTGCGCCATGAAATCGATCAGGCGCAGTGAGCGGTCGGCGCAGACAACAAGCTCGGGAAGAATGCGGCGCAGGACATCGAAGTCCTCCGCGGACAGCGCCTCGAACAGGGCGTCGTTGGCCGGACGCTGCACGCGCGTCAGAAGCGCAAGTTGCTTCTCGGCATAGGGGGTCACCGTCAGCACGACGCGCCGGCGGTCCGCCGGGTTGGTTTCCTTCTTCACGAAGCCGGCGGCGACCAGCTTGTTGACCTCGATGGTCACGAAGGCGCCGCTGAGATGAAGATGCCCGGCAATGGTGTTGACCCCGACGCCCTCTTTTCCCTGAAACTGCGCCAGCGCCACCAGAATTGTGTACTGCGAGCCAGACAGCGAGATCAGGGCGCCTAGCCGGGCGCGGACTTCCTGGATGCGCGCCGCGAAGCCCAGCATGTCGTGGATCATCGCGCGAAATGCTTCGTCGGAGCCGTCGCGGAGCAAACTGGGACGAGAGACCGTCAAAGGTCGCGCCGGTTGGTGGCCGGGATCCCGTTTTGTCTGGCGAACCATGCGTTCCTACACCTCCGTGCCCTGCCCAATGCCCTAACGCCTTAGGCCCTGCCGGGCAATCGGGAAAAATCCGGCCCTGGCGCCCAGGAAAGAGGCGCCGGGTTGATTGACATAAATTAGATTTGCATAATACCTTTATATCAAAGGTAATGACGACAGCCGCGATCTGGAGACGCCCCATGATCCCAAACCAACCGCTGGCCAAGGACATTGATCCACGCGCCTTCCGGCAGGCGCTTGGCCATTTCGCCACTGGCATTGCCGTTGTCACCGCCCGGGGCGCCAACGACGCGGTGATCGGCATGACGATGACCTCGTTCAATTCCGTTTCGCTCGACCCGCCGCTGGTGCTGTTCAGCGTCGCGCGCTCCGCATGGAGCCTGCCGGCGATGCAATCGGCGCAGAGCTATGCGGTGAATGTGCTGGATGACGCCCAGCAACATATCTCCGACCGGTTCGCGCGGGCCTCATCCGACAAGTGGGCCGACGTGAATCACCGGCCGGGACTGCACGGGGCCCCGCTGATCGAGGGCGCGCTCGCCCACTTCGAATGCGCGCCATATGCGAGCCATGACGGCGGCGACCACGTGATCTTCCTTGCCCGCGTGGTGTCGTTTTCCGCCACCCAGGGCGAACCGCTCATCTTTTTCCGGGGCCGGTATTGCCGGCTTGCCGATGCGGGCGCCTGAGCGCCGCGCCCGCCGCCAGACCATGTTTTCAGGAGCCACGCCATGATCAAGACCGGCGCACAGCACATCGCCAGCCTCCAGGACGGCCGCGAGATCTATCTCGATGGCCAGCGCGTCGCCGACGCGACTGTTCATCCCGCTTACCGGGGCGCGGTCGCCTCCGTTGGCCAGATGTTCGATTTCCAGAGCGCGCCGGGAAACCGCGAGCTCATGACCTTCGACACCGGCGCGGGGCATCGCGCCAATCGTATCTGGGAGCTGCCGAAGAGCTACGAAGAGCTGAAGCGCCGCCGCGCCGGCCTTGAGGCCTGGACCGAATTGCACGCCGGCTTTCTCGGCCGGGCGCCCGACCACGTGGCGTCGTGCATCTCCGGCATGTACATGGGGCTGGACGTCTTCGAGGCGTACAATCCGGCGCGCGCCAAAGCCCTGGCTGATTACTACGCCTACGCCCGCGACAACGACCTTTACCTGACCTATGTGATCATCAACCCGCAGGCGGACCGCTCGAAAAGCGCCGCCCAGCAGGCCGATCCGTACCTGTCGGCCGGCGTTGTCGACCAGGACGCGGAAGGCATCACCGTGCGCGGCGCCAAGATGCTGGCGACAGGCGGGATCATGGCGAATGAAGTGTTCGTCACCTGCATCCAGCCGTTGCAGCCTGGCGACGAACGCTACGCCGTCTCCTTCGCAATTCCGATGAACGCCAGGGGTCTGAAGATCCTGTCGCGGAAGTCCTATGAGGCCTCCAGCCAGTCGGTGTTCGACAACCCGCTGTCCAGCCGCTTCGATGAAAACGACGCCGTCCTGTACTTCGATGACGTGAAGGTGCCATGGGACCGGGTTTTCGTGGTCGACTCCATCGAGATGACCTCGAAGCAGTTCAACGCCACCCCGGCCCACGTTTACCAGAACTACCAGGCGCAGATTCGCCTCTCGGTGAAGGTGCGCTTCCTGCTCGGCCTCGCCCATCGCATCGCCGCCATCAACGGCGTCGCCAACTTCCCGCAGGTCCGGGAAATGTTGGGCGTGCTGGCGGCGGAAGGCGCGATGGTCGACGCCCTGGTCGCGGCGATGGAGGCCAAGGGCTACCACCATGGCCCCTACTTCGTCCCGGATCGCCACACCCTTTACGCCGCGCAGGTGCTGACCCAGCCGCTGTACGGCAAGATTCTGAACACGCTGCGTGAGCTGGCCGGCGGCGGCATGATCATGTTGCCCTCGTCCGTTCAGGACTTCAGCAACCCGGAAGTCGCGCGCCTGATCGGCAAAACCCAGCAGTCGCCCGCCGCCAGCGCCATCGACAAGGTGAAGTTCTACAAGCTGGCCTGGGACGCCGTCGGCTCCGAGTTCGCCTCGCGCCACGCCCAGTATGAAATGTTCTACGCCGGCGCCGGCTTCGTGACGAAGGGCCACTCCTTCCGCACCTATGACTGGGGCAAGGCCGAGGCGCTGGTGAAAAACATCATCGATTCCTACGACCTGGCGGATGAGCTCCCCGGCGTCAGTCTCGCCGCCGGGTAAGACGTCCGTCCCGCCGGCCATCAGTCAATCGCGCCATGGAATGCGGAAGGGCGCCGCCCTTCCGCGACGTTCGAGCGGAGGCTCACCATGCCTGTCAACAAGACCCACGACGAATTTCACACGCTGGACATGGATGCGGGTTGGGAAACCCCACCCGGTTATCCCAGCGGCATCAAGCAGAAGATCCTGTCCGGGGCGCTGGACGAAGAAAACCGCGCCGGCACGCGCACGCGCCTGCTGCGGTTTGACCCGGGCGTGTTCACGACCGCGCCTTTCGTGCACGAATACTGGGAAGAGGTGTTTCTGGTTTCAGGCGATCTGACCGTCGGCAACGACGTCAATGGCGAAGGCGGGGAATCATTCCAGCCCTTCACCTACGCCTGTCGCCCGCCGGGAGCCTGGCACGGCCCGTTCAGGTCGGAAAAAGGCTGCCTGCTGCTCGAAATCCACTATTTCGACCCGGTCTGAGCCCTGGCGGGGCGCTGGCGTCGGCCAGCGCCGTTGCCCATCGCGGGAGCCTTGGTTCCATGGCGATGCGGTTCCAGCGTGGCGCGCGGTGGCGCCCGTTCCTGAATTCCACTCCTGTCGCGGAGCCTTCCATGTCTGCTTCCAGGCCCACCCTCGCTTCCCTGGCCCGTGATCTCGCCAGCGGCGCCGTTACGTCGCGCCAGCTCGTTGAGCAGTGCCTCGCGCGGATCGCGGCGCCCGCCGGAGAAGGCGCCCGCGCCTTTATCTCGGTGGCGACGGAATCCGCGCTGGCGGCCGCGGACGCCATGGACCGGCTGCGGGCCGTCGGCATGGCGCCAACGCCCTTTGCCGGCATCCCCATCGCCACCAAGGACCTGTTCGACGTGCGCGGGGAAGTGACCACCGCCGGGTCGCGCGTCCTGGCGGACCGGGGTCCGGCGACGGAGGACGCGGTGGCCGTGGCGCGCCTGCGCGCCGCGGGCTTCATCCATATTGGCCGCACCAACATGACCGAATTCGCCTATTCCGGCCTGGGCATGAACCCGCACTATGGCAATCCGCGCACGCCCTGGCGGCGCGATGAAGGGCGCGTGTCGGGCGGCTCGACCTCCGGGGGCGCCGTCGCGGTTGCCGATGGCATGGCTTTCGCCGCGCTTGGCACCGATACGGGCGGCTCCTGCCGCATACCGGCGGGGTTCTGCGGCATTGTCGGGTACAAGCCGACCGCCAGCCGCGTGCCGCAGGATGGTTGCACGCCGCTGTCGCCGAGCCTCGACTCCGTCGGCCCGCTGGCCGCCAGCGTCGATTGCTGCGCCGTGCTTGACGCGGTGCTGGCGGGCGAGCCGGCGCGCGCGCTGAAACCGGCAGCGCTGGCTGGCCTGCGCCTGGCGGTGCTGCGCACCGTGGCCATGGATGGGCTTGACCCCGACGTAGCGATCGCCTTTGCCGCCGCGCTTGAAGCATTTGCCGAGGCCGGGGCGACCATCACCGAAATCGAGGCGCCGGAACTGTCCGAGATCGCCCCCATGAACAGCAAGGGCGGCTTCACGGCGGCCGAGAGCTATGCCTGGCATCGCGAGCTGATCGCGCGCAGCGCCGACGGTTACGATCCACGGGTCCTTGGTCGCATCAGCCGCGGCCGCGACCAGAGCGCCGCCGATTACATCCAGTTGCTGGCCCATCGCAGGTCGATCGCCGCGCGGGCCAACGCCCGTTTCACCGATTACGACGCGGTCGTGTTCCCGACAGTGGCCATGTTGCCGCCGCGGATCGCCGACCTTGGCGAAACGCCGGTCGACAATGGCGACGCCGCCTACACCGCCGCCAATCTGCTGGCGCTGCGCAACGCGACGCTAATCAACGTCATTGATGGTTGCGCCGTGTCGTTGCCGATCGGCGCCGAAGACGGCCCGCCCGTCGGGCTGACCATTGCCGGCGTCTCGGGCAATGATCGCCGCATCCTGGCGATCGCCGCCGGCATGGAGCGGCTTTTCCGCCCGGCGTAGCGGATTTCCAGGTCCCTGACCGCTCAGCCCCTCCTGACGGCAGATGACAAGAGCGCGGCCCTCCCCCCAGGGGCCGCGCTTTTTGCTGGTCAGCGCTTGTTAACGCTCAGGTCACGCCCAGATCGCGCCCAGGTCGCGCTCACTCCGACGTCTTGCCACCGCCCCACATCTAGCCGGGGCGTCGCCAGGCCATCGACGCGGGACAAAAAAGGCGGCCCGCCGGGCCGCCTTGTACGCATCTCCTGGCCGGCGAACGTTCGCCGCCCTGCCCTGGCTCAACCCACGACTGGCAACTCCACCACGTCATAGGCGTGCTGGATTTTCCGGCCCAGCACCGGATCCTCGATCTCGAACTCAAAGCGCGACGCGGAGCGGATGCCGCCGATCGCAGCCAGCGTGCCGCACAGCATGGCCGAGCCCGCCGCCAGGCTGGCGTCGTCATTATATCCGGCCCGAACCTCCCCGGGCGGCAGCATCGTGGCGACGGACCCCTGCTGGTAAAGCACGCGCTCGCCGTTGATGACGGCCCATGAGCGCAACATCAGCTGGTCCCAATGCGGCGTCACGTCCGCCAGCAACCACAGGTCGCGGCCAACCGGCTTGTCGCACACCTGCTTGGAAACGGTGATGCCATAAGCCTCCACGGTGCGGTCCGTATGGTCCGAGCCAATGCCAAGATAGCGCTCGCCGCCGGCTTCGACGAGCATGAACTCAACTTCGCCGCTGGAGTCGGGGCCGGTGCATTCGATGGCCGGCGCCTGGGTGAGACGGGCGCATGACGCCCGATAGTAGACCGGCATCGACGCTGGCCGCTTCACGCCCAGCTCTTCCAGTTCGGCAATGTGCTTCTCCACGGCGGCCTTGTCGCGGCCAGTCCAGCCGGCGATGACGAAGTGATTGATCGTGAGCGTCACGGCGTCGACGCCATCGCGCCGGTGCACCGAAAAATTGAGGCTCTGGCCAGACATGTGCATATCCTGGTTGTGGGCCTGCGCCATCCCTGGCGCAGGGGCGCGAACGCGCTGGGTCGGAAACTGCGATGAAGGGCCCCGCCGCCCCACGCCGGCCGGAGCCGGCGGAAGCGGCGGGCGTGTGCGCCGCTTATTCGGGCTTGCGGGTGTCAAACAGGCTCCACGCGTCGCCCTTCACTTCCAGCACATAGATCGGCTTCACCGAGTCGCCGTTGACGAACGAAATTTCGCCTTCAAGGGCCGGGAACTTCTTCAGCGCCGTGACCTGATCACGGATCGCGGTGCGCTCCTTCTCCAGCCCGGCCTTGTCGCCAGAGACGTTGGCCCGTTTCATGGCTTCGGCGTAGATCAGCACGATGTCATAGGCCGAGGCGTCCATCTGGTTGGGTTCGTGGCGATTGAGGCCCGCCGCCCTGGTGCGCTCGCCGAATTCCTTGGTGAAGGCGCGGGTCCTGTCATTGACGTCATGGAAAAAGGTGGTGCCGATGGTCAGCCCCTCGCCCGCGCCCTCCATGCGCTTTGGCAGCTCGGGATCGGCGATGGTGGTGCCGCCGATCACCCGCGCCTTCAGTCCCTGACGCTTCATCTCGCGCGAGAGGTTGATGGCGCCTTCGGGCGGCGCGCCAATGCCGATGACGTCCGGAGCCATCCCCTTCAGCCGCGACACCTGGGGCGACAGGTCAAAAGCCGCGAACTGGAAATCGACCGAACCCTTCAGCTCCACGCCATAGGTCTTGAACAGTTCCGGCGCCACTTTCGCGCCGACGGATTTGGAGACGGTGTCGTCCGTGGCGTAGGCGACGGCGCCAGTGGCCATGGGGAGCTTCTTGTCCCTGAGCGACGCCATGACGGCGTCGATCGCCTTGCCCTCGTCAACCGTGTTGCGGAAGGCGTAGGAGAAGCCCTTCGTCAGGCCCGGCGCCGAGGACGAGTTCGACATCACGGCGATGCCCGACCGCTCGCCGACCGGGAAAGCCGTGCGCACTTCCGAGGATGAGAACGGCCCGATAACGGCGAGGGCGCCGTTGTCATTGGCGAACTGGCGCACGCCGGTCGCCGCCTGCTTCGGGTCGCCGGCCGTGTCGAACGTGACGATCCTGATCTGTTTGCCGTTGACGCCCCCGGCCTTGTTGACCTCGTCAACGGCCATCCGGACCGCTGCTTCATTGGTATTCGACAGGCTGACGTAAGGTCCGCTCCTGGCTGTCAGAAAGCCGAGCACCAGATCGTCGGCCGCCTGGGCGCCGTTGCAGCCAAGCACAAGCGCGAGGGCGGTCGCAGTTGCGGCGCCGGGAAGAACAAACTTCATGATCGTCTCCTCGTCTGGGCGGGGTCGCGCCCGGGCGTTTCTGGGAAAATTGGGAAGAAAGCTGGCCTCAGCCGCCGTCTCCCAGATAGGCCTCGCGCAGGCGGGGATCGGCGGCGAGCGCCGCCGGCTCGCCCGCCATGACGACGCGACCAAGTTCGAGCACCGTGGCGTGATGGGCGACGCCGAGCGCCTTGCCGGTGTTCTGTTCAACCAGCAGGATGGCGAGGCCGCCGGCGTTCAGCTCGCGGATGAGTTCGAACAGCTTCTGCACAAACAGCGGCGACAGCCCCAACGAGGGTTCGTCCAGCAGCAGCAGGCGCGGTTTGGCCATCATGGCCCGGCCGATCGCCAGCATCTGCTGCTCGCCGCCCGACAGGCACGAGGCGAGCATGTGGCGCCGTTCGGCGAGGTTGGGGAAACGCGCGTAAATGGCGTCCATTTCCCGGTGCACCGCGGCGGCGTCGCGACGCATGTGGGCGCCGAGCAACAGGTTCTCCTCGATGGACAGGGAGATGAGAATCCGTCGCCCCTCCGGCGCCAGCGACAGGCCTCGGGCGATGCGCTCATGGGTGGGCCTGGCGGTGATGTCGGCGCCATCAAAGGTCACGCCGCCGCCGCGCGCCGGCACAGCGCCGAGGATGGCCTTGAGCAAGGTGCTCTTGCCGGCGCCATTGGCGCCAAGCACCGTGACGATCTCGCCGTCACGCACCGTAAGGCTCACCTTTTCCAACGCCGTGACCCGGCCATACTGGACCGAGAGATCCGAGACTTCGAGCAGGGCCATGGCTCAGTTCTCCCCATCGCCGATGTAGGCGCGCCGCACCTCCGGGTCCTGACGGACGACGGACAGCGGGCCTTCGGCGATCTTCTCGCCGAAGTTCAGCACCACGACATTGCTGCAGATGCTGTCGATGAAGTGCATGTCATGCTCGACGATGACCAGGGTCAGCCCCTGGGCGACAAGCAGGTTGAGATGGTCGCGCAGATCGTTGGTTTCGCTGGGGTTCAGGCCGGCGGCCGGTTCGTCCAGCAGCAGGATCGAGGCCCCGGCGAGGGTCGCCCGCACCAGGTCGACGCGCTTGCGCACGCCATAGGGCAGGCCACTCACCGTCTCGTTGGCGTAGCGCTCCAGGCCATTGTCAGCCAGGGCCTGACGGGCCTCCTGCCTCCAGCGATGATTGGGAAACAGACGGTAGGGCGTCAGCAGATCCGTCAGCGACGCGGCGCGGATGTGCTGGCCGACCAGCAGGTTTTCCAGCACCGACAGATGGTCCATCAGGCGCACGTTCTGGAAGCTGCGGGCGATGCCGCAGCCGATCCGCCGGCGCGACGGCATGTGGGTGACGTCGACGCCGTTGACGGTGACCGCGCCCGCGTCAACGCCATAGACGCCGCTCACCAGGTTGAACACGGTGGTCTTGCCGGCGCCATTGGGGCCGATCAGCGCCGTCGCCTCGCCCTTGCGGGCAACGAAGCTGAGGTTGCGGATCGCATGGACGCCAGCGAAGGACTTGCTGATTCCCGTGACCGCCAGGGCCACAGGCGCGGCTTCCGGCGCCGCGCCGCCGGTGCTTGTCGCCTGGCTGCTCATGGGGAAGCCTCATTCGAACGGCGGCGGAAGCCCTGGAACAGGGAAGTTGTGATCAGTCCCTGCGGGCGGATGGCCATGAACAGGATGATGAACAGGGCGAAGATGGCGTAGCGCCACTGCTCGCCGAACCGCAGCGCCTCCGGCGCGAGCGTGAAGAACATGGCGCCGGCCAGCGGGCCCCACACCGTCTGGGCGCCGCCAAACAGCACGTAGAGCACGGTGAACACGCTGAGCAGGACGTTGAAGTGCTGCGCCTCGACGAAGTTGTAGTGCAGGGCGTAGAAAGCGCCGCCAAAGCCGGCGACCATGGCGCCAAGCGCGAAAGCCGCCACCTGAACGCCGCGCACCGAGATGCCCATGAGGTCGGCCACGGTGGGGTCGCTCTTCACCGCGGTGAGGTAAAGGGCAAAGCGCGTCCGCGACAGGTAGAGCATGACCAGCACCACGCCGATGGCGGCGGCGAACACCACGTATGGCCCCGCATAGGCGCTGAGGGTGTAGCCCGCCGCGCCGCCGACAACCTCCAGGTTCAGGAAGACGGCGGCGATGACCTGGCCGAGGGCAAACGTCGCCAGCGCCAGATAGATGCCGTGCGTGCGCAGCACCGGGAAGCCGATCACCAGACCGACAAGGCCGGCGGCGGCGCTGGCGACCGGCACGGCCGCCAGCATTGACCAGCCATATTCGTTGGTCAGGAACGCCGCGCCATAGGCGCCGATCGCCATGAAGCCGGCGATGCCGAGGTTGAGCTGCCCCGCGGCCATCGGCAGATAGACGGCGTAGGCGGCGATGACATTGAAGGCGAGAACGACGAGGACGCCGGTGAGATACCCGCTCATCACAGCTTCTCCCTTGCCGGAGGCTTGCCGAGCAGGCCCTGCGGACGGACGATGAGGATCAGGAGCAGCAGGCCGTAAACCGTGATGTTGACAACGTCCGCGCCGATAAAGGTGATGGACAGCACTTCCGCGAAGCCGATCAGCAGACCGCCGATCACGCTGCCCCAGATGGAGCCCATACCGCCGATGATCATGGCGGCCACGCCCTTGAAGCCCGGCCCCTCGCCCATCCAGGGCGAAACCTGCTGGTAGTTGACGGCGAACAGCACGCCGCCCACCGCCGCCAGCAGCGCGCTGGCCACGAACAGTTGCGGCACGAGGCGACGGATGTTGACGCCGAGGAGCTGGGCGGTTTCGCGGTTCTCGGCCACGGTGCGGATGCGCCGCCCGGCGTTGGTGCGCTTGAGGAACCAGGACAGCCAGGCGACGAGAATGACGGAGATCGCCAGGGAAATGATCTGGGCGATGCCGATGACCAGCCCGCCGACGCGCAGGTTCATGTCGGGCAGTAGCGCGGGAAACGCCTGCTGGTCAGAGCCGTACTGCACCAGCATGAGGTTCTCGAGCAGCACCAGGAAGCCAAGGGACGACACAAGGGGCACGTCGGCTTCCGCCCCTTCGCCGCGCCGGTAGGCCAGCCGTTCGACGAGCAGGGAGACCAGCGCTGCGAGGAACAGCGCGCCGCCGATGGCGAAGAACCATGGCCAGCCAATCCTGATGAAGCCATACGTCGCCATGCCGCCGACCATGAACAGGCCGGGAAGGGAGAAATTGAGGAAGTTGAGGACGCCGATCGCCAGGGTAAAGGCGACCGCCACCAGCATGTAGATGGCGCCCAGCATGAGTCCGTTGATGATCTGCTGCGTCAGCATGGCCAACCAATCAGTTCGAGATTCTGTCGCGGGAGCGTAGCGGCTCCAAATAGATTTGTAACTTAGCCATTATACAAAGATAATTTTCAGTGGAAGCACAAGCTGAAAATTCACGCCCACCCTTTGGGTCTTGCCGTGGAAATCTCATTTATCCATTTGGAAATAAAAGATTTTTGTCAATTACGCCCGATCGCACGTCGGCCCCAATTGCGAAGCACCCTGCCGAAAAAAGCGGCGAACGATCGCTGGGCGAAGCATCCGTGAACACGCCCGGACACGCCTGATCAGGAAACAGCCCCGCGGCAGCCTTTCAGGATGATGTCCAAACGGCGCGCCCGCGCTGATACCCGGGCGCTGCGCCGGCGGTGATCCCAGGACAGGAATTCGCGTGCATCCGCCAGGACGGCCGGGAGGGATTGTCAGCAGGCGTTCAGGCCGTAGTGTTTTGCATGGCCCCGACCTTGACCTGGACCATCCGTGCATGAAGCGTATCTCGTTCGATCTCCCCACATGCCTGTCGCTCGCGACCGTGCTGGGTCTGTTGCTGGCCGCGGCCGGAACCTGGTGGCCGCCGGCCGGCCACCCGTCGTTGAAGTGTGCCGGCATCGCGCTCGTCTTTCTTGCCGGAGGCGTTCCAACCGCATGGAGCGCCCTGTCGTCGCTGTACAGGCAACGGGTTCTGGACATCGATCTGCTGATGGTGACCGCGGCTGTCGCGGCGGCGGCTGTTGGCGCAGCGCTGGAAGGGGCCGTCCTGCTGACCCTGTTCAGCATCTCCACGACGCTTGAACATCGGGCGCTGGGCCGGGCGCGGCGCGCCATCGAGGCGCTGATGGCGCTGCGGCCGGAGACCGCGCTACGCAAGGCGCCGGACGGCTCTGTCGTTGACATCCCCGCCCCGGAGCTCGCGGTCGGCGATGTGGTGATCCTGCGTCCTGGCGCGCGCGTCCCGGCGGACGGGGTGATCGCCCATGGTCGCGGCGGCGTCGATGAGGCCAATATCACCGGCGAGTCCATGCCTGTCTCCAAGGAGCCGGGCGAGCAGGTTTTCGAGGCCACCATCAATCTGGACGGCGTGCTGGAGGTTGTTGTCTCCCACACCGTCGCCGACAGCACCATCGCCCGGATGATCAGGCTGGTGACCGAGGCGCAGGAGGCCCGGGCGCCGTCCGAGCGCTTCAGCGCGTGGTTTGGACAACGTTATACGGTTGCGGTCATCATCGGCGCGGCGTTGGCTTTCCTGGCGTTCTACCTGCTGGGGAGGGACTGGGAGCAGGCGCTGTACCGGGCGGCGACGCTGCTTGTCGCGGCCAGCCCGTGCGCGATCGTCATCTCGGCGCCCGCCGCCATATTGTCGGCCCTGTCCGCGGCGGCGCGCGGCGGCGTGCTGTTCAAGGGCGGCGGCGCCATCGAGACCCTGGCGGCGGTCAGGATCTTCGCCTTCGACAAGACCGGCACCCTGACCACCGGACGCGCCGCCGTAAACCAGGTCGTCGCGCGCGATGGCGATGAAGATGGTTTCCTGTCCCTGCTCGCCGGCCTTGAAGCCCACTCGGAACATCATATCGCCGCGGCCATCCTCCGCGAGACAAAGGCGCGCGGGCTGAAGAATGTCGCGGTCATGGATGTCAACGCCCATCCAAGCGCCGGCATCACCGGCCGCGACAGCATCGGCCAGCTGTGGGCCGGCAATACGCGCATGGCTTCCGCCATGGGCGCCGCCATTGACGATCCGGCCCTGACGCAACTGGCGGAAGGCGCACAGACGGTCGTCTACCTCGGGCGCGGCCCGACGGTGCTTGGCGCGGTGACCGTCGCGGATGAGGCGCGCGGCACCTCCGCCCCGGCCCTGCGCGCATTGCGTGATAGCGGCGTCCGCAGGATCGTCATGCTCACCGGCGACCGCAGGCCCGTCGCGTTACGCATCGGCGCCGGGCTTGGCGTCGCGCCAGAGGATATCCACGCCGGCATGCTGCCGCAGGACAAGGTGGAAACAATCGCCCAACTTACGCGCGACGGCGCCGTCGCCTTCGTCGGCGACGGGGTGAATGACGCCGCGGCCCTCGCCCGCGCCGACGTGGGCGTCGCGATGGGCGCGGCCGGATCGGATGTGGCGCTTCAGGCCGCCGACGTCGCCCTTCTGTCGGAAAACATGCAAAAACTGGCCGAGGCGCACCGCCTGGCGCGGCGCACGGTGGCGATCATCCGGCAAAACTTCATTTTCGCCATCGGCGCCATGCTCGTGCTGGTCACCGGCAGTCTGTTCTTCAATCTGCCGCTCCCCCTGGCGGTCATAGGCCATGAAGGCGGCACGGTTCTCGTGGTCCTGAATGGCCTGCGCCTGCTGTCGGACAGGATCAGAACGCCAGATCCGCGCTGAAACGACAAGGCTGGGCGCCGGAAGCCAGCGCGCCACAGGATATGTTGGCGTGCTTGCGGGGCGTTACAACACCACGACCTTCGATCCGGCCGGGACACGGCTGTAGAGATCTATGACGTCCTGGTTCATCATGCGGATGCACCCGGAGGACATGGCCTGGCCGATGGTTTCAGGTTCATTGGTGCCGTGAATGCGGAACAGGGTGTCCTTGCCATTCCGGTAAAGATAAAGCGCGCGGGCGCCCAACGGGTTCTCCGGCCCGCCCTTCACGCCGCCCGCCACGGGCCCATAACGTTTTGGCTGGCGGGCGATCATATTGGAGGTGGGCGCCCAGTTCGGCCACTCGCGCTTGAGGCCAATTTCGGCGTTGCCCTTGAACGCGAGCCCCTCCTGACCAACGCCGACGCCGTAACGCATGGCCCTGCCGTTCTCCTGGACCAGGTAGATAAAGCGGTTTTTCGTGTCGACGATGACAGTCCCCGGTGGATGTTGCGTCGGATAATCGACCTGACGCCGGATATTGCGCGTCTCCATCTGCGTCACGTCCACCGCCGGGATGGGGAATTTTCCATCCGTCTGTTCAGCGTAGGTTGCAACCGCCAGGGCGCGCTGCGGGTCCAGCTGCGGCTGCCCCCGGGAAGCGGTATTGGATGTGGTCGTGCAGCCGGCCAGCGCCAGGCTGATGATCGCGGCGTGGAGCGCGCCGCCCCTGATGGAAATGGTCATGAAATGCCTTCGCAATGGCGTTTGAAGAACTGGGGAGCGGCGCTCAGCGGGCGCCGGCGATCCGGTCGATGCCCGCCTCGAGCGCTTCGCGGGAGATCTCGCCCACGTGCAGCGAGGCGAGCGTCCCGTCTGGCCGCAGGAACAGCGTGACCGGAAGACCAGGGACGCCATAGTGGCGCGCGGTCTGCATCGACCGGTCGCGCAGGATTTTGCCGAGGGAAAGCCTGTCGCGCGCCAGATAGCGGCGGATCGTCGCCGCTTCCTCCCCCTGGTTGACGAAAAGGAAGGTGACGTCCGCGCGGCGCGCCGCCGTCTCCGCCAGCAAGGGCATTTCCCTGCGGCAGGGCGGACACCAGCTGGCCCAGAGATTGACGACGGCCGGTTTTCCCGCCGCATCGCTGATCGCCATGGGCGGACCATCGAGTTGCTCGAGCGCCACCGCCGGCGCTGGCTGGCCGAGCGTCGCTTGCGTCAGCGCGCCGGCGCCGGCCCAGACAAACAGCCCGAGGCCGAGGGCCGCCGCCGCGCCAATGCCTGCAAGGGATGAGCGGATTGTCAAGGCGCCGGCCAGCAGCACGCCGGCAAGGCCAGCGAGCGGCTCAAAGCCGCCCTGCCAGATGGCGAACACACGCCAGGGTTCCTCCGCGAAGCTGCGCCAGTGCAAGGCCACGTGGCCCAGCCGGGCCGCGACGAGCCCGGCGACCAGCGCCCAGCTGGCAAAGGCGCTGATGGCGCGGTCCATCCGCCCGGCGAGGATCGCCGCCGCGATCATGAAGGCGAATATGCCGAGGATCGCCGCCAGCCGATCGGACGCGAACACCAGCGGACCAATGCTGACAGCGTTCACCGGGCTGCCTCCACCTTGCCAGCCGAGGCCAGCAGCGTCGCGCGCGTCACATCCCCCACCAGCCGGGTCCCGGACGCCTCCCGACCCTCAGGAGAGACGAAAATCATGGTCGGGGGCCCCGCCACCTGCAGGCTTCGCATCAGTTCCTGCTGCTCCGGCGCGTTGTCGCTGACGTCGAGCCGGATCAGATTGAATGGGCCCAGCGCGGACTGGACGGCGGCGTCCGGCAGCACGGCGCGTTCGATGACCGAGCAGGCGACGCACCAGTCGGCGGTAACGTAAAGCAGGCTCGGCCGGTCTTTGGCCGCCGCCATGCGCGCCCGCAGGGCCGTTTCGCTGTCGACCGTATGGAAGGCGCGCTCTCCGGCCTGAACAGATTCGCCGCCGCGCTGTGCGAGACGCGCAAGCGGGCGCAGCGGATCGCCGGCGCCCGTCGCCGCGCCGACGCCGAGAATGACGCCATAAAGCGCCGCGACGAGCCCGGCGGCCCTGGCGACGCGGGCATATGGCCCCGCGTCAGGCCGGCTCGCCTCAAATGCGCCAAGCCAGACCGCCAGACCGATCGCCAGGGCGGACCACAGCGCCAGCCCCGCTTCGGCCGGGATAATCCGCGACAGCATCCAGATGGCGGTGGCGATAAAGATAAAGCCAAAGCCCTGGCGCGCCCGCGCCATCCAGGGGCCGGGCCTGGGCAGCGCCCTGGGACCAAGCGCACCGAAAACCACGAGCGGAACGCCCTTGCCAAGACCCAGGGCGAAAAGCGCCGCCGCGCCAAGGACAACGTCGCCTGTTTGCGCGATGTAGATCAGGGCGCCGGCCAGCGGCGCGGTCACGCACGGGCCAACGATCAGCGCCGAGGTGAAGCCCAGCAGCCCGGCGGAGGCCAGCGAGCCGCGCCGCCCGTGGCCCAGGCCGCCCAGCGCATTGACCCATGCGGCCGGCAATTGCATCTCGAACAGGCCGAACATCGACAGGGCAAGCGCCACAAACAGGGCCGAGACTGCGACGATGGCCGGCGGCGACTGCAACGCCATCTGCAGGTTCTGGCCGGACCACGCGGCGGCCACGCCAAGCAGGCCGAAAGCCGCCGCCATGGCGATCACATAGGCAAGCGACAGCGAAAACCCGCGCCAAGCGGTGACCGCTTCGCCCTGGCGCGCGATGGCGCCGGCCAGGATCGGATACATGGGAAACACGCAAGGGGTAAACGCCAGCAGCACGCCGAACAGCATGAAGCTGCCCAGCACGACCAGCGCGCCGCCCTGCTTCAGCAGCCCGTTGACCATGCCGCCGTCATCGTCCACGGCGATGACGGCGGCAGGCGGGGCTTTCGCCGCAGGCGCGAACCAGGCGTCCGCCATGGAGGCCGCTGGCCGGGGAGCCGCGGAAACCGCGAGCGTCGCGAGGTCGACCTGCCGGACCGCTGGCGGATAGCAAATCCCGTTCTCCTGGCATCCCTGATGCCCGACCTCCACGGCCCCGGCGCCTCCATCAGGCAAGGAAACCTCGGCTTCGACACGGTTGCGAAACACCGTCGTCACGCCAAACGTCGGATCGTCCAGCGTGCTGGCCTCGCCCCGCAGCCCGGGCGTGGGCAGATCGACGCCGCCGCGCTGGAAGGCGAACTTGTCCTTGTACAGGTAATAACCGGGCGCGATCGTCCATACGAAGCGGACGCCGCCGTCATGGCGCCGCTCCGCCGACAGCTGGAATGCCTGATCGGCCGGCAGGGGCCGCGTTCCGGCGCCAAGGCCTTGGGCGGTGGCGGGCGCGACGGACAGCCAGCCCAGCATGACCAGCAGCGCGCCGGCGAGGCGCCGCCAGGACAAGGTTTGAGACAAGGTGAACTCCCGACGCAGGTCCAACATGGGCCAAGACCTCGACGCCGCGACTTAAGGCCGGCTTAAGGGCCCGCCCTGCCGCGATGCGCGGCGCCGCGGCTTTATTTCGCTTCCGCCTGTCTGGCGCGCGCATCGGCGATAGCCTGGCGAAAGCTCTGGTAGTCGAGCGCGGAGGCGCGGAACGGGCCGATAAGGAAGCTCGGCGTGCCGGTCAGCCCGAGGGCGTCTGCCTGCGCCATGTTGCGCTTGATGAGCGCGTCGATATCGGCGCGGCGGCCGGCGAGGTCGACGTCCAGCTGCTTCATGTCGATCCCCGCCGCCGCGAGGGCGGCGCGCATCTGTTCCCGCGTGACGCCGCTGCCGGGGATCTTCATCAGGGCCGCGTGGGCCATCTCATAGCGGCCCTGATATCTGGCGGCGATGGCGAGTTGCGCGCCGTCGATGGAGGTGGGGCGGATCACCGGCCAGTCCTTGTAGACATGGCGGATCTTGCCATCCTCGCGAATGACGCGCGCCAGCACCGGCGCAACCTTCTTGCAATAGGGGCAGTTATAATCGGTGAAGTTGACGATGGTGACGTCGCCCCGGGGATTGCCGCCGACCGGCGCCGCCGGATCGTTGAGGATCATCTCTTTGGTGACCTCGATCTCGCTGGCGAGAACGGACGGACCTGCCGCCGGTAGCACGGCGAAAACACCGCCCACCGCCAGGGACGCGCTGCCCAGGATTGCGCCGCGTCGCGTAACAGTCATTCTCATGCTCCTTCTGTCTGGCGGATGACGAACCCGGGACCGCCCTGCCGCTTTGCGGACCTTGCAGCTTAAGGCTGGCTTAAGGTGGCTGCGGTGATTGCCGGCGGGCTGGAACGATGGGAGGCGCCATGCGCGTGCTGGTTGTCGAGGACGACGAGGTTTTGATGGATGGTCTGCAGGTCGGCCTTGGGCTGGCCGGCTTCACCGTGGAAACCGTCGCCACCTGCGCCGACGCCTCGGCCGCCCTGCGCGCCGCCCCCTTCGACGCCGTGGTGCTGGACCTGATGCTGCCCGATGGTTCGGGCCTCGACGTGCTCGCCGAGGCGCGGGCCCGCCAGCTGCCGACGCCGGTGCTGCTGCTGACAGCCCGTGACAGCGTGCCGGACCGCATCGCCGGGCTCGACGCCGGCGCCGATGACTATCTGGGCAAGCCGTTCGATCTGGATGAGGTGGCCGCGCGCCTGCGCGCCCTGATCCGCCGGGCCGCTGGCCGGGCGACCGCAAGCGTGCAATGGCGCGACGTCATGCTTGATCCCGCGGCGATGACCGTCAGCCGGGCGGGGGAAGCGGTGCGCCTGTCCCGCCGGGAATTCGCCATTCTGCACGCCCTGATCGACCGGCCGGGACAGGTTCTGTCAAAATCGCAGCTGGAGGAGCGGCTGTATGGCTGGCAGGAGGAAATTGGCAGCAACGCCATCGAAGTGCACATTCATAACCTGCGCGCAAAGCTGGGGACCGGCGTGATCGAAACCGTGCGTGGCGTTGGCTACCGGCTGATGGAGGCCGCGCCATGACGTCGATCCGCGCGCGGCTGTTCCTGATCCTGCTGCTCACTACCGGCGTCGTCTGGCTGTCGGCGATCGCCTGGATCTACCTTGACACGCGCGCCCAGGTGGAGCGGGTGCTCGACGCCCGCCTGAGCGAGGCGGCGCGCATGGTCAGCTCGCTGCTCACCCGCCAGGATGCCGATGGCAGAAAGGGTCTGGACGCCGGCAAGGCCGCCCGCATCGCCGAAATCGCCGCCATGCACGCGCCCTATGAGCGCCAGCTCTCCTGCCAGATATGGGCCATGGACGGGGGGCTTGTTGGTCGCTCGGAGGGCGCGCCGGCGCAACCGTTGACCGATCGCGGCGCCGGCTTTTCCGTCACCCAGGTGAACGGCGAAACCTGGCGGGTCTATGCGGTGGAGAACAGGGCGCTCGGCATGCGCGTGCTGGTCGGCGACAACATGCGCGTGCGCGACCGGCTGATCGCCGATGTGATCCGGGGTCTCGCACTCCCGGCTTTACTCATTCTGCCGGTTCTTGCGGGGCTGATCTGGCTCAGCCTCAAACGGGGGCTGGCGCCGCTCAGCGCCATGGCGCGGTCGCTGGCGGCGCGGCCCGCCTCCGATCTCAGCCCCCTGCCCGACAATGACAGCCCATCCGAGATACGGCCGATGATCCGCGCCCTTAACGGGCTGTTCGCGCGTGTGGCGGCGGCCCGGGCGCACGAACGCGACTTCACCGCCTTCGCCGCCCACGAACTGCGCACGCCGATCGCCGGTCTGAAAACCCAGGCGCAGATCGTCCTGGGGCACGGGGACGCAACCGTGCGCGACAATGCGTTGCGCCAGATCATCACCGGCGTCGACCGGACCTCACGGCTGGTGCGGCAGCTGACCGATCTGACCAATACCGAAAGCGGCGCCTTTGGCCGCGACGGCGGCGAACTCGACGCCGGCAGGACATTGCAGGCGCTGGCCGACGATATCCGTCAGCATCACCCCAAAGCGGCCGCCATCACCCTGGACCCGGGACTGTCCGGTCTGACCCTGCCGGTGAATGCGACGCTGTTCATGCTGGCGGCGCGAAACCTGCTGGAAAACGCCGTGTTGCATGCGCCGCCGGAACGCCCCGTCGTCTGCTGGCTGCGCCGCGATCCGCATGGAGCCAGCCTCGTCATCGACGACGACGGCCCGGGCATCCCGGAGGACGAATTGCCGAAGGCGCGCGATCGCTTTTTCCGCGGTCGCAACCGCACGATCACCGGCAGTGGCCTTGGCCTCGCCATCGCCGATCTCGCCCTGCGGCGCATGAAGGGCGGGCTGCATCTGGAAAACCGCGCCGGCGGCGGCCTGCGGGCGGAACTGCGGTTTCCGGCGGAGCCGCAGCCGCGCCAGCGCGACGCCCCCTGACGTTCCAGCCCGGCAACGCCAGGGTCAGTTACTGGCGGTTTTCGCCGGGAAAGCCGGGGCGCCGATCGCGGTCACCGGCGTGACGGCGGGCTGCGGGGCGCTGATCCCCCTGGGCCTTGGCGTGCGCGGCTGGATGGTGGAGAGCACCACGCCCATGGGGGTGTCGAGCCCATAAATATCGTCGCGGAACTGGGTCTGGCCATCAGCGCCCTGCCAGCCGGTCAGGTAAACCCACGCCACCGGCACGGGCTTTCGCAGCAGGATGTTCTTGCGCTCTCCCCGGGTGATCCCGTCCTCGATGGCCTGCCGGCTCCATTCCGTTCCTTCCAGCAGCCAGGCGGCGAGATCGCGCACGCCCTCGATGCGGGCGCAGCCCGAAGAGTTGAAGCGCACGTCGCTGCGAAACAGCAGCTTCTTTGGCGTATCGTGCATGTAGACCGCATCGCCGTTGGGCATGTCGATCTTGAGCTGGCCCAGCGAATTGGCGGGCCCAGGCTCCTGCCGCACGTAAAAATTGGGGTTGACCAGGGTCGCCCAGTCGACGCTCGCCGGGTCGATCTCCCGGTTCCCGGCCCCGATCAGCTTCATGTTCGCTTTGGCGAGAAAGTCGGGCTCCTTGCGCATGCGCGGAATGATGTCGGCCTTCACGATCGACATGGGCGCCGTCCAGTACGGGTTCAGGTTCACCGAGGTGATATGGGTCTGGAGCACTGGCGAGGGCCGGTCTGGCCGCCCGACAATGGCGAGATGGCGCTGGCGCACCTGACCATCCTCGACCGCTTCAACACTGGCGCCAGGAATGTTCACCACCACATAGCGCCGGGCGAAATCGAAGCCATTGCCCTTCAGGCGCTCCAGCGTGGCGGTGAGCTGGCTGATGCGCGTCTCAACCGGGGTATTCATGGCCTTCAGCGTCAGGCGCCCAACCGTGCCGAGGGTCGACAAACCATGCCGGCGCTGGAAGCGCTTCACCGCTTCGACCACCGCCGCGTCATAGACATCCCCCGGCAGCGCGGCGGCGGGCAGATCGCCGCTGGCGACGAGACGCTGCTTCAGCGCCGTCACGTCCGGCCCCTGCGACTGCGGCTTCAGCGCCATGACGCTGGCGGGCGCCCTCGGCCAGCCGCCCTGGCTGGCGATCTTTTGGTAGGCCGCCAGCGCCTGGAGCGTGCGCTCATGGGTGTTGGGGCCATAGGCCGGCTCATCAGCCCGCGCCCGCGGCATTGCAACCGTGGCCAATGCGGCGGCGACCGTGGCGAGAATGCAAAGGCGCGCGAACATGAAGCATCCCCGGAACGGCAGAGTGCGGATGCGGCAAATATCGCCCGGCATGGTCAAGGAAGGTTTAATGCGGCATGCTGGCGATCCCCCCGGGCGCCTTGCCCAACCATTCCCGCTCCCCCACATGCTCGCGCCTGACCATGGCGCATGGAATATCCGCCAGCCCCATGTCCGCTCCCTATCGCATTGACCTTTCCCTGGAGGCGCTGGCGCGCGCCTTCCAGGCGACGCCCGAGCATCCGGCGCTCGATCTGCATGGCGGCGTCGCGCCGGGGCGGCCGGCATGGGTCATCCGGCTGCGCGGCGGGCGCCGGGTCATTACCCCCATGGTCTGGGGCTTTCCGCCGCCGCCGGGGCGGGAGCAGCTGGTCGCCAGCGCGCGAAACCTCGATTCCACATTCTGGCGGCCCTGGCTGAAGCGCCCCAACCGCTGCCTGATCCCCTTCACCAGCTTCAGCGCCCCCGCCGGCGCATCCGCCGCCCTGCGGCCGGCGAACGCGGGCGTGGCTGCTTTCGCGGGGCTGTGGCGGTCATTCGAGGAGACGCCGTTTTTCGCGAGGCTGACGTCGCCAGGCGATGGGGCCGGATGGGCGGCGACCATGCCGGTTGTGCTGACGACGGAGAAGGCGTTCATCGACTGGCTGGAGGCGCCGGCCGACGTCGCTGTCCGCATGCAGCGCCCGCCACCCCCCGGGGAGCTCGTCGCTGCTGGCGCCGACCGCCCCGACGGCCCGCGCTGACGCTTCAGGCGAACGCATCCGGCGCCAGTCCCGGCCCATTTTCAGGCGCCGGTGAAGTATCACCCTATCTGTTTGAGACGACATGGCTTCCCGACGCCGGCCAACCGGCGTTCGGCCAACGCCGCTCCGCCATTCCGGCGCGCATCTGAAAAATCAGCTTGTCTTTGCTTCCATCCGGCCATATTGCCATCACCCTGATGGTTCCCCTTGGGGATGAAAAGGGAATGCAGTCGGCCTCACGGCCTCAAGCTGCAGCTGCCCCCGCAACTGTAAGCGGCGAGTTTCTCACCTGTACGCCACTGGCCTAGCGGCTCCGGGAAGGCGGTGAGAAGCAACGACCCGCGAGCCAGGAGACCTGCCGTCGCACGTGTTGTCGCACGCGAACGCATCGGGCGGGGTGCACCGGTGGTAGGCGGATTGCCCCTGCCATGACGGCTGGGCGATGAGACTGCAAGTTCGCGGTGACGCGTCAATATTGTCGCCGGAGCCGCGTCTCATGTCTTCCGCTTTTCCCCATCCTCCGCGCTTCGCGGACACCGCCCGTTTGCGACGGGTAACCGCCAGCCTCGCCGCCATGGCGGCCGTTCTCAGCGCCAGCGCCGCCGCCGCGCAGGACGGCTCAACAACCACCGTCGAGCTTGACCCCATCTCGGTGGTTGGCGACCAGGGGCCAGGCGCCGGGCCCAATCTCAATGTGCGCAGCAACGCCGGCAGCCGCCTCGGACTGACGCCGCTGGAAACGCCGGCCAGCGTCGACATCATTTCCGGCAAGGTGATCCGCGAGCGCGGCCAGAATACCCTCGCGGAAGCCGTCACCCAGAACGCCACCGGCTTCAGCTACATGGGCACGCCGGGCAACGGCTTCGTGTCGTTCTCGTCGCGCGGCTTCACCGGCGTCACCTCGGTGACCACGCTCTATGACGGCGTCAGGCTCTATCCGGGTCAGGGCACGGTCACCTTCCCCTTCGATACCTGGACCGTCGCGCAGATCGACGTGCTGCGCGGGCCGGCGTCGGTGCTGTATGGCGAAGGCGCCATTGGCGGCGCCATCAACGTCATTCCCAAAAAGCCGCTGTTCGACAGACGGCGCAATGAGGCCCGGGTCTTCATTGGCAGCAACGGGCAAGCCGGCCTTGCCGCCGGATCGGCAGGCCCCATCAACGAGAATCTCGCCTACAGTCTCGACGTCTCGGGCGTGCGCGGCGATGGCTGGATGGATCGCGGGGAATACAAAAGCCTGGCTTTCTCGGGCGCGCTGGCCTGGCGGCCCACCGACGCCCTCACCTTCACCCTCTCCCATGATGGCGGCTACAACGAACCCAGCCGCTACTTCGGCGCGCCGCTGCGCACGGCGGGCGTCATGGAGAAATCCTGGATCCGGCAGAACTACAATGTCCGCGACAGCGACATCTGGTTCAACGACAACATCACCCAGCTACGGGCGGAGTGGACGCCAAATGAGGCGTTCTCGCTCCGCGCCGTGGGCTATTACGTGACCAGCAACCGCTACTGGCAGAACGCCGAGAGCTATCGCTGGAACGCCACGACCGGCCTCATCGACCGGCCAACCGGCAACTGGATCGCCATCAAGCAGGAGCAGGAGCAGGTGGGCGGCCGCGTCGACGCCACGTTCCGCACGACTCCATTCGGCATGGCCAATGAAACCGTCGTCGGCTTTGACGCCAACAATTTCCGCTTCAGCCGCCTGAACAACACAGGCTACGCGGCGCCGAAGCTCAACCCCTCGCTGACGCCGTTTGGTTTCGACCCAGGGTTCTGGGGCACGACGGGTGTTTACAACCGCGAATACCGAAGCACGACGCAGCAATATTCACTGTTTCTCGACAACCGCCTGAAAGTTACCGACACATTCTCGGTGGTCGCCGGACTGCGCTACGACAACCCGGAAGTTGACTACCGTAACCTGCGCAATGGTTCGCAGGCCAACGCCACGCTGGACTCCATTGGCTGGCGCGTGGGAGCGATCTACGAGCCCATCAGGAATCTGGCGTTTTACGCCCAGTACTCCGAAGCCTCAGACCCGGTGACGTCGATCCTGTCGTTGCCGCCTGCATCCGCCGGATACAAGCTTTCTTCCGGCAGGCAGGTTGAAGTGGGCGTGAAGCAGAGCCTGTGGGATGGCCGCCTGGAGTGGACGCTCGCCGGCTATTACATCGTCAAGAAGGACCTGCTGTCGCGCGACCCGAACAATCCCGCCATCACCCAGCAGGTGGGCCAGCAGTCCTCCCGCGGCGTCGAGGCGTCGGTGGGGCTTGAGCTGGGTCAGGGCTGGCGGATTGACGCCAATGGAACGCTTCTGGACGCGCGCTATGACGATTTCAACGAATCCGTTGGCGGCGTCAGCGTCAGCCGCAAGGGCAAGACGCCCGCCGGCGTGCCGGAAACCGTGGCCAATCTCTGGGTGACCTGGGGCTTCGCCGACCAGTGGAAGGCCATGGTCGGCCTGCAATACGTCGGCAAAACCTACACCTCGGCCAGCAACGACTATTCCAGGCCCGAATACGCGCTGGTCAACGCCAGCCTGCAGTGGAAGCCCACGGATTACGCCACCCTCGACTTCCGGGTGAAGAACCTGTTCGACCGGACCTACGCCTACGCGGGCGGCGATCTGCAATGGTACTACGGCGCGCCGCGCACCGCGGAGCTGTCGTTGCACGTCAGGTTCTGACGGCGATGGCGCAGGCGTCAGAACCATCAGCGGCCAGGCGGTGGTCGTTGCCTGGCTGGACCCGGCGTCCGGTCACGCAAACCGGGTCAGGCGTCGGGCCGGATGACCCCGGCGGCGCTCTTGGCCTGGAGGCGAGCGATCTGGCATGGGGGCCGCCGGGTCGGCCCCACCTCATTTCCGGCGTCAGCTTTTCGCTGGCGCCGGGCGAGCGGCTCGCCATTGTCGGCCCCAACGGGGCGGGCAAGTCGACGCTGCTGCGCTGCCTGTATCGCCTGCACCGGCCGGTCGCCGGCGTGGTGCGCGTTGATGGGGCTGACGTGTGGTCGCTATCGCCGCGCCTGGCCGCGCGAAGGGTCGCCGCCGTGCTGCAGGAGGCGCCGGGTGATTTCGCCTTCACCGTCCAGGAGATGGTCGACGCCGGCCGCACGCCGCATGCGGCCGGGTTTTCCGGCCGCGCCGCCAGCGCCCGCGCCGTTGAGGCGGCGATGCGGCGGATGGAGGTCAGCCATCTGGCCGGACGCGCCTTCGCCACCCTTTCCGGCGGCGAGAAACAGCGGGTGTTGATCGCCCGGGCGCTGGCCCAGCAGCCTGGCGTGCTGGTGCTCGACGAGCCCACCAACCATCTGGACATCCGCCACCGGCTGGAAGCGGTGGAGCTGTTGCGGGGCCTCAGGATGACCATTGTCACCACCCTGCACGACCTCGACATGGCGGCCGATGTCGCCGGCAAGGTGCTGGTGTTGCGCGCCGGCCGGCAAATGGCCTTCGGCCCCGTGTCCGAGACGTTGCGGCCGGCGCTCATTCGCAGCAGCTTCGACGTGGAGGCAGAGATCGCGCCGCGCGGCCTGTCGCTGCGTTTCGACTACCGGCTGCCGGAAAGGCGCGCTGACGGCAAGATGGAAAGCGGCGAATGACCAGACCACGCAAAAGTTGCTCCTCGCGTCGCCGCCGCGCTGGCCTGGCCGGTCTTGCCGGTCTTGCCGGCGCGGGCTTCGCGTTGTGCGCGACCTCGGCCGGGCTGGGCGCGCCGGTCACCGTGCGCAGCTGCGACCGGACGGTCACCGTGGCGCGGCCCCCGCAACGGGCCGTGTCGTATGATTCCAACCTCACCGAAATGATGCTGGCGCTGGATCTGACCGGCCAGATGGTCGGCTACATCGGTCACAGGGACCGTATGCGCGCCTCGGCGCAGGACCTGTTTCCGAAAGCGGCGCAATTGCGCCAGATCCAGCGCGGCTACCCCAATCGCGAAACCCTGCTGGCCGAGGGCGTTGATTTCTACTTCGCCGGCTGGAGCTATGGCATGCGCGTCGGCGGTGAGGTGACGCCGGAGAAACTCGCCCGTCTCGGCATCCCCGTCTATGAACTGACCGAGAGTTGCGTGCGCATTGGCCGGCGCGAGAAGCCGACGCTGGATTTTCTCTACCGGGATCTGCTCAACCTTGGCCGGATTTTCGGCGTCGAGGCGCGGGCAGAGGCGCTTGTCGCCGGTTACCGGCGGCGCATCGACGCCGTTACCCGGAAAATCACCGGAAAACCCCGCCCGGTGGTGTTCCTGTTCGACAGCATCGGACGGGCGGCCGGCACGGCGGGAGCCCATTCGATGCCGACGGCGCTGATCGAGGCGGCGGGCGGGCGCAACATGGCCGACGATACGCCCGGCAACTGGACCCGGATCAGCTGGGAGCGCGTCATTGAACGCGACCCCGACGCCATCATCATGATGGATTTCGGCCAGGGCGACGCCCGGCGCAAGCTGGATTTCCTTGCTTCGCGGCCCGGCCTCAGCGACCTGCGCGCATTTCGCCAGGGGCGCATCCTGACCCTCGGCTACAATGAACTGACCCCCGGGCCCCGCAATGTGACAGCGGTCGAAAAAATCGCGGAGTTTCTCCATGGCGACCATTGAGCCGCCGGCGACAGCGCGCGCCCGCCGTCATCGCGCCCTGGCGCCTGGCCTTCTTGTCGTGGCGTTGCTGCTTGGGGCCATGGCTGGCTCGCTGGCGGTCGGCTCCGCCCGCATCCCGTTCGCCGAGGTCCGGGACATCATCCTCAGCCGCATCCTGCCCACGGGCGCCGCGCCCTACTGGAAACCGGGGCTGGAGGCCATCGTCTGGGACCTGCGTCTGCCGCGCATCCTGCTCGCGGCGCTGGTCGGGGCCGGGCTCGGCATGGTCGGCGCAGCCATGCAGTCCGCCACGCGCAACCCGCTGGCGGACCCCTATCTGCTCGGGGTGGCGGCGGGCGCCGTGTTCGGCGCGAACCTGGCGATCCTGCATGTGGGCGATATTCTGGGCCCGGCGACGACGCCGCTCTTCGCCTTCGCCGGCGCGCTCGGGGCAACGCTCATCGTCCTGTCGATCGCGCGGCTCACCGGCTCAACCACCGCCGACCGGCTGATCCTGTCCGGCGTCGCCGTCTCCTTCGTCGTCACCGCCTGCGCCAATCTGCTGATCCTGTTCGCGGACCAGCGCTCCGCCGCCAATGTGATGTTCTGGACGCTGGGCGGCTTCGGCGCGGCGGACTGGGGCGTGTTGCCGGCCCCCGCCATCGCCCTGGCGGTTGGCGGCGGCTGGTTCCTGCTGAAACGGCGCGATCTGAACGCGCTGGCCATGGGCGATGAAACCGCCACCACCCTGGGCATTGCCGTTAACCGGGCGCGCCTGCTGCACATGACGGCGGGCGCTTTCATCACCGGCGTGATGGTTTCGGTGTCCGGCATGATCGGCTTTGTCGGCCTGATGACGCCGCACCTGGTGCGGATGGCGGTGGGCGGCGACAACCGCGTGGTTTTGCCGGCGAGCGCGCTGGTCGGCGCCCTGTTCCTCGTGCTGGCGGACATTGCCTCGCGCACCATTATCGCGCCGGATGATTTGCCTGTCGGCGTCGTTACCGGCGTCATCGGCGGGCTGTTCTTCGTCCTCGTCCTGCGCAAACGGACGGGAGCCTGACGTTGGACCGCCCGCAGGGACAGCGCCAGGGCAAGCGCGCCGGCATTACGCCGCAACAATGCCGGGCCGCCCGGGAATTGCTGGGCTGGACCCCGGCGCAGCTGGCTGACGCCGTGGCGATGAGCCAGGCCACCATTTCGCTTTTCGAAAGGGGCGCGCGAAAAATGGCGGCGTCGAACCAGCATGCCATCCGTATCGCGCTGGAGCAGGCTGGCGTGGAGATCGACGCGGCGGGCGGCCCACGACTTGCCTGATTGCCCCCGCCGCCGGGGGGCGCGGCCAACCAGCGGCCGGTCTGGGCCCCTGCCCGCCGCGCAGCGCGAATTGTCGTTGGCGCCAGCTTTTTCTGAGGTTTGATAGCGCACACAAGCAAAACAACCGCAGGAATACCGTTCTTCCCGACACAAGGGGAGAAAACGCCATGCAAATTGGCTATGGTTGGTCTTTCCACACCAGAGATCAGCAACCGGTCTGCGACCTCGCCGCCCTGAACGCCATGGGCGCGGAGCGCTGTTTCGTTGTTTCCGACCCGTCCGACCGCTCGCTCGTCCTGGAGCAGGCCATGGGCTTCCTGCGCCCGCACGACAGTTTCCTGGTGCGATCGGTCGAGCGGCTTGGCCCCTCCATGAGCGACGTGATGAACGTGGCGAAAGCGCTGGCCGACGCGGGCGCAAAGCTCCAGATTCTGGACCTGCCGCCAGCGCCGGGAAACGTTTCAGGCGACGTGCTGGTCGCGGTGGCCCGATGTCTCTCCCGGGCGCTGGAAACCTCAACGCCGGTCACCGCGCCTGTTGACCCGGAACCGGAGGAGCCGGCCGCGCGTCCCGGCCAGCGCGGCAGACCCGTGGCCATCGCGGTGGAGCACCATGACAGCGTTCGCCGCCTTGTCCGGGAGCACGGCCAGTCCGTCTCCCAGGTGGCGCGGCGCTTCGGCGTATCAGCCGCGACCATCTACCGGGTCCTGTCGCGACCCTGAAATCAACCCGTCAGGCCAGGGTCATTCACCAAAGATCTCCGGCGCGCAGTCGAGCGCCGGCGACTCCAGGCTCTCGCACAGGGCGAAACGGGCAACGGCGTGGGGCAATTCGTGCAGGCTGAAGTAACGGCACGCCTGGCGCTTGCCGAAATAGAACAACCTGTCTGCCTCGCTCAAGGCCGGATCAGCCAGACGGGCCTCGGCGAGGCTGGCCTGCCACAGCCAGATCCAGCCAAGCGTCACATGACCGAACGCGTCGAGGAAGATGGTGGCGTTGGCGGTGCGCCGCTCGGGATCCTGACAGGCGAGCAAGGCCCGGGTCGCGCTTTCAAGCGCCGCCAGGGCGCTGTCCATCCGCGCGCAATCCGGGCCGAGTTGTGCAAAGGCGCGCGCGCCGTCAAGCGTCTGGCGGATCACGCCGATCATCTCGCGCAGGGTTTCGCCCCCGTCCGCGCCGATCTTGCGTCCGAGCAGGTCCATGCCCTGGATGGCAAACGTGCCTTCATGAATGTGATTGAGCCGGTTGTCGCGGTAGAGCCGCTCCAGCGGATAATCGCGCGTATAGCCGTAGCCGCCGAGAATCTGGATGGCCCATTTGTTGGCCTCAAGACAATGCTCGGACGGCCAGGACTTGACCACGGGCGTCAGCAGGCCGAGCAGTCTGCCAGCCCGCTCCCGCGTGGCTGCGTCGGTGGTCGTGGCGGCGTCATCCACCAGCTTCGAACAGAACAGGCAGAGCGCCTGGGCGCCCTCGACGGCGGCCTTCTGGGACAGGAGCATGCGGCGCACGTCCGCGTGGCGGATGATCGGAACCTGAGGGCTGGCCGGGTTGCGGCTGTCGGCCGGCCGGCCCTGCAGGCGCGTGCGGGCATAGTCCGCCGAATGGAGGTAGCCGGCGAGGCCAGCCATCGTGGCGGCATGGCCAACCCCAATGCGGGCCTCGTTCATCATGTGGAACATCTGCTCGAGGCCGCGATTGGGCTCGCCGATCATCCAGCCGATGGTTTCGCCCGCCTCGCCGAAGTTCAGCAGGCAGTTCGTGGTGGCGCGCTGCCCCAGCTTGTGGTTGAGGCCAGCCAGCGCGATGTTGTTGGGGCCGGTGATGTTCCCGTCGTCATCAACGCGCATTTTCGGCACGAGAAACAGCGAAATGCCCCTGGATCCGGGAGGCGCGTCCGGCAGCTTCGCCAGCACCATGTGGACGATATTGTCGGTGATCGCCTGCTCGCCGCCCGAAATCCACATCTTGTTGCCGCGCACCGCGTAGGTTCCGTCGCCGCGTGGCGTGGCCATGGTGCGGATATCGCCCAGCGACGAGCCCGCCTGCGGCTCGGACAGGCACATGGTGCCGAACCAGCGCCCTTCGATCATTGCCGGCAGATACAGGCGCTTCAGCGTTTCAGAACCGAAGGCGTTCAGCAGGTTCGCGGCGGCGACAGTCAAAAAGGCGTAATTCGTCACCGGCGTGTTGGCGGCCACCGCCATGCCGGTCGCCGCCGTGTACAGCGTCCAGGGCGCCTGCAGGCCGCCGACGGCTTCGTCGAACGCCAGCCCGAAAAACCCCGCGTCCGCCCAGGCCCGCAGGGCGGCCCCTGTCGCGGCCGGCTGCTCCACCTGGCCGTTGACGAAACGCGGCTCGTTGGCGTCCACCTCCGCCGCGATGGGCAGGAAAACCTCCTCCGCCAGCGCCTGGGCCGTGTCGAGAATCTGGTCCATGGCGGCGCGATCGTACTGGGCGAACTGCGGCCGTTCAGCCAGACGTCCGGCGTCCAGCATTTCAAACAGGACGAAGTCCAGATCACGACGGTCAACGATGAGGGACATGGGGCGCTCCGGTTGAAGGGCCTGAATACGCCGCCCTGACGCGCCTGTCGAACCCCAGGCCCGGGGGCCAGGGGCGACCGCCGCGCATCGCCGGCGGGGGCCGGCGGCAATGGCTGGTGAATGGGGCGGCGCCGGGCGCGCCGCCCGGGATGTCAGACCAGCGCCGCTGACTCGGTCGCCTGCTTGATGGCGCGTTTGGCGTCGAGTTCGGCCGCCTCGAAAGCGCCGCCAACCAGTTCGGAAGAAATCCCGGCCTCGTCCAGGGCGTCGTGCAGCGTCCGCAGCGGGTCCTGGCCGGCGCAGACGATCACCGTATCGACGTCGAACAGCTCCGGCTGGCCGCCGACCACCGCGTGCAGGCCCGCGTCGTCGATACCGACATATTCAACGCCGCGCATCATCTTCACGCCGCGACGCTGCAACGTCATGCGATGGGTCCAGCCAGTGGTGCGGCCAAGCCCCTGGCCCACCGGGGTTTCCTTGCGCTGCAGCAACATCACCTCGCGGCCGCTGGCGGCGACCTCCGGCGTGACGCCGGTGACGCCGCCGCGCGGGTGGTTGGTGAAATCAATGCCCCACTCCTTCGCGAAGACATTGACGTCGAGCGCGCTGCTCTTGCCGGCGTGGGTGATGAGTTCGGCGACGTCAAAGCCAATGCCGCCGGCGCCAATGATCGCCACCTTCTGTCCCACGGGCGCCTGGCCGGTGATGACGTCGATGTAGCTGACCACCTTGCCGTGATCGATGCCGGGAATCTGCGGCGTGCGCGGGGTGATGCCGGTGGCCACCACCACATGATCGAAGCCGCCAGCCCGCACCGTGTCCACATCGACGCGCACGCCCAGCTTCAGCTCGATGCCGAGCACGTCGATCATACGGCGGTAGTAACGCAGCGTCTCGTAGAACTCTTCCTTGCCGGGAATGCGCTTGGCGTAGTTGAACTGGCCGCCAATCTCGTCATTGGCGTCGAACAGGGTCACCGCATGGCCGCGCTCTGCGGCGGTGACCGCATAGGCGAGGCCGGCGGGCCCGGCGCCGACTATGGCGATTTTGCGCTTCGCATCGGCGGGAGCGACGGTCAGCTCGGTTTCGCGGCAGGCGCGCGGATTGACGAGGCAGGTGGTCAGCTGGCCGGTGAAGGTGTGATCGAGACAGGCCTGATTGCAGCCAATGCAGGTGTTGATCTCGTCCTCGCGCCCCTGGGCGGCCTTGTTGACCAGATCCGGGTCGGCCAGCATCGGACGGGCCATCGACACGATGTCGGCGTCGCCGCGCGCCAGCACCTCTTCCGCCACCGACGGCATGTTGATGCGGTTGCTGGTGATGAGCGGGATCGACAGCTCCTTGCGCAGCCGGCCGGTCACCTGGGTGAAGGCGGCGCGCGGCACCATGGTGGCGATGGTCGGGACGAAGCTCTCGTGCCAGCAGAAGTGCGTGGAGATCACATCCACGCCCTCGGCCTCAAGCGCTTTGGCGAGGCTGACGACCTCCTCCCAGGAAAGGCCCTCCTGCAGCATGTCCATCGCCGAGATGCGGAACACCAGGATGAAGTCCGGCCCGACCGCCGCGCGGGTGCGGCGCACGATCTCCAGCGGGAAGCGCATGCGGTTGCGCCATTCGCCGCCCCAGCGATCCGTGCGCAGGTTGGTTTTGGAGACCAGGAAGGTGGAGATGAGATAGCCGGCGGAGCCAATGATTTCGACGCCATCGTAGCCAGCCTCCTGCGCCAGCCTGGCGCAATTGGCGAAGGCGGCGATCTGCTCCTCGATGCCGGCTTCATCCAGGCCGGCGGGCTGGTACTGGGCGATGCGCGACTTGACCGGCGACGGCGCCACACAGGCGGGCGTGCGGGCCAGCGGGCCGCTATGCAGGATCTGCATGACGATTTTCACGTCGTCGGCCGCGGCGTGCACCGCGTCCGTCACCTGCCGGTGCATGGCCACATCTTCCGCGCCCAGCAGCTTGGCGCCGCTTCCGGCGGTGGGATGTGGCCCGATGCCGCCGGTGATGATGATGCCGACGCCGCCTTTGGCGCGCTCCACGAAATAGGCGGAGACCCGCTCCGCCGCATTCTCCACGTCCTCAAGGCCGGTGTGCATCGATCCCATCAGGATGCGGTTCTTGATCGTCGTCGAGCCCACTTTGAGGGGCGAGAAAATGTGCGGATACCTGGCGCTCACGGCGTTTCCAATCATTCTAAACAGCGTTTGACATTTGCCATAACGAACAGCGTTCAGTATGACAAGCGCCATGGCGGTTTTACTGACACACGAACAGGTCAACGATGTCCGTGAACGCATCCGCGTGGTGGCGGAGCGGCATATGGCGCGCAAGGGCCCCGCGGGCGTCTCCATGCGCGCCATCGCGGCTGACATGGGTTGGTCCGTGGCCTCCCTCTACCGCTATTACCCGGCAAAAACCGATCTGCTGGCGGCGACCCGGACGGCGGCCTACGACCGCTTCTCCGACTGCATCGAGGCGGCCGCCGCCGGCGCGGAGGACCTGTGGGACCGCTCGCGCGCCATCGGCGAGGCTTACGCCGCGTTCGCCTTCCAGGAGCCGGCGGCCTACCAGCTGATTTTCGCTTTTGGACAGGATGAGGGAGAAACCACCCCCGAGTTGCGCCAGGCGATGACGCGCTCGCGCCATCTGCTCACCGGCTATGTGCGCGAGATGGTCGCCCAGGGCCTGCTGGAGGGCGACGCCGATGTGATCGCCCACACCTATTGGGCGACGCTGCACGGCCTGATCGTCCTGCGAATGGCCGGAAAGCTCGATGATGACGCGACGTTCGCGCATCTGCGTCTGGAAGCGGCGCGTCTTGTCACCCGGGGCGCCCGGCCGCGCCAGAAATGACCGCCCGCCGGCGCGCGCCGGCAAGCCGCATCATCGCGGTCATGCCCACGCTGGCCGTCGTGTTGTCCAGGGGGGCCTGCGCAAGGTCAGGCGGAGCCGATGGATTTTCGCCCTGCGCCACCCGCCGGATGGGTCGCGGCGCCGTGCGCGGCGATGTAACGGGCGGGTGGTTGCCCCAGCACATTCCGGAACATGGTGATGAACGCGCTGACCGAACCATAGCCAAGGCTGTCCGACACATTCTGCACGCTCATGCCGGACGCCAGCTTTTGCAGCGCGATGATGATGTGAAGCTGCTGGCGCCAGCGCCCGAAGCTCATCGCCGTCCTGCCATGCACCAGCCGCGTGAGGGTGCGCTCGCTCATCGCCATTCTGGCCGCCCACTGGCCGACAGTGCTCCGGTCGTCAGGGGCGCGGATCAGGGCGTTGGCGATCTTCATCAGCGTCGGATCATCCGGGATGGGCATGTGCAGGGCTGACGCCTCCATCCGCCGCAGCTCCTCCAGCAGGACAAGCGCGATCGTTTCCGCATGGGCGTCGGGCGTGATCCCCCTGGAGGTCAGACCCGCCAGATGCTTCGCCATCTCGATGACCAGCGGCGTCAGCGAGAGCGTGCGGCAATGGTCCGGCAGGCCGGCATGGGCGGGATCGATGAACAACAGGCAGATGCGGCCGTTCACGGTGACCTGGTTACTGTGCCTCACCCCGCCGGGAATCCAGACGCCGCCGCCGGGCGGAACCATCCACAGACCGTCCTGGGTCCGGCACATCACGCCGCCGCGCAGGGCGATAGCCAGTTGCCCCTTCCGGTGACTGTGCATCGGCAGTTCAAATTTCTGGTCTTTCACCGGAACATCCAGCGCCAGCACCGTCTGCGGCGCCGCGTCCGGGTCGAATGTCTCAGGGCAGAGGCGCGGCGGGATCATGCGTTTTGACCGGATTTAGCAATAAAATGGCGTAATATCCCGATCCGGCGCGCGGTGCGAGTGCTACCGTGCCAACGCCTGACGTCCGCCGCCTTGCGGCCGCCCCTCCCACTCCAGCCCGCGCCGCCATGTCCCTCAAAACCCGTCCTCTTCACTCCGCCTGGATCATCGCCGGGATATTGCTGGTCGCCACCAATCTCCGCGCGCCCTTCACGGCCGCCAGCCCCCTGCTGGACGCCATACGCGACGCATTTGGCATGGGCGCGAGCCAGGCCGGCGTGCTGATCACCCTCCCCCTCCTGACGTTTTGCGCAGTTTCGCCATTCGCAGCGCCGCTGGCGCGAAAACTCGGGCTGGAGAGGGCGCTGTTCCTGGCCCTGGCGGTGATGGCGGCCGGCATCCTCGTGCGTTCGGCGGGGCCGGCCTGGGCGCTGTTTTTGGGCACGGGCGTTCTCGGCGCCGGCATCGCCATCGGCAACACCCTGTTGCCGAGCCTGCTCAAGCGGGATTTCCCCGACCGGATCACCGGGCTCACGGCGATTTACTCAATAACCATGGGCGTGGCGTCGGCCGTGGGCTCGGCGGTGGTCGTGCCGCTGATGCACGCCTTCGACTGGCGCATCGCCCTCGGCGCCTTCCTGGTCCTGCCGGTTGCAAGCGCTCTCGTCTGGGCTCCGCAGCTGCGCGGATCCCCGCCTCCGGCGGCGGGCGCCGCCGCGCCCCGGCATGGCGGCGCTGTCTGGCGCTCCGCGTTGGCGTGGCAGGTCACGCTGTTCTTCGGCGTGAATTCTTTCGTCTATTACGCCATCGGCGCATGGCTTCCATCGATTCTGGCGAGCATCGGCTATTCCCAGGCCGAGGCGGGCTCGTTTCATGGCGTGATGCAACTGGCGACGGCCCTGCCGGGTTTTGTAATTGCGCCCCTGGTGCGACGGGCGAGCGACCAGCGTAGCCTCGCGGCGGCGCTCGCCCTGACAAGTCTCGCATCCCTGGCCGGATTGCAGTTTTTCCCGGCCCTGGCGCTGCTCTGGGTCGCGGTCTTTGGTTTCGGCATCGGCGGCGCCTTTATTCTCGCGCTCGCCTTCATTGGCCTGCGCACCGCCTCCGCGCCGCAAACCGCCAGCCTGTCGGGCATGACCCAGTCCGTTGGCTATCTGATGTCCGCCACCGGGCCGGTTCTGGCCGGCGCCCTGCATGACCTCGTCGACAGCTGGCCCATTGTCCTGCTGACCTGCGCGGTCCTGTGCCTCGTGCTGGCGTTCCTGGGCCTGGGCGCCGGCCGGGCGCTCCACATTGATGCGGACGCGCGCGACGCCTGAACCGCGCCGCGCTTAGCCGCGGATCCCCCCGGCAAACGTCCTTGACGGTGACCGCGCGAACATGAAGGCTTGCCCCGGCGCCGGCTCCGTCCGGCGGCCAGCAAACGCCGGTTTCCGGCGGACCACCCCGGGGGACACGCATGCCCATGAAAATGCATATCCTGTCAGGTGGCCGCCTGCGCATGCGCAAGGCCATCTATTACCCGCACGCCGCGCCCGCAGAAACATTTGAGCTTCCCGTGTCCTACATCCTGCTCCGGCACGACAGGGGCAACGTGCTGTTCGATACGGGTTGCCACCCCGACATCGGCAAGGACCCCATCCCGCGCTGGGGCGACATGGCGCGTTTCATGACGCCGGTCATGACGGAGGGCGACCATGTCCTGAACAGCCTCGCATGCGTCGGCCTGTCGCCGGACGACATCTCCCACGTGGTGTGTTCGCATCTTCACACCGACCATTGCGGCTGCAACCAGTTCTTCACAAAAGCAAAAATCTACATCCACGAAGCGGAGCTCGCCGCGGCGCGCGCGCCTGACGGCGTGCAGATGGGTTACCTTCCCACCGACTGGGACCATCCCATGCCGATCGAACCTGTCGCCGACGGGCACGATGTCTTTGGCGATGGCCGGATCCGGCTGGTGCATTTGCCTGGACATACGCCAGGCGCCATGGCCGCGCTGGTGCGCCTCGACAGGGACGGCCTGTTCCTGCTGGCCTCCGACGCGGTGAGCGTCAGAGCCAATCTGGACGACAATTTCGCGCCGAAGAACACGTGGAACGTGGAGAAGTGCCTCGCGAGTTACGCGCGCATACGCGACCTCGAACAGCGGGGCGCGACGGTGATTTGCGGGCACGATAACGCGCAATGGCGCGGCCTGCGCCGGGGCGCCGATTACTACGCCTGAGCGGCGGCGCCATGGCGCCCCAACCTGCCCGCCCCAATCTGCCCCACCGTTTACAACGTTCCCGACAGGCGGGCGTGAAAGGCGGAGCTGCGGTTATCGAGGCCGCTGAACGCCACATCCACGCCATGGCCGCGATAGCGGCTGGCGATGGCGTCCAGGGCCGCGACGGTGGAGGCGTCCCAGATCTGGGCGCGGCTGAAGTCGATGGTGACGTCGGCGGGGTCGGCTGCGTAGGCGAAACGCTCGAACAGGTCGTTGCTGCTGCCAAAAAACAGCGGGCCATCGACCGTATAAAGCACCGCAAGACCGTCCGGCGACAGGCTGCGCTCGACGCTGACCACGTGGGCGACGCGGCGGGCGAACAGGGCGAAGGCCAGCAGCACGCCGGCCGCGACGCCCAGCGCCAGATTGCCGGTGGCGACGGTGACGCCGAGGGTAAGCAGCATCACCGCGGTTTCCGAGCGGGGCATGCGCCGCAACGTCGCCGGATTGACGCTGCGCCAGTCGATGGTGGTGACCGCGACAATCATCATCACCGCCGCTAGCGCCGCCATGGGAATGCGCGCCATGACGCTGCTCAGCCCCGTGACCAGCAGCAGCAGGGTCAACCCGGCGGCCACGGTGGAAATCCGCGTGCGGGCAGCGCCGATCTTCACGTTGACGATGGTCTGGCCGATCATGGCGCAGCCAGCGACGCCGCCCCAGAAACCGGCGCAGATATTGGCGACGCCGAGCGCCCAGGACTCCCGGCCCTTGTGCGAGCGGGTGTCGGTGATCTCATCCACCAGCCTGGCGGTCAGCAGGGTTTCCAGCAGTCCGACAAAGGCGACGGACAGGGCGCTGGGCCAGACGATGGCCAAAGTTTTCCACTCCAGCGGCGCAAGGAACGGCGTCAGCCCCGGCAGGCCAGGGCTCATGTCGCCCTCGCCGCCGACATTCGGCGCGGCGACGCCGCCAAACACCGCGATGGCGGTGACGATGACAATGGCGACCAGCGGCGCCGGAATCACCGTGGTGACGCGCGGCGTCAGCAACACCAGCGCCACGGTGAGCGCGAACAGCGGATACACCGCCCACGGGACATTGAGGAGGTGCGGAACCTGGGCGGCGAAGATCAGCACGCCCAGGGCGTTGACGAAGCCGAGCATCACCGAGCGCGGAATGAAACGCGCCAGCCGCGCCATGCCGGTGAGGCCAAAGATGATCTGGATGACGCCGGCCAGCAGGATGGTGGGCAGGATATAGGCGACGCCATGCACCTTGACCATCGGTCCGACTACAAGCGCGATGGAGCCGGCGGCGGCCGTCACCATGGCCGGGCGGCCGCCGAGGACGGACATGACCAGGCACAGCACGATGGACGACATCAGCGCCGTTTTCGGGTCGACGCCGGTGATGAAGGAGAACGAGATGACCTCGGGCACGAGCGCCAGCGCCGTCACCACGCCGGCCAGGGTTTCCCGCGTCAGCGCCGCCGGCGCGCGCAAGGTCGAAGCGACGGAGGGGGTATCCTCGTGGCCCTGCCGGGCGGGAGGCGCAGCAGAGGGCGCGCTCATGTCGGTGATCTCTTCCAGATAGCATAAGGGCGTCAGGCGAAAGGCGATCCAGCCAAAACGGAATTTAAGCCGCCGGCCCGAGTGGGCGCGTCGCCTGACGCCAGGCGGCGCCTGTTTACCCGGAAAAGCGCCATGGCGGAACCTGCGCCGGCAGTGGCCAGCGTTCGCCCTCACCCGCTGCCCGCAGGGCGCACCCCCGGACCTGCTCACCTGCCGATCATGCGCCAGACCAGATTTTTCTGGATCTCCGTCGCGCCGCCATAGATCGTCACGGCGCGTCCGAACATGTAGCTTCCCATGGCCGGCGCGGCGAACGCCGGAACCAGCGGCATGGCCTCGCGCCAGCCGTCGCGCGCCCGGTCCGCCCACACGGCGCCGGCGCGGCCCGCCAGATCAATGGCCAGCTCGGTGATCTTCTGCTGGATTTCCGTGGCCTGGATCTTCAGCACCGACACCTGGGCTGGCGTCGTCTGGTCGGCGGCGATGAGGGCGTTCAGCACCATCTTCTCAAGCAGGCCAACGGCGATCTCGCTCTCCGCATGACGGCGGATGAAATCGGGATCGTCGGCCATCACGCCTCCGAAGTCCGACGGCAGGGTGGCGGCGAGCTTCCGCAGGTGATCAAGCTCGGCCTTGCGGCGGGACACATGGGCGTAGGAGAGGCGTTCGTTCTGCAGCAGAAAGGTGGCGTAATGCCAGCCCTTGCCTTCCTCGCCAATGCGCTGGTCCACCGGCACGCGCACGTTCTCGAACTCCACCCGGTTGAGGTGATGGAAACCGTCGATGGAAACGATGGGGTGCACGGTGATGCCTGGCGACGACATTTCGGCGCAGATGAAACTGATGCCCGCCTGTTTCCGCTCCTCGCGCGAGGTCCGCGCCAGACAGAAAATCCAGTCCGCCCACTGGGCGTAAGAGGTCCAGATTTTCGTGCCGTTGAGGATGTAATGGTCGCCGTCGCGCTCGGCGCGCAATCCGAGGCTGGCGAGATCCGAGCCGGACTCCGGCTCGGAATAACCCTGCGCCCACATGGCTTTCGACGACAGGATGTCCGGCAGCCAGCGGCGCTTCTGTTCTTCCGTGCCGAAGGTATAGATCACCGGGCCCACGTAAATCAGCGCCATTGGTTGCAACGTGGGGACGCCCGCGCGATCAAGCTCGTCCTCGAACACATAGCGCTGCACCGGGTCCCAGCCGGGACCACCATATTCGGCCGGCCAGGTCGCGGCGAGCCAGCCCCGCGATTGCAACGCCTGCTGCGAACGGATCTGATCCTCCCGCGACAGCACCGCGCCGGCGCGCGCCTTCTCCAGAATGTCCTGGGGGTACTCCTCCCGCAGAAACCGGCGCACCTCCTCGCGGAACGCGCCATGCAGGGCTTCGCCCGAAAGTGCCCGCGACATTGCCTGGTTCTGCATGTGACGCCCCATTCCGCTGCGTTTCCCGCCGATGCTTTTGACAAGCGCCCTTTATTGACGGGCGCTGTTGCAGTTCTCTTGCCCCATGTGCGGGACGCCGACAAGCCGCGGCGACGGCGGCGCGCTGGCGGCCGCTTGCCCAATCGCGCGAATGCCGGCACATGTCGTGACAACGAACTGAACGACCACGGGTGGGAAATGACAGTCGCGCCGGACGAGGCACAGGCCCTGTTGAGACATGCGGCGTCGCAGTATCTGCGCGCGAACTACAGCTTCGGGCGCCGGCGGGCCATCCTTGCGGAAGGCGGTTTCTCGCCATCCGTGTGGTCAGGATTCGCATCGGACCTGGCGATTCTTGGCGCCGCGGCGCCCGGAGCTGACGGCGGCGTCGCCAACGCAATGGTCGTCATGGAAGAACTGGGCAAGGCCCTGGTTCTGGAGCCCTATCTCGAAACGGCCATCATCGGCGTTGGCCTGCTGCGCCGCCACGACGCGCCGCTGGCGCGCGATCTGCTCGCTGGCGTCCTGGCCGGCCAGGTCCGCACCGCGCTGGCCGCCTTCGACGCCTCCACCCGTTATGCCCTGGAAGACGTCGCCACGATCGCGCGCCGCAGTCACGACGGCTGGGTGATCGACGGCAAAAAGTCCGTGGTCATGGGCGCGCCCACGGCGACGCACCTGCTGGTCAGCGCCCGCACGTCGGGCGGCCAGCGCGACCGCGACGGCATCTCCCTGTTTGTGATCCCACACGGCGCCAGCGGCGTGACCTGCCACGACTACCGGCTGATCGACGGACGCGGCGCGGCGGACATCGTGCTGGAGCAGGTCCCTGTTACGGCGGACGCCCTGCTGGGCGACGCCGGCGCTGCGCTGCCGGTCCTTGAAACGGTCATGGACGAGGCCATCGCGGCGCTTTGCGCCGAGGCGCTCGGCGTCATGCGGCGCATGCTCGACGACACCATCGCCCATACCCGGCAGCGCCGCCAGTTCGGCCAGGCGCTCGCCGGTTTCCAAAGCCTGCAACACCGCATGGTCGAGATGTTCATGGAGCTGGAGCAGTCCGCCGCCGCCGTGCAGATCCTGACCTCCAGCCTCGACGCCGACGCAACGGAGCGCGCCAGGGCAGCCTCGGCCGCCAAGGCGACCATCGCCAGGGCAGCGCGCTTCATCGGCCAGAACGCGGTGCAGTTGCATGGCGGCATGGGCATGACCGAGGAATTGCCGCTGGGACATTACTTCCGCCGGGCGACGGTGATCGAGAACCAGTTCGGTTCGCGCGATTATCACATCGCCCGCTATGCCCGGCTGGGACGGGACGCCGGCGGCGCGAACGCATGAACCGTCGCAGACAGGAGGCGCGACGCCTTTAACCGCGCCGCGCGCCCTCATGCCCGCCAAACGCCGACGGACACAGGATGCCCATGAACAGCGGGCGCGCATAAAGGTCCACCACATTGGCTGGCGACGCCTCCGGGACCCACCGTCTGGCCGAAGCCGAGGCATTGATCATGCCGCTAACCATCTGGGCGGCGATGGCCGGATCGACGGGCCGGATCGACCCGTCGATGACGCCATCGGCGATCACCCCGGCGAAATGTTCCGAAAGCTGGTGCATGGTGCGCCAGATGTGATCGGCCGCAGGCGCGGGCAGCCGGCTGCGCGCGGTCATGCGCAGCAGGGGACCATCGGCGGACAGCTGGAACCGGACCAGCGCGGCGGTGGCCGCCGCCAGTTTCTCCCATCCGGCCGGATACACTTCTGCGAGTTGCTGCGCCCGCCGGATCACGTCGAACGAGCGCTCAAAACACGCGACGACGAGATCATCAATATTGTCGTTGTGGTGATAGAATGAACCCCGTGTGACCTTGAGTTCCGACGAGATGCGCTCAACCGTGGCGAACCGGGCGCCCTCCTCATTGATCAGCCGCGTGGCGGCGCGCAGGAACGCGTCAGGCGACACGTCATCCGGGGCCGGGGCCGCCGCCAGCGCCGCGACCGGCGGCGGGTCCCATGCGGCGCCTGCGCCGCCAAGGCCGCGCAGCAGGATGTCGGCGGCGCGCCGGGCGGCCCGGGGGTAGCCGGTGACCTCGTGGCGATCGATCCAGTAACGGGTCCATTGCGTCAGGGTGAACAGCAGGTGCGCCCGAGCATTCCGTTCCGCATGGGTCAGCGGCGCCGGACAGGCGCCGTCGAGCAGGTCGCGGACGCGCCGGAACGCCTGGGTGTGCCTGTCGCCAACGTCCGTCCGCCCGTCAACCAGGGTGCTGACGTCGGAGAAGGTTACAAAGTCTGGCCGCTCGCCGCGCGCGATCCCGGCGAGCCGCTGGAAAAAACCGGTGACAAAGGACGTGATTTTCTGTTCTGGCCCTCCCGCCTGCTCCGCCACGGCCAGCAGCTCTTCAAACACCTCGACCGACCGGCCCATGCAGGCCAGCGCCAGATCGTCTTTCCTTTTGTAGTAATAGGTTACGCTGCTGGTGGACAGGCCGACGCGGCGGGCGACGTCGGCCAGGGTGACGTTACGGATGCCGCGCTGGTTGAACAGAAGGGCGGCCGCATCGAGAACGGCTTCGCGCTTGCGCATGAAACGGCGCGTCGGCCCCTCGCCAGCAACAGAACCGCCCGTCATGCCGGAACAGGCTCCAGCCCCGGAACCAGGGCGTGGAGAAACCGGCCATGGATCGCCGCGTCACAGGTCATGAAAGCGCCGGCCCTCATCACACATCCCTCGCATCCGCCAACCCCATTCACCAGCCCGGCGCCGGCGCTTTGATCCCCGTTGGCGCCATGGCCGGACCCGTCATCATTCAGGGAATCCCGAGGCCGCAGCCGACCATACACCATTTTCGAAAAATGCCAGTGATACGCGCGACGCCGGATGGATGGCGCCGCCATAGGGGTTAAATTGTCATGCACGGCAAGCCGGCGCCGGCCGGGACCGGCGAGCCGCCAGCGCGTACATCCCGTTCGATCGGCCATCGATTTACCTTGACTGGACCGGTCGCCGGCCCGCATATGCTGGTGAAGAAGAGCCTGGCCCGTGGCATGTGGCCCGCATGCAGCCGCGTCGGCGTCGACATCCGCCATCGGGCGATCGCCCGGCCGTACGAACAATAACACGTAGGGAGACCAAAATTGACGAAAGCAGCATACACGCCGCGCCAGACGCCTTATTCCCTGTCGCCGGACAGCGAACTGAACGACCTTCGCATGTCGGAGCAGGCGCGGCCGCTGTTCGACCACGTCAAGCGCTTCATCCGCGACACCGTCGATCCGATGTCGGTCGAATATTACCGGCTGGACGCGACGAAGAAGGATCGCTGGGGTTTCGCCCCGGGCCAGCTTGAGTGCCTGCAGAAGGCCAAGGACCAGGCCAAGGCCGAGGGTCTGTGGAACTTCTTCCTGCCGGACGCGGAATCCGGCGTCGGCCTGAGCAACCTCGACTACGCTTACATCGCCGCCGAGCTGGGCAAGAGCCCGCTTGCTTCCGAGGTGATGAACTGCTCGGCCCCGGACACCGGCAACATGGAGGTGCTGGAGCGCGTCGGCACGCCCGAGCAGAAGAAGAAGTGGCTTGAGCCGCTCCTCAATGGCGAGATCCGCTCGGCTTACGCCATGACCGAGCCGGGCGTCGCCTCCTCCGACGCCAAAAACGTCAGCACCACCGCCGTGCTTGATGGCGACGAGTGGGTCATCAACGGCGAGAAGTTCTACATCTCCGGCGCCGGCGACCCGCGCTGCAAGATCATGATCACCATGGTCAAGACCAGCCCAGACGCGCCGCCGTCGAAGCAGCAGTCGCAGATCCTGGTGCCGATTGACGCGGAAGGCGTCGAGATCGTCGGCCCGATGCACGTGTTTGGTCATGACCATGCGCCGCGCGGCCACATGCACATCCGCTTCAACAATGTGCGCGTGCCTAAGGAGAACATCCTGCTCGGCGAAGGTCGCGGCTTCGAGATCTCGCAGGTTCGCCTTGGCCCGGGCCGCATCCACCACTGCATGCGCACCATCGGCAAGGCCGAGAAGGCGCTGGACCTGATGGTGGAGCGCGGCAACAGTCGTGAAGCTTTCGGGCAGAAGCTGGCCCTGCTCGGCGGCAACCTCGAGCACATCTCCCGCGCCCGCATCGAAATCGAGGCCATGCGCCTGATGGTGCTGAAGGCCGCCAAGGCCATGGACGTGCTCGGCAACAAGGAAGCGCGCGTCTGGGTCAGCATGGTGAAGGCCATGGTGCCGGAGAAGGCCTGCCGCATCATTGACCAGGCCATGCAGATCCACGGCGCCGCTGGCGTCTCCCAGTGGTTCCCGCTGTCCGAGCTGTACACCGATGTGCGCCACCTGCGCTTCGCTGATGGCCCGGACGAGGTGCACCACATGGTCGTCGGCCGCTACGAGATCAACATCTGATCCAGGCCGGGCGGCGCGCCGCCTTTCGTCGATGAAGCAAGAAAGCCCCGGGCCAGCGCCCGGGGCTTTTTGTATGCGTCGCCATAACAGGGTCAGCCAGAGCGCTTCCGGCGGAAAGAGGCTGCTTCCGGCCGGAAACGCTGCCAGTCAGACCAGGCCAGAACCCGTTCCGTTGAATGGATCTGGCTCCATGGCTTCACTCAGAACTGCGGCGCGCGGTGGAGCAGCGCCAGCGCAACCGCTGACATGTCCTGGGCGCCGTTGACGACCTCGCGCTCGGTGGAAATGTTGCCGTCGAGCGCACGGCGGTAGACGCCCTGGGTGATCGACGCCAGACGGAACGCCGCGAACGCCAGATAGAAATTCCAGTCGTCGATGCCGGCGCGTCCGGTGCGGCGGCAATAGGCGGCGACGTATTCCGCTTCAGTCGGGATGCCGCTCCGGGCAAAATCAACATGCTTCAGGCTGCCGAGTTCGACCGAATCGGTGTGCCACATGAAGCAGTTGAAACCGAGGTCCGCGAGCGGGTGGCCAATGGTTGACAACTCCCAGTCGAGCACCGCGATGACGCGCGGCTCCGTGGGATGGAACATGACGTTGCCGAGACGGTAGTCGCCATGGGCAATGGTTGAGGCGTCATCGGCCGGAATATGGGCCGGCAGTTCCTCCAGCAGGCGCTCCATGGCAGGGATGTCCTCGGTCTGGGCGTCCCGATACTGCTTTGTCCAGCGCTTGAGCTGACGCGCGAAGAAGCCGCCGCTGCGGCCAAAATCCCCAAGACCGACCGCGTTGTAGTCAACCTGGTGCAGCCGGGCGAGCGCGTCGTTCAGGCCATCATACACCGCTGCCCGTTCCGCCGGCGAAAGTTCCGGCAGGCTTGCGTCCCGGAACACGCGGCCATCCAGAAAATCCATGACGTAGAATTCTGTGCCGATCAGTTCCGGGTCATCGCAATAGTGGCGCATGACCGGCACCGGCACGTCGGTCTGCGCCAGGGCCTGCATGGCCCGGTGTTCGCGATCGACCTGGTGGGCGCTGGCCAGCAGCTTGCCCGGCGGCTTCTTGCGCAGCACGAAATGCCGGTCGCCATCTGCGGCTGCGGTCGACAGCAGGAACGTCGGGTTCGAGGCGCCGCCGGCAAACTGGCGCACGTTCATGTTCGCGCCGAAATTCGCAATCCGCGCCGCCAGATAGTTTTCGAGCCGTCCAGCATCAAAGCGGTGCGCCGGCGATACGTCCCGGAGCGGCAAATCATCCAGATTCATCGCGTTTCCATCCCTGTCATCAAGCACTTGTGTTGGCGCGCATGCTGCACGGGCGTTCCCTGACGTCAATCCCGCAGCCTCCTTTGGGCCGGTTGTCCCCTGCGGTTGCCCGGCGCCGCCTGGCGCGGGCCACGGCGCAACTGACGCTCCGCCCTTGGGGCCGTTTCGCTTCCGCCAGCACAATTGGGATCGACAGCCCAGGCATTACTGACCAGTTTTTTTCAGACGCGGCGAAGACCGCGCCTGCAAGGAGAGGAAACCTCATGAAGTCTTCGGGGCTTCCAGCATGCCTCGCGCTTGTCGCGGGCATATTCTGGGCGGACGCCGCAGCGTGGGCCACGACAAAAAAATACGACACGGGCGCCAGCGACGCGGAAATCCGCATTGGCCAGACCGTCCCGATGAGCGGCCCGGCCTCCGCCTATGGGCTGATCGGCCGCGCCGAGGCCGCCTAAATCCACATGATCAATGCGCAGCAGGGCGGCGTGAACGGACGCAAGGTCAATCTGACCCCGTATGACCTGCGAAAATCGGTCCATTCAGTGCGTGTTCCACGGGATGGTGGGCACTGATTCCACCGGATGATGGGCGCGCGTTCCACGCGATCATGGGCAGCATTTCCACGGCATCGTGGGCA
>NZ_SLWL01000019.1 GCF_004342915.1 Camelimonas lactis
GCCCACGATGCCGTGGAAATGCTGCCCATGATCGCGTGGAACGCGCGCCCATCATCCGGTGGAATCAGTGCCCACCATCCCGTGGAACACGCAGCGCGTGACGTAACGCGAGAGGGGTGACGCATGACCCGGGCGGCCGCCGGCCCGCGCCGGGCAGGCGGTCGTTCGCCCATACGGCTGACGATTCCTCAGTCTGGGGCGCAATCAGGACCGGCAGGAGGCGCCTGATCCGGACTCCTGCCTCGTGGACGCATCCTGGAGGCAGCCTGATTTGGAGGTCAATCGCAATGAATGTTGAGGGTTCGCGCCTTGATTGCGCGCGCCTGAATGCTCAGGCGCGGCCGTCCCTCCCGCCGCGGGACACGTACGCGGCGCCAGGCGGCCCGTTGGCAAAGCCGCCTGAACTGGACGTTACCGGATCAGCGTGCTGACAATGACCGATACAATGGATGCGGCGAAGAACAGAAGGAGAAATGCGCCGCTGGTAATCTCGCTGTGCTGGGGTTGCTGGATCAGGTATTCAGGCGCTTTTCTAAGGGGGCGGTCGCTGCGTATTTGAGTTTCATGCATGTGATGCGCTCCGCATGGTCAAATTATACAGTCGCAAGATAAATATATTCTTTAAATCTTGATTCGGAAAGGCGGAATATTGCGGGGCGCCATGGCCCTTGACGGCGCCATGGAACCTGGATCAACGTCCCGGGACTTTGGAGGAAGCCATGTCTGTATATGCCCTCGGGAATGTCCGTCCCCAACTGCCCCAGCCCGGCGCTTTCTGGGTCGCGCCATCGGCGCATGTCATTGGTAATGTCCGTCTCGGCGAGGACGTGGGCGTGTGGTTTGGCACGGTTATCCGCGGCGATAACGAGCTGATCGACATCGGCCCGCGCTCCAATATCCAGGAGTTGTGCATGATGCACACGGATCCTGGCGCGCCAATCACCATTGCTGAGGAATGCACCATTGGGCATAGCGCCATTTTGCACGGATGCATGATCGGCGCCGGGTCGCTGATCGGCATGGGCGCGACCGTACTCAACCGCGCGAAGATCGGCTCCGGTTGCCTGGTCGGCGCCAATTCGCTGGTGCCGGAAGGCAAGGAGTTCCCGGACAACTGCCTCATTCTGGGCTCGCCGGCCAAAGTGGTGCGGCCACTCAGGGAAGAGGAAGTTGCGCGCCTGCGCGTCAGCGCCCGCCATTACGTCGAGAACTGGAAGCGCTTCGCCCAGACCCTGCAGGAGCTGTGAGCCCAAAAAGTTGCGCCCCAAAGGGTTTCGCCGGAGCGGTTTATCCCCGGATGGCGCGCTGGATGCGCCCTCCGGTCCAAGCCTGGAAAATGAAAAGCCAGCCGAACGGGCTGGCTTTTCTTCTTGCGGAGTGAGCTCTGAAACCGGTTATCGCGACGCGGTGGCCACGGGAGCCTGGGGCGCGCCAAGCGACACCCAGACATTTTGGCTGACGGCGGACTGGCGCTTGATGTAGGCGTAGCCCGTGCGCGTCCACGACAGGATGTCCTGACGGCGGTTGTCCAGCACCAGGTCGCCGCGATCGGTGGTGACCATCAGTACGGCGTGGCCTTCGCCCAGATTATCGCGCACCACCGTCACCAGCAGCGCCTGGCGGGGGTAACCCATGTCGATCAGCATGCGGCGCTTGGCCAGCACGTAGTCCTCGCAGTCACCCTTGCCGTCGTTCGGGTAGTCCCAGCGCTCCTCCGTCTTCCAGTGCTCCATGTCGGTGACCGGGGCGACGGAACGGTTGAAGTGGGCGTTGACCGCGGCGAGATCGCGCCAGCTCTTGCGGGACAGTTTGATGTGGGTGGGGGTGCGAATCTCATGGTCGCACTCACCGGCGTAGCGCTGGCAGAAGTCGACCCAGCCCATGGGGGAGAGGGTGGTTTGCAGCACCGGGGCCTTTGCCTGGCTCATGTCGGCGGGCAGGCCGGCCGTCTTCAGGTCCTGGCCCAGGGCCTGGCTGCTGAAGGCGGCGATCGCCGCGGCGATGATGAGTCCAGACCGGAAAGACACGACATAACCCCAGGGGCTGTTAACGTTTCGGTAACGATTTCACGCGCCCCCCGCCGGCGCAAGGCGCCCGGGCGGCAAACCTAAACAAATGGTAAACGCAATTACCGCCGCGTGGTTCCGGCCGGCGGGGCGGGAGTCCCCCATGGCGGCAGTTTTAAGGGGCGGACAGGCGGCCGGGGCGCCACAGGGGTGCGGCGCGCCGGGCGGCCAGGCTTTCACACGCGGGCGTTGCTTTCTGGCAGCGGCGGCGGCCGAAAGAACGACAAACGTCGCGGGGCTCGCGCGGCTGGAAGTTGAATGTGTTTCAGGCTGCTTGCGTGAATCATGGGCGGCGCCTCATGGTCGCGTCATGAGCAATCCTTCCCAGCGGCGTCAGCCCGATTCACCGCGCCCCGGTCGCGAGCCAATCTTCAACGCGCCGGCTGTCGTGGCCGCGCTGATTGGCGTTTTCCTGCTTGTGCACGGGTTCCGCGAACTGGTGAACGACGACTTCATCTGGCTGTACCAGCTGGCCTTCGTGCCGGCGCGCGTGACCTGGTGGCTGCAGCCGGATGATTTCATGCAGCGCCTTGCGGCCAGCCTTCAGGGGCTGCCGCCCGACGCCGCCGCCGGCCAGCTGGCGTTGGGGCGGCTGATCGTCGCCAGCGGGTCGCTGGCGCCGTGGAGCGTGATCACCCATGCCTTCCTGCATGGCTCATGGACGCACGTCATCCTGAATTCGGTCTGGTTGCTGGCCTTTGGCGCGCCGCTGGCCAACCGGTTCGGCGCGGCGCGGTTCACCATCTTCTTCTTCATCTGCGCCGCCGGCGGGGCGCTCGCCCATTACCTGTCGGGGCCGATGGAGGTGATCCCGATGATTGGCGCCTCGGGGGCGATCTCGGGTTGCATGGGGGCGGCGGTGCGTTTCGCCTTCAATGTGCGCGGCGGCCTGTTCGGCGGCCCCGCCAGCGTTCACCTGGCGCGGGCCGACAGCCTGGTCGACACCTTCCGCAACCGCAGGGCCATGATGTTCGCCGGGGCGTGGTTCGTCACCAATATCCTGTTTGGCGTTCTGGCGCGGCCGTTGGGGGTCAGCGAATCCATCGTGGCGTGGCAGGCCCATATCGGCGGCTTCCTCACCGGCATGCTGCTGTTCGGCCTGTTCGATCCCCACCCGGCCGGATCAAGCGCTTCTGAATGGATGCGCGATACAGACTGATTGCATTGGGGGCGGGTTGCGGACAGTATTTACGTCCGGGGCCTGACAACCGGCGCCTGCGCGTGACCACGCGGGAGCGGCGCTGGCTGGCGGTGGATGGGCAAGCGGAACGGGGAGCGGGCGGAGGGAGAGCGACCATGACAGTTGCGCGCATTCTGGCCGACAAGGGCCGGAACGTCACATCGATCGAGCCGGAAGCGTCCTTGCGCGACGCCGCAGATCTGATGGCCGGGCAGGGCATTGGCGCCGTGCTGGTCCTTGATGCGGCGCGCGCGCTCATGGGCATCCTGTCCGAACGCGATGTGGTGCGGGCGATCTCCCGGCGTGGGCCGGAGGTGCTGCGGGACGAGGTGCGGTTTCACATGACGCGCGACGTCACCAGTTGCACCACAGCCGCCGCGGTCAATGAGCTGATGGCCCTGATGACGGCCAGCAAGTTTCGCCATGTGCCCGTGGTGGAGAACGGCAAGGTCATCGGCGTCATTTCGATCGGCGACGTGGTGAAGTTCCGGCTGGCCGAAATCGAAAGCGAACACCAGGCCCTGCGCGAATATATCGCCACGGCCTGAGGCCTGGGAGCCGCTGGCCTATCCGTGGGGATGGCGCCTGCTCTTTTTGCGCTCCGGCAGATGCGAGAGAGCGGGGCAGTCGGGTTCCCGGCTGGCCGGGCCAGCGCCGGCCCGATGGCTGGGCGCGGCGGCGCGCCTGCTTTCACCCCTGCTCAGCCGGAAATGTCCGCCAGTTCCAGCATTTCCTCCAGTTCCGGCAGGCAACGCTCGGCGGCGTCCGCGCCCAGTTGCATGGCTTCCGCGGCCCGGTGGAAATCGAACAGGCCGATCTGGCCGAGGCGCGGGCTGATCATGAGATTGGGCGGATCACCGGCCAGCCGCGAGCGCGAGATGCGGTCCTGGGTGATGTTGAAGGCGTCCATCATCACCGTGCCGATGCCCGGCGCGCCGTCGGGACGGCGGGCGAAGCGGCCGATGCGGCGGGCGGCGCCAAGCGCGCCGAGAATGCCGCCGTGCTTTTCAGTCGCCCCATCCGGCGCGGCGCCGGCCACGTCGTCTTCAAGCGGCCCGTGGGAGGGGATGGTGCTGGCGCGGTTGGAGCGCAGGTCGCCGTTCAGATTGATGGCCAGCACGAACTCGGCCCCCAGCGCCCGCGCCACGGTGACCGGAATTGGGTTAACCAGCGCGCCGTCCATCAGCCAGCGGCCGCCGATGCAGACGGGGTCAAAAATGCCGGGCAGCGCGTAAGAGGCGCGCATGGCGTCCACCACCGGCCCGCGGGTCAGCCAGACCTCGTGACCGCTGCCCAGCTCCGTCGCCACGGTGGCGAAGCGGCCTGGCAGGTCCTCCATGCGCAGGCGGCCGATATCCTGCTCCAGCAGCTGGCGCAGCCGGTTACCGCTGATCAGGCCAGAGCCGCCCATGGAAAAATCCATGAGACCCATGACGCGCCGGCGGGTGAGCGAGATCGCGAACTCCTCCAGAACGTCGAGCGAGCCGGTGGCGAAACAACCGCCAACCACCGCGCCAATGGAGGTGCCGACCACCACGTCGGGGGCGAATCCGGCCTTCTCCAGCACGCGCAGGGCGCCGATGTGGGCCCAGCCCCGCGCCGCGCCGCCGCCGAGCGCCAGGCCAAGGCGGACAGGTCGTCGCGGCTGGGGCGGATTGCGCGGGCGACGCGGGGACGGCGGCGTTTGCGCCGGTTCGCCGGACCCGGCCTGCGGCGCCGCGGTGGAAGCTTCGCCTGTTTCCATGGCTTCATCGGCGGGCGCCGCGGCGGCCGGCTCCTCCTGGGGGCCGCCAGAAGGTCCGCCGCGACGAAACTGCATGAAGCTCCTTGCATCAAACATGCTGATACCTGTTCGTGACCACGCGCGACCTGCGGACGTGGAAGCCGCCGGAAAAGCCTGAAGCCCTTGCGCGAACGCACCTGCTGTCGGCCGGAGCTTCAGACCCCTGCGCACTCGCGCCGTCGCCGCCTGATCGTCCTTCTTTTTGGATGACCATGGAAATCAATATGACTGACGAAATGTTGCATGCGTGTGCAATGCGGCGTTTTCCAGTGCCTGAGCGGCGCGCGCGGAGGTCACGGCTCCCCGCTGCGCCCCGCAGGCCGGCGCGCGGGCGCAGGATCACGGCGCAAGATCACGCCGCAGGATCACGGCGCAAGAACACAGACATAAGCATATGGCGCGTCCGCATGCTGGCGGCGCGGTTACTGGCGGGCCGGCAAGCTGATCCAGGACATGGGGCGCGTGGGCGGGCTACTCCACGAACTGGAGCTGCTGGTCAGGGCGGGCGCCGGCGCCGGTTTCGATAACCCGGTAAAAGCAGCTGGCCCGGCCGGTGTGGCAGCAACCGCCATCGCCGCCCACCCGCACCCGGATCCAGACGGCGTCCTGGTCGCAATCGACGCGCATCTCGATGATGCGCAGCACCTGGCCCGAGGTATCGCCCTTGCGCCACAGGGTCTGGCGCGACCGTGACCAGAACCAGCCCTCGCCAGTCTCAATGGTCTTTTGCAGGGCTTCGGCGTTCATGTGCGCCACCATCAGGACCTCGCCCGTGTCCGCATGGGTGGCGACGCAGGTGACCAGTCCGCTGGCGTCGAAGGCGGGCGTCAGCCGGGCGCCTTCCTCAACGTCGTGGGCGGAGCCGCGCGGGGGAAAGGCGCCGTGATGATCGCACATGGCTTGGCTCCCGGTGCTGGCGAAGATGGGGGAGGCGCCGCAGCGGGCAGCGGGCCGACAAAACGGGCGCCGCCCGCAAAGGAAGCGGGCCTGGGGGAGGTCAGGGCTGGCGGCGGACCATGGAGCCGCCGGCCGCCGGCAGTCAGGCGCCGGCGCGAACCAGGGTCATGAAGCGCGCCTGCTCGGCTGGATCCTCACGGAACACGCCGCTGAAGCGCGAGGTGATCGTCATGGAGCCCTGCTTCTGGATGCCGCGCATCGACATGCACATATGCGCCGCCTCAACCATGACCGCAGCGCCGCGCGGCCGCAGGCGCGCGTCGATGGTGTCGAGAATCTGGGCCGTCATCGTTTCCTGCGTCTGCAGGCGATTGGCGAAGATGTCGACGACGCGCGCCAGCTTGGACAGGCCAACGACGCCGCCGTTGGGATAATAGGCGATATGGACCCGGCCCGTGAATGGCACCATGTGATGCTCGCAATGCGAGAAAAACTGGATGTCGCGAAGCAGGACCATGTCGTCATAGCCGCCGACTTCAGCGAAAACCCGGTCCAGCTGGGCTTCGGGGTCCTGCCGGTAACCGCCGTACAGCTCTTCATAGGCTTTCACGACCCGACGGGGCGTGTCCACCAGGCCCTCGCGATCGGGGTTGTCGCCGGCCCAGGCGATCAGCGTGCGCACCGCCGCCTCGGCTTCTTCCCGCGTCGGGCGCTCAAAATCCGGTACGGTAACCTGCTTGTCGGCGTTGGCCGGGGCCAACCGCGCGGACAAGGACTTAACCACACTGTCCATGTGGGGCCTCCCGCTGTCGATCATTACATTCCACTCTTCAAGACGCCGCCCGCGCGAACACGGGAACGGCGCGCCGGTCGCCATGCGACGCGACAGCATGCGACGCCGTCTCAACGCAAGGGTCGGTCGTCATCGCGGTGATCCGGAAGGTCGGCTCCGGCAAGCCAGCAGAGCCATGCCTGGATCAGCCGACCCCTTGTATATAGGAGAGGGGCCGGTTGATCCTAGCCCTGAATTCCCGCCGCTGGCGATTGTTGCACGCCACACCATCTGGCGCCAGCGGCGGTGGCCGGGCCATTACGCCCCCAGGGACCTGGACCGGCGGAGTCCGGCGGCGGGGGGCTTTGCCCATGTCCATATTGCGCTTATGTAACTGGTTGCGCGCTCCAGCCGCCACGGAGACGTAGGGAAATATTCCCGCAGGTCTGGTTGTCAGGGCGCTTTCCGGTCAGCCAGAACTGGCTGGCCGACCAGAGTTCGCTCTCAACAGGGAAAGCTGGAGCATTTCCGGTCGAGATTGACTGGAAATGCCCCGGGGACGCCTCATGCTCGATGACGTGTATAACCGGCGCATCCTGACGCTGGCCGCCAATATCCCGCGCATCGGCCGGCTCGACGCCCCCGATGGCACGGCGGAGGCGCACGCGCGGCTGTGCGGCTCCCGGGTCACGGTGGACGTTCGTGTGGCGGATGGCCGCATCGTGGACTTCGCCCATGACGTGAAGGCCTGCGCCCTTGGGCAGGCGTCGTCGGCGATCATGGCCAGCCATGTCATTGGCGCCGATCTGGCGGAGCTGGAAGAGCTGCGCGAGCGCGTGTGGCGCATGCTCGACGCCGATGGCGCTCCCCCCGAAGGCAAGTGGGCCGACTGCGCCCTGCTGGAGCCTATCCGCGCCTACCGCGCCCGCCACGCCTCGACCCTGCTGACCTTTGACGCGACGCTCGCGGCCCTGAGGCAGGCGCTGGGGAAAGGGTGAGGTCCGGGGGCTGGCTTTGACGCGATCATGCGCCTGGCAAGCCAGGTGCTTCAGAAGCGGCCCCGTGCTCCAAAAAAAGCGCTCTGGCCATGAAAAAAGGGCAGCCCGAAGGCTGCCCTTTGCATGCGTCGCTGGCGCGCCGGATTACCAGAGCGCGCGCATGTTGAACGAATAGGCGGCGCTGACGCCGGCCGTGTACTGGTTGCGTGAGCCAACCCGCTGGACGATGGGGCTGTCGCCGGCGTCGCCCATGAGACGGTCATAACCGCCGAACACGGTGGTGGTGAGCTCGTCGGACCAGGTGTACGAGGCCGACGCGACCACGCCCAGGGAGTTGATGCCGCCCCTGGCCTTGAAGGGCTGGACGAAGCCCGCGGTCATCAGGGCGTCCTCGAAGCGGACGCCGAACATGTTGTCGTTATAGCGGTTGCTGCCCCACTTCAGGCGTGGGCCGACCGCCAGGGTCAGCCGGTCGAAGCTCTTGACGAAGTCAAGCCCGACCGAACCGACGAAGCCATGCACATTGCCCACGGCGTAGCGCGCTTCGATGCGGGCGCGCAGGAATTCCGTCGGCCACAGGTCGAGGAAGACGCCCGGTTGCACCGACCAGCCCGCGTCGTGAATGCCCCACAGGCGACGTTCGGAACCGGAATAACGGCCAGGGCCGTAGCCCGCCACGACGCCGGCGCGCAGCCAGGAGGTGTCGTAGAGCGACAGGCTGGCGCTATCGTCCGGCGAGGTGAACTTCGGCCGTTCGCCCATATAACGATAGCTGATGGAGGGCGAGCCAAAGAACGTCATGCGGTCGGAGCCGGGCCAGGCGGACGACACGCCGATGGTGCCCTTGACCGTGACGATCCACTGGTCAGACGACACGGGCGTATTGTTGAACATGATGTCCGAACGTTCGCCATAATCCGCCGGCTGGGCCTGAACGCCTCCGGCGAAAACGGCTGGCATGACAACAGCTGCGAGGGCGGCGGAAAATCTGGACAGGCGGCTTGGCACGGCTCGGGATGCTTTCGTTGCTGCGTTTGGCGTTCAGTATACGAAAAAGATTCTTAACAGGCGGCAAGCGCCAGCCTGAATCAGCGGCAAGGTTAATGCTATGCTAACGAAACCGCCAGCGTCGGTCTGGGGCGGCAATGTGGCGGCATCGCGGCGGACAGTCCCCGGCTGGGGATATGTCGCAGGCCAGGCGCCCGTCAGCCCGATGTTTCGCAGCCAAGCGCATGGACCAGGCAGGCGCAGGCCAGGCAGGAGCACAGGCATGTGCGCCGCGCTTTCGCCACGAAGGCCCGGGCTGGCGTTCCGGCCCTTCCGATCTCATATCTGCGCGGTAATGACGATGGAACATTCCCATCTCCGCTCCCGTATCCGGCGTCTCCCGGCGCAGGCGGGCATGGCGTTGATCCGCGCCTACCAGCTGAGCCTGTCGGGACTGGTCGGGCGCCAGTGCCGGCATTTGCCGTCGTGCTCCGCCTATACGTCCGAGAGCATCGGCCGGTTTGGTCTGTGGGCTGGCGGCTGGATGGGGCTGGCGCGCATCTGCCGCTGCCAGCCGTGGGGGACGCATGGCCTCGATTTTCCGCCGCGCCGGCGCCCGGCCGGCGCCCGCTGGTGGACGCCCTGGCGCTACGGACGCTGGCGCGGCGTCGAAGATCGCGCGGACGGAAATCGCCCGGGCGTGGGGGAGGACGCCGTGAAGGGCGCCGTGAAGGACCCCACGGCCTGTTCTTCGCTGTGACTGAAGGGCCGCTTTCGCGCCGTGTAAAACGGCCGGGCGACCCGGACAGATTGCCTGTCAGGCGCATGCGGGGTAAATGCTGGCGGACGTCATGGCGCATGCGCGCCCATGCAGCCGTTGGCCGCGGCGGGCCGTCGTGACGCAGGCTGCGGCGCGCGGGCGTCCGCCCTGTCATTCACGTTTTGCAATGCGAATGAGCGCAGCTTTCAACGGCATTGCGCCAACCGCTTACCTGCCCAGTTCGCAGGAGTGAGCCGAGGATCCGATGATCAACGTTACATTTCCCGATGGCGCCGCGCGCCAGTTTCCTGAAGGCATTTCCGGTTTCGAGATCGCGAAGGGCATTTCGCCGTCGCTGGCGAAGCGCACCGTGGCCATGGCGCTGGACGGCGCGCTCGCCGATCTGGCCGACCCGATCACCCGCGACGCCAGAATCGAATTCATCAACCGGGATGATCCGCGCGCCCTGGAGCTGATCCGCCACGACGCCGCCCACGTGCTGGCGGAGGCGGTGCAGAGCCTGTGGCCGGGAACCCAGGTCACCATCGGGCCGGTCATCGAGAACGGCTTCTACTACGACTTCGCCCGCGACGAGCCGTTCAGCCTCGAAGATTTCCCCGCCATCGAGAAGAAGATGCGCGAGATCATCGCCCGCGACGCGCCGTTCACCAAGGAAGTGTGGACGCGCGAGCAGGCGAAGGAATTCTTCGCGGCGAAGGGCGAAAACTACAAGGTGGAGCTGATCGACGCCATTCCGGTGGGCGATGACCTGCGCATCTACCGCCAAGGCGAATGGCTCGACCTGTGCCGTGGTCCGCACATGACCTCCACCGGCAAGATCGGCAACGCCTTCAAGCTGATGAAGGTGGCGGGCGCCTACTGGCGCGGCGACAGCAACAATCCGATGCTGACCCGCATCTACGCCACCGCCTTCGCGAAGCAGGACGACCTTGATCTCTATCTGAAGCAGCTTGAGGAGGCGGAGCGTCGCGACCATCGTCGTCTCGGTCGCGAGATGGACCTGTTCCACTTCCAGGAGGAGGGGCCGGGCACCGTCTTCTGGCATCCGAAGGGCTGGACCCTGTTCCAGGGCATCATCTCCTACATGCGCCGCCGTCTTGCCGGCGACTATGATGAGGTGAACGCGCCGCAGATCCTCGACAAGAGCCTGTGGGAGACTTCCGGTCACTGGGACTGGTACCGTGAGAACATGTTCGCGGCCCAGTCGGCCGGCGATGAGGCCGAGGACAAGCGCTGGTTCGTGCTGAAGCCGATGAACTGCCCGGGCCACGTGCAGATTTTCAAGCACGGCCTGAAGTCGTATCGCGACCTGCCGTTGCGCATGGCCGAGTTCGGCGTCGTGCACCGCTACGAGGCTTCTGGCGCCATGCACGGGCTGATGCGCGTGCGCGGCTTCACTCAGGACGACGCCCATGTGTTCTGCACCGAGGACCAGCTGGCGGAAGAGTGCCTGAAGATCAACGATCTGATCCTCTCGACCTATTCCGACTTCGGCTTCGACAAGATCGTGGTGAAGCTGTCGACCCGCCCGGAAAAGCGCGTTGGCTCCGACGCCCTGTGGGATCACGCCGAGGCGGTGATGGGCCGGGTGCTGAAGCAGATCGAGGCGCAGTCCGGCGGCCGCATCCAGACGGCGGTCAACGAGGGCGAGGGCGCGTTCTACGGGCCGAAGTTCGAGTATGTGCTGCGCGACGCCATCGGCCGCGACTGGCAGTGCGGCACCACCCAGGTGGACTTCAACCTGCCCGAACGTTTCGGCGCGTTCTACATTGACGCCGACGGCCAGAAGAAAACGCCGGTGATGGTGCACCGCGCCATCTGCGGTTCGATCGAGCGCTTCACCGGCATCCTGATCGAGCACTTCGCCGGCCACTTCCCGCTGTGGCTGGCGCCGGAGCAGGTGAAGGTGTTGACCATCACCCAGGACGGCGACGCCTACGCCCGCGAGGTGGCCGAAGCGGCGAAGCGGGGCGGCCTGCGCGCCGGCCTCGACCTGCGCAACGAGAAAATCACCTACAAGGTCCGCGAACATTCGCTGGCCAAGGTTCCGGTGCTGCTGGTGGTGGGCAAGAAGGAATCGGCGGAGCGCACCGTGTCGATCCGGCGGCTTGGCTCGCAGGAGCAACGCTCCATGGGGCTCGACGAGGCTCTGGCCATGTTGCAGCTGGAGGCGTTGCCGCCGGACCAGAAGCGCCTGCGCGCGCCCGACGCCGTGGCCGACGCGGCGGCGGTGGAGCTGGACGGCAAGCGCGTGGTCGCTGGCCAGCTTTGAGCCGCAAGGCGCGATGAGAAGCAGGGCCTGGTGAGACGCAAGGCCTGGTGAGAAGATAAAGCGGCCCCGGAGCTCATGGCTCCGGGGCCGTTATTTTTGCGGTTTGCCTGATGGGAAGGGATGACGCCCGCAACGGGCGGGCAAGCCGGGCGCGGGCAAGCCGGGCGCGGCAAGTCGCGCGGGCATGACGGGGGCGGATGATCGGGGCGCCCGTCATATCCGTCCGTTGTGTTTCAGCCACGCTTTGGATGGGGCGTTTTATCCTTTGACGGCGGCGGCTGGCTGGCGCGGGGCGCGGAGCGGGCGGGCGACGTGGCGGGTGAACAGGCGGCGGTTGACGTCCGCGTCCGGCTCCGCGTCGGCGAGGGCGAGACGCACGGCGTCGCGCAGCCGCGTGGCGATGAAGTCGGCATAGATCGCCGGGGCGTCGAAGGGCAGCGGCGGATCGGCCTCATCCAGCGGCACGAACACCCCGACCCGCAGGGCGGGCTGCGCCCGTTTCAGCCGGCGCACCGTCTGGCGGGCGTGGGCGGCCGAGGCAACGTTGAGGTAGGCGACGACGGCCGTATCGACGCCGTCCAGCGGTAGCGTCAGCCGGCCGAATCCGGCGATATCGGAGAATGGCGCCAGGCTGGTTTCCGCGCCCTGCGCCTGGAGTGTCTGGGCCAGCATGGCCGCCGCCACGTCGTCCAGTTCGCTGCGGCCGCCAATCAACAGCAGGCGGCGGCCTTCGCCGTCCGGCAGCACCAGGGCCGGCGCCTCGGTCGCCGCCGGTTGCGCCGCGTCGTGGGCGTCCGCCTCCGCCTCCGCCTCCCTGCCGGGACGCAGCCTGGCGAGCACGCCGCGTTGCAGTCTGGCGACCGGCCCGGCGGCGCCCTGGCCTTCGGCGTTGTCGGCGCCCTCCCTGTGGTTTTCCTCCTCCGCCTCTTCCTCCAGGGCGATATCGGTCAGATTGGCGACCAGCGCCTGGGCGGTGGCGGCGAAGCGGGCGCGCTGCGCCTCGTCCAGTACGCCGCGCTGGCGGTCAGTTTCGCCGATGCGCAGCGCCGGCAGGCCGATGTCGCCGTAGTAATCGACCAGATATCCGGTTTCCAGATAATCCTCGGCGTTGTCGGTGGCCTCGTGGGGATCGCCGGCCAGCAGTCGCTGATAGAGGCGCTGGTGCGGCTCCAGCACCGGCGTGTTGCCGAGCAGCACGTCAAGAAAGGCGAACTGGGGCACGTGGCGGCCCAGCACCATCAGACAGACGGTGATTGGCGTGGAAAGCACGAGGCCAACGGGCCCCCACAGGGATGTCCAGACAATCGCCGCGACAATGATCGCCATGGGTGAAAGGCCGGTGCGGGAGCCGTAGAGCCAGGGCTCGATGATGTTGTTGCTGATGAGTTCGACCACGATGAACAGCGCCGCCGTCCACAGCAGCAGCGTCCAGCCCGGCGAGACGGCGAGGGCGAGAAACAGCGGGATCATCATGCCGATGACCGGGCCGATATAGGGCACGAAGCGCAGCGCCAGGGTCAGCAGGCCCCACAGCATGGCGTTGGGAATGCCGAGCAGCCACAGGCCAAGGGCGATGGGAATGGCGTAAAGGGTGTTCACCACCAGCTGCATGAGCAGGTAGTGGCCGACGCGGGCGCCGGCGTCCTGCAGCGCCTCGGTGGTGCGATAGAGATCCCCGGCGCCGGCCAGGCGAATGAAGCGGTCGCGCAGGTCCTCGCGCTCCAGCAGCATGAAGATCACCACGACGATGATCAGGCCGGCGGTGGCGAAGGGGCTGACCAGCGGCATGACGACGTTGCGCAGGATCTCCACCGGGCCTTCGCGGGTGACGATCTCCACCGGCAGCGGCTTCTGCTCCGCCGGCGCGGCCTCGCTGGCCGGCGCGGCGGCCTCCGGCGCGGCGGATTCCCTCTGGGGCGCCGACGGGGCAGTTTTTTCTATCTCGGCGCCGATGCGGGCGACAGCGCGGTTGATGCGGTCAATGATCCCGCCGCCCGCGCCCATCTCCTTCAGGGCCTGCACCTTCTGGACGATGTTGGCCTGATAGGTCGGGATGTTGCCCGCGAGGCTGGTGATCTGGGAGGCGACGATGAAGCTGAACAGGCCGATGATGGCGAAAGCCACGGTGACGGTGAAGATCACCGCGGGAATCCTGGGCACCGACCATTTGCGCAGGAAATTGACGATGGGCGCCAGGGTGAAGGTGAGGAGGATCGCCACCGCCAGCGGCATGAAAATGTCCCGCCCCACATACAGCAGCCCGGCCAGCACGACGAGGGTGAGCAGGGCGGCGGCTGACGGGCGGGCGATGTCCGGGGTGGTCCGGGGTGGGCTCAGGACAGGCGGGGCGGAAGGGCGGGCGGTGTCGCGAACTGGCGCCATGTATGATCGTTCCCCCTGGTGGCCCCACCCGGAAGGGCAGGGAGCGCCTCGCAGAAGGAACGCGGAAGGCGGCAAGTCGTTCCGCCTGCTGGGGGATACATTCACGTCAGCCTGCCACGTCAGCCTGCGGGCTGGGGGCGCATCAATGCCAGCCTACTGGCTGACCAGCACCTCCACATCGCGGTTGGCGCCGGATTCCACCTTGAATTCGCGCGTGTGCACCTTGCCGTCATAGCGGGCGATGACGACGTAATCGCCTTCCGCCAGCACGACGGAGGGGAATGCGCCGATCTCTTCGCGGATGACGTCGCCGCCGGGGGTCAGCACGCTGAAGGCGGTGCCGGCGAAGGCTTCGCCGCCCGGCGCCTGAACCAGCTTCAGGGTCACGACGGCGGCGCGGTGGTGCAGGGTGGCCTCGGTGATCCTGCCGGGCTCGACCTTCAGGTCGGCCCGCATCACCGCGTTCGAATCGCCATAGGTGGAAACCACATGGTAGACGCCTTCGGGCAGGCGGATGGTCACCCCCGGCGGGGCGTTCTCCACCACGCGGCGGCCTTCTAGGTCCTGCCCGACCGGCACGAATACCGAAACGCGCATCTGCGAGGACGGGATCGGCATATCGCCAACGGCGCCGAGCACCTTCAGCCCGCCGGCGTTGATGGCCAGCTTCACCTGCCTGTCCGAGGTGAGGTCGACCCGCTGCATGGCGCTGGCGTAGCCATAGGCGGCGTGCACCATGTAGACGCCGGGCTTCAGGCGCAGGGTCGGCGTCGCCTCGGTCGACTCGGCGACGGGACGGGCGATCTCGCCATTCGGGTCGGGGGCGTCGGCGTAAACCCGCCACACCACCCCGCTGTGCAGGGCGAGGCCGTGGCCGGGCGTGGAGCCAAGGGTGGCGTCGAGCGACAGGCGCAAAAGCTTCTCCGCCTGTTCAGGTTCAGGCAAAGGGGCGGTCAGCGAGCCGGCCTCGCCGTGGGCCGGCGGCGTCGCCAGGGTAGGGGCGGGCGCGGATGGGGCCGGGGTGGACGGCGCGGGCGCTGGCTCCTGCGCGGCTGCCGGGCCGCCGGTCTGCCCGGATGCGGGAAGGACAGGCGTGACAATAACCGTCGCCAAAGCGGCCATGGCGACAACCGTTTGCTTCCTCACGTTCGCATTCCCGCTATTTCACCGCCCAGACGTCCTGCCCATCCTGTGTGCAGGCCGATCACGCCTATTTTCAGGCGCCGGCGGTTGTCATGCATCGCGGCCCGTAGCGGCGCAAGCCTCGCGGACGTTATAAGAGCCCGTCTGCAAGTACCGGACGGGTCTGCCGGGTCAGCGTTTGCCCCGGAAAATCGCATGGACCCGTCAGAAAAGGTGATCCGTGACAGAGATGCTCAAGCTGATGGCCGCCCGCCGCTCGGTTCCGCCCGCCGGCCTGAAAGAGCCGGGTCCTTCACGCCCCCAGGTCGAAGAACTGTTGCGGCTGGCCAGCCGCGTGCCGGATCACGGCAAGCTGGCGCCGTGGCGGTTCATTGTCATCGCCGGCGAGGGCCGGGAGCGAATTGGCGCGGTGATCGCGGCGGCGGCGCGCGCCGACCAGCCAGGGGCGCGGCCGGAGCAGATCGAGGCGGAGCGCGCCCGCATGACCATGGCGCCGGTGATCGTGGCGGTGGTGTCCACGGCGCGGCCACACGTGAAAATTCCGCTGTGGGAGCAGGAGCTGTCCGCTGGCGCGGTGTGCATGGCCCTGACCCAGGCTGCCTGCGCCATGGGTTTCGCCACCTCGTGGCTCACCGGCTGGCTGGCGTTCGACCGGCGGGTGCTGGGGGCGCTTGGGGTCCGCCCCGACGAGCGGATCGCCGGCTATATCCATATCGGCTCCGCCGCCGCCGTTCCGCCGGATCGCGAACGGCCCGATCTGACCGAAATCGTTTCCTGGTACGGGGAAAGCTGATGTTTTACGAAGCAGACCGCCGCCGCGAGTTCCTGGCGCACGACCCGTTCAAGGCGCTGGTGGCGCCGCGCCCCATCGGCTGGATCAGCTCGGTGAGCGCGGCTGGGGCGGTCAATCTGGCGCCCTACAGCTTCTTCAACGGCTTCTCCACCGATCCGGCCATCGTTGGATTCTCCACCGGCGGCTACAAGGATTCCATCGCTTTTGTCGAGGAAACAGGGGAGTTCACGTGCAGCATCGCCACCTGGGACCAACGTTTCGCCATGAGCGAGACGTCGGCGCCGCTGGCGCGCGGCGTCAATGAGTTTGATCACGCCGGGCTTGAGATGGAGCCATCGGTGCTGGTGAAGCCGCCGCGGGTGCGTGGGGCGCCGGCGGCGCTGGAATGCCGCTACCTGCAAACCGTGCGGCTGGACGATCTGGAAGGGCGCGACACCAGCTGGAAGCTGGTGCTCGGCCAGGTCGTGGGCGTCTACATCGACGACCGCTTCATCCGCGACGGCATGATCGACACGGCGGCGATGCGGCCGATCGCCCGCCTGGGCTTCCGGGACTATTCGGTGGTCAACGAAGTGTTTTCCATCAAGCGCCCCGAAGGCGGCGGCGACTGAGCAGGCAAGCCTCATCGCGCGCCCAGCGCCCGGATGATCACGCGCCCACGCGCGAAAGTGATCAGGCGCCCACGTGATGTGACAGCCGGCGGGAGCGGGCGCGCCGCCGTTTTACGCCTGCCCGGCCCGGGCCAGCGTGCGCCGGGCGCGCAGCAGGTGCGGCCGGTCGATCATCTGGCCGTCGATGTTGATTACTCCGAGGGCGTCATTGGCGGCGAATGCGTCGACGATGGCGCGGGCTTCGGCAATGGCGGCGGCCGATGGCGTGAACCGCTCGTGAATCACCGGAATTTGCGCCGGATGAATGGCGAGCTTGCCCGAGAAGCCGTCGCGCAGGGCGTCGGCGCATTCCCTGTCCAGCCCCTCCAGGTCCCTGAGGCCGGTGAACACGGTGTCGATGGCGGCGACGCCGGCGGCGCTGGCGCCAAACAGCAGCAGCGCGCGGGCGAGGCGGAACGGCCCGGTGAACTGGCCGGCCGCGTCCCGGTTGGCTTGGGCGCCAATGTCGGCGGACAGGTCCTCCGCGCCCCAGGACAGGGCGATGAGGCGGCGACTGGCGCCGGCGTAGCTGCCGAGGCCGAATATGCTGGCCCCCGTTTCGGTGGCGACAGGCATGATGACGGTGGCGCCGTCCGGCAGGTCGAACTCCGCCTCGCGCACGGCGATCTTGGCGGCAAGATGGGAGATATCGGCGCCGCCGGACGATTTGGGCAGCACAACGCCATCGGGCGCCGCCGCCATCACCACGTCGAGATCGGCGTCCGTCAGCCCCGAATCCAGCGCGTTGACCCGGACAAACAGGCGTGGCCGCCCCGCGGCCCCGCGCGCCTCGCGGACGAAGTCCCGGGTCGTCACCCGCGCCTCGTCCTTCTGACCGATGGCGACGGAATCCTCCAGGTCGATGATCAGCGCGTCGGCGCCGGAATCCAGCGCCTTCGCCATTTTTTTGGGACTGTCGCCAGGGACGAAAAGAAAGGAGCGCATCGGGAATGTCCGGTAGGGAATCAGGCGGAAAATCAGGCGGGACGGCGGCGCATGAAGGCCTGGCGGCGGCATTCGGCCACCAGGGTTCCGTCCTGTTTGTACGCCCGGTGGATGAAGTCGACGACGCCGGCGTCCGGCCGCGATTTCGATACGCGGGCCGCGGCGACTTCGGTGGCGACGCGCACGGTGTCGCCCTCGAACAGCGGGGCCGGGAAGCGCACGTCCGTCATCCCCAGATTGCCGATGGTGGTGCCCATGGTGGTGTCGTTCACCGAAATGCCGACCATCAGGCCGAGGGTGAACAGCGAATTGACCAGCGGCCGCCCCCACTCGGTCTCGGTGGCGCAAAAATGCGCGTCGATGTGCAATGGCTGCGGATTGAGCGTCATGTTGGAGAACAGCATGTTATCCGCCTGGGTCACCGTCCGCGTCAGACGGTGGGCGAAGGTCCGGCCAACGGTGAAGTCCTCGAACCACAGGCCGCCGCGCGGATGGCGTCCGTCAGCGTCCAGCCGGGATATGTCGTTCTCGTGCGTCATGTCGCTCCCTCATTTTCCGCGCCTCTTCATTGTTGGGCTGCCCGCGGCTTCTGGCGGAATTCACGGCGATGAGCCGGGGGGCCGCTCCGCCGGCGCCGGCGCGAGCGTTGTCCCGCCGTGAAAGCCCGCCCGGATTGCCGGAACATCCTCAGTAGCCGAATTGCTCGCGCAGGATGCGTTCGTCAAGGCTGTGTCCCTGGTCGTGCAGCAGCACCAGTTGCAGGGAGGGGTCCTTGCGCACCTCGACGCGGTGCGCGCGGCGGACCTCGTGGCCGTCGGCGACGGCCGCGACCGGCCGTTTTTCAGGCTCCAGCACCTCGATGGCGATCCTGGCGTGATTGGGCAGCAGGGCGCCGCGCCAGCGGCGGGGGCGGAACGGGGCCAGGGGCGTCAACGCCAGCAACGGCGCGTTCAGGGGCAGGATCGGGCCGTTGGCCGACAGGTTGTAGGCGGTGGAGCCGGCCGGGGTCGCCACCAGAATGCCGTCGGCGGTGAGCTCTTCCATGCGCACCTTGCCGTCAACGGAAATCCGCAGCTTCGCCGCCTGATGGGTCTGGCGGAGCAGGCTGACCTCGTTGATGGCGTGGGCGGTGGTTTCATCCCCATTGTGATCGATGGCGCGCATCAGCAGCGGATGGATGATGGAGCGTTGCGCCGCCGCCAGCCGCTCGATCAGGTTATCCTCGCAATAGTCGTTCATCAGGAAGCCGACCGAGCCGCGATGCATGCCGTAGATCGGTTTGTCGCGCCCCATGAAACGGTGCAGGGTTTGCAGCATCAGCCCGTCGCCGCCGAGGGCGACGATGACTGAAGCCTGTTTGGGATCAACGCCGCCATAGCGTTCTTCCAGCCTGACCCGGGAATCCTGGGCTTCCGGATTGTCGCTGGCGACAAAGCCGATCGACGAATAGCTGCGTGGCATGTTCCGCCCGAATGCTCCACTCAAGGGATGGCGCTGGCTCACGCCTTCCCCGAACGCGGTGGGTGCATGGCGCCGCGATATGAATGACACGTCCCGCAGGACAAGGGAACCGCACGGGGCGGCGCGCCGGCCAGGCCCGTTCGGGCCAGGCCCCGGCGGCCGTCAGGCGCTGCCGATCAGGATGCCGGCCGCCAGCACCAGCGCGCCGCCCAGCACCACCTGCAGGGCGGCGCGGAAGAAGGGGGTTTCCATGTAACGGTTCTGGATCCATGCGATGGCCCACAGTTCGCAAAACACCAGCACGACGGCGACGGCGGTGGCGGTCCAGAAATCGCGGATGAGATAGGGCAGGGCATGGCCGAGGCCGCCGAGCGTGGTCATGATCCCGCAGGCGAGGCCGCGCTTGATCGGCGAGCCCCGGCCCGAGAGCTTGCCGTCGTCATGCACCGCCTCGGTGAAGCCCATGGAAATGCCGGCGCCAACCGAGGCGGAGAGGCCGACGAGAAAGGTCTGCCAGGTGTCCTGGGTGGCGAAAGCGGCGGCGAAAATGGGCGCCAGCGTCGACACCGAGCCATCCATCAGGCCGGCTAGGCCGGGCTGGATATAGGTGAGGATCTGTCGCCGGCGTTCGGCGGCGCGCTCGGCCTCCTGAACGTCAGCCGGCGTCAGTCGCTGTTCCAGCGCGTCGGCCAGCGCTTCGTGCTGCTTTTCCTGAAGGGCGAGATCGCCGAGGAGCTTGCGGGTCGCCGCGTCGGTTACCCGTTCGGCCGCCGTCGCGTAAAAACGCCAGGCCTGCTCCTCCATGGCGGCGGCGGCGGCGCGAACCCTGTCGATGCCCAGGGGGCGCACCAGCCAGTCCGGCCTGCGGGTGAAATAGCCACTGACGTGCTCGCGGCGGATCAGTGGAATCGTATCGCCGAAGCGGGCTTGATGCAGGGCGATCAGGGCGTCGCGATGGGCATGCTCTTCCGCGGCCATACGCTCGAAAATCCGCGCCGTATCAGGAAAATCATCACGCAGACCGTCGGCGTAGGCGAGGTAAATCCGCGCGTCATCCTCCTCGGAGGAGATGGCGAGGGCGAGAATTTCCTGTTCGGAGAGGGAATCGAACGGCCGGCGGCCGCCGTTGAAGAGACGGGTGAGCATGGATTTGATATCATGTCCAAAATGACAGTATATTAGAATTATTCCAAAATTTGCCGGACGGCAAGTCGTCAGGGGTTTCGCGGGCCGCTGGCGTCACGGGCTGGCTGGCTGGCGGGGCGCGCCAGGCGGCGACTGGAAAACTGGAGGCGGCGGTGAGCGAATTCGTCTTTTTGTACACCACCTTTCCCGGGGAGGCGGCGGCCGCGCGGGTCGCCCGGGAGCTGGTGGAGGCGGGTCTGGTCGCCTGCGCCAATATCATTCCCGGTATGCGGTCCATCTATCGCTATGGGGATGGGGTCGAAGAAGGACAGGAGGTCGTGGTGATCTTCAAACTGCCGGCAAAGGCCGCGGAGGCGGCCGCCGGGCGGTTACGCGCGCTTCATCCCTATGAAACGCCGGTGGTGGCGTTCCTCCACGTCGCGCCAGACGCCGCGACCGCCGCCTGGCTGCGCGAAGCCACGGGCTGAGGCCGCCGGCAGCCGACCGGGAGCCGTTGGTTTCCCGGCGCGCCGGCCGGATCCACCGTACGGCGGGACCAGACATTGCAGGGACAGGGGGAATTTTTTCTGCTTTTACAAGGCGTCAATATGTGTTAAGTCATTATTAACAACCGGTATATGCGGAGTTGCCCGCACCGGTGCTCACTCCATGAGACCCGCCCCCTCTGACCCCCTCAGAGGGGGCATTTTTGTCTCCGCGCGGCTCTGCCCTGGTCCGCGCCGGTTGTGGCCCTGATCTGATCTGGCCTGACCCCTGCTCCGCGCCCGGACGTTGTTCGTTCGGGTCGCGGGCGCCTTTCCGGGCGCTCATCTTTCCGGGGCGACCCACTTTCTGGGCGCCCCAGCTCCGGGGGCGACGTTCTCCACACGCCGCCACGGGCTGTGGTCCGCGGTTTCCATATCGGCCCAACTTGTTCTATGCCTGATGGTCCGGTGGGCGGGGCTGCGGCTGTCGTTTCCCTGTCCGGCGGCCAGAAACGTGGAAGCGCCCTGTACAGGCCAGGATCGGCCGGCGGGACGTTGATGGAGGAATACGCATGGTTTCGATCGTTGCACGGATCAAGGTCAAGGAAGGCGAGGGCGCTTCTTTCGAGAAGGTCGCCAAGGAACTGGCGTCGAAGGTGAACGCCAACGAGCCAGGCTGCGAATTCTACGCCCTGCACAAGACGGACGATCCCACCGTGTATGTGTTCATTGAACGCTACAAGGATCAGGCCGCCATTGAGGCGCACCGCAAGTCCGACCATTTCCGCGCGCTTGGCAAGGAAATGGGCCAGTTCATGGCCGGACCGCCGTCCGTGGAAGTGCTCCAGGAAGCCTGAGGCAGGCCGCGCGCAGCCGCCTCATCGACCGGTTGCCCACCGGTCGTGGCGCCCGCCTGATGAACCGGCGGGAGCAGCGCTCCGGAACAAAACGGGCCGCCCAATGGGCGGCCTTTTTGCTGGCGGACACGTCCTTGCCGGCGGATATCCGCCACCGCCATTCCTTCCGTCATTCCTGGCGCAGCAGGAAATGGCCGTAGGCGCTGGCGATCGGCTTGTCCTGGTTCTCCTGCCAGGCCTCGACCATGACGGCGACGACGCGGCGGCCTTCCTTGGTGATGCGGCAGCGGGCGTAGGTGTCCACCGGTCGGCCGGAGCGCAGGTAATTGATGGTGAGGCCAATGGGCTTTGGCGGGCGGTCCTGGCCGAACTGGGCGCTGAGCTGCAACAGGGCGGTGGTTTCCAGGAAAGCGCCGATCGTGCCGCCGTGCAGGGCGGGCAGGGACGGGTTGCCAATCAGCCTGGGCTCGAAGCGCATGACGGCGGTGACATCGTCGCCACGCTGCTCGCACTCCACGCCAAGAAACTGGGCGTAGCTCATCCGCTCCAGCATCTTCTGCGCCGGGCTGCCCGGGCTCCTGGGCGGCGCCGGCGGACGCACCGGCAGTTCGTTCAGCTTCGTCGTGTCGGGGCGGACGCTCAGGCTGGTCTTGTTGGCGGCCAGCATGAAGGTAGCCACCGCGTTGGCGATGAGGTCGCCCTCGCCCTGGTAGGCTTCCGCCCGGACGAAGGCGATGTTCTTCGTCATCTTGTAGCAGTGGGCGTGGCAATGCACCGTTTCGCCGCTGGCGGCTGGTTTCATGTAGTCGATGCGCAGGTCCAGCGTGGCGATCGCCTGGCGCATGGCCTTCTTCAGCTGCACCGAGGCGCCGCAGGTGTGATCAATCAGGGCGGTGATGACGCCGCCATGGAGAACGCCGGTTTCTGAGTCACCCGCGAATTGCGCCTGGTAAGGCAAGGCCAGGGTTGCATGACCAACGCGCGCGCTCTCAAACCGGAGGCCAAGGGCGTGGGCGTGCGGCGTGCCGCCGGCCATGCGGGCCTCGATGAATTCGAGCAAGGCGGGATCGATTTCGGCGCCGTCCGCCAGCTCTCCGGCGGCAAGGGCCCTGGCGGCGAGCTTTTCGGCGGATTCATTCGTGGTCATTGTCTGCTCGTCTCCGTCAGGTCGCCGGCGCGGGGCATGGTCCGGGAAAGCGATGCTGCTTCCGCCCGTTTCTCCGCTCCGCGTTTCCCGCCTGTCGTTCTTGTAAAAATACCGCGTTCCATTCCTGGAAGGCATGGTTGCTACGGGTTTCTAGAGCATTTTCGGGAAAAGTGGAGCCCACCTTTCGTGAAGAAAATGCGTCAAATGGCAGCGCGGGCGCGGCGGCGGGGCGATAGTTCACTGCTGCAATTGTGATTGGGGCGCGACGGCTGAATCGCGCACAAGGGGCGGCGGCGCGCAGCGACAGAAGTCCGCGCCGTCAAGCTGGAGCTTTCTGGAGGGCCGCCCCGCAGGAGCGGGCGGCAAAAGCTCCGCCCATCAACCGAAAGGAACGCCCCGCTGCTGGCGGCCATGGCCGGAGCACAGGGCGCACTGGAGGAACGTTACCGTGAACATGCTGAGGATCTTCGTTGTCGTCGCGGCCCTGGCGCCGGTTTCCGCGTTTGCCTGCACGGCCGAAGACATCAACGCGAAGGCGACCGAGCTGTCGACCTCGCTGCAGACGCTGGCGGCCAGGGATCAGCAGAAAGCCATGGAAGTCACCCAGCGCATGCAGGCCATTCAGGCGAAGCAGCAGGCGCCCGGCTCGATGACCGAAGCCTGCAAGATGTATGATGAGCTGCTCGCCGAAGTTAAGGGCAAGTAACGCCGGACCAGCTGGCGCGGAGGCCTGATGCGACCGCGCCAGTGAACAACGCCCCGGGCATTCGTCTCTGGAATATCGCTGAAGCCCACTGCAACACCTCCCCGCGGCGCGAAAAATGCTGTCTCCTGCCGGAGACAACCAGAAACGAAAAGCAGACCTGCGCGCGCGTGGGAGGGGGGATCATGACGGAGCCTGTCACGCCGTTTGTGCTGTCCGTGCCGGAGGAAGCGCTGGACGACCTGCGCCAGCGTCTGGCGCGCACGCGCTGGCCAGAAAAGGAGACGGTGGACGACCTGCGCCAGGGCGCGCCGCTCGCCGCGGTTCAGGACCTCTGCGACTACTGGCTCCGCGCTTACGACTGGCGGCGCTGCGAGGCGATGCTCAACGGTTTCGGCCAGCACATGACGCGGATCGACGGCGTTGACATTCATTTCATTCACCGGCGCTCGCCCAATCCGGACGCCCTGCCGCTGATCATCACCCACGGCTGGCCCGGCTCGGTCATCGAGTTTCACAAAATCATTGGCCCATTGGCCGACCCGGCCGCCCACGGCGGCGATCCGGCCGACGCCTTTCATGTCGTGGCGCCCTCCATTCCCGGCTACGGGTTTTCCGGCAAACCGCTGCAGGCGGGCTGGACGACGCAGCGTATCGCCGCCGCCTGGGGCGAGCTGATGGGGCGGCTGGGCTATGAGCATTATGTGGCCCAGGGCGGCGACTGGGGATCGGCCATCAGCATCGCCATGGGCGAGGCGCCGCCGCCTGGCCTCGCGGCCATCCACCTGAACATGGTGACGGCGCCGCCCGGGCGTGACCAGCGGGACGACATGGACGACCGGGAAAAGGCGCTGCTGGCCCGCGCCCGCTATTATCGCGACCAGGGCAACGGCTATGCGGTGCAGCAGAGCACCCGCCCGCAGACCCTGGCCTACGGCCTGACGGACTCGCCCGCCGGCCAGGCGGCCTGGATCTTCGAGAAGTTTTTCGAGTGGACGGATTGCAATGGCGATCCGCTCAGCGTGCTGACCCGCGATGAACTGCTCGACAACATCATGCTGTACTGGCTGCCGGCGACCGCCGGCTCATCGGGCCGGCTCTACTGGGAGAGTTTCCGTCACTTCTCCGGCGGCGAGGTGCGGGTTCCGGTAGCAGCGAGCATTTTCCCGAAAGATATTTCCCCACCAGCGCGCCGTTGGGCGGACAAACGTTTCAGTAATATCGTATACTGGAATGAACTGGATCGCGGCGGCCATTTCGCCGCCTTCGAGCAGCCGGAACTGTTCGTCAACGAACTGCGCGTCGCGCTGCGCCCGTTTCGCTGAGCCTTTTTTGCCAGAACTGGTTTCCTGCAGGTTTTCTGACCCGAAGTTTTTGGCCTGAAGTTCTGGCCGCAACAACGCGGCGGAGGGCGGTCTGAAATCCGCTCATGCCGAAAGTGGACCGTATCCCGCCGTTTGCGCGGGATGCGTTTTTCCTTGGCAGGGCGCGACCATTCTTTCCGAAGGCCAGTATTCCTACGATGCGCCGGCCAGGATGCGCCTGCTCGCGCGAACCCCAAGCTGGCCCGAAAACCCGGCGGGGTTCGCGCTCCACGCAAGGGCTTGCCAGCCCAGAGCTTTCCGCCCGGCCCCGCCTCCACCAGCCCCACTGCGCGCCGCCAGGACCCCCCTTCGCGCTGACGCCAGATTTCATTTCGCGAAATCTTCGGGTTAAAGGATAGCGGTCGCCCCCCACGCGGGGGCGTGGGTCGAAACAAGGGCGTTGTCGTTGAGGCTGGTCACGTTACGCCGTCGCCCCCCACGCGGGGGCGTGGGTCGAAACATCGGACAAACTCCAGGCGTTCGCGCTCCATGCGGGGTCGCCCCCCACGCGGGGGCGTGGGTCGAAACTGGTATGGCTCAATCGTGCTCTCGCCCATGGCGTAGTCGCCCCCCACGCGGGGGCGTGGGTCGAAACACCGCATCAGGAAAGCCATACGGCGCGGTTCGGAGTCGCCCCCCACGCGGGGGCGTGGGTCGAAACATTTGCTGTCCTTTCGGGTGAGGGCGGCGCGCTCATGTCGCCCCCCACGCGGGGGCGTGGGTCGAAACGCCAGTGGTGGCGAGGCAGCTTGCGATAATCCCGTGTCGCCCCCCACGCGGGGGCGTGGGTCGAAACAGCCAGGTGGCGGGGTTGCACCACTGGCGATCCGGAGTCGCCCCCCACGCGGGGGCGTGGGTCGAAACTTGATCGGGGCTTGATGCCGAGGTGGATTTTGCGGAGTCGCCCCCCACGCGGGGGCGTGGGTCGAAACGATCCGTGAAGCGAGCAACATCAACAGTCCGCAGTCGCCCCCCACGCGGGGGCGTGGGTCGAAACCTCGCTTGCGTCCGGCCATTTGCCGGCTGCCACGCGTCGCCCCCCACGCGGGGGCGTGGGTCGAAACTTCACCTGGCGGCGCAGCATCGGCAGCAGCCAGAGTCGCCCCCCACGCGGGGGCGTGGGTCGAAACCGACGTCGAGTTCTGATCATGCCGAAGCGTCGGCACGTCGCCCCCCACGCGGGGGCGTGGGTCGAAACTCGATGACGACGAGGCTGAAAGCGTGGTCGACGCGTCGCCCCCCACGCGGGGGCGTGGGTCGAAACGCCGCCAGTGTGGCGACGAGAAAATAGTCGTCCACCGTCGCCCCCCACGCGGGGGCGTGGGTCGAAACCAGTCCTGACGCTCCGGCCGGCGTGAGCCGGCCGCGTCGCCCCCCACGCGGGGGCGTGGGTCGAAACACGGGCATTGGCGACACGGCGGAGGAAGCGCTTGCGGTCGCCCCCCACGCGGGGGCGTGGGTCGAAACATCGACGGCGTTGCGCTGCGCGGCGACGCGACTAGTCGCCCCCCACGCGGGGGCGTGGGTCGAAACATCAACGCAGCATATGCCAACGACCGCGTGTCGCTGTCGCCCCCCACGCGGGGGCGTGGGTCGAAACATGTCGAGGGCGAGGTCACCACGGTCACCCAGGAGAGTCGCCCCCCACGCGGGGGCGTGGGTCGAAACCTCGGCTGGGAAGCATGTTTGCAGGAAAGCGTGGTCGCCCCCCACGCGGGGGCGTGGGTCGAAACGATCCACGCCAGTGGCGACAGGGCATAGTTGGCCGGTCGCCCCCCACGCGGGGGCGTGGGTCGAAACGCGCGACCGCGAGTTTGCCTGACAAAAACCCTTGTCGCCCCCCACGCGGGGGCGTGGGTCGAAACAGGTCGGCAATGATCTCGGCGCGGATCCTGGTGGTCGCCCCCCACGCGGGGGCGTGGGTCGAAACCGGGCAACGTCTCGCTGGTCGTCAATGCCGACGACGTCGCCCCCCCACGCGGGGGCGTGGGTCGAAACATCGCCCTCCCGTCCGCGCCAACAGCGGATGGCAGGTCGCCCCCCACGCGGGGGCGTGGGTCGAAACGGGTCGAAGGCTCAACAGGCGCCAAGGTCATTGACGTCGCCCCCCACGCGGGGGCGTGGGTCGAAACGGAATCTTCGGCAGCCTGTTGCGCTGCATCACGGGTCGCCCCCCACGCGGGGGCGTGGGTCGAAACACGGCATTCAGTGAGCCCGGCCGCGATCCGGCCGGCGTCGCCCCCCACGCGGGGGCGTGGGTCGAAACCTCAGTTATCTCGTGACAGACTTCGGCAACCGCGGTCGCCCCCCACGCGGGGGCGTGGGTCGAAACCAGTTGGGCCCGCAAAACCGTTCGCACAGGCTGGTCGCCCCCCACGCGGGGGCGTGGGTCGAAACAACGGCCTGGCGCATGCCGCACAGGGCGACGCCGAGTCGCCCCCCCCATGCGGGCGCGTGGATCGAAACGCATGCGCCCAGAATTTCGCGCCGCCTGGAAAGTCGTCAGAAAGTAGTGGATACCGTCGGGCGATGGCTTTTGATGGAAGAGGCGATCGTACAGTCTGGGTTCCGTTGATCCACGTGCGTTGGGGGGCGTCATGGGTCCAGAGGTTTATTTTGCGCATTCGTCTCCAAATCCGGACATGACGGATTGGGAGACGTGCCCGGTTCATTCGCATGCGGTCGGCGATATGGCCGGCGCGTTTGCCGGCAAGTTTGGCGCCAGTCGCCTGGCTAGGCTGACCGGGCAGATGCACGATCTTGGAAAATACACGCGGGAGTTCCAGCAATACATTCGGGGCGCGCGCGCAAAGGGGCCAGACCACTCCACCGCCGGCGCGCGCGAGATCATCAGCCTCGCGACCGCGCCGCAGGACAGGCTGTTCGCCAGCATCGCGGCGTACGCCATCGCTGGTCATCACGCCGGCTTGCCTGATCACGGGCTTGAGGATGGTTGCCTGGAGGGGCGTCTGGCCCGCAACGATCTGCCGGCGCTGTTTCCCGGTTGGCGCGACGCGCTCACGGCTGAGGCGCGCCAGCTGGCTCCGGAAGGTTTCAGCCCGTATCCGGGGCCGGCCAAAAAGCGGGCGGTATTTCAGGCCGCCTTCCTCGGGCGCATGTTGTTTTCCTGTCTCGTGGACGCGGATCGCCTGTGCACCGAGGCCTATTATGCCGGGCTGAAGGCTGAACCGGTCGACCGGTCGTGGCCGCGGCTGCCGGAGATCGCTGGCGATCTGGTCGCCGCCTTCGACGCCTATATGGAAGAAAAGGCGGCTTCCATGCCGGAGGCGGCGCGCGCCGCGCCGCTTAACCAGTTGCGCAACGCCATTCTGGCGCAGGTGCGGAGCAGGGCGACGATGCCGAAGGGCGTGTTCACGCTCGACGTGCCGACCGGCGGCGGCAAGACCCTGTCCTCGCTGGCGTTTGCCCTGGAGCATGCGCGCCATCACGGCATGGACCGCATCGTCTTCGGCATACCGTTCACCTCAATCGTCGAGCAGACGGCCGGAATCATGCGCGCGGTGTTCGGCGATGACGACAGCCGGCCTGTCGTTCTGGAGCATCACTCCGGGTTCGACGCGCCGCCAGCGTCTGAGGAGGGGGAGCAGGTGGATTTGGGGGGCGTCAACAAGCGGCGCCTGGCGATGGAGAACTGGGCGGCGCCGCTTGTGGTCACCACCAATGTGCAACTGTTCGAGAGCCTGTTCTCGGCGCGACCCGCGCGTTGTCGCAAATTGCACAATTTGTGTAACGCCGTGATCGTGCTGGACGAGGCGCAGAGCATTCCGCTTAATTTGCTGCGGCCCTGCGTTGCGGCGCTGGACGAGCTGGTGCGCAATTACGGCTGCACGGTGGTGCTGTGCACCGCGACGCAACCGGCGTTGCTGGCGCCGGATTTTTTGGGGGGCTTTAAGCAGGTGACAGAACTCGCCCCTAATCCGGACGCCCTGCATGCTGAACTTAAGCGGGTGACGCCCCGGTTGCGCGGCGCGCTGACGGACGCGGAGCTGGTGCAGGAATTGGCCGGGAGCCCGCAGGGGCTGGTCATCGTCAACAATCGCGCGCACGCGCGGGCATTGTATCTCGCGGCAAAGGAAGCCGGGCTGGAAGGGCTGGTGCATCTCACCACACGGCAGACGGCGGCGCACCGGCGGCGCATACTGGCAGACGTGCGCCGGCTCCTGAAAGCGGGAGAGCCGTGCCGGGTCATCGCCACCAGTCTCATCGAAGCTGGCGTCGACGTGTCATTTCCGCGCGTCTGGCGGGCGGAAACGGGGCTGGACAGCATTATCCAGGCGGCGGGGCGCTGCAATCGCGAAGGCGAGCGTCTGGCCAGTGAAAGCTTCGTGGATGTATTCACGCCAGCTGAAGTGAAGTCGCCGCCGGCGATTCAGCAACTGGCGGCAGCGTTTGGGCGCGCGGCGTCGGAACAGGCGGATTTCTTCGCCCGTGACGTCATTACGCTGTATTTTCGCGAAGTTTACTGGGGCAAGGGCGACGGTCTGGACCAGGTCAAGGTGAAAAACCGGGACGGGCGCAATCAGAACGCGGCGGTGGCGGATCTGTTTGGGATCAGCAATGCTCGGCCGGCGTTTGGCTACAGGACCTGTGGCGAGGCTTTTCGCTTCATCGAAGACGGCATGGCGCCGGTGATTATCGTGCAGGAGGATGAGCCGCGCGAAGCCATCGCGGCGCTGCGGGCCGGCGCGCCGGTCGGCGGGCAGGCGCGAAAGCTGCAATCGTGGATTGTCCAGATTCCGCCCCGCTATCGCAAACTGCTGATCGAAAACGGCCACGCCAGGTTTCTGGAAGGCTTCGGCGAGCAGTTTGCTGTGCTGACGCGGGATGATCTTTACAGCCCGGAGGAAGGGCTGGTGTGGGAGCTGGCCGATTCCATGGGGCTTGAGCAATATATTTTCTGATGATTTGCCTTGTACTTTGGTTGTTATTGTCTGAGAATGCGCAAAATGCTTGTATTTCAGCAATGGCGGCCAGCAATGGTTGGGGGGAAGCGTGAGTTACGGCGTGCGATTGCGGGTTCGCGGCAAATTCGCCTGCTTTACCCGGCCGGAAATGAAGGTGGAGCGCGTATCCTACGATGTGATGACGCCATCGGCGGCGCGCGGAATCCTGGAGGCGATTTACTGGAAGCCTGACATCCGCTGGATTGTTGACGAAATCCACGTGCTCAAGCCGATCCGCTTCCAGTCGATCCGCCGCAACGAGGTTGGCGCGAAGACGCCGGCGGCGTCGGTGCGGCGGGCGATGAAATCCGGCGATATCGGCGATCTGACGCTGGTGGTGGAGGATAATCGCCAGCAGCGCGCCGCCACCCTGCTGACCGATGTGGACTATGTCATCTGCGCCCATTTCGCGCACACCGGGCGGGCGGGGGCGGACCAGGCGGACGGCAAGCACCTCGACATCTTCAACCGGCGCGCCCGCAAGGGGCAATGCTTTCACCAGCCGTGCCTGGGCACGCGCGAATTCCCGGCCGACTTCAGCCTGATCGAACCGGATGCGCCGATGCCGGAAGCAGAGCCTGGTGATAACGCACGCCGCGGGCTTGGCTTTGGTGAGCCGCGCGACCTCGGCTTCATGCTCTACGACATCAATCATGGCGGCGATCGCGCGTCGATGTTTTTCCGGGCGACGCTGGACAGGGGCGTGGTGCGGATACCGCGGCCGGATACGCCGGAGGTGCTGCGATGAAGTATCCCGGTCACTGAATTGATTTTCTTCATTACATTTACGGAACCGTTGACTCGGGGCAGCGCTTTCGACATCCTTTGGTTGGGACCGTCGCCGTTGTCGTTCTCTGGAGACAGCGGAGCGTGGGTCGAAACCGGAAGTGTAAAGAAGAGTTGTTCGTAGATAAGGGCGGCGGTCCCGCTCGGGGGGCGACGAATGACCATGCTGGCCTCATTGGCCCGCGCCTATGAGCGGCGGGCCGCGCGCGGCGAGGCGCCGCCGTTTGGGTTCTCGCAGGAAAAAATCTCCTGGCTGATTCCGCTGCAGGCTGATGGAACGCCGGCCGGCGCGCCGGTGGATCTGCGCGAGGGGGAAGGGCGCAAGCGTAGCCCCCGGCTGATGGCTGTTCCGCAGCCGACCAAGCGCACGTCCGGCGTTGCGCCAAACTTTCTCTGGGACAAAACAGCCTATGTGCTGGGGGTGACCGCCGGTGAGGGCAAACGGACGGCGAAAGAACACGCCGCCTTTGTCGAAAGCCATCAGGACTGGCTGGCTGGCGCGAAGGATGAGGGGCTGTCAGCCTTCCTTGGCTTCCTGGGCTGGTGGCGACCGGAGCGGTTTACCGAACTCGGCTGGCCGGAGGAAATGAAGGACCAGAACCTGGTCTTCGCCCTGGAAAGCGAGCGCCTGGCCAATACCCGTATTCATGACCGGCCGGCGGCGCAGGCCATCTGGGCCGGCTTGTCCGGCGGCGGCGACAGGAACAGCGCGTTGTGTCTGGTCAGCGGCCGTCGGGCGCCGGTGGCGCGGCTGCATCCGGCGATCAAGGGCGTCTGGGGAGCGCAATCATCCGGCGCGTCCATTGTGTCGTTCAACCTCGACGCCTTTACATCCTATGGCAACGAGCAGGGCGACAATGCGCCGGTGTCCGATGCTGCGGCCGCCGCCTACACCGGCATGCTCAACCAGTTTCTTGACCGTGACAGCGGCCATCGCCTGCAAATTGGCGACGCTTCGACGGTGTTCTGGGCTGATGGCGATGATGAGGTCGCCAATGAGGCGGCGGCGGGGATTTTCGCTTCTTTCTTCGATGTCGACGACGAGGTTGAGGCGAAGAAGGTTGGCGACGCCCTGGAGCGGGTGCGGGGCAGCCTGAAGGTTCCGGACTGGTCGGCGGCGTTGGCCCCTGGCGTGCGGTTCTATGTGGTCGGCCTTGCGCCGAACGCGGCGCGCATCTCGGTGCGCTTCTATATCGAAGACGATTTCCGCGACCTGGCGAGGCTGGTGGCGGAGCACCAGGAGAGGCTGCGCATCGAGCCGCCGCCGCGCAACACCCTGTCGCTGTGGCGGATGCTGCTGGAGACGGCGACGCTGCGCAAGCGCGAGAATATTCCGCCCAATCTCGCCGGCGACTGGCTGCGCGCCATTCTCACTGGCGCGCCCTATCCGTTGACGCTGCTCAGCGCCGTGCTGATGCGCATCCGCGCCGAAGTTGGCGCAAGCGGATATCGCGCCATCAACGCCACCCGCGTGGCGATGCTCAAATCCATCCTGATCCGGAACTTCAATGTGGGGGCTCCCGTGGCGCTCGACCCAACCTGTAAGGACCCGGGCTACGTGCTCGGCCGGCTGTTCGCCGTTTACCAGCAGATCCAGTATGCGGCGCTGGGCGATGTCAACGCCTCGGTGACCGACAAATATTACGGCGCCGCCGCCGCGCACCCGCGCAAGGTGTTCACCACGCTCGCCAGCCTGTCGCAGAACCATCTGTCGCGCCTTGGCAAGCAACAGCGGGGCCGTATGGTCAATCTGGAACGGGATGTCGCCGGCATCATGGAGATGATGGAGCCGTCGGCCGATCCGTTTCCGGCCAATCTTTCCGACAGGAGCCAGGCGCTGTTTGCCCTCGGCTACTATCACCAGCGCAACAAATATTTCGCCAAATCCGACACGGCCGCAGACGCCGGCGCCGAGGGGGACGCCTGATGACGACGCTCGCCAACCGTTACGACATTGTCTTCCTGTTCGAGGTCACCAACGGCAACCCCAATGGCGACCCGGACGCCGGCAATCTGCCGCGCATCGACCCGGAAACGAACCACGGTCTGGTCACCGACGTGTCGCTGAAACGCAAGATCCGCAATTACGTGGAACTGGCGAAGGGCGCCGAGCCGGGCTACCGGATTTACGTTCAGGAAGGCTCCATTCTTAACGAGCGCCACCGCGAGGCCTATAAGGCGAAGCGCCCCGGCGACGCCAAGGTGGACAAGGAGAAGAAGCTCAACCCGCAGAGCGACGACGAGGCGCGCGCCGTCACCGGATTCATGTGCGAGAACTTCTTCGACGTGCGCACGTTTGGCGCGGTGATGAGCACTGGCATCAACGCCGGCCAGGTGCGCGGGCCGGTGCAACTGGCCTTTGCCTCGTCCGTCGAACCGATCATGCCGATGGAGATCACCATCACCCGCATGGCCGCCACCACCGAGAAGGAGAAGGCGGACCGGGACAAGGAGGATGGCGAGGGCCGCACCGAAAACCGCACCATGGGCCGCAAATACATCGTGCCTTACGGGTTGTATCGCGCCCACATCTTCGTCAACGCCAGTCTCGCCGGCCGCACCGGCTTCTCCGAAGCCGACATGCAGTTGCTGTTCGAGGCGCTGGCCAACATGTTCGAGCATGACCGCTCGGCCGCGCGCGGCGAGATGACAGCGCGCAAGATCATCGCCTTCAAACATGGCTCGGCGCTCGGCAACGCCCCGGCGCACCGGCTGTTCGACGCGGTGAAGGTGCTGCGGAACGTCGATGGCGAAAGCTACGATCCGGCCAGCCGGCGATTGGACAACCTGCCGCCGCCCCGACGCTTCGCCGACTACGAGGTCGCCATCGACCGCGCGGCCATTCCCGATCAGGTGGAGGTGCTGGAAATCCTCTGAGCCGGTCATTCCGGGCAAAAGCGGTTGCCGCTGCTATTACCCCGATACGCGCCGTCGGCCCGGGAGGTCGCCGTCATGGATCAGACGCCGGAACCCATCGCCATCTCGGCCCTGCAGCATGCGGTGTTCTGCCTGCGGCAGGCGGCGCTGATCCATGTGGAGCAGTTGTGGGCGGAAAACCGCTTCACGGCGGAGGGGCAGGTGCTGCACACGGCGGCGGACCGGCCGGGCGTTCGCACCCGCGGCGCTATCCGGCACGTGCGCGCCATGGCGCTGGCCTGCCGGCGGCTCAATCTGGCGGGTGTCGCCGACATGGTGGAGTTCCACGCCGGACCCGACGGCGAAACGCCGTTTCCGGTGGAGTACAAGCGCGGCAAGCCGAAAACACACCGGGCCGACGAGGTGCAATTGTGCGCCCAGGCCTTGTGTCTCGAGGAAATGACCGGCCGCCCTGTGCCGGAGGGGGCGCTGTTCTACGGGGAAACCCGCCGCCGCGTCGTCGTTCCATTTGACGCCGGCCTGCGGGAGCTGACGGAAAGCACGGCGCTGGCCTTCGGGGCCGTGCTCGCTACCGGCCGCACGCCGCCGGCGCAATTCAAGACGTCGCGCTGCCGGGCCTGCTCGCTGATTGAACTGTGCCGGCCAACGATGGCGGGCAAATCTGCCCTGGCGTTCCGGGCCGCAGCGGTCGGCGGCGCGCTGGAGCAGGGGCTGGATTGACGCCAGGACGCGGTGAGAGCCACCGCGCCCAAATGGGGGGCGAATGCGTCAGCAGTTTCGCGCCTCCGCATGGGGCATTTCTGTGCGAGGCGGCGGCGCGCGCTCAGAAGGCGCCGCTGCTCAAGAACACGAAGCGGATATACGGCGCTGTCGAAGCGGGTTTGTCCTGTGTTCTCCTGGAGGGCGCCCTGGCCGGATCGTGCGGGTTGCTGACGCGTTGAGAGGCGGGCTGATGAAGAAGCTGCTCAACACCGTCTATATCACCACCGAAGGCGCCGCCTTGCGCAAGGACGGCGAGAACCTGGTGGCGGAGATCGACGGCGTCGAACGGGGCCGCGCGCCGTTCCACATGCTGGGTTCGGTGGTGGCGTTTGGCGCCGTGCTGGTGACGCCGCCGCTGATCCAGGCCCTGGCCGCTGGCGGCGTTACCATTGTTCTGCTTGATCGCGCCGGCCGGTTCCAGGCGCGCATCGAGGGGCCGGTTTCCGGCAACGTGCTGTTGCGGCGGGCGCAGTATCGCGCCAGTGACGCCGCAGACGAAATCGTCCGCAGCATCGTCTGCGGCAAGGTCGCCAACCAGCGCGTGGTGCTGCAACGGGCGCTGCGCGATTACGGCGAGACCATGCCGCCGGAGGCCAAAGCCGCCATTGCCGCCGCCGTGGACAGGCTGGCGCGCATCCTGCGGCGGGCGGCGCTGGCCGGAGAGGGCATTGATGTGCTGCGTGGCCATGAGGGCGACGCCGCCCAGACATATTTCACCGTTTTCAGCCATCTGGTGCGGGCCCCGGATGAGCCGGTGCGTTTTCTCGGGCGCAGCCGCCGCCCGCCGCGCGACCCGGTCAACGCGTTGCTGTCGTTTCTCTACACCTTGCTGGTTCACGACTGCCGCAGCGCCCTGGAGGGCGTTGGGCTTGACCCGGCCGTCGGCTTTCTGCACCGCGAGCGGCCCGGCCGGCCGTCGCTGGCGCTGGACCTGATGGAGGAGCTGCGACCGGTGATGGCGGACCGGCTGGCGCTGTCGCTGCTCAATCGCCGCCAGCTGCGGGCGCGGGATTTTGAATGGCGCGACGGCGGGGCGGTGATGCTCACGGACGATGGCCGGCGCACGGTGCTGACCGCCTGGCAGGAGCGCAAGAAGGAGGAGCGTCGCCATCCGTTCCTGGAGGAGGGCGCGCCGCTGGGGCTGGTTCCACATTTGCAGGCGTTGCTGCTGGCGCGGCATTTGCGCGGCGACCTCGACGGCTATCCGCCATGGATATGGAAATAAGTCATGCTGGTGCTCGTGACCTATGATGTGCGGACCAGCGAGCCCGGCGGCGCCAGACGTTTGCGGCGGGTCGCGAAGGCATGCCGGGACTTCGGCCAGCGGGTGCAGTTTTCGGTGTTCGAGATCGAGGTCGATCCGGCGCAGTGGACCCTGCTGCGGGCCAGGCTGGAGGGGCTGATCGACCCGGAGCAGGACAGTCTGCGCTATTACTTTCTTGGGGCCAACTGGAGCCGGCGGATCGAGCATGTGGGCGCCAAACCGGCGACGGATCTGAATGGGCCGCTGATCATCTGAAGGCAGGGGCTGGTGAAAGGGGGATGCTGGCGGGCGCGCCGCATGTAAAGAAACCCGGCGACATGCGCCGGGCCTCATCTGCACCTGAAGGGCGATTACCATCGCCAGAACTTGCCCGCCGCCGGGGCTGCGGATGCGGTCAGTTGAGCATCCTGATCGCCGTCCAGTCGTCGCCTTCAAAGCGCGCCAGCTCAAAGCTTTTCAGGGGCGAGTAATCCTCCGGGGTCGTGGCGAAGTTCACCCCGGGCAGGTTGATGGGCGCCGTCATGTCGGTGAGGTTGGTGGCGACTTTCAGCAGGTTGGCGCGGGTGAGATTATCGCCGCAACGGGTCAGAAGCTGGTGCAGCACGCTGGCCATGGAATAGCCCATGAAGCCGACGTTGTCGTTCCTGTCCAGGTTGGGCAGGTGAGCGTCCAGCAGGGCCAGGTAGTCCTTCACCGCAGGGTCGTCCTTCCAGCGCGGGCTCGATACGTTGCGCGCCGCGCGCAGGCCCATCACGCCGGTCGCGGCCTCTGTTCCCGCCGGCTTCAGCAGCGAGTTGGTGGAGGAAATGCTCATCAGATACTGGGCCGGGCGCCAGGCGCTCTCACGCACCTTGCGCAGGGACTGGGAGACGAACTTGCCCATGGCGAGGTTGACGAACACGTCGGCGCCGGAACTGGCCAGCTTGAGCACCTGGGAGTCGACGGTGGGGTCGGCGGCCTCGTAGGTCGCATCGGCGACGATCATGGTTTTGGCGCGATCGCCAAGTTCGTTCCTGAAGGCCGCCACGTAGTCCCGCCCCATCTCATCCATCTGGTGCAGGATGGCGATCCTGGCGTCGGGGGAGGCCTGGAGCAGGTGGCGCGCCAGCGCCCTGGCTTCGGTGGCGTAGAGCGCCGAGCCCGGCGTGGTCCAGGGGAAGTTCTTCGGATCGTTGAAGCGCGCCGCGCCCGTACTGATCATCAACTGCGGCACCTTGCGGGCATTGAGATACTTCTGCACGGCGGTCTGGCAGGCGGTGCCGGTTGAGTTGAACATGGCCAGCACCTGGTCGCTCTCCACCAGGCGACGCGTCGCTTCCACGGTTTTGGGCGGGCTGTAGGCATCGTCGGCCGAAAGCAGCTTCACCTGCCGGCCATTGACGCCGCCCTGCCTGTTGAGGCGCTCAAAATAGGCCATCTGCACGCGGCCGGACACGCCGACATAGGAGGCCGGCCCGCTGAACGGCATCGTCTGGCCGATGCGGATCTCATGATCATCGGCGCCCACATCATACGCGCCTTTGGCGATGGCTGGCGAAGCAACGCCGCCCGCGCCGGCGACAGTCGCGAGGCCGGCGAGACGCAGCAGGTCGCGGCGGGACAGGCGCGGGGCGCGGGCAATGGTGTCTGACATGAACTTTCCCTCGGGGACGATGTTTTTATCTGGAAGTCCGGTTGTCGCCGGCGCTGACAGATAGGCGGCGACCGGGGATTAGCGCAACCTGTTGACGTTTTATTCTGCGCATGGGCCCGGATATCGCCCTGCTGTTCACAAGGCGCAGGCGACAGGACTGGAAGCGCCGGCTCAGGGGCATGACCGGGCGCCGCGGCCCAGAAAACCGGGCCAATTCCATCGGCGTCCGCCTCGCGCGGCCGGCGCTGGCCATGGCGCGCGGCGGGAACAAGACCGCGCGTCAATCGTTGTCAGTTGCTTGGGGAAGGGGCGTGCGGATCAGGACGAGGCAAATGACCCTGTACGGCAACCTGTCCCAGGAAGAGGCCGTCGACAAGGTCTGGGAGCTTGTCGACGCCATCGGCGTCTGCATGCTGGTGACATGGGATGGTGAGCGCCAGCGCTCGCGGCCGGTCGCCGCCCGGCCGAACCGTGAGCGCCACGCCATCTACTTTCTCACCGATGAAGCGAGCGCCAAAAAGGATCAGATCCATCGCTTTCCGCTGGTTTCCCTGAACTTCGCTGATCACCACGGCAACAACTATCTGGCCGTGTCGGGCCGGGCCGACGTCTCCGATGACCGGGTGATGATCAGGGAAATCTTCAGCGTCAACGATCGCGCCTGGTGGGCCTCGCCGGAGGATCCCGCCATCCGGCTGATCACCTTCCAGCCCGAGGAGGCCGAAATCTGGGGCGGCCTTGGTCGTCTGCGCGCTGTGGTGGCGCTGCTCCGGGCGGCCATTTCAGGCGCCAACCCGCGCCTGGGCGACAGCCGCAAGGTCAGCGGGCTGTAGGAGCCGCCCGGGCGTGAGGGCAGGCCGGTCAGATGTTTTCCCTGCGCATTCCGCGCATCGGCGATCTTGCCAGGCGCGGCCCGTAGCGTGGGCGCCACGCAGGATAGTGACGGGCGAGAAGCGGATGCGGCTTGCTTGCCGCTTGTTGGCGCTGCAGGTCCCCGCATTCCCCTGGGGTCCCATCCATCGGCCGTTAACGCGATATTGGCTATCTTTTTGAACTGGCGCGCTTTAACCACGCCGGGGCGTATCTGTTGCGCGGAGCGGAAGGTCCGGGTGCGGCAGGCGCCGTTTCCATTTTCCGGGCGAGATCCATGAGTCTGGACGCTGCGTATTATCTTCAGGTTCTCTATCTCATCGCCATTGTCGCCGAGGCGGTGACGGCGGCGCTGGTGGCCGGGCGCCGCTCCATGGATTGGATGGGCGTCGCCATGCTCGGGCCAATTACGGCGCTGGGCGGCGGCTCGGTGCGCGATGTGCTGCTGGGCCGGCATCCCCTGTCCTGGGTGGAGCATCCGTCGTATCTGCTGATTACAGCCGGCGCGGCGCTCGCCACCATCGCGGTGGCCCGTTACATGCACCACCTGCGCAAACTGTTCCTGTTTCTGGACGCCATCGGCCTTGTGGTGTTCACGGTGATTGGCTGCAATATCGCCATCGCCATGCACATGCCGTTTGTCATCGTCATTGCTTCCGGCATGATCACCGGCTGCGTGGGCGGCGTGCTGCGCGACATGCTGTGCGCCGATATTCCGCTGCTGTTCCGCACCGAACTTTACGCGACGGTCTCCATCGTCACCGGCGTGCTGTATGTGGGCGGGCAGATTATAGGCGCCCCCCATGACGCGGCGACGGGAATTGCCATGGCCATTGGCCTGAGCCTGCGCATGCTTGCGCTGCGCTACGGCTGGAGCATGCCCAAGTTCATTTACACCCACACGTTGCACTGAGACGTTCGAAAACCCGTGCGTTCATGCTTCCGCGCCGGGGCCTGACCGCGCGGGCCCTTTGGCCGCGCGGCGTAAACGACCGGTTTCAGGCGCGCGGGCGCAGGGCGGCGAGCCGGTCGATCTGGCTCCAGAAGCTGCTGATGGTGTCATCGATGATCTGCTGCGCGGTTTTGATCTCCCTGATCAGCCCCGAGCTTTCGCCAGCCGCGCCGGAGGTGCCGTCGACGTCGCCGTTCACATACAGCCGGTCGATGATGTCCTTGTAGGGAAGCTGTTCGCGCTCACCTTTCAGCACCGCTTCGGCGTAAGGGGTTTTAAGGCCGCGCATGCGGGCGCCGGGCGGATTGTCGATCAGGGCCGTGCCGGCGCTGGGGGCGGCGACAATGGCGCGCTTGTAATTCTCGTGCACCGGGCTTTCCACCGACGCGACGAAGCGTGTGCCCATGGTGACGCCTTCGGCGCCCAGGGCAAAGGCAGCCGCCATGCCGCGCCCGTCAACCACGCCGCCAGCGGCCACCAGCGGCACGTCCACCGCTTCGCGCACCGCCTGCAGCAGCGCAAAGCTGTGCACTTCTTCCGGGTTGCGCACGCCAGCGGCTTCGGCGCCTTCGACAATCAGGCCGTCGACGCCAGCGTCCACCGCCTTTCTCGCGCCATACAGCGTCGCGGTGGCGTGATAGACGACGACGCCAGCGTCTTTCAGAATGCGCACGTAGCGGCCAGGATCGCCCGCTGACGTCGTGACGAAATGGATTTTCTGCTGCAGCAGCCAGTCAATGATCGCCCGCTCTTCCGCCGGGTCCTCCTTCAGATAACGCACCGGCAGATTGACGCCGAAGGGCGCATTGGTGGCGGCGCGGATGGCGGTGAACTCGCGCGTGGTCATGGCGAGATCACGCGATGTGCTCTCCAGCAGGCCAAAACCACCGGCGGCCGAGACGGCCGAGACGAGCGGCGCGCGGGCAATCCAGGTCATTGGCGACTGGAAGATCGGAAAACGGGCGCGCGTATGCGCGACCACGCGGTTACCTTCGAACATGAACGTTCCTCCCGGATGCGGACCACCTTCGCGGTGGAATTTGGCTGGCGCGATCATGGCGGCGCATCCGCCGCCTGAAAAGCCCGCGCCGGCGTGCGGCCAGACGGACACGCGTTCTACGAATCCACCGCTGGCGCAACCGGCAATCTTGCTTCAGCAGCCAAATATTGATACCCGACGATCAAAGCGCGGACATATCGCGCCGGGCAGTCAGCATGCCTGTTGACCGCCATATGGGCCGGCGTAGCACAGCGGTAGTGCAGCGGTTTTGTAAACCGAAGGTCGGGAGTTCGATCCTCTCCGCCGGCACCATTTTTGTATTCAGCTGACATTTTCTGGATGCTTTGCCGTACGGCGCGCGCTTTGCGGCGCGGGGCCGGTCTGGCGTGGGCCATCGGGCGGGCTTGCCGACCGGCGCGCGACCCTTGCGGCGGCGACTTTGACGCCATGTCCATCCCGGGTTCACGTGGTGGCGACAGGTCGCGATTTACCTGCGTCTGTGGCAACGTCGGGAGGGGCTTTCCAGTCTCTGGCGGGGCTGCCATCATCCTTGCCAACAATATGGCGTCCGCGCGCCCAGGGCGGATGGCGCGGCATGGGGAGGCAATGGTGACGCAACAATACGTCACGACGGAGCGCGGGCTGGGGCCGGAAGGCCGGATCGCGGTTGTAACTTTTGACCGGCATGATGGCGTTAACGCCCTTTCGCCCGACGCGCTCAGGCAACTCACCGACGCGGCGCGCGGTTTTGAAGATGATCCGGTGACCTCGGTGGTGGTGCTGAGGGGTGGACCCAGGGCGTTTTCCGCCGGGTTTGATCTGAAGGACCCGGAAGGGCGTTCGCGGGCGGACATGAATCTGGGCGATCTGCGCCGGCATCTGCGACTTGGGCCGCGCCTCACCCGGGCGTGGCACGACATGGACCAGATCACCATCGCGGCGATCGAAGGCTTTTGTATTGGCGGCGGCGCGGCCCTGGCCGTCGCGCTCGATTTTCGCGTGATGGCGCGTGACGCCCATATCCGCGTTCCGGAAATTGGTCTTGGCATGAACATGAGCTGGCAGAGCGTGCCGCGCATGCTGCATCTGATCGGACCGGCGCGCACAAAACAGGCGGTCATCCTGGCTGACCAGCGCATTGCAGCCGCTGAAGCACGGGAATGGGGGCTCGTGGAAGAACTGGCCGATCCCGGCCATGCCTTCGATGTGGCCATGGCGCTTGCCGAAAAGGTTGCCGCGCAGCCGCCGATACCCACCGCCATGACCAAGCAGACAGTCAACCGGCTGACGCACGCCCTGGATGATCTGGCGAGCCATATGGACGTGGACCAGTTTGCTCTGGCCAGTCTCACCGAAGACCATCGCGAGGGCGTCGACGCATTCCTTCAACGGCGCAAACCGCGTTTTCAGGGCAAGTAGGCTGGCGCGCCCGATTGTGCATGACGTATTTCTGCGGACCCAGGATGAGGGGGGTTAATTTACTTCCGCGCCACCATGGTTTCTTCAAGAAAACGGCTGTGACCTTGCGCGCAATGCCGTGACCCGGCTGGGGGGGAGGGGGCGCTGGCCGGGCGTGTTTCCGGAAGGACGCCTCAGCCTGCCGCTTTTGCGGCGGCGCGGCCGCTCTGCCGGCCCGAAAACAGGCAGCCGCCGAGAAACGTGCCCTCCAGCGCCCGGTAGCCGTGCATGCCGCCGCCGCCAAACCCCGAAGCCTCTCCCGCCGCATACAGGCCTGGAATGATCTGGCCGTCGTCGCCGAATACGCGGCCGTCCATGTCGGTTTCGAGGCCCCCCAGCGTCTTGCGGGTCAGGATGTTGAGCCGCACGGCGATCAGTGGGCCGTGCCTGGGGTCGAGCAGGCGGTGCGGAGCGGCGGTGCGAACCAGCCTGTCGCCCAGATAACGGCGGGCATTGTGGATGCCCATGATCTGGCTGTCCTTGGCGTAGGCATTGGCCAGTTGCAGATCACGGGCCTCCACCTCGCGCCGGGCCCGTTCAGGGTCGAGCATGCCGTCGCCAGCCAGCCGTTGCATGCCGGCGAGCAGGTCGTCGATGGCGCCGGCCACGACGAAATCGGCCCCGTGCTGTTTGAACGCCTCAACGGGGCCGGTGGCCCGCCTGCCGATGGCCCGGCGCGCCACCAGCCGCCAGTCGCGCCCGGTGAGATCGGGGTTCTGTTCCGAGCCGGAAAGGGCGAATTCCTTGCGAATGATTGATTGGGTGAGGATGAACCAGGAGTAATCGGCGCCGGTCTGGCGCAGGTGCGCCAGCGTTCCCAGGGTGTCATAACCGGGATAGCAGGGCGCCGGCAGGCGGGCGCCGTGGGCATCCAGCCACAGGGAGGACGGGCCAGGCAGGATGCGGATGCCGTGACCGGGCCAGATCGGGTCCCAGTTCTGAAGGCCCTCCACGTAATGCCACATGCGGTCGCCATTGATCAGCCGGGCGCCGGCCGTCTGGGCGATGCCCAGCATGCGGCCGTCCACGTGGGCGGGAACGCCAACGACCATGCGCGCCGGCGGCGTTCCCAGCCGGGCTGGCCATGCCTGGCGCACCAGCTCGGGATTGCCGCCGACGCCGCCGCTGGCGACAATCACGGAAGGGGCGGAGAAGGCGAATTCACCGGTGATTTCGCGATTGCTGCTGACGCCGCGCGGCGCATCGTCGTCGGCCAGCACCGCGCCGCGCGCGCCCGTAACGGCGCCGCCGGAGCGCGTCAGTTCGTCCACGCGATGGCGAAAGCAGAAGCGGATCAGGCCCTGGGTTTCGGCCGCCAGCGCCCGCCGAGCGAACAGTTCAACCACGCCCGGCCCCGTTCCCCAGGTGACGTGGAAGCGCGGAACCGAATTGCCGTGGCCCAGGGCGCTGGCGCCGCCCCGTTCAGCCCAGCCGACGATGGGGAAAATGCGGTGGCCCATGGCGCGCAGCCAGGCGCGCTTTTCGCCGGCCGCCCACGCCACATAGCTTTCGGCCCAGCGCCGCGGCCAGTGGTCTTCCGCGCGATCGAAGCCGGCGGCGCCCAGCCAGTCCCGCCAGGCGAGCTCCACGCTGTCGCGGACGCCCAGCCGCCGCTGCTCCGGGGTGTCGACCAGAAACAGGCCGCCAAGCGACCAGAAGGCCTGACCGCCGAGATTCTGGCGCGGCTCCTGATCGAGCACGATAACCCGCTTGCCCGCGTCGGCCAGTTCTGTGGCGGCGACGAGGCCGGCGAGGCCAGCGCCTATGACAATTGCATCCGCGTCCGCCATGGCGCTCCCTCCACAAGGCGCTTTAACCCAGGGGAGTGTGGCGCGCGCGGCCGGGTGGCGGCAAGCCGTGCTTTGGCAGGGGCGGCGAATCGTTTTGAGCGCCAGGCACGCGGGCGACCACGTGCATGTGCGTTGGCGCACGCGGGCGCTTGCCCCAGCGCCATAGACTGTTGTTGGTTGCATCATTATTCAGGGCCTGCTTCGCTGCCGGCCTCTGGCTTCCGGCTCCCCGCGTCGCCGCCCCGTCGGGCGGCTGCTTTTTTGCCACGGGCTTTCGGAGCTTCATTCCAGGAGCGTGGATTTCGCCATGTCGACCAGTCCCTATAGCGCGCGGGTTTCCATGCAGCTTGCGGCTGAAAGGCAAAAGGATGAGGCCCGGCGGGCGCAGGCTGACGCCAGCCGCGTGATGCGGCGCAAGAGCTTCCAGTTGGCGGCGGCGTGGCTGGAGAACGCCGTGATCGCGGCGGTTGACCGTTGCGTGGCGGAGTGTGGCGGCGCGGTCCTGATTGATTGCCGCAACAATTTCACTTCAGAGGCGCAGGACGCCTACAAGAATCCGCACGTGGTGTTTTCCATCCAGGAAACCGGCGGCATGGCCGGGACGCAGTACGAGGTGTTCGTGGCGCATAGTCTCGTCTGTGTTCACAGGATCCGCCATCACATGCGTCAGCCCGTGACCGTTCCCGGTTTCGCCGGGCCGCAACTGGTGGGCGCTGCGCCCATGGATCTCGGCGCGGCCATCGTGCGCCTTGCCCTGGAAGAACACCAGCGCGGCGCTTAGCTTCGCGCCAGCTTTTCGCGGAAAGAACATTTTTCTGATGGAGGGAGGGACGCGGCGTCCGGCAAAAGCGGGCGCCGCGTCGCCGCATCGGGCGGTCAGCCGGGCGGCATGGTGGTGACGCCGCGGCGCACCAGAGATTCCCAGCCTTCCTCCGCCGTATCGGCGTATTCGAACAGCTTGATATCTTCCGGCGAAATCGCGCCTTCTTCCACAAGGGCGTCGAAATTGATGATCCGCTGCCAGTAGGATTTGCCAAACAGCACGATGGGGATGCGCGGCGCCTTGCCGGTTTGCTGTAGCGTCAGCACCTCGAACAGTTCGTCCAGCGTGCCGTAGCCGCCAGGGAAGATCGCCAGGGCATTGGCGCGCATGGCCAGGTGCATCTTGCGCATGGCGAAGTAGTGAAACCGCAGCGTCAGTTCCGGCGTCGAATAGGGGTTGGGGCGCTGCTCATGCGGCAGGGTGATGTTGAAGCCGATGCTGGGCGCGCGCACGTCGGCGGCGCCCCGGTTGGCGGCTTCCATAATGCCCGGGCCGCCGCCGGTGGCGATGACATTGTCGCGCCAGCGGTTGCGGGGCGCGAAGGCGCCGCCGCGTTCGGAAGCAATGCGGCCGAACTCACGCGCCTCGTCGTAGTAGCGCGACTGGCCGCGCATCCACGCGACATGCTTCTGTTCGTCGGGAGTGCGCGCCGCGGCGGCGGCTGTTTCGACCTGCTCGGGCGAAGGGATGCGGGCGCTGCCGAACACGATGATGGTGGAGCGGATGCCCCAGTCCCGCAGGGTCAGCTCCGCCTTGGCGAATTCAAGTCCAAAGCGGAAGGCGCGCATCTCGTCGCGCAGCAGGAAATCCGTATCCTCAACGGCCAGCATGTAGCTTTTCGACAGGCCATTGCCGCCTGGAGCCGCGCCATTCTCCACATTATCCACCATCAGTTTTTCAGCATCCTCTGGTTCGTCGGCCGGCCCGGTCCCATGCCCGCGCGGGCGCCCGGCCGCAGTTCTTCTCCGGCGTTACAGGTTCCTGCGCCCTGTTACCGCTTCCCGCGCCGCAGGCGGCCCTGGCCGCACTCTGGATGGCGGGGCGGGGTGCGTCAATCACCGGCTGGATGGCCCGAAAAGGCCCCGTGAAGCCGGTGAACAGAACCGGAAGCGCGGCGTGCTGGCGGCGAACCCGCGCCTGAAAAACCGCCGGCGGGGGCGTCGCTCGCAAACATCGTCTGCAAACATCGTCTACGAGCATGACCCGCGAGCATCGCCGGCGCCCGGGCGCCAATAAAAATGGCCCGCGCCAGGAGCGCGGGCCATGATGTCGCCAGCAGGACTGACGGCGGGTTACTTCTTCTTTGTTTCGGTCACGGCGGAAATCACGCCGCCTTCAGCCACCCAGCGGTCGCCCTTGAACACCATGATCTGAAGCTCTTCGAGCGGGAAGTGGTCGGTTTCCGAGGTCTTCATGGTCAGGCCATTGTAGACCATGCGCGGCGCGAAGCCGTCGAGGCTCAGGGCCTGCTTCATGACGTTCTCGCGGGTGAGGTTATCGCCTGCCTGACGCAGCACGTGGGTCATGGCGTCGGCCATTGCGTAGCCGATGGCGTAAAGGCTGTTGTTGATGTCGCCATCCGGCATGTATTTGGCCATGAACTCCTTGAACTGCTTGACCTCGGCGTCATTGGCCAGGGTTGGATCGCTCGCGTCCTTGATGAAGGTGGCGGTAATCGCTCCCTGGGCGTTCTCAAGGCCGGCCGGAACCAGCACGGCGCCGACCTGGGAGGCGACGTTGTTCAGGATGTGAACCGGGCGCCAGTTCAGCTCGCCAAGTTTGCGGGTCGACTGGGCGGCGAACTTCGGCGTCGCCAGATTGAGGAACAGGTCGGCGCCGGAAGCCTTCAGCTTCACCATCTGCGAGTCGACCGTCGCGTCCGACAGGTCGTAGGGCGCCTCGGCGACGATCATCGAGACCTTGTCGCCCAGGCCATCCTTCACGCCCTTGTAAATGTCCTTGCCGTAATCATCGTTCTGCACCAGCACGGCGATTTTGGCGTTGGGGTATTTTTCCTTGATCAGATTGGCGTAGACGCGGCCTTCGGATTCGTAGGACGGGTTGAAGGGCAGGGTCCACGGATGGGCCTTGGGGTCCGCGCCGAAACGGGTGCCGCCCGACGACAGGAACAGGTGCGGGACCTTCTTCGCGTTCACATATTTCATGATCGCGGTGTTGGAGGGTGTGCCGAGCGTGCCGAACAGCGCCAGCACTTCATCGCTCTCGATCAACTTGCGGGCCTGTTCCACGGCTTTCGGCGGGCTGTAGGCGTCGTCGTAGCTGATGAATTTGATCTTGCGGCCGTTAACGCCGCCCTGATCGTTGATCATGCGGAAATAGGCGTCCATGGTCTTGCCGACCACGCCATAGGCGGACACCGGCCCGCTGTAAGGGACGAAATTGCCGATCCTGATCTCGGTGTCGGAGGCGCCGGGGCCATATTTCTTTTCGGCGTGGGCCGGGCCGGCCATGGCGAAGGCGGCGACCGTGGTGGCCATCAGACTGGCGATGAACGTGCGTTTGGTCAGGCGCATCAAGCTCTCCCTGGAAGTTCTGATTTGACCGGAGGCGCGAGCCCCGGCGTTTTGAGGTCGCAGGTGGGCGGCGAAGCGGCGACTCCGCGCGCGATCCCGTCTGCTCTCCAGCAGCCGTCTAGAGCAAAAAGCCCTGAGCTTGAACTCGAAAACTTGCCGCCTGGGCGCGCGCCGCCAGGCGAGCGGCGCCCCGTTCGATAGGCGCCGCCCCGGCCAGCTGCGCAAACCGGCTGCCTTTTGTCGCATGGTTTCCGGGGCTTCGCTTTCCCGGATGGCGGCGCGGGCATGCGCCCGCATGCGCTTGACAGCGGCCGGAGGCAAAAGCATTGTCCAGGTGGATAAAAAATATATGGGAGGAACAGCTGCAAGGAGGCTTCAGGCCGCCTCGCGCATCCAGGCCTGTTGCGCGCCGTGTTGCCCGCGCGCCGGCCGTACACTCCACCCATGCAAACTGTCATCCGTGAACCTGCGCCACCGCACGGGGCGCCGGGTCGCGTTCTGTCGCGCCTGCCTGGGCCGCCATGAACTTCATGGCGGCCAACGACGGTCAACCTGAAGGATCCTGTCTGTGACGCCGCCCTACAAGAAGCTCGACCGTTCGTTGCGGAACCGCATTGTTTTCGTCACCGGCGCGGCCAGCGGCATGGGCGCCGCGACGGCCCGCGCCTTTGCTGACGAAGGCGCGCGGGTGGCGGTGGTCGACATTCGCGCCGACGGCGCGGAAACCGTGGCGGCGGCCATCCGCGCCGATGGCGGCGACGCCCGGGCCTTCGCCCTCGACGTGGCCGATGCGGAGGCCGTGAAGCGGGTGGTGGACGAGGCGGCGACGCATTTCGGCGGGCTGGACTGCCTGGTCGCCAACGCCGGCATCTCGGTTTACGCGCCGATCGACGCGCCGGACTATGATGAACGTTGGGCGCAGGGGCTCGCCGTGTTGCTCACCGCCCAGCAGCGTCTGGTGCGAGCCGCGTTGCCCTGGCTGCGCAAATCCGACGCGGCGCGCATCGTCACCATCGCCTCCACCGAAGCGCTCGGGGCCACGGCCGGCCACAGCGCCTATTCCGCAGCAAAGGCCGGCGTCACCGGCCTGACCCGTTCACTGGCGGTGGAGCTGGGACGCGAGGGCATCACCGTCAACTGCATCTGTCCAGGGCCGATCGAAACGGGGATGACCGCCGACATTCCGGATGAGAGCAAGCAGAAATACGCCCGCATCCGCACCGCCATGCGCCGCTATGGCCGCCCGGAAGAGGTGGCGCACATGACGCTGAGCCTGTGCCTGCCCGCCGCCTCATATCTGACGGGCGTGGTGATCCCGGTGGACGGCGGCCTCATGGCGCGCAACGCCTGACAGGCCGACGCCCGGCTTTTCCAGTATTCACCGGAGCGCGGCGCGTTTTCAGATGGCCCGCAGACGGCCCGTCGCCGCGCCCGCGTCCCGGTCAATGTCAACGACAACGAACCCTCCGGAGTTAACAGCAGTCATGTCGACCCGTTTCCTGTCCCGCCGCGCGCTGATGGCCGCGGCGGCCGCGTCCGTGCTTGTGTCCGCCACCGCGCTGGCGGCGGAGAAAAAATACGACGCTGGCGCCAGCGATACCGAGATCAGGATTGGCAACACCTATCCCTACAGCGGTCCGGCGTCGTCATACGGCATCATGGGCGCCACGGAGGCGGCCTACTTCAAGATGGTCAACGAACAGGGCGGCATTAACGGCCGCAAGGTGAAGTTCATCAGCTATGACGACGCCTACAGCCCGCCCAAGGCGGTGGAGCAGACCCGCAAGCTGGTGGAAAACGACGAAGTTCTGGCGATCTTCAACACTTTCGGCAGCCCGGCCAACAGCGCCATCCAGCGTTATCTGAACGCCAAAAAGGTGCCGCAGCTGTTCCTGGCCACCGGCGCCTCGAAGTTTAATGATCCGAAGAACTTCCCGTGGACCATGGGCTTCCAGCCCAATACGCGCGATGAGGCGCATGTTTACGTCGACTTCATCAAGAAGGAGCGGCCCAACGCGAAGGTAGCGATCCTCTACCAGAACGACGACTTCGGCAAAGATTACCTGGAAGGCGTGAAGGAAGCGCTGGGCGCGGACTACAAGAAATATGTCGTCGCCGAGGTGGCTTACGACATCTCCGAGCCGACGGTGGATTCGCAGCTTTTGCGGATGCAGGCGTCCGGCGCCGATACGGTGCTCAGCTTCTCCACGCCGAAATTTACCGCCCAGAGCATTCGCAAGATGGCGGCGCTGAACTGGAAGCCCCTGCACATCGTCGCCACGGCCAGCGCTTCGGCGGCGATGGTGATGCGCCCGGCCGGCCTGGAGAACTCCCAGGGCGTGATCACCTCGTCCTACATGATGTCGCCGGACGATCCGGGCTGGAATGACAACGCGGACATGAAGGCCTGGCGGGCGTTCATGGAGAAGTACATGCCGGGCGCCGACATGGGCAACAGCGGCCACATGTACGGCTATGTGGTTTCCCAGGCCATGCACAAGGTGCTGGAAGCCGCAGGCGACAACCTGACCCGTGAGAACATCATGAAGCAGGCCAGCAACCTGAAGAATGTTCACATCAAGGGCTTCCTGCCAGGCATCACCCTCAACACCGCGCCTGGCGACCATGCGCCGGTCAAGCAGATGCAGATGGTCCGCTTCAAGGGCGAGGGCTGGGAGCGCTTCGGCGACGTGCTGGGCGCGGCGAGCAAGCCGGCTCACTAAAACGCTCTCCGGCAGGCCGCGCCTTGGCGGCGCGGCCTGGGCGCATCCAGGCTGACGGCGCCGGGATGCGCCGTGCCGGCTGATCTGGCGCGCTGCGCCAGAACGACCTCGCCAGGCGGCCGGATGGCTGCCCGGCTCCCGCCGCCCGTCCGGGATGCGCCGGAGCGTCCGCCTCGTCGCCGGCGCCGGTTTTCCGCCGCCATCACGCGGATGTTGGCGCTGCGCGTCTTCCATGGAACTGGCGACCATTCCACTGTGTTGCGACAGAAGCGCGGTCATTCCCGCCCGCGCGCCTGACCGGGACGCCTGTGTGACCACACCGCAAATCCTGTCCGTCGTAACCCTGATCGCCATGATGGCCATGTTCATCTGGGGGCGGTTCAGGTACGACGTCACCGCCTGTATCGCCCTGATCGCCGCCGTCGCCATCGGCATTGTCCCACCGGCGGACGCCTTCAAGGGCTTCTCGGACGACATCGTCATTATCGTCGCCTCGGCGCTGGTGATCTCCGCTGGCGTGCAGCGTTCCGGGGTAATCGAGCTGGCGCTGTCGCTGGCCGCGCCGCGACTGACGCGGGTGCGCACGCAGTTGCTGGCGCTGACCGTGACCGTTGGGGTCGCTTCCGGCCTGGTGAAGAATGTCGGCGCCCTGGCGATGCTGATGCCGGCGGCCTTCCAGATGGCGCGCAAGAGCAAGGTCAGCCCGTCGGTGTTCCTGATGCCGATGGCCTTCGCCTCCCTGCTTGGCGGCCTGACGACGCTGGTTGGCACCTCGCCCAACATCATCGTCAGCCGCGTGCGCGAGGAGATGACCGGCAAGCCGTTCAGCATGTTCGATTACTTTCCGACCGGTTTTGGCCTGCTCATCGCCGGACTGGTCTTCCTTGCGTTCGGCTACCGGCTGCTTCCCCGCGACCGACGCGCGCCGCCGGACCTGAGCGACGCCCTTGATATCCGGGGCTATTGCACGGAGGCGTCGATCGGCGAGGGGTCGCCGGCGATCGACGAAATGGCGCAGGATTTCGCCGCCCGCCATCAGGGCGAGGTCACCATCGTCTCGGTGCTGCGCGGCCGGCTGCGCAGCTCCGCCTCGCCATTCACGGTTTTGCGCAAGGGCGACACGCTGATCCTCACCGGCGAGCCCGACGCCCTCGAGCGGGCTATCGCTCACGACCGGCTCACCCTGGCGGGCCAGGATCGCGAGGCGCCAAAGGGGGCTGAGGGCGACGAGGTGGCGGTTGTCGAGGTGGTGGTGAACGCCAGTTCGTCACTGATTGGCCAGACGGCGGAGCGCCTGCGGCTGCAACAGCGACACGGCGTCAATATCATCGCCATTTCCCGTTCGGGGGAGCGGCTGCCGCGCCAGCTTGGAGCGACGACGCTGCAGGCCGGCGACGTGATCGTGTTGCAGGGCCCCCGCAGCATCCTGCCGGAGAAGATGCGCCATCTCGGGCTTCTGCCCCTGGCGGATCGCGCCCTGCGCCTGGGCAGCGCCCGCGCCGGCTGGGCGCCGCTGATCATTCTGGCGGCGGCGATGCTGGCCACCGCGACGGGCGTCGTTCCCGTGGCCATCGCTTTTTTCGCCGCGGCTGGCCTGATCGTGGTGAGCGGGGCGCTGACCCTGCGCGACGCCTATGATGCGGTCGAGTGGCCGATCCTGATCATGCTGGCGGCGTTGATACCTGTCAGCGATTCCTTACGCTCCACGGGCGCCTCGCAGATTATCGCCACCCATCTGGCCAGCGTGGCCACGGCATTGCCAGGTTGGGGCGCGGTGGTGTTGATCATGGTCGTGGCCATGGCTGTGACGCCGTTCCTCAACAACGCAGCCACGGTGATGGTGATGGCGCCAATCGCGGCGGTGTTCGCGAAGGACCTGGGCTATCGCCCTGAAGCGTTCCTGATCGCCACGGCGATCGGCGCCGGCTGCGACTTTCTCACGCCCATCGGTCACCAGTGCAACACGCTGGTGTTTGGCCCTGGAGGCTACAAATTCTCCGATTACGCCCGGCTCGGGGCGCCGCTGTCCCTGCTGGTCGTGCTGGTGGGCGCGCCGCTGGTGCTCTGGTTCTGGCCGCTGCATTAGGGATGGCTGGCCCGACCTCCGGGCCTGGCGTATCTGGCCGGAGCCCTGGCGGCGTTCACGGAAATGTGTCGATCGGCCCCAGGCCGCGCCACGTCCGGGGGAGGGGGCCGATCATTCAGGACGTGGCGAACGCGCGGGGCTTGCGACGTGATGATCGCCCTGGCCATGGCGCTACAGGTCATGGCGCTACAGGTCATGGTTCGCTCGCCATGGGGCGCTGATCATCGGTCGCTGGTCATGGGGCCGCTGGTCATGGGCCGCCTGGCCCTGCTGGCGGGGGCGCCTCGGAAGGGACCGGCCGATGACGCCATGCTATGTCCAGAATTCGCGTGCTGAATCAGCCGAAGCCCGAACCAGGGCATGGAGGTTAAGGAGTTTCCGGATGGTGGAGATGCAACACAGGGGCCGGTCGACGCCGGCAAGGCTGGCGGGCGCCCCCAGGGCCGTGGTTCTGGCGGCGGTGGCGATGCTCGGGGCAGGCGGCGCCCTGATGGCGACGACGTCCGGCGCGGCCGCCTGGTGTCGTGGTCCGGGTTGCTATGGCCCGCCGCCGGCGGCCGGCGTGATCGGCGGACTGGCCATTGGCGCGCTGGCCGGCGCGGCCGCCGCCGGTGCGCTGGCGCCGCCGCCCCCGCCGCCGCCGGTCGTCTACGACGAGGGCCCGGAATGCTACATGACGTCACGCCGCGTCTGGGTTGAAGGCCTGGGTTGGCGCCGTCGCCAGATCGAGGTCTGCGACTGATCGCGTCAGGTTACGACGGGTCGTGTGCTACGACGCGTTTCTGCGGACCGCTCCCCGGCAGATATCAGGTGGCGGTGCGATATTGGTGCGTATAAATCAGTATAATCCTAGGATCCCGGTGCTTTCGCGCCGGGATTTTTGTTGTGACTACATTTCGCCATAGTCATATGAAGATAATTACGTGATCAGGTTTGGTTTGATCGTTCTCTCCGTTACGGGAGGCTTGACGATGTCTGTGCCTGCTTTGAGATTCGCGCATACCGGGCTGTCCATGCGTCCGTGGGTGCTTCCAGCCGCCGTGCTGGCCGGTCTGCTGATCTGCATGCCAGCCCCGGTGGAGGCCCAGGGATTTCGCCATGGCGGCGGGCCGCATTTCGGCGGTCCCCGTTTTGGCGGGCCGCATTTCGGCGGCCCAGGCTTTCGTCCAGGCGGTTTCAGGCCAATGGGGCTGAGGCCGGGATGGGGTGGGCCCCGGCCATACTTCCATCCCGGGCCGGTCCTGCGACCTGGCTGGCGGCCCTATCCGGGGTGGGGCTACCGGCCCGCGTACTGGCGTCCCTATTACCGCCCCTACTATTACTATGGACCCGCCTATTGGGGCGGCGGCCCGTATTACTGGAACGACGGCTACTGGAACGCTGGCTATCCGATCGCGGCGGGGATTGCCATCGGCGCGGCGGCCGCGGCGGCCAGCCACCCCACCTATACGACCGTATACACCCACGCCCCGTGTTATCGCGCGCCGAGGCGCGTGCTGGATCACGGACGCTGGGTGCGGCGGGTGGTCACCATCTGCTACGACAGGTGACCGCCCTGGCCCCCCCCGGGCGCATGCGGCAAAAGAAAAGGAGGCGGGGATTGGCTCCCCGCCTCCTTTGTTTCTGGCCCATCAGGCGCTTCTGGCCGCCCGGGTTCCGGGGATGGGTCTATTTGGTGTCGAAGGTCTCGATGTCCCGATCCTTCGTCTCCGGCACGCAGATCAGACCGATGATGAAGGTGGCGACCGCGATGACGATCGGATACCAGAGGCCGTAGTAGATATCGCCCGTCTGCGCCACCATGGCGAAAGCCGTCGCCGGCAGCAGGCCGCCAAACCAGCCGTTGCCGATATGATAGGGCAGCGACATCGAGGTGTAGCGGATGCGCGTGGGGAACAGCTCCACCAGCGCGGCGGCGATCGGCCCGTAAACCATCGTCACCAGCAGGACGAGGATGAACAGCAGTCCGATCACGCCCGCCACCTGCGGGCGGAAAACGTCGAACGGATGCGCCATCTTCACCACGCCGGCCTGGGCCGCGGCGAGCGGATAACCAGCCTGTTGCAGCGCCGCCGATAGCGTCGTCCTGAAGTTGGCGTCCCACGGCACTGTCACGTCGTTGACCCGCACCGAAACCGGCGATCCGGCCGGGGCCGGCTCCGTGGTGTAGCGCACCGATGATTTGGCCAGGAAATCGCGGGCCAGATCACAGGGGGCGGTGAACACCCGGGTGCCGACGGGATTGAACAGGTTGCCGCACTGGGCCGGATCGGCGACCACCGTCACCTTGACGTTCTCGATGGCGCGCTCGAGCGCGGGGTTGGCCAGGGTGGTGATCTGCTTGAACACCGGGAAGTAGAGAATGGCGGCGATCAGGCAACCGGCCAGGATGATCGGCTTGCGGCCGACCTTGTCGGACAGCCAGCCGAAGAACACGAAAAAGCCGGTTCCCAGCACCAGCGACCAGGCAATCAGCAGGTTTGAGGTGTAGCCATCCACCTTGACGATCGATTGCAGGAAGAACAGCGCGTAGAACTGGCCCGTATACCAGACGACGCCCTGACCGGCGACGAGGCCGAACAGCGCGATCAGCACGAACTTGAGGTTGCGCCATTCGCCAAAGGCTTCCGAAAGCGGCGCCTTGGAGCGGGTGCCTTCTTCCTTCATGCGCCTGAAAGCGGGGGATTCATCCAGCTGGGTGCGGATCCAGACCGAGATGGCAAGCAGGATGATCGACACCAGGAACGGAATGCGCCAGCCCCAGTCCGCGAAAGCCTGCTCGCCGACAATGGTGCGGGTGAACAGGATGACCAGCAGCGACAGGAACAGCCCGAGGGTCGCCGTCGTCTGGATCCAGGACGTATAGTAACCGCGCCGGCCATGGGGGGCGTGCTCGGCGACATAGGTGGCGGCGCCGCCATACTCGCCGCCGAGGGCGAGGCCCTGGAGCAGGCGCAGGGTGATGAGGATGATGGGCGCCAGAATGCCGATGCTGGCGGCGTTGGGCAGGACGCCAACGATGAAGGTCGACAGGCCCATGATCAGGATGGTGATCAGGAAGGTATACTTGCGGCCGACCAGGTCGCCGATGCGGCCGAACACAAGGGCGCCGAACGGTCTGACAAGAAAGCCCGCCGCGAAGGCGAGCAGGGCGAAGATATCACGGGTGGCGGGGGGATAGGCGCTGAAGAACTGCGCGCCAATGATCGCAGCCAGCGATCCATAAAGATAGAAATCGTACCACTCGAAAACCGTGCCAAGCGAGGAGGCGAAGACAACCTTCTTCTCCTCCCGGGTCATGGGGCGCCGCGTGGCCACGCCCCGTGATACACCTGCTTGTATTGTCATTCCAACCTCCCTGAACGTCGTGCTGATGCTGACGCGCCTGGCCCTGGGGCAGGCTTCCGGGCTGGTCTCACCCGGTGAAGGTCATGGCTGGCATGACGCCCGGGCGACCAGTCGTGGTCGCGGGTGGAAGGCTAGTTTCCGTGTGACGCCGTGTCGCTCAGTAATAAGTATATCAGTAATAGGTCTAATAATGATTGTCCGTGATATGGATGTGTTTTTGTATATTTTCCATTGAGGTCAGGGGGCCCTGCGCCGGATACTCCGGGCCGGTCTGGGTGGCGGCGGCCGGCTGGATGATGGCCCCGCGAAGATCGCGCCCAACAAGGCGTCGTTCACGCAAACTTCCGCCACGCAGATCTCCCCACGCAGATCTCCGCCCACGCAACCCGCCGCCCGGCAAGGCTTCAACGCGGTCGGCGCGCCTGTCGGTTCCGTCCGGCGGAAGCTTTGGCCTAGTTAATCCGTCTCAATCCATCTCAATCCGCCTTGGGCGGGCAGGCGCGCGCCACCGCGTAAAGCGAGATGGCCGCGGCGTTCGAGACATTGAGGCTCTTGATGCGTCCTGGCATGTCGAGGCGCGCCAGGGCCTGACACCGCTGGCGCGTCAGCTGGCGCAGGCCCTTGCCCTCCGCGCCCAGCACCAGGGCGAGCGGGCGGCGCATGGGTACGTCCTCGAGAACCGACTCGCCCTCCGAATCAAGGCCGATGCACATCACCCCGCGCTCGCCCATGGTTTGCAGGGCGCCAGCCAGATTGCGCACGGTGACGATCGGCACGTATTCCAGTCCGCCCGAAGCCGATTTGGCGAGCACGCCGGTGGCGGCGGGGCTGTGCCGCGCGGTGGTGATGATGGCGCTGACGCCGAACGCCGCCGCCGTGCGCACGATGGCGCCGACGTTGTGGGGATCGGTGATCTGGTCGAGCACGAGGAAGACGCCATCCTGCGGCATCGATTCGATGGTGGGGGCGTCGAGCGGCTCAACCTCGGCGTATAATCCCTGGTGCACCGCATCCGGCCCCACCAGGCGGTCAATCTGTTCAGGGCGGACAATCTCGGCGGTTATGGCCGGGAAAAGGCCCGCCTCCTGCAGGCGGCGCTGGGCGTTCTCCGTCACCAGCAGGCGCAGGAAGGCGCGGTTGCTGTTGGCGATCGCTTCCGCCACCGGCCGCCAGCCGTACAGCACCACCGTGTCTTCCGCGTGCTCTGGCCGGTTGGCCTTCCATTCCGCCCGGGCTGCTTCACGCCGGGCATGATCTGGCCGGCGCCTGGGGCCACCGGGGGCCTGGTTGCGACGATGGGGGGGCGGCCTGTTGGCGGACATGGGCGTTTTCCAGGGAATGGCCTTCGCGGCGCCACGGAACGCCTGCCGCACATGGCGGGTGAAAGCCTGAATAGCGCGGCTGTTCTGCACGCTTTGCAACCGGTTGTCGACCTCTGGCGCTGCCGTCGCGGCGGGCCGCGCCAGGCGGTAATCCACATGTCCTGACAATTTGCGCGACCGGGGGCGTTGACAGCGTCGGCCGCTCTCCGCATAAGAGCGCCACGTTGCTGCGGCGCTTCGCTGGCGGCGACGGACCCGGGGTGCTGGCGAGCATCCCGCGGACATTCCGGACGATGAGGAGGGATGCCCGAGTGGTTAAAGGGGACGGACTGTAAATCCGTTGGCTACGCCTACGTTGGTTCGAATCCAACTCCCTCCACCATCGGCTCCGGAATAGTTTCTTGCGTCAGCACATATCCAGGGCATAATCCCGGCGGACCGGGGCTGGCGCGGTTATATTCGCCACCGGCGCGCGGGTGTAGCTCAATGGTAGAGCAGCAGCCTTCCAAGCTGAATACGAGGGTTCGATTCCCTTCACCCGCTCCACTCCCGGACATTTTCTTCAAAATACCCCTCATGACGTCGGCGTCACGGCGTGCTGGAACGCTTTCCTTGTGAACGTCACGTTCGCCGGCAAGCTTCGCGCCGGTTGGGTCTTGAAAAGAAAGCGCATCGACTGCATGTCCGCGCAAGTTTGATTTTGCAAACCACACCCGGAATTTGCTAGGGAAGCGCGCGTCGCAGCCCCCGGCGGCAAAAACCTGCCGGGGACGGGCGCGGCGATGCTCCCGGGGCACAGTTGTCGGGAATGTTTCCCGTAACAGGAAAGCAAGATGGCCAAAGAGAAATTTTCGCGGACGAAGCCGCACTGCAACATTGGCACGATCGGCCACGTTGACCACGGCAAGACGTCACTGACCGCTGCGATCACGAAGGTTCTTGCGGAGAGCGGCGGGGCGTCGTTCACGGCGTATGACCAGATTGACAAGGCTCCGGAAGAGAAGGCGCGCGGCATCACGATCTCGACGTCGCACGTTGAGTACGAGACGGCGAACCGTCACTACGCGCACGTGGACTGCCCCGGGCACGCCGACTACGTGAAGAACATGATCACGGGCGCGGCGCAGATGGACGGCGCGATCCTGGTTGTGTCGGCGGCTGACGGCCCGATGCCGCAGACGCGCGAGCACATCCTTCTGGCGCGTCAGGTTGGCGTTCCGGCGCTGGTCGTGTTCATGAATAAGGTCGACCAGGTTGACGACGCCGAGCTTCTTGAGCTGGTCGAGCTTGAGATCCGCGAGCTTCTGTCGAAGTACGAGTTCCCCGGCGACGACATTCCGATCGTCAAGGGCTCGGCGCTGATGGCGCTTGAGGACAAGTCTCCCGAGATCGGCCGCGACGCTGTGCTGAAGCTGATGGAAGAGGTTGACGCCTACATTCCGCAGCCGGAGCGTCCGGTTGACCAGCCGTTCCTGATGCC
>NZ_SLWL01000020.1 GCF_004342915.1 Camelimonas lactis
GGCTGCCCGAGGCGTGGAATCGATGCCCACGATGCCGTGGAATCCATGCCCACGATCGCGTGGAATCGATGCCCATCATCCGTGGAATCCGCACGCTTTGTCAAACTGGATATAAGGCATGCCAATACGCAAAAACAATAAGGATCCGATTATTTTTTGAGTATAGATTTGTTTGACGGGACCCTGACCCACCGCAGGCGGCGCGCTTTTTGCCACAACATTCAACAGGATGGCGTTCGCCCAAACCTCGGACTGAATTCCCATACACCTGCCCTCACCTACGCCGGCAGTTAACGGGAAACGGAGATTATACGATATAATTCAGTCTGTTATCCAATACATGACGACTGGACGCCTCCTTTTCCGAGAACATGAACCGACTGTCTTATGGTCAGGTCCAGGCCTGCCCGAACGAGCGCCGCGCCGGCGCGCTGGCCAATCGCGCCGCTCATCAAAATTGCGTTGATAGGTCGCACAGTCCGTCATGTTCCGGCCAGACAAAGCGTCTCACGACAGCGGCCCGGCTCGATACGAATGCTGCCGGACCGTCAAAATCTGGCGAATCCGAAGCACACCGCTGGCGTGAAATCCAGGACGTAACCCGGGTTATCTTTTCGTGATCCAGATCCGGGCGCTCGCGTCCATGCGAATAGTTGCTTTTGCAACATCCTGATCTGCCGATCCTTCAGGTTCCCCTGGAGGCTCGCGACGCCATTGGCCCGCGCTGGCCAGAGCGCTTCTGGCCCGGGCCTGCCTGTAAATCCCCAAACATCTGTTGGCTGGCGCTGTTGCCGTCAGATCAGCCGCCGCCCGCTGCGGGAAAACCGGCGGGTTGTCACGCAAACCGCAGGCCCCTTGCTATTCAGGCGCAGTCCAGCGGGGACGATGGCGCCCTGAATGAAGATGCTCGCGTAAGCCCGGCAAGCCTCTGTTCCGGCTCCGGCGGCTCCTGTCCCGGCTTCCACGCGGGCGGCCGCCATCTCGCCAGTCCCAGCCCGTTGCGCGCTGAAACAGGCGGCGTCATGCCGGAGGCGCCAACCGGCGGACCGCAGCCAGAACAGACACAGCCCGGATGGAAACCATCCGGGCTGTGAGAAACCGGAACCGCGCCAGGTTTTCTCCTGGCGGGTGAACGGTGACAGGGCCCGGCGCCGGGCCCTGCTTCACCAATGCCGCTCAGGAGTTCGCGAAATTGGCAAGGCGCCTGTTGATCAGGTCATTGGCCTGGGCCATGATCCGGTCGATCAGTTCCTGACAGGTCGGGATGTCGTTGATCAGGCCGGCGACCATGCCGCAGCTCCATGCGCCCGCATCCATTTCGCCTTGCTGCATGATGCGCGGGTAAACGCCAGCCACTTCAGCAGCGATATCCTCGAACTTGATGTTGGCGCCGAGAGCCTTTTCCTTCTCCAGCAGGCGGTCGACGGCGGCGTTGCGCAGCACGCGCTCTGTGTTGCGCAGCGGGCGCATGACGAGGCGGGTGTCGGTTTCGGAAGCGGCGAGGATCGCCTGCTTGACGTTCTCGTGCACCGGCGCTTCCTTCGTGGCGATGAAGCGGGTGCCCATGTTCATGCCCTCGGCGCCCAGCGCCAGGGCGGCGACAAGGCTGCGGCCGTCGGCCATGCCGCCGGAGGCGACGAACGGCACCTTCAGCTCTTCCTCGGCGCGGGCCAGCAGGATGAAGTTCGGGATATCATCCTCGCCCGGGTGGCCGCCGCACTCGAAGCCGTCAACGCTCAGCGCGTCGACGCCAAGCGCCTGGGCCTTCAGCGAGTGGCGGATGGTGGTGCACTTGTGAATGACCTTGATGTCGGCGGCCTTGAGCATGTCGACCCACTTGCCCGGGTTGTTGCCGGCGGTTTCCACCGCCTTGACGCCGCCATCGATGATCGCCTTGACGTAACCTGGGTAATCCGGCGCGTTCACCACCGGCAGGAAGGTCAGGTTCACGCCGATCGGCTTGTCGGTCAGCTTGCGGGCCTTCTCGATCTCGCGGGAAAGATCGTCCGGGGTGCGCTGGGTCAGGGCGGTGATGATGCCGAGGCCGCCAGCGTTGGAAACGGCGGCCGCCAGTTCGGCGAGGCCGACAAAGTGCATGCCGCCCTGAATGATCGGGTGCTTGATGCCGAACAGCTCGGTGATGCGCGTCTTCATGGGTGTCTCATTCCTTCCCGCATTGTCCGGCGGGCGGAGCCTGCTCCGCCGCCAGCATTCTGTGATCTTCCAGGACTTGCGGCGCAGGCCCGCGCCGCAAGCCCCCTGTCGTCCGGACAGGACAGCGACCGCCCCGCCCGACATGCGCTTGCGCCCGCTGGCCGACGCCAGCCATTTCTCATGGGGATTGCGGCGGCTACCAGGGCTCAGCCCATGGACGCAGGTCCATCTCATGGGTCCAGGCGTCCCTCGGCTGCTGATAGAGCGCCCAATAGGCCTGCGCAACCGATTCCGGCTGCATCAGCTGGTCTTCGCCCAGTGCCTCAAGCGCCGCCTCGCCGCCCCGGGCGCGGATGCGCTCGCGCACCCAGGCGGTGTCAACGCCGGAGTCGATGACCAGATGGGCCACGTGGATGTTTTGCGGCCCCAGCTCCCGCGCGGCGGACTGGGCGACCGCCCGCAGGCCGAACTTGGCGCTGGCGAAAGCGGCGTAACCGGCGCCGCCGCGCAGGCCGGCGGTGGCGCCGGTGAGGAAAATCGCCCCCCGGCCATGGCGGGTCAGGATGCGGGCGGCTTCGCGCGTCGCCAGGAAGCCGCTGTAGCAGGCCATCTCCCAAACCTTGCGAAACACCCGTTCCGTGGTGTCCAGCAGCGGGAAATTGACGTTGGCGCCGACATTGAAAATGCAGATTTCCAGCGGGGCGATGGCGTCGGCCTCCGCCAGAAAGGCGGTGACATCCTGCTCGTCGCGCGCGTCGAGGGAACGGCCGCTGGCGCGACCGCCGGCGGCGGCGATGCTGGCGACGAGCGGCTCCAGTTTTTCGCCATTACGACGGCCGGCGTGGACGGCGAAACCTTCGGCGGCGAATTTCCGGCAGATGGCGGCGCCAATGTAATCGCCAGCGCCGATCACCGCCACGGAGGCGTTGCGCGGGTTTGCGGGGGCGCTCATGCGGCTGCTCCCGCGCCGGCGTTCTGGCGGCGGAGGATCTCCTCCTCCACATCGCGCAACCGGTCCTTGCCGAAGTACAGTTCATCACCGACGAAGAAACTCGGGATGCCGAAGACGCCGCGCTCCACCGCCTGGTTGGTCTTGGCGAGCAATTCGTCCTTCACGTCCTGATCGGCGGCCAGTCGCAGCAGGCGTTCGGCCGGCAGCCCGGCGTCGGTCAGGGCGGCGCGAAACACCTCCGGGTCGTCCATCTTGCGCGGATGCTCCCACATGGCGCTGAACACCGCCTCCACATAGGGCGCGAATACATCCTCGCGCTGCGCCGCCACGGCGCCGCGCATCAGTTGCAGGGTATTGACCGGGAAATATGGATTGAAACGGAAGCGCGTGACGCCGTGGCGGCGGATGAAACGCTCCATCTCAAGATGCTCATAGGCCATCTTGTTGCGGATATTGGCGTAGGCCTCGGCCGGCGAACGGTTGCCTGTCGCCCGGAATATGCCGCCGAGCAGCACCGGCTGGTAGCTGAATTTCACGCCGGTGCGCGCCTCGATGTCCGGCAGCACGAGGTGCGACAGCCAGGCGTTGGGGCTGCCGAAATCAAACAGGAATTCCGGACTGGTCATGGCGCATCCTCCCTGGAAGCCGGTTGCCTGAGACAGGCCTGGTCATGAGCCGCCTGCCTGGAATCACCTGGAACCGCGCCGGCGAAAGGCGGCAGGCTGATGTTTGCTTTTGTTCCGACAGGCGCTGACAAAGTTCCAAAAAGGAACTAACATCAAACTAGAGGCTGGCGCGCCCCTGTCAAGCGCGTTGGGCTCCACGCGGCGATTTCGGCGCAGCCTGCCGGAATCCGGCGCGCCAATACTTGCTGGCCAGGTTTGCTGGCTACGTTTGCTGGCCGCGCTGGATGATGCGATGGACGTTGGACGCCATGAGAACCGTTATGGAAAACCGTCATCGAAACCATCACGGAAACCCGTCATGAACCCTGGGAGGGGGAGGCACAGCCCATGAAATGGAAAGCGCTGGACGCGGAGCCCTGCTCGATCGCCCGCACCCTGTCATTTGTCGGCGACCGGTGGAGCCTGCTGGTGCTGCGCGACTGCTTCCTGCGCGTACGGCGGTTCGAGGAATTCCAGCGCCGCCTTGGCGTAACGCGGCATATTCTCGCTGACCGGCTGAAGCGTTTCGTGGAAGCAGGCATTCTCAGCCGGGTCGCCTACCAGACCAGCCCGGAGCGCCACGAATATGTGCTGACCCAAAAGGGGCTTGAGCTTTACCCGGTGCTGATGGCCATGGCGCGCTGGGGCGACGCCTGGATGGACGATGGCGCGGGACCGCCGCTACGTTATCGCCACCGCCCCTGCGGGCATCATTTCACCCCGGTGATGTGCTGTTCCGAATGTGGCGAGCCGCTCGATCCACGGGCTGTCACCGTCGAGCCGGGGCCGGGCCTCGGATCGGAAGACGCCCAGCTCCTGCCGCCCGCGCGCCAGAACCCGGCTTCCTGAGCCGGGCCCATCTCAGCCGGAAACATCGTGTCCCCGGGAGCGCGGACGCGATCGGCGGCCGCGGCTGCGCCCGGCGGCGGCGCGCGCCGCCGGGCCAGTTCACCGGGAACAAGGGCCCGGAACAAACCATCAGAAATCGATCACCAGCGGCGATAGTAACGCGGGCCGTAGTAACGCCGGTAATACGGCCGGGGCGCGTAATAGCGCGGACGGTAATAACGGCGCGGCGCGTAGTACGGCCGGTAGTATGGCCGTGGATAATAGTAACGCGGCCCCGGGCGATAAACGCAGCCATAGGGACCACAAACCGTGTAGGCCCGCTCGAACAGCGCGTCAGGCGCCGCGCCAGCCGCAAGGGCCGCCTGTGGCCCGGCCGGCGCCGCCTGGGCTTGCTGGCCACCGCCCATGCAACCCAGACCGAATCCGGCGACCACCGCCAGACAGATTGCAAAACGTCTCATAACTGTTCCCCTTCTCCACATGACGTCCCGTGCGGTCATCATGCGTTCGGCAATGATCGTCTGTCAGAACGAGTCTGCCGCAGGTCGAACGTTGCGGCAATTCGCAACGTTCCATTGGGGAACCTGGCTCATGGGGACAGGGTCGGGCCGGGGCGACGCCCCCTGGGACCCGCCATATCCGCCGGGGCCCGTGGGATCACTGCCCCATCAGACGGCGCCGGGGAGCCGGGTCAGCTCTCCCCGGTCGCCATCGGTCACGACAACGTGAGACCGGTCAGGCCGGGGTGAAGATGTTGCGGCCGTCCTCATGGCGGACCGTTCCGGGCCGGCCGAGTCCCTCACGCGCCTGCAGATCGCGCATGACGGCCACATCCTTCGGCGTATTGGCGAGGAAGCGCTCTCCCGTGGCGTCAAGACGGCCGATGACAATGGCGAAATCCGGATCGGTCTTGCCATACATGACCGTGTAGGTCTCGATGGTCGCCGGCCCACTGGCTGCTTCAACCAGCGGCGCCTTTGGCAGCGCGTCGAGGGCGTTCTGCAATTCCGACGGCTTCTGGCGACCCCAGTGACCTTCGGTTGGCGTGGTGGAATAGACGCCGAACGAATGCTTGGTGATGTAGTTGCCGTTGGCGGTGACCAGACCGAAGCTCCGCGGCTTGCCGCGCACCCGGCGCATCATTTCCGAGATCGAGTGCATCACATAGCTGTTGCCGGGGCCACCGAAGAACGGCAGGCCGCCCGTCACCGTCAGGCCGCGCGGGTCGTCTTCCGCAAGGCCGATCTCGGCGCAGGCAATCTCCACCGCGGAGGGGAAGCAGCTGTAGAGATCGAGGAAATCCATGTCGGCGATGGTCTTGCCGGCCATGTCGAGGGCGATGCGCGAACCGTTGCGGATCGCCGCCGAGCCGGCGATGACCTCACGCTCGGACAGATACCAGTGGTCGTGCCCGTCGGCGCAACCATGCAGATAGACCCATTTGCTTTCCGGAATACCCAGCTCACGCGCGGTTCCCACCGACGTCATGACCACGGCGGCGGCCTGATCGATATAGGCGTTGGCGTTCATGAAGCGCGGATAGGGGAAGCCGATCCAGCGGTTGTCGGCGGTGATGGTGGAGAGCTGCTCCGCGCTGAACCCCTCGCGCCGGGTGGCCAGGGGATTGTCCTTCGCCACGGCGGCGAAGCCGGCGAACAGCTTGCCCATGGCCTTCATGTGGGTTTCGACGTCGCGGCCGCGCTTGCCGCGAATGGCGTTCTCGATCAGCGGGTACATGGCGATGGCCGCCCGCATCAGGTGGCGCTCTTCGTAGTCGCTCCAGCCGCGACGCGGATCGCCGATCTCCTCGAAAGCGCCGCCGGGATCCTCGGCCCAGTTGGCCTTCACGTCGCCGCGCGTCGCGCCATACTGGGTGCGCAGGGCCTCGCCGCCGACCAGCAGGGCGGCGCGCATGTCGCCGGCGGCGATCTGCTCGGCGAACATGTTGACCAGGTACTGGGGCATGTTGCCGCCGTTCCACGTGTAGATGTGGCGGCTGGCGTTGACGCCGAGACGCTGGGCCACGCTCTTCGGCGGATTGGTCGAGCGACCGAAGCTGGTGGCGAAGCGCGGCGCCGTGTCGGCGAACATCCGCAACATGGCCACCGTGTCCACGACGCCCGCCATGCTGGCGGCGCCCGTGTCATCCAGCGCCGCGCGACCGGCCTGGGCAATCAGGTCAATGGGGGAACGCGCATCGGTGGCCGGCGTCGTCAGGTCGGTAACGTCGCCGCAGCCGACGAGCACCGGGGTTGAGGGATCGATATTGCTGGTCGCCATCTGTTTCCTGCCCTGGAGCGGATGCGTCTCGGGAAACCGGAGCGGTCGCCGCGATGCCGGATCACGCCTGTTGTCATGCGGGGCCGTGGCCGCTCCTTCGGGAAGCGCCTCCCCCGGCGGGGCCATGCCCGGGCCTCGCCCGCCATGATGGCGAACCGGCCGGCGGCCCACGGACAACCTGAATAGTCGCAATCCCCGCCCGAGGCGAGAGCCACGCAGGCGACAGGGCATGCCCCGCGCGCATGACGGCGGGTGATCCAGGCTTCCAGTCAGGATGAAGATGAGAAAACTGGTGCCGCAGGGGAGGATTGAACTCCCGACCTCACCATTACCAATGGTGTGCTCTACCACTGAGCTACTGCGGCTTTCCGGGGAGCGGCGCGCTTGCGTCAGCCGCGTCCTTCGATGGGCGCTCCAATGCCACAGCGACTGGCGGCGCGCAAGCGGCGGAAGGCGAATGTTTGTGGAATGCGACGTTTTCGCGCTTCCAGCCGAAGCCGGCAGGGGAAAACCCGGGTCGAAAGCGGCGGCGACGCCGCGGCTGGATGCCCACGGGGTCGCGAAGGCGCCTGGAGAATAAAATCACCTTCCGGGAGAGGACGCCCCAAATGCAAAAGGCGTGACCGGCCCGCTGGTCACGCCTTCTGCGTCGTGAAACATGCGCCTGCTCACGAAGCGCCGCGGCCTGCGCTGCTCAGGCCGCCTGGCGCTCCCCCAGGGCGAGGCCCAGATCGCGCCAGGTGGCGACGAGCGCTTCGGTCAGTTCGTCGATGAGCGCGTCGGAATGATACGGCGTCGGCGTGATGCGCAGCCGCTCGGTTCCACGCGGCACCGTCGGATAGTTGATCGGCTGCACATAGACGCCGTGACGCTCGATCAGCATGTCGCTGGCGGCCTTGGCGAGCTGGGCGTCGCCAACCATCACCGGCACGATATGGGTGTTGTTGGGCATCACAGGCAGACCGGCGGCGGCAAGGCGCGCCTTGGTCTTCGCCACCTGGGCGCGCTGCTGGGCGCGTTCGGCGCCGCTGACCTTGAGGTGCTCGATCGCCGCGCGGGCGGCGGCGGCCACCGGCGGCGGCAGCGCCGTGGTGAAGATAAAGCCCGGGGCGTGCGAGCGAATGGCGTCGATCACCGACTCCTTGCCGGCCAGATAACCGCCGAGGCCGCCAAAACCCTTGGCCAGCGTCGCCTCGATCACGTCGAGACGGTGCATCGCCCCCACCTCCTCGGCATACCCGGCGCCGCGCGGACCATAGAGGCCAACGGCGTGCACCTCATCGAGGTAGGTCATGGCGTTGTAGCGTTCCGCCAGATCGCAGATGGCGTGGATCGGCGAAACGTCGCCGTCCATCGAATACACGCTTTCGAAAATGATGATCTTAGCGCGGTCGGGGCCCGCCGCCTTCAGCACTTCTTCCAGATGGGCGACGTCGTTGTGACGGAAGATCCGCTTCTCACCGCCGGAGCGGCGCACGCCCTCGATCATGGAGTTGTGATTCATCTCATCGGAGATGAGCAGCGGCTCCGGCAGCAATTTGGCCAGGGTGGAAATGCCGGTTTCGTTCGAGACGTAGCCGGAGGTGAAAACCAGGGCCGCTTCCTTGCCGTGCAGATCGGCCAGCGAGGTTTCCAGATCGACGATCGGCTTGGAGGTGCCGGCGATATTGCGGGTGCCGCCCGCGCCGACGCCAAGCGTGCGGGCGCATTCGGCCATCGCCTCGATGGTCACCTTGTGCCGGCCCATGCCGAGATAATCGTTGGTGCACCACACGGTGACCTCGCGGGCGCCCTGCGGCCCGTGCCAGGTGGCGCGGGGAAAGCGCGTGACATCATGCTCGATGGTTACGAACACCCGGTACCGGCGCTCATTTTTCAGGGCTGCCAGGGCATTCTCAAAATAGTGTTCGTAATTCATCACGGTCCCGTTCCGCGCTGCCTGCGCGCCTCTGGCCTGCCTTGCGGAGCTGGCCGGGCTGCGAATGGCCCTTTTTGCCGCAAGCACGCCCCTATACAATATGTGACCTGCGGTTTTGAAGCATTCCAGACAAATACCGGCCACGCAAGCGTGACAATCGCCGCAGTCCTGCCCCGTTTTTCGGCGCAGGCCGGTTCGCGGGCCGGCGCGGCCTGCCCCGACAGCCACCCCAATCGCTGGCGCTGGCGCTGGGGGCCCGGACTTTGCTATCACACCGCCGGCAGGCTGGCGCGCGCCGTCCGCCACGGACGATGCGTTTTCGCGGGGCTTATTCCGCCCTTGCCGCAAGCGCCGAGATCAACCCTAACGCCGGGGCGCCCCGTGAGCAGCGAAACAGCGACGGAACGACAAAAGCGGTTGGCGCAGGCGCTGCGGGCCAATCTGCGCAGACGCAAAACCCAGACGCGGGAGCGCGCCGCCGCGCCAACCCGCCCTGACGACACGCAGGAGGCGACGCCCCAGACGGCGCAGGGGCAGCGCGATGACGCGAACGAAAGCGGCCGTTGATCCCGCCCGTCGCCGGCGCCGACGGCTTTCCGAAAGCACCCGCCGCTGTGGCTTTCCGGCGCTTGTGCCAGCAGGCCCCCTCTGCCAAAATTACTTTCCTGCCAGAATCATCCTGAGGTGAACGCCCGGCCAGAAGGCGCCAGCCCGGAAGGAGAAAACGCCGGCCAGATTGGCCTCGCCGTGGTGGGTGGCCAATTGACGTCCGGCGGACGACGCATTTCCGCGCCGCCGCCAGCGCTGGATGGTCTTTCTGAAGCGATTTGCTGGAAGCACGCGCAGGCGTTTCCGCAACGCCCCGTCAGAATCCGCATCCGGCGCATGGCTGCGCGGCCAGGCGCCGGCGGCACGTCCGGCCTGTCTGACCTGTCCGCAGACCCCGTTGATCACAAGAGGCGGCGTTCCGCCCGGAGCACATAGATGGACCGTATCCGCATTACCGGCGGCGCGACGCTCAACGGCGTCATCCCGATTTCCGGCGCCAAGAACGCCGCCCTGCCGCTGATGATCGCCAGCCTGCTGACGCCGGAGACGCTGGAGCTGCACAATGTGCCCCGCCTCGCCGACGTGCAGCAATTGCTGCGCATCCTCGGCAATCACGGCGTCGATACGGCGATCGCCGGGAAGCGCCCGGGACAGACATCGGAAACCGGCCAGAGCATCCGCCTGAAGGCGGCGTCGATCATCGACACCGTGGCGCCCTATGAGCTGGTGTCGCGCATGCGGGCCAGCTTCTGGGTCATCGCGCCGCTGGTGGCCCGCGCCGGTCACGCCCGGGTTTCCCTGCCCGGCGGTTGCGCCATCGGCACCCGCCCCGTCGACCTGCTGCTGATGGTGATGGAGAAGCTGGGCGCCAGGGTGGAGATCGAGGGCGGATATGTGGTCGCCACGGCCCCGTCCGGCGGCCTGCGCGGCGCCCATATCGATTTCCCGAAAGTCACCGTTGGCGGCACCCATACGGCGCTGATGGCGGCGGCGCTCGCCGACGGCGAAACGGTCATCGACAACGCCGCCCGCGAGCCGGAGGTGGTCGATCTCGCCGACTGCCTGAACGCCATGGGCGCGCGCATCAGCGGCGCCGGCCAGTCGCGCGTCGTCATCCAGGGCGTCGGCAGCCTCGGCGGCGCCAGCCACACGGTGCTGCCCGATCGCATCGAGGCCGGCACCTACGCCATGGCGGTGGCCATGACCGGCGGTGAAGTGCTGCTGGAAGGCGCGCGGCCGGAACTGCTGCAATCGGCCCTGGACATCATCGTCAAGACCGGCGCGGACATTACCGTCAGCAACGAAGGCGTCCGCGTGCGCCGCAATGGCCACGGCATCGACCCGGTCGACGTGACCACCGAACCCTTCCCAGGCTTCCCCACCGATTTGCAGGCCCAGCTGATGGCGCTGCTGACCCGGGCGAAGGGCACCAGCCGCATTCGCGAAACCATCTTCGAGAACCGCTTCATGCACGTGCAGGAGCTGGCCCGCCTCGGCTCGCGCATCCGCCTCGACGGCGACGTGGCCTGGGTGGACGGCGTCGAACGGCTGACCGGCGCGCCGGTGATGGCCACGGATCTGCGCGCCTCCGTGTCGCTGGTGATCGCGGCCCTTGCCGCTGACGGCGACACTACCGTCAACCGGGTCTATCACCTCGATCGCGGCTTCGAAGCGCTGGAGGCCAAGCTTGGCCGCTGCGGCGCGCAGGTGGAGCGGCTCTCGGGCGACTGAGATCCCGCCGTCGCGACCTGAAAGAACACGACCTGCAACAAAGGGCGGAGCCGCTGGCTCCGCCCTTTTTGCTGTCATCGGCGCGCCCGGAACCGGCGCGGCCCTGGAAGGCTGGCGCGGCGGGTCAGTAGGCCACGGCGCCGCGCTTGACGCCGAAGCCGGCGATGTCGCACTGGCACGGCGCGTTGCGGGGCAACATCACGCCTGTCGGGCAGCTGCCGCGTGAGGTGACGCAAACGCTGCCGCGCGGCCCGCCGGCGCGATAATCACGCCCGCGGTCATGGTCCCGATCCCGTCGGTCATAGTCACGGTCGCGCCGGTCGTAGTCCCGGTCACGCCGGTCGTAATCGCGATCATGGCCGCGACGATCATAGTCACGGTCGCGACGATCGTAGTCACGGTCCCTCCCCCGGTCGTAAACGGGCGGCGGAGGCGGAGGGGGCGGAGGCCGGAACGCCGGCGGAGGGGGCGGAGGCGGTGGCGGCGGCGGGGGCCGGAAAGCCGGTGGCGGCGGAGGCGGCGGCGGCGGGCGCATGGCCGGCGGCGGCGGAGGCGGCGGAGGCCTGAACGCCGGAGGCGGCGGCGGCGGCCGGAAACCGGGCGGGGGTGGTGGCGGCGGCGGCGGGCGCATGCCGGGCGGCGGCGGCGGGCGGCCATCGTCGGACGGCTGGGCGGCGGCGATCTGCGGCAGCATCACCGCCGCCGTCACCGCGACCGCGACGGCCATCGCCACGGCCCCTGTCGTCGCCTTTGCCGCCACCCTGGTCACCACCGTCGCCACCTGGGCCACGCGCCCCGTCACTGAACGGAACCTCATGGAAATTCTCCTGACATGGAAATTCTCCTGACCCTGCCGCCGAACGGTCCGGCGCGTCTTTCGGGTTATTGCTTCCGGCGTTTCAAGCCAGATTGTGACGCGCCCGCGGCCGCCGCCGGCGCCAACGTCCGCAAACGTTATCAATCATGATATATATGCACAGTTCGTTACGCGCCGCGCGCCCCAAACGTTGTTCCCGCAAATGTTTCCCGGGTCATGACCCGCGTTTCCACGCCAGCCCGACAGGCGACCATGAGCCAACTGACCTCCGACGACAGCACGCCCCTTGGCCTGATGGCGCTCGACGCCGAAGATCTGGCGGTGATTTCCGCCCACGTTCAGGACGCCGTGCTGCGGCCCGCCGACATCGTCTGGCGGCCCGGCGACGGCCTGCTGGCGTTGACCCTGCGCCGTTTCGACTGGTCCTCGCCGCCTGATCAGCCACGACGCCGGCTCAGCGCCCTGCATTTCGGCCGCGTTTCCCGCGTCGTCCACAAGGGCGTTGATCCCGCGGCCCAGGCGCTGAATCTGCTGGCAATTTCCTTCGAACCAGGCGAAGCCCCATCTGGCGCGCTGCGGCTGGATTTTTCCGGCGGCGGCGCCATCCGCGCCGAGGTCGAGTGCATCGAGGCGCAGCTGAAGGACCTGGGCCCGGTATGGGAGGCCATTCGCCGTCCCGCCCATGAAACAGATTGAGCCGATCTGAAACCGACGGAGAGCTTTGACATGGTTGACACAGGCCCCACGGCGCTGCGACTGGACGCCCGCCAGGACGGCTTCCAGCATGCTTTCGCCCGCCTGCTCGGCCAGAAGCGCGAAACGTCGGTGGACGTGGACGAAGGCGTGCGCGCGATCCTCGCCGACGTGGCGACGCGCGGCGACGCGGCTGTCATCCAGCTGACGGCGAAATTCGACCGGCTGGATATTTCCGGCGGGCGCATGCGGGTCGGCGCCGATGAAATCGCCGCCGCGAAAGCCGCCTGCAAGCCGGAAGAACTGGCCGCCCTCGCCGTCGCCCGCGACCGCATCGAGGCGTATCACAGTCGCCAGAAGCCGCAGGACGACAGCTTCACGGACGCGCTGGGCGTGACCATGGGCTGGCGCTGGACGGCCATCGACGCCGTCGGGCTCTACGTGCCGGGCGGCACCGCCAGCTATCCGTCATCGGTGCTGATGAACGCCGTGCCGGCCCGCGTCGCCGGCGTGCCGCGCATCGTCATGGTGGCGCCGACGCCAGACGACGCCATGAACCCGCTGGTTCTGGCGGCGGCGGACCTCGCCGGCGTCGATGAAATCTACCGCATCGGCGGCGCCCAGGCCATCGGCGCCCTCGCCTACGGCACGGCCACCATCGCGCCGGTAGCCAAGATCGTCGGACCCGGCAACGCCTGGGTGGCGGCGGCCAAGCGCCGGGTGTTCGGCACGGTGGGCATCGACATGATCGCCGGCCCATCCGAGGTGCTGGTGATCGCCGATGAGCACGCCAACCCCGACTGGATCGCCGCCGACCTGCTGGCCCAGGCCGAACACGACGCGGCGGCGCAGTGCATCCTGATCACCGACAGCCCCAGCCTCGCGGACGCGGTGGAAGCCGCGGTGCAGCGCCAGCTGGCGACGTTGCCGCGCGCCCGGATCGCCGCCGCCAGCTGGCGCGACAACGGCGCCATCATTCTGGTCGGCGATCTGGCCGAAGCGGTTCCGCTGGCCAACGCCATCGCGGCCGAGCACCTGGAAATCGAAACCGCCAACGCGGCGGAACTGGCGGCGCAGGTGCGCAACGCCGGCGCGATCTTCCTCGGCTCGCACACCCCGGAAGCCATCGGCGATTATGTCGGCGGCCCCAATCACGTGCTGCCCACCGCGCGCTCCGCCCGCTTCTCCTCCGGCCTCGGCGTGCTGGACTTCATGAAGCGCACGTCGATACTCTCGTGTTCGCCGGAGGCGCTGCGCCAGCTCGGGCCATCCGCCATCAGCCTCGCCAGTTCAGAGGGCCTGGGGGGACACGCCCGCTCGGTGGCGATCCGCCTCAACCTGTAGGGCGCGGCGCGTTTCAACAGAAACGCACTGCGCTCCACCTTCTTTAATTGCGCATGATTTTTACGAATCATGCGCCAACAGCCGGCCCCAGCCAGCAGGACGGGAAGGAGCCGCGATGTCCGCAAGCGGAGATTCTTCAGGCAAGGCTTCCTCCCGGAACCGGCTGGCGTCCGTGGCGCTGGACGAACAATCGATCGGCCGCGGCGCGCCCGAACAGGAGCATGAGCGCAACGCCGCCATCTGGGACATCATCGAGAGCAACAGCTTCGCCGTGCCCAATGTCGACGCGGGTCCCTACGCCCTTGAGCTCGCCATGGTGGAAAAACGGCTGGCGTTCACCGTGCGGCAGACGCCGGAGGACGGCGAGCCGCCCGGCAGCGGCGCGCTGGTGGCGGCGCATTATCTGTCGCTGACGCCGTTCCGGCGGGTGATCAAGGACTACGAACTGATCTGCAACAGCTATTTCGCCGCCGTGCGCACGGCCTCGCCGCAGCAGATCGAAGCGATCGACATGGGCCGGCGCGGCCTGCATGACGAAGCCGCAGCGCTGGTTCAGGAGCGGCTGGCCGGCAAGCTGACGGTGGATTTCGACACCGCCCGCCGCCTGTTCACCCTCATCTTCGCCCTGCACTGGAAGGGCTGAATTGATCGCTGCGCTCCCGCCCGAGGCGCCGGATCAGGTCGCGAAGGCGCCCCAGGACGCGAAACCGCGCGTGCAGGCGGTGCTGTTCGTCTGCGCCCTCAACGCGGTGCGCTCACCGATGGCCGAAGCGCTGGCCCGACACTATTTTGGCAAGAGCATCTATGTGCAGTCCGCCGGGGTGCGGAAGGACGATCTCGATCCGTTCGCCGTCGCCGTGCTGGACGAGATGGGCGTGGACGCCAGCCGCCACCGGCCGCGCACCCTCGACGAGCTTGAGGAATACGAAGGGCTGAACTTCGACCTGATCGTCACCCTGTCGCCAGAGGCGCACCACGCGGCGCTTGAACTGACGCGCACGCTGGCGGTGGAAGTGGAATACTGGCCCACGCCGGACGCCACCGCGACGCACGGCTCCCGCGCCCACAGGCTACAGGCTTACCGGGACGTGCGTGATCATCTGCAAAAACGCATCATCGCGCGCTTCCGCGATCAGGTCTGAGGCCGGCGTCCCGCACGCGGGCCTGCCGGGCGGCATGGCGCGCCCGGATCGGGCTTCAGATGCCGCCGCCCACGTCGGCGTCGGCGCCGGCGGTCCGCCGGCGCTGCGCCAGCCGCCGCATCAGCCAGCCAAGCCCGACCACCACCAGCACGCCGGCCGCCTCCACCGGCAGCTTCCAGATCGCCACCTGGCCGGCGCCAAGCGTCTTCACCATCCATGGGTCGGTGATCAGCATGCCGCCAGCCACCCAGCCGAGCAGCGCCGCGCCGGCCCAGATCAGGATCGGGAAGCGGTCGATGGCCTTCACCAGGATGTTGGCGCCGAAAACGATCAGCGGGATCGACAGGGCGAGACCGAAAATCAGCATGCCGACATGATCCTGCGCCACGGCGGCGATGGCGATGACGTTGTCCAGGCTCATCACCGCATCGGCGACGACGATGGTCCAGACGGCGCCCCACAGCTTGCCGGACTCGCGGATCTCGCCGTGCTCATCCTCCTGCCCCCGGGTCAGGCCAACGGCGATGCGCAGCAGCAGAAAGGCGCCAATGACCTTGAGGAACGGCACCTGAAGCAGCTGGATGACCAGCAGGGCGAAAATCACGCGCAGGATGATGGCGGCGCCGGCGCCGAAAATAATGCCCCATTTGCGCTGGTTGGCCGGCAGGCCGCGACAGGCCAGGGCGATGACCACCGCGTTGTCGCCGGACAGGACAAGATCGATCCAGATGATCTGGAGCGCAGCGACGATTTCCGGCCACCAGGCGGTCATGGGATATCCTGATACGGGAGCAAGAACCGTCCGCTCTGCAACGGGGCCGGCTCCCTCTTTGATTGACGCGCTTTCCAGGCGCGAAACAACGCCGCGTCACGCCCGGACATCGGCGCCGGGTGAGCAGCGCAGGCGAACAGGGCGCGCGGCGACCCGGCAGGATTTACCCGCCAGCGTCGCCGGGCGCAATTGGCGTGCGCCAGGGCGGCGCGGCGCCCATGCTCCCTTTGCTTCGCCAGCCGCACAGGCGCAACCTCCCGCCCGCCGTCATGGTTCCGCCCGCCAGCGCGGATGGATATGCGGGACAGGCGGAGCGGCCTTCAGTCGCCGAAGGCGCCGTAAGCCAGATTGCGGAACAGGTGCCGGTATTCCTCCCGCTGGTTCGGGGGCACCTGGATCATCAGCAGGGCGAAGAATTCCTCCTCCGGGTCGATCCAGAAGGTGGTGCCGGCGATGCCGCTCCAGAAGAACTGGCCGGCGCCGCCCGGCGACGGCGCCAGGCCATCGTGGGTGCGCACCGCGAAGCCGAGGCCAAAGCCATGTCCCGGCGGCAAAAGGTCAGAACCGATGGACGCGCCTTCGGGCAGGTGGTCGGCGGCCATGAGGCTCACGGTCTTGCGGCTGAGCAACCGTGTTGAACCGAGCACGCCGCCGTTCTGGATCATCTGGATGAAGCGGGCGTAGTCCATCGCCGACGACACCAGGCCGCCGCCGCCGGATTCGAACGGGAACGGTTTCGTCACGTCGAGCAGCTTCACCGCCTCGCCGGTGTCGGGATCCCGCGGCAGCGGTTCAGCCAGGCGGTGGAGCGAAGCTTCCGGCACATAAAAGCCGGTGTCGTCCATGCCGAGCGGATCGAAGATGTGCTCGCGCAGGGCGTCGCCGAGGGAGGAGCCGGTGATGATCTCGACGATGGTCCCCAGAACGTCAGTGGAGCGGCCGTAGTCCCACCGGGTTCCTGGCTGGCTGTTGAGCGGCAGCTGCGCCAGGGCTTCCGCGTGCTCCATGCTGGTCCAGCTGCGCCGGAAAATGCGGGCGTCCATGTACATCTGCTGCAGTTCGGGCATGGCCAGGAATTCGTAGCTCAGGCCCGAGGTGTGGCGCAGCAGGTCCTGCACGGTCATCGGCCGCGCCTGATCCTCCAGGGTCAGGACGCCGTCGCGCTTCACCGCCACCTTCGTGGCGGCGAACGCCGGAATATATTTGGCGACGGGATCCGTGATCAGCAGCCGCCCCTGCTCCACCAGCATCATGATCATGGTGGAAACGACCGGCTTGGTCATGGAATAGCAGCGGAACAGGGCGTCGGTCCGCAGCGCCTCGCCCGTCGCCGGGTCCCGCATGCCGACGGCCGAAAAATGCGCCACCTTGCCGAAGCGGGACAGCATGGTCACCGCGCCGGCAAGCCGGCCGCGGTCGACATGATCGCGCAGCACCGCGTTGATCCGCTCCAGGCGCTCCACGGAGAAGCCGGCTTCGTCGGGCCTGATGGTCGGCAAGTTGCTCATGAACGCTGAAACTCCCGGTAACCGGCGCGCAGCCGGAGGTGTTTTGGGAAGGGCTGATATTATTTCCAGGCGAACACCGGCTGCTCCAGCTCGTGCACGCGGGTGTCGCGCCCGGCGAGCACCTCGCGGAACTGGTAGATCACCGCCGCCGTCGGCGCATGGATGTGATCGTCGTCGATCCACAGCCGGATAACCTGGCGCGGGCTCTCCGGAATGGTGATGAAGCTGACGATATCCTCGCGCGCCACATGCGCCAGGGGGATGTAGTGCACCGAAGCCACCTCGGCGGGATTGGGGACGATGGCGCTGGCGTCGCCGGCCCACACCACCACGGGCGTCATCAGATAGCCGGAGCGGGTGGGGTAATCATCGAGCACGCCCAGCACCGCGTCGGCGCCAAGAATGAGGCCGATTTCTTCCGACACCTCGCGCAGGGCCGCCTCGGTCACGGTTTCGCCGGGGTCACAACGGCCGCCTGGCAGCGCCCACTGGCCGCCATGGGAGCGCAGGGTGCGGGCCCGGCGCGTCAGCACAAAGGCCAGCCCGCCATCGCCGCGCGGATCCTCCACCACGGTGATCGCCACCGCCGCCCGTTTGAGCCCGGCATGGGCCGCATCGCCGGCAAGACGCTCAAACCCGGAGAACAGCCCGGTCATCCGGGCGCGCACATCGTCAAAACACTCAGTCACAGTCAAAACTCTCAGGCATACCGCCGTTTTGGTCGCGCCGCGCCGGCTTTCACGGCCGGCGCGGCTGTTTGAGGTGTTGCCCCCGCCCCCCGCCAGGGAGTGTACCCCGGCGGGTTCAGACGCCTTCCGGTTCGGTGACAAACTGGCCGCGCAGGGTCGGCTTGTGCACCTTGCCGGTGGCGTTGCGCGGCAGGGCTTCGACAAAAGCGATGTCGCGCGGGCATTTGAAGCGGGCGAGGCGCGCCCGGCAATGTTCATGAACCTGATCTTCCGAGAGCTGCTGGCCCGGCTTCACCACCACAACGGCGAGACCGCTTTCGCCCCAGCGTTCGTCCGGCACGCCGATGATCGCCGCCTCTGCGATCTGCGGCATCTGGTAGAGCACGTCCTCCACCTCGGCGGGATACACGTTCTCGCCGCCAGAGATGTACATGTCCTTCCAGCGGTCGACGATATAGAAAAAGCCATCGGCGTCGACGCGGGTGGCGTCGCCGGTGTGCAGCCAGCCGTCCGTGAAGGATGAGGCGTTGGCGTCCGGCCGGTTCCAGTAGCCTGGCGTGACATTGGGACCGCGCACCCACAGCTCGCCGATCTCACCGGGCGCCGCCAGGGTTCCGTCCTCGCGCATCACGCACACCTCGGTGTGCAGCACCGGCTTGCCGGCGGAGCCCGCCCTGGCGGCGGCGTCCGCCTGGTCGAGCGCCAGCACGGCCGGGCTCGTCTCCGTCATGCCATAGCCCTGTTGCAGGGCGACGCCGCGCTGCTCCCAGATGCGCAGCAGGGGCACCGGCATCGGCGCGCCGCCCACGCCGCCGACCCGCAGGCCCGAGAAATCGGTTTTGTCGAAATCCGGATGCTGGCACAGGAACTGGTAAATCGACGGCACGCCGAACAGCAGGTTCAGCCCGAAGGCCTTGTCGTGGATCAGCCGCAGGGTCGCGCCCGGATCGAAGGCGCGCATGACCAGCACGAGGCCGCCGGCGTGCAGGGTGGGATTGACGTAGCAGTTCAGGCCGCCGGTGTGGAACAGCGGCAGCACCAGCAACTGGACGGTCGACTGGCTGACGCCGGCGACAGCCCCCAGGTTGACGCAGTTGAAGAACGTCATGCCGTGGGTGATCATCGCGCCCTTGGGGCGCCCAGTGGTGCCGGAGGTGTACATGATGGTGGAGACGTCATCATGGCTGACATCGGCCCAGGCGGCGCGCGGCAAAGGCTGGACCGCCGCCAGCGCCGCCTCGTAGGGGGCGTCGAACTGCAGGCTCGCCGGCGTCTGGCACGCGGCGGCGACCTCAAGCGCCGTGGCCGCCAGCTCCGCGTCGTGCACCATGACGCGCGGGGCCGCGTCGCCCACGATATAGGTCAGCTCGGCCACCGTGAGGCGCGTGTTGAGCGGAACGAAAATCGCCCCAAGCCGGCCGCAGGCGAACTGGACCTCCAGCGTCTCCGGGGCGTTCTGGGCCAGCACGGCCACACGATCGCCGGCGTTGACGCCAAGGTTGACCGACAGGTGGGCCGCCAGCCGGCCCACGCGGTCATGCATCCGCGCGTAGGAAAACTCACGACCGTCCGCCAGATTGACGACCGCAAGCCGCTCCGGCGTGCGCATCGCGTGATGGGCGATCCAGTCGTAGTAACGAACCGTCATACGGCGCTCCTCCAGAATACCGCTCCATCTTGTTCCTGACCGGGAGCGTGCGCCAAGACTTCTACGAAAAACATCGCCAGGCAAGGCCCGACGAAAGCCGCACATGGCCCGGGAAAGACGGCGCGCGCGAAAGGCGGGGGACGGACTTGCGGCGGCGGACCGGCGGCTGCCGCCGCATCGGGCAAGCCATGCCATGGACGCATCGTGGGCGCGCGGCTCCCGCGCGTGGCGCATTTGTTATAACGTCTGGAAGGCTGCACAAATCGCGGGAGCAACATCAGGTCCCGCGCCATGCCCCCGCACCCCACCCGCAACAATCTGGCGCTGGTCACGCTCCTTGGTCTGATCTGGGGTCTGAACTGGCCCATCGTCAAATTCGCCATCCTTGAATATGGCCCGTGGACGACGCGGGCGCTGAGCCTGTCGGGCGCCGCGCTGGTGCTGGCTGGCGCGGCGCTGTGGCGCGGCGAGAGCCTGCGCATCAGCCCGCGCGCGTGGTGGCGCGTGCTGGTTCCGGCCATTTTCGGCATGGCGCTGGTCAACATCCTCAACGCCTGGGCGCAGATGGTGATGGAAACCGGACGCGCGGCGATCATCGCCTTTTCCATGCCGGTGTGGGCGACGGCGATGGCGGTGTTCTTCCTGGGCGAGCGGCTTGACGCCCGCAAGTCCCTCAGCCTGGCGCTGGGCGCCGCTGGCCTGATGGCGCTGGCGTGGCCCGCCCTCGCCGCCGGCGGAGTTTCCGCCGGCCTCGCGCTGGCCTTTGGCTCGGCGTTATCCTGGGCCTGCGGCGCCGTTTTCATGAAACGTTTTCCGATCAGCGGTCCGCCGCTGACCGCGGCGACCTGGCAGATCGGCGCCGCCGCGGCCATCCTGACGACGGGCATGCTGGCCTTCGAAGGACCAGCCATTGGCTTCCATGGCCTGACGGCCGGCTTTTTCGGGCTGGCCTACAATATCGTCGCCGCCCAGGCGCTCGGAACATGGATCTGGTTTGGGGTGCTGACCCGGTCTCCCGCTTCGGTCGCCGCCATTGGCACGCTGATGACGCCGGGCGTCGGCGTGATCGGCGCCATGTTGATGCTGGGTGAAACGCCAGCCATCACCGACTGGGTGGGCCTCGCGCTGGTGGTGAGCGCCAGCGCCATCGTGCTGCTGCGCCGCGCGCCGTCCGGTCGGGCGTCGCCTGTGGCAAAAACACCACCGGCGCCCGGCCCCGCGCCATGCGGCGACGGCGAGCTTCTGGCGCCCGTCCCAACCGCGCGCTAGGGTGCCCCGTCCAACGGTTGCTGCTGGGGGACGCCCCAGGTCCAACAGGCGCGCCGCGCCGGGTCTGACCGCCGACAACTGTCCGTTCTGGAGCTCCGCCGCGCCATGCGCCGACTATATGTGCTAGCCGTCACCGCGATCGCCGCCGCCTTGCTGGCGGGGTGCAGCGGCCGCGCCCGGAACGTTTTGCAGCCTGAACAGGGGGCTGTTTATCCCGGCGCCACGCCTGTCAGCATGCTGGTGGCCACCACGCGCAGCCTGGAAAACGCCCGCCCCGGCCAGATGTTCACCGGGGAGCGCTCCGATCTGCTCAATTTCGCCGAGATCACCGTCTCGGTGCCGCCGGCCGGCGCGCGCAAGGTTGGCGACGTGCAATGGCCGCGCCGTTTGCCGGCCAACCCCGCCACGGACTTCACCACCCTGTCTGCCAGGGTTCTGAGCCCGACCCAGGCCATGGCGGCGTTCAACCAGCGCATGCGTCAGCAGCGCCAGCGCCGGGTGCTGGTGTTCGTGCATGGTTACAACACCAACTTCGAGGACGCGGTTTACCGGTTCACCCAGATCATCCATGATTCTGGCGCGCCAGCGATGCCGGTACTGTTCACCTGGCCGTCGCGCGGGCGGCTGCTCTCCTATGGTTTCGACCGTGAAAGCAGCAACTTCTCCCGCGACGCCCTGGAAAAGCTGCTCACGACCCTCAACCGCGACCCCCAGGTGGGCGAAATCGCCATCCTCGCCCACTCCATGGGCAATTGGGTGACGCTGGAGGCGTTGCGGCAGATGGCGATCCGCAACGGCCGCATCGCGCCGAAAATCAACAGTGTGATGCTGGCGGCGCCTGACGTGGATTTCGACGTGTTCCGCCGGCAGATCGCCGCCATCGGGCCGAAGCGGCCGCCCTTCGTCATCTTTACCTCGCAGGACGATGAGGCGCTGGCCTTCTCGCGTCGGGTCTGGGGCCAGACGCGCCTCGGCGCCATCAACCCGCAGGCCGAGCCCTACCGCTCCGAGCTGAAACGCGACGACATCATCCTGATCGACCTCACGGGGGTCCAGTCATCGGATTCCATCAACCACGCCACCTTCGCCCAGTCGCCCCAGGTGGTGCAGATGATCGGCAGCCGGCTGGTCGCCGGCCAGGCCCTCAGCGACTCCGGCGTCGGCCTCGGCGACAAGCTGGGCCGGATCGCCGTGGGCGCGGCCTCGACCGTCGGCACGGCCGCCAGCATCGCGGTGTCGGCGCCCATCGCCATTATCGATCCGAAGACGCGCGAGGGCCTCGGCGACCAGTTCGAGATGCTCGGCTCCAACATGGCGGACACCTTGCCCCTGCCCCGTGGACAGGCAAAAACAACCGGGCATTGACGCCCGGAGGGCCACGGGCGCGGGTTCACGCCGCGCCGCCCGTGGCCGGACCCGGCAGGCCGGCGTCGTCAAATCGCCACGCCGGATTGCTCCAACGTTCCAGGACGCGGCCGCGATGCGCGCGCGCCCTGAAAAGCCCGGACCTGGGCGTGACCCATTGATGCGCCCCGCTCGTGGGCGCATCGTCAAGGGCGCGGCAACGCATTGCCAATGTGACGCTATCGGGACGCGAAGGCCGCGTCCCCTTCCGCCGACCTGTTCTGGAGACCTGATATGGAAGCCATTGTCGCCCGCCGCCCGCAGCGCCTGAAGCGCATCGCGCGGCTCTCCGTGCGATGCGGCGCACTGCTCGCGGTGGCCCTGTCCGTCGCCGCCTGCGACAAGTGCGGGCGCGCCACGCCCATCAACAAGCCCTGGAGCTCCGCCTGCGAGTCTGGCCCGTCCACCAACTGAACGCGTGTGGCGACGCGCCAATAAAAAAAAACGGCCCCGGAGCGGGGCCGTTTGCATATTGCGCAGCCCGCTCAGCGGCAGATGCGTCGCGGACCGTGCGGCGTGTGCTGCACGACGCAATGGGGCGCGCGGCGCGGCGCATGATAGTGACGCGGCGGCGGCGGCGGCGGGCGATGGGCGTGCGGACGGACGCCCGCCCGGTAGCAGCGGCCGCCCGGGCCCCTGTACATGCCGGGGCCACATCCACTGGCGACCGTCGACACCATCGGCGCGCCAGCGCCGTCAAACGCGCCGGCGCCCGCGCCAGCCGGCGCCGCCATGGCGCCCGAAGCGACCATCATCGCGCCAGCGATCGCGGCCAGACCGGCGACCCGCGCGCCCGACAACTTGGCAAATGCAGCCTTCATACGATTTTCACTTTCCCTTGTTTGCTCTTGTTCGGCCCCGAACCCGGCGCACGGCCCGGCCCGGAAAGCCACTGGCGTTACATTAACGCCCGCCGCCGCGTCGCCTGGCGCAAGGCGGCGACCGGTCTTGCGCGCGCCTTAACGGCAGACGCGACGCGGACCATAGGGGGTGTGTCTGACGAAGCAGCGCGGCGGGCCATAATAGCGCGGCGGCGGCGCGTAACGCGGCGGGCCATAACCCGGGCGACCATAAGCGCAGCGTCCGGAGGGCGTGCGCCAGCCGCCAGGGCCGCAGCCCTGCGCAACGTGGGTCACGAAGCCATCCGCCTGGGCGGGCTGCGCCAGTCCCGAAGCCGCGGGCATGGCGAACGCACCCGAGGCGAACAGCATGGCGCCAGCAAAAGCGCTGGCGGTCAGGGCGAGTTTCATTGTCACTCCTCCGCAATCAATCCTGCAAGGGAAACACCGATCCCTTTCAATAGTTGAATCAGACCATCGCTTTCCGGCGCAAACATGAAAAAGCCCGGGCAGCCGCCGGCAGCGCAAGAAGACGTGAAGCACGGTTAACAAATGGTATTCCCATTTGAAGACAGGCGCCTGGAAAATCCGCGCGGCCTCACGGCGCGCTCATCATGGCGAACAGATGGCGAATTCTGTGCAAATAGCCTGCGCCGGCGCCGCCGGGCGCGCCCGAACCGCCGGCGCAGGACCACAACGCCGCCAGCCCAGGAACAGCAACGCCGGGCTGAAAGCCAGCCCGGCGCAAAATGGCGTCCGTCTGCGGACGGCGCCGTGCAAAGCGACCGCTCCCGACAGGGCGGCGCGTGGACCACGCCGGCTGTCAGACAGCTTTCTTCGCCGCGAGCAGATCGCGGATTTCCGCGAGCAGCACAACATCGGCCGGCGTCTCCGGCGCCGCCTCTTCCTTCGCCTTCAGCCGGTTGATGCCGCGCACCACCAGGAACAGGATCCAGGCGATGATGAGAAAATTGACGGCCAGGGTGATGAAGCGGCCGTAGCCGATGACGGCGCCCTGCTTCTGGGCCTCGGCATAGGAGGTTGCGGTGACGTTCTTGCCCAGTGCGATGAAGTAATTGGTGAAATCGAGGCCGCCGGTAATCCAGCCGATGATGGGCATGAAGATATCAGACACCAGCGAGTTGACGATGCCGCTGAAGGCGGCGCCGATGATCACGCCGATCGCGAGATCAACAACATTGCCGCGCATGGCGAATTTTTTGAACTCACTCAACATCCTGCATTCCTCCTCGACCTCGACGTCGCAATATTTGTCTGGCGCATGTCCAGCGCGCCCGTCCCATGACAGCGGGCCGGTCTGCGGCCGCGTCATGATCCGCGCCCCGGAAACCTGCCACGCCTTCTTTGCTGGATAACCTGGCAAAGGTTATTGATCGTTACACAAACGCGCGCGCAGTATTATCCTGTCTGTTATTGACCGGCCACTTCGCGCCGTTGCGCGCGGCCGGCGCCTTTGCCCGGACGACAGGAGCTCCATGCCCGACAGCTGGATGGTGATCGCCGCTGCACTGCTTTATCTGTGCGCGCTGTTTGGCGTCGCATGGTTCTGCGACCGTCGCGGCGAACACTGGCTCGACGGGCGGCTGCGGGTGTTCATCTATCCGCTCACCATCGCCGTCTATTGCACGTCCTGGACGTTCTACGGCTCCGTCGGCTTCGCCGCCCGCTCCGGCCTCGACTTCCTGATGATCTACATAGGGCCCGCCCTGGCGCTGGTTCTCGGCGCCCGGCTCATCATGCGCATCATCGCGCTCAGCCGGGCGCAGAACATCACGTCCGTCGCCGATTTCGTGGCGGCGCGCTATGGCAAGAGCCAGAAAGTGGCGGCGGTTGTCGCCCTGATCGCCGTCACCGGCTCGGTTCCGTACATCGCCCTGCAACTCAAGGCCGTTTCGGTTTCCCTCACGACCTTTCTCGTCGCCATAGATGGAAAAACCGCGCCGTGGATGGGCTGGATCAGCGTGATGGCCGCCGGGGTGCTGGCCCTGTTCGCGATGGCTTTCGGCGCCCGGCGCGTCGACGCCACCGAACACCAGCAGGGCCTCGTCGCCGCGATCGCGGTGGAATCCATCGTCAAGCTGGCGGCGTTTCTCGCCGTGGGCCTGTTCATCACCTATGTGATGTTCGGCGGCGTGGCCGATATCGTCGCCCGCGCCGACGCCATTTCGCCCATGCGTTTTCTGGAGATGACCTCCAGTCCGCTCGATCTGGCGGCGCTGCTGCTGCTGTCGGCCTGCGCGGCGCTGCTGCTGCCGCGCCAGTTTCACATGATGGTGGTGGAGAACCGCCGGGCCGCCGACGCGCCGCGCATGGCGTGGATGTTCGCCGCCTATCTGGCGCTGATCAACCTGTTCGTCATTCCCATCGCGCTGGCCGGCATCTCGATGTTTCCCACGGCCGTCGACCGGGACATGACGCTGCTGCAACTGCCGCTGCACGCGGGCGCCGGGTGGGTGGCGCTGCTCGCCTTCATCGGCGGCCTCTCGGCCGCCACCGCCATGGTGATCGTCGATTCCGTCGCGCTGGCGATCATGATCTCCAACGATCTGGTGATGCCGGTGCTGCTGCGCTGGCGTTCGGCCCGGGCGGCGCGCGGCCTGCACATTCGCTCCGGCATGGGGCCGGTGGTGCTGGGCATCCGCCGCTGCGCCATTGTCGCCGTGATGGCGCTGGCCTGGTTTTACAACGAGAACGCCGCCAACGCCGCGCTGGCGGCTACCGGCCTGCTGTCGTTCGCCGCCATCGCCCAGATCGCGCCGCCGTTCATCGGCGGGCTGATCTGGCGCCGCGGCACGGCGCTGGGAGCGGTGGCGGGCCTCGGCGTTGGCTGGCTGGCCTGGGCCTGGATGCTGCTGTTGCCGGCGATCGCCGACCCGCAGAGCCTCGGCGGCTCCTTCCTCACCGGTCCCTTCGGGCTGCGCATCATCAACCCGGCGGTGTTGACCGGAGCCGGGCCGGAAAATATCACCCCGGGGGTCCTGTGGAGCCTTGGCCTCAACATTGTCTTCTATGTCACCTGTTCCCTGCTGCGTCCGGCCAGCGCCATCGAGCGCCTCCAGGCCTATGCGTTCCGTTCGCCCGAGCCGCGCATGAGCCAGAGCCCCATGCCGGTGCGCGGCGTCGCCACCTTCGATGACCTGTATGACGCGGTGACGCGTTATTTGGGTGAGGATCGCGCCCGCTCGGCCTTCGCCGGCTTCAACGCCACCCGCCAGGAGCCCGCCCGGGGGCCGGCGCCAGCGGACATCCAGACCATCCGCTTCGCCGAGCACCTGCTGGCCTCGGTGATTGGCGCCGCGTCGTCCCGGCTCATGCTGTCGCTGCTCAACAGCTCCGACAAGCTGTCGTCGAGCACGGCGATGGCGCTGCTGGACGACGCATCCGCCGCCATCCAGTACAATCGCGACGTGCTGCAGAACGCCCTCGACCACGCGCAGCAGGGCATCACGATTCTGGACCACGACATGCGGATTCTCGCCTGGAACCAGGCCTTCGTGGATCTGTACGACCTGCCGCCGGATTTCGTGCGCGTCGGCGTCGGTCTCGACGCGGTGGTGACCTTCAACGCCACCCGGGGCGCCTATGGGCCTGGCCATGTGGACGATCTGGTCGCCGACCGGCTCGCCAGCCTGCTCAGCGACGGCCCGCCCGCACGGGTCAAGCTGTTCCCGGGCGAAAGCGTCATCGAAATCCGCTCCAACAAGCTGCCCGGCGGCGGCTTCGTCACCACCTATACGGAGGTCACCCGGGAGGTGGAGGCGGAAGAGGCGCTGGAGGCCGCCTACGCCACGCTGGAAAAACGCGTGGAGGAGCGCACCCAGGAGCTGATGCGGCTGAACGTGGCGCTGACCAAAGCGAAATCCGCCGCCGACGAAGCCAACCAGTCGAAGACCCGCTTTCTCGCCGCCGCCAGCCACGACATCCTGCAACCGCTGAACGCCGCGCGCCTTTACGCCGCGGCGCTGGTGGAGCGGCCGGAAGGGGCCGGCGAGGCCCGGCCGATGATCGACAATATCGTCAGCTCCCTCGACGCGGTGGAGGAAATTCTCACGGCGCTGCTCGACATCTCGCGCCTCGACGCCGGGCAGATGCGGGCGGAGTTTTCCATTTTCCCGATCGGCCCCCTGCTCGACCAGCTGCAGCGCGAGTTCGCGCCGATGGCCCGCGAAAAGGGCCTGAAGCTGACGGTGCTGCCGTCATCCCTGCACGTGCGCTCGGACCGGAGACTGCTGCGACGGCTGTTGCAAAACCTTATTTCCAACGCCATCAAATACACGCCCTCCGGCAAGGTGCTGGTTGGCTGCCGCCGTCACGGCGACCGGCTGCGCGTCGCCGTGGCCGACACGGGCCTTGGCATACCTGAATCAAAACAGCGCCTCATCTTCCGTGAGTTCCAGCGCCTCGATCAGGGCATGCGCGAAGCGCGCGGCCTCGGCCTCGGGCTCTCCATCGTCGAGCGGATCGCCCATGTGCTGCATCACAAGGTGTCCGTGACGTCGACGCCGGGGCGCGGCTCGCTGTTCGCCGTGACGATGCCGGTGCGTGAGCCGGTGGCGACGCCGGATTCCGCCCGCCCGGCGCCGCCGCCGACGACGCCCCTCACCGGCATGCGCATTCTCGCCATCGACAATGAGCCGGCCATCCTGGAGGGCATGCGCGCCCTGCTGGAAGGCTGGGGCTGCGAAGTGGCGGCGGGCGGCAGCCTGGAGGAGGCCAACCGGGTCATCGGCGCGCGCCGCTTCGCGCCGGACATCGTCATCGCCGACTACCATCTGGATGAGGGCGACGGGCTGGAGGCGATCACCCGTCTGCGCTGGCGGCTGGGGCCGGGTCTGCACGCCGTGCTGCTGACCGCCGACCGCTCGCCGGAGGTGCGGGCGGAAGCGCAGAAGAAAAACGCCCACGTGCTGCACAAACCGCTGAAGCCGGCGGCCCTGCGCGCCCTGCTGACCCAGTGGCGGGCGCGGATGGAATAAAGCGCAGGGCGCGCCGCAACGTCGCCGCGCGTTTTCCCGAGATGATTTGTGGGGCTGCCCGAGGGGGAAACCGTGTGGGCGCCGCCGCGAAACGGCCGAACCGGGACGGCGGCAAAATTGGCCACGGATCTGTACACGCACGCAGCATGTAAAGATCGCGGTATTTTCAAAAGACTGAAGTTCAGTGCTTCAAAAATAACGCCGCAACGGTTGCCCGCTGCGGCGTCATGTGTCCGATCGGGATGGCGGCGCCTCAGGCGGCGGCGGCCTGGAGCTTCGGATAATAGGAGCCGCCGTCCTTCGCCATCTGGCGAAGCTGGGCGTTGGGGGTGAAGCGTTCGCCGTAAGTTGCGGCCAGGCGGTCGCACAGGGCGACGAACGCCGGCGCGCCCATGCCGTCGATATAGGATAGCACGCCGCCGGTGAACGGGGCGAAGCCGAAGCCAATGATCGAGCCGACGTCGGCCTCGCGCGGGTCGGTGACGATGCCTTCCCCGAAGCTGCGCGCCGCCTCCAGCGCCTGGACGACCAGCAGGCGTTGCTTCAGTTCGGTCACGTCCAGCGTATCGGGATCAAGCCTGGTTTTCTGCAACTTCGCCAGGCCCGGCCACAGCTGCTTCTGGCCCTTTTCGGGATAGTCGTAAAAGCCCTTGCCGTTCTTGCGGCCAAGACGCCCCTCGCCTTCCACCATGGTTTCCAGCAACGCCAGCTGGTCGGGATCGACCGCGTCGTCGCCAGCTTCTGCCTTCGTGGCGCGGGCAATGCGCAGGCCGAGATCCAGCGCCACCTCGTCATTGAGCGCCAGCGGTCCCACCGGCATGCCGGCCATGCGGCCGACATTCTCGATCATTGCCGGCGGCACGCCTTCCAGCAGCATGCGATGGCCTTCCTGGACATAGGCGCCGACGCAGCGGTTGGCGAAGAAGCCGCGCGCATCGTTGACGACGATCGGCGTCTTGCGGATGGCGCGGACGTAATCCATGGCCGTGGCCAGGGCCCTGTCGCCGGTCTGCCGGCCAATGATCAGCTCGACCAGCAGCATCTTCTCCACCGGCGAGAAGAAATGGATGCCGATGAAGTTGGCCGGACGCGACGAGGCCTTCGCCAGACCGCTGATCGGCAGGGTCGAGGTGTTGGAGGCGAAGATGACGTCGTCGCCGATCACGCTCTCGACCCTGGCGATCACCTCGGCCTTGACCTTCGGATCCTCGAACACCGCCTCGATCACCAGATCGCAGCCGGCCAGCGCCGCATAGTCGGGCGTCGCGGTGATGCGGTCCAGCAGGGCGGCTTTGGTTTCGGCGGTGGCGCGACCCTTGCGGATCTGCGCGTCGATCTGCGCTTCGGCATGGGCCTTGCCCCTGTCGGCGGCGGCCTGGTCGCGGTCAACCAGCACCACCTCCATGCCGGCCTGAGCGCTGACATAAGCGATGCCGGCCCCCATGAAGCCGGCGCCAACGACGCCAAGCTTGCGCAGCTTTGATTTCTCCACGCCCTTCGGCCGGCGGGCGCCCTTGTTCAGCTCGCCCATGGAGATGAACAGCGAACGGATCATCGCCGCCGCTTCCGGCGTGCGCAGGATGTGGGCGAAGTAACGGCTCTCGACCTGCAGGGCGAGATCCATCGGCAGTTGCAGGCCCTCATAGACGCTGGCCAGGATCGCCTTCGCCGCCGGGTAATTGTCGTAGGTTTCCTTGCGGTAGATGGCGTTGGCGGCCGGGAACACCTGCATGCCGACGGGCGAGAACACCTTGCCGGAGGGGTTCTTGAAGCCCTTGACGTCCCACGGGGCGACGCCCTTGCCGCCGCCAAGTATCCAGGCCCTGGCTTTGGCGATCACCTCACCCGGCGCGGCGGTTTCATGAACCAAGCCCATGGTTTTGGCCATGGACGGCTTGATCTGCTGGCCCTTGAACAGGAATTGCAGGGCGTCCGGCGTCGCCATCAGGCGGGCGATGCGCTGCGTGCCGCCACCACCAGGGAACAGGCCCACCTGGACTTCCGGCAGCCCCACCTTTGTGGCGCCGTCGTCGGCCATGACGCGGTAGTGGCAGGCGAGCACCAGCTCGAAACCGCCGCCGAGGGCGAGGCCGCGAATGGCGGCGGCCACCGGCTTGCCGCAGGTTTCCAGGCGACGATACAGCTGCGACAGGCGGCGGGTTTCGCCGAAAAAGACGCGCATGGCCTCTTCCGGGTCGCCTTTTGCGGCGCGCTGTTCGAATTCGACGCGGGCGCCCTGCAACATGTTGAGGTCGGCGCCGGCGGAGAAATTGTCCTTGCCGGATGTGATCACCGCGCCCTTGATGGCGTCGTCGGACGCAATGCGGTCGATCACCGCCGACAGCTCCTGCATCATCGCCAGGGTGATGACGTTCATGGGCGCGCCGGGTTGATCCCAGGTGACGAGCGCAACGCCGTCGGCGTCGACGTCGATGCGGAATTCCTTGAGACTCATTGGCTGTCTCCTGCTTTCCTGTACCGGAGGCTGTGGCCTCGCAACCAGCGTCAGACGCGCTCGATGATGGTGGCCGTGCCCATGCCGGCGCCGATGCACAGCGTGACGAGGGCGGTCTGTTTGCCGGTGCGCTCCAGCTCGTCCAGGGCCGTGCCCAGGATCATGGCGCCGGTGGCGCCGAGGGGGTGGCCCATGGCGATGGCGCCGCCATTCGGGTTCATGATCGCCGGGTCAATGTCGAAGGCCTGGAGGTAGCGCAGCACCACCGAGGCGAAAGCCTCGTTCAGCTCGAACAGGTCGATATCGCTGATCGCCATGCCGGCGTGGGCCAGCAGCTTTTTCGTTACGTCCACCGGGCCGGTGAGCATGATCGCCGGCTCCGAGCCGATATTGGCGAAGGCGCGGATGCGGGCGCGCGGCTTCAGCCCGGCTTTTTCACCGGCCTCCCTGTTGCCGATCAGCACGGCGGCGGCGCCGTCGACGATGCCGGAGGAATTGCCGGCGTGATGGACGTAATTGATGCGCTCGATTTCCGGGTGGGCCTGGATGGCGACGGAATCGAAACCGGCCATGCCGGCGAGCTGGGCGAACGACGGCTGCAACTGCGCCAGCGACTGCATGTCGGCGTTGGGACGCATATGCTCATCGCAGTCGAGGATGGTGACGCCGTTGAGGTCGCGCACCGGCGTGACGGATCTGGCGAACCGGCCCTCCGCCCAGGCCGCCGCCGCCCGTTGCTGGCTCTGCACCGCGTAAGCGTCAACATCGTCGCGGCTGAAGCCATATTTGGTGGCGATCAGGTCAGCCGAGACGCCCTGGGGCATGAAATAGGACTTGATGGCGATGGCGGGGTCCATGGGCCAGGCGCCGCCCGAGGCGCCCATGCCGACGCGGCTCATGGATTCAACGCCGCCGCCGATGGTCATGTCGTGCTGGCCTGCCATCACCTGGGCGGCGGCGAAATTCACCGAGTCGAGGCCGGATGCGCAGAAACGGTTGATCTGCACGCCAGGCACGTGATTGCCGTAATCGGCGGCGAGCGCGGCGGCGCGGGCGATGTCGCTGCCCGCCTCGCCCACCGGATCGACGCAGCCCATGACCACGTCGTCAACCAGCTTCGTATCGAGATTGTTGCGCTCGCGGATGGCGCCCAGCACCGTCGTCGCCAGCTTGAGGGTAGAGCACTCGTGCAGGGCGCCGTCCTTTTTGCCGCGACCACGCGGCGTGCGAACGGCGTCATAAATATATGCTTCAGCCATGACCGGCCTCCGGAATGAACCGCGACGCGATTTCAGGCGCCAGATCGCGCGGCAGGAAATGCGTCAGATCAACGTGGTGGAGCGTCGCCCGCGCGACGCTCCTGCTCTTCGCCCGGGTCCCCGTGTCCCCGGGCTCCTGGCGGCTCAGAACGCCTCGGCGGGCAACGCCATCACCGCGTCGGCGCCGGCGGAAATGCGGGCCAGCTGGGCGCCGGTTTCCGGCAGCATGCGCTGGGCGTAGAAATCGGCCAGCACGAACTTGGCTTCCAGCGCCGGCGTCAGGGTTTCGCCCGCCGCTTTTTTGGCGTGCAGCGCTTTCAGGATCTTCGCCCACATGTAGCCGATGGCGACCAGACCAAGCATGTGCATGTAATCGGTGCTGCCGGCGCCGGCGTTGTCCGGGTTCTTCAGGCCATTTTGCATGAACCACATGGTGGCCTGCTGCAGGTGGCCGGCGGATTTACCCAGCGCCTTCAGGAACGGGGCCAGCTTTTCATCGGCTTCGTTCTCACTGACGAACTGCTGCAATTCGCCGAAGAAGGCCATGGCGGCGCGGCCGCCGTTGCGCGGCAGCTTGCGGCCCACCAGGTCCAGCGCCTGGATGCCGTTGGCGCCCTCATAGATCATGGCGATGCGGGCGTCGCGAACGAACTGCTCGGCCCCCGTTTCCACGATATACCCGTGGCCGCCGAACATCTGCTGGGCCTTCACCGCATTGTCGAAGCCAACGTCAGTGAGCACGCCCTTCAGCACCGGCGTCATCAGGCCGAGCACCTCATCCGCCGCTTCCGCCGTCGCCTTGTCCGGCGAGCGGTGGGCGATGTCGGCCTTCAGCGCGTTCCACAGCACGAAGGCGCGGGCGCCCTCGTTGAAGGCGCGGATGGAGAGCAGGGTGCGGCGCACATCCGGATGAACGATGATTGGATCGGCGGGCTTGTCGGCGGCCTTGACGCCGGTGAGGGCGCGCCCCTGCAGCCGCTCTTTCGCGTATTGGGCGGCGTTCTGGTAGGCGACCTCGGACTGGGCCAGCCCCTGGATGGCGACGCCGAGGCGGGCCTCGTTCATCATCACGAACATGGCGTTCAGGCCGCGATTTTCCTCGCCGACCAGCCAGGCTGTGGCGCCATCATAATTCATGACGCAGGTGGCGTTGCCGTGAATGCCCATCTTGTGTTCGATGGAGCCGCAGCTGACGGCGTTGCGCGCGCCCGGCGTTCCATCGGCGTTGAGCAGGAACTTTGGCGCGACAAACAGGGAAATGCCCTTGACGCCCTCCGGAGCGCCCTCGATGCGGGCCAGCACCAGGTGAACGATGTTTTCCGTCAGGTCATGCTCGCCGGCGGAGATGAAAATCTTCGTGCCGGTGATGCGGAAGCTGCCGTCCGGCTGGCGCGCGGCTTTCGTTTTCAGCAGGCCAAGATCCGTGCCGCAGTGGGGCTCGGTGAGGTTCATGGTGCCGGTCCATTTGCCGGACAGCATGTTGGGCAGCCACGTCTGCTTCTGTTCATCGGAGCCATGCACATACAGCGCCGCGGCGGCGCCCATGGTCAGGCCCGGATACATGGCGAAAGCCATGTTGGCGGAGGACGAAAATTCGTTGATGGCGGCGGCGACGGTGTGCGGCAGGCCCTGCCCGCCGTATTCGGGGCTGGCGGCGAGCCCCATCCAGCCGCCGGCGGCGAATTCCGCATAAGCTTCCCGGAAGCCCTTCGGCGTGGCGACCGACCCGTCCTCGGCGCGGCGGCAGCCTTCCTGGTCGCCAGAGGCGTTGAGCGGTTGCAGGACTTCCTCGCAGACCCGGGCGCCCTCGACCAGGATGGCCTCCACCAGTTCGGGCGACGCATCCGCGAAGCCGGGCAGATTGCCATACTGTTCGATGTTCAGGACATCCCGCAGCAGGAACATCACGTCATCAACGGGCGCCTTGTAGGTGGACATGGGCAACTCCTGTGGGGCGAGCGCGCGTCGCCCAAGCGTCTTCGGGTCCGCCGGAACGGCAATGCCCCGCCGCCCCTTGCAGGGGTATCCCGGGGGCGGAGAGCAGATAGTTCACATATAAACCATCTGCGAACCGCCTTAAAGGCCCGCAAACGCAAAAAGCCGCCGCGCCCGCTGGCGATTGCAGTGGCGATGGCGACGGGGCATGCACCGCCGTGGCGCAAACATGTCTGATTACAATGACGTTTTTGCGGTCTATCGTCAGACGCGCGGCGCGCCCCTGACTTTGGTCGCAGATGACGGGAGTGGATCGCTCCCACCCACGCCGCCACGGATGCCCCGCAGCGCCACGATCGCGGCAACGTCCGGCGCCAACTGGCGCGCTGTCGGGGACGCAAAGACAAAGGGCCGCCTTCCGGCGACCCCTTCATGTATGTGCACTGGCATGTATGCGCGAACTGGCGGCGGCTCTTTACCCATTACGGGACAGGACAGGACCCACGGCCGGCAAGCCAACCGTCGCCGTTAGAGCTTGAGGCGGGCCACATGCGCGCGGCTGGCTTCCAGTTCGGTGATCGCGGCTTCGATATCGCGCTTCTGTGCTTCGAGGTGTCTGATCTGTTCGCTGATCTGGTCGACGGACAGGCGCAAGGTCAATCCGTTGGACGCGGAGTTGAAATCACCCTCGTTCCGCTCGATCATGCCGGCGATTTCACCGAGCGTGAAACCAAGCTGCTTGCCTTTCAGGATAATGGCGAGACGCTCACGATCCCGATCGCTGTACAGGCGGACCGCGCCGCGCCGGCCCGGGCGCAACAGCCCCTTGTCTTCATAGAAACGCAGGGCGCGCAGCGTCACCCCGAAGTCCCGCGCAAGATCACCGATCAGATAGTAACCAGCGGTGTTGGCGGCGTCCGCGCCCTTGTCTACATGCCTGGATTGCCCCGACGCAATGGAATGACTTGCATGGAGCTGATGAACGACTTCGTGGTTCACAATAATCCCCCCCACAGGAATGTGCGCGTAAATATCGTCGCTCAATTTTCTGTGATCCGCAACCGCAACGTCATGCTTCCGTTGCATGCATGGGCGGGGGAAGCGGCGGTTATCCCGTTAACACTTCATTTACTATCTTTGCAGATAGTGGAGACACACAGGCCTGCATGCCGGCGATGCGCCGGGGAACCGCCTGAAAACCTTGAATTTCAATAGCTTGCACGGGCAGCGACACAATTGCCGCGCCAGCAGGATGGCGAACCATGACCCGAACGGCCAGCCCCGCCTCCACATCCCGGCAAGGCATGCGGCGCATTGACGCAACCATAGGTCGCATCAACGCGGCGCCACACAACCAGCCAGTCAATGACCGGATTGCAGCCCGTCTGGCGCGCTATGCGGATGGCGCGCCTGCAGATTTCGCATGCACGCCCCCGGCTCCCGCGCCGAAAGGGCGCGACCAGGCCGCCGCCGTCCCCCTTCCCGGGAGCGATACGGACAGCCTTCTGCGCCGGATCGGCGAGGAAACCGCCCGCCGCATCGAGGCTTCCATTGCGGCAACCCTTGGCGAGGCCATCGCGACCCTGCGCGGCGATATCGCCGCGCACGCCGTCGACGGCGGACGCTTCGCCATGCTTGACGCCCGCCTGGAAGCCCTGGAGGCTGCGGGCCCCGGGATCGCGCGCGCCATCACCAGCGCCATGGATGAGCGTCTCGACGTCGTTGACGACCACCTGGCGGATCTGACGCGCACGCTGACCCGGCACCCGGCCTGGGATCTCGAGAACGGGCTCCAGCAGCTGGACGCCCGCCTTGCGACGCTGGCTGACGCGGCGGGTGAGAGCGCGCTGCGCCAGGTTTCTGCCGACGCCATGCGCCAGATTGTCGACGACGCGCTGCGCAACCTGCCGCAGCCCACGCTTCCGGACCTTGAAGCCAGCGTAACGCAACCGGTGCTGGCGGCCATCGACGCCGCCGTCGCGCGCTTCGCCGCCACCCAAAAACCGGAGAAGGAGCGTGAGGAGCCCCGCCCGGTCGCAGCGATGCCGGCGGTCAGCGACTTCTCCCTTGCGCACGCCATCCGTGATGACATGGCGGCGGCGCAGGCCGGGCACGCCCAGGACATCCGCTCGATGGCGACGCGGCTTGGCGCGCTACAGGACAGCGTGTCGGCGCTGACCGAGCAGTTGCGCGCGGCCCGTGAGGCGTCCGAGCGCGCGGACATGCTCGCCCACGCCAACGCCATGGCCGTCGCCGGCCCCCGCGGCGATATCACTACAGCGCCCGCTGAAGCCCCCCCTGCCCCCGCCAGTCGCCCCGCGACCTTCCTGCCTGCCGAGCCGTCCGCCGCGCCCGTTCGCCAGACGCCGGCCGGGGCGCCAACGCCGTCAGAAATGAAATCGCGGCTGATCGCGGCGGCGCGACGCGCCAATGCGACAGGCCGGGACACCTGGCGTGACGGCCGCCCGGCGGAACGGACGCCGACGCCGGCCATCCGGCGCGACAGGGCCATGGCGCGCTGGCTGCGCGGCAAGGGGCTGCTGTGGGTTGCGGCCGTCGTCATCGGGGCTGGCTCGGTGCCGCTGCTGGCGCCGGCCCTGCGCGCATTGCCAGACGCGATCCTGCCGCCTTCCGGAGAGACTGCCGGTCAGCCAGCGGCGCGGGCGCCGGAAAAGATCGGCAGCCACCTCACCACGTCGGCGCACCCGGCCTCGATCGTCGATGATCCGGCGGCGCTTTACGCCCTGGGCGACCGCATCGCCGAAGGCTCCGCCACGGGGTCGCCCAAACTCGCGGCCAGCCTGCTGGAGAAAGCGGCGGAGCGCGGCCAGGCGCCAGCCCAGTATCGCATCGCGCGGCTGTATGAGAAGGGCGCCGGCGTTGCAAAGGACGCCCGCCGCGCCCGCTCCTGGTACGCGCGCGCCGCCGGCCAGGGCAATGTGCGCGCCATGCACAACCTGGCGGTGATGTACGCCGACGGTTCGCTGGGGCAGGCCGACTACGGCGCCGCAGCGACCTGGTTCCGCAAGGCCGCCGAACGGGGGCTGGGCGACAGCCAGTACAATCTGGGCGTGCTGCTGGCGAGAGGCCTCGCCGGCAAGGCGGACCCGGCCGAAGCCTGGATGTGGTTCGACATCGGCGCGCGCGGCGGCGATCAGGAAGCCGCGGCGCGGCGCAACGAAATCGCCGCCAGCCTCACCCCGGAGGCCCTGCAAGCCGCGCGGGAAGCCGCCGCCGCCTGGCGGTCCGCGCCGGTCGACGCGCAGGCCAACGACCCGCCGGCGACCGCCGGAGCCGGGACCACGGCGGGCGCGCAACCGGCAAAGAACGCTCATCCGGTCCAGGAACCTGTCTGATCCGCCCGTCTGACGCGCCTGTCTGACCGGCCCGTCCGGGGCGCGCGCCGCACATCATTGGACCGGCTGGGTCTGGCGTTTTTTTTTCCAGGCCAGGCGCCGCGCCTTGCGTGCCGGAGCGACGCCCGCCGGCCCGGCCATCTCCCCCGGCGGGGAAACCAGCCGGAACGTCTGACGGAAGCGCCGGAACGCCAGCGCCATTGACATCAGGCGGCGTGTTTCACGATATGCCGGATCAGCAACGACGCCGCCGGAGGACCAGCCATGCCGCCGATCACGCCACGGGGACGTGAAATCAACGCGGACGCCGCGCGCCCCCTCGACGCCATCTCCCTGGCGCGGACCATGTTGAGATCAGCGAAAACCGCAGCGATCGCAACGCTGGACCCAGGCGGCTACCCCTACAGCACCGCCACCAACATTGCCGTGGACGACGCCGGCAAGCCTTTCATCTACATGGCCGGCCTTTCGCTGCACGCCCGCAATATCGCGCTGGACGACCGCGTCTCCATCACCATCGCCGATATGGACAAGGACGTGCTGACCACACCGCGCCTCAGCCTTGTGGGACGCGCCCGGCGGGTGGAGGGCGCGGCGTATGAAACGTTGAAGCAGCGTTATATGGAGCGTTTCCCCAAGTCGAAGCTGTACCTGGCGCTGCCGGACAGCAGCATCTTCTATATCGAGACGGAAGCCGTACAGCTGAACGGCGGCCCGACGCAGAACGCGAACTCCGTAACGCCCCTGGACCTTGTGGAAGATCTGGCGCCAACGACGGCAGGGTGACAGGCAAACGTCCGGGCATGCCGCGAAGGACGCATCCACCATGTGCCGGCATGGCGCGCCGCCACCCCTGGTTCATGGCGCGCACCAGGCCATCACAGAACGGAACATCGCCAGAAGGGCGGGACGGTTTCGGCGTGGCCCGGCCGGATACTTCCCAAGTCTTCTGAACCAAGTGTTTGAACCAGATGTTCTGAATGGCAAAAGCGGCGGGCGGCCCGGGGGGCGATCGCCGGGCGTCTTCCCCTGCCCGCCAGATTTCGCGCAGGCGTCATCCCGAAAAGGATCGGGCCGCCATTCCCGTTCACCGGGCGGGTCGCTGCGACGCCAGGATCGCCGCATATTGTGAGCGCAGACATATCGACCCATTGCGCTGTTCGATGGTTAACTCCGGAACCCAGGTTTTTCTGGTCACACAGGAGCGCACCATGTCCGTGTCCCGCCGCACCCTACTCGCCACCCTTGTCGCCGCCCCGCTGGCAGCCGCCTTGCCTCTCGCCAGCGCGCCGGCGCAGGCGCGCACGGCAGCGCAGACCGTCGACGTTCGCGGCCTGGGCGGCGTCGCCGTCGACAGCTTCAATGTCCGCGTTTTGTCGGTTGATCTGCCAACGCGCACCGTGCAGGTAGAGCGCAGGGGCCGCCAGTGGCGGGTCACCCTTCCGGAAGAGTTCGGCAGCCTGAACGCGCTGCGCCGCCGCGATCGCCTGCAAATCAACCGGGTCGAGAGCGCGCTGGTCTCCGTGGACCCCGCCCAGCGGGGCGCGCGGCCTGACGTGGCGTTCTCCACCGCGCGTAACGACGGCATGTTTGGCAACCTGCCCGCGCGCTGGGTGGTCCGCAATGTAACGGTGACGGCCAGATTCACCAGCTTTGACGCCGCGCGCGGAACGGTCAGCTACGAGGGACCGGAAGGCGCACGCACGGTTCGCGTGACCGATCCCGCTGTCGTCACGGCGCTCCAGAGGCTGAAAAAGGGCGATATGGTCCGCCTGTCATTCACCGAGGCCACGGAGTTCGTCCTGACGCCGCGTAACTGACGACGCCGGGAGCCGGCTCCACGCGCGGCGTCCCGCGGGCAACGTACTGGCGTTGCCCGAAAAGCTCATCATACGCCCGGAAGGAACGCCGTTATTTGCAAGCCTGGCTCCGCCCAGCGGCCAGATCACAGACTGGGCGCCCAGCGCATGGTCAAACGCACAGCTTGCCGTTGCCCCTGAAACCATGCAGCATGGCGTGAAATGGCGAGCAACTTTGGCGACCATGGGTCATTCCTGGCCCTGATCAGGTAGCGTTACGGAAAACGGCTCTGTTTCCAACACCGCCGTGGAAGGGATGCAGATGGTCCGCAAACCTTCGCAAGCAGCTTTGCGTTTGCAATCGCGGCGTATCCAGGCAGGAGCATGACGTTTCCGGCGGGATGGGCCAGGATGGAACAGTTCGACGCGGCCAGACGTTAGACCGCCAACCGAAAAAAGGGAGCATCGCCCGGAGAAAGCCCGGTGGATTGAAGATAACTGTTCCGCAACCGGCGCCATTTGGGCGCCGGCTGCGGAACAGCTTAATCGGAGTGAGTAAAAGCAGTATACACTTCGGCGCGCCGAATGCAACTACTGAATTCACTTGCGATTAATCAGACATCGGCGCGCAGGATTTCCTGCGAGCTTTTGCCGACTGGTGATGTTTTGCTTACCCTTCACAGATGTTTGTGCGTATTGCTTTTTGATCCAGATGCAATTGTTGCCAATACGCTACAGACATACGCCGTCGATGGGTGTAAGCCCGTTGGGCTGGCGGAGAGTGCTGCAAAAGCTCCCTATCGCAAGCTTTCAGGAATGGAGTGAGTGATGAAAAAAATTCTTCTTGCAGGCGTCGCCGCCGCCACCATGCTGGCCGCCGGCTCCGCTTTCGCTGCTGACCTGCCGTCGCGCAAGTACGAGCCGGTCGCCCCGGTGGTCGTGGTTCCCGTGTTCACCTGGACCGGCTTCTACGTCGGCGTGAACGCCGGCTACGCCTGGAACACCAACAATAACAACAACAACTACCTGTATGGCGCGCCCGTCTACAACGCGTACTACGGCTGGGGCGACTCCGGCAACGACGGCGGCTTCACCGGCGGCGGCCAGATCGGTTACAATTATCAGATCGGCCAGTTCGTGATCGGCGCCGAAGCCGACATCCAGTACGCCGACCTCGGCGGCAAGAACAACTACGGCTACGGCAACCAGGGCATGGACTGGTTCGGCACCGTGCGCGCCCGCGCCGGTTTCGCCATTGACCGCGCCCTGATCTACGTGACCGGTGGTTTCGCCTACGGCGGCGGCGGCAACAACAACAGATTCTACGGCTACGATTACGGCTATTACGCCGGCAATGGCGACAACACCGCCACCGGCTGGACCATCGGCGGCGGTCTCGAGTATGCCTTCACCGATAACCTGACCGCCAAGATCGAAGGCCTGTATGTCAGCCTCGATCGCGGCAACAGCGATGTCTACCTCCCGGGCGCCGCCCTGGCGAGCCTGTACTACTCGGGCGGCAACAAGAACAACGAGTTCGGCGTCGTCCGCGTCGGCGTGAACTACAAGTTTTGAATAATTCGGGGAATTCCCCCGTTCTATCAGGAGCCCGGCAGCGTTGCTGCCGGGTTTTTTCATGTTCCAAAATACGGGCAACCTCAACGATGCCTGTCGTGGTGGAAGTGGCGAGGCCCCCAACATGGATCAGGCATGCGGCTGTTGCTCCGGCGCTGCGGACGAACTGCAGCGACGCGGGTTCTGCTACCGGACGGTGAAAGGCGGCCGGGACTGGTGCCGCTACGGCAAGTAAACCTTCCCTCCCCTGTGCACGACGATCCCCGACGTCATTTGGCGGTGCAATGACCCTTGCTCGACGTGGGCGGAACCGGGTGCATGAAGGTCCCTGTCCCTGGCGATTTGCCGGCGGCTGGACGGGCGGGATCAGAACCCAACGGTTCCATCCCGCTCTGCGGGCGTAGTTCAGTGGTAGAACGACAGCTTCCCAAAGACAGTCATTTACATATTCTTCCATAACTGTTTGCGGAAAACTTCCGGATCCATCACATCACAAATCCGGATTTCCATTTTTCCTGACGTCTAACCTTTCAGGTCCACACACCACACCAAAGCGAACTCAACATTGCGGATTGTCCCCGGAAGCTCCGCAGTTCTCACACCACGTTCGACCCCATCAGCGGTGACAGTACCCGTACCACATCTGGAAAAACGCGACGGGAAATCCACCCCCGATCCCGTTGTCCCACCACCTGATTGCCGTGACCCTCCGGGCTTCCACGATCTGGAGGGGAACAACGCATGTCCAGAAAAGCAAAATCACCCGAACCCGTCGTCACCGACATGTCGATCATCGAGAAGGCGGTCGCGGAAGCGCGGGAGATGATGTCGAACGGCAGCACCAAGATTGTAACCGCTGTTCTCAGGCCACGGCCTTGATTGGGTCCGAGGCGTAGGCCCATGGCAGCAGTTCGTCGATCTGGCTTTGCGGATGTCCGGCGACG
>NZ_SLWL01000021.1 GCF_004342915.1 Camelimonas lactis
TGCCCACGATGCCGTGGAAATGCTGCCCATGATCGCGTGGAACGCGCGCCCATCATCCGGTGGAATCAGTGCCCACCATCCCGTGGAACACGCAATCTGTGAGGCCGCCGTGGGATCGACCGGTCGTATCGAGCCGTCAATCATGCCGTCGATGACAAAGCTGGCGAAACGCTCCGAAAGCCGGTTCATGGCGTCCAGCACCGCAAAAGCGTCGCTGGCCGGCAGGCCGGTGCGCGCGGTGATGCGCAGCAGGGGGCCTGCGTCTGACAACTGGAAGCGCACCAGCGTCGCGGCGGCCTGGGCCAGCCGGGTAAAGCCGTCAGTCGCGCCGGCGGCCGCCGCCTGCGCCTCACGAATCACGGTGAAGGAACGCTGGAAGCAGGCCGAGATCATCTCCTGCTTGTCGGCGTTGTGATAATAGAACGCCCCTTTCGTTGCGTTCAGACTGGCCGAAATCCGCTCCACCGATACGCCGTGCACGCCATGGGCGTTGATCAGCCGGGTTGCGGCGCGCAGGAACGCTTCGCGGGAGAGGACGGCGTCCGCCGCCTCCGGCCTGGTGTGGGGCGCGGACGCCCATGTGTTCGCCAGCGCGGCTCCGGCGCCGGCGGACGCGGGAGCAGCCAGCCCATACAGCAGGACATCAGCGACACGGTCGGCGGCGCGAACGTAGCAGCCAGTTTCATAGCGCGGCAGCCAGACCCGGGCCCATTGGCTGAGCGCCAGCAACAGATGCGCCCGGCTGTTGATCTGCGTGCGGGCCGCGGCTTCTTCCCCCTCAGGGCTGACAAGCGCGCGCACATTGCGGAACAGGGCGGTGTAGGCGGTCCCGACCGGCTCCGCCACCTCGCCGCGAACCACCGCCAGATTGCTGAAATTGACGATTTCGCTGCGCGCGCCGTTCTCGATGTCGGCCAGCAACTGAAAATAGCTCCGAAGGAAGACGCGGACGCGCGTTTCCATGTCCGGGTGGGCCGCCGCGGCCGCGACCAACGCCTCGAAAATGCTGAACGCGCGCTCGAAGCAGGCGGCGACGAGATTGTCCTTGCGGCGGAAATAATAGGTCACGCTGTTGGTGGCGAGGCCAACCTTGGCGCCGACGTCTGACAACGTGACGCCGTCCAGCCCGTGCAGGTGAAACAGCCGCGCCGCAGCATCCAGGATCATGTCGCGTTTCTGCTCGAAACGGGGCGTTTGCCGCGTTGCGGGGGCCGGCGCGTCAGTCATGGGGGGCGGCGGCCCGGGCAGCAACCATGGCGCTCATCATGTCCTCCCTTGGGGGGCCGCCAGCACGGGGCCTTGCGCGGCCTGGCCCGGCGGCGCGCCTCCTGACGCGTCTCAGGCGGCGAGGCCTGAGGCGGCGATGTCCAGGGCGCGCGACGGGTCGTGCAGGTGGCAGGCCACCGCATGGCCGGTCGCGGCCGCGGTGAGTTCCGGCGCGCGTTGCGCGCACACCGGCATCGCCATCGGACAACGGGGGTGAAAATGGCAGCCCGACGGTGGATTGACCACGCTGGGGGGTTCGCCAACGATCTCTTCGTGCGCGCGGCTTCGCTCGGCTGAGGGGTCGGGCAGGGGCGCGGCGGCGAGCAGGCCCCGGGTGTAGGGGTGCAGCGGCGCGCGGTAGAGCAGGTCACGCGGCGCGACTTCGACGATCCGCCCCAGATACATCACAGCTATGCGGTGGCTGACGTGGCGCACCACCGCCAGGTCATGGGCGATGAACAGATACGACAGGCCGAGGCGCTCCTGCAGTTCCTGAAACAGGTTGATGACCTGGGCCTGGATGGAGACGTCAAGCGCGGAGACCGGCTCGTCGCACAGGACCAGCGTCGGATTAAGCGCCACCGCCCGGGCGATAGAAATGCGCTGGCGCTGACCGCCGGAGAACTCGTGCGGATAGCGCTCCGCCATCTCCGGGCGGAGGCCGACCAGCCGCAACAGCTCCTGGATGCGGGCGCGGTAAGCGTCCTGGTCGCCGGCGACGCCATGGATCACCAGGGGCTCGCCAATGAGGTCGCCAACCTTCATGCGCGGGTTCAGCGAACCATAGGGGTCCTGGTAGACCATTTGCAGCCGCTTGCGCAACGGCCGCATCCGCCTGACGCTGAGGTGGGAAATGTCCTGGCCCTCAAACTCTATCCGGCCCTCCGTCAGGGGCGTCATCCGCAGGATGGCGAGGCCGGTGGTTGACTTGCCGCAGCCGGATTCGCCAACCAGCCCCAGGGTTTCACTCCTGCCGACCTCGAACGACACGCCGTCCACCGCCTTCACGGAGCCGGTCTGGCGACGGATCAGCACGCCGTCGTGAACCGGGAAGTGCACCTTGAGGTCGCGGACCCTGAGCACCGAATCGGCGCCCGCCATGGCTTCAGCATGCGACATTGGCAAAACACGCCCGGTAATGGCGCCCTCCCTCATGTTCGAGCGTCGGCCGCTCGTCCCGGCAACGGTCCATCGCGTAACGGCAACGGGGTTCGAAGGCGCAGCCTTTGGGCAAGGCGGCGAGGTCTGGCGGCTGGCCTTCGATGGGCGTCAGCCGGTCGACGGCGTCCTGGTCAAGACGGGGGATCGAGGCCATCAGCCCCAGGGTGTAGGGATGGCGCGGGTTGGCGTAAATGTCTTGTGCTGAACCGCTTTCCACCACCCTTCCGGCGTACATCACGCAGACCCGGTCGGCATAGCGCGCCACCACGCCGAGGTCATGGGTGATCAGGATCAACGCCGCGTTGGTTTCTTTCGTCAGGTCCTTCAGCAGCGACAGGATCTGCGCCTGCACCGTCACGTCGAGCGCCGTGGTCGGTTCGTCGGCGATGATCAGGTTGGGCTTGCAGGCCAGCGCCATGGCGATCATCGCCCGCTGGCGCATGCCGCCGGAAAACTGGTGCGGGTGCGTGTTGACCCGCCTGGCCGCATCGGGAATCCGCACCCTGGTCAGCAGTTCCCGCGCCTTGTCGAACGCCCTGGCCCACGGCAGCCTGCCGTGCAGTTGCAACGGCTCGGCGATTTGCAGCCCGACCGTCAGGGCGGGATTGAGCGATGACATCGGCTCCTGGAAGATCATGGCGATGCGGTTGCCGCGAATACAGCGGATGGCGGCGTCGGACGCCTTGAGCAAATCCTCGCCCTCGAACAGGATTTCGCCGGAACAGAACCGGCCAGGCGGCGTCGGCACGAGACGCAGCAGCGACAGGGCGGTGACGCTTTTGCCGGAGCCGCTTTCGCCGACGATGGCTAGGGTTTCGCCGGGATTGACCTCGAACGAGACGTCGTCGACGGCGCGCACGCGCCCCGCGCCGGCGCCGAACTCTACTGCGAGGTTCCTCACCTCAAGAACCGGACGTTGCACCAGCTTCCTCCTTTCTGCGCGCGGCGCGGCGAAAGCCGGCCAGCGCGTCAAATGTCCCGACGGGCGCTTGTTCCAGCGCAAAACCCCGTTGCCCTGCCGGCCTCACGCCTCAGCGACGCACCCTGCCGCGGGCGACCCTGCCGCGCGCGACCTTGGGGCGTGCGGGCGCGCGCGGATCAGAAGCCGCGTTTCTTTTTGTCTTCCTGGTCAATCCAGATGCGGGCGTAGATCGGGCCTGGCCTGACGGCGCCGGCGCGCAGTTCGCCGCCGTAGTTTTTCACCCACGGCCACCAGGCCGTGTAGACATAAGGGGTGGGCAGCCAGATATAGGGCGCCTTGTCGAGGATCTCGCGGGTCAGCTCCTTGACCATGACCTTGCGTTTGTCTTCATCCTGCTCGCGGTAGAGCACGTCGATGCGCCTGTCGAACTCCGGGTCCGCGTACATGGACGGGTTCCACGTCTGACCGGTGACGAAACTTTTGCGCAGCGTCGTGGTCGGGTTGGTGTGGCCGTTGTTCATGAAATAGCCCGGCGCCAGGGTTTTGGACGTCATGGCGGAGAGAAACGCGCCATATTCCATCGGCTGGATCTCGATCCTGACGCCGACCTGTTCGAGATAGGCGCCGACAAGCGGCAGCAGCTCCATATGATCCGGTGTGCACGAGCAGACCTGGACCTTGAAGCTGAAGCCATTGGGATAGCCTGCCTCCGCCAGCAGCTTTTTCGCTTTGGCGGGGTCATAGACAAACAGTTCCTTCACCGACGCGGGCATGGCCTCCAGCGGTTCGTAATAACCGACGTAATCCGGGTGTTGCGGATAGGAGAACAGTTCCGCATGGCCATTGTAATAGGACTGGACGATCTCCTGCTTGTTGACCGCCATGTTCAGCGCCCGCCGCACGCGCACATCATTGAACGGTTTGGCGTCGACCCGCATCGACAGGAACTGGCCATTCATCGACAGCCACTTGGACCATTGCAGCTGTGGCGTCGATTTCTTGAGCTGCTCCATGTCCGACCAGCGCATGGATTCCAGGATGTCGACCTTGCCGGTGCGCAACGCGGTGACGGCCGTGGCCTCATCCTTGATGTTGCGATAGACGAGTTTGTCGATCAGCGGCAGCTTCACCTCCTGGCCGCCAATGGTGTCCTTGCCCCAGTAGTTAGGGTTCCTGTTGTACGTGGTCGCGCTGCCCTGGACGAAATCGGTCAGCATGAACGGGCCGGTGCCATTCAGCTTTTTCCAGTCAGCGGGACCTGCGTCCGCGACTTCTTTTGGATAGATCGATGAATAGTAGCCCCAGCCGAAACGGTAGTCCCACTCTGCGTTATAATTCTTGAAGGTGAAGACCACCGTGTGCCTGTCCGGCGCCGTGACGCTGGCGATGTGGTCGAAGTAGGTCGGGATTTTCTTCGGGCTTTTGTCGAGGCGATTGTAGGAGAACACAACGTCTTCCGACGTCAGTTCGCGCGCCGCCATCACGCCCGGCTTTTCAGGAAACATCACGCCGGGCCGCAGTTTGATCTCCAGCCGCAGCGGGTCCTGCTTCCACGCCCAGCTTTCCGCGAGCTCACCCCGGATGGCGTCCGACGGCAGCCAGGCGTCGGCATAGAAGGGGTAGGGGCCGCCAAGGCGTTTGCTCTTGCCGAGGTCGGCGGCGAAGAGTTGCTCATAAAACTGGCCGGCGTCGTGGTTGATCTTCCAGTTCCAGTCGGCCGGATCCCAGGTGAGGACATTGAGCCCCCGGTTCAGGGTGGCGACCTCAAGCGCGCCGCCAGGCTTCGGCGCGTCGTTGGCCAGCGCGGGCATGGCGACCGCGCAGGCCAGCGACAGCCCCATGGCGCCGTAAACGCCCCAGCGCCTGGCGCGGCCTGGACGTCTTGCTCCTCGTGTCATGGTTTCCTCCCCGATTTGTTTTCCGCCCTGTTTTTCCCGCCGCCGCGGCGCCGGGCGGGCGGCGGCTTATTTTGAACCGCGCATGCGTGGGTCGAGCAGATCGCGCAACGCGTCGCCAAACACATTGGTGGCGTAAACGACGACGGTGAGGCACAGGCCCGGCGCGAGGGCGAGCCAGGGGCCCTGCAACATGTAGGTGCGGCCACTGCCGGAGAGCATGCCGCCCCAGGTGGGCGCTGGCGGCGGCACGCCGAGCCCCAGAAACGACAGGCCGGATTCCGCCAGGATGACGAAGCCGACGCGCGTGGTGAACAGGATGATCACCGGCGCCATGACGTTCGGCAGGATGTGGCGCAGCAGGATGCGCGGGGTGCTGGCGCCCATGGACTGGCTGGCGTTCACATACATGTTCTCGCGCACCGAGATCGTCGCGCCGCGAATGATCCGTGAGCCGCCGACGCCGAGCAGCAGGCCGAGCACGACGATGATCGGCAACAGGCCAGGACCAACCACCGAGACAACGACGATCAGCACGATCAGGTCCGGGAAGCTCATCCAGGCGTCCACCATGCGCTGGACGATCATGTCGAACTTGCCGCCGATATAGCCGGAGACGACGCCGACAACGATGGAGACGAGCGTTGCGAGACCGGCGGCGCAGAACCCGATGATGACCGACAGCTGCGCGCCATAGAGGCAGCGGGAAAACACGTCCCGGCCCAGGTTGTCCGTGCCGAAGAGAAACTGCCACGACGGCGGCTTGAGCCGGTTGATGGGGCTGATCTGGTTGTAGCCATAGGGCGCGAGAATATCGGCGAACAGGCCGCACAGCAGGAAGACGATGAAGATCACCGCGCCGGCGGCGCCCAGCGGTTTCTCGCGGAACAGCCGGCCCATGAATTTGAAGAAAGCGGAGCCGCGGCGGGGGCGGACGCTGGCGGGGGTATCAAGAGCGAGCGTCATCAGCGATACCTCACCTTTGGATCGAACAGGCCGTAGCTGAGGTCGACGATCAGGTTGATCAGCATCACCGCGACGCCAACCACGAGAAACACGCCGGCGATGATCGGGTAGTCGCGCTGGCCCACCGCGTCGAGCAGCAGCAGGCCCATGCCTGGAATGACGAAGATCTGCTCGATGATCACGGCGCCGCCGAGCACCAGCGGCGCCTGGATGCCGATCAGCGTGACGACCGGGATCAGGGCGTTGCGCAGGGCGTGCCGGATGACCACGGTGCGTTCGTCAAGGCCCTTGGCCCAGGCCGTGCGGATGTAATCCTGGCGCAGCACCTCCAGCATCATGGTGCGCGTCATGCGCATGGTGATGGCGGACAATGACATGCCGAGGATCAGCGCTGGCGTCAGCATGTGCTTCAGATTGCCCAGCGGATCCTGCAGGAACGGCACATAGACCAGCGACGGCGACCAGCCCCACCAGATCGAGGGAAACACCATCACCATGGTGCCGATCCAGAACGACGGCACCGCCAGCATCAGGATCGACAGCGAGCGCATCAGGTAATCGCCAGCTGTGTCCTGACGCAGGGCGGAGAGGACGCCGATGGGCACCGCGATCAGCAGGCCGATGATGATGGCCATCAGCCCCAGCTCAAAGGTGATCGGCAGGCGGGCCAGAATCTGGTCGAGAACCGGGGTGTTTTGCCAGAGCGAATGACCGAGGTCGCCGCGAACAGCCCCGCCGAGCCAGCGGAAGTACTGCAGGTACATGGGCTGATCGAGACCAAGCGCCTGTTCCAGCTGCTCCCGGTCCTTCTGGCCGGCGCTGATGTCGTTCTGCGACATCATCATGTCAATGACGTCGCCCGGGATCATGCGGACCGTGAAGAACACGATCAGGCTGGCGAAGATCAGGGTGGGGATAAGCGCCAGCAGGCGGCGAAGGGCGTAGGCGCGCATGGCGTCACCTGCCGGCGCAGATAGACAGGGCAAAAGGGGAAGCCGGCCGGCGCGCTGGCGGGCGCATGAAGGCGGCGGGTGAAGATACCGTGTCTTCGAAACATCGGGCTGGCTCCATCCTGGTCGTGCTCCTTCCCGTGCAATGCATATTTTTTAATTATGATATTTCGTATATCAAATATCCCGTTCATTCGAAACGCAAGTGATTTTATGGCCGCGCTCACGTTCATGACGCGCGCGGGGACGCGCCGGTCCGTTGACGGAACGTCAGCGTCCGCCGGTTCCCTGGCCAAAGGGGTTCATGATTTTTGGGGAGGATCTGTCTGGGGTGACGGCGGGCGGGCAGGGAGGGCGCTACCGCCCCAGCGGCGGGGCCAGCGGGCGTCCGCCGGCCTGGCTGTCGGGCGGGCAAAGAAAAGCCCCGCCGAAGCGGGGCTGATCCGGTCAGCGACACACGCGGACTGTTTTGAACATTGGCCGCCCGTGCGGGCCGCGCACCTTCACGCGCTGCATGTGGCACACGGGCTTGCGCACGTGATGGTGGCGCGCCTGCGGGCCGTGCCGGTACTGCACGCGCTCCAGGCTGGCGCCGGGGGCGATTGACATGGGCGCGGCTGGCGCGGCGTTGGCCGAAAATGCAACAAGAGAGCCACAGATGGCTCCAGCGGCAATGAGGGCGGCGCGCTTGAACATGGGTTCTTCCTTCCTGGTGTGAATCCGCGGCGCACGCTATGGCCAGTTGGTTTACGTTGCGTAAAGCAACAGTCCATGGCGTGCGGAGCGCCCAACCGGAAGGGATAGCCTGAAGGCGGTCGACTTTACTGCGGGCGCTGGCCTCCGTCCGGGAAGACCGCCCGGTGGCCCAAAACCCGCCAGATGCGCGGCCCTGGCCAGGCGCGGCCCTCTGAAACCGGTCGCTACCGGCCAGGGTCATGATGCTCCAGCGTGAGTGGATCGCTGTCATCGAACAGGATGCGTTCGCCCGCGCCGTCCAGGTCCTCGTACTGACCGCTTGCCATGGCCCACATGAATGCGGCGAGGCTGGCGCCCCCGAGCAGCAGGGCGGCGGGGATCAGATAGATGAGGACGCTCATGCGGCGCCTCCTTCCGGATAGTGGCCCGGATAGTGGCCAACGGCCGGCTCCCCGGCGGGTTTCGCGGCGGGCGCCTCTTCTCTCGCGCGCAGCAGCCTGAGCGCATTGGCGATGACCAGGATCGATGAGCCGGACATGGCGACCGCCGCGATCAATGGGGTGACAAGTCCCAGGAAAGCGATGGGCACCGCGATGATATTATAGACGAGCGCGAGCGCAATGTTCTGGCGGATCAGCGTTCCGGCCTGCTCCGAAACCTCGATGACAAACGGCGCCGCTTCCAGGCTGTCGCGCAGGAAGACCAGGTCGGCGATATTGCGGCCAACATCCGCGGCGGTCGCCGGGGCCATCGACACATGGGCCGCGCTGAGCGCCGGCGCGTCATTGAGGCCGTCGCCCACCATCAGCACCTTGCGCCCGGCCTGCGTCAGGTCAGTGATGCGCGCCACCTTTTCGGCCGGCAGCAAATTGGCGGCGTACTGGCGCACGCCAAGTCGGCCAGCGATATCGCGGCAGGCGCCTTCTGTGTCGCCTGACAGGATTTCCACCGATTTTCCGGCCTGTTGCAGCGCGTGGATCGCCTGGGCCGCGTCAGGCCGCAGGGTGTCCTCGAAGGCGAAACGGGCGCATGCGCGGCCGTCCCGCGCCAGCATCGCGCCGGACCAGGCGGACGGGCGCCCGGCGCCAGCCGCGTCACCATCCTGATCCTGGCCAGTATCGCCGCCAGCCGCCCAGCCAGGCCGACCCAGCCGCCAGAGCGAGCCCTCGCGCCAGCCCTCAATGCCGAAGCCGGGAACTTCCTTTACGGCGTCGAAGGCGATGGCCGGCGCATCGTCGCCGGCCTCGCTGGCGACCGCGCGTCGGGCGATGGCCTGCGAAAGCGGATGGCGCGACTGGCCGCCGAGCGCCGCCGCAATGGCGAGCAGGTCCGGCGCGATCTCCTGGGCGTTGACCAGTCGCGGCTGCCCCATGGTCAGCGTGCCGGTCTTGTCGAACACCACCGTATCGATTTCGGTGAGACGCTCCATGGCTGAACCGTCGCGCACCATGACGCCGCGCTCAAACAGGCGCCGGGCGGCGACAACCTGGACGATGGGCACGGCGAGGCCGAGGGCGCAGGGGCAGGTGATGATGAGCACGGCGATGGCGATGGTGAGCGCCTGATGCCAGTCGCCGCCCATGACCAGCCAGACGATGAAGGCGATCAGCGCCGTCAGGTGGACGACAGGCGCATAGAAGGCCGACACCCGGTCGGCGATCCGCCGGTAGCGCGTGCGTCCGCCTTCGGCCGCTTCCATCATGCGCACCATTTCGGCCAGGAACGAGTCTCCGGCGCGGGCAGTCGCTTCCAGCGTCAGCGGCCCGGTCAGGTTGAGGGTGCCGGCCCGCACCATGGAATCTGGCCCCACTGACTGGGGCCGGCTTTCGCCGTTGACCAGGGAGCAGTCGAGGTCCGAGGCGCCGCCCACGACCCGTGCGTCCACCGGAATCCGCTCACCCGCGGCGATCAGCAGCCGGTCGCCCGTTTCAATCTCGTTGACCGGTCGGTAGTCGCGGTTGCCGTCCGGCGCGATGACGACTGCGCCGCGCGGGGCGAGGCGGGCGAGGCCAAGCACGGCGGAGCGGGCCCGGTCGCGCATCAGGTGATCGAACGTACGCCCGATGAGCAGGAAGAAAAGCAGTGTGACGCCAGCGTCGAAATAGGCGTGCTGGCCATGGTGGAGTGTGTCGTAAATGCTCATGGCGTAGGCCAGCGTCACGCCAATGACGATGGGCACGTCCATGTTCATGCGCCCGGCCCGCAGCGCCTGCCATGCGGAACGGTAGAAAGTGCGCCCGGCGTAGAGCAGGGTCGGGAAGGCGATCAGCGCCGAGATCCAGTGGAACAGATCGCGCGTCGCCCCGTCAGCGCCAGACCAGACCGACACCGAAAGCAGCATGATGTTGCCCGAGGCGAAGCCGGATACGGCGACGCTGCGCAGCAACTCCGTGAGCGTCCTGTCCTTGCCCTCCGCCTCGTCAAAAAGGTGGGGTGGATAGCCAAGCCCGGTCAGGGTTTCGACGATCGGCGGCGGCGCGCTTTGTCTGAACCGGACCGAGATGCGCCGGGTGGAGAGATTGACCCGGGCGCTGACGACGCCGTCAAGGCGCGACAGCGCCTGCTCCAGCTTCTGGATGCAGGCGCCGCAATGGATCGCCGGAACCGAAAGCTCAACCTGCGCGGCGCCGTCGCCGAGGCTGCGGGCGGCCTGGAGCAGTTCGTTCGCAGACGGAGCGCCGGACGCGGCGTTGATGTCGGCGCCAGGAGCACAGCAACTCATTGGCTTGCGCCATTACGCAGCGTGAGACGGCGGGCGTCGCGATAGGGGCGCTCCAGGCCCGCCTCAGTGAGAATCTCGACGGTCCAGAGCCCGTCGCGCAGATTGACCGGCGCTGACAGCGCGCCGTCCGGTTGCAGCGTCAGCGTGAGGCTCTGGTCTTCGGAGACATGGGTTGGCCGCCGCAGGTTCGCGGTTGCAGTCTTGGCGGGAACGGGTTTGCCGGCGGCGTCAATCAGCTGATAGCTGATCTTGCCGTCCGCGATGGACAGGCGGGCGGTCCAGCCGAGCGCTGCCTGGGCGCGGGCCTCCGCCGTCTTCGCATTGAACTGCCGGCTCGCCACATGGGTGTTTTCCGCTACGGTTCCCGTCCAGCTCCGGCTGGCGAGAAACGCATTGGTCAGGTTCACCGCGATAATCACGCCAAAGAACGCCAGCATGATGAAGAGGACATGCCGGCCGGTGAGTTCACGTTGACGCGTCGGGCTCATCTGACCGGCTCCATGGGGGACTCGAAGGTCGCATCATACTGGGCGCTTTCGTGGCTCGCCGTATCCTGGACAACGAACCTGATGGACTGTTTCGGGCCGGCGATGCTGTCATGGGGCTGGCGCACAAAAACCTTGAGGGTTTTCAGCTTGTCCGGCTCGACCTCGACGGAGAAGCTCCGGCCGGCCGGATGATCCATGCCGACCACGTTCATGTCGGCGTCAGGCAGGTTTTCCAGCGTCACGGTGAAGGTGCGCGGCTCGGGGATCATGTTGAGCAGCTTGACGGTAAAACCATTGCGGATCGCGCCGTCTGACAGCACGACGTATTGCGGATTGCGATCGGCCAGCACGTTCACCTGCAGGCGCTCACGGGTGAGCAGGGCATAGATGAGGCCAAGACCCACCGTCGACCAGGCGGCGAAATAGATCAGGTTGCGCGGCCGCAGCAGCTTCTTCAGGTGGAACGTGGCGACCTTGTCGGACAGCCTGCCGCTGGCGTCGCGCACGCGTCGCGGATCGATGGCGGCGGCGCCGCCGGCTGTCGCCAGCAACCTGTTGGATTCGTATTCCGCCAGGGTCGCATAGGAGATCAGGCCGCGCTCCTTGCCGATCTTGTCCATGACATTATCGCAGGCGTCGATGCACAGGGCGCAGGTAATGCACTCAAGCTGTTGGCCATCGCGAATGTCGATGCCCATGGGGCACACGGCGACGCAGGCGTTGCAGTCCACGCAATCGCCGATCACCTGTCCCGCGGCGGCGGCCTTCTTGGCGTGGCGCGAACGCGGCTCGCCGCGCCAGTCGTTGTAGGTGACGGTCAGCGAATTCTCGTCGAGCATCGCCGCCTGGATGCGCGGCCACGGGCACATGTAGGTGCAGACCTGCTCGCGCATCAGGCCGCCAAACACATAGGTGGTGCCGGTGAGGATCGCGATGGTCATATAGGCCACCGGCGCCGCCTGGCCGGTCGCCAGTTCGCGGGCCAGGGTCGGGGCGTCGGCGAAGTAGAAAATCCACGCGCCGCCCGTCAGCACGGCGATCAGCAGCCAGATGGCGTGCTTGGCGATGCGCCTGAACAGCTTGTTCGCCGACCATGGCGCCGCGTCGAGCTTGATGCGGGCGTTGCGTTCGCCCTCGATGGCGCGCTCCACCACGAGAAACAGGTCGACCCAGACGGTCTGCGGGCAGGTGTAGCCGCACCAGGCGCGCCCCACCGTCGAGGTGAGCAGGAACAGCCCGAAGCCCGCCATGATCAGCAGGCCGGCGACGAAATAGAATTCCTGGGGCCAGATTTCGATCGGAAAGAAATAGAAGCGCCGGTTGGCGAGATCGACCAGCACGCCCTGGTCGGGCGCAAAGGCGCCGCGGTTCCAGCGGATCCAGGGCGTGAGATAATAGACGCCGAGCGTTATCAGCATCACGATCCACTTGAAACGCCGGAAGCGGCCCTCCGCGCGCTTGGGAAAGATTTTCTTGCGCGCCGCATAAAGCGGCTGGCGCACCCGCGCCGAGTTCACCGCCGTTGCGTCAAATGTTTCAACTTCCGACGCTTCGCGCATCGCCATATCCCCCACGGCGTTCACAGCAACGCCGGCCAGTCTCATGATGTGGACGCCGGCTGGCGATGGCCAGGGGGCGTCTCCAGCGGAGCGAGGCTCCGCCGGAAGCAGCCAGTCTTGCTGGTCTGGCGCATGCGGCGCGCTGTTCACGCGCCGCTTTTCAGGAAAAACGCAGGCCGCTTTCCTGAACATGCGCCAGACCGGGCCATCGCATGCTGGCGTCGCCGCCGCCGTTTATTCGCCACCTCCCAGCGAGTGAACGTAAACAGCCAGCTCCTTGACGGTGACGTCGCCGAGGCGCGCGCTCCAGGCCGGCATGACGCCGTGCTTCGGCGCCCTGATCTGCTGGGCGATCGCTTCCGGGCTTGAGCCGTAGAACCAGATGGCGTCCGTCAGGTTCGGCGCCCCCAGCTCCCGGTTGCCCTTGCCGTCGGCGCCGTGGCAGGCGGCGCAGTTCTGGGCAAAGATTTCCTTGCCTGCGGACAGCACCGCCGGGGTGGCGTCGCCGGCCCTGCCGGAGAGCGACGCCACATAGGTCGCGACGTCAGTGATCTGCTTCGGCTCCAGCATGCCGCCGAACGCCGGCATTTCCGAAACGCGGGTGTCCGCGTCCTCGGCGAACCGGACGCCGTGGGCGATGGTCTTGTGAATGTCCTCGGGCTTGCCGCCCCACAGCCATTCGTCGTCGTTCAGGTTCGGATAGCCGGGGGATCCCTGCGCGCCGGAACCATGACACTGCACGCAATTCACCTTGAAGGCGGCGGCGCCGGCGGCCGTGGCGAACGTGCGCAGTTTCTCGTCAGCCAGGATCTGGGCCACCGTCTTGTCCCTGATCCCGGCGACGTAATCAGCTTTGGCCGCCTGCGCCGCGTCCAGTTCCTGGCGGACCTCGCCGCGACTGGAATAGCCGAGCAGGCCGGTGGTGGCCTTGCTGATCAGCGGCCACGCCGGATAGGCGATCACGTAAGCGGCCGCCCAGACCACTGTCGCGTAATAGACAATCAGCCACCAGCGCGGCATCGGGTTGTCGAGTTCCTTGATGCCGTCCCATTCATGGCCGGTGGTCGAAACGCCCGAAATTTCGTCGATCTGCTTTTCGCTCATGTCACTCGTCCCTGAACGGAATACGGGCGGCGTCGTCCGAGAGGGCGCGGCTGCCAGGACGGAAGGCGAAGGTCACGGCGCCGATGAAAAACAGCACCATGGCCAGCAAACCCCAGCTGTCGGCCAGGTGACGCATGGCGGTATAGGTTTCCATGTCTCTTCCTCCTCAGCGGCGGCCGGCGGCTTCGTCATAGGTCGAGAAATCGACCAGCGTGCCGAGCATCTGGAGATAGGCGACCATGGCGTCCATTTCGGTCAGCGCCTGTTTGTCGCCGTCGAAATTCGCCGCCCTGGCCTTCGGATAGCGGGCTTCAAGTCCGCTCACATCGGCGTCCGGATCGGCCTGGGCCTTCATGTCGGCCTCGGCGTTGGCGATCATTTCGTCCGTGTAGGGCACGCCCACCCGGCGGTTGGCGACGAGATGCGCGGCGATCCCCTTCGTGTCGAGCGGCCGGTCCTTCAGGAAGGCGTAGGCCGGCATCACCGACTCCGGCACCACCGAGCGCGGCTCGATCAGGTGCTGGACGTGCCATTCGTTGGAATAGCGCTGGCCGACGCGCGCCAGGTCCGGGCCGGTGCGTTTTGATCCCCACTGGAACGAATGGTCGTACATCGACTCCGCGGCGAGGCTGTAATGGCCATAGCGTTCAACCTCGTCGCGGAACGGCCGGATCATTTGCGAGTGGCAGGCATAGCAGCCCTCGCGGATGTAGATGTCGCGGCCGGCGAGCTCCAGCGGCGTGTAGGGCCGCATGCCTTTGACCTTCTCAACGGTGTTCTGCAGGTAGAACAGCGGCGCGATCTCGACGATGCCGCCCACCGTCACCACGAGCAGCGACATGATCAGCAGCAGGGTGGCGTTCTTTTCCAGCCTGGAGTGACGATTCAGAAAAGACATGGATTTCACTCCTTACGCGGCCGGCTGCACAGCGGCGCCCGCGACAGGCGCCGGAACCCCCATGGGGGTCTCGTCGCGCACCCGTCCCCGGATGGTCTGGTAAACGTTCCATGCCATCAGGAAGCCGCCGGTGAGATAGAACAGCCCGCCCGTGACGCGCATCACGTAATAGGGGTGCATGGCGGCGACGGTTTCCACGAACGAGTAGACGAGGAAGCCCTGCGAATCGTACTCGCGCCACATCAGGCCCTGCATGATGCCCGACACCCACATGGAGGAGGCGTAGAGCACGATGCCCAGCGTCGCCAGCCAGAAGTGCCAGTTGACCATGCGGACCGAATAGAGCCGCTCGCGCCCCCAAAGCTTGGGGACCAGGAAGTAGACGGCGGCGAAGGTGATCATGCCGTTCCAGCCGAGGGCGCCGGCGTGGACGTGGGCGATGGTCCAGTCCGTATAGTGCGAGAGCGCGTTGACCGACTTGATCGACAGCATCGGCCCCTCGAAGGTCGCCATGCCGTAGAAGGCGATCGCCGCCACCATCAGGCGCACGATCGGGTCGGTGCGGATCAGGTCCCAGCGGCCGGAAAGCGTCATCAGGCCGTTGATCATGCCGCCCCATGAGGGCATCCACAGCATGATCGAGAACACCATGCCGAGGGTCTGCGCCCAGTCAGGAACCGCCGTGTAGTGCAGGTGGTGCGGGCCGGCCCAGATATAGAGGAAGATGATCGACCAGAAGTGCACGATCGACAGGCGATAGGAATAGATCGGCCGGTTCACCTGCTTCGGCACGAAATAATACATCATCGCCAGGAACGGGATCGTCAGGAAGAACGCCACCGCGTTATGGCCGTACCACCACTGGGTGACGGCGTCCTGCACGCCCGAGAAAGCCGAATAGCTCTTCGAACCAACAAACGAAACCGGCACGGCCAGGTTGTTCAGCACGTGCAGCATCGCAATTGTGATGATGAACGACATGTAGAACCAGTTGGCGACGTAGATATGCGGTTCCTTGCGCCGCAGAACGGTTCCCATGAAGACGAAGAGATACACCACCCAGACAATGGTCAGCCACAGGTCGACGTACCACTCGGGCTCCGCGTACTCGCGCGACTGGGTGATGCCCAGCAGATAACCGGTCGCCGCCATGACGATGAACAGCTGGTAGCCCCAGAAGACGAACCAGGCCAGGTTACCGCCGAACAGGCGCGCGCGGCAGGTGCGCTGCACCACATAGAACGAGCTGGCGATCAGGATGTTGCCGCCGAAGGCGAACACGACGCCGGACGTGTGCAACGGCCGCAGGCGGCCGAAATTCAGCCAGGGCTCCAGGTTGAGGTCGGGGAAAGCCAGCTGGGCCGCGACGAGCACGCCAGCGAGAAAACCGACCACGCCCCAGAACACCGTGGCGATGACGCCATAGCGGATTGGCCCGTCCATATACCGGGTGTCATCGACAGGCCCGGCGGGCGCGAAATCCTCTTTCCGCATCAGGGCGATTGTGAAGCCGCCAAGGAGAACGACCGCGATCAGCATGTGATAGCGGAAGGCGTCGTCGACCGCGAAAGCGGCGCCCAGCAGGGCTATGAGCGTGAGTATTGCAGAGAATACAATCTCTGTTCCGTACTTCATGAAACGGTTCCCCAACCTGGATTACACGTTTTTATTTGCGCGAACGTAAAACATACGTCCATTCAGGGCGCAGAAACCCGGTCGCTGTCCAGCTATTCGCTGGCGGCGTTGGCTCTGGCGACGTCCGGAAAGGCCGCCTTTCGTGCAGTGATGTTCCCCGTGTAGTCCGCCCCTAACTATACATGCTGTGTTTGTATATTAGCTCCCCGCGGCCCGCCATGCGATATAATCGCCCAGCGCACATCGGGATTTCCGGCCCTGGCGCCACCGCCACGGGGGCGGCCGCCGGCGTCCTGCCATTCCCAGTCCTCTCCAGCCGTCGCCGGCTCAGCCGCATGGGATCGCGGTCGGCCGATGCCTCCAGACATTGACAGTAATCGCGCTTCTTTGCCGACTGCCAGCAAATAATGGCGCGCTGCGATCTCCAGATTCTGGATCGCCGGATCGGCTCCGTTCCGGCAGGAACCCGCTGAAGCGGCGGCCGCCAGGATTGGGCCGGCGAAAAGCCGGAGGTTGCCGTTGCGTTTCCGACAATCGCCGGCGGCGTTTGGGCGTGGTTGTGGGGCCCGAGGCTTCATGGGGCCTGGCGCTCCACGCGCGGGCCAAGCAGCATGGGGCCGTAAAGCAGGACGAAGCCGATGAAGGCCGCGGCCCATGCGGCGCCGCTCAACTCCACCAGCCATGGGCCGGCGAGGTTCAGACCGGCGACGATGCGGGTCATCGCGGCGATCAGCACCGCCGTGAAAACCGCGCATCCGGCGGGACCGGCGCGCAGGGCGCGCCCCGTATGGCCCAGGGTCGCGCGCACCATCACCGCCAGGGTCATCACGCCAATGGCGCCGGCGCCGAGGGCGTGAATGCCGGCTGCGGGGGAAAGGCGGGCCGGGTCCACGATCTGCCAACCCACGAGCAACAGGCCAACGGGAACGAACACGTAGCCGAGGTGAAGAATCATGACGAGCGGATCACGTAACGCCCGGTAGCCGGCCCATCGCGCCAGCCGGACGGCGTTGAACGCAGCGGCGATCATCAACAAAAAGCCGGTGGCCAGGGTGGCTGGGGCGAGCGTCCAGAGCGCGAGGCTGAACGCGGTCAGCAAAACCGTCGCCATGTCGAACCGGCTGACCGGCGCCGGGAGCCTGCCCGGGTTCTCGCGCGCCAGCCAGTTGCGCGTGAAGCCCGGAATGATGCGCCCGCCGATCAGCACGATGAGAACAACGGCGGCGCCGATGCCGAGCCGGCGCGCCATGTCGGAAACACCGGCGAAATGCGCCTCCAGGTGGAACAGGATATTGGACAGCGCGAAGATGCTGACCGGAATGATGACCATGAGGTTACGCCAGTTGCGGCCGTTCATGATCTCGATCATCGCCGCCGCCGTCACCGCCGTCAGGAAGGCGCAGTCGATCACCGTCGTCGCCAGCCAGCCGATGTCGGCCGAAAAGAAAACGGCGATCCGCCCCGCGATCCAGAGCAGCGCAAGGCCCAGCAGGGGATAGCCCTGAACCGGCCGTCGTCCGGTCCAGTTGGGGATGGCGGTGAGCAGGAAGCCCGTGAGAATGGCGGCCAGATAGCCATACAGCATTTCGTGAATGTGCCAGTCGAGGGGCGCGAACAAGCTCTGCGTTTCGAGCGCCCCCCGCAGCATTGGCAGCCAGATCAGAACCGCGAGCCCGGCGTAGAGCGCGCCGAGCAGGAAGAATGGCCGAAAGCCGTAAGAGAGCAGGGCCGGCGGGGCGTCCGGGCGGAAGCGCAGAATCGACATGCTGGTCCTCCAGCCCGTTGTGGCGACGGCGGCTTCGCGGACTATTGCGCGGCTGCGGCTCTGGCCAGAAGCGCCTCGAAAGCCTTTTGGGCTTTTCCGGGGTGCTTCACGGCCCTGGCTTCATCCAGGTTCACCGGTTTGCCGGCAGCGATCAGCGCCACCATGCCCATGCCATAGTGCGGCGTACATTTGACGCCATACAAGCCCTCGGCATCAAGCTTCACCGTCAGCTTTTCATTGATCTTGCCCCTGAACGGCATTGAGCCGGCCGGCGCCATTCCCGTGATCGAGCCCGCGTCGTGCGATTTGTCCGTTGGGACAAAGGTGACCGTGTCGCCGACGGCGGCCTGGATGAAGGCGGGCTCAAACACCATGAACCCCCCGGCGCCCTTGTTCAGCATCCTGATCTCGTGGTCCGCGGCCTGCGCGAATCCCATGGCCGTCGCCATCATTGTCGCGGCCAATGCAATCCGTCCGATCATGGTGGTCCTCTCCCGCTGGTGTTCATGACACCCGATGTCGGGGGGACTATAAATGGCGATGCGGCGGACCGGTTTGCGATAGCGCAAAGAGTTGGCTGTTTCTGGCCGGGACGCATGGAAACGTTGGGGGACGGTGATGCGCAATTCAGATGCAGGCGGCGGTGTTGGCGGCGCCATGCGGAAGCCTGACCGGACCCTGATCGCCGACATGGAGGTGTTTCAGGGCGCGGGGCCGGAGATGCTTGATGCGATTCTCGCAGACGCCCGCGTGCTGCGGATTGAGCGGGAGACGGCGGTTTTCGCGGAGGGTGAGGAGGCCGCCGCCTTTTTCCTGCTGCTGGATGGCCACGTGCGGGTGGTCCGGACAACGCCCGCCGGCGATCAGGTGATCATGCGTTATATTGGCGCTGGCCAGCTGATCGGCATTGCCCAGGCCATTGGCCAGGCGACTTATCCGGCCAGCGCCATCGCGGCTGTTGATTGCGTGGCGCTGGCCTGGCCGGGCAGCCTCTGGGAGCGTTTCATGGCCCGGACGCCGGGCTTCGCCGCCGCCGCCTGCCGGACGGTTGGCCGGCGGTTGCAGGACACGCAGGCCCAGCTGATTGATATGGCAACCGGGCAGGTGGAGCAGCGCGTGGCGCGGGCGCTGTGCCGGCTGGCGCGGCAGAGCGGCCGCCAGACAGGAGCGGGGCTGGAGATCAGCTTTCCGTTATCGCGTCAGGACATCGCCGAGATGACGGGGGCGACTCTGCATAGCGTCAGCCGCCTGCTTGCCGCATGGACAGCCATGGGCATTATCGCGGGCGGCCGCCAGCGGGTGACCGTGACCGATTTCGCCCGCCTTCAGGCCCGCGCCGGCAACCACCCGCCTGACGCCGGCGGCGAGCATGGCCCCTGACCGCGGGCCGCCGCCTGGCCAGGGCAGGCGTCCGCTCACGTTCCCCGACCGCGCCGCCCATCACGACCCGTTGCGGCGCGAACTGCCAATACAGAATGACCTGCTGGCGACCGGTGCAGGGAATGAAGGCTCCGGCATTCCTGAACCTGATCGCTTCCAGGCGCCCGACCGGACGGATCAGCGCTGAAGGTCTGGTCGCCGCCAGCCTGCCGCGCATCGTGGGTGCGGCAGGCCACGCGGATCCAGCAAACTGCATGGCAATGCGCCAGCCCGACCCCCCCGGCCGTCAAGCAGGCTCTCAAACTTTCCTGACTGCGGGAATGCTCCAGGAGCCATCGAGGATCGAGGGGTCCGTTTCGTTTGGCCAGTACATGCGGAGCATCAGCAGGAAGTCTCCGGCCGGCGCGGGAAGCCAGTTGGATTCCTTGTCCTTCCCCGGCGATTCATGCTGGATGTAGAGATCGGTCGACCCGTCGGGGTTGGATTTGAGATCCTGCCGCGGGCTGATCGAATAACGGTTCAGTGGATTTTCAACAAAGAAGTACTGGCTGTTGTACATGGTCAGTGACCAGAACCCCTGCACTGGCGGCAGATGCCCCTTGGGGAAGTGCATGACATATTTGTTGCCGCCATTATACTTGCTGCCCCCGGCGTCCGCCGTCGACGTGGGATAGACCGCGTCCTGGGGGCGGTTGGCGCCGAGACCGATGGCGGTGATAAGCCCGCGCATCAGGTAGTTCGCGCCATAGACGCCGGTTTTGGTAGTAAAAGCCCATCCCTTCTCGTGCTTCACTGCATCATTGATCTTGAATTGCAACATGATCCGGTCGAAGCCGACCTGCGGTATCCGCCTGACAAAGTCGGCTTTCAGCTTGCTCGCGTCGAAGGGTTGTCCCGGGACGATGCCGATGCGGGCAAATTTCTCCAGTTCCGGCGCATCGGCGGCCGCCGGCGGATTGGTTTTCATCAACTTGCAGAGAAGCGTGAAATAGGCGACGGCGTCCATGCCGTTCACCTGATCCCGCACGGACTTTTTCATGTCCACGGACGGATCCACCTTGCCCGGAGGCGGCGTGTAGGCCTTGCCGTAGGAGCTCAGGGGAACCAGGCGGAACGCGTCCTGCAGCTTGTGAACCGCAGCATAGTCTTCCGGCGTGCCGGTGCAGTAGATGCGGCCGAGCAGCCAGACCATGTCCGTTGGCGACTTGTACTCGCGCACGCCGTCGGGAAGGTCGCCCTTCCAGCCAGGCCCGGTGATCGCATAGGTCTGTGCGCTTGTGCCGGTGGTCCGCTTTCCGGGAACCTGGAACACGTTCGTCCAGCCGTCCAGCATGGGCATGAGGAAATATCGATCCTTCATGTCCGGGATGCTGAGAACCCACGGCTCCTTGCCAACATCAAAGAATGCCGTGGTGTAAAGCGTATCGGCGTTGGGCGCCGTAACGTCACGGAAAGAGGCGTCAGGGTAGTGGCGCATCTTGATGAGCTGTCCCATGGGCGCCTTTGTGCCCTCGGGCTGCGCCACGTTGGTCAGGGCCCGTCGCGTCAGCTCCATCGTCACCAGGGGGTAACCGTAGATATAGGCGTTGGTCGCGGTCCAGAAATCTTCCAGGCCGTCCTCGATGCCAAGGAACGAGCCGTGCTGGGCCAGGGCGGAGCGGCTCATCGCAGCCGCGGCCAGCAGTCCCAGTCCGCCAAATGTCGCGGCTCTGCGCGTGATGTTCATGACAGTCTCCCCAACATTGTCGCAAGTGTCCGCAACAACAAGGCGAAATGAACCGCCGTTCAACCTGGCCGAATTCCATAGCAGGGGCATGGGGCGATCCCTGCGCCATAGCCTCGCGCCAGCGCCCCGGTCATGGCGGCCGCCAGGCTCCAGGCCGCGCGGCCACGCCCGGCGGCAAGACCGTCTACGGTCAGCCGCGCCGACGCCATGGGCGCGGGTCCGCTTGTCCCGGCCCGTCGCGGCGGCTGTTTCCCCATGCGATCCCTCTATTGCCCGGGCTTAAGGGCGAACCTCATAGTAGAGATTTCCAGGATCGTGGAAGTCGTGCATCCTGAACCGGGTAAAGCCGGCCTGCCGGCTCATGCGCTCGGCGACTTCGGGGTTAAATCCCAACGTGCCAAGACCCGCGCCGCCTGGCTCCGACATGCCCGACGCCATGCAGGAGAACAGGGAGAAGCCATACATCATCGCCAGCATCGGGTTGCGCAGATTGTCCTCAAACTTCGGCTTCGAGCGGATATCCTTGATAAACCATGTGCCGTCATGGCGCAGATGCCGATAGATCTCCTGGATGGCGTTTTGCGGGTGAGGCATATCGTGAATGCAGTCGAATGTCACAATCAGATCGTAGCGTTCGTCATGCGGAAAACGTTCGGCGGGCGCGATGAACGTATGCACATTGCCAAGCCCGTATTCGGCGATGCGCCGTTCTACATGGGCAATGGAAAATCTGTTGGGCTCCATGGCGTGAAAAACCGAGTTGGGGAACGCCTTTGCCATAGCGAGCACCAACGCCCCGTCCCCGCAGCCCACATCCGCCACCAACCCGCCTTGCGTGAGTTTCTCCAGCACGCCGCTCAGGGCCGGGATCATCTTTGGCACGACCTGCTGTTCGGCCGATTTACGATGCCGCTCCTCGCTCCTGGTCACGCCGTCCATGCCTTCGGATTCGTAGGTTTTACCGATGCCAGTGCGGAAAGATTCCATGAGGCCGTCAAGCTGCGCAGGCGTGGGGCCGCCGGCGAAGTTGTCCGCCGCAAACGCCCGGGAGGATTTGTCAGCCAGCAGGGCGTTGGCTTCCGCCGGCAACTGAAAACTATCCTCGCCGCAATAGACCAGAACACGCGCAGCCGCCTGCAACCGCATCCATTCCAGCAGCCAGCGCGGATGCAGGCCCGTTCTTTCCCCCAACGCGTCCGCAGTCAGTGGTCCCGCATCGGCCATCGCCGTGAACAGGCCAAGTTCGTTGCCCACATGGATCATCGCGGCGATCGTTTCCGCCTGTCGGTATTGCCAGATCATGCTGGCGTAGTCCCGGTCGGCGGCGGGGGCGCTGTGGGCGTTGGGCAGCGTGAGGCGCATGGGGCGTTATCCTGCGGGTCCCTGAATAAAATACCTGGCTATGCCTGATCGACCCCTTGCAATTCGAGTGAATCAATGACGTGGGTCAATTGAATTCAAGCTTGCCGGATTTCGTTGCCATGTGAAAGCAGTTTGGCGACTGATGAGGGGCGCCCAGCGCTGGATGCAGGACAGGAGAAGCCGCCAGTATCCCGCGGCGTTTCCACCGGGGGCACAGGCGCCGTCGGGGATACAGGCGCCGGCGCCGGGCGCCGCCGGCTATTTCTTTGGAACAAGGGTCCGCGCGGCGTCATTCGGCGTCACGGGCGCGCCCTGCTGCCCGATCCGGGTAAAAGGCGGCGATGGAGCCGTGCTCCGCAACCGGTAAAATCTGGTCCGGCGCCGGCCGCATGCGGTCGGGCGCTCCCGGCGCGCCTGTTTCAAATGAGCGTTTAATTGGGCGACGGGCGTACGGAAGCCAGCGGCCTGACGCGGTCAGGCGGCGCCCACTGGGGCCATGCCTGGCGGGGAAGCGCCGGGTCGGGAACGTTGCGTGAATGGAGGCGGGGACGGGGCGACGTTGGCCCCGTCCCTGGCCGGTTTTTCAGCCCGCTGCGGTCACCCTGTCGCCGAGCACCCATTCACCGTCGTTGTATTTGCCCATGATCAGGGCGTTGAACGGTGAATAGTCTGTTGGCGTGGCTGCGTAAGAAATACCAGGCAGCAGCGCCGGCGTGGTGATGCCCTGGAGGCTGGTGGCCTGACGCAGCAGGTTCTCTTGCGTCAGCTCGTCGCCGCACCGCTCCAGAATCTGGTGCATCAGCACGGCGACCCCGTAACCCAGGAAGGCCGTGGAATTGTCCGGCGTGATATTGGGCAGGCGTTTGGCGCGAAGCGCCTGCCAGGTCCTGACGCCGGGGTCATTTTCCCAACGCTTGCTGCCAATCTGCTTGACGTAATGCGCCGCGACAATGCCCTGCGCCGCCGCCTTGCCAGCCGCATTCAGAATGGAGGCGCTGGTCGAGGTGCTGATCAGGACCTGCTCCGCGGTCCAGCCCAGTTCGTGCGCCTTTCTGATGGATTGCGAGGCCGCCTTGGCGGACGAGCAATTGTAAAATATATCGGCGCCCGACTGGACCAGCTTCAGCATCTGTGAATCGACCGTGGCGTCGGTAAGATCGTAGTGGGCCTCGGCGACGATTGTTCCCCGGTCGCCCAGTCCTTCACGGAAAGCCTTGATGTAATCGCGGCCAAATTCATCGTTCTGATAAAGCGCCGCGATTTTTGCGCCGGGTTTCCGCGCGGCGACATAATTCGCCAGGATGCGCCCCTCGATCGAGTAAAGCGGAATGCCCGGCGTCGTGTACGGGAATTTTTGAGGGTCGTTCCAGCGTGGCGCGCCGGCATTCAGCAGAAGCTGCGGAATTTTCTTGCTGTTCAGATACCGCTGCACGGCGGCCTGGGTGGCGGTGCCGAGCGAACCGAACAGGCCAAGAACCTCCTCCTGCTCCACAAGGCGACGGGTCGCCTCCACGGTCTTGGGAGCGCTATAGGCGTCATCAAGAGAAATGAACCTGATCTTGCGGCCATTCACGCCGCCTTTCTCATTCAGCTCATCGAAATATGCAGCCTGGGCGAGGCCGACAACGCCATAGACCGAGCCCGCGCCGCTATACGGGATCGTCTGGCCAAGGCGGATCTCGGTATCGCTTGCGCCCCTGTCATACTTCTTCACCCCGCCGGCAACCGCCGGCGCGCCGCCAAGCGCGCTGGCGCCAAGCGCGCCTGCGCCAGCCAGCAGGAATTTGCGTCTGTCCATGGTTTCCCCCCTTACTTCCATGCGCCGTGTCGCGCAGGTTCATGAAGCGCATATAATTTAAATATCAATTTAAATCTATCGATTGATAGCGACAACTTCGCGAACGTCATGGAGCGCATGCGTCGCTGCAAGGGCGCCGCGAACAGCCTTGCGACTGCCGGCCCCGGTTAAGAGAATTCCGCGCCCTGTATCAGCGGCTTCCGCCAAAAGACCTGCAAATATCTCAAGCCGCGACAGGAAGATGGTTGGCGATGGCGCATCTTCCGGCAGACATGCGCCGCCGCGCCGGGTGGAGGTCTGCCGACTGTTTCCAACCCTTTGGAAGGGGCGCCTACCAATTTTGATGATCTGGATCATTTATCTTCGCAAGAATAGCGTGGCGCGTGTCATAAAATGGTCATTCTTCGCAATTCGGAGCGCCCGGATATTTCAGTGCGGGATGGATCCGCGCGGATGGGCCTGGCGCGATGGACTGGGGCGGGGTTGGGCGCATGGCGGGGCTTGCGAAACTGCGTGTTGACCGGGGCCTGCTTGCCGTCAAGCTGGCGCTGCTCGCCGGCGTCCTTGTTCTCACCAATCCCGGCGTCGGCGCCCGCATGGTTTTCCTGGCTACGGATAACCGGCTCCTTACCCTGTTGATCTTTTCGGGCCTCTGGCTCTGCGCATTGGCGGCCATGGCGGCGGCGGCATTTCACCCCAGGCCCGGGGTGCGGCTGCTATGGGCCGTTCCGGTCAGCGTCGCCGGGGCCGCGGCCTATGGTTACCATGTGGCCCAGGGCGCCGAGTTTTTCATCTACGATCTGCTGAACTTCTGGTCTGCCCGTCATGAGGTTGGGCGGGCCGCGACCTTTTTTGCCAATGCCATCATACCGGCGGTTGCGGTTTTTGCGGTCAGTCTGCTTGCTTTCGCCATGCCGCCAGGGTTCTTTTCAAGCGCCGGCGGCCACTGGAAGAGGCTGGCGGCCATCGCGCCGGTTGCGCCCATCCTGCTCATAGCCCTGGTGGTGCTGTATCGCCAGGGCAAGGGGTCCGAGGCGATGCCGAAACAGTTTGCGCCTCTCGCGCTGGCATCCCTGGCCAGTTACAAAATCAATACTGCGGCGTTTCCCGAGCGGCAGCCGGTTCGCATGTCTCCCGGCAAGCCGTTGTCGCGCGCCGTGGTGATGATCGTTGACGAAAGTATCCGCGCGGACTTCATCAACCTGACGCCGGGTAATGCCCTGACGCCGCAAATGGCTGCCGAAAGCAGGCGCTGGATCGACTTCGGGCCTGCCGTCTCGGCGGGAAACTGCTCCAATATTTCAAACGCCCTGCTGCGCTTCATGGCGCGGCGTGATGACCTGTTTCACAGCGTCCTGACCAGCCCGACCGTCTGGCAGTACGCGCGGGCCGCCGGCTTCCGCACGGTTTATATCGACGCCCAGGCCGGCTTTATCCGTGTCTATGGCAAGCTGCAGAATTTCATGACGCCTGGAGAGGCTGTCGGGATTGACAGGTTGCACAAGCTGGACAGCGGCCGTCCGGCCCACGCGCTTGATGATGAGCTCGTCAACCTGGTTCTGGATGAGCTGGCGGCGGGCGATCGTGTTTTCATTTACGCCAACAAGAACGGCGCGCATTTTCCCTATCAGGACAATGCGCCGCCCGCTTTTACGCCGGACCCTGGAGCCGACGCCGCCATGGAAGCAGGGGCCCCGGCGTCCTATGGCAGGGCCATCTCATGGTCCACGGACAGGACAATGGCGAGGCTTGTGCGCGAGTCCAGCAACGATGACACGACGCTGATATACACATCGGATCACGGACAGCATTTCAGCCCCAACCGTCTGACCCATTGCAGCGCACTGGGGAACGTCGACCCGCAGGAGGGCATTGTTCCGCTGATGGTCGCCACCGGCGACAGGTCGTTGCAGGAGAGGTTCGTCGCGGCAACCCGACGCATTCGGGGGCGGGCGTCGCATTTTGCCATCGCCCCGACATTGCTGGAGCTGATGGGATACAGCCCCGCCGACATTGCTGGAATCTATACAGAATCGTTGCTGGACGACATCCGCGAGCCGCCGCGTTTCGTATCTGGCGATATCTTCGGCCTGTTTGGACAGCGTCCGGCCTGGCACGATGTCGATCCGGCGGTTCAGGAGCGCCGGGCAAAAGACATGGTTTCGAACGCGCCTCCTGACGGGCTGGGGCGCGGCGACGCCATCACCCAGGCTCCGGCCACGCCAACGCCCTGACGGCGGGCTGCCGGGTCCGCGCGGTCGCGGGGAAATCCGGCGCAAACATGCCCCGTGCGGGCCACGCCGTTTCCCGGGTATGCGCGTCAGGGGGCGTTCGGCGGGGTCGGCCCAGGCCGGCGGCTGAATGTTGCGTGAACCTCATATCGTTGGCGCGGCGCCCGTGCTGGCGGTCTGTCGCAGACCCTGCAAGGCCAGTTGCAGCACATCGGTGTCGGAGCGGCCTGGATAGACGGCGAAGGCAGAGTGTGAAAATTCCGGCGCGTTGCTGACCCGGCGCAAACGCCCCTCGTCAAGGAATGGCTGGGCCGCGCCAAGCCGGAAATAGCCGCAGCCGCCGACGGTCAGCAGGTAGGTCAGCGCCAGCGGTCCCAGGGAGATGGAAACCGGCGGCGCGCCGGTTTCCGGAAAGGCCGCCTGGAAATTGGCGGCGAAAGCCGCACCCCAGTCGACCTGCACATACTGGTCCGGCATGAAGGCGCCGCCGGGATCGGTGGTGACCAGCACCAGCTTCTCTTCCTGCAACAGTTCCGACACCAGGTTTGGCCATGTCGGCGGATGGTACAGCACCGCCAGATCAAGCGCGCCGTCCTGGACGCGGGCGAGCAGGCTGGAGGGACTGTCCACCTCGGCCCGCAGCGCGATATCGGGATGTTGCCGGTGCATCAGCACCAGCCAGTCCGCCAGCAGCGGCCGCCACAAACTCAACTCGCCGCCGATGATCACGCCTTCCCGGCGACCCGGCGGCAGGGCGACCTGCTGCCGGGCCCGCTCCCACGCCTGCACCATGACGCGGGCATGCCGCAGCAGCCGTTCCCCGGCCGGCGTCAGTCGCGCGCCCGCCTTGTTGCGAATGAACAGCCGCCGCCCCAGCAGCCCTTCGAGCGTGCGGATGCGGGCGCTGACCGCTGTCTGGGTAATGTGCAGGCTGTCCGCCGCGGCGACGAAGCTGCCGCTGCGGGCGATTTCGAGGAATGTGCGGGCCTGATGAACATCCATGGCTTCATATTAAAATTTATGCATTTAAACGCAATCAAATGAATTTGTTAGGAGACTGGCGAAATGCCATTCTCACTGAGGAATTGAAATGAATAACAATGTAATAATGTGAATAACGGGCCGCCGGCACGGGCCGCCGCCCGCGAGGCGCCAGAAAACCATGGGCATATCTGAATTTCGAAACCAGGACCTGATCTCCGGCGGGCCGGATGGCGCCGGGCGCGAAGGGGCTTCATCCCCACAGGACGGCGCCGCATTCGGCGCCAGCCTGGTCGCTTTCGGTTCGGGCCTTTCAGCCGGGCAATGGGACCTGCTGCGGCAGCTGGCGCAGTCGCTGGACGACAGGCAGTTGCTCTGGGCCAGCGGCTTTCTCTCTGGCGTCGAGCATCAGCGCCAGGCGTCCGGCCTGCAACCGGCCGCTGCCCCGGCCGTCGCGCCAGAGGCGTCCACGCGCAGCCTCACGGTGCTTTACGGCAGCGAAACCGGCAACAGCGCCGCGCTGGCCGCTGATCTGGCAGGCAAAATCAGCGCCAGTGGCCGCGTTGCAGAAGTCGCGGACATGGCCGCCTACAAAACGCGGGCGCTGAAGGACGAGCAGGACCTGCTGTTCATCGTCTCCACCCACGGGGAGGGCGATCCGCCAGCGTCGGCCGCCGGCTTTTTCGAGTTCATCGAAGGGCGCCGGGCGCCGCGCCTCGCCGACGTCCGTTTCGCCGTTCTGGCGCTGGGCGATTCCTCCTACGAATTCTTTTGCGGCGCCGGCCGGCGTCTGGACGCGCGCCTGGCGGAACTGGGTGCTGCCCGGCTGCGCGATCGCGTCGATTGCGATATCGACTATGACGAACCGGCTGCGGCCTGGATGGCGGACGTGGTCGCCCGTTTCGCGCCAGAGGAAGCAGGCCTGGCCGGCGCCCGGCCAACCAGCGGCCTGGCGTCAGGCCCGCGACCCGCGCCCACGGGGCAGCCGGTCAACGCCTTCGACAAGCGCAACCCCTTCGGCGCGGCGGTGATCGACAACATCGCGCTGACTTCTTCAGGCTCCAGCAAGGAAATCCGTCACCTGGAGCTGTCGCTCGAGGGCTCGGGGCTGGCGTACGAACCGGGCGATGCGCTCGGTCTGACGCCCCGCAATGATCCGGCCCTGGTCGGCGCCGTGTTGCAGGCTGTCGGTCTGCCCGCCGACGCCGGGGTGGAGCTGCGTGGCGGCGCGCTGCCTTTGGGCGAGGCGCTGCGTGACCGGCTGGAAATCACCACCGCGACCCCGCGCTTCCTTGAACATTGGGCGGGGCTGTCGCGGGCGGAAGACCTCGCTGCGTTGCTCGGGCCGGACGCCGCCGACGCCCGCGGCGCCATGTTGCGCGGCAACCATGTGCTCGATCTGCTCCGTAAATATCCGGCCCGCGGCGTCGACGCGAAGACGTTTGTCGCCGGCCTGCGGCCATTGCAGCCGCGGCTGTATTCGATTGCGTCCAGCCTGGCTTTCGCCCCCGATGAAGCCCATCTGGCCATCAGCACGGTCCGTTACCAGCTCAACGGCATTGACCGCGCCGGCGTCGCCTCCAGCCACGTGGCCGAACGCTGCCCCGACGGCGGCGTGCTGCCGGTCTATGTCCAGCCAAATCCGCACTTCCGCCTGCCGGGCGACGATATCCCCATCATCATGATCGGCGCCGGCACGGGCGTCGCCCCCTATCGGGCGTTCGTTCAGGAGCGGGAGGCGCGCGGCGCGCGTGGGCCGTCATGGCTGTTCTTCGGTGAGCGCAACTTCGACAGCGACTTTCTCTACCAGACCGAATGGCAGGGCTTCCTGCGCGATGGCGTCCTGTCACGGATGAACGTCGCCTTTTCCCGCGACGGCGCGGCGAAAACCTATGTGCAGCACCGCCTGGCCGAGCATGGCCGCGATGTTTTCGACTGGCTGGAGAATGGCGCGCATCTCTACGTCTGCGGCGACGCCAGCCGCCTTGCCCCGGACGTGCACGCGGCCCTGCTCGGCATCGTGCAGCGGCATGGCGGCAAGGGCGTCGCTGCGGCGCATGACTACATCGCCGCCCTGCAGGCCAGTCACCGTTACCAGATCGATGTTTACTGAAAGCACAGTCATGACCGACGCCGTCATCGACCGGAGCCGCGATATTTCACAGCCGCTCGAGCGGCTCGGCCCCGACGAAACCATGAAAGCCAACAGCCGGCAGCTTCGCGGCTCCATCGCCGCGGGGCTGGAGGCGGAGCTGACCGCCGCCGTTCCTGGCGACGACATCAAGCTGATGAAGTTTCACGGACTTTACCAGCAGGACAACCGCGATATCCGCGATGAACGCCGGCGTCGCAAGCTGGAGCCAGCCTACCGTTTCATGGCCAGGGTGCGCCTGCCAGGCGGCGTGCTGACGCCGGCGCAATGGCTGAAGCTGGATGAACTGGCGCGCCGCCACGCCGGTGAATCGTTGCGCCTGACGACACGGCAGACCTTTCAGTTGCACCATGTGCGCAAGCAGGATTTGCGCCCGGTGATCCAGGGCTTGCGCGACGTGCTGCTCGATACTCGCGCCGCCTGTGGCGACGATACGCGTGGCGTCATGGCCTCGATCAACCCGGAGCTGTCCGCCCTGCACGCCGAAGTGCTCGCCCTGGCGGTCAAGGCCAGCAACCACGCCATCCCCAAAACCGGCGCCTATGACGAAATCTGGTATGGCGCGGAGGAAAAGGGCGCGGGATCCGGCCCGGAGGAGCCGCTGTACGGCGCGACCTATCTGCCGCGCAAATTCAAGATCGGCTTCGTCATTCCCCCGGTCAATGACATTGATGTCTACGCCCAGGACCTGGGCTTCATCGCTATCGCCGAGGGCGAGGAGCTGAAGGGCTTCAACGTCGCCATTGGCGGCGGCATGGGCCGGACCGACAACGCGCCAGCCACCTATCCCCGGCTCGCCAGCGTCATCGGCTTCATTCCGAAGGATCAGGTCATAGCCGTTTGCGACGCGGTGATCGGCGTGCAGCGTGATTTCGGCGACCGGGTTGACCGCAGCCGGGCGCGCTTCAAATACACCATTGACGACAAGGGGCTGGATGTCATCCGGGCCCAGATCGAGGCGCGGCTGGGCTACGCTTTGGCGCCGGCCCGACCATATGCCTTCACCTCGAACGGCGATGCGCTGGGCTGGCGGGAAGGCGCGGACGGACGCTGGCATTTCACCCTGTTCGTGCAGAATGGCCGCATCAGCAATGTCGGCGGCCTGGCCCTGCTCGACGCCCTGCGCGCCGTGGCCAGTCGCCATGCCGGCCGGTTCCGCGTCACGCCTAACCAGAACCTGGTGATCGCCGACATCGAAGCCGCGGACCGGCCGGCCATGGCGGCGCTGCTGCGCGAACACGGGCTTGACGCCCTGAACGGCGGCAGCGGCCTGCGCCGCAACTCCATGGCCTGCGTCGCCTTTCCGACCTGCGGTCTCGCCATGGCGGAGAGCGAGCGTTACCTGCCGGCGCTTGTCGGCAAGATCGACGCCATCCTTGATCGATACGGCCTCCAGGACGAGCCGATCACCATCCGCATGACCGGCTGTCCCAACGGCTGCGCCCGGCCCTACATCGCCGAGATCGGCCTGACCGGGCGGGCGCCTGGCAAATACAATCTCTATCTGGGGGGCGGCTTTCACGGCCAGCGCCTCAACAAGATGGCGCTTGAGAACGTCGGTGAACAGGCGATCCTTGACTGTCTCGACAGCGCGCTCGGCCGCTACGCCCGTGAGCGCGCCCCGGGCGAGCATTTCGGCGATTTCGCCATCCGCGCCGGCCTCGTCCCGGAGGTGCTGGAGGGCCGGCGTTTCAACGACTGAACGCCTTACGGAAGCGCGGGCTGGCGCCGCCGGAAGACCGGGACGCCATCGGAACGCGAGGACAATGCAAATTCCGTTTCACCTGACGTGAACGGGTTTGCTTCAACCAGAACAGGGGAGCAGAACCATGTCGCTGCAACTTGGACAGACAGCGCCGGATTTTGAGCAGCAGAGCACCGAGGGGCCTATCCGGTTTCACGAATGGCTCGGATCGTCCTGGGGCGTGCTGTTCAGCCATCCGAAAAACTTCACGCCAGTGTGCACCACCGAGCTTGGCGAGGTGGCGCGCCTGAAACCGGAATGGGACCGGCGCGGCGTCAAGGTGATCGGCCTGTCGGTCGATCCGCTGGACGCGCACGAGCGCTGGGGCGCGGATATCGCCGAGACACAGAAACACGCGCTGAACTTCCCCCTGCTCGCCGACGCCGACGGCAAGGTCGCCAGCCTCTATGGCATGATCCACCCGGAGGCGGATCCGACGGTGACCGTGCGCGCCGTCTATGTGATCGACGACAAACGCAAGATCCGGCTCGTGCTGACCTATCCGCCGAGCGCCGGGCGCAACTTCTCGGAAATCCTGCGGGTCATCGACAGCCTGCAACTGACCGATAACGAGAAAGTCTCCACGCCGGTCAACTGGACGCCCGGCGAGCCGGTCATCATTTCCCCGGCGCTCTCCAATGAACAGGCGCAGGCGCGCTTTCCCCAGGGGTGGACGGAACTGCGCCCTTACCTCAGGCTTGTGCAACTTGCCCAATCGTAAGCGGGAGACCGTCATGGACGGAAAACCGGTTCACCCCCACACGGTGGCGGCCGCCAACGGCGTCGCAGACGGCGACCGCTTCGGCGCCGTGGCGCCGCCGCTGTATCTCACCAGCACCTTCGCTTTCCCGGCCTATGGGACGACCAGCGGCTACGACTATTCGCGCGCCGCCAACCCCACGCGCGACCTGCTGGCCGACACCCTGGCGAAACTGGAGGGCGGCGCCGGGGCCGTCATCACCTGTTCAGGCATGGCGGCGATCGACCTGGTGCTGTCGCGCCTGCCGCGGGACGCCTTCGTCGTGGCGCCGCACGACTGCTACGCCGGAACCCGCCGCCTGCTGCAGGCCCGCAGCGCGCGGGGCAGTTTTGAGGCGGCGTTCATTGATCAGGGCGATGCGGCCGCCATGAGCCGCGCGCTGAAGCATGTTCCCTCGCTGGTGCTGGTCGAGACGCCCAGCAATCCGTTGATGCGCATTGTCGATATCGCGGCGATCGCCGCGCAGGCAAAAGCCGTTGGCGCGCGGCTGGCGGTCGACAACACCTTCCTGTCGCCGGCCCTGCAACAGCCGGTCCGCCTCGGCGCCGACTACGTGATTCATTCGACGACCAAATATCTCAACGGTCATTCCGATGTGGTGGGCGGGGCGGTGATCGCCGCCGACGCCGCCGAGGCGGAGGCGCTGGCGCACTGGGCCAATGTCACCGGCGTCACCGGCGCGCCGTTCGACGCCTACATGACCCTGCGCGGCGTGCGCAGCCTGTTTCCCCGGGTGGCGCAACAGCAGGCCAACGCCATGGCCATCGCCCGCTTCCTGCGTGAGCAACCGCAGGTGGCGAGGGTGTACTATCCTGGCCTGCCCGATCATCCCGGCCACGACCTGGCCGCACGCCAGCAACAGGGCTTTGGCGCCATGCTGAGTTTCGAGCTGCGCGAGGGAGCCGCCGCCGCGCGGCGTTTTGTTGGCGCCACGCGGATTTTCACCCTGGCTGAATCCCTGGGCGGCGTTGAAAGCCTGGTTGCCCACCCGGTCACCATGACCCACGCCAGCATGGACGCCGATGCACTGCGGCGCGCTGGCATCGGCGCGGGGTTGCTGCGCCTGTCGGTCGGTCTGGAGGCCGGGGAGGATCTGATCGCCGATCTTGCAGGCGCGCTGGCGGCGAGCAGCCGGGCGGGCGGGCCGGCCCCCGCACCCCTGAAAGGGGAGCCTTGCTGAGGCAGCCAGCGCGGGCAGGCGGACGTGAACGGATCAGCCGTCCCGTCGTTCCGCCCCGTCCCCGCAGGAATTTGTAGCGCTGCCTTCCGCCATCCCGTCAGTTTGATCCCGGCGCGGCCCGCCCGCCGCGCCGCTTCCCGCCAGCCAGGGGCGCGCCGCTCTCACGGCGGTGAGGCGACTATCCCCGTGCGCGCCGCCGGTTGTATCCTCGGACAGGGCAGGGGAGACAAGGGAGCCGACGTGCTGACATTGAAGTCGCTTGGCGCAGCCAGAACCGTGACCGGCTCGAAGCATCTGCTCACCTTCGGGGGGCATCGTATTCTGGTCGATTGCGGCCTGTTCCAGGGGTTGAAGCACCTTCGGGAACTCAACTGGGCGCCGTTGCCGACGTCGCCGCGCGACATCGACGCCGTGGTGCTGACACACGGGCATCTTGACCATTGCGGCTATCTGCCCCGGCTGGTTCGCGACGGCTTCCGGGGCAAAATTTATGCGACGGAAGCAAGCCGCGACGTCGCGGAGCTGATCCTCAAGGACAGCGCGTTCCTGCAGGAGAAGGACGCGGAGTTCCTCAACCGGCACGGACTGACAAGGCACAAGCCGGCGCTGCCGCTTTATGGGATCGACGACGCCCTGCGGGCGATGGATCATTTCGCGGCGGTGGCGTTCGATAAGACTGTCAGCCTGCCAGGCGGCGCGACGTTGCGATTTCGCCATGCCGGGCACATTCTTGGCGCCGCGCATGCGGACATCCGCTGGGGCGGTCGCAGCCTGATGTTTTCCGGCGATATCGGCCGCTACGGCGATCCCCTCTTCCCTGACCCGGTTTCTGGCGGCGCGCCCGACTACATCATGGTGGAGTCGACCTATGGCGATCGCGTGCACCCTGACGGGGACCCGGCCATGGCCCTGGGGGCGATCGCGGAGCGCACCATGGCGCGCGGCGGCACGCTTGTCATTCCGGCTTTCGCGGTCGGCCGGGCGCAGCAGCTGCTTTACCATTTCTGGACCCTGAAACAGGCGGGCCGGCTTGGCTCTGTCCCCATTTTTCTCGACAGCCCCATGGCGATCGACGCCACGGACATGATGTGCCGGCACACTCCCGACCACCGCCTGTCGCCGGCGGTCTGCCGCGCGGCCTTCAGCATCGCCCGTTATACGAATGACGTGGAAGCCTCAAAGGCGATCACGGCGAGCACGTTTCCCAAGATTGTCATTGCCGCTTCGGGCATGATGACCGGCGGCCGCGTCCTGCACCATCTCAAGACCTTCGGCCCCAACCCCAGGAACACGATCCTGCTGTCTGGCTTCCAGGCGCCCGGCACGCGGGGCAGCCTGCTGCAACAGGGCGCGAAAGCGCTCAAGATTCATGGCGCGTTGACGCCCATTAACGCCGAAGTGGTGCAACTGGACATGCTGTCCGCCCATGCCGACAGCAACGGGCTGATGCGCTGGCTTTCCGGGTTCAGCCGCGCGCCCCGACGCGTGTTCATCGTGCACGGCGAACCGGAGGCCTCCATGGCGTTAAAGGCGCGTATCGACGGGGAGCTGGGCTGGCGCAGCGTCATTCCGGAGCCTGCCGAGGAATTCGTCCTGTAACCGGCGCTTCCCGTCTGGCCCGCGCGCCGCGCGTCGGCTGCACGCCGCAACCATTGCCGACCGCAATCCGCCTGTCGCTGGACGACGTCGCATATGTCCCGCGCCCCTCCAGCCGCGGCGTTACCGTGAATATGCGCGCATCCAGGATGTCGCACAGGCGCCGATTTCGCAAGACGGCAATGGTTGCCGGAACGGGAACAGGAATGACCGGGGTGGAAGGCCCACGCATACTATAGACAATAAGTCAGGTTATGACGTTGTTGCTTGACAGTGCACCTGTGCAATGCTGAAATCGACCGAAAGCCGGAAATCGGCTATGAAAAAATACAGCTCTCTGTAACTTGGCTGTACTGGATGCAGAGACGTATGTTTTTATGGTTGAGATGGATTAAACTCACCTAAACTTGATCGACCAACCTTATCTTTTCCTATTGTCTGATCGGTAACAGGCGAGCACAAATCAGATGTCGCCGTCGCCGGTGGGTCTCTGGATAGTACTTATGGCGCATATCCCGGTCTGCTCCGGTGGCGGGCAAGTAATGGTCAAGCTCCCGATTGGCACGCGGCGTTCATGCGGCCATTCGCGGCGTACCGGAGGAAAACGGGGTGGCTGTTTATCCTTCCTGTATTATCGGCGGGCTGGGGGCGATGGCGCTTCTTGTGTCATCCGCCGCGACGGTCCAGGCGGCGGACGATGCGGCGCGCGCCCGGTGCACCGCTGACAACAACGCAGCTTTCTACTCTGAATCAACCGATACATGCATCAAGTTCGGCGCGTATCTGTGGGCTGAGGGGTATTTTAATACATATGCAAAATACCCCGGGAAGAACGACAGATGGTACGGCATCGGCACGCTCGGCGTGAAGATGAACACGGAGACGACCACGGCCTACGGGCCGCTCAGAACCTTTGTCAACCTGCGGTTCCGTTACAGAACCGCCGATGAATGGTCTGACGGGCCTTATAAATTCAGTCTGGTTCCGTGGGACGCCTATGTTGATTATGCCGGATTTACGTTAGGGCATCGCGGTTCACTGTTCGATTTTTATGCAAATGCGAACGTAATCGGAACCGACCCGGCGACAATTGGCGACAGCCAGCAATTGTTGCTGGCCGCCTATACCTATAAATTCGCGCATGGCTGGAGCGTTGCGCTGTCGGTCGAGGAGCCGTGGGCCCGCATGGGCGGCATTAATGCGGCCAACGCCCGCTCAAAAGGCATTTTCAGGCAAAACACCTCCGTGCCGGATTTTGTTGGCGTCATTGCCCAAAAGGGCGCGTGGGGCGAGTTGCAGTTCTCGGCCGCCTTGCATCGCGTCAAGGCCAAGACTTTTTCGACGCCAGCGCAGGGATACGAGGGGGCGCAGAACCCGGGAATCTGGGGCTATGCATTACAGGCGGGCGTTGTGTTCGATCTGCCCCGGATTGCGCCGGGCGACTCGCTGTTTCTCCAGACTGCCTACGTCAACGGGGCGACCACCTATCTCGGTCTGGTCAATGCAAGCGGCGACTTCTCTCCACCCGACGCCTTTGTGACCGGATCGGGGAGGTTGCGCGGCGTTACAGGCTGGAACATGACAGCCCAGTTCCTGCACAACTGGACGCCAAAGCTGCAATCGGCCTTCTTTGGCGGGTACGCCCGCTTCTATCTCGGCAACGCCGAGGCCCGGGCGACCTATGGCGCATCGGGCGGCGTGAACTACAATCTCGGCGCCAACCTGACGTGGACGCCGGTCGCGCCGTTCTCCCTGGTTCTTCAGTATGACTACAACATGTATCAGGCCGCCAATTTCACGCCCACGGGCTTCGGGATGCCGCGCCGGTCGCAAAACGCGCACCAGGTGTTGTTGATGGCCCAGTACCGGCTCTGAATGATCCGGCGATACGTCGGGTATGTATATATTTTTGAGAACACCGGGAATAAAGTGCGCCATTTTCTGGCGTGCCTCACCGATATAAAAGTATGCCAGTCCTGCTAGACCTCCGTTTTTTGGCGGAG
>NZ_SLWL01000022.1 GCF_004342915.1 Camelimonas lactis
GCCCACGATGCCGTGGAAATGCTGCCCATGATCGCGTGGAACGCGCGCCCATCATCCGGTGGAATCAGTGCCCACCATCCCGTGGAACACGCAGTGAGGGTTTGACCAGCACATGCACGCGCCGGGTCGTGCCGCTGCCGCTCTCGGTATCACCGATGATCCAGCGCGTGGTATCACCGGCAGCGATCGGGCCGGCGCCGGTCAGGCTTTCGCCGGGTTCGAGTGCGATATCGGTGATCTGGCCGGGTGCGGCATAGACCTGATACAGGGCGCCCTCGCTCCAGGGATAGATCTGGATGGCGTTGTAGTAGCCCTCCCGGCGCGGCTCGACACGGGCCGCCGCATTGGCATTCTGAACCCGGTCGGTCGGCGTGGTTGCGGTGGGTCCCCCACGCGCCGGCGTCCAGCCCGGCGGAATGTGCAGCGGCTTCGGCCGATCATCCCTCAGCACAGCGGGAACGACCGGCAATGCCGGCACATCGGAATCGTAGCGGATCTGCGGCGGCTTCTGCGGCGTCGCGCATCCGGCCAGCGCAGCGGTGGACAGGAGCACGGCAACAAAGGCGGGTTTGCGGAAAGAAGGGGTTCCGGTTGTACGGATCGGCGGCTTCTTCATTCGCCCATCTCCCGCGACCACGATATTGCATTGACGTAGATGCCGAGGGGATTGGCCTTGAGCCGATCGGCATCGCGGGGCGTCTGGATTACGATGGTCAGGATCGCGGTCCATCGTTCGGTAGTGGAAAGCTGGCCGTTCTCGTAGCGTCGCTCGATCCAGGCGACGCGGAAGCTGTCCGGAGATGCGCGAATGACGCTGGAAACCTCGACGGCAACCTGCTGCTTGCCGACCTTGGTGAACGGGTCGTTAGACCGTGCGTAGTCGTTCAGTGCTGTCGCGCCGCGATCCGTCGTCCAGTCATAGGCGCGGAGCCAGTTCTGGCGAACGATGATGGGATCGGCGGGAATGCTCCTGACCTGTTCGATGAAACGCGCCAGATGCCATGCGACCTGCGGATCTGTTGGACGATAGTCGGCCGTGGCGGAGGCGACGGTCTGGGCCTGGCCGAGCTTGTCGACCTGCACGACCCAGGGCACGACGGTCCCGCGCGTGGACTGCCAGACGAGTGCTGCGGCAAAGCCTGCCGAAAGGATCAGGCTGGCGAACGCCATAAACCTCCAGTTTCTCGCCTGCACGCGGGCGGAGCCTATACGCTCGTCCCAAACTTGTGCGGCCTTCTGATACGGTGTCTCGGGTTGCGGCGTCTTGCCGTAATGGGCAGCCGGTCGTTTGAACAAGCTCATGAGCGGTCACTTTCGGAGAGATTAACGGAAGAGCCGCCGCCATGACTGTCGCCGGATCGCACCGCATGGGCGGCAGCGGAGACGCCGTGACTGAAGTGCTGGCCGCGTTTCATGCGCCTGGCCCAATCGGGAACGCCATTTCCCGAAGCCGCGGGGGCGGCGGCAAAAGAACCGTCGTTGGCGGCCTCAGCACCACCGACGGTGCAGAGTGTGGAAGAGCCGCCGGTTGCGCTGAAGCCGCCTTTCACGCCATCGGAGAAATTCGACTTGACGCTTTCGGCCGCGCGACCGGCTGCGCGCTTGAGCGGCGAGACGGCGGCCGAGCCAGCGCCGCGCGCGACACCACCAAGACCGGACGCCATGCCCGAGGCGCCGGTCTGGCCCATCGATCCGAGATTGTAAGCGGTCGAGGCGGCACCTGCAGCCGCTGCGCCACCACGAACAGCGGCCGCGCCACCGGACAAAGCTGCGGCGCCACCCCGTAAGGCGAGGCCAGCCCCGCCGCCTGCGGCAAATGCTGCGCCGCCGACGGCAAGGCCGGTGCCGACCGCAGCACCTGCACCGAGCTGCGGGCCGCCCGAAACGAGACCGTTGGCGATGCCCGGTCCGAAGATGCCGAGGCCGACCAGGGAAAGTGCTGCGAGCACGATCGCCATCGCATCGTCGATCGTGGGCGTGACCCCGCCGAAGCCGGAGGTGAACTCGCTGAACAACGTCGAGCCTATGCCGATGATGACAGCGAGCACCAGCACCTTGATACCGGAAGAGACGACACTGCCGAGGACCCTTTCGGCCATGAAGGCCGTCTTCCCAAACAATCCGAACGGGATGAGGACAAATCCGGCGAGAACGGTCAGCTTGAATTCGATCAGCGTGACGAACAACTGGATCGCCAAAATAAAGAAAGCCAAGAGGACGAGCGCCCAGGCGAACAGCAGGCATGCGATCTGGATGAAATTCTCGAAGAACGCGACCCAGCCCATGAGGTCGGAAATGGATTCCAGGAGCGGCCGGGCCGCGTCGAGACCGACTTGCGCCACCCGGCCGGGACGAAGGAGGTCCGCCGTCGAAAAGCCGGTGCCGGAGCCTTTGAGGCCGAGGCCGGCGAAGCTCTCGAAGATGATCCTCGCCAGATTGTTCCAATTGTCGATGATGTAGGCGAAAGCCCCGACGAACAGGGTCTTCTTCACCAGTCGAGCGATGATGTCGTCGTCGGCGTCCCAGCTCCAGAACAGGGCGGCGAGCGTCACGTCGATGACGATCAGCGTGGTGGCGATGAAGGCGACCTCGCCGCCGAGAAGACCGAACCCGCTGTCGATATAAGAGGTGAAGACCCCGAGGAAATTGTCGATGACGCCGCTGCCGCCCATGGATCACTGTCCTTCGATGGTCTGTGGGGCGGCCGGTACGGACGTCCTGCCGAGGAAGCGGTCTCGCGTTTGCGACCAGATGCGCAGGCATTCGGCGTCGTTCGTTGCGGCCTGCCCGAGCTGCTGGCACCGGCGCTGTCCAACGCGAAGTGGATCTGCCGGCGATCCGACGGCGGCCGTGGGGCGTGTCCATGGTGCGGGCGCCTCTCTCCTTCTGAGCATTTCGGTCGCCGTCGCGGTGATCGCGACGGCGACAAAGACGACGGCGCCCAAGCGGGCCAGCATCTTGCCGTCCATGGCCCACGCCCTCAGTTGAACATCTTGGCGCTGCCGGCCTGATAGCCGGAGCCCGGCGTCAGGAAGCGCTCGCGCTGCACGCGACCCTGTTCGGCCGCGGCGGCGCGTTCTGCCTCGGTGAGCGCGGTGGACCGGCCATTGGCGGCAAGCAATGCCGTGAGGTCGGAGAGCTGCTGCGACTGGAGGGCGAGAAGCTGATTGCCTGCCTGTGCAGCCTGAAGCGCGCCGGTCGCGCTCTGGCTCTGACCAACCAGTTGCGACATCTCGGTGCGGTTGGTATCGATATTGCCAACGACGGTGGCCTGCACGCGCATGGCGTCCTGAAGTCCGCCGACGCTGTTCCTCCAGCGCTCCTTGGCATCGGCAACAAGCTGCGCATCGGTGGCCGACAGCGACACGTTGGCGTATTTCGACTGAAACGCCTGATCGATCTGGCCGACATCGAAGGCGATGTTCTGCGCCCGGCTGAGAAGCTGCTGCGTGCGCTGAACGGATTGCTGTATCTGCTGGAGCGACGAATACGGCAGGCTCGCCAGATTGCGGGCCTGGTTGATGAGCATCTGCGCTTCGTTCTGAAGCGAGGTGATCTGGTTGTTGACCTGCTCCAGCGCCCGCGCGGCAGACAGCAGATTTTGCGAGTAGTTCGTCGGGTCGTAGACGATCCAGGCGGCGGAAGCCGGCGGCGCCAGAACCAGCGAAGCCGGGCCTGAGACGGCAAGAAAGGATGCGGCAAGCAGCGCCGTGCGGGAATAACGGGTGTTCATGAGGAAGTCTCCTTGTCCGGCTGGAGGATGAGATTTGCGAGGTCGGGAATGAGGTCCGCGGCCCAGTCGACGCCGCGCAGACGCAGCCAGGCGGCAAGGAAGCCGTCCCGGCCGTGCTCGGCGAAGATGCGGGCGATGGCGGACTGATCGGTTTTCGAGGAGGCGGCCGTCAGTGCCAGGCCGACTTCGGACAGGCCGAGATCGAACAGGCGGTTCCCCCGGCGGCTCTGGCAGTAGTAGTCTTTTTTCGGGGTGGCCCTCGCGAGGATCTCGATCTGGCGCGCATTCAGTCCGAAGCGCTGATAGATGGCGGTGATCTGCGGTTCGACGGCGCGTTCGTTCGGGAGAAGAAGACGCGTCGGGCAACTTTCGATGATCGCCGGTGCAATCGCCGAATTGTCGATGTCGGAGAGCGACTGCGTGGCGAAGATGACCGAAGCGTTCTTTTTCCTGAGTGTCTTCAGCCACTCCCGCAACTGCCCGGAAAAGGCTTCGTCATCGAGCGCCAGCCAACCTTCGTCGATGATGAGCATGGTGGGCGAGCCGTCGAGCCGGTCGCCGATACGATGGAACAGATAGGACAGGACGGCCGGAGCAGCACCCGTGCCGACCAGGCCTTCGATTTCAAAAGCCTGCACCGACGCGCTGCCGAGATGTTCGGTTTCAGCATCGAGCAGCCGACCGTAGGGACCACCGATGCAATAGGGCCTGAGCGCCTGCTTCAGGTCGGTTGATTGCAACAGTACTGTCAGGCCGGTGATGGTGCGTTCCTCGACCGGCGCCGAGGCGAGCGAGGTCAGCGCCGCCCAGATGTGCTCCTTGACATCCGGCGTGATCGCGATGCTCTCGCGCGTCAGGATGGCGACGATCCAGTCGGCCGCCCAGGCGCGTTCCGGCATGTCATGGATGCGCGCAAGCGGCTGGAGCGAGACAGAAAACGCATTCCCCTCGGTGAGGTCGCCGCCGAGATCATGCCAGTCGCCGCCCATGGCAAGGGCCGCGGCCCGGATCGAGCCGCCGAAATCGAACGCGAACACCTGGGATTGAGCGTAGCGCCGGAACTGGAGCGCCATGCAGGCGAGTAGCACGCTCTTGCCGGAGCCGGTCGGCCCGACGACCAGCGTGTGCCCGACGTCGCCGACATGAATGGAAAGCCGGAACGGGGTGCTTCCCTCGGTCTTGCCGAAGAGCAAGGGGGCGCTACCGAGATGGTCATCCCGTTCCGGTCCCGCCCACACGGCGGAGAGGGGGATCATGTGGGCAAGATTGAGCGTCGAGATCGGCGGCTGGCGGACGTTGGCATAGACATGCCCCGGCAGCGAGCCGAGCCAGGCATCGACGGCATTGATGGTTTCGGACATCGCTGTGAAGTCCCGGCCCTGCACGACCTTCTCGACAAGCCGGAGCTTTTCGTCGGCAAGGCGGGGATCGGTGTCCCACACGGCAATGGTCGCCGTGACATAGGCCATGCCGGCATAGTCGGCGCCGAGCTCCTGAAGCGCGATGTCCGCGTCGGCCGCCTTGTTCGCCGCGTCGGTGTCCACGAGAACCGACGCCTCGTTGGTCATGACTTCTTTCAGGATCGCAGCGATCGACTTGCGCTTCGCAAACCACTGACGGCGAATTCGTGTGAGCAGCCGGATGGCGTCGGTCTTGTCGAGCAGGATGGCGCGCGTCGACCAGCGATAGGGAAAGGCAAGCTTGTTCAGTTCGTCGAGAACTCCGGGCGTGGTCGCGGTCGGAAAGCCGACGATGGTGAGGATGCGCAGATGGGTGTTGCCAAGGCGCGGTTCCAGCCCGCCGGTCAGGGGCTGATCGGCCAGCAACGCGTCCAGATACATCGGCGTCTCGGGAACCCGGACGCGATGCCGGTTGGTCGAGACAGTGGAATGCAGGTAGGTCAGCGTCTCGCTGTCGTCGAGCCAGTCGCATTCCGGCATGAAGCCGTCGAGCAGCGCCAGCACGCGATCGGTGCGATCGATGAAGCCGCGCAGGAACTCTTTCGGATCGACGCCGGAGCGTTCACGGCCCTCATAGAGCCAGGTCTCGGCGCGGGCTGCGTCCTCGGCATGCGTGAGATAGGTGAAGGTGAGGAAGTAGCCGGAAATGAAATGGCTGCCCTGTTCCTCGAAATCGGCCTTGCGCTCGGCATCGAGCAATGCCGAGGCCGGATCTGGAAAACGGCTGTCGGGATAGGTTGCGGCCTCCTGGCGCTGCGCTTCCACGAAGATCGCCCAGCCAGAGCCGAGACGCCGGAAGGCATTGTTGAGGCGCGCGGCGACGGCGACCAGTTCGGCAGCGACGGCGGATTCGAGGTCTGGACCGCGAAATTGCGCGGTCCTTTGCAGCGATCCGTCCTTGTTCAGAACGACGCCCTCGCCGACGAGCGCGGCCCAGGGCAGGAAATCCGCGAGGCGGCTGGCGGTGCGGCGATATTCGGCAAGGTTCAGCATGGTCGCGCTCCTCAGACCGCAAGGTGACCAGGGATGCGCAGATGACGGCGACCGACTTCCACGAACAGCGGATCGCGTTTCGCCGCCCAGACGGCGGCGAAATGGCCGACTGCCCAGATGGCGAGACCTACCAGCCAAAGGCGCAGGCCGAGGCCCACGGCTCCGGCGAGCGTTCCGTTCATGATGGCGATGGCGCGCGGAGCGCCGCCGAGCAGGATGTGTTCGGTCAGCGCCCGATGGACCGGGACATTGAGCCCCGGCACATCGTCGATCCGTAAGAGCGCCCCGGCCATCAGACCAGTACCCCGCCGCCGAAGGAGAAGAAGCTCAGGAAGAAGGAGCTGGCGGCGAATGCAATCGACAGGCCGAAAACGATCTGGATCAGCCTGCGAAAACCGCCGCTTGTGTCGCCGAAGGCCAGCGCCAGGCCGGTGGCGATAATGATGATGACGGCGACGATCTTGGCCACCGGCCCCTCGATGGATTCGAGGATCGACTGAAGCGGCGCCTCCCACGGCATGGAGGATCCGGAAGCATGAGCCGGCACGGCCGCCATCATCATAACGACGGCGAGCGTAGTCGGTCCCATGAGGTGCCGACGGATGCCGCGCAGAACGGACGGTGCGCACGCCTGATCCGGCGCCGTGGGCAGGATGGGCGGAACATGGGAGGTCATGACTGTTCTCCTTTCGGGAGTGGTTGGCGATCAGGGGAAAGGTGAGCGGAAGCGACCCGGTAATCGCCGTCGGGGTCGAGCCCTTCGACGCGGGCGAGTTCGGAGAGCCGGCGCACGGAACCGCGACCGGAGAGAACCGCCACAATGTCGATGGTCTCGGCGATCAGTGCCTTGGGGACGGTGACGACAGCTTCCTGGATGAGCTGCTCGAGACGGCGGAGCGCGCCGATGCTGGTACCGGCGTGGATGGTGCCGATGCCGCCGGGATGTCCCGTTCCCCACAGTTTGAGCAGGTCGAGAGCTTCGGGACCGCGCACCTCGCCGACGATGATGCGGTCAGGCCGGAAGCGCATGGCGGAGCGTGCCAGATCGGTCAGATTGGCGATGAAATCCTTGGTGCGCATCGGCACCTTGTTCTCGGACTGGCTTTGAAGCTCGCGGGTATCCTCGATGATGAGAAGCCGATCCTGCCCCTTCGCCACTTCGGCCAGCAGAGCATTGGTGAGTGTCGTCTTGCCGGTGCCCGTGCCGCCGGCGACGAGGACATTGGCGTGCGATGCGACGGCCTCGCGCAGCAATGCCGCCTGATTGGCGGTCATCGTTCCTGCCGCAACATAGTCGTCGAGTGTGAACACCGAGATCGCCGGCTTGCGGATGGCGAAGGCCGGACCGGTGACGATCGGAGGCAGGAGACCTTCGAAGCGTTCGCCGCTGTCGGGCAGTTCGGCCGAAACACGTGGAGCGCCGGCATGAACTTCTGCGCCGACGTGGTGAGCAACCAGGCGGATGATGCGTTCGCCATCCGCGGGCAAGATGCGCTCGCCGGTGTCGGACATGCCTTCGGAGAGCCGGTCGATCCACAATCGCCCATCCGGATTGAGCATTACCTCGACGACACCGGGATCTTCCAGAAAGCGGGCGATGGATGCACCTAGCGCGGTGCGCAGCATCCGGGCGCCACGCGCAAAGCCTTCTGAATTTCGATGCGAGACTGCCATCCGATCCCCGTTTCTCGCCGAGGAAAATCAGACGGTCCCCGGATGGGGATGATTAAAGGAGCCAGAAATTATGCTGATTCAACAAGGAATTGGCGTCGTAGTAGCGTAGCGTGCAAATACAGGGAAACGGCGGTGCCGCGATCTGCTTGATCTCGCGAAAGCCGTCACTACTCGCCATGTGTGCCCATGCGCGGGGAGCCCTGACTGTCAGATGAGTCGGCGACATCCTCGGAGATTTCCTGCCGCAGTTTTGGCCCCTGAGCGAGCCGGCGGCCGAGTGCCGAGACGAATGCCTCATAGCGCTCGCCGGCCTTGGCTCGCGCCGCCTGTACGGCCGGTTCGGGCAGTGCTGGCGTGGTGGTGAGCCAGAAGCGAACGAACACGGCAAGCGTCTCGACCGAAATGCCGACATCACGTTCCAGCCGCGTCATGCGGCGATCGATCTGGTCGAGACGCTTGGTGATCAACGCCTCGCGCCGTTCGGCGTCGTCCGGCGACAGGAAGGAGGCGACGGCCGCCTCCACGATCAAGGACATCGGCTGCTCCCGGCGCGCCGAATAGTCCGAGAGCATCGTCATGACGTCGGGTTCGAGATAAACGGAGATCTGCGTCTTCTTTTTCCTGCCGGTCATGCGTTCACAGCTCCATCCCGTCATTCGGATCAAGCGACACCTGCCGCGCCACACCCTGCATGAGCCGGGTCATACGACGGTTCCGGGTGGCTTCCTCCTCCATCTCATCGGGGGGATCGATCTCGAACTCGTTCTCGATCGGCTCCTTTTTCTCGACGGGTTTCACCCGGCTCAGCTCCGGCTGACGCCGGCGTTCGGATTCGGTCGGGTCCTCATCCTCTTCGGTGGCGCCCGCCACGACGTCATCGAACGGAGGGCGGGTCGGGATCGGCAGGCGGCTCCAGTCATCCGGATGCGGTTCGCCGGCACGGACCAGTTTCGGCGGCGGTAATATCCGCTCCTGAAACCGCGCATCCTCGAAATACCGCGCCTTCTTCGCCCGGATCGGCGGCGTTCCAGCGACCATGACGATCTCGTCGGCCGGAGGAAGCTGCATGATCTCGCCAGGGGTGAGCAGCGGCCGCGCGGTTTCCGAGCGCGAGACCATCAAATGCCCGAGCCAGGGCGACAACCGGTGCCCGGCATAGTTCTTCATCGCCTTCATCTCTGTGGCGGTGCCGAGTGCATCGCTCACCCTCTTCGCGGTTCTCTCGTCATTCGTCGCGAAGGAGACTCTCACATGGCAATTGTCGAGGATCGAATTGTTTGGCCCGTATGCCTTCTCGATCTGGTTTAGCGACTGCGCGATCAGGAATGATTTGAGACCATAGCCTGCCATGAAGGCCAAAGCCGACTCGAAGAAATCCAACCTTCCCAGAGCCGGAAACTCATCCAGCATGAGCAGCAATCTTTGTCGTCCCGCCTTCGCCTGCAGATCCTCGGTCAGGCGCCGGCCAATCTGGTTGAGGATCAGGCGAATGAGCGGCTTCGTCCGATTGATGTCTGACGGCGGTACGACGAGGTAGAGCGTCGTCGGCCTCTTGCGGCCGACGATGTCGGTAATGCGCCAGTCGCAACGGCGCGTCACCTCTGCAACGACAGGATCGCGGTACAAGCCCAGAAACGACATGGCGGTCGACAACACGCCGGATCTCTCGTTGTCGCTCTTGTTCAGCAGTTCGCGTGCAGCACTGGCAATGACCGGATGCGGACCGGCTTCACCCAGATGCGCCGTCTTCATCATCGCGGCGAGAGTCGACTCGATCGGCCGCTTCGGATCGGACAGGAATGCCGCGACGCCGGCCAGCGTCTTGTCTTTCTCAGCATAAAGAACGTGCAGGATGGCGCCGACGAGAAGCGCATGCGACGTCTTCTCCCAATGGTTCCGCTTGTCGAGCGAGCCTTCGGGATCGACCAGGATGTCGGCGATGTTCTGGACGTCGCGGACCTCCCATTCACCCCGCCGCACCTCGAGCAGCGGATTGTAGGCGGCGGACTTTGCATTGGTCGGATCGAATAGCAGCACGCGACCGTGCTGGGATCGGAAGCCGGCGGTGAGTGTCCAGTTTTCGCCCTTGATGTCGTGGACGATGGCCGAACCGGGCCAAGTGAGCAGCGAAGGCACGACCAGGCCGACGCCCTTGCCCGATCTGGTCGGCGCGAAACACAGGACATGCTCCGGACCGTCATGCCGCAGATAGGCCCGATCGAGCCTGCCGAGAACAACGCCGTCCTGGTCGAGCAGACCGGCGGCCTTCACTTCCTCAGGCTCGGCCCAGCGCGCCGATCCGTAGGTCGCGACATTCTTGGCTTCGCGTGCCCGCCAGACCGACATGCCGATGGCAACCGCTATGGCGATGAAACCACCGGACGCGGCGATCATACCGCCTTCCACGAAGATCGGCGGCGCATAGGCGTCGTAGAAATACCACCACCAGAAAAAGGCCGGTGGGTAATAGACCGGCCAACCGGCAATCACGAACCAGGGATGGCCGAGCTGGGGCTGGAAGCCGAGTTGCCAGGCCGTCCACTGTGTCGCTCCCCAGGTCGTCATTAGCACGATCAGAAGAACGGTGAGGATCTGGCCCCAGAGGATTTTCGTCGCGGACATGGCGTTGGTCCTTTCTCCGATGTTGAAGGTTAAAGGCCGAGCCCTCTCTTGCGGCCAAAGCTCCAGTCGATGCCGCCGTCGTTACGGGCGATGCCGGAGACGTGCCGGCCGAGCTGCTTTTCCAGCGATGGAGACCACGGTACGAGCTGGAAGCCGAGACCGTCGTCGATCATCGCGTAGCGGCCGGAGGCAAGCGCGAAGCGTTGACGATAGGTGCCAGCGACATATTCGCCACTGCCAGCGCGGTTGAATGGCTGGCCCGTCTCGGTGGCGAGTTTCTCGCCAAGCGCATCGAGCTCGCGGCGGCGCAAGGTGTCGACCAGCCGGCGGGCGAACACCACGCTGCGGCCCTGACGCTCGGCAAGACCCTGCTCGACAAGATGCTCAGCGCGCCGGTCCATGGCCTGCTGCACCTCGGCGCCGAAGCCGCCATCGGAGAGCGACAACGGCTCTCTTGCCACCGCCTGCCGGTCGAGCCAGGTGGCACCCGATGCCGTGACCTGTCGCTCTATATCGAGATCGGAGCGAACGGCGAGCGCGACGCGGCGCTCACCACGCGCGTCATCGAACCGGCGCAGCTCGACAATCGAGCCGGGAGCGCTGTCGCCCGCCGCATCAAGGTCGGGCAGTTTAATATGATGGGTGCGCCCGTCGACGCCGTCGACGACGGCATAGGCCGAGCCTCTCAGCTCGTCGTCGAGACCGCGATCGACCAGGCGACCGATGACCGGCTCATCGAGGCTTTCACCCGCCAGCACATAGTTGGCCGAGCCGCGCTCGATGCCGCGATCCGTCAGCGCCTTGTGCATGCGCTTGATGATGTCGCCGCGCTCGCCGAGTTCGCGCAGCACCGCCTCGGCCTCGGGCTTGATGAACCATTGCGAATGGCCGACCTGTCCGGCCAGTCCAAGGACTTCCAGCCTGCGCAGCCGTCCGACCTTCAGGGCATGGAACTCGTCGGGCTGGCGACCCGGTTGCGGCGCAAGATCGATGGTGCCGGTTTCTCGTGCATCCCGGACAAGCTGCCGGTCGAGCTGGGTCCATCGCTCCGATTCAATCTGGCGCTCCAGCGTGCGGCGGATGTCGAGGTCGGTGCGCGGCCCCAGTTCCTGGGTGATGAGATCCCGCGCCCGGTCGCGCATCCCTTCCTTGATGTAGTCGCGCGAGACGATGAGGTCCTGGCCGTCGTCGCGGACGCCGCGCACGATCAGGTGGACATGGGGATGCTCGGTGTTCCAGTGATCCACCGCCACCCAGTCGAGCCGAGTACCGAGATCCTTCTCCATCTGCCCGACGAGATCGCGGGTGAAGGATTTGAGGTCGGCCATTTCCACGGCGTCGTCCGGCGATACGATGAACCGGAAATGATGCCGGTCATCCTCGCAGCGTTCGGCGAAGGCGCCTGCATCGGCGTTCTCGGTTCCCGGCCCGAACAGGCGGGCCTTTTCCCCGTCACGGGTCACGCCCTCGCGACGCAGATAATTGAGATGGGTGCCGAGCGGCGCAGTCCGGGCGGAATGGCGCACGACACGCGCCTTGACGACGGCGCCGCGCGAGCGGGACGAGATCAGGCGATTGGCCTGAATGCTGGCGCGCTGGCCGTGTCCGAAGCGCGAGCGGTTGCCGGGAACGACACGGCCGGAGCGCGACACGCCACCGCCGGCTTTCTTCGCAGCGGCGAGCGCCTGCGCAATGAAGGGCCGTGCCGATTGCGCTCTGCTGGAGCGGATGCGCCCCGGACGGACGCGGAACTCGCGCTCATCGGCCATGGCGCAGCCCCGCAATGTTCAAAAAATCTCGTAGAGACAGGGGGTTGGGGCGTTGGCGAACATTGCGGCAGAGCCGGGAAATGTGCGCAACGGGCCAGAAATCCAAACAAAAACAAACCCCCGACCGCCGCGCAATGTGCGCTCTTTTATCCTGCCATCCCTCGGTTGCTGCTTCTGCCTCCACCCCCGGCACCCACCATGATGGGCCAGAGCACGACAAGATGCCCAAAAGCCGATCGAGGGTCATCGCGGACCGTCCCCCTCGCGCCGAACGAGGAAAATGGAGTCTTCCTGTGGTCCGGCGGCGCTATCGTCCTGCACCGGAATGGAAGGATGAAGCCCACTCGGCGGACGGTCGGCAGCGCGATCATCGTCACGCGGGCGGTCGCCTCCACGCGCCACGAAGAGCGGTGCTTCGCGCCAATCGGCCGGCGGCTGGAGCACGATGCGCGTTCCGTCCGACGGCGCGGCGGCACCAAGCGCGGGCGCGAGCAAAGCGACATAGGCGCGCGTCTCTGCCGGCAGAGCGCGGCCGGTGACGAGATGCTGGTCGTAGCGCGCCGGGCCAGCATTATAGGCAGCAAGCATCGCCGGGACCGTGCCGTAGCGATCAAGCATCTCGCGCAGATAGGCGGTGCCGGCGATGATGTTGTCGCGAGGATCGAACGGATCACGACCGAGCCGGTAACGGGCGCGCAGTTCGGCCCACGTATCGGGCATGATCTGCATGAGGCCAAGCGCACCGGCGGGCGATACCGCACGCACGTCGTCACGGCTTTCGGTGTGCTTCACCGCGACGATCCATGCCTGCGGGATAGCGAAGCGCTGCGACGCCTCGGCGATGTGCGCGGCATGGGGATCGGCGATCGCGGCGCGGGTCGGCGGCAGCGATTGCGCAACAGCCGGACACGCCGCGGAGGCGGCAAAGGTCAGGCCGGAAAGAAGAAGGGAGAGTGCCGAGCGTCGGACGCAGGCACGTTGCCGGATTGCCACCGTTCAGTCCTCCTTCCGCTTCTTCGACGGCGGGTTGGTGTGCAGGCCCCAGGCGGAGCCGTCGTCACCGGCACGGAAGAGGTTTGCGCGAAGCGTGCCGCCGAACAGCGGGCTGTAGATCTCGACGGAGACGAATTCGCCGGCGCGGTCGCCGACATGCGACCAGCCAGCGCCGATATCGAGACCTTCCTCGTCGCCGAGCAGAACGCGGTAAGCAGGGGCATTCTTTGCTTCCGAAGGCTCGGCCGGAACGAAGGTGATTTCCTCGTCGATGCCGAGCGCCCTGAAACGCCCTTTGAAGCCGGATTGCGTGCGGGTGAAATGTCCAATCTGAGCCATGCTCATGGTCTCCTGTGTTGTGCGGCAAGGTTGCGAAACTTGCGCCGTCACCGCGTCGGCGCGCGCCAGACGAAGCGGCCTTCGCCGTCCTCGTCGGTGTAGAGAGGGATTGCCCGGCCGATCACGGTGGAGGCCGGAAGCGGCCCGAAATAGCGGCCGTCGAGACTGTCGCGGACTTCCCAGTTCATCAGGAAAAGCTCGTCATCCGCGACGACGCGGCAGCCCTGCCAGATGGGCAGCGCGCGGCCGAGGCGATCGCGGTCGAGCGCTTCGCCCATCTCGATCCCATCGACCGTGATCAGGTCGCGGCTGCGGCACACGCGCTGACCGGGCAAGCCAAGGACGCGCTTCAGCAGCGGCACGCCGCGGCCGACATAGCCGCGCTCCACCATGAAGTCGGCGAGCGGTTCGGGCGGCATGACGGCGACCAGTTCGGGCACCTCCAGCCGATCGGCTGGCGCGATGGTGTAGAAGCCGATCGGCGCGCTTTCGGTGGCGTTCCAGATCAGCTTGGTGGATGTCGGGATGAACGCAGCGATGGCGACGCCCATCGCCGCGAAATACGTCACCATGACGTAGCCGAAGCGGGTCATCGGCCGATCTCCCGCCGCTTGAGCCACGCCTGATGACGCTCCATCGTGTAGGAGCGTGGAGTCTCGCCGGACTGCATTCGGTGAGCGATATGGCGCCAGTGATCGGGGGCGACGTCGCAGGCGTCGATGCCGACACGCTCGATCGCATCGATGTGGCGCAGCACGTCCTCGACCTTGGGCCAGCCCTCGATCTTGAGCAGAATCTCGCCACCGGGACGCACGAAGGGCAGCGTCTGATAGGTTTCGCCCGGCTCGACGGCGCGCACGATGTCGATGCGTGATATGATCGTGCCGAAATCGTTGCCGGCCCAGCGGGCGAAGGCGAAGATGCTGTTTGGGCGGAAAGAAATGACGCGACGGCGGCGATCGAGGATCAGTTCGCCGGATTCCCGGCCGAACCTGATCCAGTATTCGACCTTCTTCTCGATCCATGTCAGCTCGACATGGGTCATATCGTCGGTAGAGCCTGCGGACGGCAACGGGCCGCCGCGCAAGCGGGGAGCCGCATTGCCGGTCATGAGGGGTCTCCTTGGGTTGGCGGGAATTCACGAGCGAAGAGATCGCGCAGCATGTCGGCGACGGTGACGCCGCGCCGGAAGGCAGCGATCTTGATCCTGCCGCGCAGCTCGGGCGTCACGTTGATGGTCAGCCGGGCGGTGAAACCGCCGGCGTCACCATTGCGGGGCGGCGCGTCGGCAGCCCTGATCCACTGGTCGGGATCGGCAGGCCGGGAGGCGAAGCCTTTGCGGGCGGGACGCTTGCTCATGGCGCGGCCCTCCCGTCGAACGGCAGCACCGATGCGATCCGGGCGCGCGCCTTCTCCGCCATGTCGGGTCTGATCTCGCAGCCGAGATAGCGTCGGCCGGTAAGCCGGCAGGCTTCACCGGCCGCGCCCGATCCGGCGAACCAGTCGCCGACAAGCCCGCCCTCCGGGCAGCTTGTTCGGATCAGGATTTCCATGAGCGCCGACGGTTTCTCGGTCGGGTGGATGGCACGGCCGTGGCAGTTTCGCAGGTAGATGACCGAGCGCATGAGGCGCGGCCCGCCGTCATGGCTGACATAGTGACCGGCATCGATATGGCCGGTGTGCGGCGGGCGCATCTTGCGCCGCACGGTGCGCGCCGTCGCATCCGGCGTGGTCTGGACGTCGTTGTAGATGTCGCGCCAGGCGGTCTCGGCCGGGTAGAACTGGACGGCCAGTTCATGCACGCGCTTGAAGCGGTCCGCGTGGAACGACGATCCGTTCTGCTTCTCCCAGACGATCTCCTGGGCGATCTGCAAACCGGCATCGGCGAACTGGTCGGCGGTCGCCATGAAATGGCGCAGCGAGCCGAATACCCAGAGCGAGCCGGTGGGTGTGAGCGCCACGCGAGCGAGCGTGATCCAGTCGGCGACGCGACGATCCCAGGCAAGCGATGTGTCGCCGTAAGGGGGATCGGCCAGGATCAAGTCGAACGGGCCGCGTGCCGGCATGAGATCGCGGCAATCGCCGGTTAGCACGGTTTCGGTGAGGACTGTCATGATGCGGCCCTCCCGATTTCGAGATGCTCGATCTCGGCGGCCAGCGCCGCGATCTCGCGCGTGGCCGGCGTGTCGTCGTCAAGTTCGGATGCGAGGCGACCGGATTGCGCGGCAACGGCAAAAGCGATGCGCTGGCCGATAGTGGTGGTCAGCACCGGCGGATCGTGATCGGCGAGTGTCTCGCGTGCGAGCACGGTGCGGGCGCCGCAGCGGTTCAGCACGAAACGTGCGGCCAGTTCCGGCCGGTAGATGAGCGCCTCGGAGAGCAGCGCCAGCATCTCGGCCGAGGCCCAGCCGTCGAGCGGCGACGGCTGTACGGGGATCAGCACGAGGTCGGCGGCGAGCAGCGCCGAGCGCATGAGGCCGGCGACCCTCGGTGGCCCGTCGATGACGATATGATCGACGTCGCGGGCAAGTTCAGGCGCCTCGCGATGCAGCGTATCGCGCGCCAGGCCGACGACGCCGAACAGGCGCGGAAGGCCCTCACGGCTGCGCTGCTGCGACCAGTCGAGCGCCGAACCCTGCGGATCGGCGTCGATCAGGGTGACGCGCTTGCCGCGTGCCGCCCATTCCCCGGCGAGGTTCAGCGCCAGCGTTGTCTTGCCGACGCCGCCCTTCTGATTGAGGAGCGCGACGATCATCAGCGTCCTCCCGGTGGATCGAGAGGAAGCCGAGGTATTTCGGGATCGGATGCAGGAGTCTCGGGGAGATCGGGGGCCGGTCGGGGGGCGGACGGCCTGGCCGAAACGCTCTTTTTCGCGGCTATGCTGAGGCTTCTGGCAGCGTCGCGGATGAGGTTTTCCACATCGCGCCCGCGCTCTTTAAGGTTAGATTCTTGGTTAGACTCTAAGTTAAGGGCGCGATTTCGTGTTTGATTTCCGCGCGTTACCCCCTGTTTGGGTTCCTGATAGCACGAGCCTCCGGTTCCCGATAGCACGATAGTCCGGGTTCCCGATAGCACGAGGCTATCCACAGGTTTTCCACAGGTCGGAGTGGGCTCGAAAGCGAGCAGCATGCGCCCGCCGATCTCGGTCTCAAGGGAGAGCCTGTAGCCCAGCAGTGGCTGGCGCCGGATGATGTCGCGCAGTTCGAAGGCGAAGCGCTTGAACGGCGACAGGCTGCCGGATTTCTGATGGAGATGGCGGAAGTCGAAACGCCAGCCGTCTCGCTGGCGGCCGCCGTGCTTGCGCACCAGGCGGTAGAGCCAGCGGTCGAGGCCGCCCGTCAGATCGAAATAGGCGCGGTCGATGGTCAGCACGAGGGCATCGTCGATAACGGCCTGGTAGAACCAGTCCGGGACGATCATCTCGATGCCCTCGGGACGGCCGTTGCGGTCGGTGCGCTCCTGCCATTCGTTGATCCACGAGAAACGATGGCGACGGCCCTCGGCCGGCTGTCGGATCGAGGTGGACACCGTGGTCGATTGCAGCCGGTCGAGTGCTGCCTTCAGGCGCTGATAGTCGCGCACGCTGGTGCCACGCCCGACATAGGAAAGGATTTCGTATGGCGTGGCAGCCATCAGCCGGGAAGTGCGAAGCCCGGCATCGCGGGCTTCGACGATCTGGCTTGCCGCCCAGATCAGGATATCGGCGTCCCAAATGGTCGCCATGCCGTGATCGGGGACGGCCTCGACCCGGATCGTTACATTGCCGGCGACGAAATCGATCGGCGCGACGCGATGGGTCTTGGAAAGGGAGAAGAAGGGATAGGCCATGAGATCCTGCGCGTCTCGTGGCGCGAAGTCGCCGGGGAGCGCCCGGAACAGATCGAGTTGTCCACGCTCCGAGAGGGACCGATGCCGCGCCGCCATTCGAAAAACCGGCCGCGATCAGCGTGCGTAGCGGCCAGGCTGCGGAACGGCGGGCAGCGCATGGCGCTTCGCCGGCAGCACCTGGCCACGCGGATCGGAGGTCGAGGTGACAGCGCCAAGTGCGGCCCAGGCTTCAAGATCGTCCACGGCGTAGACGACGCGCCCACCCAGCTTGCGATACGAAGGACCAGTCCCGTAGGTCCGATGCTTTTCAAGGGTTCGAGCGGAGAGGCTGAGGAATTCAGCGGCCTCCTTGGTGCGAAGGAAGCGCGGCGGCAAAATGACGGGATCGGGTCGCATGGGGCGGGCCTCCGTGGGGTTGCGGGCGGCGGCCGCGGATTAGCGGCGGACGGCGATCACGGTGGCGGAGGGAAGCCTTCAGGGGGGATGGGGAACTAAGGGGGACGAAAATCCCCACCCCCGGCTCACCAAAAACAGTTAGGATCGATGGCGGTGACGCAGCAATTGGAGATAACCGCCGCTGGTCATGGCGAAACTACCTTCGACGAGCCCTATGACGGCATCGCGCAGAGAAGATGTTTTCCATGGTTCGGCGGCGATACGCGCATCACCATAGATGGCGATCGCGATTTCGCGGTAAGTCGCCCCGTCCAGGCGCGCGTCGAATGCGCGCAGCATCTGGCGGATACGCCGCCGGCGCTGCGACGTCAGCCGCATGTCTGTGGGGACACGACGGCGAAACAGCATCGCGCAAAAGCGGCTCAGCGCATGAAGCCGATCCAACGCGGCGGCATCGAGGATCAGAACAGCGACAAGGATGCCGCCGGATGGGGCATCGATACGGGTGACTTCGAGGCGTTCACCGGCAACGTCGATCCGCAGATGGAGAGCATCGATGCGGTCAAAGGAGTGCGCGCGGATGAAATCCTCAGCAGCGGCGGAATCGCCTGAAGCGAGGGACATCCTGTGGAGTAGAATTGCCCCAGGGTCGGCATTCGGGGTCCAGAAGATAGGATGATCGAGTGCTGTGTGCCGGGGATCGGCGGCGAAAGCACAACCCCCATTGTTCGGCGACGGCACGAGCCTGATCGCTATCAAGTTGCCCGCGCGCAGCGAGGCTCTCGTAGGCTTTCCGGTAATCCAAGTTTCGCCGAAGGAATTCCCAAGCAAGCTCGGACGTCGTCAATCGATCAATAAAGTCATAGTCGGCGTCGGACCGCCAGTCATGTTGTTCAGGCATCCCCTGACCTCCACATACGCTTTACGACTGTGGGCAATGCAAGGGCTACGATCTCAAGTTGCTTTGGTTTTGGGAACAACGAAGGTGGCGTAACGTGATGCGGGTTCTGCACCACCTGGATCGAAGGTCAGTGAAGGGCGGCGCGCATCAGGCTGGAATAGCCCTGCTCGGCCATCCACTTCGCCCGAGCCAGATGCGAGGCGTAGATTCGATGGGCGCGTTCTGCGTCTTTCCTGGGATCAAGGCGCAAGACCAACTCGGCAACCTCCTGCCAATCCGCGCCATCGGCCTCCGCATCGAGAAGACGCAGATACAGCTTTAGATGCGCCCGGTCGTAGGCGGTGAGCTCCGCGTCAGCCGGCGGATGGTCCATGAGCAAGTTTTTGATCACACGATCCCCACTACTGAACCCTATCCAATGTATTGGTGCTTGTTAACGGATTTGTGATGGCAAAACAGAGGTGGAAGCCGCGAATACGACGCCTCCCTACAGTCGGGACAGGATTAGAGAATTTCGCGAACAAGCATAACTCCCACACCACGATCGGAATTGAGGAAGACGATGCCGTTGTCTTCGAAAGACCGACGAACCTGATCGCGTGTGGTCTCGTATACCTCGAAGCCGCTTTCGGATTCGAGGCGTTTGAGGGCGGTCAATGATACACGGGCCTTGTCGGCGAGCGTCTCCTGCGTCCAACCAAGCAACGCGCGCGCGGCCCGAGATTGTCGGGCGGTGATCATGCATGATCACCTCCCACATGGACCTACGCACATTCCAAAACTACGGCTATTTTAGTCGTTCTTGCCGTGATAATCCAGAAAAACCCTATTTGACTCAGCGAATCCGGCGAACGGCCGCGAACTGATTCGGTTTCGGTAAACGCCGGCCTGGTGGCCCATGCGGGGCCACCGCCCGCAGGCGGTGGCCAACGCCGCCCGGCTCAAGCGAACGGGTCTATCTCGTTGATGACGGTATCGTCTTCTCCGTCGTATTCGGCGGCGGGCATCACGCTGAGCGTACCGTCGCCGGCGCGGAAGACGACGATAGTGACCATCAGGGTGGCGGCGAGGCTGAAGGCGAAGGCGTGGGCATCTGCAAGGGACATTTTCCGGCTCCTGTTTGGAGGCGGGGACCATTCCCCGCTCGACAGGCGCCTGATGTGTTTTGGTCTCGGCCGCGATCACCGCCGAGGCGAAGCCTCGCGCGGCGGCATGCTTCGCATAGTCCGACCCTTCATGGGTTGATCGCGGAAGGCCGGGATTGAAACCAAGGTTGCGTCTCAAAGAGCGGGGTGGTCTTTGCCGCCGTAGTCGGAAAATGATTTGCCGATGCCTTTCGCTGTGCCTTGGCTTGTTGGCCCCGTTCCGGTGTCGTTCGTCATTTCGACGGCCGCCGCCAGCACTGTCGGATCTGGGCAGGATAAGATGGCGAGTTCCTTTGCCATCCGTGGATCAGGCCGCGAAGCAGGAATACGGCACGATCCATAGCGTAGTCAGCGTTCGAGTCAGACCTGGCCGGGAGAAGAGGATGGGTTTGGGAAGGAGAAGGAGGGAACCGTCTCTCCTTCCCATGGGAGGGAGTTTGAGGGAGGGGCTTGCCTTTCCCTCATGGGGTGAGCGACGAGAGGGGTCGGCGCAGCCCCCCTTTCGTCAGTGCTGGCGGCCGGTCGATCCGGCTGTCAGCGCTCCCGCAGAGGCAAAGACCAGAGGCGGCGAATGCCGCCTCTGGTCTGCGTCTCACGGCTTGCTGTCGCAGTCGTCACCGTTGACGAAGACATAGATTGCGGAAAATTCCTCGCCTTCATCGTAACCATGCAGGTCTTCGTAGCATTCCTCGTCAATGTCGTCAGGATCGTGTTCAACGGACGACGGAGCCGATGTAGGGTATTCCTGCTGCGGTAGTTCCAAGCCGATGGCATCGATAGGAATGCCGAGCTTTCTTTCGATCCTATCAAGCAGAAGGCGAAACTCCTTCATCTCGCAGGGAACATGATCCCAAAGGTCCGAGCCTTTCGGCTCGCGCCAGTAATATTCATAGTTTTCGCGATGATTGCCGAAATCCTCGTCCAGTTCCGCGACCTTGGCCGGATCGGTATTGAGGATGAAGCGGCGTTCCGCTGCCAAAGCCTCGCGGGTGTAGGTGATGAATTGTGCGAGGAAATTTTCGAGGTAGTCATGCAGCGCCCGTTCGAGAGCCGTGTTGCAATCGAGACGATTGACCAGAACGTCGATCCGAAGCGCGGCAGCATCGGCATACATCTTGAGAAAATTCAATTCAGACATGGAAGCCTCCTTTGCGTTATCTGACGCAAAGGTGTCTGCATTGGCGACCCAAGGGGTCAAGGATCGCAACGCGACCGGCGGAGCCGGCGAGTGGGGGAGCCGAAATGCGTTAGCATTTTGGGGGGACCACGAAGTCCTTTACGCCGCAGGGGCGAATGCGACAATCGGAAGTCAGATAGAGAAGCCCCGCGGCGCCGACCAGGCGCCGCGTCCGTATGGGCTGGGGAGGTTTGGAGGGGGTGGACCACCCCCTTCATGGGTGGGGGGTCAAGGGGGCGGGGCTCGCCCTGCCCCTTTCGGGGAGAGTCATGAGAGGGGCGGCTTTCCCCCTTCTCATGAGGAGATCCGGCCGGTAGATCCGGCTGGAGGGCCTATCCATACAGTCCGAGGTCACGATCACCGACAAGCGGAGGGAGCATAGGCACCCCTCTCTTCGCGGCGTCTGCGCTCAGCTTCCCCGAGCAGAGGCGGCATTATTTGGCGCGGAAGCGGTGGTGTTCTGCCGCGAACATGGGAAAACCCGGCGGCTTGCGCCGCCGGGCCTTTGGCACCCCGCTCAGAACGGGATGTCATCGTCGAAATCGCGCTGTCCTTCACCGTTCTCGGTCTGCTTCGCTCGCGTCAGGAACGTGACCGACTCGGCGATGATCTCGGTGCCGTAGCGGTCATTGCCCTGCTGGTCGGTCCATTTCGTGTAATGGATGCGGCCCTCCACCAGTACCTTCATGCCCTTACTGCAATGCTCCTGGACCGTCTTGCCAACGCCGTTGAAGGCGATGACGCGATGCCATTCGGTATCCTGGACCCGGTAGCCGTTCTCGTCTCGGACAACCCGGCCTTCCGAATAGCGTGGGCGCGAGGTTGCGAGCGTGAAGTGGGTGATGCTGGTGCCGCCCTGGGTAGTGCGGGTTTCGGGGTCCTGGCCGATGTTGCCGGCAAGAATGGCGATGTTTGTCATTTTCGTATCTCCGTTGCACCTCGGAGGGACCATCCCTCCGACGAGACCCGGCCAAGGCCGTCGGGAGATGCTTGCACTGGCGTTTCAAGCGGCAGCTTGACCCGTAAGGCCCGGAGTGGGGCGGGCAGGCGCTTGCGCCAACTCGGTCCGGAGCCGCGCGGGTTGCGGTCAGAAACCGAACGGTCTTAGGGGATCAGTCAGTCGGAGGGATTGGTGCCTTTGAGAGCACAAACGGAGATATGCGGCGCAAACCATCGTCCTTGCCGGTAACAGCGTGGTGCCAGGCTCCGTGCTGAAACCCTTATCAGATCGGTGCGCCTGCAAGAGCCTCTTCACCCGTGACCTCATGCCGCCAGCCGGAAGGCCGGCAGTCCGGACGTAGCCGTAACGGCTATCGGGTTTCAGGCACATGGCGCCGTTCCAGGCTCGCCGGCTGAAGGGACGATCCAGTAGTATTGAGAGACGGAAACATGAAGGTGTTCGCGGTTGCCCCCCGCTATACGGATACCGGACCGATGCGGAAGGTGCTGACCGTAACATCGCGCGGGATTGTCGTTCGGTGACCGCCTTCCCCTGCCGGGCGAAGCAGGCCGCGAATGAGGATGACGAACACCGCGCTGATCTGCCATCTCTCATCTGGGCGGGTGACAAAGAAACGGCGGCGCAAGCCGCCGGTTTTTTCCATGGAAGCAGCAGGTCGCGCCCGCTTCAGCGCGAGAGGATCGCCGTACCGAGGGCGTTGAGATTGAGCAGCGCCGCAACGCCAATGAACAGGCCACCGGCTCCGCCGAGCAGGTTCAGCGCAACCGTGGAATCGATGAAGTTCTTCGTGACCCCGTGGACGAGCGCGTAGCCGGCGATGGTCGCAGGGATCGCGAAGACAGCAAGCGCGATCAGCCGCAAGGCCCGGTTCTTCGCAAAGCCCACAACGGCGATGACCAGCGCCACGGAAAGCAGCGCCGCGCCAATGGCAGCAAGCCCCGACATCAGGAAACCGGCCTCCATTCCATGAACATATTGGAAGGCGGAAAGCCCAACCATGAAGGGCAAGGCATAGATGGCGAAGTTATAGGCGATCACGCACATGGCGATCGTCAGGGAGATGGCGAGCAGGATCAGGGTCATGACAGCCTCCAGATGAACGGTTGAGGATCACGTCAGGCTGCCAGGAGATACGCTCCGCCTGCGACTATGCCAGTTCACCGTTGCTGCAAGGATGCTCCATTTGAGCCAGATCAATGGGATTTCGTCAAGTATTGGCGGCTGAAACAGCCGCCGAGCGGCGGCGCTTTACGCGCCGCCGTCGAACCTCATGACGGGAATGCCGAGATTGCGGGCCTTGTCCTCGAGATTGCCCTGGATGCCGCCACCGCCGAAGATGAGAACGCCGACCGGAATGACTTCGAGCATGGTATCGTTGCGCTTGAAGGGCGCCTGTTTCGACGAATACTTCTTGAAGTCCGGTTCGAAGGCGATCTGCGTCACCTTGCGGATGCCTGCCCAGTCGGAAGCGATCTTTTCGGCGCCTGTCTTGGCGCCGCCGTGGATGAGCACCATATCAGCATGCTTTGCATGGACCTGATCGAGCTTCGCCCAGATCAGGTGATGGTCGTTGAAGTTCGTGCCGCCGGAGACGGCAACCTTCGGTCCGGCGGGCAGCAGCACCTCTTTCTCCGCTTGGCGCTTCGCAGCAAGGAAGTCGCGGCTGTCGATCATCGCGGCGGTCAAGTTGCGGTGGCTGATTTTCGAGCCGGTGCGCGGCCGCCAAGCGCTGCCGGTGTGGTGCTCGAAGGCTTCTGTGGCGACTTCACGGAAGAGTTCCATGCTGTTGCGCCGCTCGATCATGGTCTGCCCCTCCGCCGTCAGGCGTTCGAGTTCGACCGACTTCACCTCGCTGCCATCCTGTTCTCTCTGAAGGCGGCGCTGTGCCTGCTCGTTGTCGTCAAGCTCGCGTTCGACCCGGCTGGCGGCGCGATGGAAGAGATTGACGGTTCCCCAGAGCAGCTCTTCGAGATCGGGTTCGAGGCGAGTGTCGCCGAGTGTGGCGATGAGGGCGTCGAAGATGTCTGCGACCGCGGCGGCGACGGTATTGCCCTCCGGCAGCGGTCGAGGATCGGGTTCGTCCTGAAACGGACGCCAGCCGTAGAGCTGGAGTTCCGTGAGGACATGATCGGTGGGAGATGAGGCGTGGACCGGCTCGAAACCTGCATCATCGTCTTCGTTCGTCATCGGGAGCGTCCTTTGTCTGGAGACCGCGCCCATCGCGGCCTTCGCAGGCGTCGAAGCTCACGGGCAGGACGGACTGGCAGCCCTCGCACTCCCGCGAGGGCCTTGATGGCCGGGTTCCGGCTATTTTGTTTCGCGCTGCAAAGGCGGCATCGCCGCCGGCGGAAAATAGCCGGGACACGGCCATTGCCTGGCCGGCCAGCTTGTGAGCCGATCGTCCTCTCAGAAGGCCGTGGGCGCCGCTCTCTCCGACACGAGAAGGATGCTTCCGATGATGAATGGAGGCGGCAGGTGGAGATGCCCTTCCGCACCTCATCCCCCGCCGATGTCCTCATCCCTCCATGAATCGGCTAACGTCTTCGGGATGAAGCTGGTCCTTCAGAGCCGCCCGAAGGGCGTCGACGCCGCGCCAGCGCAGATCGTCGTTGAAGTCCTCGCCGACCGGCGACACCGGGATCGCCTGGATGCCGACGCTCGCTGCTCTGTCGATCAGGCTGTCTCTCGCGCTATCGCCTGCCGGATCGCGATCTCTGAGGACATAGAGCCTGCGCAGTGTCGCCGGGAACAGGATGGCAGCGAGATGTGCCGCCGAAAGCGCCGCCAGCATCGGCATGTGGGGCAAGACCTGACGGGGCGACAGCACGGTTTCGATGCCCTCGCCGGCCGCGAGCACCTCACCGGCAACGCCGAAGCGGACGCCGTGCCCGAGAAGGTCACCCATCGCCCGCCTCGGTGTCTCGACAGGCGCCTTGCCCGAACCGTCCGGGGAAAGCCAGGTGCGGTGAGCGCCGGTCTGCTTGCCGTCGAGATCGGTCACGGACGCGGCAATCGCCGGCCAGATCTCCGTGGGCGAATGCTCATCGGGCCTGTAATAGCACCGCGGATGGTAGCGCAGCGCGGAGCCACCGACGAGCGACGTGATCGCCCTGCTTCTGAGGTAGATTTCCGCAAGGGTGCCGCCGATCGGCTGCGACATGGCGAAGAGCCGCCGGGACGCTTCAGGCGAACCGATGACAATGTTTGAAGTCATTCCGGTCGGCGTTCTCGGCCTCGAAGGTTCGGGATGGGGCAGCGAGAGGAACCGGCGCGCTTCCTCGGCTACGTCCTTGAAGTCGATGAGGCCGAGCGCCTCGCGGATGACGTCGAGGAGATCGCCATGCTCGCCCGTCGCGCCGTCGGTCCATTTGCCGGCCGGGCCTTTGGCTGTGTCCTTCAGACGGACATAGAGGGAGCGGCCGGGGCTGTTCTGGACGTCCCCGACCAGCCAGTAATTGCCGGAGCGACGGCCGGAGGACAGATATTCGCGGCAGACCGCCTCGGCCTGCCTGCCGAGACGGATTGCCAGATCGGAAGCACCGTGACGGGCCATCACGCAGCCTCCCGCTCGCCGATGCGCTCGACCGGCCAGCGGTCGAGGAGCTTGGCGAGAACGACCGGCCCGTTGGCATCGACAGGCACGAACATCCTGAGCTTCCACGAGATAATCTCGTGGAACAAGCCGTAGGCCGTCAGGCGCTCGCGCATGGTGTCGTCGAAGCCGGAAAGCTCGATGCGGTTGGCGCCCATGACACGGACACGGCGAAGCTGGAGACCCTCGGCGAGATCGAGGATGGTGCGTCCGTCCATCAGCGCCGTGAAGGCTTCGTCGGGCGTTAGCGACGTCGTGCCGGTCGTGGTCGCTGTTGCGGCCCAGGCCGGCGAGACACGGCGACCGATGATGCGCTCACCTTCGTCGGTCTGAAGACGATAGACGCGGGTGGATTCCTGTGGCAGCCGCTTCCAGATCGGTAGCAACAGGCCGGCGACGACATGGATGGTGCCGTCGGTGAACTCCGGCACCTCGGCCAGCTCGGCGTTCCAGGCCGCGGCAAAGGCATCATGGTCGGCTTCGAGCCAATAGGTCTCGGCCATCAGCTTCACCGGGATGTTATGCCCTTCCATCGGCCGGATCAGGCGGACACGCCGTTCGATCTCGCCATCGTCGAGCATGACGCTCGTGGTTGGGATCTGCATCGCGGCGCGGCCCGACCGCTCGTTGATCAGCAGCATGGCGCGCGGATCGTCCAGATGGCCAAGGGCTTCGGTCAGCGTGACCGGCCGGTTGCGCTTGCGCTCGGTGATGGTCAGAAGGCGGGTTTCGGCACCGGTGCCCGGATGGACATAGATGGTCTTCCGGTCGGTGACGACGAAGCTCTCGGCCGTCAGCGTTTCCAGCCCGACATCATAGGTGCCGCTGGCGACCGCCCCTTCGATCTTGGCCGCGAGAAGCTGCTCGAACGCGGTGAAGAGGATGCCCTGAAGCTCGATCGTCAGCGCCAGCAGGCGATTGAGAAAGGTCGTGATCGGCGGCAGATCGTCCTTGATGCCTGTCGAATCCATCAGCTTCAGGCCGGTGGCGCTTTCGAAACGATCGAGGCTGCATCCCTCGACCTTGCCGCGGACCAGCAGGAGATAGAGCTGGCGCAGCGCGTCGCGAGCATAAACGCTCTCCAGATTGTCCTCGGGGCGGAACAGGCCCTGGCCGCCGGTCTGGCGCTGGCCGCGAGTGATCGCGCCCAGCGTGTCGAGACGGCGAGCAATGGTCGAGAGGAACCGCTTCTCGGCTTTGACGTTGGTCGCGATCGGCCGGAAGAGCGGCGGCTGTGCCTGGTTGGTGCGATGGGTGCGGCCAAGGCCCTGGATCGCCTTGTCTGCCTTCCAGCCGGGTTCGAGCAGGTAGTGGACGCGCAGCCGCGTGTTCTTCGCCGAAAGCTCGGCGTGATAGGACCTGCCCGTGCCGCCGGCGTCGGAGAAGACGAGCGCACGCTTGTCATCGTCCATGAAGGCTTGCGTCTCGGACAGATTGGCGGAAGCCGCTCGGCTTTCGACCACGAGACGATCGATACCACCGGAACTGCGTTTCCTGACGATGCGGCGGGAGCGGCCCGTCACCTCGGCCACCATGTCGGTCCCGAAATGCTGGACAAGCTGGTCGAGGGCGCCGGGAACCGGCGGCAGGCTGGCGAGCTTCTCGATCAGGGCATCGCGGCGGGCGACCGCCTCGCGGCTCTCGACCGGCTGGCCGTCCCGATAGACCGGCCGTGACGACAGGTTGCCTTCCGAGTCGGTGAACGGCTCATAGAGCTGCACCGGGAAGGAATGTGAAAGGTAATCAAGGACATACTCGCGCGGTGTAATGTCCACGCGGACGTCGTTCCATTCTTCGGTCGGCAGGTCTGCCAGCCTGCGCTCCATGAGCGCCTCACCGGTCGAGACGATCTGGACAACGGCCGAATGGCCCTGCTCCAGATCGCTGGTGATCGAACGGATCAGCGTCGGCGATTTCATCGACGTCAGCAAATGCCCGAAAAACCTCTGCTTGGCCGACTCGAAAGCGCTGCGGGCGGCGGATTTCGCCTGCTTGTTCAACGTGCCCGTGTCGCCGGTGATATTGGCGACCTGCATCGCGGCGTCCAGATTATTGTGAATGATTTGGAACGCGCCGGCATAGGCGTCGTAGATGCGCCGCTGCTCCTGCGTCAGTTCATGCTCGACCAGTTCGTATTCCACACCGTCGAAGGAGAGCGAGCGGGCGGTGTAGAGGCCGAGCGCACGAAGGTCGCGGGCGAGAACCTCCATCGCCGCAACACCGCCGTCTTCGATCGCGGTGACGAATTCGGCACGGTTGGCGAAGGGAAAATCCTCGCCGCCCCAGAGGCCGAGCCGCTGGGCGTAGGCGAGATTGTGGACCGTGGTGGCGCCGGTCGCGGAAACGTAGGTGACGCGGGCGTTCGGAAGCGCATGCTGGAGACGCAGGCCGGCGCGGCCCTGCTGCGATGCGGCAACGTCGCCGCGCTCTCCTTTGCCGCCACCGGCGTTTTGCATCTCGTGCGCCTCGTCGAAAATAATGGCTCCGTCAAAGTCCTTTCCCAACCATTCGACGATCTGTTTGACGCGCGAAACCCTTGTCCCACGGTCGTCGGAGCGTAGCGTGGCATAGGTCGTAAATAGGACGCCTTCCGGCAGCGTGATCGGCTTGCCCTGCGGGAAGCGCGACAGCGGCGTCACCAGCAGGCGCTCCATGCCGAGCGCGCTCCAGTCCCTTTGCGCGTCCTCGATCAACTTGTCGGATTTCGAGATCCATACCGCCTTGCGGCGGCCCTGCATCCAGTTGTCGAGGATGATGCTCGCGGATTCACGGCCCTTGCCGACGCCAGTGCCATCACCGATCATGAAGCCACGCCGGAAACGCACGGCATTCTTCGCGTCTTCGGGTGCCGCGCTGACGAGATCGAAGGTCTCGTCCACCGTCCACGAACCGGCGAGATAGTCGGAATGGGCCTCGCCGGCATAGATCAGGGTTTCGAGTTGTGCGTCGGAGAGCAGGCCGTGAATGTTGGTCGGTAAGTGTGGCCGGTAGCTTGGCTTCGGCGGCGCAACACTCGCCATCGCCACCGATTGCACGAGCTTGGTCGGATGCGCCGTAGAGCCGGGAATACGGATAACCTGAAGTCCGTATTCCTCGTAGATGGCGTCGGAGATACGGCCATCCTCGGCCGCCTGCCAGTCGACGGTCTCGTATTCGAGCGCCACGGCTTCGGGCTCGGCCAGCGGCGCGGAAGGAGCCGGCCTTGCGGCAGCGGCACGGTTCAGATAGCCGCGCACGGTGCGGGGCGCGGGCGCGGTGACCACAGGGACCGCGACGGACGGATCGACAGGCAGGCGCACAGGCAGATGCGTGTCGAGCCAGCCCATCAGCGTAGCAACATCCGGCGCGACACCGGGAGCGGCCGGAAAGAGAGCCGGATCATCGGCGGGCAGCTTGTCGATGACGGTGATCCGTGTCGGGATCGTCGTGCCGTGCTTGGCATAGACCGAGCCGTCGATCGCGGCGGAGAAGACGACGCGACCCCGCTCCTGCAGCCGGGTAAAGGCAGGAGTCCAGGCAACATTGTCAGGCGCGAAGTTCGCGCCGGTGATCGTCACCAGTCGTCCGCCGGGTGCAAGACGCGCCAGCGCCGAGGCGACGTGGCGATAGGCGGCGTCGGCCATGCGACCCTCAACATTGGCCATGGCAGAAAATGGTGGGTTCATCAGCACGATGGAAGGAACCAGACCGGGATCGAGATGATCGTCGATCTGGGCAGCATCGAAGCGGGTGACGGAAACGGCCGGAAACAGGGAAGAAAGCAGGCCGGCGCGCAGCTCGGCCAGCTCGTTGAGCACAAGCGCGCCTCCGGCGATCTCGGCGAGAATGGCGAGCAGCCCGGTGCCGGCCGAAGGTTCCAGCACACGATCGGCGGGCGTGATCGCCGCTGCCGTCGCGGCCACCAGGCCGAGCGGAACCGGCGTCGAGAATTGCTGGAAGGTCTGTGCCTCTTCGGATCGCCGTGTGTGGGTCGGCAGGAGGCTGGCGATTTTCGACAGGGCGGAAAGTCGTGCAGCCGGAGAACCGGCTTTACGGAAAAGCGCCTTTCCGTATTTGCGCAGGAAGAGGACGGTTGCGGCCTCGCAGGCGTCATAGCCGGTTTTCCAGTCCCAGGCGCCGGCCGCATCGGAAGCTCCGAAAGCGGTTTCCATTGCGGCGCGCAGCGTAGCGGCATCGACACGCTGGCCGCGCTCGAGATGGGGAAGAAGAAGATCGGCGGCCGCGAAGACGGAAGCGGCCGTGTCGGTGTCGGAAGCAAGCGGGAGTGACGCGGAAGCAGGAGCCGCCGCAGATGCGGAAATCATGTTCATGGGAACGACCTCGGGAGAGCAGAACAGGATTGAGCCGCGCAGCGCTCTCTCTCGACCGCACAGGCTCAAACCCGTCCCGGCAACCCTCTCCCTCTCCGTCCCGAGGAAAGACGCCCGACTACGAGGTGGAAATAGCCGTGGCTGCCATGACAAGAGCACCCGACCGTTGGGTGGGACGCTCAGCCGATAGACGTGGGTTTCGATGATCTCAGGCATCAGGATCACCTTCATCGAGAACCTGGGCGAGCCAACCATCGGTATAGGTCCATGCGACGGTCTCGCCGGTGGCGAGATCAAGGACGTGCGCCCCGCCGCCGAAACCATCGATCCGCGGGCGTGAGCAGGTGTTGGCGTACTGGAAACCCCAACGACCTGTCAGGCCGAACTCGGCCGCGCAGATCTTCACGAACTGGATCAGACGCTCGGGATCGCCGGTGACGTCATCGTGCATCCAGAGCTGAGTGCCACCATGTTCGGGCTGGATCGAGAGAAGGAAGCCCTCGGAAGGCGGTTCCTCCGAGGCGCCTTCCTCGGAGAGCTTGTTGTAAAGGTCGAGCGCGCGGGCGGCATTGTCGGGCGTGCCGACGTCGAGCAGGCAGGAGAAATGAGTGAAGTAGTTGGCCATGTCAGGCTCCTGAAACGCAAATGCCCGGCGCGATGGCCGGGCGAGGTTGAGGGGATGCTTGCGGCTATGTCAGAGGCGGAAGTGGGCCACGAGCCGCTGCGCGTCGGCGTGATGCCGGAGCATTTCGCGATAGAAGCGCTTGCGGGCTTCCCGCTTCGCCGGATCGCGGCGGGCGCTGCGCGCGAGCCTGCGGCGCGCGGCGCGGATGACGGCCCGGTTGCTGTCCCAGACCATGATGTCGAGCCTCAGATAGGTGGCGTACATTTGAGCCCCCTACAGTTGATGCGTTCGCACAGGGCGTCGATCCGGGTCAGATCAAGGCCGGCGTGAGCGCCGTCATTGGTGAGGATGCTCCCGAGCGGCGGATCGATGTCGCCCCGCGCAAGGGCGATCTGAAGAAGCCGGAGACCAGCCAGTACGGCATCGCGCTCCTGGGCCGTGACCGCGACGGTCAGGAACGCTTCGATGGTCTCGTCATCTTCGAGCAGGCGAACGCCGTCGTCCGCGTCGATTTCGAAGTCGTCATATTCCGACACAGAGCCGGTAGCGAACCATTCGCCTTCATACATGAAGCTGTTGGCGAGGCTTCGCGCCTGCTCCGGCGTCGCAGCCTCGACGACGGTTTCGTAATAGACCAGGGCATCATGGCGTGCGGTGACAACAAATTTCGGCATGGGGGACTCCTCAAATGAAAGCGCCCGGCGCGGGGGCCGGGCTGGATCGGGGAATGTGGTGGGGCATCGGGGTCAGGCAGCCTGGAACAGCGCTGCCCGGACGGTCTGCCGCCAATCAGGATGAACCAGGCGGCCTTCGAGGACGCTGGCGCGGAAACGAAGCACGCGGGCGGTGCTGTGATTGTCCCATCCGGCCTCCAGGGAGGCTTCGCCGCGCAGCTTGCTCGCCTTTGCCACGACAAGGCGGGCCTCGCCGTCGGAGGCGACGGGATCGCACCATCGGATGCCGCGCTGCCACGGCTCGCCGGCAAGCACTTGCCGGTGCTCACCGTCAACGACAACAAACAGCCGGGGCTGGAAACCGATGGCATCGTCGTCGCCGGTGACGATACGGCTCTGTCGGGCAATCCCTTCGACGAAGGCGATCGCCTCATCGAGCGAGCCGCATTGCGCCAGTTCGATCGTGGTAACCGTGGAATAGGAACCGTAGATTGGATCGTCTTCCGGATACTCAATTTCTCCGAGGCAGGTGACGCGCAGGGGAAATTTCCGGGAGGCCAACAGAGCGGCAACGGCGCGCGAAACTGGAACGCCGGCATTCGCAAAGGTGAAACTGTTCATCACGATATCTCCGCGACGGGCGGCGGAAGCCTCTCTCCCGACCCTCATCCCGCCACGGCCAAACCGGCCCTACTCTCCCTCTCATCGCTCTCGCATTGCGGCCGTGGCCGGCATGAAAAAAGCGCCCCACCGATCGGCAGGACGCTTTTTGAGATTCAATCGATGGCCTGGAATATCTCGGACGCCTCGGGATGGCCGTCCAGATTGTCGCGAAGGCGGTGGAAGCTTTCCACCAGTAGGTCGGATTCGTATTGGAAGGTGAGATGCGAAAGCGTGAACATCGTGGCGATGATGCCGGCGGCCTCCGCCGAGACCTCGCCACGAAACTCCGTGAGGCCGCTTTCGATCCGGTAACGTGGCCTGGACGTCGGTGCGAGGAACAGCGGCTGATCATGATGCTCGTAGAAATTCCAGAAGCCGCCGCGATAGTCGTCGGGGCTGAGCCGCTCCATGATCGTATAGACCGCGGCCTCGGCGACGATGAAGAGCCGATGCCCGAACAGCGTCGGCAGGAACTTCCCGCGGCGATGATCCGGAACGAGGGTTGCAAAATGAGAAGTAGCGACTTGCGTAGACATGGAACTGGTTCTCCGGAGAGCGGAAAAGGACAGGACCGGACGGCGCTCTCTCTTTGCCCGTCCGAACCCATCCCGGCCCCGCAGCACTCTTCCTCTCAGTCCCAAAGTTCGTCCGCGATCTCGCGCGTGAGCATGGTCCGTGCCTTCATCATCACGTCCGTCACCGGACGTGTCGATATGCCCATAGAACCGCGCGCGTCGACCATTCTCGGTCCAGTCGGCATAATAGCAGTAGGTCTGTTCCGTGCGCCGGAAGGCCCTCATGTCGGATGCCCAGTGCGGCTTCGGCTCGACGACAACGGTGACGGTGCCATGCGTCTCCTCCCACGGAAGCGAACGCTCCGCGGGAGGATTGCTGCGATCGTCGGCGAAGATCTCGTCGATCGTCGTCATGATGCACCTCCGTCTTCGGGGTTCTCGATGAAACCGGCCGGATCGTCGGGATCGGGCGGCAGATAGAGATCGTAAGGATTGCCGTCGGCGAGATGGCCGAACGGCGTCATGACGATATCGCCGTCATCCGCGCGGCCTACGGCGCAGACGACATAGCGACGCTCGCAGGTGACGGCATCCAGGCACTCCATGAGTGCGAGATTGCCGTCGCCGGCGGCGCGAAGCAGGGTGTTGAAGTTCGTGCGGGCATGGTCGGGGATGGCCATGAGGTTTCTCCAGAAACGAAAAAGCCCGGCGCGATGGCCGGGCCGGGTTGATCGGGAAGGTATGTGCTCAAAGCGCCGCGCGGTTTATGGATTTATCGGAATGTACTGACCGAGAACCGGCGTCAGCGCGTCGTTGATCGCGTGCAGAAGTGCCGTGCGCTCGCCGTCCGACAGACGGGAGAGCGCATGGTCGGGGATGAGATTGTTGACCGCGTGGGTGGCATCGTCGATCAGGCCGTCGAATTCCTCGGAGGCGAGAGCGGCACTATCCGGGACCGCCTCCTGACCGGCCTCCGTGCCGTCATCGACGAAGCCGTCGATGACGACGACATCGAGCGTATAGCTGCCGATCATCGTGTCGTCGGACAGGAATCCGGCGCCCATCAGCCGCGAACGAATGGCATCGTCGGTGGCCTCTGCGGCCCAGACATATTCCTTTCGCTCGTCAATCAGGACGCCGCTTTCGTCCTCCAGGTCGAATTCGAGAGTGGCATGAATTTTCATCGTTATTCTCCAAAACAAAAAAGCCCGGCATGGGACCGGGCTGTGAAACAAGGGAGGGAAGACAGCGGGGCGACCTGAGTCACCCCGCCGATGCGACCTATTCGGCAGCCACCAGATGTTCGGGTTCCTCACTGCTGGCGCCGTCGTCCGCGGCATCCTCGTCGTCATCGCCTGCGAGGAAATCGGGCAGCGCCGCTTCGTCACCGCCATCGCCGTCTGCCGATGGTTCCACGGCCTGATCGGCATCGGAACCGGCAAGACGCAGCGGCTCCGGCAGCCAGCCGGTATCCGCCAGCAGGCGCTCGGCCTCCTCGACCATTTTGGCCTTTTTCATGTCGGCAATCAGGTCGGCCATCCGATCACCGGCACCTTCGCGCACGGCTTCGAGAATGCGGATTTTGGGGACGCGGCCGAGATAGTTGACGGCCGTCGGCCGGAAACCTGCCTCCGCCATGTCTAGGCCGGTGCCGCGGGCAAGGCGGTCGGCTTCCGCCATGCGGGTCTGAAGACCCTGTTCCGTTATGCCGGTCCCGCTGAAGGGGTTCGGCCGCTCATAGAGCGCGTTGATGCCGAACGAGACGCAATGCGCCAGCAGCGCCATGCGGCTGGTATCATCGAGCGCATGGAGCCAATCCCACAGCGCATCGGCGTCGGTCGGAAGATCCGCCTTCCATCCCGCGTGCCGCTCGGCGACCGACTTCGCATAGGGGCTGTCCTTGAGGTCGATGCCCTGCTCGCGGAAGTACACTTCCTGGACCGAGACTCGCACGGTCGATCCGGTGGTAGACTGCTTGAAGCGGTCGCGCACCAGCCGATGCAGCAGCGCCGTCATGGCGACATGCGGATTGGCGGCCACGGCGTCGCTCAGTGCCACGGTGCGATGCGCCGTCAACTCGATCACCAGCTTTTCGGGAAGAGGCTTGATCGTGTCCTCTTCTTCCTCGGGCTCGGCCGACTGCCCATCGATGGTGATGGTGGCGCGCTGAACATCAGGCGCCGCCGCACCATCCGTATCGCTGCCAGCTTCAGCCTCCGGCGTTCCGCCTTCGGCGCTCTCGACCGGCTCGTCCTCCGGACGGACCCAGCCGCGATCGACCGCAAGCGTTCCATCCTCGTCGATGCTGACGAAAACGCCGGCGATGGCGATGTCGGCGGGATCGTAGATCGCCGGACGACGCTCGAAAGCTTCGAGCTGCTTTTCGATCTCGCCGAGGCGCTGGTCGATGTCGGCGGGCAGTTCGTCAGCGCCTTCATGCTCGGCCTCGATCCGTTCATATTCGTCGCGAAGTGCGGATTCCACGGATGATGGGCATCGATTCCACGCGATCGTGGGCATGGATTCCACGGCATCGTGGGCATCGATTCCACGCCTCGGGCAGCCT
>NZ_SLWL01000023.1 GCF_004342915.1 Camelimonas lactis
GAAGATCCACGCCCTGACCGATGCTTTCTGCCGGCCCATCGCCTTCCTGCTCACGGGTGGGCAGGTTGCCGACTGCACCGCTGCAGACACGCTTCCCGAGCACATGCCGCACACCGACATCCTGCATGGCGACAGGGGTTATGACACCCATGCGGTGCGCGCGAAAATTGAGAACATGGGAGTTGCGCCCAACATTCCGCCCAAGGCCAATCGGATCTGGAAGAGCTGTTTTTCACCAGTACTTTATCGGAAGCGAAATGCGATTGAGCGCATGTTCTGCCGCCTCAAGGACTTCCGCCGGATCGCGACCCGATATGACCGCAGCGCCGTAAGCTTCATGGCCACAGTCTGCATCGCGGCGACCATCAGCTACTGGTTATGAGTCCGAACCCTAGTGGGGGCGCTGTAATCGTTGACCCACCCTCCGATCAGTCGAGGGCCTGTTTGACGTTCGCAACGGCGTCACCTGAACATATTTGGAAAACTTGGTGGAGCTGAGGGGAATCGAACCCCTGACCTCTGCAGTGCGATTGCAGCGCTCTCCCATCTGAGCTACAGCCCCCGACCAAGATGAGGGCTTTTACGGTCAGTCCGGTGGCTCTGTCAATCCGTTCGTGGTGGTGGTTGGGGATGTTCACATCCCCGCGCCAGGCAACGGGGAATAGTACGAAAGTGCACCGGGTCTGAGCCTGATCAGCTTGCCAGAAGCCATGGAACTGGCGCCGCGACAAGGTAGAGGATGCCGTCAGTCTGTGCCGGCCGCATCGTCTGTCGCCTCGCGGGTCTTTCACCTGCTGGCGCTCTGGTCTGCATTGCGACCCGTGAGGCTCACGCGTGGTCGCGAGCTCCCGCTCGTGTGTTGGCGTTCGGCGTCCGCAGCTACGTCCCTGCTTCAACAACAGGGCACGAAATTGCGCATCCGCGGCGTGCGACGGTTCATGAGCTGCTTGGCCTCGACAGGTGCCCGATGAACCAGGTCCGTCCGGTTTTGCCGGCGCCGGCTCTCGTATGGGCGCGCATCACTGGGAGTGGTGCTCTGGGGGCCATATGCTTGAAACGACGCCTGACATGAAGACGCCTCGCGCGGCCGCGAGGCTGGCTGCGATATCAGGTTGCAATCAACGCCCGGCCATCGTGACCGGCGATCATGACGTCGATGATCGCGCCGTAGGGGGCGGGGGTTCGCAGGCGGACGGGCGTGAAGGCTTCGGTGCGGGCCTGTTTGCGCTCGACCAGCACGCGGCGACGTTGGCCAACCTCGCTGTCCAGATGGGCCTGGAGCGCGATGTCGCCGGCAGCGCGCAGGCGGCGGGCGCGCTCCTTGATTTCGGCGGGACTGACCTGCGGCATGCGGGCCGCCGGGGTGCCGGGGCGGGGAGAGAACGGGAATACGTGCAGGTGGGTGAGGCCGCACTCGGCCACGAGATCAAGGGAGCGCTGGAACATGGGCCCGGTCTCGGTCGGGAAGCCGGCGATGATGTCGGCGCCGATCACCACGTCCGGGCGCAGGCGACGGGCCTCGGCGCAGAACGTGATGGCGTCGGCGCGACTGTGGCGGCGCTTCATGCGCTTCAGAATCATGTCGTCGCCGGCCTGTAGCGACAGGTGCAGATGCGGCATCAGCCGGGGCTCTTCGGCCAGCGCCGCCATCAGATCGGGGTCGGCCTCGACCGAATCGATCGAGGAAAGGCGCAGGCGCGGCAGCTCGGGCGCATGCTTCAGCACCTGGCGAACCAGGGTTCCAAGGCGCGGCCGACCTGGCAGGTCGTCGCCATAGCTGGTGATATCGACGCCGCTCAGCACCACTTCCGCCGCGCCCAGGGCCACGGCCTTGCGCACCTCGTCCACCACCAGGCCCATGGGGGCGGAGCGTGACGGGCCGCGACCGTAGGGAATGATGCAGAAGGTGCAGCGATGGTCGCAACCGTTCTGCACCTGAATGAAGGCGCGCGCCTTCACGGCATAGCCATCGACCAGGTGCGGCGCGGTTTCGCGCACCTCCATGATGTCGCCAACCAGCGTGCGCGGCGCTTCGGCCTGTCCCGGAGCCAGCAGCGACCGCCAGGCGTCGCCGCGCATTTTCTCGGCGTTGCCGATGACATGGCCGACCTCCGGCATGGCGCTGAACGCCGCTGGCTCGACCTGGGCGGCGCAGCCGGTGACGATGATGGTGGCGTCCGGATTCTCGCGGCCAAGGCGGCGGATGGTCTGCCGGGCCTGGCGGGTTGCCTCCGCCGTGACGGCGCAGGTGTTGACGATGACGACCGGACCTGCGCGGCCGCCCGCCGCCGCCAGGGCGTGACGCTTCATGGTTTCTGATTCGGCGGCGTTGAGGCGGCAGCCGAAGGTGACGACCTCGACGGACATCAGGCGACGCCCGGCGCCGGCTCCGCGGCGAAATCGTCCGGCAGGCGGCCTTCCCATTCCAGTTCGGTTGGGCCTGTCATCAGAACGTGGCCGTCGGTTTCGCGCCAGGCGATGGTCAGCTGGCCGCCGGGGAGGTCGATGGCTGCCTCCCGATCGGCGAGCCCGCGACGCATGGCCGCCACGGCGGTGGCGCAGGCGGCGGTGCCGCACGCCAGGGTCGGCCCGGCGCCGCGCTCCCAGACGCGCAGCAGGATGTGGTCGCGATCCAGCACCTGGGCGAAGGAGACGTTGGTTCGCTGCGGAAACAGCGGATGACGCTCCAGCGCCGGTCCCTGGGACGCAAGGTCGTAGCTCTGCTGGTCGGGCACGAAGCAGACCAGATGCGGGTTGCCCATGCCGAGCGCAGACGCAGGGCCAGGCGCTGTCCAGCCAGGAAGGTCAACGGCGATGGCGTCCGGATCGGCGACGGCGTGGGCGAGGGGGATGTCGCGCCAGTCGAAGCGGGGCGGCCCCATGTCGACGGTATAGCGGGCCTCGCCGACGCGTTGCGCCTCCAGTGCGCCGGCGGAGGTTTCCAGCCGCACGCGATCCGGCCCGCCATCGCGGCCGATAGCCCAGGCGACGCAGCGCGTGCCGTTGCCACAGGCGGCGGAGGCCGAGCCGTCATTGTTGTAGATACGCATGAAAGCGGCGGCGCTGGGGGAATCATGCAGCGCCATCAGCTGGTCGAAGCGCGAGCGCGGGTCGGCGGCGATGGCGCGGGCTTCGGCGGGCGTGATGATGTGATCGCGACCGCGCAGGTCCATGACGAGGATTTCGTTGCCAAGGCCGTTCATCTTCAAAAAGGGAAAGCCGGCGAGAGGCGAGGCGGCCATGGCGTGTGGAATCCTGCTGTCGGGCGCGGCGCCAATGCGGCTTGGGGAGCGCCCTGCTGAAACGTGGCCTCCTATATGGCTCCGGCCGCGTCAAAAAGCCAGCTTCGCCAGTGGCGCGGGCCAGCCTGAGCGATGGGGCGGCCCAGCGTGGACGGGCCATGGCCGGCGCCGGCCTCCCGCCAGGCTGTTGTGCGCCGACGCCGGGTTTTGTGTGCAGGCGCTCGCGCGTTGACGCAAAGCAGCCTACATTCCGCCGCAGGGCGCGTGGACGATTCCGGCGAGGCTTCCCAGGGATGTGATTCCCGGCGGGCGCGGTCCGGCCATGGGCCGGGACAGGCTGAAGGTCGGCGGCCGCAGGGCGCGCAAGGTGGTGATCGGCGATGCAGCGCATGGAACACGAGGCGGTCATTCGGCGGATGCAGATCCAGGAGGCGCGGCGGCGCAGTGGGACGCGCAGCGTGGCGCGCGTTTTGGCGACGCCAGACTGGCCCGGCCGCGCCCGGCTGATGCTGGCGTCATTGCTGGCGCTGGCTGTGGCGTTGTGCGCGGCGTCGGCCCGGGCCGAAGGCGCCGACGTCAGGGTGGGCGAAGGCAAGGGCGTTGCGGCGACGCCGGCGCCGGGGCCTGGCGCCGCGGCAGGGGGGGCGGCAACGCCTTCCGGGCCGGCGGGAGCGGGGCAGCCAGCCCCTGTCGCGCCAAAGCAGGACGCGGGAAAACAGGGCGCCCAGGACCCGAACGCAAAAAATCAGGGCGGCGATTCCGGAAAGGCCGCGCCGGCCGACGAGGGCGAGCAGGTCGGGCCGGCTGACGAGGGCACAGACGAGGATGCGGCGACGCTGCCGGAGCCGGATGACGGCAAGCCGCGTCGTGGGGCCGAAGGCCCGCCGCCGGCGCCGCGCGGTCCGACAGCCTATGCGGGGCTGCCGACCCTGTTGCCGTCGCCGGCGGAGGCCGGACACATTGACGAGGTCGATCTGCCAAGGCGCACCATGGCGATTCTCTCCGGCCGCAGCAGCTGGGATGACGGTTTCAAGAGCCTGTTCGACAGCTTCGACGCCATCGCCGCGGAACTGGCGAAGGCAGGTCTGAAGCCGGCGGGCCGGCCGCTGGCGGTGTTCGTGTCGACCGACGAGAACGGCTTCAGCTTCGAGGCGATGACCCCGGTGGCCGTCGCGCCGGCTGACCCGGCCAAGGTCGGCGGCGGCGTGCGTTTTGGCGACTCGCCTTCCGGCAAGGCGATCCGATTCACCCACAAGGCGCCTTATGAGGAAATCGACACAACCTATGAGGCAATCACCGCTTACCTCGATTCCAAGAATATCACCGCCCAGGACGCCTTCATCGAGGAGTATGTGACCGATCCGAAGGACCCGTCCGACGCCACGCTGCAGATCAATATCTATGTGCAGCCGAAGCCGGCCGGCGGCGACAGCAAAAATCCGGCGAGCCCCAATCCATCGGACCGGCCGCAGGCCGGGCAAAAGCCGGAGGCGCCCGCAGATGGCGCGACTGGCGCCCCGCCTGCTGGCGGGCAGGGCCCGGCGACAGCGCCCGATGCGGCGCCGCCGAAGGATGGTGGGGCGGGCAAGCCGGCGCGATGAACGCGCGGGAGGCGGGGCTGACAGCTCCGCCTGTCACGCCGCGTGACGGCGCCCCGGTGGGCGGAGCGGGGCGGGATGTGCTGACGTGATTCTTGACTCTCAGGCGTTTACGGCTCATTAGCTTCCCGATTGCCCGAACGATTGTTCGCGAGCCGCCGACCGGCAGGGGCCTTTCGCAGGTTCTCCGGAGGTCAACGTCCGACAGCGCGATGCGCCCTCGGGCGCCGTTGGCGTTTGCGCATATCCGCCGGGCGTCGCATTGTATGCGCAGCTTCGCTGCCGGTGAGTCTGGAGACGGGTTTTTGGGTCATCCCCCTGACATAACCGCTGGATCGCATGGCGCGCCCGCCGGGTCGCCTGGCGTGAATGACGCCGTCAACGCCGTCTGCCCGTGGACTGGCAAGCCAATCAGCCCGGAAGGCCTGACCCTTTACGCTGGCGCTGTGGTGGGCTTCGCCAACGCGGAGTTGCGGGACCAGTTCGCCAGGGCGGTGCGCCAGTTCGAGGACGCGCTGGCTGTGCGCCGGGCTGAAACCGCGGGGAATTCCGAATAATGTTCGAGAGTCTTTCCGAGAAGCTTTCCGGCATCCTCGATTCCCTCACGCGCCGCGGCGCGCTGTCGGAAGACGACGTTAACGCCGCCCTGCGTGAGGTGCGCCGGGCGCTGCTCGAGGCGGACGTGGCGCTGGAAGTGGTGCGCTCGTTCACCGACAGGGTGCGCAGCCGCGCGGTCGGGGCCGAGGTCATCCGCTCGGTGACGCCGGGCCAGATGGTGGTCAAGATCGTCCATGACGAGCTGGTCGCCATGCTCGGCGCGGAGGGCGAGACGCTCGATCTGGAAGCCGTGCCGCCGGTGCCGGTGCTGATGGTTGGTCTGCAGGGCTCCGGCAAGACCACCACCACCGCCAAGATTGCCCGCCGGCTCAGCGAGCGCAACAGGCGCAAGGTGCTGCTGGCTTCGCTCGACACCCGCCGGCCGGCCGCCATGGAGCAGCTGGCGGTGCTGGGCGAGCAGGTGGGCGTGGCGACGCTGCCGATCGTGCCGGGGCAGGGCGCCGTGCAGATCGCCAAACGCGCCATGGAAGCCGCCCGCCTCGGCGGCTACGACGTGGTGATGCTTGACACCGCCGGCCGCGTCACCATCGACGAGGAGTTGATGGAAGAGGTCGCGCAGGTGAAGACGGCGACCAATCCGCACGAGGTGCTGCTGGTCGCCGACGCCCTGACCGGTCAGGATGCGGTCAACACCGCCCGCGCCTTCGACAGCAAGGTCGGCGTCACCGGCATCGTGCTGACCCGTATGGACGGCGATGGTCGCGGCGGCGCGGCGCTCTCCATGCGCGGCGTCACCGGCAAGCCCATCAAGCTGGTTGGCACCGGCGAAAAGATTGATGCGCTGGAGGAGTTCCACCCGCAGCGCGTGGCCAACCGCATTCTCGGCATGGGCGATATTGTCTCGCTCGTCGAGAAGGCGGCCGAGACCATTGACGCCGAGAAGGCCCAGCGCATCGCCGACAAGATGCGCAAGGGCAAGTTCGACCTGGAGGACATGGCCGAACAGCTGGCGCAGATGGAAAAGGTCGGCGGCATGAAAGGCGTGCTCGGCATGTTGCCTGGCATGGGCAAGATTCGCAGCCAGATCGAGCAGGCCAATATCGACGACAGCATTTTCCGCCGCCAACGCGCCGTCATCCTGTCGATGACCCCGCATGAGCGGCGTAATCCCGATGTCCTGAAAGCCTCGCGCAAGAAGCGCGTCGCCGCCGGCGCCGGGGTGAAGGTGGAGGACGTCAACCGGTTGCTGAAGCAGCACCGGCAGATGGCCGACGTGATGAAATCCATGGGCAAGGGCGGTCGCGGCGGTCTCGGCGCGGCGCTCGGCAACATGTTTGGCATCGGCGGCGGCATGCCGGGCGGTTTGCCTGGCGGTCTTCCCGGCGGCATGCCCGGCATGCCTCCTGGCGGGCCGACGCCAGAAATGCTGGCCGAGGCGCAGAAGGCGCTGGGCCAGATGGGCAAGGGCGGCAAGATGCCGGAGCTGCCGCCGGATCTCGGCAAGGCGCTCAAGGGCGGGTTGCCGGGGCTTGGCGGCCTCGGCGGGTTGGGCAAGCTGCCGTTCGGCAAGAAGAAATAGGCGTCGGTTCCAGAATCCCGTTTTCACACCCCGTTTTTCCGCGCGCGATCCGGCCGGGCCGCGTCGCGGAACAGTTTTTGAACTTTCGAGCATTCCCAGGAGAAACCAATGGCTCTGAAAATTCGTCTCGCCCGTGGCGGCGCCAAGAAGCGCCCGTTCTACCGCATCGTCGTCGCCGACGCGCGTTCGCCGCGCGACGGCCGTTTCATCGACCGTCTGGGTTCGTATGATCCGCAGAAGGCCAAGGACGACGAGAGCCGCATCGTTCTCGACGTGGAGAAGGCGAAGGAATGGCTGGCCAGGGGCGCCCAGCCGACCGACCGCGTGCTGCGTTTCCTTGACAACGCCGGCGTTCTGAAGCGCGAAGCCCGCAACAACCCGAAGAAGGGCGAGCCGGGGACCAAGGCCAAGGAGCGCGCCGCCGCCGCCGCCGCCGCCGCTGAAGCCGCCGCTGGCGGCGAAGAGGCCTCTGCGTAATCCGTGATGACCAGGCGGTTTCGCGCCCCGCCCGCCTCGCGGGCATCCGACAGGCCTGCCTCCGCACCCGGGGGCAGCGCCGGCGCGGGCGCCGCCGCGCCGCAGGCCAGGGCTGACAATACGCGCGAGAGGGGGCGGCCCGCTCCCTCCCGCGCACCCGAAGGGCACGTGGTGGTGGCCGAGATTGGCCGCGCCCACGGCGTCCGGGGCGAGGTTCGCCTCAAGTCGTGGACCGCCGATCCGGCCAGCGTCCGCGATTACGGGCCGTTCGTGACCGCTGACGGGCGCCCGTTGCGCCTGACCAGCCTGCGCCCCGCCCCTGGCGGCGAGGCCGACATGTTCATCGTTCAGGTGGAGGGCGTCAGCGACCGCTCCGCCGCAGAGGCGCTGGCGCGCCAGCGGCTGTTCGTTCCGCGCGACCGCCTGCCGCAGCTGGACGATGAAGACGAGTTTTATCTGGCCGATCTTGTCGGGCTCGCCGTGGAGAACTGCGAGGGCCGCCGCATCGGCGACGTGATCGCCGTGCACGACTTCGGCGCCGGCGACGTCATCGAGATACGGCCCGTGACCGGCGATGGCGAAAAGCGCGGCTCCGTCATGGTGGCGTTCACGCGCGGTTTCGTGCCGGTGGTGGATATCGCCGGCCGCCGCCTGGTGGTGACGCCCGATCCGTTTTTGCCGGACGGCAAGGGGCCTGGCGATGAAGAACCGGACGGACCGGCCGGCGACGGGGGCGCATCTTGACGGGTGAATCCCAGGCTGGCGAAACCGCAGTCAGGCCGACGCGGGCGCCGTGGCGGGCCAGCGTGCTGACGCTCTATCCCGACATGTTTCCTGGCCCCATGGGCGCTTCGCTTGCCGGAGACGCCCTGTCGCGCGGCCTGTGGAGCCTGGAAGCGCGCAATATCCGTGACCACGGCCTCGGCCGGCACAAGGCGGTGGATGACACGCCGTTCGGCGGCGGACCCGGCATGGTGCTGCGCGCCGACGTGCTGGCCGCCGCCATCGACGCGGCGGCGCCGGCGGACGATCCGCGCCCGCGGCTGCTGATGTCGCCGCGCGGCCGGCCGCTGACCCAGAAGCGCGTGCACGCGCTGGTCGACGGTCCGGGCGTCATCATGGTGTGCGGCCGTTTCGAGGGCGTGGACGAACGGGTCATCGCCGGGCGCGACCTGGAGGAAGTGTCGATCGGCGATTACATCCTCTCCGGCGGCGAAATGGCGGCGCTGACCATCCTGGACGCCTGCGTCCGGCTGATTCCCGGCGTGATGGGCGCGTTTACCTCGGCCGGCGAGGAAAGTTTCGAGAGCGGCCTGCTGGAATATCCGCACTACACCCGGCCCCGGGTCTGGGAGGCGCAGGAGGTTCCGGAGGTGTTGATGTCCGGCGACCATGGCCGTATCGAACGCTGGCGTCGCCAGCAGGCGCTGGCGATCACCCGGGCGCGCCGGCCGGATCTGCTGCCGCAGGACGACTGAACGCCCCTTCCGGGCTTTCCGCATATTTTGATTGCACAGGTTGGGCAGGCATGACGCGCATCAGGGACATTCCAGGGCGGATGGCGCTGGACGCGTATCCATTCTCAATCGTCATCCGCGCCACCTATGGCGATCTGGACGCCAACCATCACATCAACAACGTCGCCCTGGTGCGCTTTGTCGAAGAGACGACCGCGAGCCTCAACATGCGGGTGTTTGGTGAGGACGCGATCGTGCGCCCCTCCGGGGGCGTGCAATTGCTCACCGCCGCCGTCAGCATCGATTTCGTGGCGCAGGGCTTTTATCCAGGCGATATCACGGCCGCCGCCGGCATCGCCCATCTGGGGCGCACATCCTTCGTCTACGCATCAGCCCTGTTCCAGCCCGGGCGGTGCGTCGCCGTCGCCCATTCCACGCTGGTTTACGCCCGCGACGGGGCGGGCGTCGCCGTGCCGGATGACGTCCGCCACGCCATGCAGGCCTTTTTGTTGAAAAGTTAAGGTTAATTGCAACCAGTGGCGGCTGTTTACTTCGCGGTCACCAACTTGCCGTAAATCATCAACATAGAGGCGGCCTGTTTCCCCGCCGCGCAACCAGGTCCCGGTTCCGGGCCATTCCGAGAAGCTCCCATGGCTGTAAACACCCTGTGCTATGCGTTGATTGCGTTTGTCACCCTGGCGCTGCTGGTTGTGCCGCGCGTGTTGCCGGTGATCGGCTGAGCGGAGCTTTTGGCGGGCGTCGCGACGGCGGCGTTTCATCATCGCCACATGAGGCCCTGGGGCTGGCGGGTTCGCCCGGAACCCCCGGCGGCTGACATATTCGGGCCACTGTTGCGGGCCATGAGAGACCCACGGAGCAGCAGCCGTGCGTCCGGCTTTTTGCTGCGTCCCTCCGGGAGCATGGCTTGCCGTCGCCATAAGCAATGCTCATTGCGTCAACTCATGCTATAGCGCCGCAATCATGCAAAACCGTCCGCTCATTATCGACAAGAAGCGCGAAGACCTGCCGCCGCTCCGGGTTCGCCATGAACCGCCGACCATCGCGGAGGCGCTGGCGGCCGCCAGCGACCTTTCGGATGACGCTGAGGAGCGCATCGCCATCGCCGCCAGTCTGATGGGCGTGCCGGTCGACGACGTGCGGCCGGTGGCGAGCGAGCTGGCCCGGGTCCGGCCGCAAAAGGTTCTCACCATTTCCACCCGCTCCAGCTCGGCCCGCCAGGTCGTGGTTGAGCGCAAGGTGGTCGTGGAGCGCCGCACGCCCCGGGTTACGCTCGCGCGCGTCCGCTGAGGTCGCGGAACCGTCCGCGCCTGTTGGCCACAACGCAGGCGCCGCCCGGCCTGATCACATCATTAAATCCGGCTGGGCTTTGACCTGGCCCCCGGGAGCATCGCGTATGGGCGCGGTTCCTCATGAGTCGGTGGGCGCCTTTCCGCGCGCTCAGGCGCGTTGACGGGAGCGCTCCGTGCAACCGTCTTGCCCGGCGAAGGCGCGCGCGTCGCCACGTTTTCCAGCACATCCACCACGCTTTTCAGACAACGACGGCGGTCCAGTTGCAGGGCCTTGCGCCAGCGGGCGTGTTTTGCCCGGCGCGCCAGCGTGGGACAGTCTGGCGCGAGAGCCTGAACGATGGCCTCCGCCAGGGCTGCGGCGTCGTGAGGCGGACACAGGATAGCCGCCGCGCCGGAAAACTGCGCCAGTTCCGTATCCGCGCTGCCCGTCACCACAACCGGCTTGCCGCTGGCCAGCATGCCGCCAAGACGGGAGGGCAGCGCCAGCCCGTCCCAGGCCGGATCCAGCGGCATGACGTGAACGTCGGCCAGCTGCATCAGGGCCGGCAATGCTTCCTCCGGTTGCAACGGCAGGAACCTGACGTGTGCCAGGCCGGCGGCCGCCATTTGCAGGTCAGGGCGCAGCGGCCCGTCGCCGGCGATGACAAAAACCATATCGTCACGATGGCTCAGGCGACGCGCCGCTTCCACCAGCAGCAGCGGCGCATGCTTGCGGTTGATGGAGCCGGCGCAAAGGACAATACGCTGCCCCTCGCCAACGCCCGCCTCCTGCCGCCAGGCGGCGGCGCGCGCGGGGTCATGACCGCGCGCGATGCGCCGGACGTCGATCCAGTTCGGCTGGACGTGAATGCGGTCGGCGGGGACGCCGTTGCGCGTGATTTCCCGGGCCATGGCCGGCGACAGGGTGATGACCTGGTCGAAATGCTGGCGCAGGCGCGCCAGACGCGCGGCGCAGGCGCGCGCATACCGTCCCGCCCATCCGGCGCCGGTCGCTGTCTCGGGTTCAAGATCGTGCACATGCAGGGCGAGCGCGGCTCCCGCCAGGCGGGCGGTCGCCAGGGCCGCCGGCGCCGCCAGCAGGGTTGGCTCGACACAGACAACCAGGTCAGGCCTGTCGCGCAGGATGCGCCAGATCACCAGTGGAGCCGAGGCAATGGCGAAGCCCAGCGGGGCAAGCAGGCGCCAAGCCCCATGCATGGGGCGCCGCAGGACAAGCGGACAACGCCAGATGGTGACGCCGTCGCAAGTTTCACGCGTGTAACGATTACGGAATCCCTGCGCGCGCCAGGGGCGGACGTCCCAGTGCGGATAATGCGGCGGTGTGGTGACGACGCTGACCGCGTGGCCGCGACCCGCCAGCTCAATGACAATATCCGCCGTATAGCGGCCAACGCCGACAAGTTCGGGCGCATGGTTCATGCCGTAAACCAGCACGCGCAGGGGCGCGGAGCGCCGGCGATGGGGAAAGGGACAGGCGGCTTGCAGTTCGTCGGGCAGGTCCTTAGCCATGAAAATACCTCCGCCTCGCGGCCCGGCCATGAACGGCTGGCGCTCCGTAGCGGGGCGCGCGCGCCAGGTTGACGCGCGTCAGCATCACGGCGCCGAGCTTGCCCTGGGCGGCCAGGCGGGCGCCCATGCGGCGCGCCAGGCAACGGGGCGTGCGGCCCCATCGCACCGCCAGCACGGCGGTGTCGGCGGTGCGCAGCAATACGCTGGCGTCCTCGGTGACATCCATCGGCGGTGCGTCCACCACCACGTGATCGAACGTCAGCGCCATGCGGCGCAGCAGCGGACCGGCGGAAACATCGACAAGCGACAGCGGACTTCTGACGCCGCCGGCCATGGCGCCAGCCGGCACCACCGCCACGTTGGCCCGGCGCACGCTGGCGCTGGCGAAGGGCGCGCCGGCGCGCAGCATGTCCGCCAGCCCCGGATGGGCGCGCAATTCAAAGAACCGGGTCAGCCCCGCGTTGCGGAGGTCGGCGTCCACCAGCACGACGCGGTGGCCGGCCTCGGCGAGCGACAGGGCGAGCCCGATCGCCGTCGTGGTTTTGCCGTCGCCCGGTTGCCCGGATGTCACCAGCACAATCCGGCCGCGTCCGGGCTCCGGCAATGTCTCGTTAGCCGTGAGGGCAAGGCGCGCGGTGGTTGACTCCAGCATCATGCGGATCGCCCGGAAACTTTCGGCAAATTGCGATTGCGGGCGCAGCGCGACGACCGTCGCCGGCTGCATGACATGGCCGCGCGCCTTGCGTTGATCCACGCCGAGCATCGGGGCTTCCGCGACGCGGGCGACGCCCAGGTCCGTGGCGACCTGATCGGGGCAGAGGCAGGGATCGAGCATCTGTTCGCGCAGCAGCGCCACCGCAAAAGCAGCGATGGCGCCGGCGCCGGCGCCGGCCAGCATCAGGACAAGGGGGGAAGCCAGCCGCTCGCTGGCGTCCGCCACGGCCGGCGACATGATCCGGGCTTCCGGTTCAGCGATCTGCGCCAGGTCCTGGAATTTGCGCACGCGGGACAGCGCCGCCTCATAGGCCGCGCGGTCGGCGGCGGCCCGCCGCTCCAGTTCCCGCAGCCGGATCGCCGCGTCGCTGGCGCCGCCCTGGGGGGCTGCTTCCGTCTGGGTAGCGTCAAGCGAGCGGCGCAGGGCGGTTTCGCGCGCGGCGGTGATGTCGGCTTCGGCGCGCAGGGTTTTTATGGTTCGCGCGCGCTCGGCGGTGATCTCCCTGGCGACGGCGCCGATCTGGGCGCGCATGGCGGCGCGTTCGGGATACTGGGGCCCATAACGGGTGGCCAGGTCGGCGTCACGCCGGGCAAGGTCCGTCATCTGCCGGCGCAGGCCTTGCACCGCCGGCGAGATATTCTCGCCGTCTTCCCCGGGGGTGGCGACGGAAAAGCGCTCAAGGCGGGTCCGGGCGTTAATGGCGGCGGCGCGGGCCTGCGCCAGGCTTGCGTTCATGTCGGCGAGCTGTTGCTCCGCCAGGCTGGCGCCGCTGGCGTCCCCCCCAGCCACGAGCCCATGCTGACGCCGCCAGAGCGCCGCCGCGCGCTCGGAGGCCTGCAACTGCTGCTCCAGCGCGGGCAGGCGGGCCTCCAGGCTCGCGCTGAGCCGCGCGGCGGCGTCAACTTTCAACTGGCGATGTTCCGCGACCCAGGCGTTGGCCACCGCATTGGCGCGGCTGGCGGCGATCGCAGGCGTTGGCGCGGCGGCGGTGATGCGCCAGACCATGGTGCGCGGCAGGCGGCGCACCGCAAGCTGGTCCCGCAGCGCCAGGGCCGGATCGCCGTGCGACGATGCCAGTTGCGGCGCGCTGGCCAGCGCCCTGAGCAGCACAGGGCGCGACAGGGCCATCAACCCCTGATTCTCCATGGCGGCGTCGGGCAGGCCGGCGCCGTCATCGATGCGGGCGTCGTGGCCGGCGCGCGGCGGCGTCAGTTCGATGTCGGCGAACGCCTGCCAGCGCTCAGGCAGAAACGGCAGCGCGATGGCCATGGCCAGCAGGCCGAAAGCGGCCCCTGCCGCCGCGCCGGCGCGATGGCGCAACAGCGCGTTCATGCCGCGCGTCGCCGGCGTTCCGTCTTCCGGGGATGCTTCTGGAGACGGCGGCGGCAGACGCTCAGAGTATTGGGTGCGCGACGTCATGGGCCTGCCTCCCAGTGGGGCGTGGAACCGGGGTTCGCCAGCGCGCGCTGGCGAGCGCCGCCGCGCTCACCGCCAGGGCGAGCCATAGCGGCTTCAGCGCCGTGCGCACTGGATAGGCCGCCATCAGATACAGGCAGGCGATCAGCAGCAGGTTGGCCGCCGCGCCGGCCGGCGGCGACGCGCGCGTGGCCATGGCGCCCATGCGGGAAGCTCCGGCCACGAGGCCGATGAACACGGCAAGGCCGGCCGGGCCGAACCACGCCAGCTCCACGTAGCCAGGCATGGGCGCGAAGGCATGCAGGCGGATTTGCGCGTCGAGAACGCTGGCGAAGCCATCAACCGCCGAGGGCAGCGGCGAGAAACTGAGCCAGCGGTATGCTTCCGGGAATGAAACGGCGCCAGGCGCGGCGGCGCGCCATTCGCCAAGACCGGCGGCGACGGCGAAGATGCCTTCCGTCACATTGCCGGCGAGACGGGGCAGCCATTGATCCGTCCGGGCAATCTGGCCGGGGAGGGACGCCAGGCTGGCGAGGCCATGACCGCCGGCGTTGCGCCCCGCCAGCGCCCCGGCCAGGGCGACAAGCGCCGCCAGCGGGCGCCGCGCCCGCCGGTCCAGACAAGGGTGAGAACCGCGAATGTGGCCGGCGCCAGCGCCGCGGCGCGCGAGTGCGCGGCGAGCAGCCATAGGGTGGTGACGGCGCCCTGGAACAGGAGCAGACCGGCCAGCCAGCGGCCGGGGCGCGGCGCGGCGTATAGCGCCGCCGCCATGGCCGCCGCCGCCGCGCCGGCATATGGCAGCGCGCCGAGCGCAAGACCCGGCGCCGCGCCGCGGGTCATGATGTCCGGGTCTGTCAGGTCCAGATAATGGGACGTCGCCCACAGCCGCTCCAGGTCCAGCGTTGACATGGCCAGGAGAAAAAGCGCCGTCCAGACTGTCGCGCAGGCCGTCGCCACCAGCAGGACAGGGCCGTGCGCCCCCGCGGGCGTGGGATCGCTTCCCTGATCCCCAGGGTCCAGCAGGCGCGTCGCCAGGAACAACACGGCGGCCGCAACGATAGCCAGGAAAAGATCATTCTTCTGGTCCGGCCCACCATAAAGATCCAGCATCTCGTGACTCGCCAGATCGTTCATGACCAGCCAGGCCATTGTCTGGGCGGCGACCAGATATAGCTGGAACAGGCGTAGCGCTGGCCCCCGCCGGGCGCGCCGGCGGCGCGCCGCAAGCAGAACAAGCTCCACGCCGATGATCAGGGCGATGGCCAGGTCATGCATGGCGCCCGTCCGTGACGGCGGGGGCCAGAGCTGGCAGGCCGAGCAGGCGCGCCGCCTGGCCCAGGGCTGTCGCGCGCTCGTGTTCGAAGCGCTGACGGGCCTTGCGGCCATGCGCCGGCAACCAGCCGGCGTCGCTGAGGATCGTCCGGATCAGAGCCAGCGCCGCCGGGACGAAGTCGCTTTCCTGCGGCAGCGCCACGCCTGCATCGCCCAGCAGATCGCGGATGCAACCCCGGTCTGTCGCGAGCACGGGAACGCCGTGCGCCATGGCCTCCAGCACGACCATCGGTTCGGCCTCATGCACGTGGCGGCTGGGAAACACCAGGAGGTCGATCTGCTGGTAGAAGGCGCTTTTGTCGGCGCCATCGATGGGCCCCGCCCATGTCACCTCGCCGGCGGCGACGCTGTTCTGGATGGCCATGCGGTCGCGCGCGGAGGCGACGGGGCCGGCCAGCGCGCAGGTCACGCCGGGCGAGGCGCGCAGGGCCCTGGCGAGGGCAAGAAACTGATCCAGCCCTTTTGCCGGCGACAGATTGCTGATCATGCCGATGGTGAGCGGGCGGGTTGGCGCCGCGCCATCTGTCGCGCGCATCGGGCCGGGCAGCGGGACAAACGCGGCGTTCGACAATGTGGCGATTTGCAATGCTTCGCCATAGCGCCGGCGCAGGGCGTCGGCCATGGGGGGGCGTAATGCAACATGCAGGGCCCGCCGCCCGCCGAGCCATACCAGCATGGCAAGCAGGAGCCGCTTGCGGTCGAGATTTGCATGGCTGTGATGGTGAAAGGCGAGGCTGCAGCCGGCCAGTCGGGCCGCGACGGTCAACGCCATGGCGTACAGCATGCCGGCCCCGCCATCGCAACCCAGGTGGACGCGCACCGGATCGCCGCGCAGCCGTCGCTCCTGGACCAGGGCGACGGTCGCCGCCGCCGCCCGCCGCGCCCGTCGCCAGTGGTAGGCAGGGGTGGTTCGCGCGCCCGGCGCGGCGAGGTTGATCACCACCGGCCGTGCCCCCGCCTGTTCAACCAGGCTGGCGAGGCCCTGCATGGCCATGGCGTATCCATGCACTGGCGGTGGCAGCGGCCCCAGCAGAATATGACGGGCAGGCGCCGTGCTTGTGGGCGTCGCGCTGGGCATCTTGTCCTCCAGGCAGGGGTGGTTGCGCCGGGCGCCGCCGTCCCGGCCGGGCCGGACATCCCACGGCGATGACGCCGGGAGGGATGTCGTGGAAGGCGGATGATCTGGCGCCGAGTACGGCGCCGGGGCCGATGGTGACGCCCGGGGCGACCATGGCGTCCATGGCGACCCAGACCTGATCGCCGATGACAACCGGCGCGGCCGCATAACGGAAATCGAGGTGGTCAACGGCATGACCGGCGGCGCAGAGATAGCTGCGCTGGGAAATGACCGCATGCGCCCCGATAACGATGGGCGCCAGGCTGTAAAGCTCCGCCCCGCCGCCGATCCAGGTATGGTCGCCAATCGAGAGCTTCCAGGGATAGGCGACGCGTGCGGTTGGCATGATGCGAACGCCCTCGCCAATACGGGCGCCGAACAGGCGCAGCAGCAGGCGGCGCCAGCCATGCAGCGGCGGCGGCGACCAGGCGAACAGGCTGCCCTGCACAATGCGCCATAACGCGACCACCGCGATGCCACGCCCCCTGAAGTCCGGCGGCACGCGAAAGCGGCGGAGATCCTGGAAAACCAGTTCCCCGAGCGCATGGGGGGAGTGACCAGGAAGGACAGCGCCCGGCTCCGCCGCCGCCGACCGGGCGGGCTTGTTCGCCCGGCTTTCAGGCGTTTTTTCCTCCGGGGCGCGCGGCGGCGCTCTCCGGTTTTCCGGCGCAACATGAAAACCGGACCTGGCCCCGCGCCCAATCGCTCCCAGCCATGTTCGCAAGAGTAGCGGACGTGTCGCGCGGGATGACGCATGTGGCGCGCCGACGCCTGTATCGGGAATATTCATCCTACAGCATCCTTTGCAGGCTGAGCGCGGTGACGATGCGTTTCTGGGGCGGGCCATGGGGAATGGCCTGGCGGATCGCCATGATCTCCAGCCGCGCCAGCCATTCTGGCGCGAAGGTCCAGGCGAGGGTCGCGGCGGCGCTTGCCGTCTGGTCCTCACGGCGGGCCATGACCGGTTGCGCGGGCCGCCAGCGGGCGTTCTCCCATGCCGAGGCCAGCGTCAGGTCGAGGTTGGGCGCGAGCTTCCAGAGCGCCGAGAGGGACAGCCAGGTTCGCCGGCCCGCCCGCCATTCGCTTCCCTGGGCCCCGCCGGGGGATAACAATGCATTGCCGGCGTCTGGCGGCAGGCCGTCGGCGACGCCGGTTTCGGCCCGCGCCGCCAACACCAGGGCGCGCCTCGGGCTCCATGACAGGGCGCCGCCAAAAACCGGAAGCGTCGCGCCGTGGGCGGGCATGTCCACGCCGGCGTAAATTTGCCCCGAGAACAGGCTGATTTCGGGGAACAGGGCGCCGGCCGCGACCCGTTGGCGCCCGGCGTCGCCTTGCGCCGACCGCCAACGGGTCGCGCCGATGTCCACATAGGGTTCAAACTGGTGGGAGAACCGGCGCGAAGCCCGGAACTGACCGGCGATGGCGACGTCATCGCCCGTCCGGCGCGGCGGGGATGACGGGGGCCACTGGCGCGATGGGGCCGACGACCAGCGGCTGCTGACGGCGACAGCCGACGCGGTGAAGGTGAAATCCCCGGCCTGCTTCATGACGCGCATTCCGCCGGCGCGGCGTTCACAACCCGCGACGTTGATGCGCGCGGAGCCGCACGCCAGCTGACGCCCGTCTGGCAGGGCGGCGCCCCAGTCATTGGCGTCCTGCAGCAGGGCGGCGGCCTGTCCTGCGCGGGCGATCTCAAGGCCGGCGTCGATCCGCGTGTCGTTCGCCGGCTGATATCTGACCGCGCCGCCGAAACGGTAACGGACGCCAGGCTCCGCCTGGGAGCCGTAAAGGGGCGCCCCCACCGCCGCATGGGCGACGAGACGCAGGGCGCCCACATCGCGGGTAACGAGAATGGCGGGGGTGACGCGCAGGCTGAACGCCGGCTTCACGCCGCTATCGCGCACCCCGTCCAGCCGAACACTGGCGTAGAGATCCCAGCCAGCGACGGACCAGGCGGCGGGAGAGGCTCCGGCCTCGCCGCGCCGCGCGGGCAGCCCGTGCAAGGGGCGCGCCGGCGCCGTGGCCACGCCGGGCGCCGCGGGGGAGACAGGGGCGCCGCCCCTGGGATACTCCGGCCGGCGCAGCTCATCGAAATCTGGCGCTGGCTCGCCCATGCGCGCCCGGCTCCACAGGTCGTCGTGGGCCAGGGCGGATTGCGCGGCGAACCCGGCCGCGCAGGCCGGCGCCAACACCAGACCGGAGCAGGCGCGAAGCCATCTGGCGGAGCGAGGCGCCTTTCTGGACGTGGCGGGTGCTGGCCGCAGGCGCGTGACCTGGGGTGGGGAACGTCCATGACGCCCAGCGACCTGCACAGCGGAAGCGCGGCGCCAGGGGAGATCGCCGGGCAGGCTTTCGCCCAAAGCCGCCGCCGTCACGCGCGCTGGGGCGGCGTGGGGATCGCGCGTGGGGCCGCGCCTTGCGCGGACAGTAGTTCCCGTCACGCGCGTCAGATCGACCTGGAGGTGTTTCTGAATGCCAGAACTCATGAAAATCATGCTCAAATGATTTTCAGATTTAATCAACTATTATTATTCTTTATATCTGTATCGTTCAGGTTGTTTTTGGTTGTGAGTTGCTCATCTTTTATCGGGGTGGCCGGATGAATTTGCGCGCTCTGGAGGAAAGCCATGCGTTGCTTTCTCCGGGGGCGGGCCGGGTCGTCGCGCGCAACCGCAGGGCTGGAGGGGCGGAGGCGCGTGTTGGATATGGGAAGCAGTTCCGGGCGGGCTTGCCATCGGGTTGCGGCGCGCCCGGACTTACAGCCGATCATCTGGACGTGGCCATCGTGCGGCGATGATGGCGTCCATCATCAGGGGCAGGCGCCTGTTTTCCGCCATCGAACAACAGGCGGCGCCCGCGCCATGGCGCTTGGGCAGGGCGCGCAGCGGCGCAGCGGATTGCTACACCTGGCAGGCGCCGCTCAGCATGCAACGTCCACCGCCGACTCGCGGCGCGCGTCGTGGTCTGCGGCGCAATTGCGCCACCTGAAATCAGTGAGATCATACCGGCGTCATACCGGCGCTGATCAGCTGTCGGTCCGGGACGGAAGGGACAACTGGCGGGAGGTGAAACGGTGAAGGTGACCGGATTGAATCACATCACGCTGGCGGTCGCCGATGTTGAAAGGTCATTGGCCTTCTATCGCGATGTGCCCGGCCTGAACATCCGCGCGGTCTGGCCGGAAGGCGCCTGTCTTGAAGTTGGGGCGCTTTGGCTTTGCCTGTCCCAGGATAGCGCTGCGAGGACATCGCCATATCCGGATTATACCACTTCGCCTTCAGTGTTTCCGGGGCAGATTTCCACGATTTCAGCAAACGCCTGACTGACGCGTGCGTTGTGTGGAAAAGTGACGGGAATGAAGGAGCGTCCACCTACTTCCCTGATCCAGACGGGCACAAGCTGGAAATCCACGTCGGGTCGCTCGAAACGCGACTGGCCCATTATCGCCAGCGCCCGTCCAGGGGCATGACGGTGTTTGACTGATGAAACGCGGGCCCGTTCATGCACTCACGGCTAAAAGAACCTTTCCGGCACCTTGAGCAGATCACCCGGATAAACCGGCGTTTCTGGCGACTGTGGCATGGCGACCAGCGGCCCCTTGCCGGCGCGCTGCACCAGAACCTCGTCGCGGCTTGCCCGCCGGGTGGCGCCGCCGGCCAACGCCATGGCGCTGGCCAGGTTGAGGCCTGGCTGCCAGGCGTACTGCCCGGCGCGCTCCACTTCCCCGGTTACATAGACTGGCCGCCAGGCGATAACGCTCACCGTCACGCGCGGATGAACCAGCTGGCCGGAAAGCTGGCGGGCAATGCGCTCGCCGGCCTGCTGGGGGGTCTGGCCAGCGACCTCAACCGGGCCAGCCAGCGGCAGCACAATGCGACCATCGCTTTCGATCGTCTGTGCCCCTGTCAGCCGGTCCTCGCCAAAGACGGTGATCCGCAACTGGTCGCCGGCATCAAGGCGCTGGGGAGATACGGCAGGCGGCGGCGACGCGGCAGCCGCCGGGGGCTCATCATCGTGCATGCACCCAGCCAGCGCCATGAGCGCGCATGACACGGCGAATGACAGCACATGACGACATGTTGCACGAAACCACATGGGCGCTGGTCCAGATCGAATTATATTTTTCGTAATCTTGCAGTTCAGATCATTATTTTCAATATACCTGAAATATATATACGCTCTGCTTCAGCGCGGCGCGTCAGGGTCGCGCGACCCCGCCGTGACCAGGGGACGCGCCCGCCATGCGGACGACCCTATGATTGCGTGATGATGCCGGGGAGCCGTGACGTCAGGCGCTGCCGGGGCGGGGGCCGGGCGCCTTCAGCACCGGGCTTTGCAGGGATGGCGGGCGCCGCAGGACAGTCCGGGCGGGCGGCCTGACATTTGGCAACCCACGCCCGGGAGCGCTTTCCGCTTCTGGTCCCGGCGGAGCCGTTCCGGCCGTGACAGCCGCGGCTTACTTTTCGCCGGGAACAACCTCGAATTCCCCGGTGACGAAAATCGGTGACTTCGCCAGGTCGATGAAGGTTTTTTCGTCGGCCAGCAGGGCCGCGCCCGCTGCGGCGGCTTCCGGGCTGCGGTGAGTGAAATCGGCCATGGAATCCCACCACAGCTCGGCAACGCCATCGAATTCAGCGGGAGCGCCGCGTGACGCGGACAGCCATGGCGCGGCGTCTTCCGGCAGCGTATGGCTTTGCACATAACGGCGCAGCCGCAGCGCGCCGGCATGTGAACGCACCAGCGGCGCGTGCTTTTCGCGCCAGTAACTCTGGAATTCCGCCCGGGTCAGATGAGGCAGGCGCACGAGGCAGAAGGTCAGCTTGATCATGGGCGTTTCCCTTTGTTGTGGTGTTGTTCCAGCGCATCCATAGCCTTCAGGCGGGGCGTGTGGAACCGGTCGACAATTTTGCATCCGTCTTGCCGCGCGCCCCATCCGCGCGGGGAGGCCCTGGAGCGCGGCTCGCCGGATCGCCTGGCCCATGACGCGCCGCGTTCGTCCCCCCGGCGGCTGCCGGCGTGACGGGGGGTTACGACGATTGTTGTACATGTTAGAGCGTCCTTCCGGGCCAGGCGCCGTGCGCATGCACAAGTACGGGCCAGCTCAACAATGACAGGGAGCCGCCGTTTCACCCCCGGGTTCCGATGCTGGCGCGTCCATGTCCGGAAAATTCAGGCCCTCCGCGCGCTGGTATGGATGGGGCGTATTTGCCGGATGGCGGCCGGCCACGCCGTCAGCGACCGGCCCGGGCGAAAACTGACGCAAGGCGGTTTTTAGGAGGGCGTTGGTGGTTATCAGGCTGGCGGGACATATGGTGTTTTGCCTTGCGGCGCTGCTGCTGGCGGGCCTCGGCTCCATGGCGCTTGGCTATCAGTTCGGCGCCGTGGGGGGCTCCATCGCCATCGCGGTCCTCATCCTGGCCACGGCGCTCGCGCTCTGGTTGTGGTTTTGGCGCCGCCGGTTGGCGGGCGCCGGCGCCCTGGCCGTTGTCTTCGCCGTCCTGGCGGTGTGGTGGGGCAGCATCGCGCCCAGCAACGACCGCGACTGGGCGGCGGATGTGGCCCGTGGCGTGACGGCGACCATCGACGGCGACATTCTGACCTTGCACAATGTGCGAAACTTCGACTGGCGCACTGCGGACGACGCCGTGGAGCGTTGGGAAACCCGCACCTACAGGTTATCCGGGCTCGACAGTCTCGACGTGTTCACCTCGGTCTGGGACAGCCCGGCGATCGCCCACACGCTGGTCAGTTTTGGCTTCCGCGATGGCCGGCATCTGGTGTTTTCAGCCGAGATCCGCCGTGAGCGGGGTGAGGAGTTCTCGTCCATCGGCGGCTTCTTCAAGCAATACGAAATGGTGCTGATCGCGGCGGATGAGCGCGATATCGTCCGGCTGCGCACCAATTTCCGCAAGGAGGATGTGTCGCTGTTCCCGGTCGATGCGGATGACAGGTTCCGCCGGGCGTTGCTGCTGTCCTATCTGGATTACGGCAATACCCTGGCCGTCCGGCCGGCCTGGTATGAAACGATTTTCAGTAATTGCACCACGGTGGTTTACCGGCTGGCGCGCACCCTTGCGCCGGGCGCCAGCCTCGACTGGCGCATCCTGTTTTCAGGTTATTTGCCCGATTACCTGTATGATCACGGCTATATCGCCACAAGCCTGCCGCTGGCCGAGGTGAAAAAGCGCGCGCGCATTTCCGCCATAGGCCAGAGCACGCCGGACAGCGATGATTTTTCGGCGGCCATTCGTTCAGGACCAGTCGCCACCTTGCGCCCCTCCGCGGCGGCTGCGGCGACGGGAACGGTAAAACAGCCCTGAGCGGAGCCGGCGGCGGAACCCTGTCGGGATGAGGGCGCTGTCGGCCCCGCTGTCTCCGTCAGAGATCGTGACGCCAACGGTCGGGACGTCGCTTCTTCTTGTGGTCGCAGGCCCTGGCCGCCATGCGGCCAGTGGAATTTTCGCCAGCCTGCCATGAAGCCGCCAGCCTGATCTGCTTTGCCTTTTCACGGATAACCGGAAAAGCGGAGCGGTGAGTCAATGCCTGAACTCCACGTGATCGACAGCCTGACTGACGCCGGCCATCCAGGCCGGATCAACGAGGACGCCCAGGGCTGGAACGCCAGCGCCGCCTTTGTGCTCGATGGCGCGACCACCCTTGGGCCGTCTGTCGCGCCGCCGCCGCTGACCGACGCCGCCTGGCTGGCGACATCCGTCAGCGCCCGGCTGCGGGAAAATCTGGCGCCCCCGGCTACGGTCGCCGGAGCCCTGCGCCTGGCTATCGCCGGAGCGGCGACGCGGTTTCACGAAATGGCTGGCGGGCCGCTGGAGCCCTGGCGCTATCCGGTGGCCAGTCTGCTTGGCGTGCGCGTCGCCCCGGAGGGCGCGGCCCTGTTCGGGCTGGGCGATACGGTGGCGTTCCTGCGCGATGGGTCCGGCGCGACGTGGCGCTGGACGCCCGCTCCACACGGGCGCGATAACGAGCGCGCCCTGGCCCGGGCGGCGCTGGAGCGCAACAACGGCTTCGGCAGCGCCGGCGCCGCCTATGACGAAGCGCAGGCGCTGGCGGAACTGCGACGCAAGCGCGCGCAGCGTAACCGGCCCGGCGGCTCCTCGTGGCTGGTCGGCGTCGCTCCCGAAGCCGCGGACCATCTGCAAACCAGGGCGCTGGACCTGTCAGGTCCGGTTACCGTTTTGCTGTGCACCGATGACTTTGCCGAGCTGGTGGACCATTATCGGCGCCATGACCCGGAAGGCCTGCTGGAGGCCGCCTTGCGGCGCGGGCTGTCCAGCCTTTGCGCGGAGTTGCGTCATATCGAGCGTCAGGAGGACCCGGAGGGACGGCGTTATCCGCGCTTCAAACAAAGCGACGACGCTACGGCCCTGCTGGCGCGGATCGGCTGATATTCATGAGAGATCGTCGCCGTAGGCGGCCTCGTCCAGGTTGATGTCGCTGGCGTCGGGGATTTCCAGGCGCGGCGCATCGCCGGCAAGCCAATGGGCCAGGCTGGCGGCGACATCGTCGATGGACTGGCGCTGGCGTCCGCGAAGGGCGCATTCCCAGACCTCGGCCACACGCCAGCCGCCGGCGCCCAAAGCCGCCACGGCGCGGGCGTCGACCTCCTGGTTGTGCGAAATCTTGGCGCGCCAGAATTCGGCCCGGGTCGCCGGCCAGCGGAACATGTGGCAGCCATGGCCGTGCCAGAAGCAGCCATGCACAAAAAGCACCGCGCGGAATTTGGGAAACACCAGATCAGGCGCGCCGGGGAGCTTGCGATCGTGCAGGCGGAAGCGGAAGCCGCGGGCATGGAGCGCCCGGCGTATCGCCAGTTCCGGTCGGGTATTTTTGCCCCGGATGCCGCGCATCATGCGGCTGCGGGTCCGGGCATCGACGATATCAGCCATCGCTGCGGATTTTCCGCGCGTCAGCCGGCTGACGCAAGAGCATGATCGCGACCGGGAGGGGGGCGTGTGGCGGAAATTTCCCCTGCCGGCCCTGCTGTGTCCGACCGAAATCTCCAGGTAAGATAATGACTTGCCGACAGTTACATCTGTTACGTCCACAGGGGTTGTGACGAAGGGGCGATGTTTTGACGACGGGTCGTTGACATTGGGGCTGGGAGGGTCCTATAAGGCGGACATCGGCGGCGGGGTTCACCTGCTGTTTCAGCCAGA
>NZ_SLWL01000024.1 GCF_004342915.1 Camelimonas lactis
AGGCTGCCCGAGGCGTGGAATCGATGCCCACGATGCCGTGGAATCCATGCCCACGATCGCGTGGAATCGATGCCCATCATCCGTGGAATCCGCAGCTGACTATTATACCCATTTTTCCTGCCTGCTCGATGTAGGCACCCCTGAGAACGCTGTCCGTGCGCTCGAACTCTATAATGCGCTGGCGGACGAAAATGCCGCCGAAGATCCGTCATCGGATGGCTTCCTGCTGTCGATCCAGCCCGAACATGGCGGTACGCAGCTCTGGATACGCGACGATCCCACCGGTGATCCCGAGCACGTTATCCAATTCGTCAAGCGCTGCGCCGCGGCGTTGGGGCTCAAGGGCCGGTGGGGCTTCCAATATGCCAACACCTGCTCGAAGCCGCGCCTCGATGGTTTCGGCGGCGGCGCGCACGTACTCGATCTTTCGACCGGCGAGACCGTGGACTGGATCTACACCGACGGCTGGCTCGCGACCGTGCTGGAGGGAGGCGATCCCCATGCCTGAGATTATCGAAACCACAGTCTATCGCCTCGACGAACTTTCCGAAACGGCGAAGGACAAGGCCCGCGCCTGGTATCGTGAAGGCGGCTTCGACTACGATTGGTACGACGCCGTTTATGAGGATTTCCAGCGCATCGCCGAGATCCTCGGCATCCGCCTCAAGACCCGAACCGCTCGCCTGATGGGCGGCGGATCGCGGCAGGAACCCTGCATCTGGTTCCGGGGCTTCTGGTCGCAAGGTGACGGCGCGTGCTGGGAGGGGTTCTACTCCTACTGCAGGAACGCCTCTGCCGCGATCCGGGCTTACGCGCCGCAGGACGAGATGCTGCATGGCATCGCAGATGCGCTTCAGGATGCCCAGCGGCGCAACTTTTATCAGCTTCGCGCTGACGTCGGTCATCGCGGCCATTACTACCACGAATACTGCATGGACATTGCGGTAGAGCGGGCCAGCCCGAACTGGCAGGACATGACCGCCGACGCGGAGGACGTCGTCGCCGAGGCGCTGCGTGATCTCGCCCGCTGGCTCTATCGCCAGCTCGAGCGCGAATATGACTACCTGTCCTCGGATGAGGTGGTGGACGAGACCATCCTCGCCAATGGCCACACCTTCACCGAAGGCGGACTTCGTTTCGGCTGATCCCGCTTGAAGCATCCCCGCCTCATGGTCGGGGCGCTCTTCATGTCGCTCCAGCCAGAGTGAGAGGGCCGCCGGAATGGGTGAGCCTGGGCGGTCGAGAGAGAGCGCAGTCCGGGCTTTCCCGTTTCCGCTCTCCCGAGGTTCCCTTCCATGAATATGGTGTCTCCCGTGACCGATCCGGTCACGTCCTTAGCCGCAGCGCCCGCCATCCTCGCTGCGGCAACCACACTCCTTGGCCATCTGGAACGCGGCCAGCACGTCAGTGCCGCCACGCTTCGCGATGCGATGGAGGCGGCTTTCGGCGCTTCCGATTCGACCGGCGCCTGGGACTGGAAGATGGGTTATGAGACTTGCGAAGTCGCCACAGTCCTTTTCCTACGCAAATACGGAAAGGCGCTTTTCCGGAAAGCCGCGTCTCCGGCTACACGGTTTTCCGCAATTGCCCGGATCGTGGACCGGTTGCCGACCCACACGCGCCGATCCGAGGAAGGCCAGGCGCTCCAGCAATTCTCGACGCCCGCGCCGCTCGGTCTCGCGGCCATGGCAGCCGCCGCAATCACCCCCGGTGACGTGGTGCTGGAACCGTCGGCCGGAACCGGCCTCATGGCGATCCTGGCCGAGATTGCCGGCGGCAGGCTGGTGCTGAACGAGCTCGCCGATACCCGCGCTGAGCTGCTTTCTTCCCTCTTTCCGGCTGTTTCCACAACCCGCTTCGATGCCGCACAGATCGACGATCACCTCCAACCGGCAATCGTCCCCTCGGTCGTGCTGATGAACCCGCCATTCTCGGCGATGGCCAATGTTTCGGGACGAATGGCTGACACGGCGTTCCGCCATGTTGCTTCTGCTTTGGCGCGGCTGGCCGATGGTGGGCGGCTCGTAGCCATAACAGGAGCGAATTTTGCTCCTGATCAAGCTGGCTGGCGGGATGCTTTCGTCCGCTTGCAAGAGCAGGGCCGCCTTGTCTTCAGCGCTGCCATCGCCGGATCGGTATACGCAAAGCATGGCACGACCTTCGCGACGCGCCTGATCGTTATCGACAAGACGCCGGCCGAAGATCCATCTCAGTTCTCTCCCTCATCCGGCACTGCGCCCGATGTTGCGACGCTGCTCGCTTGGATCGAGGCGCAAGTTCCACCACGCTTGCCGGTCGCAAGCCCGAAATGCCGGGAATTCATCCCGGCGGCCGCGCCAAAGACAGTGCGCGGCTATCGCACGGGCGTGGCCCCGGTGCGATCCGTCACCGATACAGTTGGCGATCCCGAGGGCGTCGAGCTCGCTTATGAGACGGTGGACTGGGCACCGCCCGAGGGCACGCGACTAAGCGATGCGATCTATGAGCAATACGGATTGCAGTCGATCCGGATTCCCGGTGCACAGCCACATCCAACCAAGCTTGTCCAATCGGCTGCGATGGCGTCGGTTGCACCACCAAAGCCGTCTTATCGGCCGATCCTGCCTGCCGACATCCGCGAGCGCCTCTCCGATGCCCAGCTCGAGACAGTGATCTATGCCGGTGAGGCCCATGCCGATTATCTGGCCGGCGCCTGGTCCGTGGACGAAACCTTCGACACGGTTAGCGCTGCGCCCGCGGACGCAGAAGGCGCTGTACGGTTCCGCCGGGGGTTCATGCTCGGTGACGGTACCGGAGCCGGAAAAGGCCGCCAATCTGCCGGAATCATCCTCGACAACTGGCTGCGGGGGCGGCGCAAGGCCATCTGGATCAGCAAGTCGGACAAGCTGATCGAGGACGCGCAGCGAGACTGGTCGGCGCTCGGCATGGAGCGGCTTCTGATCACGCCGCTATCGCGCTTCTCGCAGGGCAAGCCGATCACGCTGTCGGAAGGCATCCTTTTTACCACCTATGCCACGCTGCGCTCAGATGATCGCGGCGAGAAGGTTTCGCGCGTCCGGCAGATCGTGGATTGGCTGGGATCGGATTTCGACGGTGTCATCATCTTCGACGAGAGCCATGCCATGCAAAACGCCGGTGGCGGCAAGGGAGAGCGCGGCAATATCGCCGCATCGCAGCAGGGGCGTGCCGGGCTGCGCCTCCAGCACGCACTGCCCGATGCCAGGATTGTTTATGTCTCGGCGACGGGCGCAACGACGGTGCATAACCTCGCCTATGCCCAGCGGCTCGGCCTCTGGGGCGGCGCGGACTTTCCTTTCGCAACCCGCGCCGAATTCGTTGAGGCGATCGAGGCCGGCGGCGTGGCGGCGATGGAGGTGCTGGCGCGCGATCTGCGTTCGCTTGGGCTCTATACCGCGCGGTCCCTTTCCTACGATGGCGTCGAATATGAACTGGTGGAGCATCGGCTGACCGACGAGCAGAACCGCATCTATGATGCCTATGCCGGCGCTTTTGCGGTCATTCACAACAATCTCGATGCGGCGATGGAGGCGGCAAACATCACCAGCAGCGACGGCGCACTGAACCGCCAGGCCAAGAGCGCCGCCCGATCCGCCTTCGAATCCGCGAAACAGCGCTTCTTCGGGCATCTTCTGACCAGCATGAAAACCCCGACATTGATCCGGTCCATCGATGCCGATCTTGAGGCCGGGCATGCCGCCGTCATCCAGATCGTCTCGACCGGCGAGGCGTTGATGGAGCGCCGCCTCGCCGAACTGCCGGCTGAGGAATGGAACGACGTCCGCGTCGATATCACGCCAAGAGAATACGTACTCGATTATCTCGCCCATTCCTTCCCGGTGCAGCTCTACGAACCGTTCACCGATAGCGAGGGCAATCTCTCCTCGCGGCCGGTATTTCGCGATGGCCAGCCCGTCGAATGTCGGGCGGCTGTTGCCCGGCGCGACGCGATGATCGAGCACCTGGCCTGTCTCCCGCCCGTTCCCGGCGCCCTCGACCAGATCGTGCAGCGATTCGGGACCGATGTTGTGGCCGAGGTCACGGGCCGTTCGCGCCGGATCATCCGCAAGGGCGAAGGCTCAGCGGCACGGCTGGCAGTCCAGAGCCGCGCGCCTTCCGCGAACCTTGCCGAAACCGCCGCCTTCATGGATGATCAGAAGCGCATTCTGGTCTTTTCCGATGCGGGCGGCACCGGGCGCAGCTACCATGCTGATCTTGGCGCGCGGAACCGGCGCCTGCGGGTCCACTATCTTCTCGAACCGGGCTGGAAGGCAGACGCCGCCATTCAGGGGCTGGGCCGCACCAATCGCACCAACCAGGCGCAGCCGCCGCTGTTCCGGCCCATCGCAACCGATGTGAAGGCCGAGAAGCGTTTCCTTTCGACCATCGCGCGGCGTCTCGACACGCTCGGCGCGATCACACGTGGCCAGCGTCAGACCGGGGGTCAGGGCCTCTTCCGGCCCGAAGATAATCTGGAAAGCCCCTATGCCCGCGATGCCTTGCGGCAGCTCTATATGCTGATCGTGCGCGGCAAGGTGCACGAGTGTTCGCTCGGCCGTTTCGAGCAGATGACCGGTCTGAAGTTGATGGATGCGAACGGCATCAAGGACGACCTGCCGCCGATCACTACCTTTCTCAACCGGCTGCTGGCGCTGACCATCGACCTGCAGGCCATCTTGTTCTCGGCTTTCGAGCAGCTCCTCCAGGCGCGAGTCGACGGGGCTATCGCCTCCGGCACATACGATCTTGGTCTCGAAACGCTCCGCGCCGAAAGTTTCACCGTGACCGGCCGTCAGGTCATTTACACCCACCCCGCGACCGGCGCTGAGACCCGGCTGGTTTCAATCAGTGAGCGCAAGCGCAACAGGCCGATATCGCTCGATGCAGCCCTGCATGAACTGGCCGATCCGCGGGCAAAGCTGCTGGTGAATGAACGCTCGGCCCGCGCCGCCGTCCAGATCCCCACCACCAGTGTCATGCTGGACGATGGCGAGATCGAGCCGCGCGTACGGCTGCTGCGGCCGATGGAGAGCATGACCCTTGCTCTTCGGGCGATGGGCGAAACGCGCTGGACCGAAGCCGATCGGGACAGATTCGCGGCCATGTGGAGCCGGGAAGTCGCACAGGTGCCGGCCTATTCCGAGGGCACCCTTTACATCGTGGCAGGATTGCTCCTGCCGGTCTGGAAGCGCCTGCCGCAGGATTCCACCCGTGTTTATCGGCTCCAGACCGATGACGGCGAGCGCATCATCGGCCGCCGTGTCTCGCCGGCATGGGCAGCCAGCGTCGCCGCCACAGAAAGCGTCAGCCTGACAGCCAACGATGCTTACGCCGCTTTGATCGACGGGCGCACAATTCTCGACCTCGCCGAAGGGCTGCAACTGCGCCGCGTCCGGGTCATGGGGGCTCATCGCATTGAACTTACAGGCTTCAGCGATGCCATGCGCGAACGCCTGCGCGCTTATGGGCTCTTCAGCGAAATCATCTCGTGGAAATTGCGCTTCTTTGTGCCGGTCGGGGCAGCCGGCAGCGGGATTATCGGGAGGTTGGTCGAGCGCTTCCCGATCGAACGCATCGCAGAACGGGAGGCGGCCTGATGTCTCGTCTTTACGCCAACGAGCTGGCGCAGCGCCTCGGCCGGCAGGCTGAGGCGGTTTGTCGTCACTACCTCTCGAATGGCCATAAGCAGGGCCATTACTGGCAGGTCGGCGACGTCCGCAATGGCGCGGGACGCTCGATGTTCGTGCGGCTGCATGACAGCGCCAGGGGGCCGGCGGGCAAATGGTCCGATGCCGCCACCGGCGAGCATGGTGATCTGCTCGATGTAATCCGCGAAAGTCTCGGTCTCCTCGACTTCGCCGAGGTCGCTGCGGAAGCCCGCCGCTTTCTGAGCCTTCCCCATCCAGAACCAGTCCCCACCGGGCGGCGTCGCGGAACTCCGACTATATCGGGTACGGCAGAGGCCGCACGCCGGCTCTGGCGCATCGCACAACCGATCACGAGCACGCTCGCGGAGACGTATTTGCGGAGACGCGGCATTACGGATTTGCACGGGACCGGCGCGCTGCGCTTCCATCCGAACTGCTACTGGCGGCCCGAGCATGAAGGGCCGACCGAGACCTGGCCGGCGATAATCGCGGCGGTCACCGATCGCGATGGCGACATAACCGGCGCTCACCGCACCTGGCTCGCGCGTGACGGGTCGGGCAAGGCGCCGCGTGATCCGCCGCGCAAGGCCATGGGGGACCTGCTTGGTAACGCCGTCCGGTTCGGAAGGGCACAAGATGTCATCGCGGCGGGAGAAGGCATCGAGACCATTCTGTCGCTGCGGCAATTGCTGCCGCAGATGCCGATGGCCGCCGCACTCTCGGCCGGGCACCTCGCTGCTTTCCTGTTCCCGGCCCATCTGCGCAGGCTCTATATCGTGCGCGACAATGATCCGGCAGGCGACAGCGCACGAGACAGGCTCGTCGAACGGGCGCTGGCGGCCGGAATCGAGACCATCACGCTCTCGCCGATGATGGGTGACTTCAACGAAGACCTCACTTCGTGCGGGCTGGATGCATTGCGGGCACGGCTTCACGGGCAACTGGCTGCAGACGACGTCGGCCGCTTCATGGCTTTGGCTGCATAGCCGGGATGAGAAGCGGGCGGGCGCTCGTGTTCCGTAGCGGCATACAAGAAGCCTTCTCTATTCGGCAGGGGACCGCGCCTCGGCCTTCGAGAGGGCGAGCGGCCCACAAACGGCCCGGCCGGGCAATGGCGGCGCCCGACTGATTTCCGTCGGCGGCCCGCCACCCCATGCGACGAGTCGCGTGGGGACCCCGTCTCCCCCGCCTTTACAGCGCGAAGCAAATCAGCCGGGCTTTGCCATCGAGGCCCTCGCGAAAGGCTCGGGCTGCCTGGCCGGACCGCCTGCGGGCTTGTCGTCGCCATGAGGCCGCGACGGTCGCGGTCCTTGCCATTGGAGCCTGCCATGTACGCCCATGACGAACGCGAACCCGATCACGCGACATCTGCCACCGGTCATGTCATCGAGGAGCTTGAGCTTTACGGCTATCGTCCGTCAGAGGACGAGCCCGATCCCCGGATCTCGCCCGAGGATCACATCATCCAGAGCGCGGTCGCTGATATTTTCGACGCCCTGATCTCCACCATGGCCGACACCAGTCTCGATTTCGACCTTGCCGAGATCCTCTGGTCGAGCGTCAATACCTTCCACCGTGCTGTCGAACGGATCGAAAAGAAGCTCGACGACAACGAGCAGGCCCAGAAGCGCCTCCAGTGCGAACAGGACGGGTCCGAGGTGAAATCCGTCCAGCTCGAGACCCTGATCGGGATCGGGCAAAGTCTCATCGAACGCCGTGACAGTCTTGAGCTTTTCCGCGAGACCGCTGCCGATATCTATCTGCGCACCCTCGGTACGCCCTGGTCGCAGCGCTCGGGTTCACGGGTCAATCATCGCCAGATGACAGCGGCCATGATCGATAGCCGGGACTTCATCGCCGCCAAGCGACGCGCTGACAATGAGGTGCTGCTACCGGCCGGCACGAAGATCGCCTTTTCGGGTGGCGAGACCACCGATCATCGATTGATCTGGGACAAGCTCGACCAGGTTCATGCCAAGCATCCTGACATGGTGCTGCTGCATGGTGGATCGCCGAAGGGCGCCGAGCGCATCGCCGCCACCTGGGCCCACAATCGCAAGGTGCCGCAGGTCGCCTTTAAGCCCGATTGGGCCAAACACGCCAAGGCTGCGCCCTTCAAACGCAACGATCAGATGCTCGGCACGATGCCGATTGGGGTCATCATCTTTCCCGGCACCGGCATCCAGGACAATCTCGCCGACAAGGCGCGCAAATTGGGCATTCCTGTCTACCGCTTCGGGACGGGCGGCGCGTGAGCGCTGCCCGCCATTCCTCAAGGCCGTCGACGAACCGGAAGCGCCTCGACGGCCTATCATGCCGGCGAAACACATCGCCTGTAGGGCGATGGGCCGCCGGATCCGACCATGTCCAGGCAGAACAAGGAAGATGGCCGGACAGGGTCAGGGGATCTCTTTGATCCCTATTTGTTCTTAATGATCGCAGGCACTTCTGCTACTGTTCCGATCGCGCCGTGGAGGTGGTGGCAGGCGCACCGTCCAATCCATTGCACGGAGACACCACCATGACCTTTCTCGGTATTCTCGTCGCCATGGCCGCCATAGGCTTCATGTGCTGGCTGCTGTTCAACCTTGCCGTCTTTGCGTTGCCCTTCTTCATCGGGGTGAACGCCGGTATCTGGGCCTACGGCACCGGCGCGGGCTGGCTTGGGGCTGTTCTTGTCGGATTACTCGCTGCCGGCCTGACCTTGGCGGCAGCCCAAGGCCTGCTCATTCTGGTCCGGCCTCTATGGGCGCGGTTGCTGATCGCACTCGCCTTTGTCGCTCCGGCAGTCGTCGCCGGCTTCTACGCCACGCTCGGCATCGTCAAACATATGATGCCGTCCGAGACCTGGCAGCTCATCTTCTCGGTCATTGGCGCAATTGCCGTGGGAGTGACGACCTTCCTGCGGCTCGCGGCGATGGCGTCTGCCGAGTCTGCTGGCACGGGCCATGCGCGCATCTAGCTGCGTGCAGAATCTGGTTGGAAGCCAGAACAGAGAGATAAACTCGCCGTCCTCAGAGTTAAGGGGCGCGGGATCGGCGTAATGAACTCACATCAATCTAGTGGAGTGATGCGGCACATAGCGGGAGCGCAGGACGGGGGACGCGAATTTCGCGGGCACATTGCGGAACCCAGGCGGGATGAGCTCTCGCCGACTTCGATTGGGTCAAATAGCGGTACGCGTGCCAAGGACAGGGGCGACGTCACGGGCATCCGTCGCCACCGGTCTGGCTGAACTCGAATGCGCCAGAATCTGCGCTCTTCTCGTATCTTTGACCGCTCCAAACGGCCTCTTCCATGGCCTGATCTGGCCGAAGACCAGCGCGCGGCGCGCGCTTCGATCGCTTTGGCGCAACAGCGTCGTCACAACTTTCTTCCCCTGACGGCCCCGCCCCATGTTCCATGGGTCCCCGGGGCGCGTCATTCCTCGCGCGAGCAAGAAAGTCCCTCCTGTGCTGTCCAGTCCCCGCAAACGGGGATGCGCCAGCGATCGTCTCCGTCCCGTCGATCGCCATCGAGGCCGCAATGGTGCGGGCTCGAAAACGGAAAACGGAGATTTGAAATGGCGACCATCGGTACCTTCAAGAAGACCGGTTCGAACGAATTCACCGGCGAAATCGTCACCCTCAGTGTCCAGGCCAAGGGCGTGCGTATCGTTCCCGACATCCGCGCAAACGGCGAGAACGCTCCCAGCCACCGGGTCCTGGTCGGCCGCGCCGAGATCGGTGCCGCCTGGTCCAAGCGCTCGGGCGAAGGCCGCGATTATCTCGGTCTCAAGCTCGATGATCCGAGCTTCACCGCCCCGATCTACGCCAACCTCTTCGATGACGAGGACGGCGAAGCCTACTCGCTGATCTGGTCCCGCCCCAACCCGCGTCGCGGCGACTGAAGCGCAAATGGCCCCGGCGACACAGCCGGGGCCATTTCTCTGTCAGCCGCACCAATGAACGGCGCTCAGTCCAAGAGGACAGGCATCATGGCCCTCACGTGGGCGTCGATCCGCTCCAGAACGATCGATGGGATCGCATCACGTTCCGGCAATTTCCACCAATGCGCATCGATACGCCTTACAGTTTCGCTGACAGTTTTCAGGACGGCGGGCTCTGGAAGACGCGCCCGATTGGCGAAAGCCTTCCACCGCGGCAGCGTCAGGGCCTTGAACGCGCGTTCGCCGCCAAGTGACAAAGCCAGATTGTCAGCCGGGATATAGGGAACCGTCGAAAGCACGTCGTAGATCGGCGCCAGGGCGGGCGAATTGCCGTCACCGGGATAGATCAGCGACCAGTTTTTCAGGTGCATGTCGCCATTGCCCATGACCACCGACAGGGTCAGGCGGCGGACGAACTCCAGCGCCGCTGTCGGCGAGATCGCCACATTCAGCGCCGCGGCAATGTCGTGATAGGCCGCGCCTTCGTATTTCCGTGCCGGATAGATGCCGAAGACCTGGGCGAAATCCTCGATATGAATTCGTCGCGCGCCGGCGGCGCGATCGAACCGCCGGATAAGAAGGACCAGCCCCTCGGCCAGGGTCTCGAACTCTTCAGGGATGCCTTCGAACTGGTCTTTGCCCACCAGCTCGCGTTCGGGCACGTCCATGCCGATGGCTTCGGCCAGCGCGAGATTGGCGAACTCGTTCTCCGACACGCCTGGAAAGGCGGTCGAAGGAAACTTGGCGATGTACTGACCGTCGCTGTCCCCGAGCGGCACTGTCAACCCGCCGCCCTTGCCGGTGTTCTTCATCACCGAAAGCTTCATCTGCACGCCGGCGAGCGAGAAACGCGCTTTCGGCTCGCCCTCAACTGCAGCGGTTGCAGCGACGATATCTCCGTTACTCGGGATAACCCGCACAGCGCCTGGCAGGTCGGCGCCCAGCGCGGCCAGCAGATCGAAATCATTGCCAGGCCGGACGGTCCGGGCGTGATGCTTTTCCATCGCCTCGCGCAGCTTGTCCTCGGGCAGGAGGTTGGCAAAGAAGGGCGGCAAGGCGCCTGCCACCGGGCGTGGATCCTTGCGCAATCCTCCCGTCGCCGCGCGGAAGGACAGGCTCAACACGGGATGCCCTCCGCTCGCGCGGTAGGCAGGATCGAAGCTGAAGGCGTTGAAGTCGCCCGGTGTCCTGACGATCGTGCCGACCTTCACCTCATTGAGGAGAACATCGAGAGACAGGACGGTTTCGGCGGAGCGGGCTCTATTCATCATCACCTTCCGCTTGCGGGCTGAAAGCCGGCCGGTCGTCCTCGCCCTGCGGGCTGAGCAGCGCCTCAATGGCCGGGACCATCGCCTGAGGAACCAGCATCATCTCCAGGCCAAGCGCCCTTGCAACATTGATCAGAGTCGTGGCGCGTGCCGCTGCGGCTCCGGTTTCGATGTCGCGATAGCGGGGACGGGATATGCCGGCGAGATCGGCGACCTGTTCCTGCGTCAGGCCCGCCGCTAGCCGTGCGCGCCGAAAATGGTCGCCGATCATATCCAGAGCCTCTGCTTCGGTTTTCATGTGAATCCTTTACAGATCAATTTGCTTGATTTGATCCGAAAACGTATCACAGGGCGGTCTGGAAGGCAAGAATTTGATCCGCAAACATATCTCAGTAGGATAGATTGATACGTTTGAGCGTCATTCAGCGTTCTTTGGTGGGTCAATCCCATCAGCCTTGGGCGGCCGAATCAGTCGTCCGACAACAAAGGTCAGCGACGCCGTAGCTGAGGAACAGAGGCCCAATTATCGATGACTATTTGCCCAGAACGACTATTATAGTCGTAGTTCTGGAGTGCGCGCCGGTCGCAATGGGAGGTGATCATGCATGATCACCGCCCGACAGTCGCGGGCCGCTCGCGCCTTGCTGGGTTGGACACAGGAGACGCTTGCTGACAAGGCCCGTGTATCACTGACCGCGCTCAAGCGCCTCGAATCCGAAAGCGGCCTCGAGGTGTACGAAAGCACGCGCGATCAGGTCCGTCGGGCTCTCGAAGCAGCCGGTGTCGTCCTTCTGTCGACCGAGCGTGGACACGGAGTGCTGCTGGTCCATGATGGTGGTGACAAAAAGCGCTGACAGGCAAGCGGCAGACGCCGTATTCCCTCCAGGCGATATTCTCCCAAAACACACAATCCTGGAGTATCTGGTATTACCCCGCGTCCTGCAGTGGGCAGCACGCACCAGGCAACTGACATGCCCCCGATAGAACCCTTCGAGGATGCACCGCCGGTCTCCAGCGAATTAACCGCCTACGATCGTGCCCATATCAAGCTTTACATGCGACTGCTGGATGCCGCTGCCGATGGTGCCGAGTGGACCGAAGCCGCTCAAATCCTGTTTGGCATCGACCCCGCCCTCGAGCCGGATCGCGCGCGCCGGGTCCATGATGCTCATCTGGCGCGCGCCAAATGGATGGCGCAGACCGGTTACCGTCATCTTCTCTGGAAGCGTTAGGGCTGATGTTCGCGTCAGGCGCGGCGCACGGAGACGCGCGGGGGAAATACGGCGTTTCGCGGCCTGTCGGCAGATTTTCCGCATTGCTGGCCGCCCTGTCATGCTGCTGCAACAGATCTTGTCGTAAATAGCTCGGCGAAAAATCTGACCTGCGCTTTGCACGTGAGGAGGGACGGGTGCGACCGGACACTTCCCATTGGCGAGACGGTCGTCGCTATGAATTCTTCGACACGCTCTCGGTCGAAGGGCTCGCATGGGAATGTTTGCGGCGGTTTGAACGCTACCAGGAGCATTATGGCGAACTCCTCGCCATGAAGGCCGAAGATCATCCCTATTCAACCGACGCCCAGCGTCACTGGGGGTTGCGATTTCCCGGCCCGTCCGAGCCTTTCCGCGCTTCGTCAGGACGTCCTATGGTCGCCTCTCGCCAATCCGGCGGTGTTGCTCGCTGACGACGCTCCGGAATTTCTGCCTCCGTCACCATCTCCGTCGCCGGCCGTGTCTGCTGCCGTTCGTCCGAGTCCGGAAGGTCTTCATGCCATCCATCGCGGCGGCATCGTCGCACAGATCCTGCTGCTGTCGGGCCGAAAAACCGATAGAGCCTCGGCCGTTATCCTGCCACTCGACGACGATCTGCCCGATCGGGTCGAGGCAGTGCTGCGGCTCTGGCAAGCGCTGAGCGCGGGCGCCGTTACGCGCGACGGACGCATCACGCCGTACCAGCGTCGACGTATCCGACTGATGATGCGAGCCGCCGACGGCCGGGCCCATGGCGCGACCTATCGCGAGATCGCCATCGCTCTGTTCGGCCCCGAGCGGGTCGCGGCCGAGCCCTGGAAAACCTCATCTTTGCGCGATGCCGTGATCGGGCTGGTCGAAAGTGCCGGGCCGCTCATCAATGGCGGCTATCGCAAATTGCTACGGCATCGTCGCCGATCTTGAGTGCGCTTCGACGCCGGGGGTGGGGATTGTGCGCCTGTTATCTTCCCCATCCACCCCGCCTGCATTCCTTCGCCACCGTGATCGCGATCCGCCGTTGCTCCGCAGCGGCGCCCGGCAACGCCACGGAGGCCCGACAATGCGACCCAATCTCGCCGCTCTGCCGCCACGCTACCTGCGCACCAAGGAAGCGGCGGTGTTTCTCAGCCTTTCGGCGCGTACGCTGGAAAAGCACCGCACCTATGGAACCGGCCCGGCCTATCGCAAGCTCGGCGGGCGCGTCGTCTATTCGGTAGCTGATCTCGAAGCCTGGGCTTCGCGCGGCGCGGTCACGTCAACCTCCGATCCGCGCGGACAGGTTCTGCCAGCCAAACGGCACACGCCAACGGCCTATGGGCCGTCCGGCGGCATCAATCGCTGACTGTCGCACGAGGATTACCCATGGCGATCCGGCGACGTTCTCCGTCCGAGCGCGGGCAGCTCGACCTGTTCAGAGCGCTTCCCGGTGACTTCGCACCGCGGGACGCGCAGGACCTCATGGCGTATCCATTCTTCTCGCTCGCCAAATCACATCGCATCACCCCGATCGATTTCACCGCCGGAAAAATCTCGATCCGCGTCGAGGCGGTTGCCGACCACGGCATGGCAACGATCTGGGACGCCGATATCCTGATCTGGGCTGCCAGCCAGATCGTCGAAGCGCGCGATACAGGCCTGCGCACCTCGCGGCTCATGGCGGCGACACCCTATGAGATTCTCACCTTCATTGGCCGCGGCACCAGCTTACGCGATTACCAGCGCCTCAAGGCGGCGCTCGACCGGCTGCAATCCACCACCATCTCGACCACGATCCGCCAGCCCGCCGAAGGACGGCGACACCGCTTTTCCTGGATCAATGAATGGCAGGAACGAACCGACGGCACCGGCCGCCCCGACGGTATCGAACTGATCGTGCCGGACTGGTTTTATCGCGCTGTCCTGGACGATGCGCTGATCCTGACCATCGATCGGGCCTATTTCGATCTGACCGGCGGGCTCGACCGCTGGCTTTACCGGCTCGTGCGCAAGCATGGCGGCCGCCAGAAGGGCGGATGGCGGTTCGATTTTCGTCATCTGCACCAGAAGTCCGGCTCTCTCTCGCCCTATAAGCGCTTTGCCTTCGAACTGCGCGATATCATCCGCCGTCAGCCGCTGCCCGGCTACAGGCTCTTTACCGAGATCGAGACCGGGCGCCGGGCGCTGCTCGCCTTCGAGCCATGGCCGGCCTGTGGAAAAGCTGTGGACGGCCTCGTGCTATCGGGAACCCGAACTATCGTGCCATCGGGAACCGGTGGCTCGTGCTATCAGGAACCCGATCCGGGTTTAAGGCACGGAGATCGTTCGGCAAATCGCGCCCGTAACAGAGAGTCTAACACAGAATCTAACCTTGAAGAGCGCAGGCGCGATGTTGAAAACCTCATCGCCCGCACCGGCCAGGCGCTCAGAGCGACGGCGAACCGTCGGCCGCCAACGCCATCCGATCACACATCAGAAATCCGCTTCGACACCATGCGCCCGCCGCGCGGTGAGCGTGAGGACGGTCAGCGATGATCGTGGCTTTGCTCAACCAGAAGGGCGGTGTCGGCAAGACGACACTGGCGCTGCATCTCGCCGGAGAATGGGCCGGAAGGGGGCAGAGGGTCACTTTGGTCGATGCCGATCCGCAAGGCTCGGCGCTCGACTGGTCTGAGCAGCGCGGTCATGAGGGCTCGCCGAGACTGTTCGGTGTCATCGGTCTTGCGCGCGATACGCTACACCGGGAAGCGCCGGAACTGTCCCGGCAGGCCGATCACGTCGTCATCGATGGGCCGCCGCGTGTCGCCGGTCTCATGCGCTCTGCGCTGCTCGCCGCTGACTTGGTGCTGATCCCGGTGCAGCCTTCGCCCTTCGATGGCTGGGCTTCCGCCGAGATGCTGTCGCTCATCGCCGAAGCGCGCATTTATCGGCCCGATCTCGTCGCCCGCTTCGTCCTCAATCGCTGCGCTGCGCGCACCATCCTTGGCCGCGAAACCGCCGCTGCGCTCGCCGATCACGATCCTCCGGTGCTCGTGAGCCGGATCGGGCAGCGTGTCGCCTTCGCCAGCGCTGCCCAGACCGGCCGTCTCGTTCACGAATTGGACGGCGCCACGTCCGCGGCCGCTGAGATCGCAGCGCTGGTTGATGAAATCGAGCGGCTCCCGCGCACGCGGAGGGCGTCATGAGCACCCGAGCGCCCAGGAGCGGCTTTGCCCGCCGGCCGGCCGATCCCGAAACCTGGGTGAGAGCCGCAAAAGAGCAGTCGGCCGGCAGGGCGGACGGTGCTGCGAACACGGCGCGGCTCACCATCGATGTGACGCCGGCGCAGCGCGGCCGCATCAAGATCGCGGCCTTCGAGCGCGGCATGACCGTCGCCGACATGCTGCGCGAGCTGCTGGAGCGTGAATTTCCACCCGCCGGAGACGCTGGGCAATGACCGGCTTGGCGGGACATCGAACGCTGGCAGCCGAGGGCGCGCGCTCCTCATCGGCTACAGCGCTGACCGAAGTGGAGCTGATCTGGATCGAGAAGTCGATCGAATATTGGGTGCGGTTCGGGAATCCGGTTCAGGAGCGCATCATCGACCGCAGACGCCGTGTCCTCGGCTTTCGTCCCCGGAGCCTTTTCGCCTTCGTGCGCTGGACGGCGAATGACTACGGCACCGTCGCCTCCCATCTCGACATCCTGCGCGCGGTCGCGCCGCACGAAGCCTACCAGACCGTTCCCGCCGTCTCGCCGGGCGGCGAGCTTCTGCTGACGGTCTCTGGCTGGCCGAAAGTCGAGCGCGTGCTGCAGCTCATCGATGCGATCGAAGCGCGCAGCATCGACGGGGCCGATGTCGCGCCCGATCACTGGCGCCACATTCATAACCGATTGGCGGCCGGGGAAAGCCCCCGCGCCTACACGCACGCGCAGCACCGCGCCTGGATCAAGCGGCGGAGCATTCGGCCATGACCCGGCGCGCCATTTTCGCCTCCGCTCTGGTGTCGGTCGGGCTGGTCGTCGCCCCGGTCCTCACCGGGCACGGTCCGCGCTTCATCTGGAACGCCTCGGCCAGTGCGCCCATCGGTCTCTACGCCGTCGAACCGGCCGACCCTGTCGAAGTCACCGATCTGGTCGCGGTCCAGCCGCCAGACGCGCTTGCCGAGCTGCTTGAAGCGCGCCGCTACCTTCCGCGCGGCGTGCCACTGATCAAGCGCGTCCTGGCGCTCCACGGTACGAGAGTTTGCCGCCATGGCACGGCCATTACCGCCTACGACCACCTTTATGGCCATGCCCGTGAGCGCGATCGGATGGGCCGCGACCTGCCCTCCTGGCAGGGCTGCCGTGTGATCGCCAAACACGATGTGTTCCTGATGAACTGGGACGCCACCGACAGTTTCGATGGCCGCTATTTTGGGCCGCTTCCGCTTTCTGCCGTCACCGCCCGCGTCGTGCCGATCTGGACCGATGCGAATGGTGACGGCCGCTTCGAATGGCAGGCGTCAGCGCGGTGAACGCCTGTCCAAGGGCGGGCGTGATGTCCGCCCGCTCGTCCTTCACCGCTTGAGGAAAGGAAACCGCCATGCCGCAGATCGGTGAATTTACCAGGCACAAGACAGGCTTTGCCGGGCGCATCCAGACGCTCACGCTCGCCCGCGAGATCGCCATCGTCGCGGTGGATCCGGCCAATGTCGAAAACGCCCCGGACCATCGCGTCCACCTCGGCGAAGATGACGCCGGCCCCGAGATTGGGGCGGCCTGGACACGCACCGGCGAGAAGGCCGGAGAATATCTCTCCGTGCTGATCGACGATCCGGCATTGCCGTATCCGATCCGTGCCGCCCTGTTCCAGAACGGCGCTGATGCGACGTCCTGGTCGTTGCACTGGAACCGGCCGCCCAAACGCGATGCAAAGGACTGAGCGATGCTGCGCTGTCGCTTCGGGCATGGCCACTCCGTTGTGATCGGGCGTCACCGCGCCGCCCGATCCATTGCCTTCCTTCTCCTTGCCGGCCTGTTCTGCAGCCAGGTCGGCGTCGCAGCGCAGGCGCAACCGAGCCTGCTCGCACCGCGCGTCCTGCGGGATGCATATGCCGACCATATTGCCGAAGCTTCGCAGCGTTTCGGCATTCCCGAGTTCTGGATCGATGCGGTCCTGCAGGCCGAAAGCGCGGGCGATGGGCGGGCCATATCCTCGGCCGGGGCGATGGGCCTGATGCAGATCATGCCCGCCACCTGGTCGGCGCTGCGGCAGCGCCATGGCCTGGGCCGCGATCCTTATGATCCTCGCGACAATATCCTCGCGGGCGCGGCCTATTTGCGCGCGATGTTCGATCGCTACGGCAATGTCGCGGCGATGCTGGCAGCCTATAATGCCGGGCCGGGCCGCTACGATGAATACCTTTCGGCGGGCCGCGTCCTGCCCGCCGAAACGCGCGCCTATGTCGCTAAGCTTGCCCCAATCCTGGGTAACGCGGCGCCGTCTCACGGCGCTTCCATGCCCGCTGCGTTGCCGCCCGATTGGCGCGAGGCGCCGCTCTTTGTCGCGCGCGGCAGCAACCGAACGAGCGCTATCGGAGACGCGGCGTCTGTGCAGGGCAACGACACCCGCACCCCCGTTCCGGATGCAGTCGGTGCGCCCGACCGGCGACAGCACGAGGCCATTTTTGTCACTCAAGCCGATAGCGGTGCCGCCCCATGACGCGGCGTTTGCGCGATCGCACGGCATCGTGCGCCAGCGCGCCATGGCGTGCTGGCTGGCAGGGGAGGACCGCAACAACCGACCGATGGCAGGATAAAAGGCCGCACATTGTCGGCCAGGCGGTCGGTTGTTTTTGCTCAGGATTTTTTGCGATTCCGCACCTTGTGACCCAAGGGCGCAATGTGTGCGCGACGCGGGATTGCCCGTTTTCGCGCGGGTTTTCACACATTGCGGGACCGCGTCATGTCCGATGAGCGCGAGTTCCGTATTCGCCCGGGGCGCATCCGTTCGACACGCGCTCAACAGGCGCGGCCGTTCATTGCCCAGGCACTGGCGGCGGCCAAGAAGGCCGGCGGCGGCGTTTCACGCTCGGGCCGGATCGTCTCGGGCAACCGCTCGCGGTTTGGGCATGGCCAACGTGCCAGCATTCAGGCCAATCGCTTCATTACCGCCCGCTCGCGTGGAGCGGTGATCAAGGCGCGCGTTGTTCGTCACACCGCCCGCAAGGCGCCGCTTGGCACGCATCTCGATTATCTGCGCCGCGATGGCGTCACCCGGGACGGGGAGAAGGCGCGGCTGTTCGGGCCGGACGTCGACGCGGCGGATGCCGGCGCCTTTGCCGAACGGTTTGGCGGCGACAGGCATCATTTCCGCTTCATCATCTCGCCCGACGACGCCCTCGATATGGCGGACCTCAAATCTTTTACCCGCGATTTGGCCGGGCAGATGGAAAAGGATCTCGGCACCCGGCTCGACTGGGTGGCGGTCGATCACTGGAATACCGAGCATCCCCATATCCATCTGATCGTGCGCGGCGTGCGCGACGACGGCCAGGATCTCGTCATCGCGCGCGACTACATCAAGGAAGGGATGCGCGACCGGGCGCGCAATCTCATCACCCAGGAGCTCGGGCCGCGAACAGAACACGACATTCGCCGCACGCTTGAGCGCCAGATGGCTGCCGAACGCTGGACTGGTGTAAACACCGGAATAAAAAGAGGCCATTCACCGGTTTAAAAGTAGGCCAGTCGGGTCAATTATAAAGCCTCATGACGAGGCGGTTTGTGCTCGG
>NZ_SLWL01000025.1 GCF_004342915.1 Camelimonas lactis
TGCCCACGATGCCGTGGAAATGCTGCCCATGATCGCGTGGAACGCGCGCCCATCATCCGGTGGAATCAGTGCCCACCATCCCGTGGAACACGCAAACTGTCTGGCTGATTGCGAATGGCTTATGACCCGCAGCGGTCAGATCAATTGCTCCGATCAGACTGTCTAGCCCGCCGGATAGAAGTACCACACAACTCTCGGGCGGCCGGGCTGGTTCACGAGGCGGCGCAGGCAGCATCCCACCCTCGTGAAATCGCAAGGCCCAGCGATCGGTCGTGAGGAATGCGAGCGCTTCGGCCAAGGCCCGGGCCTGCCCGTTCCAAAACGGTGCGTCTGCCACGGCAATGTCGAGCTCGATCTCCCGTGTCCACCCGTCCGGGCTCTTGTCGCGCAAGGCCGCGAAGTCTGCCGTCACGACGCTCAACGCGATCGACAACAAATCCCAAGCCCGCGGTGCCGGGTCAAGCCGTCGACGCTGGATCTCGGATTTCGCTGCATCACCAGCGCTTCCTTCCCCCTCGGCCCGCGGCTGTCCGTAAAGGACCACGCGCATGATACCGTCACCACCGGGCAGCCCGGTGCCGTCTGGACCGCAGGCCAGTTTCATTCCGCGTATCCTTCAAACACCTCGAATGTCTCCCTCAGAGCATCCCTAACAACCTGACTGATGCGACCGCTGGTGATGCTGCGTCCGGCATCGCGCAGCTTGCGGAATGCCGCCGCCACGCTCTGCTTCACGTAGTCCCGCACTTCCTTGAGCCGAGACAGAGCTGTCACCGCACTCGGCGCCTTCTCAACGATGGTCTTGCCGACATCGAGTTCAAAGCGGCGGAAGACGTCGATTGCCGTGAAACGCTCGATGGCGAAGGCGCGCTGCTCGGGGTCGAGATTTAGCAGATCCGCGTCTGGGAATCGGGTAAGAAGCTCGGTCAAGGCATCCCGAATTGCCGCGCGCTCAGCTTCTGCGTCCTGCGTCCCGTCAACCGGCCGAACCGCCTCCACAACGGCGTTCATGACGTCCTGCACATTGCGGCCGGCGAGGAGCGCCGGATCAAGCGGGCTGCCTGGCTCGGCCGGCTGTCCCGCTGCAACCCGCGCCAGCGCTCCGCCAAGCGCACCGGCGGTCGCCGCCGTACTACCGAAGCGCCGAGTCGCCGTTGCCGATCCACCATAGCCGGTCCGGACGTAGTGACCCATGCTGCGCCGCATGTCCCCACTATCGCCTGATTTTGCAAACTCTCCTAGCGCACGACGCGCACCGAGGAAGCGGGCTGGCGGGGCGAGCGGTGCGGGCACCGGCGGCGGAACCTGGGGGGCCGCAGCACCGTCATCGGCTGGAGCATCCCCACCCTCCGCCCCATTGCCAGACGCCTCGCCCGTGGACGGGTCTGGAGTCCAGGGTGGCACCATCGAGACGCCGCTGCCCGGGCCTCCACTAGATTGTGACGTTCCCATTTTCCCTCTGCCTCTTGATCGCCGCCTTAACCGGCCTAGACACCTGCCCCCGATCCCAGATGTCGAAGACCCCCTTCGACCATGGCTGGTCCCCGATCTTCGGCACGATATTCGCCTGGATCTGCGCGGCGGGACGCTCGCCGAGGAAGGCGGCAAGTCTCGCACCCTGCGGCGGGTCGGCGTCGGCCACGACGAGGCAGGCTTCCAGAACTGCTGGCACGCCCCACTCTTGCTCCTGCCGCGCACGATCCAAAAGCCGGTCCATGATCACGGTGGTTTCGGTCCGAGGCACCCGCAGAAGTCGGTCTTTCAGGCTCGACGCCATCTCCGGATGTTGCAGGAGCGCCGTCAAAAGCTCGGCTGCCTCCGAGGAAAGGCGATCCTCGGGGGTGATCAGCGGCGCATGTTCACGGCTTACATACAGGGCTCCGCGTAGGTCGGTGTCGGCAAGCGTCGGTGGCAGCGTCAGCCACTCAGCGAAAAAGGATTCGTCGAAAGGTGCCGGCAGAACCTGTTCCTGACCCGCGATCGCCTTCTCTTCCCATTCGGCGAGGAAGGTAGGCTTCCCGGTGTCGCTGGCGCTCACCTGCTTCATCAATTCGGCAAATGCCTTCGGGTTTCCGAGCCGCTCGAACAACAGCAGCTTGGCCAGGACCGCCTCATCGACGCCGACGCCCTGCGCGTTGGAGATCGTCATGCGAATAGCGAGCGCATTGAGGAAGCGCTTGATCAGGCGTGGATTGCCCAGGATGCCCGACGCCGTCGTCATGAGCGGGGCCAAACGGTCCGCAGTGTCGAAGCGGCCGATCAACTCGGCGGGCAAAGCATCGTGCAGCGACTGCACAAACGCGCGGTCGACGCGCTTGCCGGCCCAAGTCTGTCGCAATTGGGCGACGACCCCACTACGAATCTTCTCCTTTACATCATCCGCGAGGTCGCTGTTCTCAACGAACAAGAGCATCATATAGGCGCGCACTTCCTGAGTGCCCAAGGGCGGTACACGGATTGGCACCTGAATAAGCTTGTCGAAGTAGTTGGTGACGAGGAGATCATCGGGGACGCCCTCAAAGTGTCGTCGAACGGCATGTTTGATCATGTCGTTGTCGGCGGCGATCACGAAGGCGGTGTTCTTCAGAAACAGGAACAGTCGGATCGCTTCAAGCGTCGAGATCGTCGTCTCGGGCAAGCAGCGATCGAGATCGTCGATCAGCACTACCAGCGTGACGCCGAGGTCCTCAAGAGTTTCTTCGAAGTTGTCCCGGAGTGCCTGAATCTCCTTGGGCGGCGATGTATCCTCCTTCGGGTTGAGCAATCCGCTCGCCGTCTCAGCGACCTCACCTGCCTTGCCCTTCGCTTCCTCGATCAGCGTGCCGTCGACCCCGCCCGATAAGACGCGCTGGCCCAACCCCCACACCTCGCCGATCAATCCGGTAGGGGGCAGACCGAGCGACATGGCCACCGTCGAGCCCGCAACCAGCTTGGCCGCCCGTAGCCAGTTCACGCGCTTGACCAGGACCTTGGCCTTGTCGATCGCTTTCTCGCGAGCCTTGGCTTCCTTCTCCAGCTTCGTTGCGATCACATCCATGAGCGCAGCGCGCGCATCGTCGTAGCCCTGATAAAGCCAGGCATTGAACTCGACGAACACAAATTCTCGCTCGCCTTCCTTGCGGGGTCGCGCGGCCAGCGACGCCTGAGTGAGCTTGATCAGCGAGGATTTGCCGATGCCCCAAGCGCCGGACACACCAATAGAGATCGGTCGTCCTCGCGCCTGAACGATGATCTCCGCCACCGTGTCTGCGACGCCTGAGAAATTCAGGAAGTCCCGTTCAGTCTCATTGTCGGGCCACATCGGTTCGGATTAATCCTCTGCTCGCGCCGAATCGCGCAGTTACTTTACGCGTTTACTGAAAATTAGATAGGAATCGGTTCCAAAGCGAGCGTTGCTGATCTTGCCTCCAGATTTTATCGAAATAGAAAATTCGTTTTCGGCAGTTGTATTGACGATTGATACGACAGGACCAAATTCGTCTGAGCCAAGCTGGTGAAGAAACGCCTCAAGGCGGCCGCTTAACCTCCCTACTGCCACGTCTCCGCGCCGAGGCGACTACAACCTGCTACACTCGCTCAGAGAACCGTTCATAGGCCGTGATCCTGGAAGGTTTTAGGTCAACGTCACGTTGATAGATTTCCCTCTTCAGAAAGGCCAGTTCTGCCTCTCTCTGTTCGTCAGCGACATCAATATACCAAGCACGGGGATGGCCGTTCTCCTCTCTGTTCCAACGATACCCGCGCGACTTGAGCTGATCCTTGAACTCGAATGGCGAACCTTCGGCCCAGATGCGCCATGTTGGTAGGCGAGCACGCGCGAGCAGGTGGCCAAGTGCGTTGACGCCGGACTTCGGAAGCGGGCGCGATAGCACCTCGACTGCCGCCAAACAGTCATTCGCCGCGCGATGCCGATCGTAGAAGAAGCTACATCCCACCGCGAGATATGCGAGCTTAGTTCCCTCGAATCCCTCCGCTGCCCAGTCGATCTCCGACATTGAGCAGGCCCAGGGCTTGAACGAAAACGAAGGGCAGAAGCGCTCCAGAAACTTGCGATCAAACGCAGCGTTGTGGGCAATGACGACAGCGGCGGAAAGCGCAAATTGCGTGACCTCTTCCGGATCGATCCTTTGGCCGACCACCATCGCATCGGTTATACCTGTCAGCGCGGTTATCGTGGGTGGTATGGGAGCCGCCGGCTCTCGAAGTCGATCAAACGGCTCCCCGACATCGACGATGATGCCGTCGAGCGAGTACCGGAATGGCACCATAGCAAGCTCGATGATCTCGTCTTTCGACGGATCGAGACCTGTCGTTTCCACGTCCACGAACAGGCCGAGGCGGATATCCTGCTCGGGTATACCCGTCACCGGGGCGCGCGGCTGCAGGCGGCGGAGAACTCGGTAGTCCTGGCTTGCCTCCAGAAGAGCTGCTGCCGCCTCCAGAGCTGCTGTATCCGGCCTGATCATCATGCTGTGCCAGTATCGGGGGCTCCGCCTGGAGCAGACGGCGCGATCCTGACCAGAGCTGCCCGTCCCTCTTCGTGGAACCAGAGTTCCCCGATCTTTGCGTCATCGCTTTTCGGAAGCGGTTTCGCCTCCCGCACCTTGAAGGTGGTCGGAAGGTTCACCGATGTTCCGAAGACGAGCGCGTGCTGCTTCGGCAACGACGGCAAACGCTTCAGAACCGCTTCCGAAATGAACGGCGTCATCTGCCGGATCTGCGAAAGGTCATCCGGGTTCTGTATGCGATGGATAACGAAGTTCGAGCACTGCGAGAGCACGGTTTTCGAGAGTTCGCTCGGTCGTTGCGACGAAACCAGCAGGAAAAGCCCGTATTTTCGTCCCTCTTTGGCAATGCGCTCATAGATCTTGCTGGCATCGATTGCATATCGAGAGGTCGCTTCGGAAATATATCGGTGCGCCTCTTCGAGAAGCAGATGCACCGGAAAGCGATTTCGGGGATCGGCTTGTCGCAACAATCTGAACGCCATCCGTGCAAGCACGGATGCCACCAGCTCGACGACTTCATCCTCCACCGCGTTCATATCGACAATGATGATCTGATCCCGCTTGAGCCAGTTCGCTCCGTTGCGCTCCAGGCCCAGCAGTCTTTCCAGAAATTTATCGCGAGACAGTTCCGCTGGTCCGCCCGCCGCGTTGTGGCGAAGAAATTCGTATTCGGAGCGCTCTTCAAGGGATTTGAAGCGGGTCAGCATCTGCGAGCAATAGTCTCGAATCTGCCTGTTCCCGTGCGCCTCCTCGTAAAGTATCGCCAGGTCCAGTGCATCGCCCAACGCCGCGAAGTCGAACGGCAGATTGGAATAGGCCGGGAGCTTGAGCCCATCGATGATGAACCCACCGCCACTCGCATCGCCGAGCAGATATTTTGTCAGGCCATCTGGATCGGCCATCTGACCAAAGCTGATCTTTATGTACGGTTTGATCTTTGCCGTGCCGATCTCGGCGGTGTTGAATCGCTGTAGCAGGCCGACCATCCGATCATGCTTCGAAGGGCTGCCGGTATCATCGCGGAGAATCTGGCTCAGGCACGTAGCAAGGATGTGGTTCTTTATGCCCTTCAACTCAGCGCTTGCTCCCGCGGAAAACAGCGTGGCGAGGCCGAGCGCTATGCGCAGTATCGGAAGCTGGGTCCGCTCGCTGGCCTGAAGCAGCAGCTCCCATTCGGATTGCTCCAGGAACCAATGCGGGAGGCGGAATTTACCGTCGGCCGCGGTTCCGTCCAGCACGACATGGGCGACGCCAATGCCGTTCTCTTTGGCGAGCGGCATCAGCGCATTGGCGTATTCGCCGTTCACGTCGAAGACCACGAACGTTGCCCCTCGGGCATGGAACTCGTCCGCCTTGTCGAACAACGACTGGAGCACCGACGCGACGGTGCAGGACTTGCCGCTCCCGGTGTTCCCAAGGACAGCGGTATGGCCGCCGAAAAAGTCGTCGATCCGGACTTTGACGTCGTAGCCCTCGAACACCACAGAGCGGCCTATCGACAGGGCGCGAAAGCGCGTCGCATCTTCAGGCACTGGAGGAGCGCCGTTGAGGCCCGGAGCAGGTTCGCTCGGCTTGTCGGTCTCGAAAACGCGATCAAGCTCCGCATCGAGAGCATAGAGAGCGTCCGCGTAGAGCGACGGAAAGACGGAGACGCCGAAGCGGAACTTTGCGCTGCGGTCCTGTGGCAGCATTCCGACCGGTACGACGTCGAGATATTTCGCGGACGCCGCCTTATCCAACTCCCCTTCGCCTCGACCGGCGCTGGCGATGTCCCGCTCTCGCAGGCCGACAACCTCGACCACGACATATTCCGACTGAACCGGAATCATCAGGAACGAGCCGAGACGGGCGACATAGTGAACGTCATCGAACCCGACGATGGTGAAATTGTCCGTGCCGGCGTGCATCTCGACGACGAAGCGGTCAGCCGCGACGGAGACCACCTTGCCGATGGCGCGTTTGCGGTCGTCGCGGCTCATTCGCTGTCTCCATCGGTGGACGGAGCCTCAGCCTTCTTCGGGGACATCGCCTCCAGCACTTTCCGGATTGCATCGTCGATGCGCTCGCTCGGCCGCTGGGGCATGAACTCTTCGATGATCGTGTCGAAATAATGCGCCTTGCGGTCGGCCTCCGGGCCGCTGCCACCGATGATCCAGATGCGGGGATCGTTCAGGGCGCGGAGCTTGGCCACCTCTCCCTCAAGCGTCGGATCGACGAAAATTACCAGGCGGAACGTTGGTATGGTAAGCGCCTGGTAGATAATGTTGTTGATGTGCTCGTCGCCGAAGGCATACCCCATGGTGAAGAGAACGCTTTGCTCCCTCACGATCCGCGACTGGAACTCGCGAAACAGGTCGGCATAGGGCGATCCGAGGCTGGAATTTTGCTTCGCGGGAGTGGGATAAATCATCACCTTCCCCGGTTCCGGCCCTTTCGAGACAGCCGTTTCGCGGATCGGGAACAGGCCGTGATCGTCTTCGGTCCAGCTAATCGACCCATGGATCTTGCAGAGATAGACGAAGCCATCCACAGCCGACCATTTCCTGTTGGTCAGATCGAGCTGCTCGGCCAGAGCGTAACGGAAGGTCGCCGGATTAAAGCGGCGTTCGACCACGCCGGAGAAGCCGTTCGCGTAAGGCAGACCGAGCCGGTCCATCGCCGTCTCGTTGAAAAGGTCGTAGTTGGTGGTGAAAAGCCACGGACGCGGCAAGGAGCGGTCACGCAGAACCAGTTTTCTGTAGAATGTTTCGTAGAGTGTCCCGACGGTGCTGTCGCCATTGGCGAACGCTCCGTTCGTGCATTTTCCCCAGAGGAAAGCCTGCACCTTCTGGATGATCGAATTGACGACCTTCAGGTTTTTCTTTGCCTTGGGAAGCGTGCTTCGTGAGAGCGTGAACCGGAGGCTGAACAGCAGTTCCATCAACCGTTCAAGGTTGCGGGCATATTCCTTGTCGCCAATATCGATCCCGAACTCATCGGTGAGAACCTTCCGCTCGGCGTCGGTCGGGAACCCTGCCTCGTCGGCAGCCCGCGCCTTCGTGAACTCGGCGGCGAGCGGCGCCATGGTTGGGATACCAAGCTCCCGCCAGGTCTCCTTTCCCGCAGCATCTTTCTCTTTGATGCAATTCGATGAGCATCCGGCTCCGAGCAGGAACGCCACATTCTTTGCGTTCAGCGATTCCGACAGCGCTTTTCTGACGACATCGGCGCCGGCCGGCCATTCAAGCTCACCGGCATCAGCCTCGACGCCCCGCAGAAACTTGAATGTCAATTTCTCAGGTTCTTCTCCATCGGAATCCGCCACGAACACCCCCTCATTTGAACAATGCTTCAATATCCGCCATAGGCCGGAACAACTTCATCGGCTGATCCGGAAACGGCAAAAAACTCTCTCGCTCATAGAAGCGCTTCGCGCCTTCGTCCTTGGCATCCACGATCACGGCAAAGGATGCGATCTCGTTGCGCAGGGCCCGATAGAGCGCGTCCGCGAGAAGAAACCGACCGTATCCTCTTCCCTGGTAGCGCTGATCGACAGCGAGGCGACCCAGCAAGGTCGCCGGGATCAGAGGATAGCGCGGCAGTTTGCGGACGACGGCCTCCGGCAGTTCCGGAAGCCGCACCGCCGTCGATGAGAGCGTGTAGTATCCGGCGATGCTGCCGTCCTTCAGCACGAGGACGAACGGCGCAGCCATCTTCTTTCTGGCATCCTGTCCGGCCTGCGTCTGGAAATATCGGTCGAGCGGTCCTACACCGCTTTCGAACCCCGATCGGTCATGTTGCGGGCCGAGAATCTCGACCCGCAGGATGTCGTAGGCTCCCCCCACTCGTCAGACGCCTGTTCTCTCGCGATAACGGTGAACGGTGTCTTGCAGTCGTTCGTTGACCGGCCGCGGTTCGACCAGAGCCTGGACGAACGCCTGGCTGTCCCGCACCGAAAGCTCTAGATGCTGATGTTCCTCGATGGCGCGCCGCGCCGCATCCTGCAGGCTCGTCAGGACGAAATCCGTCACGGAGCGGCCCTGCAAGGCCGCGGCATGTTCGATCAGACACTTCTGGTCGGCCGTTACGCGCGTCTCGAGGCGTTCCCCCCGGACGCGGCCAGCCGTTGACCTCTTTGCTGCTTCAGCCATTTTTCGATCTCCAATCTATTGGAGATATGTACGGCCAATGGCCGGAAAAATCAAGATTACTACCTAGCCTGCGCCGTCAATGGCGATGGGTGCGATGCCCGTTCCCGTATCGACGCACTAGGTCTGTTTGAATGGTTTCTCCGCCATTGTTGCGAACACCCCGACCGAAGGCTTCAAAATATATCACACCTGCAGGGCCTCGCAGATCGATATAGAAGACTGGCAGTATGTTTGGGCAATATCCTATCTCCCGTTGCCGGAAGCCTCGGCAGGTTTTCACTTATTGCAGTTGACGACGCATATCCCTATATTGGCGGGCAAGGAGAACATGCCATGGCCAGCCAAGTCGTCCAGTTCGCCGGCCTTTCGGACCGGGACCGCAAAGATGTATCGCACCTGCCGAAACTCGGTGAGGGCGATCGCGTCGAACTGCATGTCCGGCGCCGCGACGGTGAGGAACAGACGGTCTCGCTGCCGCCGGCTGCGGCCAATGCCATAGAAGCCCTTCTTTCGCGGCTGCTTAGCGGCGAACGGGTAGCGGTCATTGCCGAGAATCAGGAGCTGAGCCCCACCGAGGCCTCGACCATTCTCGGCATCTCGCGTCCGCTTGTCGTCCATCGCATGGACATCGGCGACCTGCCGTTCCGCTATGTTGGAAAGCACCGCCGCGCGTCGCTCAAGGACGTGCTGGCGCTGAAGGCGCAGCTCGACGTCCAGCGCAAGGCCATGCAGGATCTGGCGGCCGACGCCGAGGATTTGCATCTCCGCTATGGCATTTAGTCCTGCCGTCGCGGTCTGCGATGCCTGCATCCTCTATCCATTCCACTTGAGGAATGTCATTGTCCAGGTCAGCGTCGATCGCCTGTTCCATGCGCGCTGGAGCGATGCGATCCATGACGAATGGATGCGCAACCTCGTGGCCAACACGCCGGGCCTCTCGATCGACCGGCTGGAAACCACCAAGCGCCTCATGGACATCGCCTTGCCGAACGCGATGGTCGCCGGATACGAAAGGCATATTCGGGCCGTCAGTCTCCCCGACCCGGATGATCGTCATGTCGCAGCGACCTCCATCGAGGCCGGTGCATCGACAATCATCACCTGGAACCTGCGCGACTTTCCGGTCGGCGAGCTGCGCAAGCATGGCCTCATGCGTCAGTCGCCGGATGTTTTCCTTGCCGCTCTCTACGAGCACGTCCCGGAGCAGCTTGTCAGCTCGCTCGCGAATGCGCGGAGCAATCTCAGCCGGTCGCGTGTTTCGGCCACAGACTTCATCGGCATCCTGCGCGACCAGAAGCTCATCAGGCTGGCGGCACAGATCGAGAAACATGTCGGCGATCTCTAGGGCGGTTTTCTCCGTTCCCTGAAACCCCGATCCACGGTTTTACGTGTCTCCAGCTTTACGGCTGAAAACCTCGTTTCTCGGTTTGTTGCAATATCTCGGCGCACAGGCCAGAAAACAGCTATCGAATATGAACTTTAGTCCGTTTTCAGAGTGATGGTTCCGCACATATGGCCAAGAAGCCGGTCGAACGACTTGATCCGACACAATCCACGATAAAGAAACTCTTCGCCTATAGCGGAAACCAGTGCGCGATCCCCGATTGCCAGGAGCAGCTTGTCGATGCAAGCGGCGCCATGCTGGGCAAGATTGCCCATATCTGCGCCGCCGAAAAAGGCGGGCCGCGCTTCGATTCCAAGATGAGCAACGAAGACCGCCGCAGCTTCGACAACCTGCTTCTCGTTTGCGGCAAGCACCACGACATCATCGACCACGAGCCGAACGTGAAGACCTACACGGACGATGTGCTGCGCAAATATAAAGCCGATCATGAAGGCCGTTTCAAGCGGGCGGAACGACAGCTCATCGCGCAGGTTACCGACACGACCCAGGCCATGTTGCCAACCTATCCGAAAACGCTGAAGAGGTTCGGAGAGGTGTTCGACGTCACCGACTCGATGAATCTCGACGAGGAAGTCGAAGGCCTGGCCACCTTCATCGGCCGACTGAAGGAGCTTCCCCTTGAAGAGCGCGCCTTCGCCATCAAGCTGGCGGAGCGCATGAGGCGGCGAGACGTCGATAATCTGCCGGCTGAAGATGCGGCGGGCGCATTCAGCCTCGGTAAGACCAAACTACGCCAGCATATGAACCTGCTTGAGCATCATTTGCTTGGCGATATCACCGAGGGCCATGGTTACCAGCAATATATCGTGCGTCTGTGGGACCGCGATCCCGGCGGCAATCCCTGGATTGAAATGCTGGAATTCTGCGACAGGACCGGCATCGCCATCGACAGTCTCGTCTCCGATCTTAACTTCGCGCAATATGACGCATGACGGCATCGCCTCGATGCTATCGGCGGCATGGGCTTTGATTCGGAATTGCTGGTCGAGGTTCCAAGGCTGAATTCCGGACTGTCGTTTCCACGAGTTTCCGTATCTTGGGTGGGGGAAAGCTTTCCCCCTGGCCGGCACTGCGTTGCCGGCGCACCCTCTTCAGCGGGGAGACCCCCAGGCTGTGCAAGAACACGATCAGGAAGCCATCGTTGGTCCGGCCAACGCGACGCGAAATCCCTGCTCAGCTCGGCATCATCGCCGAAGCACCGAACGCGTTCACCGCGTGGAGGATGTTGAAGGCGAGAATTGAGAGCGCCGCTTCGGCCTTCACTGCCCTAAGCCCTCTAGTTAGGAATCGGCCGCCGCCAGACATCCGCTTGATTGTGCCGAAGGGATGCTCGACGGTGCATCGCCGGATCGTCATCAAGCTAGGGTTGGCGTAGATTCTCGCCTCCATTCGATCCAGAGCGCCTTGATCGACCAGACGATGGATCGTGCGCTGGGCGCCCGGCGTACATCGTGGCTTTAAGCTGCAGTTTGCGCAGGCTGGCGTGCGATAGCGGATGGCCCGGTTCCGAGTATGTAGACCAGACGGTCGCAAGGTTTCTCCGGCCGGACAGCGGATGGTATCGCTGGCGCTGTCGTAGACGAACTGCGCTGGCCGGAAGTGATCGGAGTTCATAGCGCCGCGCTTGATCGGGGCGGCCACCGCAATCCCCTCCCGCTCGCAACGAGCGATTTCCTCAGCATTGGAATAACCGCCGTCCGTCAGGACCTGGATCTGGTCGACCTCCAACACCTTCTTTGCCGCCACGGAGACGGGGTACAGCATGTGACTGTCGTTGGCGTCGTTGTAGACATCATGGTGGACAATCAATCCGCTCTCGACGTCGACCACGCTCTGGAGATTGTACGAAGGCATCTTGGGCGCACGGCCATAACCCATTGGCTTGGCCTCCGGCTCGCCGAAGACGAGTACCTTTTCTTCGCGATGCTCCAACTCCTGCTGCCGTCGGACGAGCCGATCCTTGCGGCGTTTGAGCGAAGCGATGGCGGTCGCGAAAGTCTCGCGATGTAGAGGCTGATCGTCGGAGCCCTGGGCCACCGTCTCGTCGATGATGTCGAGCCGGTCGAGGTAATAGGCGACTTCCTTTTCGGTGTGCTCAATGTCTCGGGCGAGACGCTCGGCGCCCGCGATATTCTTTGGGCTGGCCACCGCCCGCATCTTGGTGCCGTCAACCGCCACGATGCGCCCGCCGACGAGCCCTTGTTCCCGACAGAACTGCACGAAGGCGGCGCTGGCGGCGACGATCGCCTCGGGATTGTCGTGGCGGAAAGCGGCAATGGTACGATAATCCGGCGCCAGCCGGCGCATCAACCACAGGGCTTCGAGGTCCCGAACGCACGCGCGTTCCAGATGCCGCGATGAACGGACCTGATTGAGATAACCCCAGATATAGAGGCGCAGCATGTCACCAGGCTGGAAGCCTGGCCTCCCTGTTGCCGCCGCGACGACCCGGTTAAAGCCCAGCTCGGTCAAGTCGAGGCTCGTGACGAACGCGTCAACGATCCGGACCAGAGCGTCCGCCGCAACGTAGTCGTCGACACAAGCTGGAAGCAGGCTGATCTGCCATCGGCTTTCGCCGTCGATGAAGCTCACAGCCCGCTCCCTTCTAAATCGAGGCTTTGATTCTATGATGATTTTCTGGATTTGACCACTCTTTGAATATTTCCGATCTCCGGAATCTAATATGGAGAGCGCCCCGCGCGTCGGCCTTCAAGTTGTGTTAGGATGTAACTGACCGGAACCGATAGGTGCGCACGGCATGACCTTTCTCGTTCACAATCATCGCTATGCAGGTGGTAACGAACTTCATCGTTCGCTCGAAACACCCAACATGCTGATCGAACACCGAACCTTGAACCCCGGTGTTCTTCCGGCCGTCAGTTGCACCTGCACCGCTATTTCGGTCACGCTTGCGGGCCGCTACCTGGTCCCTCGGAAGGGGGACGACGCGGCGCGGAGCGCCGTGACCGTTCAGCCTGGCTTCGCCAGCATTATGCCTCTGGGATTCGAGGAGGCCGAAGTCGAGATCGGCGCCCGGGTCGAAAACGTGCACATTTTTCTCGCGCCGTCCGTGACCGGACACAGCGCGCTGCACGACTATGACGCCGATCCGGCGAAAGCCGAGGTCGTCCGCTACAAGGGGATGTCGGACCCGTTGCTGAGAGAGATCGCGTCATCGCTACTCGGCGTCGTCTCGCGACCGCCCGAGGCCAGCGACAAGCTCTTCGTCGACGGCGCGAGCGCCATGCTCGCCGCGCATCTCGTCTCCAAGTATTCGAACATCGCGCAGCGCCGTGCGTCGCCTTCGCCGACCCTTTCCTATGACAAGCTAAATCGGGTGCTCGATCTGATCGACGACCGGTGGGCGGAGGAGATCGGCTTGGATGAACTCGCCGCCGAAGCGTGCCTCAGCCCGTTTCATTTCGCTCGGCTCTTCCAGAAAGCCACCGGCCTTTCGCCCCACCGATACGTCACCGAACGTCGCGTACGTGAAGCGAAGGCCAAACTCGCGGAAGGACGACTGTCGCTCGTCGAGATCGCGCTAGAGTCGGGCTTCGGATCGCAGGGCAACTTCAATCGGACCTTCCGGAAGCACACGGGCCTGACTCCCGGCCAGTTCCGTATCAAGCAGCGATCCTGAATCGGGCGCACAAGAGCAAGAACGGCCCATAGATCCACAGGATCGGCGAATACGTCGACCAGTCTGCCGTGCTTTCTGAAGCTCGCCCCTGGTCCTGACGTCATGATGGCGGCGGGCCGCCCAGGGAGCTGATCTTTGGAGGTTCTGATGTCCACCAAGCCGACTATCGTCTTCTGCCACGGTATCTGGGCCGATGGCTCTTGCTTCAACAAGGTGATCCTCGCGTTGCAGGCCAACGGGCACGATGTCGTCTCTGTCCAATATGGCCTGGACTCCTTCGAGGAGGACGTGGCGACGGTGAAGCGGACGCTGAACCGCGTCGGCAGCCCCGTCCTTCTCGTCGGCCATTCCTACGGCGGCGCCACGATCACGGCGGCAGGCGTCGATCCGCGCGTGGTAGGCCTCGTCTACATCGCGGCGGTCGCTCCTGACGCGGGCGAGACCGTGCAGAACCAGCTCGACAAGTATCCGTCGGACATTTTTACGCGCGTAGAAGTCGCGGACGGGCGCGCCTGGATGCTGCCGAATGGCACCGAGTTCTTTGCGGGAGACCTTCCCGAGGCCGAGCAGAAGGTCGTCTGGGCGACTCACTATGCCCCGGTGTTCGATCTGTTCCACCAGCAGAAGCTCGGGCCGAATGACATCGCGTGGAAATCGAAGCCGAGCTGGTACGTGCTGGCCAGGAAGGACCACACCGTGCATCCCGATCTCCAGCGCTGGGTCTCAAAGCGTATGGGGGCGACGGTCACCGAGGTGGAGAGCAGCCACGTCCCGATGCTGTCTCAGCCCGACGTCGTCATCGACGTCATCGGCAAGGCCGCAGCCTCCGTCGGCTGAGCAGGCGATTGTCGATAGTCGCGCGTAATGGGAGGAGGAGAGGCCGTCGCGAAACGGCTTCTCCCCCTCCGAGCGCCTAGCGGCCTTGGCGGTGCAATTTCCGACCAAGGGTTTTTGCACACCCTGCCCCGCAACGCCCCCTTAGAGTGAGAGTGCGGGCCGGGTTTTCCGCGACGGGTTGAGGGCTGGGAGAGAGGCTTCCGGCGCCCGTCGCGGAGAACCGCGATGTCCAGATATGACCGTACCGGATCGGATCGGGCAAACCTTTACGACGAAATCACCAACAAGATCATCGCCGAGCTGGAGGCCGGACGTATTCCCTGGGTGCAGCCCTGGGGCACGTCGGCAGCGAAAGCACCGCTCGGACTGCCGAGAAACGCCAGCACCGGCCGCAGCTACAGCGGCATCAATGTTCTCATCCTCTGGGGTGCCGTCATCGAGCACGGCTTTCCCGCTCAGGGCTGGCTCACTTTCCGCCAGGCCCTTTCCCTTGGCGGAAATGTCCGCAAGGGCGAACGCGGCACGACTGTCGTCTATGCCGACCGCTTCGTCCCCGACGACGAGAAAAAGCGTGCGCGCGACGCCGGCGAGGAAGCCCACGCTATCCCCTTCCTGAAACGCTTCACCGTGTTCAACACGGCGCAATGCGAAGGATTGCCCGAGGAGATCGAGACCATCGCGCCACCTCCGCCGCCCGGCATGATCGAGCCGCGCGTTGAGGCGCTCATCAAGGCGACAGGCATCGACTTCCACATCGGCGGCAATAAGGCTTTCTACATTCCGTCGCTCGATGTGGTGCACGTACCTCCGCCCGCCGCCTATTTCGAGCCGATCAACTGGCACAGAACTGCGCTCCACGAAGTCGGTCACGCGAGCGGCCATCACAGCCGGCTCAATCGGGATTTGTCCGGTTCCTTTGGCTCAAAGCCTTATTTTTTCGAGGAATGTGTGGCCGAAATTTCGAGCGCCTTTTGCTGCGCGGCGATGGGGATCGTCCCGACCGTGAGGCATAGCGACTACATTGGCGCGTGGATCGATACGATGCGCGCAGACAATCGCGTCATCGTCCGCGCAGCCTCGCAAGCCAGCAAGGCGGCCGACTGGATCTTGTCCTTCCTGCCGGAGGACGAGCGGCCCGTCGCCGAACCGGAAACCGCCATCGACAGGAGGGCCGCGTGATGCGCTTCCGTCGCTGGCACAGACCCGAACCCTATGGAGACACGTCGCGCAAACGCGCGGCGTTCCTGCGCAAGCAGCGCCTCGAACGCGAGGCCCTGCCGCTTTTCGCCGACGACATCGCTGCCGGTCAGCACAGCGTAGACAAGGAAATGGCCCGCCGCGCCGTCTGGTGGGACGAGGCCAAACGCGAGCGCCGCAGCCAGCGGGCGGCCTGGTGGCGCAAAGGCCGTGCCCGGCTGTTCGCGTTCCCCGATCCGTTGCGCCACCGCGTCCGCGAGATCTGGCGGACTTGCCCTTATCCGGCGGACCCGGCGAGCTTTACCGATTTTCTCCATCAGATCGCGGTCGGCAAGCTCGATCCCTACAGGCCACCGTGGGTCTTCCATCAGCAGCTCGCAGTGCGGATCACCCGCAACCCGGCAACCTTCGCCGACGCCTTCCGGCAGATCGGCAGGCGCAAGGCCGCTCTTGGGCAGAACGCGACCGAAGCCGACCAACTGTTGTTCTGCGGCAATCTCGGCTCCGGCATCCTTTTTCTCGCCTCACAAGCCCGTCCGATCGATCCGGACGAAAGCCTCCACATCCTCGACGGTCACAGCCTTGGCGGTTCCAATCTCGGCCGGGCCAGTCATTGGGTCGATATCGAGGTGCGCGGCAAATGCTCCGATGCGGATTTCGCGCTGATCGAGCGGCTCGCCCAGGCCAGCGACACGCGGCCCGTCGTCGTCCGGCGCATGGTTCGCGTCACGCCCGAGGTCAGGACGGGAGGCGCGGTATGACCGAACGCTCCCTTCCGTCCGGCCATAATGGCGGGCCTCCGCTCGATGGGCCTGATGCCCGGCAGGATGGCCGATGCAAAAACTGCATCCACTGGCACGCCCCGCCCGAACGCGAGCAGCGGGACTACGAAAATTTTCGGCTCGGCCTTTCGCGCCGGCGCGTCAAACGGCCTTCCGGAACGTGCGACCGCGTGTTGCTCGTCGGCCGGACTTCGACTGTCTTCTCCGCGACGACGGCGGATTTCTGTTGCCGGAATTTCGAGGCGAAGCCGCCGATGCCACGGCCTTCAGGTGGCGGTTTCGTCACGATCTGGAAGAACGGCCAGATCGTCTGGCAGGGACCGGAGGAGAAAATCCCGCCGCGCTTCCAGCAGCAGGATCTCGATCTTGACGATCCCGATGAAACTTCGGGGCAAGGCGGCGGCCATGATCGACCGTGAGCAGTTGCGCGCGGCCCTGGCGCGCATGGAAACCAGTCTTGCGGAAACCCGCCGCAACCTCGCCCTTGCCGAGCGTGCGCTCAGCGACCGGGCCGAAGCCGAGACGATCGGCCGGCGTCCGAAGGCGCGATACTATCATCGCCGGATGAGCCGGTGGACCGGCGCCGACGAGGTAGAATACCGGCGCGTTCTCGACGGCTTTCTGCTGGTGTCAGGTCCAGATATGGACCGGCTACGGCTCAGGATCGAGCGGCAGGAGGCGGCGATCGAGGCGCTGCGCCGGAAATACGGTGTCAACGCGCAGCGGCCTGGGTGCTTCGACTGGTGACGCCGAGCCTGCCTCCCGCGCTGTAGAGGGAGAGAGAGGCTGGGGATTTCATGACGGGTTGGTAGGTCGAGAGAGAGTCTCTCGGCTGCCCGTCATGGAGTAACCCACCATGGCAAGAGCTGCCAAGAAAAAGTCCGCACCTGCAATCATTGTCTTCTCGCGGTCGCGCGACATTCCGTTCAATCGCATCCACCTCTCGGCCGACAACGTGCGGGAAGTCGACGTCGAAGCCGGCCTTGACGAACTCACCCAGGACATCGACCGCCGCGAGGACCTCGTGCAGGGTCTCAATGTCCGCGCCATCCTTGATGCTGACGGCAACGAAACCGGCGATTTCGAGACCCCGGCCGGCGGTCGCCGCTACAGGTCCGTCGCGCGGTTGGTCGAGACCGGGCGCTTCCCGGCCGATGGCCTCGTTCCCTGCATCGTCAAGAAGGCCGATGCGAAGACCAGCGCTGTCGACGACTCGCTCGCCGAGAACACCTTCCGGCGCGCGCTCCATCCGCTCGACCAGTTCAAGGCGTTCAAGCGCATGGTCGATGGCGGCATGACCAAGGCAGAAGTCGCCAGCGCCTACTTCACCACCGAGCGCTATGTCGACCAGCGCATGGCGCTCGCCAAGGTCTCGCCGGTGCTGCACGAAGCCTATGCCCAGAACAGCATGACGCTGGCGCAACTGGAGGCGTTCACCGCGAATCCGCATCACGAGCGCCAGGAGCAGGTCTGGGAGGCCCTCCAGCAGTCCCACTACCGCGAGCCCTGGCGCATCCGCAACATACTGACCGAAACCAGCGTTCCGGTTTCCGACAGGCGTGCGGCCTTCGTCGGCATCGACGCCTATATGGCAGCGGGTGGCCCGGTGCTGCCGCGCTACCTCTTCGACGATGAGGAAAACGGCTGGCTCGACGACGTGCCGCTTCTCGACCGGCTGGTTGCCGAGAAGCTGAAGACCATCGCTGACGAGATCTCGGCCGAGGGCTGGAAGTGGATCACGGTCGATATCAATCTTCCCTACGGCCACGATCACGGCCTGCGCTCGCTCGGCTTCACCTTCGCCGATCTCACCGAGGAGGAGCGGGCTGCCCGCCAGGCGCTTCGTGCGTGTTCCACGGGATGGTGGGCACTGATTCCACCGGATGATGGGCGCGCGTTCCACGCGATCATGGGCAGCATTTCCACGGCATCGTGGGCA
>NZ_SLWL01000026.1 GCF_004342915.1 Camelimonas lactis
GCAGCGGTCAGTGACGTCTTGCCGTGGTCAACGTGGCCGATCGTGCCAATGTTGCAGTGCGGCTTCGTCCGCGAAAATTTCTCTTTGGCCATCTTAGGCTCCCTGAAACTCTCAAATTACAAATGGGTTCGCTCAGATCGGGGGAAGGATCAGGCGTATTTCGCCTGAACCTCCTGCGCGACGGCCTGCGGAACCTGTTCATAGTGGTCGAACTGCATGGTGTAGTTCGCCCGCCCCTGGCTGAACGACCGGAGCTGGTTCACGTAACCAAACATGTTGGCCAGCGGGACCATGGCGTTAACGACAACAGCGTTGCCGCGCATGTCCTGACCCTGGATCTGGCCGCGACGGGAGTTCAGGTCGCCAATAACCGAACCCGTATAGTCCTCGGGCGTCACCACCTCGACCTTCATGATCGGCTCGAGGAGCACGGCGCCGCCCTTCTGGAGGGCTTCACGCAGCGCGGCGCGCGAGGCGATTTCGAAGGCCAGGGCCGACGAGTCGACTTCGTGGAAGGCGCCGTCCGTCAGCGTCACCTTGATGTCGACGACCGGGAAGCCGGCGAGAACACCCGACGACAGGACGCTCTGCAGGCCCTTTTCGACGCCCGGGATGTACTCCTTCGGCACCGCGCCGCCGACGATCTTCGACTCGAACTCGAAGCCCTTGCCAGGCTCGTTCGGCTCGACCGTGAACTTGACGCGGGCGAACTGGCCGGTGCCGCCGGTCTGCTTCTTGTGGGTGTAGTCCACATCGACCGCGCGGGTCATCGTCTCGCGATACGCCACCTGCGGAGCGCCGACATTGGCGTCAACCTTGTAGGTGCGGCGCAGGATGTCGACCTTGATGTCGAGGTGCAGCTCGCCCATGCCGCGCAGGATGGTCTGACCCGACTCCTGATCGGTGGACACGCGGAACGACGGATCCTCGGCGGCGAGCTTCGACAGGGCCAGACCCAGCTTCTCCTGGTCAGCCTTCGACTTCGGCTCGATGGCGATGGTGATCACCGGCTCCGGGAACTCCATCTGCTCAAGGATGATCGGCTTCAGCGGATCGCACAGCGTGTCGCCGGTGCGGGTATCCTTGAGGCCGGCCAGCGCGACGATGTCGCCAGCATAGGCTTCCTTGATATCCTCACGGTTGTTCGCGTGCATCAGCAGCATGCGGCCAACGCGTTCCTTCTTGTCGCGGGTCGAATTAGCGACGCTCTGGCCGGACTCCACCTTGCCCGAATACACGCGGCAGAAGGTGATGGTGCCGACGAAGGGGTCGTCCATGATCTTGAACGCGAGCATGGAGAACGGATCCGCGTCCGACGGCTTGCGCGTGGCCGGCTCTTCCGAGTCCGGCAGGATGCCGTCGATGGCTTCACGATCGGACGGAGCCGGCAGGTAGTCGACCACGGCGTCGAGCAGCGGCTGCACGCCCTTGTTCTTGAACGCCGAACCGCACATCACCGGATGGAACGCGCGCTGGGCCACGGCCTTGCGCAGCAGCTTGCGGATCGCATCAGCGTCCGGCTCCACGCCCTCCAGATAAGCCGTCATGGCGTCGTCGTCGAGCTCGACGCAGGCTTCAACAAGCTTGCTGCGGAACTCGGCGGCCTTCTCGGCCAGGTCGGCGGGAATCTCGCCAACCACCGGCGGATGACCAGCGTCGCCATCCCACACCAAGCCCTGCATGGTGATGAGGTCGACAACACCCTGGAAATCGCTCTCGGCGCCGATCGGCAGCTGCAGCGCAACCGGCTTGCCGCCAACGCGGTCAACGATGTCGTCGAGGCAGCGATAGAAGTCAGCGCCGATCTTGTCCATCTTGTTGACGAACACGATGCGCGGCACGTCGTACTTGTCAGCCTGACGCCACACGGTTTCGGTCTGGGGCTCGACGCCCTGGTTGCCGTCCAGCACGCACACGGCGCCGTCGAGCACACGGAGCGAACGCTCCACCTCGATGGTGAAGTCAACGTGGCCGGGGGTGTCGATGATGTTCAGACGCTTGCCGCGCCAGAAACAGGTCGTCGCCGCCGACGTGATGGTGATGCCGCGCTCCTGCTCCTGGGCCATGAAGTCCATCGTGGCGGCGCCGTCATGCGTCTCGCCGATACGGTGGTTCTTGCCCGTGAAGTACAGGATACGCTCGGTCGTCGTCGTCTTGCCAGCATCGATGTGGGCCATAATGCCGAAGTTACGATAGTCTTCGATAGCGTGACTGCGAGCCATTGTCGTGTCTCCGAAACCGTGCGCGCGTTACCAGCGATAGTGCGAGAACGCACGGTTCGCTTCAGCCATACGGTGCGTATCTTCACGCTTCTTGACAGCGTTGCCGCGATTGTTCGACGCATCGAGCAGCTCGGCCGACAGACGGTCCACCATGGTGCGGTCGTTGCGGTTGCGGGCAGCCTGGATCAGCCAGCGGATGGCCAGAGCCTGGCGGCGCTCGGCGCGAACTTCGACCGGCACCTGATAGGTGGCGCCGCCGACGCGACGGGACCGGACCTCGATCGCCGGAGCGACGTTGTCGAGCGCCTGACGGAACACATCGAGCGGATCGGCCTTGGCCTTCGCCTCGATGATGTCGAATGCGCCATAAACGATCGCTTCGGCGGCCGATTTCTTGCCGTCGTACATGATCGAGTTCATGAACTTGGTGACAACCACGTCATGGAACTTGGCGTCGGGAATGATCTCACGCTTTTCAGCGCTGTGACGACGGGACATTGTCGGACCCTTGCATAACTTCGGCGCCACAACCCACCGGCCGGCGGCGCATCAATTCAACTGACCAGGTCGCGGGCGCGGTACGCCCTGCGACGCATCAGACTTACTTCGGACGCTTCGCGCCGTACTTCGAACGACGCTGCTTGCGGTTCTTGACGCCCTGGGTGTCGAGAACGCCGCGCAGGATGTGATAGCGCACGCCCGGAAGGTCCTTCACGCGACCGCCGCGGATCATGACGACCGAGTGCTCCTGCAGGTTGTGCCCCTCACCCGGAATGTAACCAATGACCTCGAAGCCATTGGTCAGACGAACCTTGGCGACCTTACGCAGAGCCGAGTTCGGCTTCTTCGGGGTCGTGGTGTAAACGCGGGTGCACACGCCGCGCTTCTGCGGGCAGGCCTGCAGCGCGGGAACCTTGTCGCGAGCCTTCTGCGCGACACGCGGCTTGCGAATGAGCTGACTGATCGTCGGCATCGAGTTCTCTCTTCCGAACGCCGCCGGTTTCCCGCACGGCCATTATAATTCCGGCGCTGCGCGCGGCTGAACCACAGCGCTTCACCGCCAATGCCCCAGGCTGTATCGCCGGCCCCGCGTGGCGCGCAACCAAAACGAATTCGCGCCTTCGACCTTTCAAGGCCTCCGGCGCTGCCATTGCAGAGGATCACGCCCAGATTGGCGGGATCTTGCCCCAGGAATGACATCTGACTTGCGTCAGGGGGTGCTTGATGGACAGCGTTTAGGCGGCTGCATCGGGGCATGTCGCCCTGATTCAAAATGACCTACGGCCTGTCGAGTGGCGTCCTTCTACCCAACGAGTCGGGTTTCGTCAACCGCCATCGGGGTTTGCAGCGCCTCGCGCGGCGGTTAATTATTCGTTAACCACCTGTCCCGCCGCCATCGTCACGCCGGGGCCAGCACGGCGCGTTCGGGACGCGCTTCTCATGCCTCCGCCGCCCCCTCGCCTCCCCAAAAAAATAGGGCCGCCCGGAGGCGACCCCATCATGTTCTGTTGTCCGCCGGCTCCGGCGATCATTCCGCCGCCGGCAGCGCGCCAGTCGGCGGAACCGCTGGCGTCGGGGCCGGGCGACGGTGCTGGGCCAGGATCAGATCGTCGCGCCTGGTGGCGATCTCGCGCAACGCCGCGGCGACCGATCCGGTGCCGGCCGGGATCAGCGAGCCAACGATCACGTTCTCCTTCAGGCCTTCCAGGTTGTCGGACTTGCCGTTGACCGCCGCCTCGGTGAGAACGCGGGTAGTCTCCTGGAACGACGCCGCCGAGATGAACGAGCGGGTCTGCAGCGACGCCTTGGTGATGCCGAGCAGCACCGGGTTGCCCTGGGCCGGCTGCTTCTTCTCTTCGATGAGCGCCTGATTGGCCTCATTGAGATCGAAGCGGTCCACCTGCTCGCCGGTGAGGAACTCGGAATCGCCTGGATCGGTGATCTCAACCTTCTGCAGCATCTGGCGAACGATCACCTCGATGTGCTTGTCGTTGATGGTCACGCCCTGCAGACGGTAGACCTCCTGGATCTCGTTGACGAGATAGGCGGCCAGCTCCTCCACGCCCTTGATGGCGAGGATGTCGTGCGGCGCCGGGTTGCCGTCGACGATGAAGTCGCCGACTTCCACCACGTCGCCATCCTGAAGGTGAATGTGCTTGCCCTTCGGGATCAGGTACTCGACCGCGTCGGAACCGTCATGCGGCTCCAGCGTCAGGCGACGCTTGTTCTTGTAGTCGCGGCCGAAGCGGACGGTGCCCGACTTCTCGGCGATGATGGCGGCTTCCTTCGGACGCCGCGCCTCGAACAGCTCCGCCACGCGCGGCAGACCGCCCGTGATGTCGCGGGTCTTGGCGCTGTCCATTGGGATACGCGCCAGCACGTCGCCAGCCTTGACCGTCGCGCCAGGATCGACCGCGATGATTGCGTCGACCGACAGCAGCGAACGGGCGTCGCTGCCGCGCTGCAGCTTGGCGATCTTGCCATTCTGCATGATCACGATCGCCGGCTTCAGGTCGGCGGTGCGGGCGCTGCCGCGCCAGTCGATGACCATGCGCTTGGCGATGCCGGTCGACTCGTCCACCGTCTCCGTCAGCGAGGCGCCCTCGACCAGGTCCTCGTACGCCACCACGCCGTCGACCTCGGTGAGGACCGGACGGGTATACGGGTCCCAGTCAGCGATCCGCTGGCCGCGCTTCACCGTATCGCCGTCATCAACCTTCAGGCGCGCGCCATACTGCACGCGGTGCGCGGCGCGTTCGACGCCGTCCGGCCCCATGATGACGATCGAGATGTTGCGCGCCAGGGCAACCAGCTCGCCCTCGGAGTTGCGCGCCACATGACGGTTGCGGATCTTGACCGTGCCCTCAAAATTGGTCTCGAGGAACGAATGGTCGGCGATCTGCGCCGCGCCGCCGATGTGGAAGGTGCGCATGGTCAGCTGGGTGCCCGGCTCGCCGATCGACTGCGCGGCGATGACGCCGACAGCCTCACCCATGTTGACCGTCTCGCCACGGGCCAGGTCGCGGCCGTAGCAGGTGGCGCACACGCCGTTCTTCGACTGGCAGGTCAGAACCGAACGGATCTTCACCTGCTGGACGTTGGCGGCGTTGATCGGGTCGATGTGCTTCTCTTCGACCATCTCGCCCTTGGCGACGATGACATTGCCTTCAGCGTCGAAGACGTCCTCCGCCACCGTGCGGCCAAGCACGCGGGAAACCAGCGACGCCACGATCTGACCGGAGTCAATGATGGCGCGCATGGTGATGCCGCTCTCGGTGCCGCAATCCGGCTCGCGGATCACCGCGTCCTGGGCGACGTCCACCAGACGGCGGGTCAGGTAGCCCGAGTTGGCGGTCTTCAACGCGGTGTCCGCGAGGCCCTTGCGGGCGCCGTGGGTCGAGTTGAAGTACTCGAGAACGTCCAGACCTTCCTTGAAGTTCGAAACAATCGCGCTCTCGATGATCTCACCCGACGGCTTGGCCATCAGGCCGCGCATGGCGCCGAGCTGCTTCATCTGGGCCGGCGAGCCACGGGCGCCGGAGTGCGCCATCATATAGATGGAGTTCACCGGCAGGTCGCGGCCGTTGGCGTCCTTCTTGACGGTCGAGATGCCGACCATCATTTCGGCGGCCAGCTTGTCCGAGCACTTGGCCCAGGCGTCGACCACCTTGTTGTACTTTTCGCCCTGGGTGATCAGGCCGTCCTGGTACTGCTGCTCGTAGTCCTTCACGAGCGCGCGGGTGGCGTCGACGATCTCCCACTTGTTCGGCGGCACGACCATGTCGTCCTTGCCGAAGGAAATGCCGGCGCGGCAGGCGTGCGCAAAGCCCAGCGCCATGATGCGATCGCAGAAGATCACCGATTCCTTCTGGCCGCAGACGCGGTAGACGAGGTCGATGAGACCCTGGATCTCCTTCTTGGTCATGAGCTTGTTCACGACGTCGAAGGGCAGGCGCGGATGCGAGGGGATGACGCGCGACAGGATCACGCGGCCAGGCGTGGTGTCATAGGTGCGCGTGGTCTGCTCGCCATTCTCGTCGAGGCCGGTCCAGCGATACTTGATCTTGCTGTGCAGCGTCACGACCCGGCTGGCGATGGCGTGCTCAAGCTCGCCGAACTCACCATAAACGCCCTGCATGGGGTTGCGCGTATTACCGGCCTTGTACTCGCCCGGCTCGCCATCGGCGATCATCGACAGGTAATACAGACCCAGCACGATGTCCTGGGACGGCACAATGATCGGCGCGCCGTTGGCCGGATGCAGGATGTTATTGGTCGACATCATCAGCACGCGCGCTTCCAGCTGCGCTTCGAGCGACAGCGGAACGTGCACGGCCATCTGGTCGCCGTCGAAGTCGGCGTTGAACGCGGCGCAGACCAGCGGATGCAGCTGGATCGCCTTGCCCTCGATCAGCACCGGCTCAAAGGCCTGAATGCCAAGGCGGTGCAGGGTCGGGGCGCGGTTCAGCATCACCGGATGTTCGCGGATGACCTCGTCGAGAATATCCCAGACCTCCGGCTTCTCCTTCTCCACCAGCTTCTTGGCCTGCTTCACGGTGGAAGCGTGGCCCTTGGCGTCAAGGCGCGCGTAGATGAACGGCTTGAACAGCTCAAGCGCCATCTTCTTCGGCAGGCCGCACTGGTGCAGCTTCATCTCCGGACCGACGACGATAACCGAACGGCCGGAATAGTCGACGCGCTTGCCGAGCAGGTTCTGACGGAACCGGCCCTGCTTGCCCTTCAGCATGTCGGCGAGCGACTTCAGCGGCCGCTTGTTGGCGCCAGTGATGACGCGGCCGCGACGGCCGTTGTCGAACAGGGCGTCAACCGACTCCTGCAACATGCGCTTCTCGTTCCGGATGATGATGTCCGGAGCGCGCAGCTCGATCAGCCGCTTCAGGCGGTTGTTGCGGTTGATGACGCGACGGTACAGGTCGTTCAGGTCCGAAGTGGCGAAGCGACCGCCATCCAGCGGAACCAGCGGACGCAGATCCGGCGGGATCACCGGCACGACCGTCAGGATCATCCACTCAGGCTTGTTGCCGGAGAGCTGGAAGGCCTCAATGATCTTGAGACGTTTCATCAGCTTTTTCGGCTTCAGCTCTGAAGTCGTTGTGGAAATTTCCTCGCGGATGTCGGCGGCGATCTTGTCCAGATCCATGTCGCGCAACATGTCGCGGATGGCTTCCGCGCCAATCTTGGCGGTGAAGCTGTCCTCGCCATACTCGTCCTGGGCGCGCAGATAGTCGTCCTCGGACAGCAGCTGGCGGTCCTTGAGCGGCGTGATGCCAGCGTCAAGCACGACATACGACTCGAAGTACAGGATGCGCTCAAGATCCTTGAGCGTCATGTCCAGCAGCAGGCCGATGCGCGACGGCAGCGACTTCAGGAACCAGATGTGCGCGACCGGAGCGGCCAGCTCGATGTGACCCATGCGCTCGCGACGGACGCGCGCCAGCGTCACCTCGACGCCGCACTTTTCGCAGATCACGCCCTTGTACTTCATGCGCTTGTACTTGCCGCACAGGCACTCGTAGTCCTTGATCGGGCCAAAAATGCGCGCGCAGAACAGGCCGTCGCGTTCAGGCTTGAACGTGCGATAGTTGATGGTTTCCGGCTTCTTGATCTCGCCGAACGACCACGAAAGGATCTTTTCAGGGCTGGCGATCGAGATCTTGATCTTGTCGAACGTCTGCGCCGGCGCCTGGGTGTTGAAGAGATTCATGACCTCTTGATTCATCACCAACTCCTTGAATTCATCCAGAAGGACGGCAGGATCGCCGGAGCCCTTCCCCGGAAGCCGGGACCATGCGTCCGCGGGCTTCCCTTCTGACCGGCGCCCCGGAAAACCGGGGCGCGCGCTGACGCAAACTTATTCGGCGGCCTCGGACGGCGGCAGCTCATCCTGGTTGTTGGCTTCAAGCAGCTTGCTGTCCTGAAGTTCAACATTAAGGCCCAGCGACCGCATTTCCTTGACGAGCACGTTGAAGCTCTCGGGGATGCCGGCCTCAAAGGTGTCGTCGCCCCGGACGATCGCCTCGTAGACCTTGGTGCGGCCGGCCACGTCGTCCGACTTGACCGTGAGCATCTCCTGTAGCGTGTAGGCGGCGCCATAAGCTTCCAGAGCCCACACCTCCATCTCGCCGAAGCGCTGGCCGCCAAACTGCGCCTTGCCGCCCAGCGGCTGCTGGGTCACCAGGCTGTAGGGGCCGATGGAGCGGGCGTGGATCTTGTCGTCCACCAGATGGTGCAGCTTCAGGATATAGATGTAGCCAACGGTCACCTGCCGGTCGAACGGCTCGCCCGTGCGGCCGTCATAGACGGTCGACTGGCCGGTGCGATTGACGCCCGCCTTCTCCAGCATCGCTTCGATGTCGCTCTCGCGGGCGCCGTCGAACACCGGCGTCGCCATCGGCACGCCGCGCCGCAGGTTCTCGCCCAGCTCGACCAGCTCGTCGCGATCGAGATCATTGATGATCTCGTTGCCCTCGTACACGTCCAGCAGCTTGCCGCGCAGCGCCTGCTCCTCGCCGTCCCGCATGTAAGCGTCCACGGCCGCGCCGATCTGCTTGCCAAGACCGGCCGCAGCCCAGCCCAGGTGCGTCTCGAGAATCTGGCCGACGTTCATGCGGCTCGGCACGCCCAGCGGGTTCAGCACCACGTCGACGTGGGTGCCGTCCGCAAGGAACGGCATGTCCTCGATCGGCAGGATGCGCGACACGACGCCCTTGTTGCCGTGACGACCGGCCATCTTGTCGCCCGGCTGGATCTTGCGCTTCACGGCGATGAAGACCTTGACCATCTTCATCACGCCAGGAAGCAGCTCGTCGCCGCGCTGCACCTTCTCGACCTTGTCAAGGAAGCGCTGCTCAAGACGCTTCTTCGACTCGTCGTACTGCTTCCGCATCGCCTCGATCTCGCTCATGAGCTGATCGTTGGCGACAGCGAACTGCCACCACTGCGAGCGCGGGTGCTCCTCGAGAACAGCGCGGCTGATCTCAACGTCCTTCTTCGCGCCCTTGGGGCCGGCGATGGCGACCTGGCCGATCAGCGCCTCGGAGAGACGGGCGAACACGTTGCGATCGAGGATCGCCTGCTCGTCGTCCCGGTCCTTGGCCAGACGTTCGATCTCCTCGCGCTCGATGGCCTGGGCGCGTTCGTCCTTGTCGACGCCGTGGCGGTTGAACACGCGCACTTCGACGATGGTGCCGGTGACGCCCGGGGGCACGCGCAGCGAGGTGTCGCGCACATCCGAAGCCTTCTCGCCGAAAATGGCGCGCAACAGCTTCTCTTCCGGCGTCATCGGGCTTTCGCCCTTCGGCGTGATCTTGCCGACGAGGATGTCGCCCGCATGAACCTCGGCGCCGACATAGACGATGCCGGCTTCGTCGAGGTTCTTCAGCGTCTCTTCCGAAACGTTCGGAATGTCGCGGGTGATCTCCTCCGGGCCCAGCTTGGTGTCGCGGGCCATCACCTCGAATTCTTCCAGATGGATCGAGGTGAACACGTCGTCGCGCACGATGCGCTCGGACAGCAGGATGGAGTCCTCGAAGTTGTAGCCGTTCCACGGCATGAACGCGACGAGGCAGTTGCGGCCCAGCGCCAGCTCGCCGAGATCCGTCGACGGACCGTCGGCAATGATGTCGCCCTTGCGCACGAAGTCGCCCACCTTGACCAGCGGACGCTGGTTGATGCAGGTGTTCTGGTTAGAACGCTGGAACTTCATCAGCCGGTAGATATCGACGCCCGAGCGGGTCGGATCGAGATGCTCCGTGGCGCGCACGACGATACGGGTGGCGTCAACCTGGTCGACGATGCCGGTGCGGCGCGCGGCGATGGCGGCGCCGGAATCCCGGGCGACCACGGCCTCCATGCCCGTGCCGACGAACGGCGCGTCGGCCTTGACCAGCGGCACCGCCTGGCGCTGCATGTTCGAGCCCATCAGCGCGCGGTTGGCGTCGTCGTTCTCAAGGAACGGGATCAGCGCCGCGGCGACCGACACCAGCTGCTTCGGCGACACGTCCATGAAGTCAACGCGGTCCGGCGGCAACACCACCACGTCGCCCGCGTGACGGCACACCACCAGCTCTTCGCTCAGCTTGCCGCCCTCGTCCACGGCGGCGTTGGCCTGGGCGACGTTGTACTTCGCCTCCTCCATCGCCGACAGATAGACCACGTCGTCGGTGACGACGCCGTTGCGCACGGCGCGGTAAGGCGCCTCGATGAAGCCGTACTTGTTCACCCGGGCGAAGGTCGCCAGCGAGTTGATCAGGCCGATGTTCGGACCTTCCGGCGTCTCGATCGGGCAGATGCGGCCGTAGTGCGTCGTGTGGACGTCGCGCACTTCGAAGCCTGCGCGCTCACGCGTCAGACCACCGGGGCCAAGCGCCGAAAGACGACGTTTGTGAGTAACTTCCGACAGCGGGTTCGTCTGGTCCATGAACTGCGACAGCTGCGAGGAGCCGAAGAACTCGCGCACGGCGGCGGCGGCCGGCTTGGCGTTGATCAGGTCCTGCGGCATCACGGTGTCGATGTCGACCGAGGACATGCGCTCCTTGATGGCGCGCTCCATGCGCAGCAGACCCAGGCGGTACTGGTTCTCCATCAGCTCACCGACCGAGCGCACGCGGCGGTTGCCGAGGTGGTCGATGTCGTCCACCTCGCCCTTGCCGTCACGCAGGTCAACCAGCGCCTTGACCACCGCCAGCATGTCTTCCTTGCGCAGGGTGCGCACGGTGTCGGGGCAGTCGAGATCGAGACGCATGTTCATCTTGACGCGGCCGACGGCGGACAGGTCGTAGCGCTCGGCGTCAAAGAACAGCGAATGGAACATCGCCTCGGCCGCCTCGAGAGTCGGCGGCTCGCCCGGACGCATGACGCGATAGATGTCGAACAGCGCCTCCTCACGGGCGTTGTTCTTGTCGATCGCCAGGGTGTTGCGGATGTAGGGCCCCACGGTGACGTGGTCGATGTCGAGCACCGGCAGTTCATCGAAGCCGGCTTCTTCAAGCTGCGCCAGCAGCTTCTCGCTCAACTCGTCGCCGGCTTCCGCGAAGATCTCGCCCGTCAGCGGATTGACCAGGTCCTCGGCCACGTACTGGCCAACCACGTCCTCATCCGGCACGCGCAGGAACTTCAGCCCCTTCTCGGCCAGCTGGCGGGCGGAGCGGACGGTCAGCTTGCGGCCGGCCTCGATCACGACTTCGCCGGTCTCGGCGTCGATGACGTCGACGTTGGCCTTGAAGCCCTTCATGCGCTCGGGATCGAACGGCGCGCGCCAGCCGTGCTTGTCCTTGGCGTACATGATCTGGCGGTAGAAGGTCGAGAGGATGCCCTCGCCGTCCAGCCCCAGGGCGTACAGCAGCGACGTCACCGGAATCTTGCGGCGACGGTCGATGCGCGCGTAGACGATGTCCTTGGCGTCGAACTCGATGTCCAGCCAGGAGCCGCGATAGGGGATGATGCGGGCGGCGAACAGCAGCTTGCCCGACGAATGGGTCTTGCCCTTGTCGTGGTCGAAGAACACGCCCGGCGAACGGTGCATCTGCGAGACGATGACGCGCTCGGTGCCGTTGACGATGAAGGTGCCGTTGTCGGTCATGAGCGGGATATCGCCCATGTAGACGTCCTGCTCCTTGATGTCCTTGACGGACTTGGCGCCGGTGTCCTCGTCGATATCAAACACGATCAGACGCAGGGTGACCTTGAGGGGCGCGGCGAAGGTCAGGCCGCGCTGCCGGCACTCGTCCACGTCGTATTTCGGCGCTTCGAAGGTGTACTTGACGAACTCCAGCAGCGACGCGCCGGAAAAATCGCCGATCGGAAAGACCGAGCGGAAAACGGCCTCGAGCCCTTCGTCGGGACGGCCGCCTTCTGGCTCTTCAACCAACAGAAACTGGTCATAGGACGCCTTCTGAACCTCAATGAGGTTCGGCATCTCCGCGACTTCGTTGATCTTGCCGAAGAACTTGCGGAGACGTTTCCTGCTGGTGTTGGTCTGAGCCATGTGGTCCCTCGCCATTCAGACGACCATGGCGGTCAGCAGCGCGCCAGCGGCGCGGAACGACCTGTCCAGGGTGCGCGGCGCCGTCTGGCGCCAGAAACTGTCAGGGCGGCGTCGCCGCCCGCCGTGTCCGGCCCGATGCCGGAGACGGGTCGACGGTCCCGGAGGAATCCCTCCGGGACCGTCTTTTCAAAAGATCGCGCGACCGCAGCGGCGGTCACAGGCCGGATCAGGTGAGATCGACCTTGGCGCCAGCCTTCTCGAGCTGTTCCTTGATCTTGTTGGCTTCGTCCTTCGCGACGCCTTCCTTGACGGTCTTCGGAGCGCCTTCGACCAGGTCCTTGGCTTCCTTCAGACCGAGGCCGGTGATGGCGCGGACTTCCTTGATGACCTCGATCTTCTTGTCGCCAGCCGAAGCCAGGACAACGTTGAACTCGGTCTTCTCTTCAGCGGCGGCGGCGCCAGCGCCAGCGGCCGGAGCAGCAGCAACGGCCACAGCCGCAGCAGCGGAAACGCCCCACTTCTCTTCGAGAAGCTTGGCCAGCTCAGCGGCCTCGAGAACGGTCAGAGCCGACAGGTCGTCGACGAGTTTAGCCAGATCAGCCATGATTAACTTTCCTGAATATGTTCGAACTTTGACAGGGTCTTGACGACCTCAAGCCGCTTCGTTCTTGTTGGCATAGGCCCCAAACACGCGCGCCAGCTTGGCGGCGGGCGCGGTCGAGAGCTGCGCGATCTTGGTTGCCGGGGCCTGGACAAGGCCGACCAGCTTGGCGCGCAGTTCGTCGAGCGACGGCAGCGAGGCAAGAGCCTTCACACCGTCAGCATTGAGGGAGGTGGCGCCCATCGCGCCGCCGAGAACAACGAACTTGTCGTTGGTCTTGGCGAACTCGACAGCCACCTTCGGCGCCGCAACCGGGTCATCGCTGTAAGCCAGCAATGTCGGCCCCTTCAGAAGGGGAGCGATGGAAGCGACGTCCTTGCCTTCGAGAGCGATCTTGGCGATGCGGTTCTTCGCGACCTTCACGGTGGCGCCCGCCTGCTTCATCTCCTTGCGGAGCTTCTGCATGCTGGCGACCGAAAGGCCCGAATAGTGGGCCACGACCACAACGCCCGTGTTCGCGAACACGTCGTTGAGAGACGCGACGAGCTCAGCTTTTGCTGCTCTGTCCACTTGGCTCTCTCCGGTTGGCGAATGGAATGGTCCATTTCGCCGGCTGCACATGTCGCCCGACGCCCGACCCTTTCGGGATGCGGACACTACAGGCGACGCTCGCAAGCCCTGTCCCCAGCACGCCTCCTTGCGGGATGCGCCTGGCGCTCGAGGTTCGAACCGTTTTACGCTGGCTGATGCTGCCGGGGCAGCTAAACTCCAGAATTCGCGGTCAGACCCGTCTGTGCTGGCATCGGATGATATTAAGCCGCCCGGTTGCCCGTTTGGCGCCTCGCAGTCTCGGACAGGACATATGGCCAGCCCGGCAGAACCTGCGCCCTGCCGTTCCAGCCACAACCACCCTTGCGGGCGGATTTATGGAAACGTCGGGGCGAATCCGCACGCCGACGTTTCATTGTCATGGGGGACAGATAGTCTTTCCAACGCCATTTGCCAATAGGTCAATCGCCCTGCTGGCATGCGCCGGAAGCTGTCCTCCCGCCGCTTACGCTGCGGCGGTGACGCTGCCGAGCTCGACGCGCAGGCCGGGGCCCATGGTCGAGGAAACGGCGACGCGCTGGATATACGTGCCCTTGGCGCCGGTCGGCCTGGCCTTGGCAACCGCGTCAACGAAGGCGCGGATGTTCTCGACCAGCTTGCCGTCGTCGAACGAAACCTTGCCAACGCCAGCGTGGATAATGCCGGCCTTCTCGACGCGGAACTCGACAGCGCCGCCCTTGGCCGCGCCGACAGCGCCAGCCACGTCCATGGTCACCGTGCCGACGCGCGGGTTCGGCATCAGGCCGCGCGGGCCGAGCACCTTGCCGAGACGACCCACCAGACCCATCATGTCCGGCGTGGCGATGCAGCGGTCAAAGTTGATGTTGCCGCCCTGGATCTGCTCCAGCAGGTCCTCGGCGCCAACAATGTCCGCGCCAGCGGCCTTGGCTTCGTCAGCCTTGGCGCCGCGGGCGAACACCGCCACGCGCACGGTGCGGCCAGAGCCGTTCGGCAGGTTGCAGACGCCGCGAACCATCTGGTCGGCGTGACGGGGATCAACGCCAAGGTTCATGGCGATCTCGACCGTCTCGTCGAACTTGGCGGTGGCGCGGGCCTTGAGCAGCTTCACGGCGTCTTCGACGCCATAGATGGCGTTGCGGTCGAGACCTTCGCGGGAAGCGGCGACGCGCTTGGAAATACGGGCCATGCTATCCTCCCTCAGGCGACGACTTCGATGCCCATGGACCGGGCCGAGCCACGGATCATGGAAACAGCGGCTTCAACGGTGTCGCAGTTGAGATCGACCATCTTCTTCTCGGCGATCTCGCGCACCTGCGCCTCGGTCACCCTGGCGACGCTCGCGCCCTTGCCCGGGGTCTTCGAGCCGGAGGCCGGCTTCTTGCCCAGCTTCAGGTTGGCGGCCTTCTTGAGGAAGAACGTAACCGGCGGCTGCTTCATCTCGAAGCTGAAGGAGCGATCCGCATAGGCGGTGATGATCACCGGGATCGGGGTGCCCTTCTCCATCTGCCCGGTCTTCGCGTTGAAGGCCTTGCAGAACTCCATGATGTTCAGGCCGCGCTGACCGAGCGCGGGACCAATCGGCGGCGAGGGATTCGCGGCGCCAGCCGGAACCTCAAGCTTGATGTAGCCAACAATTTTCTTTGCCATGGACTGCTCCAGAAAAAAGACTCCCGGCCCGCCTGGATCTGGTTTCAGTCCGGCGACCGGGTTCTGCGCAGACCGCGGTGCGACGCGTTTCTCCGGCTGGCGACCGGCGCGACTCCCACGGCGTTTGATGAAGCGCGTTCGTTAATGGCCAAACGCGATTCTGTCAACGGTGAGTCACGACCCAGACCGCAACTCACCTGCGCGGGCCAACGCGCATGAAAACGCCGCGCTCCAGGCGGGCGCGGCGAAAACCCGGGGCCAGGCCCTGAAGATCAGACCTTGTCGACCTGGCCGAACTCCAGATCCACCGGCGTGGCGCGACCAAAGATCGACACCGCCACCTTGAGGCGGGCCCGGGCCTCGTCCACTTCCTCGACGACGCCGTTGAAGGAGGCAAAGGGGCCGTCCGACACGCGCACCGTCTCGCCAACCTCGAAGCTGACGGAGGGCTTGGGACGCTCGACGCCGTCAGCCACCTGGCCCTTGATGCGCTCGGCCTCACGCTCGGAGATCGGCATCGGCTTCTGGTCCTGCCCCAGGAAACCGGTGACCTTCGGCGTGTTCTTGATCAGGTGGTAGACCTCATCAGTCAGGTCGCACTTCACCAGCACATAGCCAGGGAAGAACTTGCGCTCCGTGTCGACCTTGCGGCCGCGACGCACCTCCACGACCTTCTCGGTCGGCACCAGCACTTCCTCGAACTTCTCTTCGAGATTGCGCTGCTGCGCCTGGTCGCGAATGGACTGCGCCACCTTGTTCTCAAAATTGGAGTAGGCGTGCACGATGTACCAGCGCATGGCCATGTCCTGCCTCCCCTTCAGCGCCCGATGCCGATGATCAGACTCACGGCGAACCGGATAACCTGATCTGCGGCGACGAAGAAGATGGCGGCGATGATCACCATCACAAACACCATGGCCGTGGTGATCAGCGTCTCCCTGCGGGTCGGCCAGGTGACCTTGGAGGCCTCCTTGCCAACCTGCTGGATGAATTCAACCGGGCTTGTCTTCGCCATCATCTGCCGGCGTCGCCTGCGCGACCCGCTCCTCGCTGCGTGAGAATCCTGCCCGCGCCGGGCGGGGAATCCGGAGTCGACATAGGGACGATCTGCAGCGCCTGCGTCAAGCCCCCTCAGGACCCTGAGCGGGCGCGCAGCGTCCCCGACCATCAACGTTGCGCCAGAATGTCTGCTGATTCCGACCCGCCGACTGGACAGCCTGCCAACGTTATTCACCGCTGGCAGGAGTGGAGGGACTCGAACCCCCAACCCCCGGTTTTGGAGACCGGTGCTCTAGCCAGTTGAGCTACACTCCTAGCGGCGGGAAACGTGCGTCGCACGTCTTGTGGCCGCTACATGCACCAATGCGCGGCGGCTTGCAAGGGCTCCGCCGGCCGCAAACGCCGCCAACCGGAGTTTTCCCCACAAGGTCGCGGTTCGCCCGCTCCCTCCGGTTTCCCGGGCAGCAGAACCCATGCCTGGAATCAAAGACGGCGCCGTCCCGAGACGGCGCCGCCATGGCCCTGATGACCTGCCAACGGGATAACCGGCCGGCGAGCCGGCGATCACCCGATGCGATTACCCGATGCGATTACTCGATGATCGAGGAGACGACGCCGGCGCCGACGGTGCGGCCGCCTTCACGGATGGCGAAGCGCAGCTTCTCTTCCATGGCGATCGGCGCGATCAGCGTCACTTCCATGGCGATGTTGTCGCCAGGCATCACCATCTCGGTGCCTTCGGGAAGGCTCACCACGCCCGTCACGTCCGTCGTACGGAAGTAGAACTGCGGACGGTAGTTGGTGAAGAACGGCGTGTGGCGGCCGCCCTCTTCCTTCGTCAGGATGTAGGCTTCGGCCTTGAACTTCGT
>NZ_SLWL01000027.1 GCF_004342915.1 Camelimonas lactis
ACGAAGTTCAAGGCCGAAGCCTACATCCTGACGAAGGAAGAGGGCGGCCGCCACACGCCGTTCTTCACCAACTACCGTCCGCAGTTCTACTTCCGCACGACGGACGTGACGGGCGTGGTGAGCCTTCCCGAAGGCACCGAGATGGTGATGCCTGGCGACAACATCGCCATGGAAGTGACGCTGATCGCTCCGATCGCCATGGAAGAGAAGCTGCGCTTCGCCATCCGTGAAGGCGGCCGCACCGTCGGCGCCGGCGTCGTCTCCTCGATCATCGAGTAATCTCTTGGGTCCGGGGGCGCGCCGGCCAGACGGCGCGTCCTTTTCTATTGAAGTACGTCGGCCCGGAGGGGTCTTATGATCAACGGTCAGAATATCCGAATCCGCCTCAAGGCGTTCGATCACCGCATTCTCGATGCGTCGACCCGTGAGATCGTCTCGACGGCGAAGCGGACGGGCGCCCAGGTTCGTGGCCCCATTCCGCTGCCTACCCGTATCGAGAAGTACACGGTCAATCGTTCGCCCCACATCGACAAGAAGTCGCGTGAGCAGTTCGAAATGCGCACCCACAAGCGCGTTCTCGACATCGTGGACCCGACCCCGCAGACCGTGGACGCGCTGATGAAGCTCGACCTCGCCGCCGGTGTTGACGTCGAAATCAAGCTCTGACGAGCGTTATTGCCGACGGTTGCCTCGGCACGCCTTAGAGGATACGCAAATGCGCTCAGGCGTCATTGCACAGAAGGTGGGGATGACACGCATCTTCACCGAAGCGGGCGAGCATGTGCCCGTTACCGTTCTGAAGCTCGACCAGTGCCAGGTGGTCGCGCATCGCACCCTCGACCGTAACGGTTACACCGCCCTTCAGGTTGGTTCGGGCTCGGTCAAGGTCAAGAACGTCAGCCGCGCCCAGCGCGGTCATTTCGCCGTGGCCAATGTTGAGCCGCGTCGCCGTCTCGCCGAGTTCCGCGTGGAGCCGGACCAGCTGATCCCGGTTGGCGCCGAGATCACCGCTGACCACTTCGTCGCCGGCCAGTACGTGGACGTCACCGGCACGTCGACCGGCAAGGGTTTCGCCGGCGGCATGAAGCGCTGGAACTTCGGCGGTCTTCGCGCTTCGCACGGCGTGTCGATCTCGCACCGCTCGATCGGCGGCACCGGCGGTCGTCAGGATCCGGGCAAGGTGTTCAAGGGCAAGAAGATGCCCGGGCACATGGGCGCCGAGCGGGTGACCACCCAGAACCTGCGCGTTGTCCAGACTGACGTCGAGCGCGGCCTGATTCTCGTCGAAGGCGCCGTTCCTGGCGTCGCCGGCGGCTGGATCATGGTTCGCGACGCGGTCAAGCGCGCGCTGCCGAAGGAAGCCCCGGTTCCGGGCGCTTTCCGTGAGCGCGGCGCCGCCGCTGCTGAGGCTGTTTCGGAGGCTCCGGCCACTGACGGTCAGGAGACGACGTGATGAAACTCGATATCACCACGCTTGAAGGGCAGAGCGCCGGCTCGGTCGACGTCGACGACGCGATCTTCGGTCTTGAGCCCCGCGCCGATCTGATCCATCGCTACGTGCGCTGGCAGCTCGCCCGCCGTCAGGCCGGAACCCATGCTTCGCAGGGTCGTTCCGACGTGTCGCGGACGCGCAAGAAGATCTACAAGCAGAAGGGCACCGGCAGCGCCCGTCACGGCGCCGCCAGCGCGCCGCAGTTCCGCGGCGGCGGCAAGGCTTTTGGTCCGGTTGTGCGCGATCACTCGCACGACCTGCCAAAGAAGGTCCGCGCTCTGGCCCTGCGTCACGCCCTGTCGGCCAAGGCGAAGGACGGTTCGATCGTCGTTCTCGACAAGGCCGCGGTCGCCGAGCCGAAGACCAAGGCCCTGCGCGGGCAGTTCGGCAAGCTCGGCCTGATCAACGCCCTCGTTGTCGACGGCAGCGAGCTGGACGCGAACTTCAGCCTCGCGGCGCGCAACATTCCGAACGTCGACGTGCTGCCCGTTCAGGGCATCAACGTCTACGACATTATTCGCCGTGAGAAGCTCGTGCTGACCAGGGCGGCAGTCGACGCGCTGGAGGCGCGCTTCAAATGAGCAGCACTCGCCCCACTGACGTGCGCCATTACGACGTGATCATCTCGCCGGTGATCACCGAGAAGGCGACCGTTCTGTCGGAACAGAACAAGGTCGTCTTCCGTGTGGCCAAGAATGCAACCAAGCCTGCGATCAAGGCGGCGGTTGAGAAGCTGTTCAACGTGAAGGTCGCGAGCGTCAACACGCTCGTCACCAAGGGCAAGGTCAAGCGGTTCCGCAACACCCTCGGCCAGCGCTCTGACGTCAAGAAGGCCGTTGTCACCCTGGTCGATGGCGAGTCCATCGACGTGACGACCGGTCTGTGAGCGGATACGGGAATCTGTAGCAATGGCACTGAAATCCTATAATCCGATCACGCCGGGCACGCGCCAGCTGGTCCTCGTCGACCGCTCGTCCCTTTACAAGGGCAAGCCGGTCAAGACGCTGACGGAAGGCAAGTCGTCGTCGGGTGGTCGTAACAACAACGGTCGCGTCACGGTCCGCTTCCGCGGCGGCGGTCACAAGCAGAGCTATCGTCTCGTCGACTTCAAGCGTCGCGAGAACCTTGGCGAAGCTGCGACGGTCGAGCGTCTGGAATACGATCCGAACCGCACCGCGTTCATCGCCCTGATCAAGTTTGCGGACGGCAAGCTGTCGTACATCCTGGCGCCGCAGCGCCTGGCTGTTGGCGACACCGTCGTCGCCGCCGAGCAGGCTGACATCAAGCCCGGCAACGCGATGCCGCTGGCCAGCATGCCGATCGGCACGATCGTGCACAACATCGAGACCAAGATCGGCAAGGGCGGTTCCATCGCCCGTTCGGCCGGCGCTTACGCGCAGATCGTTGGTCGCGATCATGGCTACGTCATTGTGCGCCTGAATTCGGGTGAGCAGCGTCTGGTTCATGGTCAGTGCTTCGCCAGCGTCGGCGCTGTGTCGAACCCCGACCACATGAACACCAACATGGGCAAGGCGGGTCGCCGTCGCTGGCTGGGCCAGCGTCCGCACAACCGCGGCGTCACCATGAACCCGATCGACCACCCGCACGGCGGCGGCGAAGGCCGCACCTCTGGCGGTCGTCACCCGGTCACCCCGTGGGGCAAGCCGACGAAGGGCAAGAAGACCCGCGCTAACAAGCGGACTGACGCCTTCATCGTCACCAGCCGGCACAAGCGGAAGAAGTAAGGAACCGCACAATGGCGCGTTCAGTATGGAAAGGTCCGTTTGTCGACGGATATCTCCTCAAAAAGGCCGATGCAGCCCGTGCGTCCAGCCGTTCGGAAGTCGTGAAGATCTGGAGCCGTCGCTCCACCATTCTTCCGCACTTCGTCGGTCTGACGTTTGGCGTTTACAACGGCCAGAAGCATATTCCCGTCCAGGTGACCGAAGAAATGGTCGGCCACAAGTTCGGCGAATTCTCACCCACCCGCACCTATTACGGGCATGCGGCTGACAAGAAAGCGAAGAGGAGGTAAGCATGGGCAAGCCTGCCAATCCCCGCGCTCTTGCAGACAACGAGGCCCGCGCCGTGGCGCGGAACCTCCGCGTTTCTCCGCAGAAGCTCAACCTGGTCGCGCAGCTGATCCGCGGCAAGAAGGTGTCTCGCGCCCTGGCTGACCTCGAGTTCAGCCGCAAGCGCATCGCCGTCGATGTCCGCAAGACGCTGCAGAGCGCCATCGCCAACGCCGAGAACAACCATGACCTCGATATCGACGACCTGGTCGTCGCCGAGGCGTTCGTCGGCAAGGGGCTGGTGATGAAGCGGTTCCATGCCCGCGCCCGCGGTCGTGGCACGCGTATCGAGAAGCCGTTTGCGAACCTGACCATCGTGGTTCGCGAAACGCCCGCGACAGCCTGAGGACGGGATCATGGGTCAGAAAGTCAATCCGATCGGTCTTCGCCTCGGCGTCAACCGCACGTGGGATTCCCGCTGGTTCGCGCGCAAGGGCGAGTACGGTCAGCTGCTGCATGAAGACGTGCGCATCCGCGAAGCGCTGCGCAAGATGCTGAAGCAGGCCGCTGTTTCGCGCATCGTCGTGGAGCGTCCGCACAAGAAGTGCCGGGTCACCATCTACTCGGCGCGTCCGGGCGTGGTGATCGGCAAGAAGGGCGCGGACATCGACAAGCTGCGCCGCGCTGTGGCGAAGATGACCGACGCTGACGTCGCCATCAACATCGTCGAAGTGCGCAAGCCGGAGATCGACGCGACGCTGGTCGCCGAGTCGATCGCCCAGCAGCTCGAGCGTCGCGTGGCGTTCCGCCGCGCCATGAAGCGCGCCGTTCAGTCGGCGATGCGTCTTGGCGCCGAGGGCATCCGCATCAACTGCTCCGGTCGTCTGGGCGGTGCCGAGATCGCGCGTATGGAGTGGTATCGCGAAGGTCGCGTGCCGCTGCACACGTTGCGCGCTGACGTCGATTACGGCGTGGCCACCGCCTTCACCACCTACGGCACGTGCGGGATCAAGGTCTGGATCTTCAAGGGTGAGATCCTGGAGCATGATCCGATGGCCCAGGACAAGAAGATGAACGATGACGGCGGCCGCTCGCAGGCGCGTCGCGGGTCGGACGCGTCCCGGTAAGGGGCGCGGAGACCAGGAGCAGAAGCAATGCTGTCGCCCAAAAGAACCAAGTTCAGGAAGCAGTTCAAGGGCCGTATCCACGGTGTCGCCAAGGGTGGAACCGACCTCAACTTCGGTGAGTTCGGCCTCAAGGCGCTTGAACCCGAGCGCATCACCGCGCGTCAGATTGAAGCGGCCCGCCGCGCCATCACGCGTCACATGAAGCGCGCTGGCCGCGTCTGGATCCGTATTTTCCCGGACCTTCCGGTTACGGACAAGCCGACCGAAGTGCGTATGGGTAAGGGCAAGGGCTCGCCGGAATACTGGGCCGCCCGCGTCAAGCCCGGCCGCATCATGTTCGAGCTGGACGGCGTTAACGAGGAGATCGCCCGCGAGGCGCTTCGTCTCGGCGCCGCCAAGCTGCCGATCAAGACGCGCTTCGTGCAGCGCATCGCCGAGTGAGGAACAGGCAATGAAGACGAAAGACAGGCTTGCCGACCTCAAGCGGATGTCGGCGGACCAGCTCGGCGAAGAGTTGGTGAAGCTGAAAAAAGAGCAGTTCAATCTGCGCTTCCAGCGTGCTACAGGGCAGCTGGAAAACACGAATCGCGTGCGTGAGGTCCGTCGGGACATCGCCCGCATCCGCACGCTGCAGGCACAGCCTGCCGCTCCAAAGGCTTGAGGAGGCGGGAATGCCGAAGCGCGTTCTCCAGGGAACGGTCGTCAGTGACAAGGGCGACAAGACTGTGGTGGTGAAGGTGGAGCGTCGCTTCACCCATCCGCTGTTCAAGAAGACCGTTCGCCGCACCAAGAACTATCATGCCCACGATGAGGGCAATGTGTTCAAGGTCGGCGACGAAGTGCTGATCCAGGAATCGAAGCCAATTTCGAAGACCAAGTCCTGGGTCGTGCTGGAGAAGTCGGGCCAGGCCTGATTTTTCCGTCACATACGGCGAGGGGACGCCAGATCCCCGTCAGTCGTAGTCCGGCGCCGTGGGCGTCGGAAACCGGCTGAGACAGAGAAAGGATCTTGCCATGATCCAGATGCAGACGAACCTTGATGTCGCTGACAATTCCGGCGCCCGCCGCGTCATGTGCATCAAGGTGCTTGGGGGCTCCAAGCGCAAGTATGCCGGCGTCGGCGACATCATCGTTGTGTCCGTCAAGGAAGCCATTCCGCGCGGTCGCGTGAAGAAGGGCGACGTCATGAAGGCCGTCGTCGTTCGCACCGCGAAGGACATCCGTCGCGCCGACGGCTCCGTGATCCGTTTTGACAACAGCGCGGCTGTTCTGATCAACAATCAGAAAGAGCCGGTTGGCACCCGTATTTTCGGACCGGTGCCGCGCGAGCTGCGCGCGCGCAATCACATGAAAATCATTTCGCTCGCCCCTGAGGTGCTCTGATGGCTGCGAAGATCAAGAAGGGCGACAAGGTCGTCGTCCTCACCGGCCGTGACCGGGGCAAGTCTGGCGAAGTCGTTCAGGTGTTGCCGAAGGAAAACCGCGCTGTGGTCCGTGGCGTGAATCTGGTGAAGCGTCACCAGCGTCAGACGCAGACCGCGCAGGGCGGCATCATCAGCAAGGAAGCGTCGCTCGATCTGTCGAATGTTGCGCTGGCCGATCCGAAGGACGGCAAGGCGACGCGCGTTGGTTTCAAGGTTCTTGACGATGGCCGCAAGGTGCGCGTCGCCAAGCGTTCCGGGGAAGTGATCGATGGCTGAGAAAGACAGCAAGAAGGTCGCCAAGGCCAAGGCGCCGAAGGCTGACAAGGCCGAGGTCGCTACCGGCGCGCGTCCGCGCACCCCAGAAGGCTACGCCGCCCGCCTGCGCAAGCACTACGACGAGGTCGTGCGTCCGAAGCTGGTCGAAGAGTTTGGCTACGCCAACCCGATGCAGGTTCCGCGCATCGAGAAGATCGTGCTGAACATCGGCGCCGGCGAGTCGACGGGCGACAGCAAGAAGGCGAGCATCGCCGCCGAGGACCTGACCCAGATCACCGGCCAGAAGGCCGTTGTGACCCGCGCCCGCAAGGCAATCGCGACGTTCAAGCTGCGCGAGAACATGCCGATCGGCGCGAAAGTGACGCTGCGTAATGTCCGGATGTACGAGTTTCTCGACCGTCTGGTGACCATTGCGCTGCCGCGTGTCCGCGACTTCCGCGGGCTCAATCCGAAGTCCTTCGACGGGCGCGGAAACTACGCTTTCGGCATCAAGGAGCACATCGTGTTCCCTGAGATCAACTACGACAAGGTCGACACCATGTGGGGTATGGACGTGATCGTCTGCACCACCGCGACGACCGACGCCGAGGCCCGCGCGCTCCTGAAGCACTTCAACTTCCCGTTCCGGCAGTGAGCAGGGCTGCCTGCTCATACGCGGACACCGGAGAATACTGATATGGCGAAGAAGAGTTCGATTGAGAAGAACAAGCGTCGCGAGAAGCTGGTCAAGCAGTACGCTGGCCGTCGCACGCGTCTTCTCGAGATCGCTGAGGACAAGAACCGTCCGATTGAAGAGCGGTTTGAGGCCGTTCTGAAGCTTGCGCAGCTGCCGCGCAATTCCAGCCCGACGCGCGTCCGTAACCGTTGTGAGGTTTCCGGTCGTCCGCGCGCCTATTATCGCAAGCTCAAGATGTCGCGTATCGCGCTTCGCGAGCTCGGATCCCAGGGTCTGATCCCGGGTCTGGTCAAGTCGAGCTGGTAAGGAGAGCGCCATGGCTGTGAATGATCCCATCGGCGATTTGCTGACCCGCATCCGCAATGCGCAGATGCGTCGTCGCCCCCGCGTGACCAGCCCCGGTTCCTCGCTGCGCGCCCGCGTCCTGGACGTGCTGCAGCAGGAGGGCTATATCCGCGGTTTCACTGTGACCGAGTACGGCAACGGCCGCACCGAGTTCGAGATCGAGCTGAAGTACTTTGACGGCCAGCCGGTGATCCGCAAGATCGAGCGCGTCTCCAAGCCCGGCCGTCGGGTTTATGCTTCCGTCGACGCCATGCCGCGCGTGGCTGACGGTCTTGGCGTCACCATTCTCTCGACGCCGAAGGGCGTCATGGCCGATCATACGGCTCGCGAGAGCAACGTGGGCGGCGAAGTGCTCTGCAAGGTCTTCTGACCAGCAGCGTTGTCGAACCCACGGGGGACCACATTATGTCTCGTATCGGAAAAAAGCCGGTTACCGTGCCGTCCGGCGTCACTGCGACGGTCGACGGTCAGCTGGTCAAGGTCAAGGGCTCGAAGGGCGAACTGTCCTTCGTTGTTCCTGACGATGTGTCGGTTTCTCTCGCTGACGGCGCCATCTCGGTGCAGCCGCGTGATGAATCCAAGAAGGCCCGCTCTCTCTGGGGCATGTCGCGTTCGCAGGTCAGCAACCTGGTTGAAGGCGTCAGCAAGGGTTTTGAGAAAAAGCTCGAGATCAGCGGCGTCGGCTACAGGGCCGCTGTCGCTGGCAAGACGCTGAAGCTGTCGCTGGGTTTCAGCCACGACGTTGACTACCCGGTGCCGGAAGGCATTGCTATTGTGACGCCGAAGCCGACGGAAATCGTCGTGTCCGGCATCAACAAACAGCAGGTCGGTCAGGTCGCCGCCGAGATCCGCGAGTATCGTGGCCCCGAGCCTTACAAGGGCAAGGGCGTCAAGTACGCCAACGAATTTATCTTCCGCAAGGAAGGCAAGAAGAAGTAAGGATCGAACATGGCTTCGAATCAAGGTTCGAGCGATCGCCGCAAGGCGCGCGTTCGCCGCGCTCTTCGGGCCGCCGCCAATGGCCGTCCCCGGCTGTCGGTGTTCCGGTCCTCCAAGCAGATTTACGCCCAGATCATCGATGATGTGAAGGGCGTGACCCTGGCGGCTGCTTCCTCGCTGGAGAAGGATCTGCGTTCCGGTCTGAAGACCGGCGCGGACATCGAGGCGGCGAAGGTTATCGGCAAGCTCGTTGCAGAGCGCGCCGTGGCCGCCGGCGTTAAGGATGTCGTGTTCGATCGCGGCTCCTACATCTACCACGGCCGCGTCAAGGCCCTGGCTGACGCCGCCCGCGAGGGTGGCCTCAACTTCTGACGGCGCCAGACGCCCATTATGGCTGAACGGCAGGTCGCCCTGGAAAGGGGCGGCCTGTTCGCGTCAGCCTTTTTGGCGTTTCGCTGGAAGAGGCATTGCGGCGAACAATGGTTTAGCGAGCGGGGGCCGCAGCCCGCGAAAGTGAGATGGTTATGGCAAGAGACAGGCAGCCGCGCGAAGAGCGCGAGCGCGACAGCGAATTCGTTGATCGCCTTGTACACATCAATCGTGTCGCCAAGGTCGTGAAGGGTGGTCGCCGTTTTGGCTTCGCCGCCCTCGTGGTCGTTGGCGACCAGAAGGGCCGCGTTGGCTTCGGCCATGGCAAGGCCCGCGAGGTTCCGGAAGCCATCCGCAAGGCGACCGAGTCGGCGAAGCGTTCGCTGGTTCGCATTCCGCTGAAGGAAGGCCGCACCCTGCATCACGACGTCAACGGCCGTTGGGGCGCTGGCAAGGTGGTGCTGCGCGCTGCGGCGCCGGGCACCGGCATCATCGCCGGCGGTCCGATGCGCGCCGTGTTCGAGACCCTGGGCGTGGCGGACGTGGTGGCCAAGTCGCTTGGTTCGTCCAACCCGTACAACCTGGTTCGCGCGACGATCGACGCGCTGAAGCAGGAAGACAGCCCGCGTTCGGTGGCCGCGCGCCGTGGTCTGAAGGTTTCGACCCTTCAGTCGCGCCGTCGTGACGCCGGCTCTGACGTTTCCGCTGAAGCGTGAGGGAGGGCGGCATGTCCAAGGCTCAGAAGACAGTGACGGTTGTGCAGATCGGTAGCCCGATCCGCCGCGTGTCCACCCAGCGCGCGACGCTGATTGGTCTCGGTCTCAACAAGATGAACAAGCGCTCGACGCTGCCCGACAATTCCGCCACCCGCGGCATGATCGAAGCAGTGAAGCACCTCGTTCGCGTCGTGGACGGGGAGTGAGAAACATGAAGCTCACAGACATTCGCGATAATCCGGGCGCCACCAAACAGCGCATGCGCGTTGGCCGCGGCATCGGTTCCGGCAAGGGCAAGACAGCTGGCCGTGGCGTCAAGGGTCAGAAGTCCCGCGCCGGTGTCGCCATCAAGGGCTTCGAAGGCGGTCAGATGCCGGTGCATCGCCGCCTGCCGAAGCGCGGCTTCACCAACATTTTCCGCAAGGACTACAACGAGGTTAACCTCGGCCGGCTGCAGGCGGCGATTGACGCCGGCAAGCTGGATGCGTCCGCTCCGGTGACTGTTGACGCGCTCGTGGCCGCTGGCGTTTGCGCCAAGGCCCGCGATGGCGTCCGCATTCTCGGCGCCGGAGAACTGAAGGCGAAGCTCGCCCTGCAGGTTGCGGGCGCCTCCCGCTCTGCCGTAGAAGCGGTGGAGAAGGCGGGCGGCTCCGTCACGATTCTCGGCGGTGATGCTGCTGCGGAAGCCTGAGGTTGTTTCTCAGGTTTATGTGATATCCGTCTGAATTTGTTAAAATTTCAAAGACGGTCCTGAAATCGGGGGGCGGCCTGCCGCCCTCCGTTGGGGCCCGAGGGTCAAGCGCATGGCATCGGCAGCTGAACAGCTCGCTTCCAGTCTCAATTTCAGTTCGCTGGCGAAAGCGGAGGAGCTGAAAAAGCGGATCTGGTTCACGTTGGGCGCGCTGATCATCTACCGCCTCGGCACCTACATCCCGCTGCCGGGCGTCAATCCGGAAGCGGTGGCTGATATTTTCCGCCAGACCCAGGGCGGCGTGCTCGGCCTGTTCAACATGTTTTCCGGCGGCGCTGTCGGGCGACTTGCGATTTTCGCCCTGAACATCATGCCGTACATCTCGGCCTCCATTATCCTGCAGTTGCTGACGAGCATCGTGCCGTCGCTGGAGCAGTTGAAGAAGGAAGGCGAGCAGGGCCGCAAGGTCATCAACCAGTATACGCGCTATCTCACGGTCGTCCTGGCGCTGTTCCAGGCGTGGGGCATCGCTGTGGGCCTGGAAAGCTCGGGCAATGTTGTCCTTGAGCCCGGCCTGTTTTTCCGCATTTCCACGGTGATCACGCTGCTCGGCGGCACCATGTTCCTGATGTGGCTCGGCGAGCAGATCACGGCGCGCGGCATCGGCAATGGCGTCTCGCTGATCATCTTCGCGGGCATCGTCGCCGAGTTGCCGCAGGCCATCGCCGGCACCCTTGAGCTGGGTCGTCAGGGCGCGCTGTCCACCGGCATCATCCTTGGTGTTCTGGTCATGGCCGTCGCCGCCATCGCTTTCATCGTTTACATGGAGCGGGCCCAGCGCCGGCTGCTGATCAACTATCCCAAGCGCCAGGTGGGCAACCGCCTGTACGAAGGCCAGACCTCGTTCCTGCCGCTGAAGCTCAATACGGCCGGCGTCATTCCGCCGATCTTCGCTTCGTCGCTGTTGCTGTTGCCGACGACCATCGCCAGCTTCTCCCAGAGCAGCGACGGCACGGGCTTTCTGGCGACCATGTCGGCGTACCTTGGCCACGGGCGGCCGCTGTATATCGTACTGTATGTGGCGCTGATCGTTTTCTTCGCCTTCTTCTATACGGCCATCGTCTTCAATCCGTCGGAGACGGCCGACAACCTGAAGAAGCAGGGCGGCTTCATTCCGGGAATTCGTCCGGGCGAACGCACCGCGGATTTCATTGACTATGTGCTGACGCGCATCACCGTGATCGGCGCGGCCTTTCTGGCCCTCATCTGTCTGCTTCCCGAACTGCTGATTTCCTATGCCTCGCTTCCCTTCTATTTCGGCGGCACCTCGCTGCTGATCGTCGTGAGCGTCACGATGGACACGGTGGCGCAAGTGCATGGCCATCTGCTCGCGCACCAGTACGAGGGCCTCGTGAAGAAGGCCAAACTCAAAGGGGGACGGCGTAAATGAGACTGATTCTTCTGGGCCCTCCGGGCGCGGGCAAGGGAACCCAGGCGAAACGTCTGGTGGAGCGTTATGGCATTCCGCAGCTGTCGACCGGCGACATGCTGCGCGCCGCGGTTGCCGCTGGCACGCCGGTTGGTCTCAAGGCCAGGGCGGTGATGGACGCGGGCCAGCTCGTCTCCGACGATATTGTGATCGGCATCGTCGCCGACCGTATCGAAGAGGCGGATGCGAAGAAGGGCTTCATTCTCGACGGATTTCCGCGCACGGTGGCGCAGGCCGAGGCGTTGGGCGACATGCTTGCCGGCAAGGGGCTCAGGCTTGACGCGGTGGTTGAGCTGGTTGTCGATCAGGATGGCCTGGTGAACCGTATCATCAATCGCGCCAACGAATCGAAAGCCAATGGCGAGCCGGTTCGCGCGGACGATGATCCGGAGGTCTTTAAAACCCGCCTGGCAGCCTATAACCGCGACACGGCGGTTGTGGCGCCGTTCTATGAGGGCAGGGGCCAGCTTACGCGTATTGACGGCGAGCAGCCGATCGACGCCGTGAGCGCCGCGCTGTATGCGGCGCTGGACAAGGTTGACGCCTGAGCGTTTTGGGGTTAACAGGGCGCAACTTTTTCGATCGGCGCCGTTCTTTCCTGAGAGGGGACGGCGCCGTTCGCATTGCGTTTCCCGCAGGGCCGGCCTCCACCGGATGCGGGTTTTGCCGCGAAACGCGGCGTTGAAGAAACCCGGCGCAGGCGCGCCGGCCACATGGAGACGACATTGGCTCGTATTGCTGGCGTAAACATTCCGACCAACAAGCGCACGGTTATCGCGCTTCAGTATATTCACGGCATCGGCGCCAAGTTCGCGTCCGAGATTTGCGAGAAGGTCGGCATTCCGGCCGAGCGCCGCGTGAACGAGCTGACCGACCAGGAAGTGCTGCAGATTCGCGAAACCATTGACCGTGACTATCTGGTCGAAGGCGATCTGCGTCGCGAAGTGTCGATGAATATCAAGCGCCTGATGGATCTGGGCTGCTATCGCGGTCTGCGTCACCGTCGCGGTCTGCCGGTGCGTGGTCAGCGCACCCACACCAACGCCCGCACCCGCAAGGGCAAGGCGAAGCCGATCGCCGGCAAGAAGAAGTAATCTGGGGCCGGTTCGCCGCCCTTGCGCGGAGCGGGATTGTCCCGCTCCGCGATATTTTGTCCCGAGCGCCTGGCAATACGGGCGCGCCTGAAGGAAGTGGTTTATGGCCAAGGAAGTTACCCGCGTTCGTCGCCGCGAGCGCAAGAACATCGTCTCCGGCATCGCGCACGTGAACGCCAGCTTCAACAACACGCTGGTCACCATCACCGACGCGCAGGGCAACACGATCTCCTGGTCGTCCGCCGGCACGATGGGCTTCAAGGGCTCGCGCAAGTCGACCCCGTATGCGGCGCAGGTTGCGGCCGAGGACGCGGCCCGCAAGGCCGCCGAGCACGGCATGCGCACGCTTGAGGTTGAAGTTTCCGGCCCCGGTTCCGGTCGTGAGTCCGCCCTGCGCGCGCTGCAGGCTGCCGGTTTCACCGTGACCTCGATCCGCGACGTGACGCCGATCCCGCACAACGGTTGCCGTCCGCGCAAGCGCCGCCGCGTCTGATCCTGATAGCCCCGGTTCGCCGGGGTTGCGCCGTTTGCGGCGCGCCGCCCTTTGACATGGCGTTGGCGCGCCGCCCCTTATGAGATCCGCAGAGGTGTGCTCGTGATCCAGAAAAACTGGCAGGAACTGATCAAGCCGGGCAAGCTCGAGGTGTCCGGCAGCGATGACCGCAGGCACGTGGCGACCCTCGTGGCAGAGCCGCTCGAGCGCGGCTTCGGCCTGACGCTTGGCAATGCCTTGCGGCGCGTCCTCCTGTCGTCTCTCCAGGGCGCTGCGGTGACGGCGATCCAGATCGACGGCGTGCTGCATGAGTTTTCGTCGGTGCCTGGCGTTCGCGAGGACGTCACCGACATCGTGCTGAACGTGAAGATGGTCGCCATTCGCATGCAGGGCGAAGGCCCCAAGCGGATGACACTGCGCAAGCAGGGGCCTGGTCTTGTCACCGCCGGGGACATCAACACGGTCGGCGATATCCAGATTCTCAACCCCGACCTGCCGCTGTGCACGCTGGACGACGGCGCTGAAGTGCGCATGGAGTTCACCGTCAACACGGGCAAGGGTTATGTGCCGGCTGAGCGCAACTGCCCCGAGGACGCGCCGATTGGCCTGATCCCGGTGGACAGCATTTTCAGCCCGGTGCGCAAGGTTTCCTACCGGGTCGAGAACACCCGTGAGGGTCAGGTTCTTGACTACGACAAGCTGACGCTTGAGGTGGAGACAAACGGCGCGGTTTCGCCGGAAGACGCCGTGGCCTACGCCGCGCGCATCCTGCAGGACCAGCTGGCCATCTTCGTCAACTTCGAGGAGCCCCGTCGCGAGGAGGCTGGCGCCGCCGCCGCGCCGCAGCTGCCCTTCAATCCGGCGCTGCTCAAGAAGGTGGATGAACTGGAGCTGTCGGTCCGCTCGGCCAACTGCCTCAAGAACGACAACATCGTTTACATCGGCGACCTTATTCAGAAGTCGGAGGCGGAAATGCTTCGCACGCCGAACTTCGGTCGCAAGTCGCTCAACGAGATCAAGGAAGTTCTCGCAACCCTTGGCCTGCACCTCGGCATGGACGTGCAGGGCTGGCCGCCGGAGAACATCGAAGACCTCGCCAAGCGCTTCGAAGAACACTACTGAGTTTTACGCGCTGGCCGTTTGAGGCCAGCCAAACAAGAGAGCGGCCGTACCGTGGCACGGCGGCCGCATAAATCTGGAGATAGCCAATGCGTCACGGTTTTGCCCATCGTCGTTTCAACCGCTCCTCCGAGCACCGCAAGGCGATGTTCGCCAACATGGCTGCGGCGCTGATCAAGCATGAGCAGATCGTCACCACCCTGCCGAAGGCGAAGGATCTGCGTCCGATCGTTGAGAAGCTGGTAACCCTCGGCAAGCGCGGCGACCTGCACGCCCGTCGTCAGGCCATCGCCCAGATCCGCGACCAGGATCAGGCCCGCAAGCTGTTTGAGGTGCTGGGCCCGCGCTACAAGGAGCGCAACGGCGGCTACCTGCGCATCATGAAGGCCGGCTTCCGCTTCGGTGACAATGCGCCGATGGCTGTCATCGAGTTCGTCGATCGCGACGTTGACGCGAAGGGCAAGGACTCGGGTCCGACCCAGCAGGCTGCTGACGAGGCGTGATTGTCCGCCAGGTTGAGATTTTGAAGAAGGGCGGTGGTTGCACCGCCCTTTTTTATTTGGTCAACAGGAAGGCTTCGTGATCCGTTTCAGGATCGCCACTTTTCCGTTTGAATTCTGCGGGAGTTTGGATGCGCTGGCGTATGTTTCGCGCAGCGGGCGCAGGGTCGGGCGCTGACGCCTGAATTCGCGCCGGGTTACATGCGCGCCAGCGCGGAGCGGGGTTCGCGGCCCTGCCCCTGAGGGCAGGACGGCAGGATATTGGTGTGGCGGCCCCGTTTCGGCGTTCGCCCTGCGTTTGAAGAATGGAGAATGCGGATGGTTCCTGGCGTAACCGGAATGCGGCCAGCCAGTGCGGCGGTGTGGCGCGATGCAGGTTCGCGCGCGGCCTTGCGAGTTGCGCTCGCGGCGGCCCTCGGCGTGGCGTCCATGGTTATCAGCCCGCTGGGGGCGTTGGCCCAGACCCGCGAGGTTCCGCAAGGACGCAGTGAGATCCAGCTCTCCTTCAGCCCGATCGTCAAGAAGGTGGCGCCGTCGGTGGTCAATGTCTACGGCGCGCGGGTTGAGCGGCAGCAGCAGAATCCGCTGTTTGAAGACCCATTTTTCCGGCGTTTCTTCGGTGGCGATTTCGGCGTGCCGCGGGAGCGGGTGGCCCGCTCGCTCGGCTCGGGGGTGATTGTCGATCCGTCGGGCGTCATCGTCACCAATCACCATGTCATCGAGAACATGACAGAGGTGAAGATCGCCCTTGCCGACAAGCGTGAGTTTGAATGCGATATCGTGCTGCGCGATCCGCGCACCGATCTGGCGGTGCTCCGCATCCGCGACAAGGGCGTGAAATTGCCGGCGATGGAGCTGGGGGATTCCGATGCGCTTGAGGTGGGCGATCTGGTGCTGGCCATCGGTAACCCGTTTGGCGTTGGCCAGACGGTGACCCAGGGCATTGTTTCGGCGCTGGCCCGCACCCAGGTCGGCATTGGTGACTACCAGTTCTTCATCCAGACCGACGCCGCGATCAATCCTGGCAATTCTGGCGGCGCCCTCGTCGACATGAAGGGCAGGTTGGTCGGCATCAACTCCGCCATCTATTCCCGCTCCGGCGGCAGCGTCGGCATCGGCTTCGCCATACCGGCGGCGATGACGCGGGTCGTGGTGGAATCGGCCAGAAACGGCGGCAAGATGGTCAAGCGGCCGTATTTCGGCGGACGCCTGCAGGCTGTCACCGCCGATATCGCCGAAAGCGTCGGGCTTGAACGGCCGACGGGGGCCTTGGTGGCGGAGCTTCGCCCAGGTAGCCCGGCGGCGGAAGCGGGGCTGAAGCGCGGCGACGTGATCCTGTCCGTGGACGGGCAGGCCGTGGATGACCCGGACGCCTTCGGCTACCGGTTGGCCACGCGCCCGATGGGGGGGCAGGCCACGCTGGTCGTGCAGCGCGGGCCCCGCAAGGAGACGCTGAAAATCCGTCTGGCGCCGGCGCCGGAAACGCCGGCGCGCGAGGCAGTGAAGCTGCCGCAACGCACGCCGTTCGGCGGCGCTACCGCAGCCAACCTGTCGCCGGCGGTGGCGGAAGAGCTGTCCATGGATGTCGCGGGCAGCGGCGTGGTGATCTCGGATATCGCCGATGGCTCCAGCGCCGCACAGGTGGGGCTGAAGAAGGGCGACGTCATTCTGGCCGTCAATGGCGAAAAGGTCGCGACGTCGCGCGAACTTGACGCCGCCCTGTCGCGGCGCGCCCGTTACTGGGAGATCACCATCAAGCGTGGCGAAGAGGTGTTCACGGCCGTTCTGGGCGGGTGAGCAGGGGGGCAGGGTTGCGTGTTCCACGGGATGGTGGGCACTGATTCCACCGGATGATGGGCGCGCGTTCCACGCGATCATGGGCAGCATTTCCACGGCATCGTGGGCA
>NZ_SLWL01000028.1 GCF_004342915.1 Camelimonas lactis
CACGATGCCGTGGAAATGCTGCCCATGATCGCGTGGAACGCGCGCCCATCATCCGGTGGAATCAGTGCCCACCATCCCGTGGAACACGCACCCTCGATCCGCTCAGCCATCGCTCTCTCCCGAAATCCGCATCGCCAGCGCGCGCGGCATGGTTGCAAGGCCCTCAGCCCTGAGCAGGTTGAGGAACCCCTCATCGCCGAGCAGGTCCTTGAGCGCCTCGACGATGAACAAGAGCCGGGTCTGGGTGAAATCGGACTTCTTGACCAGGAGCCGCTGCTTTTCCGCCTCGCGCTGATAGACCTGCATCAGATCGTTGGCGGTCATCCGCCTCCCGCTGCCCTTGCGCCCCAATCGGCCCGAAGGCAGGCCCTTGCGCTGCGCCCGCAAGCGCATGTCGAGAATGCGCCGCGCCGCTGCCAGCTTCTTGCCTCTGAGCTTGCCGGTCTCATAGGCGTCGAGCAGCAGGGTCTGGGCCTCTTCGCTCTCGGCCTTGGAAATCTCCATCGCCAGCGTGATCGGGATGACGCCGGTCTCGACCGCAGCGACCAACCGTTCCTCGCCGCGCTCAAGCAGCGAAGCGATCATGTTGACCCAGGACGCGCCGACGCCGAGCTTTTCGCCGATCGCCGTGTCGTTAAAGCCGCGGGCGCGCAAGGCGCCGATCTCGCGCATGATATCGATCGGACGCGGCGTGCGCCGGGCAATGTTTTCAACCAGGCTCATCACCAGGCATTGGCTCTCGCTGGCCTCGATCACCACGGCCGGGATTTCGCTCTGGCCGAGCATCTGGAACGCTTCGAGCCGGCCTTCGCCGCAGACCAGATCGTAGCGCGCGCCGCCCGGACCGTTATGACGCGCCACGGTGATCGGGCGCTTGAGTCCGATGGCCTCGATATTGTTGACGATCTCGCGGTGCTGGCGCTTGTTGCGCGCCCGCGAGTTCAGCACCGTGATCCGCGAAATCGGGATCATTTCGACACCGCTGGAACGCACGGCAGACATCAGGCAGCCTCCGGTAAGGGGATAGGAGCGGCGATGGTGTAGAGCAGGTCGAGGTCATCGAAGCGGTAGGCGTCGAGGGCCAGCGCATTGTCTTCGCTCAGCCGGACCTTGTCGGCCAGTTTCTCGAGGCGCGGGAACAGGTAGTAGTCGAACGGGGCGCGATTGGCGCGGTCCATGCGCACGACCACGGTAATGTCAGGGGCAAGCGAGGTATCAAAACGCAGCTTCCAGCGCAAAAGCCCCGTCGGGGTCTCGAAACAGCGCGCGATCACCACCGAGACGCTGAATTCGCCGTTGACGATCACCCGGTCGCTCTCGTCCTCCCGCCACGCTTCGCTGCCGCTTGCCTGCAGACCGTCGAGCACTTCGCGCAGGATGCCAGGATGAAGCTGGCGCAGTTCGCGGTTGATCGCGACATAGCGATAGTCCCGCTCCGGAGTGAACCCGACCAGGCTATAGGCCCTGAGCAGACTGCCGAACCGTGAACTGTACGCGCTGCTCGAGGCCATGGCCTCGCATTCGTCGATGATGATCCCCGAAAGCATGCCCTGACGCTGGTACAGCTCGGCCAGGGCCTTGAGCATCTCTTCATCGCTCAAGCGGAACGAGCGCGCGGCGATGATCGCGCGTGCCGCCTCGAACAACTCGCGCTCGACAATCGCCGCGAACGCGCCATCGGCGCGGATCCACATCTCGGGCACATTGCGCACCCGCTTCTTCTTGAGCTTGAACGAACGGCGGTTCCAGATATTGTCGCCGACATATTTCTCATTGATCAGCAGCTGATGGACCGTGCCGCGCGTCCAGGGCCGGCCAAGATCGGTTGTAAGGCCCCGCGCATTGAGATCGGCCGCGATCACGCTTTCGCTTCGCCCCTCATGGACAAAGGCGCGGTAGACATCGCGCACCAGCGCGACCTCTTCGTCCGGCCCAGGCGTGAGGATCACCCGGTCGGTCTGGATGCTCTTGTGCTCGCCGCGGACCAGCACCCCCTTGATCGCGCCATGTTCGTCGATCAGCGTGCGCCTCAAACCAAACCCGGCCGGGCCGCCCTGGCGATAGCCCTTTTCGATCAGCCGGCCTTGCCCGGCAAACACCTTGGTCGAGAGCTCGCGGCTATATTCGCCGGCCATGGCGCGTTTGACGCCTTTGACGATGGTCGAGACCGGGCTGCCATCATTGTCGAATTGCTCGGCGCAATATTGCACGGCAATCCCGGCGCGCCGGCAGATATATTCGTAGTAGGCGCTCTCATCGGCATCCTGGAACCGGCCCCAGCGGCTGACATCATAGACCAGCACCAATGTGAAATCGGCCGTGCCGGCCTCAACATCCTCGATCAACTGCCTGAGCGCATCGCGGCCCTCGATCTTGAGCCCGCTCTTGCCAGCATCGGCATAGGTGCGCACGATCTCGATCCCGCGCGCTTCAGCATATTGCCGGATCGCGTCGGATTGGCTTTCAGTCGAATATTTCTGATGATCGGTCGACATGCGGACATATTCGGCCGCGCGCACCAGAGGTGCCGGCTCGGATCGGTCGTCGTCGTTAAGATCCCATCTCGGCAAACTTTGCCCTTTCCTGCTTTACCTGAGGCGGTCCGGGCAACCGACCGCCTCAGCACGTGGCCTCGCCACCGCTTCCGCACCTCGACCAGTTTAACTGCGGAGAGACCGGAAGATGTTGCAGAAAAAGGGCAGGAAATTACCGCCATGGAAAGGTGTCCTGGCCACGCGCCAGATCTATGCGCAAACCATGGCCGAGCTGCTGCGCAAGGAGCACGGCGACAGCCACCGTGCGATCAAGCAGATCATGCGCCAGACCCATGCCAGCGAGCGCACCGTCAAACACTGGCTGTCGGGCCAACACGGTCCCGATACGGTGTTTTTCTTGCGTCTCGTGGTGTCCTCACCCGTCATTCGCGCTTTCGTCCTCGGGATCATCGAGGGACCGGTGGCCGCCAAACTGTCAGGGCCAGTCGATCGCTATGCGCTGGCGGCGGCCAGGGGCGCCTATGTCGTCGGCGAGTTTGCCTGGGGCAGGAGACCTGCCGATCACCGGCCAAATGACCCTAAAGATGACTCTAATCGCGACCCTATGAATGACCCTGATCGGGCTGAACTCAATGAGCGCCAATACTGGTTTCTGGCCAGACTCGCCGAAGGCGATCGCTGCGGCGCCAGCGAGATCATGGCCTTGTGGCAAGTCAGCCTCAAAACCGCGCGCCGCGACATCGCCGCGCTGAAAATGGCGAACCTCATCTGCTATGTCGGATCGCGGCGGAAGGGGCGATATCGACGAACAACCAGTGCTTCGGAAACCGACGCGCGTCCGCTCGGCGGATGAGGCCGTCATTGGGGCGGATTGTCCTTCGTTACGACCGCAGACCCGGCCTTATGCGCGTCGTCGCAAGCGGGTGGCCGGATGCGTCTCAGCTCCTTCACTATGCCTGCAATCGGGGAACTGGTTGCACCCGCTGAACACCGTGCCCTTCCTGTTGCGCTTCTCGACCATCTGCCCGACCAGGCATTTGGGGCATTGACGCAGCGCAGCGCCTTCGATCGTCTCAAACCGGATCTCGTCGCCCGCGATCTCGCAAAGCTCCCGGATATAGCGCGACGGTTGCCGGCTATTGGTGATGAGATATGCGCCCCGGCTGGCGCGTGTCAGCGCAACGTAGAACAACCGTCGTTCTTCCGCATATGCGTAAGTCTCAGGGCGCGGAATAACCAGATTGAGCAGTTCATCGTCCTCGATGCGGCTTGGCACGCCATAATCGCCCTCGCTCACATCGAGCAAAACCGTATAGTCGGCCTCGAGCCCCTTGGCCCGGTGAAAAGACATCCCCGAAACCTCGATATGGGCAAAGGCGGGCGGACGTCCTGCGAACGGATCGAGCAGATTGTATCGCCATAAAACCAGAACCTTGAGCTTGGCGTTCGGCTCCTTGCGCCACTGCGCGGCCATACCGCCCAAAGCCGTGTCGAGCCGTTCGAGCAGGCGATGGCAAGCCTTGGCAAAATCGGGTCTGCCGCGCTCATCATCGATGGGAATGACCCGGATCGAACGCGCGATGGCAGGCCGTGTCGAGCGAACCGCCTTGGCGATTTGCTCCGGATTGCGCTGGACGAATTTCGCGGCCGTCTCGGCAATCAGCTGATTGCAGCGATAAGTCTGTTCCAGCCGCCCCCGCCAACTTGCCCCAAAATTGGCCTCGAACTGCGTGAAGATCGTGATGTCCGAGCCGGCAAAGCGATAGATCGACTGCCAGTCGTCGCCGACGGCGAATACCTTGCTGAACGCCACCTGCTGCTTGAGCGCCTTGATGAGATTGGCGCGCGGTTCGGAGATATCCTGGAACTCGTCGACAAGAATCAGCGAATAGGGGCTCTGATAGCGGCCGGTTTCGACAAGCCTGACGGCATCGGCGATCATGGAATCGAAATCGATCCGGTCGGTCTCTTCCAGGCGGCGGGAATAGCCTTGCGCGATCGACCAGACGACCCGGGCATAGAGCTTTGCCCGCTCCTTGTCGTGCAGGGTTTTGGCGCGTTCGAGCAGCATGTCGAGCGTCAAATGGCTGGCGCGAATGTGCTTGATGCAGATCGATATGAGCTTGTGATAATGCTTGATCACCACCGGCTCGAGCGCCTTGGTGATCTCGGCATAGTCCTTGCGCTCCAATGGCACGGCGCGCTGCGCCAACTCGGCTTCGAGCGTGCTCAAAAGCGTTTCGCTGCTGGCCTGGGCTGACGTCGTTTCGAAGAAGTCGATGCCTTTGCGGCGATAGGCCTGCCGCTTGCTCTCGGCATGCACGGCATAGTCCGCAAATGGCGAGGTCCCATCGGCGTTGAGCGCGAAGTGCTCATGCACCGTGTCAGCCTGCGGATAATAGAAGTCGGGATGGAGGTGGCGCACCGTACCATCATCGTCTTCGACTGCGATCTGCCGCTCGTATTCGAAGGCAACCGAATGCAGCCACAGCCAGTTGACGATCTTCTGCTCCTGCAGGGACTTGACGATAGTGCCGGCAAGCGAGCCGATCGTGGCAGAGCCCTTCCTGAGGCGATCGGAGACATAGCGATTGTAGTCGGTTTCGGTGTCGAAGACCTCGACCGGAATGTCGGCCTTGGGATGCACCACCAGCAGATCGCTCCACATCCGCGCGAACTCCGGATCGCTCTCGACCAAGGCTTGAATGATCTCTTCGATGACCTTGGTTTCGCCGGCAGGGTGCTCGACCCAATTGGCCAGTTGGGGCGGCCGCCCCTCGACCTCTTCGATAATGCCGCGTCCCAGCGCATGAAACGTCGTGACGCGGCAAGCCAGCTCGCTTTCCTCGACCTGCAGCTGCCGGGCGATCCGGGTCTTCAATTCATCGGCAGCACTCTTGTTGAAAGCCAGAAGCAGGATCTCCTCCGGCCGGTAGAGCTGCTTTTCCAGAACATAAGCAACCTTGCCGACCATGGTCGCGGACTTGCCCGAGCCCGCCGAGGCGACCAGCAAATTGTTGTCCTCGAGGCGAATGCAGGCTTCGCGTTGCTGATCGGACAGGGACCGCCCGTCGAGATCGTCGAAGAACGGCCCGAATGTTTCCAGCTCCGCGGCGACGAATGCTTCATTATAGGCTTGGCGAACGCCCGGATCCGTCAGGAAGGTGAACGAAGGCGGCAGAGACGCCTTGAGCTTGGCCGGCATTAACTGTGAATTCAAGAGCGGATGCGCGAGGGCGGCCGCCGCATCGCCTGGCACGCTGGCAATCGCCCGGCCAAGATCGGCCTGAGCGAGATACTGCCTGCTGCCTTCGGTGATTTTCCGAAGCTGGGCATCGACATCGTGCAAGCGGCCCGTTTCGGCGCCAATCAGGCCGAAGAGATGGGTATTGATGAAGGCGTGAAGGTCAGTGACCAATTGCGCGGCTGCTTCACCAGTCAGGCCGGACAGAGCATCCGTTCTGCCGCGAGAGCGGATCTCAACGCTGTGCCACAGCAGAGCCTTGCTGGCCGAAATCGACACAATATCGAGGCAGGCAAGCTCGATATCACCTTCCTGGCGCAACCGGATGCGCCCGGACAGTCTCGGGTCCAGGGTCAGCTTCCATTTTCCGGAAGCAAACAAACGCGCAAGAAAGCCGGGGCGGTATGTCTGCGCTCGGCCGGATAACAATTTGCTCAACGCCACCTTCGATATGCCCGAACATCCAGATTCAAAGGGCTGATTATCAGCAACTTGTTGAGATGTTCCAAACCGGTGGCGGGCAGATTTTTGAATGAGCGGTCATGAGCGCCGCCGCGGAAGTGATACTTTGACTGCTAATCGATGCGGCGCACGCGTACCGCCTTAGGCATGCCCTCGACATGCATATACCGGCCCTCGATCACCACACGCGGCCGGTACTTGTACTGATAGCGATAATAGTACTGATCCTGGCGCCAGACCGTTCCATTGGCGAGCTTGACAATGGTATCGCCGCTCCAGCCCGTCCAGGCTCCTGCAATACGCGTCTGCATCGGCGTTGTTCTCCTAGTCGATCCGGCGGACGCGGATGCCGCGGCTCATGCCCTCGACATGCATGACGTTGCCGGACAGGGTCACTGAGGGGCGGTAGGCGTAGCGATATTCATAGTGATATTCCTCCTGACACCACACCGAACCGTCGGTCAGCCGGACGATGGTGTCGCCGTCCCAACCGTTCCATTCATCCTCAATCTGCCTTCTCATTTGGTCTCTCCTGCCGCCTCCGGCGTCACGCTGCGTTCGGCAAGCGCACGACGTCGGCGATTTCCGCGGCAATCTCTTCAACGGTGTGGGTGGCGGTGCTGCGCGCCAGTCGATCGGCGAGCGAAGCCGAGTAGCCGATCACTTCGCGTTTGGAGACGTTGTGCCAGATCGGCAGCAGGATCTGTTCCCCCGATACGGCGCGGGTGACGAGCCCGTCGAGCTCGTATTCGGGCCAGCCTTTGCCAAAGAACGCCTGCGACAGCACAACCACGCCGAAGCGGCTGCTTCCCAGGCCTCGGTCGATTTTGCGGCGAAGGCTGTCGCCGATTCGCAGTTCGAATTCATCATACCAGACCGACAATCCTGCTTCGCGCAGTGCATTTGCCAGCGGTCGGACGACCTCGTTCTTGTCTTCGGACGCATGAGAGATGAAAACGTCGAACACTCGGCCATCGGGTGCCTCGGGCGGCGGCGCGAGATCATCATCGGCGTCGCGGACGAGTGTGGGGACACTGCGCAGCGGTGCCTCGTTGATTGTGGGCAGAGGGGTGAGCGCCGCACCCGGGACCACCTGAACTCCGGACCGCACCGATCCGCGAAGCCCCTGCATGTCGATGGCAACATGCCAGGTGCCGGAACGCGGCACCGGTAGGCGCACGGGAGAGCGCTTCGCGAGGCCTCCGACATAACTATGGCGACGGCCCGCTTTGTAGCTGTTGAAGTTCGAGCCATCCATGAGGCGGACGTTGGCCGCACTGCCGCTGAGCGTCACCACGACGACACTGCCCCGTTCGACATGCCCCAGATTGTAATGCGTGAAATTCATCGAGCTCTCCGATCGCGTGCGTTCAGCTAAGAGCAGACTGTTCGAGAGCGCGGAGAGCGATCGCGAATCGTCTATCCTTTTCAGGATAAAATTCGCATACGAAGGTGACAAATCCTGTCACCTACGCCGACTGCCTAACGCGGCCCAAAGTCCGGTCCGTCACCATGCGATGGACAGATGCCGCGCGATGCACACTAGGGACTGGTGCCCTGAGAGCTTTTGCTATACCAATCATCTCAATGATTCTTGAATTATTGAGATGATTATGGATGAGAAACGAGCTCTCGCGGCCTGCGCCGCGCTTTCGCAGGAGACGAGGCTACGCATCGTTCGGCTTCTTGTGACGGCCGGGCCGGAAGGAATGTCCGCCGGTGCCATCGGCGAAGCAGTGGACGGCGCGTCCTCTTCGCGCATGTCTTTTCACCTGAGCCATCTAGAACAGGCCGGGCTTGTTGAATCCCGTCGAGCCGGGCGCTCGATTATCTACACCGCGGCGCTCGGGGTGCTCTCGGGCCTTATCGAATTCCTCATGCGCGACTGCTGTCAGGGGCACCCGGAAGTGTGCAACCCGGCCATGGCCGCGTTGTCATCTTGTTGCGAACCGACGAAAGGCACAGCCCATGTCTGATGCAAGCCAACCCGATCGTATTTTCAAGGTCCTGTTTCTGTGTACCGGCAATTCGGCGCGCTCGATCCTGGCAGAAAGCATCCTGAACAAGGATGGCGCGGGTCGCTTTCGTGCCTTTTCCGCCGGCAGTCAGCCCAAGGGGAAGGTCCATCCCCTCGCGTTGAAGGTGCTGAAAAGCTTTGACTATCCTGCCGACGGCTTGCGCTCGAAGAGCTGGGAAGAATTCGCTGCGTCTGATGCGCCGACCATGGATTTCGTGTTCACGGTCTGCGACAGCGCGGCCGGTGAAGCCTGTCCGGTCTGGCCGGGCCAGCCAATGACCGCGCACTGGGGCATCGAAGATCCCGCCCCGGTGGAAGGCTCCGAGATCGAACAGGAAGCCGCCTTCGTTGCGGCCCTTCGCTACCTCAAGAATCGCATCTCCATTTTTACCGCGCTCCCCGTAGCCAGCCTCGACAAGGCATCCCTGCGCGCCAAGCTCGTGGAGATAGGGCAATCGGATGGGGCGTCCTCGTCCCGCAACAGCGCCGCGTGAGGTCAGCCATGGACGTTGTCATCTATCACAACCCCGAGTGCGGTACCTCACGCAACACGCTGGCGATGATCCGCAATGCCGGTGTCGAACCCCATGTCATCGAATATCTAAAGACCCCGCCCTCAAGGGTGATGCTGGACCAGCTCATCCAGCGCATGGGCATATCGGTGCGCGCGCTGCTGCGCGAAAAGGGAACGCCTTATGGGGAGCTCGGTCTTGGCGATCCGGCGCTGACCGACGACCAGCTTCTCGACGCCATGATGGCGCATCCGATCCTCATCAATCGACCGATCGTGGCCACACCCAAGGGCGTGAAACTCTGCCGGCCGTCTGAAGTCGTGCTCGACCTGCTGCCGCCGCAGCAAGACAAATTCATCAAGGAAGATGGCGAGCGCGTCATTGACGAGCACGGTCACCGCGTAGCGACCGCATAAGGGAAATCCATGTCCACATTCGAACGCTACCTAACCCTGTGGGTCGCGCTTTGCATCATCCTTGGCATTGCACTCGGCCATTTTGTGCCGGGCGTGTTCCAGGCCATTGGCGCAGCCGAAATCGCTAACGTCAATCTGCCGGTGGCGGGGCTGATCTGGCTGATGGTTATACCGATGCTGCTGAAGATCGACTTCACGACGCTCGGCGAAGTTGGCCGGCACTGGCGGGGCATTGGCGTAACGCTGTTTATCAACTGGGCGATCAAGCCTTTCTCGATGGCGTTGCTGGCCTGGCTGTTCATCGGCTGGCTCTTCCGGCCCTTTCTGCCGGCCGGCCAGATCGACAGCTATATCGCCGGCCTGATCATTCTTGCCGCTGCCCCGTGCACGGCGATGGTGTTCGTCTGGTCGCACCTGACCAAGGGCGAGCCGCATTTCACGCTCTCCCAGGTCGCGCTCAATGACGCGATCATGGTGGTGGCCTTCGCGCCGATCGTTGGCCTGCTGCTCGGCCTGTCGGCGATCACCGTACCATGGGGCACGCTCGTTTTATCGGTTGTGCTTTATATCGTGATCCCGGTGATTATCGCCCAGATCGTGCGTCGCTATTTGCTGGCGGCAGGCGGGCAAGCCGCGCTCGACCGGCTGCTCGCCAGGCTAAGCCCGGCCTCGCTGACGGCGCTGCTGGTGACACTGGTGCTGTTATTCGGCTTTCAGGGCGAACAGATCATCGCCCAGCCGATGGTCATCGGGCTGCTCGCGGTGCCGATCCTGATCCAGGTCTATTTCAACTCCGGACTTGCCTATTTGCTGAATCGGATCACGGGCGAGCAGCATTGCGTCGCCGGCCCTTCGGCCCTTATCGGTGCCTCCAACTTCTTCGAACTCGCCGTCGCCGCTGCCATCAGCCTGTTCGGGTTCCATTCGGGCGCGGCGCTCGCCACCGTCGTCGGCGTTCTCATCGAAGTGCCGGTCATGCTCTCGGTCGTGTGGATCGTGAACCGCTCGAAAGGTTGGTATGAGCGGGGCAGCAAGACCGTGGCTGTCGCGGAGGCGAACCACTAATGCTGAACGCTCTGCCCAATATCGATCCCGGTTGCATCGATGTTCCCGATATTGACCGGCTGCGGGCGTCGCCTTCGGCGCATCGGCCGCGCATCCTGCTGCTTTATGGCTCGCTTCGCGAGCGCTCCTATAGCCGGTTTCTGACGCAGGAGGCCGAACTACTGCTGAATGCCTTTGGCGCCGAAACACGCATCTTCGACCCGACCGGCCTGCCATTGCCGGACGGAGCGGAAGTCGCTCACCCGAAAGTGCAGGAGCTGCGTGACCTGTCGCTCTGGTCGGAGGGGCAGGTCTGGACGAGTCCCGAGCGGCACGGCGCGATGAGCGCGGTGATGAAGGCCCAGATCGACTGGATTCCCCTTTCGGTCGGGGCCGTCCGGCCGACACAGGGCCGAACACTGGCCGTCATGCAAGTATCGGGCGGCTCCCAGAGCTTCAACGCCGTCAATCAGATGCGGGTGCTTGGTCGATGGATGCGCATGGTGACGATCCCCAACCAGTCATCCGTCGCCAAGGCGTTCCAGCAATTCGACGAGGCCGGCCGCATGAAACCGTCCTCCTACTACGATCGCGTGGTCGACGTGATGGAGGAGCTGGTCAAGTTCACGTTGCTCACACGGGATGTCTCGACCTATCTCACCGATCGCTATTCGGAGCGCAAGGAAAGCGCCGAAGCGCTGATGGAGCGCGTGAACCTTTCGGCCGCCACCTGATTTGCTCGCCGATGATGATGACGGCTCCGGCCTTCTACGACCCTATGTTGCCAGAACCTCTTCAAGCTGCCGCACCAGTGCCTGGCGTTTCTCAGCCTTCAAACCATCGAGGTTTTGTTGCCGCCATCGCACGGCCGGCAGTTCGGCGCCGGCCTCCAGGTTGAGGGCTGGCCAGTCGGGTTCGCCGCGCTCGAACGCCAACAGAAATTGGCGGTGCGCATTGGGCATCTCTCCGACGATGTCGGCAATCAGTGCTTCACGCGCCGCAAGCAGGGTCTCGAGTTCGACCGGTTGTCGCGTCATGCCGACGAAACCTCGGTCAAATTCTACCGCAATATCTTTGCGCCGCACCGCCAGAACTTCGGCCATGGGGCGGTCGTGGCTGATCAGGTAGATGAGGAAGGCCCGACGCAGCGCATCGTCGATGCCTTCATTCGCCAGAAGATCACGCACGTCGAACAGATCGCGTGGATGCTGACGGTCGAGGGCGGCGACAATCTTGCCGGCGTAGAGATCGGGAAACGAGACGATCCGCATTTCGGCAAAGCCGAATTCATCTTCCACGCTGGGGGAGACCGACCGTATGGCGGGCTCGAACACGCAGCCACGCAGGACCGGCGTCACCTCAATCTTGATTTGCGCGCCATCGCCACGGACGACGAGCTTAGTGATCACATTCTCGCGCGAGCGTGACGGAGCGACACGGGAGCCGCGGACTGACTCGGTAATGCGCTCAGCGATGCGCGCCATCGCCGCATTGATCGTTGCAAGCGAGGTCGCGCGGTCCTGCACTGGCAGGTAGGTAAGATCGATATCGACCGAGAGGCGCGGCAGGTCGCGCACGAACAGATTGATCGCCGTGCCACCCTTCATCGCGAAGCACTCTTCCGCAACCACCGAAGGCAGTGTGCGGATCAGTAATGCGACCTGATTTCGGTAAGTGTCCGCAAATGCCATCAATACGCCTCGGCCAGTTCCTTGGGGACAGTGATCTCGTAGGTCGGGTCGTACCTGCCGTCCTTGACCAGCATGCGCTTGCCCGAACCCAGTTCGATTGCGGTCCGGTCGACTTGCTTGAGCCATGCATGGCGATGCCGATCGGCAAAGAAGAAGAACAGGCGCTTCACCTTCACACTGCGGCAGCGGACAAGCAGCTTCTGGAGCCGCCTCGGCGCAAGATCGCTCAGACCTTCCATCAGCACGTCGACCTGATCGAAGCTCTCACGCTGGGGCAGCTCATCGAGAAGTTCGAGAACCGCCCGTTCGGGCGTCGATACCGTCAACGGCCAATCCCATTGCCCCCAGGGCAGAGCGCGCAATCCGGCGTCCTGAAAAGATCCCGCAACTCGCGCATCAGGTGCGCGGTCCGAAACGAGGGAAGGAAAGCTGACATCCTCCAGGTCGGCCCCGAAGAGCGGCGAGCTGTTGTGATACACGAACCGTTCCTTCAGTGGGAGCGTCGTGAGCCAGCTGGGCGGCTTCGCTGGACCGTGAAGATGGATCTCGGAACGATCCTGTGAGAGGTAATGGGCATAGCCTTGCAGCTCGAGGGCTGTCCGGCCGCCAACGGTGAGACGATAGCCGAGAAGCGTCTGCAGCGAGACGACCACCTGCTGCCAGCCAAGCTGTCCGCGAGGGCGCCGATACACTCGGCGTGCCGGCTGCTCGAGCCAGCCAGAGGCAACATATTTGGTGCGCAGCGAGGTTGAGTAGCCTTGAGCGGAAAGCCACGCGGCATCGACGAGCAGGCCCTCAGGCAGGACCTGTTCCAGTTGCTTTAACTTTCCTATTGTTTGCTCACTCATAGTGAGTGTTTTAGCATATTTTCAAACCAAGCGCCAGTTTGAAGATGCCCTGGTTTGCTGCTTTGTGGTTAGCAAATCGGCATAAACGCAAACTGACCTCTTGTCCGAGGCAGGCTGCTCGTTGTGGTCAGCGGTGTTTTCTGCTACAGATTGGGTCAATCTGTGGGACGGCGTTCACAGGGTCGAGACTGGCGATTGACGCCGATTGTCCTTGAAACCCACAAATTTTTTTTCGACCCTTTTTCCCTTTAAAATCAAAAGCGTAACATTTTGACTAGCCAGTAGTCGGTTTTTGCGCGCCCCAAGGCCATAATTATACGTGATATCAACGGCTTAATGTTGGTTTGGACGATTGAGTGGGAGTGATTCAGACCCATCCGAACGCCGCCGATTTTACGCTGTGCTACGATCTAAGGCACTGAAAACAAAAATAATATATCCAGTAGTTATCGGCATCTATCGGTGAGCATAGATCATGTCAGGCGGCCTCGCTGATGGGCCTCGTCCCCATTAATCAACCGGAAAAACGAAAGTACCGTCAGGTCAGACGAGGCCGATGACGGTACTTTTTTCGAATTAACGCACTGAAATATAATCGTTTTAATCGTCATTGACCTCCAAAAACCGCGTGACGGTACTTTTCCGCAAGGAGGCCCGAAATGTTGACCGACGCAGAACTCAACTGATTGAAACCAAAAGAGAAAATGTACAAGGTGTCTGATCGTGACGGCATGTATGTGCGCGTCGCGCCGTCGGGCGCCATCTCGTTCAGGCTCGACTATCGGCTGAACGGCAGGCGGGAGACCGTCTATCTCGGCAGATATGCCCGTGACGGAATATCGCTCGCCAGGGCTCGCGAGTTATGCATCGACGCGCGACGCGCGATCGCCGAAGGGCGGTCTCCCGCCATCGAGAAGCAGCGGGAGAAGCGCCGGATCAAGGAAGCAAAGAGCTTCGGCCAGTTCGGCGAGAAATGGCTGACCAATGCGACCATGGCCGACAGCACGCGTGCGATGCGTCGCTCTATCTTCGAGCGCGAGCTCATGCCCGTCTGGCGGAATCGTCTCCTGACAGAGATCACTCCCGATGATCTGCGCGCTCACTGCGGCAAGATCGTCGAACGGGGAGCGCCAGCGACCGCCATCCACGTGAGGGATATCCTGAAGCAAATCTACGGCTTCGCCATTCTCCACGGTGAGAAGGTCGCCAACCCTGCCGATGATGTCGGCCCGACGTCGATCGCCACTTTTACGCCGAAGGACCGCGCGCTCTCGCCCGCCGAGATCCGCATCATGTTCAAGCAGCTCGAGCATGTCGCGACGTTGCCAACGATTCGCCTCGGTATGAAGCTCTATCTCCTCACCATGGTCCGGAAGAGCGAGTTGCAGGATGCAGTGTGGGACGAGATCGATTTCGACAACGCCGTCTGGACCATCCCGAAGGAGCGCATGAAGCGGTCGAAGCCGCACAACGTCTACCTTTGCCGACAGACGTTAGACATCATGATCGCGCTCAATACTTGCTCCGGCAACTCCCGATATCTTTTGCCGTCTCGGTACGACGCGGACGCGCCAATGTCTCGCGCGACCTTCAATCGGATCACCTACGCCGTCGTCGAGCGAGCCAAGAAGGAGGGGTTGCCACTGGAGCCATTCACGGTCCATGATCTGCGCCGGACGGGGTCGACGCTGTTAAATGAGCTGGGCTTTAACAGCGACTGGATCGAAAAGTGCCTGGCGCACGAGGATGGGCGCTCGTCGCGCGGTGTCTATAACAAGGCCGAGTATGAGGTGCAGCGTCGGCATATGATGCAGCAGTGGGCGGATACCGTGGAAGTATGCCCCTACGCTTTTGCCGCAAGCTATGCCCTTGATGGAACTGGATCCCGCCCTTTGACCGGGCGGGATTTACGCTTGGAAACGTCAGGATGTTGGGCACGCCGGATGGGCGCAGCCCGCCGTGCCGTGAGCCAAGCCTCGACCTCGGCCAAGTCCCATACGATACAACGCGGCGAGAGCGCGAACCGACGGGGGAACTCGCCACGCTGCTCCATCTCATATATGGTGCTGTCGGCGAGAGGGATCATTTCGCGGAGTTGATGGCGTCGGATTGTCCGCCGTAGATATTTACCAGATGATTTCGAAGTCATTCCGAGGCTCCTATTGCTTCAGGCTTTCACTATAGAAAGCGATAGATCCTGAAAGATGGAAGAGCCTCAATCTGCATGTGCGGCAATAGCGTACTCCAGCGTGCAAATCGGATGGGTATTGAACTGGGAGCAACTTACGCGGGGCAAGGCAGAAAACTACGATGTGGCTTTTTCCCTGCTCAGCAAAGTCTGCTTGCGCTCGATCTGCGACAAAAACATGTCGGGCGATGATAACCATCGGCAGCTGTACGCTATAGTACTTCAGTAGCTCAGCGCGAATTGCAGGAATACCGCGCTGCGGCTCTCCATTGGCGCTGACGAGGATGGCGTCGGGCTCATAGAAGCCGCACATAATGTCAACGTCCATCGAGTTGAAGTGCTGAAGTAGCGAAGGAATGACGTTGCCCCCGGAGCCTGTTCCGGATTGAAGTTTGATCTGGCCCTGCTGAGAGGACCAGACATGAAGCGCACCCGGTTTTCAGAAGAACAGATCATCGCCATTCTGAAAGAGCACGCCGGCGTTCCGGTCGCGGAGCTCTGCCGGAAGCACGGGGTCAGTGACGCCAGCATCTACAAGTGGAAGGCGCGGTTTGGCGGCATGGAGGTGTCCGGGGCCAAACGGCTGCGGACCCTGGAGGACGAGAACAGTCGTCTGAAACGCATGCTGGCCGACGCAATGCTCGACAATGCGGCGCTCAAGGATCTTTTGGGAAAGAAATGGTGACGCCCGCCACAAGGCGGCAAGCCGTTTGTAAACACCGGAATAAAAAGAGGCCATTCACCGGTTTAAAAGTAGGCCAGTCGGGTCAATTATAAAGCCTCATGACGAGGCGGTTTGTGCTCGG
>NZ_SLWL01000029.1 GCF_004342915.1 Camelimonas lactis
CCACGATGCCGTGGAAATGCTGCCCATGATCGCGTGGAACGCGCGCCCATCATCCGGTGGAATCAGTGCCCACCATCCCGTGGAACACGCAACCCGACTCCATCCAGTGGCGTGGCAGGACCGCCATGCGAGCCAGCAGAAGCTCTACGAGGCCGTGACCGACTATGTCCGCCACGGCTACAACCAGGCCATGGCCGCGAAGCAGCGGCACATCGGATTCCTGATGATCCTGATGCAACGGCTCGTGACATCCAGCACGGCGGCCATTCGGGCGACCCTCGAAAAACGCCAAGCCTTGCTGGACCAGCCGCAGCTTCAGCCATCCTTGTTCGAGACAGCCGACGTTGATGAGTGGGCTGAGCTGGACGGGCAGACCCAGGTTGAGCTCGCCATCCAGACCAAGGGGTGGGAGATGGAAAAGGCCGAGGTCGAAACGCTGCTCGACCTGGCCCGCACCACGGAGGCACAGGGGACGGACGCCAAGGCTGAGGCGCTCCTCGAGCTGATCTACAAGCTTCAGCAGGAAGAGAACGATCCTGAGCTGAAGGTGCTGATCTTCACCGAGTTCGTGCCTACGCAGGCAATGCTTGCGGATTTCCTCGAAAGCCGCGGCTTTTCGGTCGCCACATTGAACGGGAGCATGGATCTAGAAGCCCGAACCTGGGCGCAGCAATCGTTCTCTCGCGATATCCGCATTCTGATCTCGACGGACGCTGGTGGCGAGGGTCTGAACCTCCAATTCTGCCACGTCATCGTGAACTTCGACATGCCGTGGAACCCTATGCGGGTCGAACAGCGCATCGGCCGCGTCGACCGTATCGGGCAGCCGCACGTGGTGCGCGCAATCAACTTCGTCCTGGAGGACACGGTCGAGCATCGCGTGCGCGAGGTTCTGGAGACGAAGCTCGCGGTCATCGCCGAAGAGTTCGGCGTAGATAAGGCCGCCGACGTAATGGACTCGGTCGAAGCAGAGCCGCTGTTTGATGAGCTCTTTGTCCAGGGGCTTCAGAACCCAGACGCCATCGAAAGCGAATGCGACGCAGTTGTGTCGCAGCTTCGGTCGACCATCGCGGAAAGCCGCAAGAGCAGCGAGCTCTTGTCGGATGAGCACCAGCTTGATGCGGACGATGCCCGCAAGTGGAGAGACCACCCGGCACAGTTCTGGCTGGAGCGGGCGATCACGACCGGACTACCCGCGCGCGGCGGAGACGCCGTCAAAGAAGCCGATGTTTGGCGGGTACGTTGGGTGGACGGCAGCGAGTCGACCAAGGTCTGCTTCGACGCGAGGACAGCCGAGGAGCGGCCCGATGTGGAATGGGTAACGCTTGAGGATCCCCGGGCTCGGGCAGTGATCAGCGATCTGCCGCGCTGCGTTTCGGGTCAACCGCTTCCTACCGTCCGGATTGCCGGCCTTCCGGAGAGTGTCCGGGGCGTATGGTCGCTGTGGGAGATCAGCCTGTCCGCCGATGATTTCAGCCGACGGCGCTTCCTATCCGTCTTCGTGAACGACGAAGGGCGAACCTTCCTGCCGACAGCGAAGCGGATCTGGGATCTTCTTCTGACGGAACGGGTCGAGACTGTCGGAGCCGTCGCCGCCGCAGATGCAAACGGCTGCTTTGACCGCTCAAAGAATGCCGCTCTCACCCAAGGCGAACGCATCTTTGCGGACATGGTGGAGGAGCATAGGGCCCGCATCCAGGAAGAGCGCGAACGTGCCAAGTACGCCTACGATGCGCGGCATCAGGCCATTGGCCGGGTCGGGCTCCAGACAGTCCGGGACTACCGTCGCAAGCGTCTGCGTGCCGACTATGACGCCCGCATGGCGCAGCTGGATGCCGCCGAGGCATACACGCCCGATCTGAACGCCGTTCTCCTGTTGCGTGTCGGCGAACCGGGAACGGCTGCATCATGAGCGCCTGGACTGATCGCATCCTGCAGGAGTTTCCTGCCGATCTTTCCCGCTTCTGGATCGCTTGTGACCCGGATGAGCTCCTGTTGGATGAGCGTATTCTGCATGGTCTGCGGGAACGGGGTTTCGAAGTACTGCCCTTCGAAGACTCCGTTGCCTTTAGAACGGAATACGAAGAGCGCTACCGGGCGGCTTGGGATCGCGGCGAGGAGGGAACATCAAAGGCGCTCGTCCTTCAACTGCGCGGGACTGATCTCAATGCGCTTCCCTGGGACTACGTCCGGATGGGCCGCAAGGTCAGCCTGAGCCTGGCCGACCTGTTTCCGAGGTTGAGCTATGGCGTAATCCGGCAAGTGGACTCCGAGCACCATGAAACCCTGTTTCTGGCACACAACAGACACGCCACTCAGCCGCTGGGAGAAGGAGCGACCAAGGACTTCATCCTGACCCATATCTTCCGCATCAGCCCTTACCTGCTCAGCAGGCCCGAGGACTTCTGGCGAGAGGTTTTGCGGCTCCATTACCGCGGCGCTGGGCTGCCGGAACTGCTCGCTAGGCATGTTGAGGGGATCTTGAAGGACTCCCGCCTTGGCGACCTGCCTATCGCTGAGCTGCTCTCGTCCAAGAGCTATATGGTGCGCGCGGTGCAGGATGCCTGGGGCCGCTTCTTGTCGCAGTATGGGATCCGCAGCGATCGGTGCTCGAACGACAAGACTGTTGAGGCATTGCCGGGCGTCTCAGTACCGTTTGAACATCCCGACGTCAGGGTCATCATCGACACCATGTTCCTCGAAGGGGCCCTTCAGCCCGTCGGTGCACCGAGTTCAACGGCTGATTTGCCAGACTGGGTCAAAGTTGGTCTGGTTGATGACCCCCACGCACTCGGCAACCTTGTCTCCGCAGGTGTGAAGAAGATCGCCGCTGACCTGCCCACGATTGAGGCAACGCATCGCGATTGGGTGGAAATGGCGCGTCGGCTCGGAGAGGTGATCTCGCGCTTCAACGGACTGAACGCGGGAGTGGCCGAACCCATAGAGCAGCAAGTCCGCACTTTGCAGCGTGACGCGGATGAGCGGTTGAAGGATTGGCTTTTCCAGCATTTCGCCGACTTGCCATCGCTTCCTGCGGCAAAGGGCCCGGTGATGGTTCATCACGTGCCGCGATATCTGGCCTTACGTCGGAATGCCGGCGAAGAACGGGTGGCTCTTTTGGTGTTCGACGGTCTGGCCATGGATCAGTGGATTCAGATCCGGGAGCATCTGGCCGCACGCGTGCCCGGTTTCTCAGCGGAGGAAGGCGGGTGTTTCGCGTGGCTGCCAACGCTGACCTCTGTGTCACGGCAGGCCCTATTTTCGGGTCTCAAGCCCCGAGAGTTCGCGAACTCGATCGAAACGACGGCGCGGGAACCGTCTTTGTGGGATCGCTTCTGGCAGGAGAACGGCCTTCGCAAGTCAGAGATCATTTATCAGAAAGGTCTGAAGCGAAACGAGCAACTGGCTGAATTGGAGGAAGCTATCTCCCGGCCGGCAACGAAGGTTGCCGGAATCGTCGTCGATATGATCGATGAGATCGTCCACGGCGCGATGTTGGGGAAGCGCGGTATCGCCGGACAGATCGGTGCGTGGTGCGATACGGGTTTCGTCGAAAAGCTATTCCTGCTCCTCGCCGAACAGGGATATGTGATTTACCTCACTGCTGACCATGGCAATGTCGATGCTGAAGGCATTGGTCGTCTTGGTCAGGGCGTAGTTTCCGAACTCAAGGGCGAAAGGGTTCGAACCTATCGCAGTGAAACTTTGGCATCGTCGGTTCCAGCCGACATTGATGCCTTCCGGTTCGATAGTCCCGGCCTACCGCCGGACTTCTTGCCGCTATACGCGGGTACGCGCGGCGCCTTCGTTCCGAAAGCTGACCAGATTGTCGCGCATGGGGGGATATCAGTCGAGGAGCTCATTGTTCCTTTTATAAAAATTAACATGCCGAAAGCGATTTGATGAGTTCGCCGTCCCCGCAAATTGGATTTGATCGTTTCATACAGTTGGATTGGGCCGCTACTGCCCTCCGCATCAGAGCAGGTATAGCCACGCTTGATGACCTTGAGGCGATGCTCGATGCCTCGCACGCCGGCATAGCGGCCAAGAAGAAGACCAGGACCGTGCTTAACCGCCTGTGGTTGGACCCTCGGCCCGACCTGATCGGTTTCGCCGATCGCGGTGTAAAATTCTATCGGGATGCTCCGGATATTTCCGTTCCGGTGCTCACCTGGGGCATGGCCCTAGCTACCTATCCGTTCTTTGGAAAAGTGGCGGAGATTGTTGGCCGTCTGGCCGCGCTCCAGGGGGATTGTACCTCCGCCGAAGTCCATCGGCGCATGGCGGAGATTTATGGCGAGCGAGAAGGCACCCGTCGCATGACAAATATGGTGCTGCAATCTCAGGCAGACTGGGGGGCAATCGTGCGGACCGACAAAGGCAAGCGGATCGTGCTTGGAAAGCCCACTGATCTGGGCGAATTGCCGGTGGCGGCCTGGATCGCTGAAGCTTGTTTGCGGTATTCTGATCGCGCGTTGCCGGTCGCGACTCTTGCTTCCCACCGTGCGCTCTATCCATTCAGCCTCGGCGATTCGATTACCTATCTCCTCTCGCAATCGCCGACAGTCGAGTTGCGGATCGATAGCGCGAGCAATCAGATTGTATCGCTCGTCGACGTTTAGGGAACAACGGGATAGAAGGGCTTGCCCCAGTCCTTGTCGGGATTGTCCATCATCAGGTCGGTGAAGACGGGCATCAGGAAGCCGAGGATCGCCGCGCCATCGCGGACCTGGGTGCGGTTGATGCCGCTGTTCCAGGTCGAGCCGCCATGAACGAGCTGGTTGCGCAGTACATATAGCCGGTCGAAGACGAAGCTGAGCACGCGCTGGGTGTCGCCGCTCTGGACGGCTTGCGCGAAGGCGCGCGAAGAGGCTTTGAAACGCTCTTCCCAGTCCTCGAAGCCGGCAATCCCGTTATGGTGCTGCCAGACCGGATTGAAAACGTAGCGGTTCTCCATCAGCAGCCGCACCGGTCCCGAAAAGCGCTGCCAGATCGCCCCATAGATGCGGCGCTGCTCGTCGAGCGCGATCAGCTTGCCAAAGAAATCGGCGAAGGCGGCGCGTTCGCCCGGCTGGATGGTCTGGAATTCACCTTCGTCGGCATATGCGGCGTTAAAGGCGATCCACAGGAAGATGAATTTGCCATCATCATCATCACAGGCCTCGGCGCGGCCGATCCAGCTGATGGCGCGATGGACGCGCAGGCCCATCGTTTCCGGAAAGCTGTCGCGGATCGCGCGCTGCTTGGTTTTCAGTTCTGCATGGGTGAGGCCCGTCTTTGTGGTCATTCCGCTTCGTTCCTGTTGCCTTATGGCAGGGCGCCAAAATCGCCCCTGCGGTGATTTTCGACCAGCGTGCGCAGCCCCTCGGGCGCGATAACCTCAACCGCATCGCCCCATTGATAGAGATGCCACGCCATCTCGAGCCAGCCCGCCGCGTGAAAGCGCACGATGAGCCCGCCATCTTCTTGCACCTCAACGGTCTGCTTTGGGTGAAAGCAGAACTCGGCCGCCCTTGTTGCGGCATGCGGCGCAAACCGCCAGATGACTTCGTCATATTGCGCCGGGTCCTGATAGACGCCGAAGGATTGCGCCGCATAGTCCTCCAGCGAAAAGCCGGGCATCAGGCTGAAGCTCTCATCCAGGGTCTGGGCGCTCAGGATCTGGTCCATCCGGAAGTTCAGCATGTCTTTGCCGCGCGCCGGCTGGCGCGCCACCAGATAGCTGCGATGGCCCAGCAGCAGCCCGTGCGGCTCGATAATCCGTTCAGGCGCATCCTCGTCGCGGTAGCGCAGCCGCAGACGAAACGGGCCGCGCAGTCCCTCGATTACGGCATCGAGCACCGCCGGCGCCAGATTGACGCGCGGGCCGGGGCGCGTCACCGAACCCATTGCCAACAGGACCGCCTCGACGTCGGCTTCGGTACGCAGCGCATCCTTTGGTGTCAGCCGCGCCAGCAATCCGTCGCGCAGGTCTTCAAGGGCCGCCGCGTGGCGTAGCCGGCCATCGCCGCGCGCCGTTCGTCCGGCAATCTCCAGCGCTTCGACCGCCGTTTCCTGGCGGGTCTGAAGCCGGTCGAGCACGGGGTCGGCAACACGCCAGCGCCGCCGGCGGTCGTCACCATCCACCGCTTCGACATTGGTGAACACGGTCTCCAGCGCATCGGTCATGCGCTGCGCCGTGCGATGCGAAATGCCGAATTCCTCGCAGATTTCATCGAGGCCGATGCCCATCCGCCGCGTGGCGGCCAGACGCGCCAGCCTGATCAGGTCCTGAGCCTTGGCGAACGACATGATCCAAATCCTGGTCACAGACTATGTCAGATATTGACACCCACGCACGCTATGGCTGAACGTGCAATCTGTCGAGATGCAAGTCTTGTTGGAGATTGCGTTCGACGAGGGGGCGGTAATGCGAACTATTGAGGGGGATCGGATACTCTTGTCCGCATCAGATCTGATGCGGTTCATGGGCTGCGCTCACGCGACCGCGCTCGATCTCGCCTATATGCATGGCAAGGGGCCAGTGCCGCGCGAAGATACCGAAGATGCCGCGCTGCTCCAGAAGCAGGGCGATGCCCACGAAGCTGCCCATCTGGCCAAGCTCAAGGCATCGAATGTGTCGGTCATCGAAATCGACCGGTCCGATCTTGCCGAGAATGCGCAGACAACCCGGGAGGCTTTGGCAAGCGGGCCGCAGATCGTCTTCCAGGGGGCGCTGCTGGGCGACAATTGGGGCGGTTGGTCGGACTTTCTCGAGCGCGTCGAGCGCCCGTCCGATCTCGGCCCCTTCAGCTACGAAGTCACTGACACCAAGCTTAAGCGGCGGCCCCATCCCAAACATGTGCTGCAGCTCGTGCTCTACTCGGATTTGCTGACCGAGATTCAGGGCGTTGCCCCCGAATTTGCCCATGTCGAACTCGGTGATGGCAGCCGGGCGCAGCTACGGCTCGCGGACTATCAGGCCTATGCGCGCATGGCGCGTCAGCGGCTCGAGGCTTTCCTGGAAAACCCGGCGCCGACCCGGCCGATCCCTTGTGCCGATTGTGGGCTGTGCCGCTGGGGCGATCACTGCGAAAGCCAGTGGCAGGCCGAGGATAGCCTGTTCAACGTCGCCAACATTACCCGGACCCAGGTCAAGAAGCTCGAGGCGGCTGGCATCACCACCATGGAGCGGCTGGCCGGGCTCGATCATCCCATCCGCGGCATGGCCGAGACCACCCGGATACGGCTGGTGACGCAGGCGCGCCTGCAGCACGCCCGCAAGACAGGGGCGCCGGCCTTCGAGTTGCGCGAGGCAGAACCCGGCAAAGGCTTCGATCTTCTGCCCGCGCCGCAGCCGGGCGATCTTTTCTACGATATCGAGGGCGATCCGCATTACGAAGGCGGTCTCGAATATCTCCATGGCGTCTGGTTCGACGGCCAGTTCAAGGCTTTCTGGGCGCATGACCATGGCGCCGAAGCGCGGGCCTTGGCGGACCTTCTGGAGTTTTTCCGGCAAAGGCTCGCGGCCCATCCCGAAGCGCGCATCTATCACTATGCGCCCTATGAGATCACCGCCTTGCGGCGGCTGACCGCCCAATATGGAATCGGCGAGGCCTTTCTCGATCGCCTGCTGCGCGAGCGGCGTTTTGTCGATCTTTTCGCGGTGGTGCGCGGCGCGCTGATCGGCTCGGAAGCCAATTACTCGATCAAGTCGATGGAAGCCTTCTATGGCCGGGTGCGCGAAGGTGAGGTCAAAACCGCCGGCGGCTCGGTCGTTGCCTATGAGCGCTGGCGAGAAACCGGCGAACAAACGATCCTCGACGAGATCGAAGACTATAACCGCATCGACTGCATCTCGACCGAGGAGCTGCGCGACTGGTTGGTGAGCATCCGTCCCGCCGCGCCCTGGCCGGTGCTGGCGATCGATGCCGGCGACAAGGAAGTCGAGGAGGACGCCGATACGCAGGCGCTTCGCGCGAAGCTTGCCACATCCGGTCTGCCGCAGGAGCGGCAAGACATGTTGTTCAACCTCGGCCTGTTCCACAAGCGCGAGGCCAAGCCGGCGCAATGGGCGGTTTTCGACAGCGCTGGCAAGGACGAGGATGAGCTGATCGACGATCTCGATGCGTTGGCCGGTCTGGAAGCCATGAATCCGGCAGAATCCGTCAAACGCTCGGTGCTGCGCCGCTATCGTTTTCCGCTTCAGGAGACCAAGCTGCGGGCCGGCCGCAAAGCGACGGTTCCGGTCATCGACGGGCCGCCGGCCACTGTCAGCATCGAAGAGCTCGACCGCAGTGAGCGGATCATCGCGATCAAGGCGGGGGCGGCCAAAGCGCATCTTTTGACCGATCGTCTGACGCTCCACCCCGACTGGCCGCTCAATACGGACGTCATTGCCGCGGCCCTGCGCGATGTAATCGACGATCAATGCGGCGTGCGTCGACTGACGGCGCTCGATGATTTGCTTGCGCGCACGGCCCCGCGTCTGGTGACGGGACCCCGCGCCGATCTGCTCGATGGCGACGATCCCTTGACCGGCACGATCGCGGCGATCGCCGCCATGGATGGCACCGTGCTGCCCATCCAGGGGCCGCCGGGAACCGGCAAGACCTATGTCACCGCGCGGGCAATCCTTGCGCTGGTGCGCCAGGGGCACCGTGTTGGCGTGGCCTCGAACAGCCATGAGGCGATCCGCAATGTGCTGATGGGGTGTCTTGCCGCGCAAAATGATGACGATCCTGTCCCGGGCCTGTGCATCGGCCACAAGGTCAGCAGCGGCGAAGACGGTTATCCGGACGACTGTACCGGCGTCATCCGCTCGACGGCCAATGACGATTCCCTCTGGAGCCGCGCCCATGTGATCGGCGGCACCGCCTTCTTTTTTGCCCGATCCGAGCACGAGCAGGCGCTCGACTGGCTCTTCATCGATGAAGCCGGGCAAGTGGGGCTGGCCAATATGGTCGCCATGGGGCACTGCGCGCGCAACATCGTTTTGGTCGGCGATCCGCGGCAATTGCCGCAGGTCATCCAGGGCGCTCATCCCGATCCGGCCAACCTTTCCTGTCTCGAGTGGATGCTGGGCGAGCACGCCACCATCCCGCCCGATCGCGGCATCTTTCTGCCGGTCTCACGCCGCATGCATCCCGATGTCTGCGGGTTTATTTCGCGGCAGGTCTATGAAGGCAGGCTCGTTAGCGCGCCCGATACAGCCGTCCAGGCAGTCCGCGGGACGGGCTTTCCTGAAGCTGGTGCTTTCTGGGTGCCGGTCGTCCATGAGGGCAATGCCCAGATCGCAGCCGAGGAAGTCGCTGCCATTCAGGCTGCGATCGACGATCTGCTCTCGGGAAGCTGGACCGATAAGGATGGGACAACGCGCGCCCTTGAGCCCGCCGATATTATCGTCGTTGCGCCCTATAATGCACAGGTCAATGCCCTGCAGGACGCCTTACCCGCTGGCATTCGTGTCGGCACGGTCGACAAATTCCAGGGGCAGGAAGCACCCGTTTGCTTGGTTTCCATGACCGCCTCCTCGGTCGAGGAAACCCCGCGCGGCATGGATTTCCTGTTCTCGCTCAATCGCATCAACGTCGCTGTCTCGCGCGCCAAAGGCCTGGCGCTCGTCTTCGGGGCGCCGCGGCTGCGCGAAGCAAAATGCAACACCGTTGAACAGATGCGCCTCGTCAACACGCTATGCGCATTGCCTGAATTCACACAAATCGAAGGAAGAAATCCATGAGCGACAACGACTGGTTTGTGATGCGTCCGCAGAAAGCTCAAGCCTATGGCCGCCCTGAGGCCGAGGGTTTCCTGGTCCGCAAGGGGTCAACGGCAATGCGGGAAGGCACCCCACGTGTGAAGCGGGATCGCGAGGAGCGGGACCGGTTGGTGCGGCAGGGGGTCCTCGTGCCGGATACTGATCCGGACTTGTACCGCTTTTCGCGCGACCATCTCTTCGGCAGCTCGAGTGTCGCTGGTGGAATTGTCAAGGACGGCAATTGCAGCGGGCCCCAGAGCTGGAGCCGGCCAAGTGACGGAAAGACGATCAAGGACGTATTCGGCTAGTGGTCCAATTCGTGATGTTTAGGCGAATTAGGTCCTGAGGGAAAATGGACCGCCAATAGGTTTTATGTAGAACAGATCGGACGCGCACGAAGCCATGAACCAAAAAAGGAATGCTGGAGCCGAAGAGGCGCATATGACAGGTGAGGCTTGGGCTGCGTTCATTGACGCCGAGCTTCAATCGACATGTAAGGCGTATCTTGAGAAGCCGGCCTTTCTTTTAGGGCATTCACGCACCGAACAGCAGACCACGGCAGATTATGCCGGCCGCGAACTCTTGGAGCTTGTTCAGAATGCGGCAGACGCCGCCAGTGAAATGGGCGGCTCTGGACGGGTCCTGATCGAGGTGACGCAGGAGGCCCTTTATGTAGCCAACACCGGGCAGCCGTTCCGCAGAGGTGGTGTAGCGTCGTTAATGACCGCCCATACCAGCGACAAGCCGACCCGCGCCGCGCGGATGATCGGCGCAAAAGGCTTAGGATTTCGTGCGATCCTGAATTGGACCGAGGCCCCGATCGTCAGTAGCGGTGCTCTTGAGTTGGGATTTTCGCGAACCCATGCGCGTGCAGTGGTTGCCAAACTGGCGCGCCAGAACGCCGAGATTGCGGCCAACTTCAGCGGGGCCAATCCCAACTTGCCGCCGTTGCTCGTATTTCCTGCTGCCGGCACGGAACTGGAGACTCTCGAGTGCGGTACGCAGACCGTGGTGCAGCATGCCCGTAAACTTCGCCAAGATGGCTACGATACGGTCATTGCAGCGCCTCTCGGGAGCGCCAGTGCATTAAAGCGCGCTATCGAGCAAGCAGGCCAATTCCAGCCCAGTTTTCTCTTGTTTGTCCGGGCGCTGGAAGAGATCCGTATTCGGGTCCCGGACTGTGATGAGAAGTGCTGGATCAAAGAGTTGAAGGACAATGGCGATGTATCGCTATGGCTCGAATGTGGCCCAGATACCAGCACACAGGATTGGATCGTCAGGCAACAGGTGGGATCTATTGGAGAGGGCGAGAACGAACGGGAATTCGAGCTCGCCATAGCTATTAGGAGCGATGAAACGAACAAGCCGGGCAAACTGCACAGCTTCTTCCCGACCTCTCTGCCGCTACCCTTTTCTGGCCTCTTTCACGCTACGCTGGAACTCGACTCTAGCCGCAAGACCATCAATGAAAATTCGCAGCACAACAACGAGGTGCTGCAGGCCCTTGGTCGTCTTCACGCCGAAATGTTGGCCGAACTCCGTAAATCGGCCCGCATTTCCGAGCCGTTGAACTGGCTCATTGCGCATCAGGAATTTCCCGATGCGCTGAAACCAGTTTCAGAGGCAGCGTGGCTGCGGGCAAGAGACCTGCCTATCGTGCAATGCATGGATGGTGCTTGGCGTAAAGCCGTCAATGCACGAATTGGTCCGGTCCGATATGCTGAATACCTTCCGCCACGGCTTTTCGGCCAACTTGCCCGGATCAAGGCCGCCAACACCGAGGCCCTTCTTAGGCACGAACTCGGTGTGCCAATGGTCGACACAAAAGACATTATTAGCACGCTTCGGAGCGCCGATCTCAGCTTCTCGGAGCGCGCAAAAGCGATTGTGGGCATTGCGAAGACCTTTCCCGAAGACAAACATGATCGGCGTCTACTGATCGACATAAAGGGTAAGGAGATGCCTTCGACAGCCACGGCATTTCCGCCTCCCGCCGATGAAGCTAAGCGGCATGGGCTTCCCGATTGGGCAAACGCGCGGTTTATCCATCCAGAGCTTTGGTCCGAACTTCTGGCTGAGGTGTCGGGAAACGTTGTCCGCGATAAAATCCATGCGCTTAGGGGATTTCGGGTCGTCGAATATAGTGCGGAGGCCGTTATTTCGGCGATTCGCAGCAGAGTTTCGGAACTCCTGAAGAAAAACCGAAGCAATCCTGATCACTTGCAAGCCAGTCTGCTGGCTACCGTTTATTCCTTGCATGATCGGACGCGGAACAGACCACAAGGGGTCTTTCGGGTGCGGTGCAAAGACGGACAATGGCGTGACATCACAACCGTACACCTCTCTGAGAACTACGGAAAAGTCGGGCGAACTACGGCGGCTCTTTATTCCGGCCAGCCGGAGCTGCTCATCGGCACGCCACATGAGAATGGATTTAGCGAAGAGCCGGATGACTTGGCAGATTTCCTCGTGTGGCTGGGGATCAATCCATGGCCGCGGAGAATTACAGAGCCTTTGCCAGAGAAATGGCGTCAATCGATCGTCGACACGCTGCCTGAGACCGTTCAGGTCACCGACGGAAACACGTCGAGAGAGGTCAAGCGGTCGGACTTGTCCTGGGGCTATACGGCCAAGGCAACTCACGACACTGTTGAGGCGCTTGACCGAATTCTCAGCGGCGCACCGTCAGAAGCAATTCTGGCGTGGCTTGCCCAAGATCCGCGTCTCGACCCGCTTGTGCCCGTTCCGGCCTTTAGCGTGCAGCTAGAAGCCCGAGATAATGGGTTATCGAAGTTTCGAACATATGAGGGCACTCTGCCCAACACGGTTCATCTCGATATCCAGACAAGCGCATGGCTCGATTGCCAAGACGGCCAGCGTCACGCGCCCCGAGACACAATGATCGAACCAGGGGTACTTTCTGCGCTGTTCCAGGCGCCACGTGCAGCCAATTCGTCGAGCGAGCTGGAGTTCGGCCTGGACAAAGCTCATTGGCGGCGAGGTCTGGAGCGCGCCGGTGTCGTTCGCAATCTTGATGATCTCCCAGAACCACACGTCTACCGGCTCCTGTCTTCGCTTCCGTCACGGCAGATAAAGCCAGAGGTCGGCAGCAGGCTCTTCCTGCAAATCTTGGAGCGCGAAACATTCGATCCCGAACTTGGAGGGGCGGACGGAATCGCCTTTCGGGCCAAGGGCCAACTGCCTATCCAACTGGAAGGACGACGAGTTTGGGCTGATCGTGAGGGCGTTTACTACGCTCAGCGTGATGACTTCCCTTCGGCTGCAAAGCCACACCTGCGCCTCCTCGATCTGCCATCTCGTCGGAATGCCAAACAGGTCCTGGCACGTTTCGGTGTTGCAACCTTGCAGAAGGATGCCCTCAATCTGAGAATTTGCTCGCTGGACGAGGTGGAGGAGGGAGATTCGATAGCTCTACGTTCGCGGTTCCGTGATTCCAAGCCTTACATAATGGCGCTGCGAAAGGCTTTATCTCCCGACGGCACTCACCTGCGCCGCTTCGAAGCGGTTCAGCTCAAAGTCGCGCGCCGCGCCGAAATGGAACTCGCGATCGATGATGCTAAGATTGTAGAGGAGTTGGACCCATGGCGTCACAGCTTCGATGATGACGCGATGATCATAACGGTCGACGATACGGGCTCTTTCGAGGAAATGATGGATCTCGGATGCCATGCAATGGCGGATGGGCTTGCTGAGCTTTTTGAGCTGCAGAGCGGTGCAGATTTCGTGCCATTCCTGACTTCTTCGACCGATGCATTGCGTCGTGCCCATCTCCAACGTGCTCTGCCTTCACTTCGCGAGGACGAACTTGCCTCGTTGATCGGTGGCGTTGATCAGGCGTTTGTTTCACCGTTTGCGCCGGACGTAGATGCCGAGACCTTGGCTTCGGGTCCTGCTCCGGCCCGAACAAATTCGCGCGGAACGGCAACCGCTTCGATGGGAGATAGTGGGGGTGATGAGCACGATCGCGTCCCGAACCAGGTATCAAGCGAATCTGACCCTTCCGAGGTGGAGCTATCCGTTCATCAGCGGCAGCCGCAGAACAATTCATCACAGGTGCGCGCGATCTTCCCTCGCCGAACGCTGCGGGTCGCGGGGCCTACAGGTCACGTTCCAAGTCCAATTGGCTCTGATCCCAACCGTGCCGCCGATGCGGAGCATTGGACAGCGGCGTTCGAGCGCGCCGACGGCCGTTGGCCTCTGCTCGTTGCCCACCTGCAAGGATCGAGAGCTTTTGGGTGCGACTATCTCTCCTTTGATAGTGAAGAGGATTGCACCGAATTCCAGAGGGATCCGGATCGGATCGATCTGGTCAGCCGGTTCATCGAGACGAAGTCCGGCAGCGTGCGTTTTTCGGACAACGAATGGATAGCCGCCAACAGTCTTGGCGAACGATATCACATTTACAGAATCAGCTTTAGCGCGGCAGGGCGCAGTCAAGCCCAACTGACTATTGTGCAGAATCCGTCGGCACGAGCAGAGGCAATAAGGACCGAGAGAGAGTTGTTGGTCGACAAGGTGAAGGGCCGAGAGGAGTTCGACCTAGTTGCCGTCGCCAATCCCGCAGAGGACGGGCGTTCTGGAGAGCACGTGGCCACTGTCGCTGCGACATGAGGCTGGAGAAGGCTCGACGTCAGGCCTACGGCCCCTCGGCACTTCCACTGTTGTGATCGATCGGCGTGCCGGAAAAGTCGCCGGCACGCCGATCTGTGATGCGGGAGCTTGTGGTGCTTCCGCGGGGCGGCTGGACCTGATGGCGGCCAGCCTGGTGGGCTTCCTGCGGGTTCGCCGCCATTCCCACCACCATGCTCGATCCGCCCCACAGTGCGGCGTCTCCCATGGTCCCCGCGCTTATCGGGTCCGGGTCCCCATTGCTTGCTCAGGCGTCCGGTTCGGCGATCGGCGCCAGCGTGTCAATTTCGGCGATCTTCTGGAACTCGCCGAGATATTCCTGGCGGTGGCTGGCGAGCCAGCGCGCCACCCGGCCATTGGCCAAAAGCTTGGCGACATAGCCGCGCGCCACCGTCAGATGCAGATTGTCGACCCCATAGGTTTCTTCGACCGATTTGACCTGCGTCTGCAGCGCCGCCAGTTCGCGCTCCATGCGCGCGATCTGCTGGCCTGACGGCGTCGGTATGCCGGCGCCTTTACCTTTCCTGGCCGTCGCCAGCTGATTGTCCGGGGTCGCCGCGCGAAGGGCGCGGGCAAACATGATCGAAAAATTGTTCTGCCCGATCATCAGGTCCGCCGCCTCAATCTGCCGCACCGCCGACATCTGCCGCAATATGTCGAACACCCTCATCGAGCAGGGCGTGTCTTTCAGCATCTCGGCCGCTTCGGCGCTGATGCCGTCGAGCAGGCGAAAGCGCCGGATGACCGATTCCACCTGCAGGTTCAGCGCCTCGGCAATGTCGGCCGCCGGCACGCCGCGCTCCATGGCCCGCGCGATCATCCGGTGCTCCTGGATCGGCGGGATCCGGTTGACCCGCTTGTTATAGGTATAGGTATCGTCTTCGGTCGCGATCAGGCATTCGACCTCTACAATGCCAAGTTGCTTCAGCGCCTCAATCCGCAAATGCCCGTCGAGCAGGAAGTAGGAGCCGGTCCTGGAAGTGTCGGCTATGACCACCGGGGCCTCGACCAGCCCGATCGCCTTGATCGAAGAGAGCACCTGCGCGAAGCTCCGGCCCTCGCGCGCGCCCTCGGGCAGCGTCTTGAGCGGCACGATGCTTGCCACCGCTATGGTCACAAACTGGCTATCGAACCCCTGACGGATGCGCTCGCCCGAACCCTCGGTGCGGATTCCACGGATGATGGGCATCGATTCCACGCGATCGTGGGCATGGATTCCACGGCATCGTGGGCATCGATTCCACGCCTCGGGCAGCC
>NZ_SLWL01000030.1 GCF_004342915.1 Camelimonas lactis
TGGGGAGGCCGAGGCATTCATCTGCCGCATCGCGCCGTCTGAGGACGACGCGGCGCTGCTGTACGCGGATCTGTCGCGGGCGGCCTATTGCGACCTGGACAGGACCCGGCTCACGCTCAGCCTGAGTGATTGCTTCGGCGAGATATTCACGCGTTGCGAGGTCATCGAGTACGATCCGCGCGCCCCGGAAAACCTGCGGCCAATGTTGGCGGCGAACGCCAGGCTGGATCGCGTCGAATTCCCGGTGCTGGCCCAGCCCAAGCACGACGGCATCCGCTGCATGATCGTGCCCGGCCTAGGTCCGGTGACGCGCAGCCTGCACCCGATCCCGAATGACCACATCAGGGCCGCTCTGGCCGATGCGCCAGAGTTCGCTGACGGCGAGCTTGTCACGTACACGGACGGGCGCCCGGATCCGTTGAACGTGGTCGACAGCAAGGTCATGTCGAAGGATGGCGCGCCGGAGTTCATGCTCCATGTGTTCGACCATATGGCACCTGAGATCGCCAGCGAGCCTTACCAGGCGCGCATGGCGACGCTGGCGGATCATCCGGCGATGCGGCGCGTGGATACGGCTGAAATCGCCTCGCTGGCCGCGCTGGAGGCGTTCGAGGCGCGTCACGTTGGAGAGGGCTGGGAAGGCATCATCCTGCGCGCTCCGGCGGCCCCGTATAAGCGCGGGCGCAGCAGGGTTGCCGAGGGCGGCCTGCTCAAGGTGAAGCGCTGGCGTGATGACGAGGCAACGATCGTCGGCGTGGTCGAACAGATGCGCGCCGCGACCGCGGCAGAGCGTGACGCCCTGGGTTACGCGAAGCGGTCAAAATCCAAGTCCTGCAAGGTTCCTGCCGGCACGCTGGGCGCGTTGCGCGTTGTCTGGCGCGGCCTGGAGTTCGGCCTGAGCGCAGGCATGTCCCGCGCCGTCCGCGCCGCGATGTGGGCCGACCGTGACGCCATCATCGGCAGGCGCGTCACCTTCAAATTCCGCAATCTCGGCGCCAATGGCGCGCCGGTCGGCGCTGCCTTCAGGTCGCTGCGGTCGGACATCTGAGCACGGGTTTCGCAGAAACCCATAAGTGCGCCCTTCTAGGCCAGGGAGGCCATAGCCAAAAGAAAAGGCCGCTCACAGCGGCCAGTGGGAGGCGTTCAGCTGGGGTGGGGCTCAACATGCACAGAAGCAGGGCTTGCTCTTCGTTCAGGTAGTAGGTGTCAACGTAGTGGGTTGCGCCATTGGTGCGGAGTTGCGTCGTAACTTGCGACGCAAGGGGTCCGTAACCCTCAAGCTCGTCGCGGTTTCGGTCGATCAATTGGCGGATCGCGTAGTTCCGCTCAACCATGGCAAGCTCTTTGGCCATGTCGATCGACAGGTGGTATTCCTTGGCCGGGCGACCGCCCAAGGGGTTTTCCCCAGATTTGGTGAAAACTACAAAATCTTGATTTTCCAAGAATTTATACTGTTCAATTCGCGCCTTGACCCACGTAGAGAAGTCTTGGCGACTTTGACGGCGCGGCGGACGGCAGTTTCTTCCATCCCGAGGTCTCTGGCGGCCTGCATGTATCCGCCTTTCTTCCCTCTCCCGCCGACGGCCTTCAGCGTTGAAACATCGGCAACTTGCCGGGGTTTTTGGTCAGCCTTCGACGTGACAAGCTCAACCCACTTCGCGACCATCTCCGCGCGCTCGATCTCTCCGATCTCGCGGCGGTGGAGGTTCTCCGCGATCTCAGCCATGGAGGCGGAGTTGTTGCCGGGGGTCGAGCTTGGCCCTACCCCAGCAACCGCGCCAGCCAGCTCCGGCGCTCCGCTGCCGGCGGTGCGGTTGCGGTGAGCAGTCGCTGGGCCTGCTGGGCCTGCTCCTGCCAGGCGTCCCGTTGTTCTTTAAGTTCAGCAATGCGCTCGGCCTGCAACGCGACTTCGCGCTCCAGGGCGGCCAGCCGTGCCGTTACAGCAGGGTCGGGCGCCGTCACGACCGTTTCATTGGCCGGTACGGTTTGTTCCATCGTACCGTTGCCGTTCCGTGACGGCCTGGCACGGGGGTAGGCTCTGAATAGTTCGGCAGGGTCGATCGAGAGCGTGCCGTCATCGTTCCGCGACGCAGACAGCTTCCCGCTTTTGATTGCGCGGTGAATGCTGGTCTTTGATGTGCCGACCTCTTTGGCCGCCTGCCCCATGGTGAACACGACGCGTTACTCCCGTTGCGGTGCGCCGTAACGATGCGCCCGGAACGGTTAATGGCAGGAAAATAGGCGGTCAGATGCGGAAGCAAGCGCTGCGCTTGGCTCCAAATTCTGGTCCAGAAACGGAAAAAAGCCCCGGCGGTGAGGCCGGGGCGTTGTGGTCAGTCAATGTCGGGGGATGCGTCCGCAAGAGGATCACGCCCCGCCTTCAGGTCGGCGATAGCGCGGCTTGTCCCTCGGTCGAGCCTGGAGAGCGCCCCAGCGACGCCTGCCTCTGCGCGAACTCGTATATCGAGGGGCAGATTGGCGAATATGCCGGCGAACTCACTGGCGATGGTTTTCCGGATCCGGGCCACAACCGCCTCGACATCTTCCATGTCGACAAGGCGGCCCTCGTCGCGGGCGGTGCGGAGCTCGACCTCACGAGCCTTCGCGGCCGCTAGGGCGTTCTCCGGGCCGGCTCGCGCCACCGCAGCGGCGCGGCGTTCTTCCAGATACCTGATGTAGCCCTGCGTGACGGACACGAACGGATATTTGCCACGCCCTGCGCGCTGGATGTGACCGGAGTCGGCCAGCTTTCGGATCATCCTAGGCGACACGCCCACGAGCCGGGCCGCCACTTCGGCCGTCAGCAGGGACCGTTCCGCTGCGTCAGATTTGTTGCGTTGCAAAGGTTTCTCCCTCCCAAAGTGGAATGGCACGGCGAAGTCAAAAAACCGAAATATGCGCAAACCTCGGGCGGCGGCGTCGGCGCTCCCTAGGGGCTAGGGGTACGGTCCCTACGTGGGTGGGGTCTAGGAGGGCCAGAGAAGGCGCAGGAGCGGCATTGCGGCGATGGCCGGTAGCGCGATGCGGCCAAGAAAAAGAGCCGCTGTGCGCGGCCCTACGGCGATCACTTGAACAGTCGGCCAAGTTCGTGAAGCAGACGCCGCTCGGTGACGTTCTGCGCGGTTCGATCCCAAGCGTTCAGCGGTTCGCCCTTGCGCATCTCGCGGGCGATGTTGGGCCCGAATAGGCCCTTGAGCGGGAAGCGTTCCGCTCCCCTGCGCACGTACACCTTGCCGCCGAAAGCGGGCACGATGAACGACTTCCTGAAAATCTTGCGCTTGTTCCACGGGGCCGCTGACGCGCCCCGCTTGACCTGCCGTGCCTTGAACAGGCCGACGTTCGTTTCGTTGCCGCGCCCCTCGACCGTGTACGACAGCGTGGCCGGCAGGGAGCGCCGGGTCGTCATCACCGTCTTGACCTTCTGGTAGTTGATGCCGGTGGCGCGGACCAGTTCCCGCGTCATGGCGGTTTTCGCCATGTCCCCACCACGATTGACGGCGCGTGACGCAGCCTCGCGGGCTTCGCGCTCCCCGATCCGCCTCAGTTTGTCTGCCATCTGGCGGATCGCGTTTCCGCCGGCCAGCGTGACTGTCGCCTCAGCCATTGATCACCTCACGGAAGAAAGAGCGCCGCCATCCCGACCACGAAAAAGCAAATGGCGGCAAAGACGGCGGCGTGGGGGAAGCCAAGGCGGACGCCCAGCGATGTTTGCCAGGCGAACACGCCAAGCGCCAGGCCGGCGGCGATCATGCCTGGACGGCCTCATCGGCCTCGTCCTGCGCCGACTGCCACAGGTCATCGTGCTCGACCTTCAGCGCAGCTAGCAGCTTCGCCGCGAACTTCGCCTCGGCGAGCTCGTCCACCTGGCGCTGGCGATCGGCGGCCTGCCGCGCCACGTCACGCTGGGCGCGGGCGGCGTTAACCGCGGCAAGGGCGACCTTTTCGGCGTTGCCGAAGCGGGAGCGCTCGGCGGATGGCTGAGCCATGTAGGTCTCTGCGAACAGGATCACGTCATCGGGGTATTCGACGCCGCATGGGAAGCAGCCCAGGGAGACGGCGGCCAAGAATTCGAGGTCGTTCTCGCGTTCGTGGCCCTCGGCGATGCGCCTGGCTTCCGTGTTGATCGTCATGTCAGAACCCCCGCCTTGCGTTCGTTTCGGCGATTGCCGCCTTCCAGGTTGCATCAACTTGGTCTTCGGCCTTCGGCGGCTCGTGCCCGCCGACAGCCAGCACAAGAGCGTTGCCCGATGCTGGGGCTTGGACAGGCTGGGGCGGGGCGGCATGTGGGGCGGTCGGCTGGTCAATGCCGTCGAGGCGCTCCGTGGTCTGGGCGAGGGCCTTGGCCCAAATCTCGTCGGCCTGTGCATTGGTCAGATGGCCCGGCACGTATGGCGTCGCGTTACTGGTCACGGGGGAAGCTCCGTAGGTTGGCGCCTGTGCTCGCGTGTGAGCGGCGCGGATGGTCGCCTCGACGCCCTGGGTCGTCATCGACAGCCAGGCTGCGTCGGCGGCATCGATTGGGGGGAGCGCGGCTTTTGCTCTTGGCGCTGCGCGGTCGAACAATAGGGGGCGGTCGGCGGCTTCTTGCCGCGCAGCAACTGGATTATCGGCAGGGCTGAGGCTCGCGATCACGCCCTCAAAGGTGCCGATTTCGTCGGCCATGCCGGCGGCGACAGCCGCCTTGCCGACCAGGACGTCACCGGCTCCGAAGCGCTGGATGACATGCTGGGCCGACACGCCCCGGCCAGCTGCTACAGCCTCGACGAACACGTCGGCCAAGGCGTCCACGCGGGATTGAATGCGGGCGCGGCCAGCATCCGACGTGACGTCGAGCCGCTTGCCCGGTGATTGGCTTGAAATGAACTCGACGCTGGCATCGTCGCCCTGCGCCGGGAATGCGGCCCGGACGCCGATGGAGCCGAGGATCGCCGTCTCGTCGATGACGATGCGGTCGGCCTGACTGGCGAGCCAGTACCCGGCGGATGCTGCCATCCCGCCAACATAGGCAACCACAGGCTTGACGCCGCGCGCGTCGCGGATGGCCTTTGCCATCTCGTTGACGCCGTTGACGTGGCCGCCTGGCGTATCGAATGACAGCAGGATCGCCTTGGCGTCTGGGTCGTCGAGCGCGACCTGAAAGTCAGTCCGCATCACATCATACGACGTCGCGCCGCTGATCGCGGTGAACAGGTTGGCGTAACGGAACAGGGGGCCGGTCGCGTGAACGATCGCCACGCCGTCGCGCATCTCAAGGCGCTCAGATTGGGGAACGTGGTACGCCCGGTACGCCTCCAGCGCCTCTGGCGTCGCCTCGTTGCGGCGCTCGGCAATGGCGATGATTTTGGCAAGACCTTCTTGGGTGATCGCCCAGGCGTCCGCCGTCAGAATGTCAATGAGAGCCATGCGGCCTCCGGATATGGGGCAGGGCGTGGACGCCCCGCCCCAGCCTTGCCAGCCCTGTTCCCCATGGCGCGCCGGACGCCGAACAGGGCAGAGGGAGAAGCGTCCGGCGCAACTCGGTCAGGCGTCGATTTCGAGGAAAGCACGGGGGTCGATATCGGCGCGGCGCGGGATGTGCAGGCCATCGGCCTCGGCAGCAACGATCAGCGCTTCTTCCCGGCGCTCGGCGGCCAATTTCTCACGCGCGATGCGCTCGAACTCCTGGGCCCGCTCACGGTCGGTCATCGCGCCGGTCAGGTCCAAGCCGCGCACAATGTCATCGACGCGGGCGACCAACTGATCGCGCAAGATCCACGTAAAAAGGCTCGCGCCAGCGTCGCCGGCGATGGTGTCGCCGACCTTCCAGGTGGCGAGGCGTTTGGACAATCCCAGTGGCGCGCCATCGCGGCTGGTTTTGCTGATGGACAATGCGCCGGACGCCGCTACGCGCTCAATTTCGGCGACGGCATCCGTCCGCAGTTGATGTGCCGGAACGGGCGCGTTCTCCGCGGCCTCCCATTCGTCGGCCAGGGCAGCAATTTCGGCGCGCACAGAAGCGACGTCCCGTCTGAAATCCTTAGACCTGACGGGTGGAAGATCGATGTGGCGCGCCAAGGTCGATAGGTGAAGTGCGTCAGCGATCCAGCGTTCAACCGCATGGACAAAAGCGTAGCCGCGCATTTGCGCTTCCGCGCGCTCAATGGCGTCGCGGGTAAAGTTTCGTTCAACGGCTACTCGATCAAGCTCGACGCGCCCCTGGGGGGTGACGCCGACCGCGTTGTGGCGGTTCGCTTGTGTGTGCCTGACGATGGCCTCCCGGCGATCCGCGTCACGCATGCGCTCCTGCGCGGAAAAATATGCGGTACGCGCGGCTTCGAGTTCAGACTTCGCGCGCTCCAGTTTGGCGCGCGACTTGGCCGGCAAGGGATGATCCGGCCATGGCTTTTCCGCCGGCGTCGCGGCGATCCAGCCACGCTCAACGCGATCGCCTGTTTTCGTCGCCTCTGGGCTTACAAATGTGATGTCGGCCACAAAAAGCCCTCCTGAAATGATCTTTGAAGATCATCTCAGAAGGGCTCGCATAATTGCAGTTGACGAAATTGGTTATTTCTGGGGGGAATTAGTAACCGTTCCGCCGATCAACCGGTCTTTCTTTACCCATATCCTGCCCAACACCTTTATAGCAATGGGCAATCTTCTGACAGAAGCGCGAATGTTGTCCGGTGTCTGCCGCGCATAGCCTGCGGCTTGCTCGATCGTCAGCCAACTGCCATCGTTTAAGTCGATCTCCGAGGCCGGCGGCGGCCAAGCGTCATCGGCCCGCATCTGTCGTTGACCTCCCATCCTTCCCAGCCTCGCCTTGCGGCTGTTTCACTTCGAGCCGCGTAACCCATCCACTGCCACGGCTGAACTCATGGGCGACGGACTCGATGCGATAGGTCCCGTCCACGCCAGGGCGCGCGCCTGAGAGCGTCACCAGCGCCTCTGGCTGCGGCTCAGCGCTGCCATTGATGCTGATCGATCCACCGCCCTTCTCGCGCTCTGCGGTGTCCTTTCGGCTCTCTGCGCCGGCCTTGGCCTCGCCACCGTCCGATGCCGGGTAGCGTGCTGAGAAATCGGCCTCAGCGTCATCATCTGGAATGTCGATCTCGACCTGACGCCACGTCGCGGTCTTAGGATCGTACCAGCGCGCCTTGGTCTCCTTCCAGCGCGGTCGGCCCATGTCCGGCGTGATCTCCCACGACAGAAGGTTGTCGCCGCGCGCGGCGCGCACGGTGGGCAGGTCCTTGCCAGACGCGCTCTTGCCCCCGTTGCGCTTTGCAAGGATCGCCTTGCCTTGGCTCACCTTGAACGTGCCGCCGTTCTCGCGCGCCAAGCGCTCCCCAAATGCGATGAAACTCTCGCCTTGCATCGCCCAGTAAGCGCGCTTGATCTGGCCCAGGCTGTCGTCGACCTGTACGTCGTCAATGCCAGCGTCCTTCGCTGCCTCCTGCATCACCGATTTGAGGTCTTTGTCGTCCCAGTGCCGCTGACGCGGGGCCTTGGCCTTGCCTTTGGTGTCGACGCCTTTCCCGGTGATCGTCATCACCATCCCGGCGTTGCGCGAGCCGGATGACCGAACCTCGTCGACCACGCCACGGAACACAGGCGCGCCGCCCAGCCGCACCTCGATCTTGGCCCCCGTTGGCGGGAACATGATCTCGCCGTCGCGGTCGTCCAGTTCGATCGACACCGTGTCGCTCGATGAGCCGGCCTTATCCGTGACAGACAGGTTGATAAGGCGCGGGAGCAGGGCGCTGGTGATGTCGCGCCCGTCGATTGAAACGGAGCAGTCTGTGCGGTCGACCATTAGTAAACTCCGGAGTCGGCGTGGTTCGCGCGCAACTGCGCGCCGTCCACGCGAGGTGTGACGCGGATCGAGACATTCGCGGTGAGGCTGGACGCCCATGCTTGGACCTGTGCCTGTGCCTCGGCCTGCGCGCGGGCCAGGCCAGCCTTCAGGGCGTCGCCGAAGGCATCCGCCATGCGATTGCCAGCTTGGGCGGCAGCACTGTCATCGCCCTTTAGGTCCGGCGGGCGCACCGGCGGCAGCGGCGCAGACGCGCCACCAGGACGCGACGGCGGCATCGGGGCGGTTGCGCCGAGGCGCGGATCGGTCCGGTTTTCCTCGACGCCGAACGTTTCTTCGATCCGCGAGCGGCTATATGCAGCCTCCGCCGCTGCCTTCGGGTCCTGCGCAGGCATCTTTTTGTAGCCGTTGATGATCCGATCCAGCCGGTCGAGGATACCGAGGTTCTTCTCTTTCGCCGGATCATATCCGACCGGGTAATTCCCCGGGAACATCCCGAAGCCATAGTCCAGCGCAGCGGTTCCGGCGCCGTAGATGGCGCCGCCGAGTAGGCCGCCGCGCAGGCCGCTGCGTAGGAATGATCGAGCGCCCGTCGCGGCTGCCGCGCCGCCGGTAGCTCCGCCCGCTGCCGGGGCCGCCGCTCCACCGGTTCCCGCTGCGCCAGCCGCGCCGCCACCGAATAGCTTGAACCATAGCGCCGCGCCGGCGCCGCCAGCGGCTAATCCCGTCCCGAGCGTCGTGATCCCATAAATCGCTGAAGTGAGCTTCGGGAATGCGTCGGCCGCTTCGCTGACACGCTGCGCCAGCACGCCCATGGGGCCAGAGATGGCGCCAACGCTCTGTTCATTTGCCCTGTCGAGCGCGTTGGCAGCGTCCTGGACCTGCGATCCCGTCGTGCCCCGGATGAACTGCGACGTGCGTTCGGTATCGCCAGACGACTTGTCGAGTTGCCCGAGGATTTCCTCCCGCAGCTTCGCGCCGTAGCGCAAGGCAAGCGCCGCCATCAGAGCCTGGCGGTCAGCGAGGATTTTGCCGATCTCGGAGCCTTCCGCGATCTTTGCCGCACTGGCGATGAGCTGCTTGCGCTCGTCCTCGTCTTTCGTCGTCGCCAGCTTCGCGGTGAGGGCCTTGTAATCATCGCTGGACTGCATCTGGCGGTCCAGCACTTCGGCAAATGCGTCGAGAGGGTTCACGCCCTGAAGCTGGCGCTGAACCATGAACTTCGACCAGTCGAACGTCGCGGGCGCGCGGCGGGCCTTCGCGCCTTTCCCCTTGACCTTGCCAGGCGTCGTTGGGTCACCCGCCTTGGGATCGACCGTCTTCGCCATGGTGTCCTTTAGTTCGCGTGAGGTCAGCTTTTGCAGGAGGTTGACGACGTTGTTGCCGGTCTCATCTGATGTGCCGGCCGTGGCCCTGGCTACTTCGTTAGCGGCGACAATCTGCCGGACAGCATCAAGGCCGCTCAGACCTACGGTTTTCGCCAGGGCAAGTTGCTGAGGCATCCAACGGGCCATGTCCGGCAGCTCAAACGCGCCGACCCGCCCCCCTTTCAACATCATGTCGAAGCCGCGTTGCAGATCCTTGGCGGCGACGCCGGCTTCGATCATAGCTGCCGCCGATTTTGCGATGTGCTCAGGCTCGGCGCCGGTGGCCCAGGCTGTTTTGACGATCGAAGGTAGGGCGTCCAATGCTGCCCTGCCTTCAAACTTTCCGCTCGACACGAGGGCGTCCAGGCCGGCGAGGGCCTCATCCCGGGAGCCGCCTCCCTCGCGGACCGCCCGATACACGGCATCGCCGATCTGCGCATGAGCTTTCTGCATGTCGCCGACGGTGCCGTCGCCTGCCATCGTGGTCGCAAGCCGCGCTTTCCGAAGATCGTAGCTGACGGCCTTCTGAACCCGTGGCGCAACCACATGGCCGGCAGCGACAGCGCCGGCTCCGACAGCACCGGCGCCCGCGGCAAACCGCCCTGCACGGGCGCGGAATGAGTTGTGCCGGCGTTCCGCTTCAGCAGCGCGGGCGGCGGCTGCCGCCTCAGCTTGCCGCGCTTTCTCTGCACGCTGGAGGGCAGTGACGCGCCGCTGGACGGCGCGCTCGAGATCGCGCTCCATACTGAGCATGGTGAGGTTGACGCGGCGTGCCTGCGCCGCCACCTGGTCAAGGCCGCCGACCCGCAGGCGCTTGTTCGCCAGTTTATCAGCTGCTTGGCTCACGCCGTGCATTGAGCGGGCGGCCTTGAGGGCCGCCGCAGAGAGCCCATCCGTCATCCGGAGATGGAGTGTGGTGGTTTTATCTGCCATTGCGGACCCTCACGGCGTCAGCCGCTGTCGCCAGCCAGTCGAGAAAATCCACCGGCGACAGAGCGAGAAAAAAGGACAGGGGCGTGCCGGTTTGCGTAGCCGCAAACACCGCATAGCGCCGCCATTCGGCAGCGCCCCACGCCCTCACGACTCCCCCGGCGCAGCCTCATCGGTGAACAAGACGGCGGCCACCAGGCCGTCGATGTCGTCCGCCGACACCTCGCCGGCGTCGTCGCCCAGCGATGTCATGCCCCGGATGATTGACAGCATCGCAGCGTACTCGGCGCTTCCCGCGATGTTCGGGAGCTTGCCCAACTTGGTCGCCTCTGCCGCCTCCATGAAATGCGAGGTCACCACACGGATGTCGTCGCCGATTTTCATAAGGTCAGCTGCCTTCATGGGCCTGATCTCGACCTTGCCCAGGATCGCGCCGTTGGGGAGCGTGATGGGGCGGGTGAGGGTGTAGGTGCTGGTGATGGTCATCGGTCGTTCCTTTCGAGGATACGAATTGCGAGTTGGAGGATGGCGTCGTCACCGGCGAACGGGCCGAGGCGTGTAAGCGCGGCACTAACGGCCTGGACCGCGCCGGGGCGGCCTGCGATCGAGAGAAGTCTGCCGGCGATTGAGGTCGCCAATGGATGCAGGACAGGCGTCGTCATCGCGCCGCCTTCATGGGCGGCGCTGAGCGAGCCGGTGGATTGGAAAATGCTGCGATTGCCGCATCGCACAGCCGCGCCATCGCGGCGCGGCGCGTGTCGTCTGACAGCAATGGTCGTGACGACGGCGCGAGGTTTACAGGTGTTTCGCCACTAATAGAGACTTCCTTACTGTTACGGGCGAAAGACCTGTCAACTTCGCGTTCCGCACGCTTCCGGCGGGCGTAAAGCGCCTGCCGGCTAACGCCTTCGCGCTTGGCTTCGGCTGCCATGGACTGTCCCTCGTATTGCTGCCTCGTCTGGCGGCCTGTCAGAGATCGCTGGCGCTGGTAACGTGCCGCGTCTGTTGCGGCCTTGCGCGCCCGGCGCTCTGCCGCGATGGCCTCTGGCAGCACGTCCACCGGGTGAACCGTTTTCAGGTCAAGCGACCGCCACTCAACCTCACGGAGCCCAACCAGTTCGCCGGCCCTGCGCGCAGTGATACGGCGCGGCCTGGCGCAAACCTTCTCTGCGAGGGCGATCACGAAATCGGTCGGTGCAGTCGGAAGCCACGCAGCGGCCCAGGCAACAAGAGCCTGGGGCGTTGCACGCCGACCATTGCCGGCAGCACGTAAGGCGACGGCGTTGAAGGCCACTGACGCGTATGCGGCCCAATCGTCGGTGTCGCATGGCCCGCCGTGGCGGTGGGTGATCACAGCCTCAATGGCTGCGACGCGGGCCACGTTGATATTAAACCGGCGCTGCGCCGTGCCGGGCGCGTCGGTCGGGTTATTCGTGATGACGGCGACGTTGCCAGCCAGGATGCTGACATTGCCGCCTTCTGCGCGCGCCATCCCTGGATCAACGATGCGATCCTTGTGCCGCGCTTGGCTTACTGCTAAGTTCATGGCGGAAAACACTTTCACGCCGCTCCGGTCCGCCGGGCGGCGTTTTTCATGGGCGTGAGAGGGTGACGACGCTGGCGGTCTCTGACTGCTGGTCACGCGCCACGAGACCGACCGTGGCGCGGTGCTCTTGGATGCGGTCGCGCAGGTGCTGGGTCGCTGCGGCGACCAGCTGCCCGCGCAGGTGCGGTACGGTCTGCCAAGCTTGCGCAAAGCGATGGGCGGCGCTGGAAACGCTGCCGTGGACGCCACCGGCCAGCTTCAAAGCATCGGCTTCGAGGGCCCGGAATTGCCGGGTGCGGTTAGGCGGAAAGAGCGCGACGTTGTTCATGCTGCCTCCACGAAAGAAAAAAGCGCCGGCCATTTCTGGCGGCGCTCACTTGGGGGTTCGGGTTCGGGTCCATCGCGCGATTTTCTTTTCGAGCGACTTGGGCGGGACCAGGTCCGGGCTGTGGAGCCTGAAAAACGCTTGCTCTCCCAGCCACTCCTCGACGTCGGCGCGGCGGTAACGCAGTGCGCCGTTTGTGGGGCAGCGCACAAACTTAGGGCCCGTTCCAGCCACCCGACGCTGGTAGAGCCTCGCGGGGGTGACGCCGATCAGATCGGCAGCCTGGCGGACGGTCAAAAACGTCATGCTGCGCCCCCATTAAAAAACCCGCCTCGTGGGCGGGTCGGTTTGCGGCGGGGAGAGATTTTTGCGGATTGGGCCAGCCAACGATCGAGGTCAGCTACCTGGTATCGGATCGATCCACTGGGGAGGCGCAAATAGGCGGGCCCCACACCGATCGCGCGGAATTTCTTGAGGGAGGCGGGCGACAGCGTAAGGCGCTCAGCCGCCTGCTGGGTCGTGAGCAACATCGGCCCTCCAGACGCAAAAAAACCCGCGCAGCGGGTGCTGGGCGGGTGACGTTCAGACATAAAAAAAACCGCTTGCGCGGCTCGTTCAGGGCGCATCGCGCCCCACACGCGTTATATACGCTCATTTCCCCCCAAAAAGTCAACGATTTAGTCGTTTTTACGACTTCACAATGTTGTGTGATTTCTCCTATCTATATGAAATATAAGCACTTCCTCATGATCCAAAAAGTGGCGCGATGTGAGCCAAAATTTTTCGGCGACAGAGCCAGAGGGCGGCCAAAGCCGCCCCATCACCGATGTTTGCCCAGGCTTTTGCAAAAGCCGGAAAAGGCCGTCGCCACGTCCCTGGCGTCGAGCTTTCGGCCCTTGCCCAGCCACCACTGGCGAAAGCGGTCGGCGACAACATCCACGTCCCAGCCCGGCGCGTTCTCGCGGGCGATAGCGGCCCAATGGTCGTTAAACGTGATGCCGCCCTCGGCGGGGAACGCCGCCGGCTTGGCTGACTTCCCTGCGGCTTTGGCGGCGATCTGGGGCGTGACCTCGACATGCTCTACGGTGCCGTCGCGCCGGGCCTTACGGCCGGCGGAGTGACGTTCGAGCTCGGCCCGCGCTTCCTTGCGGTCGGCATTCACGCGCCACTTGATCGTCACGCTGGCGACGGTGCGTCCTACCTTGTTTGTCGTCACGTCCAAATGAAGCCGCGAGATCTGATTGATCTCGGCGACTGCCGGCGCGATGGCCCGCTGCATGAGGTTGGAGAACCGCTCCATCTTGCCACTGGTGACGCCCAGGAGAGCGCGCAGTTCTGGGATCGTGAATGTCTTGCTGGAGAGCCGACCCATGCCAGCCAGCGAGGCCAAGTGCTGAAACATCAACACGGCATACTTGGACGACAAGTGGAACACGGTCTGCCTGTCGATGATCGCCCAGTGGTTCGACTTGTCGGCCATCTCCCGGAACGTGCGGCCGAAGTACCAAGAAACCAGCAGGTCGCCGGACAACTCATGCCGATAGTCGATCCTGGCCTCGTCCAACAGGCCGCCGACCACGACGCGCATCGCTGTCGGGTCGTCATAGGTCAGAACCGCAGCGCGCAACTCCTGAAACAGCGGAACCAGCGATGAACGGTCGTGGTTCGCCATCCCATCGATGCGACGAATGTCGGACAGCCTGACGTCATGGCGCACGTCATCGGCCATGCGACCAGCGGCGGTGCCGATCATCAGGTGCATGAGTTTGAGAGCTCGCAGGCTTGGCGGGTTCTGCATGTAGACGCCCCGCGCGACTTCGGCCGGCAGCACGGTCTTGGTTTGGTCGAACGCCCTGTCGGCGGCCACTTGTGTCGTCTTCCCCATGGCAACGAATGTGAATAACTCCATGTTGCCTGTCAACGAGCAACATTGGCCCAAAACGTTGCCCATCCGGCCCAATATGTTGCCTGACCGGCCCAAAACGTTGCCCATCTGGCCCAAAACGTTGCCGATAAGCGCGTAAGGCATTGTAATTTATTGGTAAATTGGCCCTTGAACAATAAGAACTATAGAACAAGAAAGGGCGCTGACGCGCCTTCCTTTGAAAATCAGGCCTTGGATTTCATGCCAGATCGACCCCGTTGACACCGGAAACGAGACGCAGCATCCTTCATCTGCCTGGACGCAAAAGGTCCAGGTGGGGCGTGGAAACCCCTACTGGATCGAGGCGTGCAAGCGCCCCTGATGGCGCTATTTTTGCGTCTGCATACGGCCATGCTTCCCCCACGTGGGGTCTATGGCGGGAGCGCGTCGAATACGGCCTCACGGCTCAATAAGGCGCGCCTGTTAGAGCCTCGCTCCAGTCAGGTTTCCACCCTCCCGCCGCCAGCCCCACGGGCCGGCGGATCGCCGGGGGGCTGCGAAAGACCAATTGCGCACCCCCGTTTAGTCACGGTCGACTTGATTGCTGCCAGTGGGGCTGGCGGCTGATTTGGGGGAGAGAAATGTTGCACACGAACACCGCCACGCAGATCCGGGAATACGACAACGCCGTCCTGCATGAGGCCGAAAGCCTCCAGCTTACGCAGGCCGAGGCGGCCAAGATCCGGCGCATCGTCGAGCACTACATGGGCGAAAACTATGCCGACGAACTTGCCGACCGCGCCCGCCAGCACGCATTGGCCGCCGGATACACGGCAGAAGGATGGGGCGAGCGCCGAGCCCACGCGCCGGCCGTTCTCGATTTGCTGGTCGCGGCCGCGCCGGAACGCTGGTGATCCCATGCTTTCGTTCCTCGGCTCTCCCCAAGATCCACTGACGCCGTTATCCGGTCGCGGCCCGCTGTTTGCAGCGGGCGTGGCTGGCGACGTGACGTTCGCGGACGTTGGGGAGGCCGAGGCATTCATCTGCCGCATCGCGCCGTCTGAGGACGACGCGGCGCTGCTGTACGCGGATCTGTCGCGGGCGGCCTATTGCGACC
>NZ_SLWL01000031.1 GCF_004342915.1 Camelimonas lactis
CCCACGATGCCGTGGAAATGCTGCCCATGATCGCGTGGAACGCGCGCCCATCATCCGGTGGAATCAGTGCCCACCATCCCGTGGAACACGCACCCCAACGCCTGGAAAGCCATCGAGGACGGTCGCAACCTTCCTAGCAGCGAGACGCTCCTGAAGCTTGTTGATCGCGGATACGACGCTACGTGGCTGCTGGCTGGCCGCGGCTCCATGCGGTTGGATGTGGCGGGCCCGGCGTCCGGCTGAGGGGAAGCGCAAGATGAGAATCGTCATCGCAGTACTTGTGGCTGTCAGCCTCACGGCTTGTGCTGGCCGATCATGCCGCGACTGGCCGGGCACCTGCATCATACAGTGATGCACGGATGGGGGCATGAAGCTGAGGGGAGAGCAGGATGGCTGACTACCGGGAGATATCGCAGGAATATGCCAAAGAGGGCATCAAGGCGGCCGTCATCCTGAACAGCGGTGCGATGATCGCTGTACTGACTCAGTTGACTAAAGTTCCAGACATGTCACGAACCGTCGTTGGCGTCGCGATGGCACTGTGGAGCCTGGGCATTGTGGCCGGTGCATTCACCTGGGTTCTAGCTTTTGCCAGCACGAGATACGTCGACAAGTCAGAACGTGAGCCGGTTTTTGCCCAGAAACACATTCAAACTTCGGACAATCACATGAAGGCGGGATATTGTTCCGTCATAGCCTCGCTAGTATTCTTCCTGGGTGGCTGCCTTGCTGTCGCAATTCACCTGATGCGCTCATAACCGCCGCCTGCTTTACTGGCTCAGGCAGGCTTGCGATTTTAACGGCGCGGTGGGCCTCAGACTTGGATAGGCCCAACTCGCGGGCGGCGGCGTTGATGCCTGACTCCATATTTTGGGGCGGTGCCAGCCGTCCATCTGATAGGGTGGCCGTTCCAACTTGGGACAACCGCCTCTCTTCACCCTGCTCCTCAGTCAGTTTAATCCACTCTGCCGCCTGCTCATCCCACTCCAGCTTCGGCATGGTGCGGACGGCGAGGGAAAGGCCGCCTTCGTTGCCGCGTCCACCCTTCGGCGAAACCTGGTCAACTTGACCAGGTTTATCGACCACCTTGCCCTTTTCATCCACGATCCCCATCAACCGCATCCATGCGGCCCGCACGCTCCGTAGGTGTAGGAAATTCCGACACCAACGATTTACGCAAGGATGGACGCCGGAAGGGGCCTCAACACCAGAAGCAATTCGCCACCGAAACCGCTGAACTGACGGGTGCCATGGCCTGAAGCCATAACCTGGCCGACCGGCACGTTTTAATACCGGAAATCCCGGCATTATGGGAAAAGCCCATACCCATCAACGTCGGCGCAAAATTGCGCCCAGTCGCCGCGTGACGTGGTCCTGATTTCTCAAGCGCTATCAATTGCTCGTAGGGCTTGGCGACAAAATCCCACCCACCGTGAACGCCTAGAGCCGTTGATGCCAGCGCAATATCATCAAGCGGCCTTGATGATCAAATTTCCGCATATTTGATTGTCAAACAGATTTGACGTCGCTAGTTTCGCATCAACCCTGCTTGATGATGGAATGGGTCGTAAAATGATCACCAAACAGTATGACCTGTCTGAAGCCGTCCACTACCACACTGGGGCGTTCCCCCCGGCGACGTTAGACTATGAGGCGCTCTTGGGTCCGCTAGAGGGGGCCGCCGCCTCCTTGGCCCGTTACGACGCAAAGATGTCTAGCATGGTCAACAGCGAGCTCTTTCTGGCGCCATTGCGTCGGCAGGATGCGGTGAGTTCCTCAAGGATGGAGGGGACAATCTCAACGATTGAGGAGCTCTATCGCCTTGAGGCGGAAGAAGATGCAGGGGCACCGGATCTATACCGGGAAGCCCGAAACGACGACATCGAAACGTTCCTCTACTCCCGTGCACTGCGAAACGCTCAGCAGGCATTGGCAGAGGGCGCTCCGCTGAGCGAACACCTCATCCGAACGGCGCATCAACAGCTGCTTTTTATAGGCCGTGGAGCGAAGAAGCGCCCAGGCGCCTACAAGATCGAGCAGAACTACATCGGGGACGATCGGCGCGGCAAAATTTATTACGTGCCAATTTCGCCTGAGCACCTGCCGCCGGCAATGGGGGAACTCGTCCGGTTTATGAACGAGAGCAAGATGCGGCCGCTGATCAGGACCGCGTTGGCGCATGTGGAATTTGAGGCCCTACATCCATTTGAGGACGGTAACGGCCGCATCGGCCGGATGCTCATAACCCTGATGCTGTGGAACCTCGGCATCATTAGTCAGCCGAATTTTTTCGTGTCGGGTTACTTCGAGGCACACAAGGACGAGTACATCGAGAAAATGCGTGCTGTCTCAGCCGATGGCGACTGGACAGGCTGGGCCGTGTTCTTCCTTAACGCCATGCACGCTCAAGCCACCGTCAACATTCAGACAGCAGACAGCATTTTCGCCCTGCATGCCGAAATGCGGGAGCGTTTCCGCGAGGTTCTCAACTCTCAGTACCACGATCAAGCCCTGGACTTCGTGTTTGCCAGCCCTGTATTCAGGAATGACAGGTTCGTTGACCGGCTCGGAACACCAGCTCCTACGGCTCGCAACCTGTCGCGCAGGCTTGTAGACGCAGGCCTGCTCCGAACCATTGAGCCGGCGGCGGGTCGACGGGCTGCGCTTTACGTCTTTGACCCGCTGCTCGACCTCCTCAAGGTTTGAACCGAGCCGCCGTCGACCCGGTGAAGCCCATGACAAGAAAGGTGAAGCCGTCCTTGGTCATGTCGACGGCGCGCTGCAAGCGTCCCCGGCTATCCTGATATTCAATCGGCAGAAAATTATGCCGATTGAATTCATCACTGCAATCAAGGCCGTCGATGGCTTGAAGCACGTTTTTGTGCTGCCGCCCGAACACCTCGGCAGCGCTAGCCGGGTTGCCCACTTCCGGATCTCTTCGCTTCGGCTTTCGCCGCCGCTACTTTACCTGTCCCAGCGCGCCAGGTCAGGTGTGTGGGGAGGCCGTTCCCACCTCTGAGCACCTCTGCAATCTGCATACATCAACGGTACGCAAAATGCAACGAAATCGGTGTAAATATGTATCGCAAACGGCACGTATCAACCTCAACCGCGCGTGTTAATCCCCCAATCACTCCGGCTCCTTATACCGCAGGTGCGGCCAGTCAGGCAGCTTTCCCTTTGCCTGCTCCCGCGGTTGCTCGCCGGGGCGCAGGAACCCATGCTCAACCCATCGCCTCCAGCCGTCGCCTGGCGCCAGATAGAGGCTGACGTTGGCCTTGTTACAGTTGCTGCATCGGAAGGTGTAGTTTCGCAGCGGCGTGCAACTGCCGTTTGTTGTGCGGCGGTGGCCTTGCAACATGAGCTTGTGCACGACGCCCCTATGGCCGCACTCCTCGCATACCACGCAGATGCAGTTGGCGTGAAAATCGAGGGCAAGCATGGTGTGGTTGACGACCTTGATCATGTCCGTAGCTCGCTTGAGAACAGACAGTGAACATACCGCTGGCCGGCGTGAGAGTCGAATCGCGTCAGGCGGTTGCGCCACGTCCGAGAGGCGCACATGCTGGCCGGTGGAGGATCCGATCGTGTGCAATCTCTACAGCCAGACCAAAGGCCCACAGGCGATTATCGAGCTGGCCCGGGCCATGCGGTCGACGGCCGGCAATCTTCAGCCTGGCGACATCTATCCGGATTATCTGGCGCCTATCGTGCACAATCAGGATGGCGAGCGCGTGCTGGCCATGGCCCGCTGGGGCATGCCGTCGTCGCGTCAGGCGATCTATCAGGCTACCTCGAACCGCGCTGACAGGCTGCGCGCCAAGGGTAAGGACGTCGATTTCGACGAATTGCTCAGGATGGAACCGGACAGCGGCACAACCAATGTGCGCAACACGATCTCAAGGCATTGGCAGCCATGGCTGACGCCGGAGCATCGGTGCCTGGTCCCGTTCACGGCTTTCTCCGAGCCGGGGAGAGATCAGACGGGGAAATACAAGCCGGTCTGGTTCCGCCTGCGCGGCGACGATCCTGAGCCCTTGGCGTTTTTTGCCGGCATCCAGCTTCAGGGCTGGGAGGGCGTGCGCAAGATCAAGACAGGCTGGGAGACGGCGGACCTGTTTGCATTCCTGACGTGCGAACCCAACAGCGTAGTGCGCCCCGTCCACCCCAAGGCCATGCCAGTAATCCTGACGGCGCCTGACGAGATTGAGACGTGGATGCGCGCACCATGGTCCGAGGCCAGCGCACTACAGCGGCCGCTGGCGGATGACGCGCTGGAGGTGTTCCCGCATAAATTTGCTGCTTAGATCGCGATGGAGCACTATCGCAAGGATTTTCCGCTGGAGAGCTGAATGAGACGGCTGGCTATCATCCTGGGCGTGATCGTTGCGTGCGGAAGCGCCAATGCCGAGACCTCGGTCGCGACCGACGAATTCATCGCCATGTTGAAGATCGGCAAGATCGCGTCAGATCTCGGGCTGGACTACGGGTACTGGATGACGGCAGGCGAGTGCGAACGGCCCCTGCCGGCGGAGCTGCTTTCGTTTCTGAAGGCGCGTATCCGTGAGAATGAAGCCAAGCTGCCGAAGGAGCGCCAGGAAGAGAAATGGCGCGATGCGTGGGGAACCAAACTGGTAGCAAGCGCCGCCGGGTGCAAGACCGTAACGCAGGCGCTGGAGCGGGACCACAAGCGCCATCTCGAACTTGAGAAGCAGGGAAAGATCGTTCCGCCCAAGCCAGACTTCTGATGAGGTGACGCCATGACCAACGATCCCCGCCTCACAGCCGCGATAGAGGCAGTCGCACGGACGATACACATGCTCAACAAGGAGCGTCATCAGTTCAGGTGGAAAAACGCCAGCGGCGAGTGACGCGTAGAGGCGTACCTTGGTCGCCAAGCAAGCAGGCCTTGGGGCGCTCTCACCACCTGCCGCCTCGGTAGTTTCTCCAGCGCCTGCCAATCCCTCGCCCAGCGCCCTACCTGCGGAGAAGGCGGCGTCTGCGCGGGCGGCGGCTGAGAGGATAAGGGGGCGGATGCAGCTTGCGGCCGAGTCTATCATTGAAGTAGGCCGCGAACTGATCCAGCAGAAGAAGGACCTGGGCCACGGTAATTTCTTGCCGTGGATCGAGGCTGAGTTTGGGATGAGTCGATTTACTGCTGATCGGTTCATGAATGTCGCGGAGCGGCTGGGCGACAAATGTAGCAGCGTGCAACATTTGGGATCCACAGCCCTCTACGCCCTCGCCGCGCCCAGCACCCCCGAGCCCGTCCGCACTGAAGTCCTTGAACGCGCCGCTTCTGGCGAGAAGGTGACGGCCAAAGAGATTGAGGCGCTGAAGAAATAGATTTACTACCCCCTCAATTTCCTCAGTATGCTAAAATCGCGATCTGCCGAAATTCTTGAGACAACGGGCCGCATATCGCCGATATACTTTCGATCGCTGGGTGAACCGTACACCCTGTGCTCAATTACATCGAACAGGCGCAATTGCACCAATCTGCTTCCAACTACTATCTCAACAGGATTATTGCCATGGTTTACCAGCTCTAATGGAACACACCCATGAAATCCGGGCTGTATCATCGTGTTCAAGTGGATACCCAGACGATTATAGCTCGACCTACTAAGAACATCGGCATACATATTCGGCGGAAGCCCGACGTATTCTAGTGTATTTGTAATTGCGACTTGCCCAGGATAAAGAATAAAATTATCACCTACGACTCGGCGGGTATATTGAAAGTATGTACTCGCCCCTCTATATCCGTCGACGTCCGATGATACAGAAATGTATGGTCTACGGGTGAGGATAGATACCAAAAAATCGTATCCAACGCGCAGATCGACAGTTGATGCGCCTATTTGGCAGCGATCCAACAGAGGTTCGATGAACAGGCTATCGGCCCTGTCACTATCCAGCGAATCCTCTATCTCTTTTTTACTGAGTAGTCGCATTTAACCAACCTGTGCTAATCTGCATATTGCGAATACTCTTCTCAACAAGATCATTAACAAGGCGAGAGCGCTCAAACTTGCTAAGATCCTGCCAGTGATGCGATGGGTTTTCAACTATCTTTTGCAGATATTGCCATCCTGAAGAAAAAACACCGTGCAATTCTTCAGGGCCCTCCAGTCTGATCGGCCTTATGAGGTCAAAAGATTTAGCAACATCGATATCCGCAAAGCGCTTCCTCAGCAGAGGGAGCCCCAAATCCGTTAAGACAGCATTAAAGACTGATATCTGCCCGACTTGTGCTCCGGATAGGAAATCCCTAATACATTCAACACGATCCTTCGTCGCAGGGTGGGTAGGTGACGCAGAGTGGCCCTTGGCGATCGCTTCTAGCGTACCAGCCATGGCCTCGCCGCAATAGCATGCAGCAAACGCATCCGCAAAATGCTCCATCATATGATGGTGAATTTGCCGGGCTACTTCGGGAGATTCCCGAAGTAGCTTCACTGCATCGGGCACCGTCCTAAAATAGCACCGCTCGGAAACGGAGTGGGAAGCGTCAACGTAATGACCCAATTCGTGATACAGCGCCACGCTTTTCAAGGGGCGCTGCTTATATAGTTTCGGGATCGCGATTTGGACTAGTGGACGCCTATCGTCTGGAATTGGAATTCGGGGATCGATCTTAGCCAGTCGGTCCCACGTCACTGCAGGTGAAAAGTGAAAATCTTGCCGATCAGCAAGAGCGGTCGTAATCAATGCCCCTTCGAGGCCCCAGTCGACTAGGGCAAACTCCAAAGCATACACTACTTCGTAGGGAACTTCTTTCGATGTTGACCCTGCGAGGTATTGCAAGACCTGCCAAGCATGGCCGTGAACAAACCGAACCTCGTTCTCGTCAAGCTCGTCGTGCTTTGCTATCACAAAATCTATGAGATCAATCGTTGCCCGGGTATATCGTGTCAGCGCTTCATTGAAATAGGTCGCCTCCAACAGCTTAAAGAAGGCGCTATTTATTTGATGCAAATCATCAACGATATACATTGGCACCTTCAATGCCTCGGAGGAGTTTTGCAGCGAGTGCCAAGTCCATACAGCCGATCGCTTCAAGCTCGTTCGCTGTGACTTCGTCGGCGGCGTTTGATAAAATTGCCATTGCCAACTTCACAGATTCCGGACTCGGTGCGGGAACTGACGATGCGGCGGGAGATCGGAGCACAGAGGCAGCACCTCGTGCAACCGAGATCAAATAGCTCTGCAAATCTTCTGGCAGGCGCTCCCGTCCTCCCAGTCTCATACGAAGCGCCAGCGCCACTAGATCGAGGTCGTTGCCGAAGGGTTGAGCTTGCTTAGCTGCCAGCATTTAAGTGCCTCCCTCTCAGTGAGAACTCGCCTGTGGATAACGGTGGATAACTGTAGTCTCGCCCGACATGGTGCGCAACTTCCTAGGTGAACGTCCCAGCATTTCACTGGGGACAAGTTGGTAATCTATTTATTGTTGATAGGGTTCCGTTTTGGCCTGCTTGAGCTGCTAGGGCAGTCGGTTCCTATGGATTGGACGCTTCCCACCTCAACCCAAGAATCTGCCCCCTACAGCCCATTTTCCAGCCGCCGCGCCGTATATGGGTGTATCCCAGCCCGGAACGGCCAGAGCGCGCAAAACACCGCCTGGCAGGCCTTTATTTCCCCTACCTGCCCACCGCAACAGTCGCGACATTTCTCGCGGATCGCTGACAGGGGTGACCGCGGCTCATGCCCGGCCAGTGCAGCCACAGCAGCGTTGGGCGGCCAGGTGGCCGCCATCTCTGTCCGGCTCATACCTTGAGCAACCTCCCCAGCTCATGCTCCAGTCGCCGCGTCAGCACGGTGTCCACCATGTCCTCGACGATGGTTTCGGTGCGCTTGCGAACCATTTCGCGCGGGATCGCTGGCCCCCAGAGCTTGCGGATCGGATGCCTTGCATCACTGGTCCGGGCGAATATGTGTCCTGCGCCAGCGCCTTTGGTCTGGCCTGCCTGGCCACGGGCGATGAATGCGCCGTCGTACTGCTCCGACACGCCCCATGCGCCGGCGGTGACAAACTGCGCCCGTGTCTGCCCGCCAAACTTGCCGTCTGCCCGCGGAACCATCCTGGAGGCGACCTTCACGCCCTTCGAGTCAATCAGCGAGAAATGCCGGCCCGTTCCGGTGATCTCATAGATCAGGCTGTCCTTGTTGGCCTTCTTCGTGACGACGGCTTTGTGAATCTTAAGGTTCTTCACGCCCATGCTGCTTGAAAGCAGGCGTTTAACGCGGGTGTTCGCCATATCGCCGACTCTGTTCAATGCGCGTGCCATGACGGGGCGCGCTGCGCCATCACCGATCGCGCGCAGGGCCGTCTGGAACTCCTTCAGATGGCGGTCAGCGACTGTGATTTTCACGGTCATCGTGGGCCTCCCTGGCTCGCTCTTGTTCAACGTCGTGCCGGTCTTCGTCGGTTGGGGCGATGTGCGGCGCCTTCAGTTGGGTCGCGGCTCGACGGCGCAGGTCGGCCTGCTGCTCAAGGAAAGCGGCTGTGGCTGGGCCGGTTGTGTTGGTCATGTCGTGCTCCATGGTTGGAAAAGGCCGGCGATGATCCGCCGGCCGCTTTTTAAATGACGTCGGCGAAAGTGCCGTCGCGCGTGCGTCGGAACTTGTTGCCGAGTTCGCGGGTAACCTGATCGGCGATTTCGCGGGCACTGGCGTTAGTGTTTGCGGTCACCGTCACGTGGAACGTGTTGGTGACATTCGCCGGCTGCGCCATAGCGGGGGCAGCCATAGGTCCAGCCACTGCACCTGCCACCGTCGCGGCCCGTAGGGCACGCGTGATGCCCGACGATTCAACCCTGCCAGACTGAGGCGGCACAAACAGTTCAGGACCGCGTTCACCCACCAGATACGGTGATCCAGCCGATACCGGGCCGCCATTTGCGCGCGTTCCTGCCGGTGCTGGGGCGGCGGGTGTCGAGCCGAACGATGGCAAGCGGATGATGTTGGACAGGTCGATGCTGCCGATCGCCGCCCTGATCCTGCCGGGGATGCCTTTGACCCATTCGATGAACGAGTTGAATTTCGCCACCGCGCCATCCCACAAGGATTGAACCATGGCCTGGCCAGCCTGGTACATTTGCGTTGCGCTGTTTGCGACGGCCGCAGCCGTTTCGCTAACCCACGTCGCGGCGCGCTGAATGAATTGCGTGATAGCCAATACGGCCGCGCCGACAGCCTCGCCGGCCGCAGTGCCCCAGGCGCGCCACTTCTCGCCGGACGCGTCAATCTCGCCGGTGAGTTTGCTGAACCAGCCGTAAACCGTGCTGACGACAGAGATGACAGGCCTGAGCAGCGGCTCAACCGGAGCAACAGCTTTCTGAAACGCAGCGCCGAACGCCTCGGCTGCCTGGCCCATGCCGCGCCAGTTGTTCGCGATGAACACCGCAGCCGCGCCGATGGCCACAAGGACGGCGCCGATACCAGTCGATATGAGCGCCAGTTTCATCACGCGCAGCGCACCTGTAACCAGCCCAATGGCCCCCGCCGCCAGCTTGGCCGGGTTCAGCAAGCCCAGCAGCATCATGCGCAGCGCCGCACCATGGCCAGCCACGGCGGCGGCTGCGGCATATCCGACCACGGCAGTCCGCAGCCCCCGGAACGCCGCCGATACAGCGCCCACAACAGGCGCGATCAGCATCGCCTTGACCAACCTGCCGCACGCCAGTGCAGCGGTCATGGCTACAGCTGCGACCTGGAGGAGCGCACCTTTGAACTGGAGAGCAGCAAACTGGGCAGCCAGAGCGGCCACCCTGAACGATACAAGCGCGGCGGCCGTCAGTGACAGTGCTCGAACCAGACCGGGGTTTTTGTCGGCAAACCGGCCAAACGCGTCAATGACCGGCTCCAGCAGATCCATTCCTTTTTTGAGGGCCGGGATGAGCGCCGTGCCGATGATCACCGCTACGCGGTTCAGGCGGTTGCGAAGCAACTGCAGGTCGTTTGAGAACGTGGCCGCGCGCGCCTCGAATTCCTGCTGTGAGCTGCCGAGATATTTGGTTTCTTTGTCGACCAGACCCAGCACCTTGCGGAGCAAGGAAAGATTCGTCAGCAGTGGCCCCAGGGCGCGGGCTTCTGAGCCGAACAGAGCGTTTGATACTTCAGCCTGCTGCCATTTCGGCAGATTGTTGACGCGTTCCAGAACGTCGAGCGTCTGCCCGACCGCGTCTTTCTGCATCCGCTGGGCGACCTTGACGCTATCGAGGCCAAGCGTGGCATAAGCCCCCCGCTGACCCTTGGTCGCGCCGCCGCCTTTGGTCAAGGCAAGGCCCATGTTACGGAAGCTAGTCGCAGCAACGTCTGACTCACTGCCCGCAGCAACCATCGCAGCGGCGAAAGCCGAAACTTGCGTCGCCTTAAATCCGAACTGCTTGCCCGTCGCGCCAACCCGCCGAACCACGTCGAGTACGTCCTTCGCGGACGCGGCGCTGTTGTTCGACAGGTGGTTCATCGAGTCAGCAAGCGCGCCGACCTGCGGGATGGTCAGGCCAAGGCCCGTCGACAGTTTCGCAAGAGCAGTTCCAGCCTCGCCAGCGCTGATGTCGAACGCAACGCCAACCTTGGCGGCCAGCTCTGTGAACTCAAGCAGTACGCTTTTATCAAAGCCCGACTGGCCAGCGGCGGCGACGATCGCCGACAGGTCTTTTGCCGCCATCGGGATGCGCGTCGACATTTCAAGCACGTCGGCTTGGAACTTTTTGAACTCTGCCGGCGTGCTGAAGTCGACGACTTTCCGGACGTCCGCCATCGAGTCTTCGAAATCCATCGCCGCCTTAATCGGCGAGGCAAACGACTTCGCAAAAGCGTAGGCGCCAGCTGCCGCGGACACGAGTTTTTGCTGCACCGCCGCAATCGCCAAGTCATTACGTCGGGCGGCGCGGTTGATTTGATCGAGTGCTACCGACATGGCGCGAGCCGGTGCTGTGACTCGGTCGATTAGCGACGCGATAAGTTTCGTTTCTTTAGTTGCCACCGGGGCACCTCATACAAAAAGAGCGCCCCAGTGGGGGCGCTCATCCAAACCCGAGATCGCGTGCTACGCGGTCGGCTTCTACGGGATCGAATATCTGCTCGGGCTGGGTTTCGGCTTCGCCGGCCTTGGCCTTCAGGATGTATTCGGCCTCGCCAAACCATCGCTCCACCTCGGCTGGAGACTGATCGAGCAGCCAGCCGAGGTCCGCGTGTAAGACGTGCGCGATTATTGCGATGCGCCGGCGCCAGCCGGTGGTTGGCCGTTTCCCATCGCGGCCGCGAACGCCTCGGATACGGCCTGTAGATCGGGCAGCGCCAGTTCCTCGATCACGGCCAACTCGACGTCGCAGAGCGAGGCCATCAGCGCATACGACTTGCGGGTTTCGCCGGTGACATGGTCGCCGGCCAGCAGGTCGCGGGCTTTCGGTTCGCGCAAGGTCAGCGTGGTGTAGGTCTGTCCCGAAACGGTGACGGGCTTGGAAAGAGTGACAGAGTTCATGGTGACTCCAGAAAAAGAAGCGCCGCCCAAAGGGGCGGCGTGAGAGGGGAAGTTGTGAAGGTCAAAAACCATTGGCGCGGTTGAGATCCGCGACAATCTTGCGCCAGCCGTGAGGGTCGGGCGGCTCGGACCTGGAGGCGATTGGCGTGACCGCCAGTCCGATCGCCCTGTTAGTATCGGCCACTGCTAAGGCCCACCCGTTGTTTGCATCCAATTGCTTCGCAGAGGGCTGCAGGCCGAAACTTTCCTCAATGGCTGTCCGCCAGCCCTCGTTGATCTCACGATCAGTCCATGCTGTTGCGCTGGTCCTCGGAGATGAGCGCAGAATTCCGACTGCCACGACCAACGGAACGCGAGTGTCTGCAAGATGCTGCGCGAGCGCGCCCCTGCCATCTGCTTCGGGGTGCCTCAAGATGGCTTCGCCTCGCCTGGCGTGATGTTCGCGAACGCTTGCCGGGGCGTTCTGATAGTTTCCTACTAGCTGTGCCCAGACGGCAGCAGGCGCTTCGTCACAAGCTGTTGCAAAGCGGCTGGCGACAGCCTCCGGCCCATCCATCCAGGTTTCGGCCGCCATCAGGGCGTGAATGTCATTTGTGCTGTGGCCGGTACGCTTCGCGTAAATCCCGGCCATCTGCGCGTTAACGTGCTCAAGCCAGGCCGGTTCACTTGAATCCAGCATGTGCGCGCAATGGATCATCATCATTGCACCCTGGCGCATGGTGATGGTGTCGCCAGCCATGGCGATGACGCTGGCAGCGGAAGCTGCCAGCCCGTCAACGATGATGTGGATTTCGCCGGGATGATTTGCCAGCGCGTTGTAAATGGCGATGCCGTCAAACGCATCACCCCCGCCCGAGTTGATGCGCACCTTGACAGGGCGTTGTGGGTCGACGCCGGCCAGAGCCAGCATCACGTCCTGCGATGTGAACCCATCTTCATACCGATCGCCCACACCGCCATGCAGAACAAGTTCACCGCCGATCCAAACGGTCATCAGTGCCCATCCTCAATCGGGATCAGTTCTGTCTGAAGTTGCCGCTCAACAGGTGTGCGCTCCGCCCATGCGGCTGCCCGCCGGTCGAGTTCAGCGATCGAGCGCAGTGTGTCTGCACCGCGTTGGCCGCTGGCATTCCAAACGTCTGGGCCGCCATCCAGAGCCGGTAGGATGGCGATTGATAGCGGTGATTTGGTCCATTCGGGCGAACGGTGCGGGTAGAAAACTTCCTTGCGGAACTTTCGCCGGATCACCGTCAGGCCGCTCGGGCCGGCTGGCCAGTCGTAAACCGCGCGATCGCCCTCAATGCGACGAACCCTCCTTTGCTCGTCGGCCGGCAACACGCGGCTTCTGTCGCCGTTGATGCACCACAATTCAACGTCATCGGCGCTGACGTCTTCGCGTTCGACTCCGGGGGTCAGAGTCAGCCGTGTTTCCGGGCCATGAAGCCGTTCCGCGCCCTCCGGGAGATCCTGGTTCACTTCCTGCACTGCTGCTTCTGCGCGGGCAACAGCCATGAATGCTTCGCGTATTTGCGCTGCTGCCTTAGGATAGATCTTCATCAGTTCCGTGCTGGCCTTCTCGCTGGCGGTTTTCGCAGCGTCGTACCGCGCTTGCCTTGCGGCTTCGGCCTCACGCGCTGTCGCATCGGCCAGCTTGGTTTCGATCAGTTCGACCAATGCCGTGGCCCGGTCGGACGCCCGGCGAGCTGCGGAGCGCGCTTCGTCGGCTCTGGCGCTGGCGGCTTCGTCTGGATCGACCAATGCGCCGGCATACGCTTCTTCGGCTGCCAGCAGTTCAGCGGCCTTCGCCTCGGCGTCAGCTTTTGCCGACTCCAGCGCCGACTGAAGTTCGGCAGCAGTCGAAGTGCTTTTCTTGGCCAGTCCGAGCAAGTCGGCGACCTTATTTTTGAGGCCCATTGATGGGGCTCCTTTCAGGCTTGATTGGGAGTTTGGGCGTTCCGCCTGGCGCTCGGCGCCATTTCGCTCATTGCCGCGGAAAACCGTTGCGGTGGCGCAATTCTGAGAGAAAAACGAAACGGAAGGCCCCTAGGAATTTTTGCACAGAGCGAGAGATCGGGCGTCACACGCCCGCACGATGAAAAGGCGCCAACACGGTCCCTTAAAAGGGGGGCGCGCCCTGCCGTGAAACATCGCCGTTGCCCGTGTTTCACGGGGTTAGGTAACGTTGGGTCAGGTGGTGGGCGAACGCCACGCCGCGGCGACACGTGCGCGGATGGGGTCCAATGGCACGCAAACCGCGACGCGAGCGTCACTGGTGTCGGGTTGACCTGTGACGATGCTGGCGTGGTAGCGGACGCCACCGTCTGGCTGCGGCTCTGCCGTGACCACCAGATGTGCGCCAGCCGTTAGTGTCCCGGCCTTAGCAAGGGTCGCCGCGGCGATACCAGCCATGGTTGATGGCTGGCCGGACGATAGCAGTTCCTGCATCAGTAAGATGCGTGTGGCGCTGCGGGCATCCCAACCGTCGTGGGGGCATGGCAGGAAGGACCTGCTGATCCAATGCTGAATTCTCGGTGCAGAGATACCGAGGCGCCGGCCCGCCTCAAGCGTTGATACGGACATGTGCCGCCTCCGATTTGGTGTAGCGATAGAGCGAAAAGAAAAACCGCGCCCAACCGGGGCGCGGCTTCACTGACAATCTATGACCGCAGGGCAAAACCTCTGGATTTCACCCTGCTATATACTTTCCGAACGAACTGCAGTTTAGGGCATCGTCTGCCGGATTTCTTGAAACTTTTTCGCTGCGGCGATCAGGGCGCGCTTCCCCGCGCGCTCCGCGGCCTTATCGTTGTTGCATCCAACAAGCCGACCAATGTCCGCGAAGCCGCGAGCCGATAACGCCGCGTCGAGAATGTCGATTTCCAGCGGCGTCAGCACGGATTCAACGTAGCGCTCCTGCTCATCCCTGACTTGCGGCTCGTCGGCGGCGTGATCATGGCCGCGCGGCCGGCTGCGGTTCTGGCCGCCGACGAATAGCTGCCAGAGATGCTTCGGCTCACGCGGCAGAGCGGCTGCACCGGGTTTGTCCGCGCCCGCGTACCAGCGAAAGTGCTCGTTCCGGCGCTCGGTTTCCTCGCGCTTAGCCTTTGCTCCACTGGCCCGTTCCGCGCGTTCTGTAGGGGTGAACCAGCGGCTGGCGTTGTCGGGATCGGCGGGGTCCAGATCCTGGGCCAAGTAGCCAATGACAGCACCGGCTGGGATCCGCATCATAACCGTGGCCAGCCTGCCTCTCTCATCATAAGCGACTGCCGGCTCGTAGCGCTCTCCATTCGATATGAGCACCCGGCCACGGCGGATCACTCGCCCCTTGTCGTCGCGTTCGATGTCATCACCGTCGGCGG
>NZ_SLWL01000032.1 GCF_004342915.1 Camelimonas lactis
CCACGATGCCGTGGAAATGCTGCCCATGATCGCGTGGAACGCGCGCCCATCATCCGGTGGAATCAGTGCCCACCATCCCGTGGAACACGCACCCACCCGGGGCCGGCCTTATCGCGCTGTCGAGCCAGTGGCCCATGCCGCTGCCGGACCATCATCTGAGCGAACTGTCGATGGGCGACCTGTCAAAGATGTATGAGACGTATCGGACAGCCGCCGAGGTGTTTCGCGGCCGGGCTGGACAGCCTTGGGCTGAATACCTGCCCGCCGGGGACATCCTGGACAACGAGGCAGAGCGCTGCCTGCGTGTCATGTGCTGCATCTTTGAGGAAGCCAGGCAGCGGCGCATGTCGCCAAAGGACCCGGAGGCCCATCACATGGCCAAACTATATGCGCTGCACGTGGCCGATGAGGAAGATGATATCGCGGAGGCCGCCGCATTCCTGTCCGGCTTCGCAAAATGAAGCCGGCCCCATCATTGAAGCCAGACAAATCCGCCAGGCGATAACCCCGGCGGATTTTTTTTGCATTTTCTGAAAAATAATTCCCGAAACTGCAATTCAGAGACGTTTAGAACCATAAATATAATAGAACCAACAATTCATGGAGGTTCAGAATGCCATAACTGGAGTAAATCACATGAGCATAAACCTATTCGACACTCAATCTATATATAACGCATTACTCGCTGAACTCATCCTTCTTGTTTTGGGCGGGCTGTTTTGGATGGCGGCACCATTCCTGAAGAAACTTGTTTTAATGGCGTTTCTCTTACTTATGCCAATCCAACCTTCCGCCTGCGACCCGCCGCCGACACTCCGCTACGCCTCATACTCCCAGGTATTTGGAGGAACTGTCGTTCGGCCGGGCGTGGAGATACCGGCCCGTAGTGGCGACGGACGCATGCCCAATCGTATCCTTTACAAGGTGGATGGGAGCGCCACGGTCCAGACTGTGGCTGGCGTGACAATGGCGCAGCCAGTGCGCTGATGTTTCCGGTGGGAGGCCGGCGCGATCCGCCGCCGCCTTCACGATGCGATGGACCTGCGTCGTCGTCAGGGGCGCACGGCCCTTGCGCGATTCAAACACAGCGCCGTCCGGGTCGGCGTCGGACGGGCGCAGCCCCGCCAGTTCGCGCCACGTCCGGACGCTCAACAGAACGACGCGCGTTTTCCCGCCCTTGCCGTGGATTGTCACCTGTCCGGCGTCATCCCGGGGTGACAGGTCGCGCCAGCGCAGGCCGCAGGCTTCGGAGATCCGCAGGCCGCCGCCATACAGCACCTTCAGAATGGCGCGATTGCGCGGGTTCGCCTCCAGCTCCAGCATCCGGATTACGTCGGCCTCCGGCAGGATGCGTTCAGCCAGCGTGTTCTTGACCGATGGCGCTTTCACGACCTTTCCGACGTTGAAGCGGATGTACCCGATTTCCTGCGCGAAGCTCAGGAGGCTTTTGACGGCGGCCGTGGCGTTCGCCCGGGTCGCCGGGGCCTTTCCTGCCAGCGAGGCCAGATAGGCCTGAACGTCGCCAAGCCGGATCGCGGACAGCGGGACGCCCACGAACGCCATGAAGTCATCTGCGCGGCGGCGATAGTTGCGGCGGGTGTGGGGGCTTTCGCTGCGCTCGATCCACATGGCGACCAGATGCGCGTCGTTGTCGGCCTGGCTCGGCATGACGGCGTCTGGCTGTCCGATGACGGCGGGGAGGTTCGTCATTTGGAACAGCCTATCGTCCAGAGGCCGAAGCTGCATCCAATGGACAGGAAGGCTTGCGCGCCCTGAAAGAACGCCGCTCCGGTGACAATGATGGCGACCGTCACCTGTCCGACTGTCAGAACGAGGCGATTTTCGGTCTTTACCGGAGCACCCTTCCAATAAAGCCGGTTTTGGTCATCGATGCTGAACCCATTTTCTGGGCTCATATCGTTCCATGTTAACCCGCGCCGCGCCATTCCAGCCCCCAGCCAAATTCGAATGTAAGATAATGTTACTTGTCTGACATTCAGGCGTCAAGAATCCGGCGGGGAGTGAAAGGGGGTTAAACGGAGTGAAAACGAGTGAATCGGAAAATGCGCGCGCGGGTGTGGATGGTTGAGGGAAACTCGCCCAATTCACCGCCGCGTGGTGGGAATACAACGGGTTTTAAGGGGGCTTGTGGAGCGTAAGTGAACACGCCGGCTTGATCCGTTTGACAGAATCCGCCTCGTCGCGCCCAATGGCTGATCCGTTCGCAGGATTCGCGCGGCGGCATTTTTTAGGAGGCTGGTCGAGCAGCGCCAGAAAAGCAAAGGCCCCCAGGGCTGGCACCCTAGAGGCCTTTAAATCGATTGACGGTCCTGAGCCCCGTAAGGCGGTTCACGTCTCCACTGACTAGGACCGTCCCATGACTCAATTTCCGAGTCAAGCGGATTGCATGCGCTTTCCGCAACGATGCTCTATGGCCTGAGCGATCCCACGAGATGGGGTCTGAAATGGAAGTGGAACGGATCGCGGCCATCGTCGATGGCGCGCGGACTATTGGCCGGCTGGACTGGGCGTCCGGCAGGATCTGGCATGCCTATGCCGCGGGTGAAATTGGCGAGGGACAGACACAGGCGCTGGCTGACAGGATCGCCGCCAGAAAGGCGGAACTGCGCCCGGCACCGCGTCAGGTCGGGCAGGTCGCTCGCCAGTCAATCTTCCCGCCACGCAAGCCCCAGAAGTCCCCGGATCGCCGGGCCTCGCTGATGAGACGGCGGCGCATGGCGTCATCAGGGCCATTGCCTCCGCAGCTCGCGGCACACTTCACCACGGGCCAGCTCGCCGTCATGCGGGTGGTGAGCGATGAAATGCGGGACCGTGGCCAATGCGCCGTCACTATCGCGGAAATCGCAGCGCGCGCCGGGGTGTGCCGGGCGCTGGTTCAGCAGGCGCTGCATGTTGCTGCCGGCCTCGGCCTTCTGACCGTTCAGGAGCGTCGCCGGCTGGGACAGAAGAACCTGCCGAACCTTGTCAGGATCATCAGCGCGGCCTGGCTGGCGTGGATCAAACGCGGACCGAAGTCATCGCCTATGGCCGTCCGGCTTGGCCCTGACGCCATAGGGTCTATTTCCGTCGCCCCCCCGAATACGACCTATAAAAAAGGCTCTGCGAAAGACTGCTGGAGCGGAAACGGTGGGGCTATATCCCACTGGTCGCGGAATGGGTTAGGGTAGTCCATGAGGAACTTCATGGGGCCGAAGCTATGTCACGCCTGATCTGGATGGGGGTCCAGGCCGTTTTCGTTGGGTGGCTGACATACGGGATTTTCCGCGAACATCCTGCCGAGCCGGTGACGGTCATCGGAACGTTCTTTGTCGCCCTCGTGTTCTGCGCGTTCCTGACGGCCATTCTGACGCGGGTTTGGGATAACGCGCGGTTCAACCCGTCGCGCGCTATCGTATGGCTGGTGTCCATTTTGAGCGTTTCCGGGGTCATAACGGCCATTGCGTGGGTGAATAGCGGGCAAGGTGACCTAGGCGTTTTTGTCATTGTCGCCATGGCAGTTGCCCTTGCGTCACTTGTTGTTGTTCCCCTTGTCAAAGGCCTGCTTCCCAAGGGCCGTCAGGCGAGCCGCGAGATAGATGGACTGGGGACTGCCGGCCTCGGATCTGGCCAACGCCTTGAGCGCAGGAGCGACCTTGGGGTCGGTAACGATCCGCGCTAGCTGCTCGGCGTTCTTGCCTGCTCGCCAATCGGTCCAACTCTGGCCGATGTCTTTGGGAATGCGGACGCCGCCAGTGGTGATGTGTTCTGTCACCTTGCCCGTGATACTGGAGCCGCCAGCCAGGTCCTTCTGCCCCTGAATCTTGAACGCCGTGTCGGACCCCGGACCCGGCCGCCATCTGGTCGTTTCCAGAATTTCCAGCATGCGTTCAAAGCCGGGGAGGATGTCGTCACCATCCTTCAGCCCCCGGATCGCAGCCCGCATATTGGCGGCCTTCTCTGAATTTCCCATCAGTTCCGTGACGAACCGCGCGCCGCCGTTCACGTTCGGGCCACCGGTCAGCTCGCGAGCTGTCCTGTTGAACACCTGCTCGACATAGGTCCGGACAAGCTGGTTCGCGACCGCTGGTTTCTGTGCGGACAGCGCCTGGACCGCCTCGAATGTCTGCTGGGAGTTGCCGGGAAGCGGGTTCTCCGGAAACAGCGCGTTGACGGCTTTCTGTGTCGTCATGTCCCGTTTGGCCAACCCGCCAATGAGAGACTTTTCAATCTTCGCCAGCCCGTCGCGCGATGCGGCGATGTCCAGAAGCCGCTCTTTCGCGGCAGGGAACTGGGCGAACACATCCTCCTGCTTCCGGACGGCGTTCCTGATGCCGGCGGCCGATACATCCAGCCCCCGGCCCTTCATCGTGTCCAGCACGTCGGTCACGAGCCGGGATTCCATCGCCTCCCGGGCGGCCGGCGTAGCCACCTGATTGAAGGCGCGGGCGTCTGAAGCCGAGGATAGGGCGTCGGGGACGCGCTCTGGCGGCATGGTGAACTGCTTGTTGAACTGGTCACGCTCGATGACGCGTCCCGGGCCGCGCGCGGCGTCGAATGGCGCCAGAGGCTCGCTGGCCGCCTTGAACCCCTGCCTGGCCTGACCGTAGAGCGGGACAGCTTCCAACGCCTGATCCAGCGTGTTCACCACGCCTTCCAGTTGCCGGGCCGTGTCATTGGCCCCGGCGCGCTTGGCCTGGCTGATAAGGTCGTTGATGGCGACACGCGAACCGTGAAGGCCTTCAACGCTGCTGTCGAGAACGCCGTCTGGCGTCATCAGGGCGCGCTTTGCCGCTGCCAGCCCATCGCGTACGGCCCCCTTGGCCGTGGCCATGGCCGCATCGATCCCCTGAACGACCGGCGTAGGATCGACCTGGGCAAATTGCGTCGCCCGGTCGCCCACAATCTGAAACCGGCCGGACTGGTTGTTGTCGGCCAGCCATTGCGCCTTCGCCGCGTCCCGCTCGCCCTGGTTCAGGATGATGGGAATTTCCCGGCGGTTCAGCGCGGTTGCCGTGCCTTCTACCTCCCGCAGGCCTTCGTTCAGCGGGACCGTGGCCGGCGCATTGCGAGCAGCGGCGTAATCCTGATCCCCGAGCGCAGCCCTCATGCCCTCGCGGCGCTCAAAGACGTTCTGCAGTTCGTCCTGAATGGTGCGGCCGGCCTGCTCCGGCGACGTGCGAGGGCCGGCCCGCCAATGAGCCTGAGAAAGCGCCTGCCCTTCCGGCGTGGCGTCGACGGCAGCGCGCGCGGCGGCCGATACATCGTCTCCGAGGGCGCCCGGGTTCTGCGGCGCGGCCCCCAGGTCATCAAAGGCAGACCGGGCGGCGTTCTCCACCTGGCCGGGGCGCGCCGCGTAAAAATCATCCATGATCTGGGAGGCCTTGCCGCCGTTCCCCGCGACAACAGCCTCCATGCGGGACAGGTTCTTGGCCCGGCCGCCAGTGACCTGATTGAGCGCCTCGCCCAAGGTCAGGTTTACGCCCTGCTCCGCTCCCCGCGCCTGCAAAGCCAGAGCCGCGTCGTATTCCGCCTCGCTGACCCCCTTCAGGCTATTCGACAGGACAGACTGCACGCCCTTGGGCACCTGCCATGCCGCCGTTGCGAGGCCCCCGCCCAGCGCTCCAGCCACACGGGCCCATGGCTCCGCATCCGTCCCTTTTGTCACCTGCCCCGCAGTTTCGCTGACCAGAGCCGGGATTGCGAACTGCGCGACGCGCTGGGCGGCCGTTCCTTTTGTCAGAAGGCCGCCGCCGGCAAACTCACCCAAGGTTTCAGCGTACTGGCCGGGGAGCGTCTGCGGCTTGTGCGTGGTCTCTTTCAGATAGTCGCGAACAGCGCCCTGGCCGGCGTCAATGGCGTTGGTAACGACTGCGGAGCGGGACGCATCCGCCTCTCTGCGGGCCAGTTCCTCTGGCGAGGCTTGGTCGAGTCCGAATACCGCCCGGCGACCAGCTTCAAGCGTATCAACGGCATAATCAGCGCCGCCTTTCAGAAGGCTTCGCATCATCCTCGGCACGGTCAAAGGCAGCATCGCCATTTCAGCCGCGCCTTTGACGATGCCGGTTTCCGTGGACATGACCACGTCGTTGAGCGTGCCGGAGCCCTGTGCGGCTGCGTGGGCGCGGTCGGCAGCATCGAACTGGTCGAAAACGTTCACAGAAGGCTGGCCCGCCCCCTGTGACGCTGCATAAGCCCTGTCAGCAGCTTCAAACTGATCGAAGACGTTTGCCATATCAGCGCCCCCCCATAGCCCGCGCCGCCGCGCCGGCCCCGTATCTGGCGTCAAACTGGTCGCGGAACTGCGGGTTGCTTCTCAGGTGCTGGACGGCCTCAGGCGACGGGCCGAGCGCGGCCGGCTGACGTTGCTGGCCCTGCTGCCCTTGCTGCTGTTGCCCCTGCTGGGCGCCGGGGCGTGCGCCGGTGATGGCCGCCGCCTGCTCGGCCAGGTCCGCGAAATGGTTCTTCGACCCGACCTGATCCGCCCAGAGCATTTCGAAATCATCGAACGATCCGGATTTGTTGGTGTGCTTCCACTGCCGCCACGCCTTCGCCTTCTCGATGTCCATCTGGGCGGTTCGGCGCGCAGCCTCCATGATGAGCTTGTTGCCGCGCGGGTCGTTGGCGAGTTGGGGGACGGTTCCAGTGATGAACTGGCGGTCAGCGTCGGAGAAGTTGTTGGCCGGGAACCCGCCAGCGCCAATCATATCGATGACCATGCGGCCGGCGATGGCATTCAGGGCCTGAGCATCGCCAACTTTCTTCGGGTCGAGCCCCATGCTGTTCAGGAAGTCGTCATTCACGCCGAGGGCCTTGCCCCAAGCTCCCAAGTTCATTCTGGCCGGGGCCATTTTCCCGGTTTCAACCTGCTCCATCAGGACTTCCATCCGCCCGATGCGTTGGAGCTGTTTCACGCCGAGACTGGCGGCGCTCATGGTCTCTCCGGCGCGCTTGCCGGCCGCCTGCCCGATGGCCTTGGCTTCCTCGCTCTCGCCGCGCATATCGACAGTGGTTTTCTGCGCCTTGTCGGCTAGGAACTTGTCAAATGACCCGGTGTAGCCCTGCTCCCTGGCGTAGTTGTACTCCGTGATGTTAGCGGTCGTTTCGCCCCGGGCGAGGTCGCGACGCGCCTTCTCGTTGCTCAGCCGCTTGCCTTCGATATCAAGCTGCGTCACCGGATTCGCGTTCTTCAATTCCTCCTGAAGAACCATCTTCGCCACTTCCTTGCGGCTGGCTGAAGCGCTGCTGTTCATGACTTTCATGGCGGCCATGGCGCGCGGCGTGATACGGGTTCCGGCCGGGACTACCTGACCCGTGCCGGGGATCTGGAACGCCTGCTGCGCTTCCATTGCGCCCTGGGCCGGCATGTCGGCCTGCGGCTGACCCTGCTGGCCGCCCTGCGCGACCTGAACGTATCGCTCGCGACGCTGCTCAAGGCTCTGGCGCTGTTGCGGCGTCAATTCTTGGTCATTCAACAGGCTATCGATGCGAGCGATGCCGGCGCGGGCCTGATCTGGTGTCGTCGCGCCAGTCTGGGCCTGGGCAACCTGCGTTGGCTGTTGCGCGACATCGCCAATAAGCCGCTGGGCGTTGGCTCGATGGTCAGCCATCTGGTTCGTCCACTTATCGCGGACATCGCCAGGCGTTCCGCCGGCCGCAGTGTCGGACGCTGCGTAGCGCCCCGGCGAGCCGGCATTGATCGTGGAATATAGATCCAGCCCGCTCATACCGGGTCTGAAGCCCCTGGCCGTCAGGTATTTGGCGACCGCGCCGTTCGCGCCAAGCTGCGAGCCAAGCGGGTTATTCCAGTCGACGCCGTATTCCTGGGCCTGCGGCTCTCCGAACTGGATCAAGCCGCGATGCTGGCCCCATTTCGTTTTTGGCCCGGCCTTTGTCGGATCGAATGTCCCTGCCGTTTCGAACGAGATGGCGGTAGCCAGGTCAACCGGATCGGCGCCGATGGCCTTCGCCGTTTCAATGATGCCAGTCCGGAGCGCGTCAGGACTCCCGCCAATGCGGGCGAAGCTGGGAAGGTTGCCGTTCTGGTTGTAGCGCCCGAGATCCGCCAGTGTCCCGCCGCCGCCGTTCTGTCCGGCCGGTGCACCGGCTCCAAGGCGGCCGATACCTCCCAGAGTACCGTCCCCGAATTGCGTCGTCTGGAGCGGAGCCCCACCCAGCATCAATGACATGCTCTTGTCAGCTGCCGCGTTGTCGGCCTGCTCGCGCCCCATGCCCAGCAGCTTCAGGCCGGAGTCGAAATCGCCGGCTTTGAACGCCTTGGCGGCTGCGCCTGAGAAATTGCCCGCCAGAGCATCCTCACCGATGCCGGCGCGCTGCTTTTTCAGGGCGGCGGCTTCGAAGCTGTCACCGAGGCCGGAAAGAGCGCTGTTCAGATTCCGGAACGCGCCGGAGAAATCATACACTGGTGCCATTATGCCTGGCCCTCGCAGTTCCGGACCTCGTGATACGCCTCGTAGGACCGAAGAAGCTGGTCCGCGTGGAGCGAGATGTTGCCGATGGTCAGCCACAGTTCCGGGTTGTCGAACTGGCCGTGGCGCATGACGTAAAGCGTCTGGTCGACGTTCGCCCTGATGCGCTCAAGCTCCTGCACGCAGGTCACAACATGGCGCTCGATAGGAACGCGCGGCGGCTTGCTCTCCTGCGTCGCTTCGCTGGCGGCGGCGGTCGTGGGGGACGCAGTGTCCATGCTCATTGCAGGTCGCCTTTCCCGCCGTTGTCGTTCGCCGCGGCCCCTGCCCGCTTTCGCGCAACCATGGCGCGGAGCTCCCGGCGCAGAAATTCTGAGACGTTTGTCCCGTCCTGGTCCGCCAGCTGACGCAGCGCGGCCCGCAATGGGCCGTCTGCCCGGATTGTCATTGGTGCTTCGGAGTAGCGCGCAGTCATGGTCGCTCCTGATTTGTCTGAAACACAGACTACAGGAATCGTATAAGATATTGAATTATATAGTTTTAACCAGCTTTCACTCGTTTTCACTCCCCGTACCAGCGCGGGCCAGCGAACCATCGTTAACGGGCGGTTAACGGCCGAATCGGCATGATGCCGCCGCCGGTGATGACGCCGGTGTCGTCGCCCGTGATATCGCCGGTGTCATCGCCAGCGACGTCACCGGTGCTGGGGGTGATATGGAAACCAAGCTGCTGACCTATGCCGAGTTGGCCAAGGCGCTCGGGATCAATGCCGCCAGCGCCAAGCGGCTCGCCATCCGCAAAGGGTGGAAAAAGACCATCGGGAACGATGGAAAGGCGCGGGTGTCTGTCCCGGTCGAGCGATTGGACCAGTCAGCAGGTGACAACCCCGGGGGTGACGCCACCGGTGATGTCTCTGGTGTTATCGCCAGTCCTGTCGCCGGTGATGACCCTGGCGCTGTCACCAGTGATGTCCCCCCTCCCCTCGATGGCAGCCGGCAGCTTCTGGCCTATCTGGAAAGCCGGGTATCGGAATTGACCGGCGAGCTGAAAGAGGCCCGCGAAACCATTGTCAGCCTGAACGAAACCGCCAAGCGTGTTGAAGGCCTTCAAGCCGAGGCGAAGGGCCTTGAGGCGCTACTGGAAGCCGAGCGGAAGCGGTCGGATGAGCTCAAGGCCGAAACAACGAAATGGCAGGATCAGGCGGAAAAGGCGCTGGCGGCCCTGCCTGCGCCACAGCCAGAGCGCCGCGGGCTGTTCGCTCGCCTATTTGGCTGACAGAATGGCCCGAATAGGGGGCAACAATGATTTTTGGCGAAGACGGAAAGAAGCAGCCCAAGGTTGAGTGGCAGGTTGCTGGCGCGTGGAAACTGGCGTGGATTCAGGACCGTCGTGGGACTGATAAAGACTGGGCTGGCACGGGCCGCTATCTCAACGTGGTGAGAACCGAAGGGCCAGGCTGCGGCCCCGGCGGGAATGCCACAGACTTCCCGATTACAAGCGCTCTGTCTGACAGGCAGATACTGACGGCCTTTGTTCATGCCGTTTCTGCCGTGACCGGCCAAGCCATCCCAGACAAGTGACCGCGTTCGCTTTTACGGCGTCCAGAAACTCCCGCGCGTAGGGCGCCTGACAAAAATCATCCGCGTGACCGCCTCGCAAAATTAGGCCGGCCTCGTGCGTGCGGGCGCGTACTGGTCCGAAAACTCGCGCCGATGGCCGGGGTATCAGTTCAGTTGACACCCCTGTCGTCGCTCTTTCCGCTCGCGATATGACTTCAGATAAATCGGTGCGTCCCTCGCGTGATGATGTCCGATAAATCGGTGCGGCCGGTTTTCTGCGGGGGTATCTGTTCAGGATAGACCCTTTGGCAATGAGCGCCGCCGGCCAGAGAGGTTCTCCCCAATCTCGGGGAAAACCGTCATTCTGCTCGCGTGACGATAGTAGATAAATCGGTCCATCGCCTCGTCGACGGCTCGCGCCGTGAAGCGGACCTGAAGCGGATTGAAGCGCTTTCCGCTCGCGAGGTGACTTCGGATAAATCGGCTGGCCAGCCATGTCATGGCCCCAGCCCGGACCTGCGGAGCTCATATGACATCGCTTACGCATCGCCCGGTTGTCCGCCTTGCTCTCAGCCGAGCAGAAGTCGCCCTTTCAATCGGCGTCGGGGTTAACACGATTGACGTCATGGTTGCTGGCGGATTTCTTCCTCCACCGAGGAAATGGCATTCCGAACGGTTGTGGCTGGTTTCTGAGGTTGAGGCATATCTGAAGGCATGGCCAACCGAGGGCGAGGCGCGGCCTGAAGGGAGCCCGAGCGCCATCGATGACCGGCCATTTTCGGTTGAGAAGCTGGCCAAGCGCTGGGGCTGTTCCGCAAATCACATCCGCCACATGGTGAACTCGAAAGAGTTGCCATCCTTTCGCGTTGGAAGGCTGATGCGCATCACGGCGCAGACCGTTATCGAGATAGAAAAACGAGCAGCTGACTTCGGAGGCTCGCAGCTTGGCTCTCCTGACGCTGGGGGCGATTCTGGCTCCGGGGCAATCGTCCGTGCGGACAAGGACGGACCGCCTGTGATTGTCCTAACGCACTCGAAGCCACGCCAACGTGGCCCTAGAAAGCTGCCTTCCGGCGAATAAGCCGTGGTGCCAGAGAACAGTGCCTATTCGGCCGGCATTGTTGGCTTTCCCGGCAGTGGTTGCGGTCCCCAATTTCGGTGAGCTCAAATTGGCTCGATACAGGCCGGATCCCGTGCGCCTGCACGCCTACGCGCGCCCGCACTCTGTGACAAACCCACCTAGATAAGGCTCAGCTTCAGCTGACCAGTGAGAGGAGGCGCCAAGGATCATTGATGGTTGACGAGTATATATTTTTTGCATATATATCTGACATCGGGCTTTGCCCGGATATGCCCGGAAAGATCACCACCAAGGGGACCCGTCGATGCTGACGCAATCAATCAATCAGCGCCCACCGCCAGGCGCACTTGGTGGAGAACAATATGCTTTTCGAAAAATTCACATGGGACCCGAAGAAGGACGAGGCTAATTATCAAAAACACGGCGTGGACTTCTTGTTCGCGCAGGCGATTTTTGAAGGCCCCGTCCTGATTGGCCCATCGGATCAGATGACGCACGGGGAGGAGCGGTGGACGGCTCTTGGGATGGTGAACGACCAGCTTCTGATGGTTGTCTTCACCATGCGGAATGACGTCGTTCGCATAATCTCCGCGCGGAAAGGAGGAGACAATGACCGGAAAAAGGTCACCCGTCTTTTCTCGCCAGGAACTTCATGACAAGCGCGCCAAGGGCGAAGGACGGTTCAATCCTGAAGCGCCCGCTGGGCCGGATCTTGGCCCAGACTTCTGGGGCAACGTCACTATGGTGAAGCCTTCCGAAAGGAAGGGCGTTCTGCTCAAGCTGGATGAGGATCTGATTGAGACCTTCAAGCGGCTTGCTGGCGGGAAGGGTCATTTGACCCTGATGCAGAACGTGCTGAAGTCCTTCGCTGACGCACAATCGAAATAAGGGCGGCGCTATTTCTGCCGCTCTCGCGCTTGGCTCCGGGTCGCTCCACGCTATCGGATAATCCGATGGTGCGGTTGCGGCCCGCGCGCGCACTCTGCGCAGAAACTCCCAGCAGGCCTGTCGCCAGTCCCCGGTGATAGGCGGTGACAGCGGGGAGGGCAGGCGATAAAAAACCCTTATCCAGAAACAGTTTCAGACCGGTGACACCCCCGCTGGACGGCCTGTCACTGGCCTATCTGCTTCCGCAGCAGGGGCGCATCGCGCGCGGGCATGGGCGCGTACTGGTCGCGAAATTGTCCAGCCTGGCTCTCGCGCTCGCACGTGCGTACTGGCAGCGAAATTACGCCACTGGCGCAGGCTGTTGTCATTTCGACAACCCCTTGGCGCGGGTGCTGGCCGCCGCTCAAAGGTCCAAGTCCGCCCCTGACCGCTGCTGTATGGCTGCTACCTATGCCCCGGCGGGGCGACCAGTCAGGATCATCGCGTGCGCGCGCATGTACTGTCCGGAAACTCGGATGCCTTCCTGACGAGCGGAGTGCCCGTTTTGCCCGATTTTGCGAGAAAATCGGCCTCAACACATTGAATAATAACGGTAAAACGGAATGCCCGTTTGTCGAAATCGATCTGAAACACGGCGGCACTGCGCGTATTGCGCAGAAAATCCGCATCTAGGTTCCGACGTATTCCACCGGAACCTCCAGCTTGTTGCCTCGCGCGCGCACCTTGTGGCGAAATCCAACGCTTCCCGATTCTATCTCACCGCTCTGGGGCTCCAGAAAAATGACCCAACGCTTTTTCCATTCCTGCGAACCTCGCTTCGTTTTGGATACGATTGATCCTGGCTGGTGGGGTCGAGAAGTTTCCCGCCAAGGGAGCCGCCATCCTGAATGGAACCGGGAACGGGTACTGGAAACCATTCGCCAGCGCGAATACGCCCACCTCCCATCGCGTTTTGGCAGCATTTTCCTATTTGACAGCCTTACGGCAGCGGATAGCTACGCCGCCCAGTATCAGGGGCACGCGAACGCTCCGCCGAGGGCCCTGCTGGAGGTCGAGGTTTGCAACCAGATGGCCCCGGTTCATCGGGCGTGGTGGGGCCCGTTGAGGCCATATGATCCCGGTGGAGATTGGGCGCGCCGCTACTGGAATGGCGATTGCATTGGCATTGCGAGTGATGGGTCCGCACTTCACGAGGTGCTCGTTGAAAGCCCCGTGAAGGTAATTAGACGCATCCGCTAGCGATGCGCGATGGCGGCACCTGCCAAAAGGACGGATTTCGTACTTTTGCCCGGCTGACATCAGACGAAATTCGTCGGATGTGCGCCCCGCAAGGTCCCTGCGGATTTGCAGGAACCTCATTAGGTGGCGGCGTGGAAACCAGCTCCCTGGCCTGTTTGTCGGACCATTCGGCCGGCCGCCTGTTCTTCAGCCAGAAAATCGCGGCCGTGGTGTCTGGCGGGTACTTCCGGACATACGGGATGGCGACGTGCCGGCCATCTGCCGCCGCGGAGATCCTGACGGCGGGATGGCTGTATCCCACGGCACGCCGATAGAGGGCCTCGGCAACATTGGCGTCGGCAACCAGCTTCCCCTTTTTTACGGCGTCACAAAATTCCGGGTTGCCGCGCTTCCAGCGGTGCACGGTCTGCCGGCTGACGCCAAAGAAGTCCGCCAGATCCACGTCAGTCGCGCCAAGCCGGCATAGCTTCTCAGCCTGCGTGACAAACTCCGGCCGGTATCGGGACGGCGCGCCGCGCGCTGGCTGGTGATCATGCTGCATTTCGTTCCTCAGGCCGGCTTCGGGTTTTCGCGCGCCAGGTGCCGACGGTATTGGGGCTGACGCCGCACCGGCGGGAAATCTCGCGGTCGGACAGTTCGGGATGTCCGCACGACCTACGAGGAACCATACGGCGCGATTTGCGGCTGGGATCGCCCGGCCGTGTCGCGGGATGGCGCGGCCGAGGCTCTCCGGCTGGCGATGTCCGAACTGGACATGCTCGATGATGATGACGCGCCAAAAGTCATGATCAGGGCCGCCCTTGGCTATCTCGAAGCCGCGGCCTGACCGGCCATCCAGACAGAACAGGAATGGAGGGGCCAGACATGCCCGCAACCGTAACCATCACCGAAGACCACGCTGTCCGGATCCACGAACTGGCGCGCCGGCTGGACATCATCGTTGAGGATCTTCTGAGCGATATGACCGATGTGGTGAAGACACTTCCCGCCGACCTGGCCGCTGTCGCCCAGCGAGAGTTTGAACGCATGCCGACCCTTATCAGCCTCGCTGACGAAAGCGTTTGCGAGCTGCTGGGCCTGACGAGAACCATCTACGGGAAGTTCTGACCGCCATGATGAACGCAAACCAGAACCCACCCGTGCGGATTCCACGGATGATGGGCATCGATTCCACGCGATCGTGGGCATGGATTCCACGGCATCGTGGGCATCGATTCCACGCCTCGGGCAGCC
>NZ_SLWL01000033.1 GCF_004342915.1 Camelimonas lactis
TGCCCACGATGCCGTGGAAATGCTGCCCATGATCGCGTGGAACGCGCGCCCATCATCCGGTGGAATCAGTGCCCACCATCCCGTGGAACACGCAGTACCAGACGATGACGGCCAAAGCTGCGATCAAGAACAGTGCGCCGACCATTTGATAGACAGGAAACCCCACCGCGTCTCTCGAAACGAAGAGGGCCACTACAACGCCTGCGGCAGACAGAATTGCTTGGGCTAGGATACGAACCATGGGAACCGTCTCGAATTCCTGTCGCAAACTCTCTGGAGCAGCGACAGACTGGATGTTGTTCTACTGCCGAAAACTAAGAACCGGGTCGCCATGTCCAATCCCTGATTTCCGGCATGTCCTCGCCATGTTCACGGACATAGGTGAAATGCTCCTGCAGCTTGCCGCACAGGCTTTCGACCACATGACCGGCCTTTTCCTTCAGCCCCGGCACGCGTTCGATCGCCTCGATGGCGAGGTGGTAGCGGTCGAGCTGGTTCAGCACCGTCATGTCGAAGGGCGTCGTGGTCGTGCCTTCCTCAACGAAACCTCGAACATGGATGTTCTGGTGGTTGGTGCGTTTATAGGTCAGCCGGTGGATGAGGTAGGGGTAGCCGTGATAGGCGAAGATCACCGGCCGCTCGGTGGTGAACATCTGGTCGAAGTCCTCGTCGGTAATCCCGTGCGGATGCTGGTCCTTCGACTGCAGCGTCATCAGGTCGACGACGTTGACGACGCGAATCTTCAGGTCCGGGATCGCTTCTCTCAGAATGGAGACCGCCGCCAGTGTTTCCATCGTCGGCACGTCGCCGGCGCAGGCCATCACCAAGTCGGGCGAGATCGTATCCTCTTCATTGCCGGCCCAGTCCCAGATGCCGATCCCGGCCTGGCAATGTTTCGCGGCATCCTCGATGTTCAGCCATTGCGGCTCCGGCTGTTTGCCGGCGACGATGACGTTGATCCGGTCCCAGGTCTTGAGGCAATGGTTGGCCACCCACAGAAGCGTATTGGCATCCGGCGGCAGGTAGATGCGCACGATATCGGCCTTCTTGTTGGCGACGAGGTCGACGAAGCCGGGGTCCTGGTGCGAGAAGCCGTTGTGGTCCTGCCGCCACACATGCGAGGTGAGCAGATAGTTGAGCGACGAGATCGGTTTTCTCCATTCCAGCTCGCGCGTCACCTTCAGCCACTTGGCATGCTGGTTGAACATGCTGTCGATGATGTGGATGAAGGCTTCGTAGCAGGAGAAGAAGCCGTGCCGGCCGGTCAGCAGATAGCCTTCCAGCCATCCCTGGCACAAATGCTCCGACAGCACTTCCATCACCCGCCCATCGGGCGACAGATGTACGTCAAAGGGTTCGATCTTCTCCATCCAGACGCGGTCGGTCACTTCGAACACGGCACCCAGCCGGTTCGATTCCGTCTCGTCCGGGCCGAAGATGCGAAAATTCTTCTCCGCGTCGTTGAGCGTCAGGATATCGCGCAGATACTTGCCGAGGATTTCCGTCGTCTGCACCACCGTCTTGCCGGGTTCCGGCACGTCGATCGCGTAGTCGGCGAGCGGCGGGCATTTCAGTTCCTTGCGCAAGAGGCCGCCATTGGCATGCGGGTTGGCGCCCATGCGCCGGTCGCCTTCTGGCGCGAGCGCCTTCAGTTCCGGCTTCAGCCCACCATCGGCAGTGAACAGATCTTCCGGATCGTAGCTCCGCATCCAGTCTTCGAGTATCTTCAGGTGATCCGGATTTTCCCGGCAGCCGGAAACCGGCACTTGATGGGCGCGCCAGAAGCCTTCGACCTTCTTGCCGTCCACTTCCTTCGGACCGGTCCAGCCTTTCGGGCTGCGCAGCACGATCATCGGCCAGCGCGGCAGTTCGGCAGGGGAGGCACCGCCGTGCGCCCTATCCTGGATCGCCCGGATACGCTCCATCGCCCTGTCCATCGCGCCGGCCATCAGCCGGTGCATCACCTCGGGCTCATGGCCTTCGACGAAGAGCGGCTCGTAGCCGTAGCCCTCGAACAGCTTCTTCAGGTCCTCGTCGCCGATGCGCGAAAGCAGAGTCGGATTGGCGATCTTGTAGCCGTTCAGGTGCAAGATCGGCAGAACCGCACCGTCGCGGGCCGGATTGATGAACTTGTTGGAATGCCAGCTTGCTGCCAGCGGACCGGTTTCCGCCTCGCCGTCACCCACCACGCAGGCGACGATCAGGTCCGGGTTGTCGAAGGCCGCGCCATAGGCATGAACCAGCGCATAACCGAGCTCGCCGCCTTCGTGGATCGATCCGGGCGTCTCCGGCGCCGCATGGCTCGGAATGCCGCCCGGGAAGGAGAACTGGCGGAACAGTTTTCGCATCCCGTCGGTCGTTTCGGCGATCTCCGGATAGATCTCGCTATAGATGCCTTCCAGATAGGTATTGGCCACCATGCCCGGCCCGCCATGGCCGGGGCCACAGATATAGATGACGTCGAGATCACGGGCTTTGATCACCCGGTTCAGGTGCGCATAGATGAAGTTCAGCCCCGGCGTCGTGCCCCAGTGGCCGAGCAGGCGCGGCTTGATATGCTGGGCCTGGAGCGGTTCGCGCAGGAGCGGATTGTCGAGAAGATAGATCTGGCCGACCGACAGATAGTTGGCGGCGCACCAGTAGCGATGGATGAGATTGATTTCCCCGGCGTCCAATGAGGCTGTCGTGATGAATTTTTCTTGCTGCATATTCCCGCCCTCAGCTCGCCCCAAATACGTCAGCAGTTTGGCTGACATGGGAAAGGCCAGCATCCCCCTGAACCGACAGGTTAATTTCATGTCATCATGCGATGACTGCCGGCGACCATATATCCATTCATGCTGGATGATGGCAAGTGAAAATGCAGACGCGATTGTGTTTCATTAAATACAGAAGATTATTGCCAACAACAGTAACAGCCGCCGGTGTTGCCTGAATGGTGTTCATTGCCGATTTCCCTTCATAGTAAAGCGAATGATACAGCCTCGCTGACGTTCAGTAAGCGATCTGTCCATTGACGAGGCCCCCTGATGTCCCGGATAGTTCCTGTTGCAAGATCTTCCGTGCTTCGGGGCTGACCACCGACATCGGGGCTGCAACGACAGTTCTCGCCGCGGAGCCGGCCAGATTGACCGTACCGATTGCCGCCATCCCGACGTGATCGGCCAATGTCACCTGACCGCCCTCGAGGGATTGACCAGCCAGGCGTTTCCCCAGGAGCCCGATGATTTCCGGGCTATCGGCAAAGGCGTTGTGGCCGAGGGCGTCCTTGGAACGCACGGTGCTGGTATCGATCACCGTGATCCCAAGCTGCTTCAGCACGCCGGTATAAGCGGTGGTATCGACACCGCCGACACGGTTGACTCCGCCGGAGATCCATCTCGATACCTCAAGCGCCCGGTCGCGTGTCGAGGCAAAAATGGTGAACTGCGGCCGCTTCGGTCCCATCTCTATGAGTTGGCGGCGGAAGACGTCGACATCGATATCGGGCGACGCCAGCACGACGTTGCGGACCTTCGCCGGGATCGTCTTTTCGCGCATCGCGATCCCGCGCAGAGCCTCGGCCGTCAGCCATGTTCCCATGGAATGGGCAAGGATGGTGATATCGCCGACGTCAGGGCTGCGGGCAGCCTGGATGATCAAATCCTCCAGGGCACGGCGTGAATAGTTCGTGCTTTCCTTGTCGTAGAGATAGCCGAGAACGCTGGCGCGGGAGGGCCAGGTGAACAGGATCGGAGCGGCATCGGTTCCGGCGTCATGAGTGATCTGGGCAAAACGAAAGACGGCATCCGCATAGGTGTTGTTGAAGCCATGCACGAAGATGATCACCTGCCGCTTTGCATTCCGGTTCTTGCGAAACCAGTTGAGCGCCTGCTGCTCTGAGATCACCTTCTCGTCCTTGAGCACGGCGAACTCTTTCGCAGGGTTGGGGGGCACGCGCTTCGGCCACTGGACCTCCCCGATCTTCCGCCCATCATCCGGCGGGATGGAAACGGTGAGGTTGTTGAGCGAGATCGCCGTTCCGCGCTCTCCGGAATAAAGCTCGCCGGGATCTGCGGCGGGTTTTCGGGTGGTCGCGACCAGCATGTCGACGCGGCTTGTGTCGTTCGTCGTCAAAGCCACGGGCTGAAGGACATTTTCCGGCCGGCCAGCGCAGCCGCCGAGCATGGAAAGAAGGAGCGGAAACAATATGATGCGCCTTCGCCACGCGCGTGAATTGCGTAAGCAGGCTTTTCGGGCGGCAACGGCATCCAGTGACGAAAGCCGTCGCAGCGATGCCGTGGAATCAATTGTGTTCGACATCGCGGGGAATCCTGAACCAGGTCACATAGAGAGCGGGAAGGAACAGCAGGGTCAGGACGGTTCCGACGACGATGCCGCCCATCATGGCGTAGGCCATCGGTCCCCAGAACACCTCTCTTGAGATGGGGATCAACGCCAGGGTCGCAGCGGCGGCCGTCAGCATGATCGGTCGCATCCGATGCTCCGTCGCCTCGACGACGGCCTGCCACGGCGGGATTCCTGTTGTGCGCAGGTCTTCGATTTGGACGATCAGGATCACCGAGTTCCGGATGAGGATACCGATCAGGGCGAGCACGCCGAGGATTGCGACGAAACCCAATGGCGCCTGGCTCAAGACCAGCGCGCCAACGACGCCGATCAGCGCAAGTGGAGCGACCGAGAAGACAAGGAACAACCTGTGGAAGCTTTGAAGCTGCGTCATCAGAAGCGTTGTCATGACGAAAATCATGACCGGCACCACGCTTATGATCGGCGCTTGGGACTTGGCGCTCTCCTCGACAGTACCGCCGATGGCAATATCGTATCCCGGTTCCAAAGAGGCCTTCAGTTCTTCTATCTTCGGATCGAGCTGCCGGACAATCGTGGCAGGCTGCAGGTTGTCGCGAACACCCGCCTTGATCGTGATCGTTGGTATTCTGTTGCGCCGCCAGATCGTCGGTTGTTCCAGGCCGTAATCGAATCTGGCCACGGAAGAGAGCGGGATGGATTTGCCGCTGGAGTTTGGCAGCTGGAGGTCGAGCAGGCTGTCGATGGAGGCGCGTTCCTTCGCTTCTGCCCGTCCGACAACATTGATCAGATAGATGGCATCGCGGACCTGTGTCACGGTCGCACCCTGGACGACACCGTTGAGGGCGGTCGCGATATCTTCGGACGAGACCCCGAGCTGCCGGGCCTTGTCCTGAAGGACGTCGACCTTCACGACGCGCGCCGGCTCGTTCCAGTCGAAGACGAGGCCGGTCAGGGAAGGGTGCGACATCACGATACCAGCCGTCTTCTGCGCCAGGTCGCGGACCTTTTGAATGTCGGGACCGGAGATGCGATACTGGATTGGCTTGCCCACCGGCGGGCCGATGTCCAGTGTCCTGACGAAGGCGTCGGTGCCCGGGAAGGTTTTCAGCAAATAGGCCTGCAGGTCGGCCTTGAGCCGGTCGCGGACCTCAATACCCTTCGAGACGATGACGATCTGGCCGAAGGTGGGATCGTCGGGCTGGACGTCGAAGGACAGGATGAAGCGCGGGGCGCCCCTGCCGACATAGCTCGACCAGTGATCGATATCGGGATTGCCGGTGAGCTTTTCCCGCTCGAATTGCGCCATCTGCCGGCTCGTCTCGGCCATAGAACTGTTTTGCGGCAGGTTCCAGTCGACGATAAGCTCCGGACGGTCGGACGCGGGAAAGAATTGCTGCTGAACCAGCGACATGCCGGCAACGGACAGACCAAACGCGGCAATTGTTACGATGATGGTCACCCAGCGAAAGCGAAGGCAGAGCTGAAGCAGCCATGAGAAGGCGGCGCCCATACGGCTCTTGTGCTCCTCGTGCTTTTTCATCGTCTTCGGCAGGATCGTCACGCCCAGCAGCGGGGTGAACAGGACGGCGACAATCCAGGACACGGTCAGCGAAACCGCGAGTACGACGAATAGCGTGAAGGTGAATTCGCCGGCGTTGCTGTTGTTGAAACCGATCGGCAGGAAGCCTGCGACGGTGACCAGCGTGCCGGTCAGCATCGGAAAGGCAGTCGATATGTAGACATGGGTCGCAGCCTTGCGCAGAGTGTCACCGACCTCCAGGCGGGCCACCATCATTTCGACGGCGATCATCGCGTCGTCGACCAGAAGACCGAGCGCGATGATGAGAGCACCGAGCGAGATGCGCTGCAGGGAAATACCGGAATATTGCATCACCATGAAGGTGATGGCGAGCACCAGCGGGATGGAGATCGCCACAACCAGCCCGGCGCGCAGGCCAAGGCTGATGAAGCTGATGGCAAGCACGATGGCGACCGCCTCGAACAGGGCTCTGGTAAAGCCGGAAACGGCTTCATCGACCACGGCTGGTTGATCGGAGACATGATCGACGGACACGCCGAGCGGCAGATCCTGGACGATGCGCTCCATCATCTCGTCAAGAGCGTGACCAAACTCAAGCAGATTGCCACCGGCCTTCATTCCGATTGCAAGCCCGATCGCCGGCTTGCCGTTGAACCGGAACAGCGACGAGGGAGGATCGACGTAACCACGTTTGACGGTTGCAACATCCGTCAGCGGAAAAAAGCGATCGTTGACGCGCAGGTTGATCGCCCGGAGGCTATCTTCGGAGATGAAGCGGCCACCGACGCGTAGCGCGATGCGCTCCGGCCCGGCGTCGACGAAGCCCGACTGGGTGACGGCATTCTGCTTTTGCAGGGTTTCGACGATGTCGGATTGATTGATGCCGAGCGCTGCGATCTTGCGGGTGGAGAACTCCAGATAGATCACCTCGTCCTGAGCGCCAATGATGTCGACCTTGCCGACATTCGGCACTGTCAGGACCTTGGTGCGGGCATCCTCGACGAGATCGCGCAACTGCCTCTGGTTCAAGCCTTCCGTGGTGAAGGCAAAGATATTTCCGTAAACATCGCCGAATTGATCGTTGAAAAACGGCCCGACGACGCCGGACGGAAACTGCTGCTGGATATCGCCGATCATGTTGCGGATGCGCTGCCATGTCGCCGGGACATTGCGTGCCTTGGTCGTCGGAAGAAGATCGACGAAGATCGTGGTTTTGCCGGCGGTCGTGAGGCTGCGCGTCCGATCGAGGCTGTCGAGCTCCTGGAGCTTTTTCTCGATACGATCGGTGACCTGCTGGGTGACCTCTTCGGCAGAAGCGCCCGGCCATTGGGCCTGGATCACCATCGTCTTGATGGTAAAGGACGGATCCTCCTCCCGTCCGAGGTTGAGATAAGCGTACATACCGGCGACCGCGAAGGCGATCATGAAATACCAGACGAAGGAACGATGTTCGAGCGCCCAGTCCGAAAGGTTGAAATTCTTCATGGGTGCAACTCCTGTCCAAGCCTGATCTTTTGTCCCTCCTGAAGTTCGCTGACGCCCGCAACCACAACTCCCTCATTCGCATTCAAGCCTGAATCGACCCGCACCATCGGGTCTTCCGGCCCGGTATGATCCAGGAGAACGGCGCGGGACGACACGGTCAGGGCATGCGGATCGATGACCCAGACGGCGGGGGCGCCGTCCTTCTCGACGATAGCCGAGCGGGGCAGCACGACGTCGTGAGCCTGCCCGCCGTCTGTGAATGTGGCGGTTACGACCGCACCGAAGCGAAAGACGTCGGGCGCCTTGTCCAGGGCGATCTTCACCCTGTAGGTTCGGGTGTCTGCATCGGCCTGCGGAGCGATTTCGCGTACCTGCCCGGATGTCCGCAAGCGGTCGTCGAGTTGCAGCGTTACGTCGATATGGGTGGACGAACGGATAAACGAAACCTGCGCCTCAGGAACGTCGATGACGACATCGCGCTGATCGAGGCGTGCAAGTTTCAGGACGGACTGTCCGGCTGTAACGGTCTGGCCCACTTCAACGGAGGTCGAGGTGATCACGCCGTCGAAGTCAGCCTCCAATCGTGCATAGCCGAGCTGCTCGTTGGCTTTTGCCAGATTGGCTTGCGCTTGCGTGACATTCGCCTCTGCCGATTTGAGGCCCTGCTCGGCCAGTTCGAGATCGGCGGCGCTGGCCGTATTGGTAGCAGTGAGCATGCGCTTGCGTCGCTCGTTGATCGCGGCATTCTCCAGCTGGGCATTCGCATTTCTGAGATCGGCCCGGGCGCTGATCACGGTGAGTTGCAGCGTGAGCGGGTCGATCTCCGCGAGAATGTCACCCTTCCTGACGACGTCGCCTGTCTCCACCCGCCGTGCGATGACACGGCCAAGAACCCGGAAGGCGAGTTCAGTCTCCACGCGCGGCTGAACCACACCGGCGAAACCCATGGCTTCGGAACGATCGGCAGCGACGTTCATCCAGACTACCGGTCGTGGCGGTGCGTTTTCCGCAGTAGCGGAATGATAGGACAAGGAGGAGGCGCAGACCGTCGCAATGAAGAGCAGCATGGCCGGGGAGGGACGCTTCATGTCAGTCGCCCTCCCAATTCACGACCTGCTCGGGGCGCAGGAACTTGCCGCCTTCCGTAACGACAAGTTCCTGTGCGGAAATCCCTTTTGCAGCAGTGAACTCGCCTGCCCGGTAACTTGCGACAGTGATGGGGCGAAGCGCGACGGTTCGTGTTGTTGCATCCACGATCCACACCGCGGGCTTCCCGTCGTCTGACGCCATCGCACTCCATGGCAGTGTGATTGCAGTGTCCGGAGGCGTATGAAAAGTGCCTATTACGGGAGTTCCAAGGGACCACTGGATATCATCGGGGAGCGCCAGTTTCACGCGGATCGTTCCAGTCGTCGTATCGATGACCGGCGCGACCTCTCTCACCTTTGCAGGGATACCGCCGCCAGGATTCGAGACCGGTGCCACGGTCGCTTCGTCGCCCGGTGGGCCCGCCAGGAAAAATGCTTCAAAGACATCGAAGACCGCATCGCGCGGACCGTCATGGGCGAGCGAGAAAGCAGCTTGTGCGGCTGATACGACCTGGCCGACCTCGACGCTTCGCGCCGTGATGATGCCGTCGGCATTGGCTTTGAGTTCGGTGTGAGAGAGTGCATCGCGAGCGATCGCCAGGGACGCCTTGGCGGATTCCAGCGACCCTTCTGCCGTTGCCAGTTCCTCCTTCGCCTGGTCGTAGGTCGACTGGGCGATGGCGCGTGTCTCCACCAATGTCTGATAGCGCTGAAACGCGAGGTTCTTTTGATTGAGTGTCGCTTGCGCCGCCAGAAGACCAGCCTCAGCGGATTCCACGTCCGCGCGCTGCTCGGTGTCGTCGATCCGTGCCAGGACATCTCCGGCATGCACGTGTGAACCGACATCCACCCGCCGCTCTATGACCTTGCCGGCAGAGCGGAAAGCGAGGTCGGTCTGTATGCGCGCTCGTATCTCGCCTGTGACACCTGTGCTGCGCTGATGCTCGATCATTGCAGCGTGAACTACACGGACCGATTGCGGTGGCGCGGCTGTTGTCTTGGCGTTGTCGTCGCATGCGGCAAGCAACAGGCCGATCAAACCGAGACCAATCATGCGGAATTGAATGGTGGAAAGGCGACTCCGATGCGTATACCTGCCGGCACCATGTCGTTCGTGCTTCTTTGAATAACTACCAGTCAGAGTATGATCTCCTGCAATCGTCTGCGCGGCTTTGAACCGGTAAACTTCTGGCCCACCGCGTCTGTTAGGTTTTGACGTCAGGACGCTTCCAGCCGCTTTGAGTGAAGCGGCTGGCACAGTTGGCGTCCTCAGCTATCTGGTGCCGCCGGCCAGCTCCTTATCCAGTTGGTCCGCCGCCGAGCGCACCCCGGCCTTCGCCGCGTCGAGCCCCCCGAAATTGGCCGTGATGTCGAGTGCGTTGGCGCTCCTGCTCGCAACATGTGCGTAGAGCAGGGTGCCGGTCTGGGCATCCTCGATCTCGACGGCATAGGACACCCAGCCGGAGAATGTGCCACGACCGCCAGTGGCCTGAGCGCCCGCATTGACGACGAGGCCGACCGGAAGAACATGCGAAACGGTGGATAGCACCGGTGTGCTTGCTTCTGCACCGGTCAGCGTCAGCCTGGCGCGCAACGTCCCTGGTCCGGGCTGTGCAACGAGTTGAAGGCGTCGGCCGAGGACCTTGGAAAACTCCTGATGCATGTAGCTGGCGAGTGCCTGCCGGTCGGTGGCCGACATCTTGCCGAATTGTGCGTCCGGCCCGGCGTAGATCGCTGTGGGTGGGATAATGATGCTTACATAGGCTGCGAAATTCACATCCGGACGACGGTAGGCATAAGGTTTCGTCTTGTCCGAGGTCGGGCGCAGAAACGCCGACGAAGACAGAGCTGCAGACGGTGGCGGCGTTGTCGCACAGGCGGCGAGGACGAGTGCCATTACGCAAGCCACCAGGCCGCGCAACCAAATATTGGAAGACCGCCTCCGAGGCGCTTGGGACGGACCGGAAATCGGGGCTTGGCTATTTGCACGAGTATCCAAGGTTCACCTCATGTGCATGGCCCGCTGTCAGGTGTTTTGTTCACCGGCAGAATGGTCCTCAGCTTTTGAACGAAAATCCCGAGGCGGTGATCCGCCTCGGCCTGGCTTGCGTCATAGCTAGCGATCCGGATATGAACGGCCGGCGCGTGTTCGTCTCCGAACCGGAACGAGGTTCGTCTTAACGCTGCATTACGCCCCTGTGGAACTCGAGTCCGCCACCAGGTTGCCGCACGACTGCGCCACCGGCGCAGCGTTCCGGGCCGCATACTCCTCGTACTGCTGCGCCGCCGCCGTTAGGGCCGCGAACAACAGCGGAACCACCGCATGCAGCTCCAACGCAGCCACCTCGCGCGGCGCCACCGTAAGCCGGCCCGGTACGATAATACGTGCTCCAGCTTCCGTACCAGGGCTGGGCGGCATAGTGGGTATTCCAGTAAGCCTGATTGAAGGCGACAACGGTCAATCCGATCATCGGAATGAGCGCCGGCGAAAGAGCTACTGTCTGACCCTGATAATAAACACTGACATAGTTCGAAGAAACCCAGCCGCGCGCGCCTCCCCACGAGACGTCGCACCAGGAGGCCGCGTCGAGACATCCATAGATGGTCAAAGCTGCACTGGGCGGCATTGTCATGACGACTGGATACCATGTCCCCGGGCCGGCCCTCAGGTTGACGCTGGAGACTGTCGCGCCTCTCGTTGCCGCCAACGCGGGGCTGGACATCACGGCCACCAACATTGCCGCAAATGCGCCAAGCACATAGCGACGCGTGATCCACATTTTTCTGTTCATGTCATTTCTCCTTTTGAAGTGATCGATCCTGTGTGCTGGGCACTCAACAGCACCTGTGGAATGCGCTCGGACCTTTACAGATCGAACACGCTCCAACGATTGTCTTCCGGGCCTTCATCTTCCGGATCGCCAGAGGGGTAATTGCTGACGCATCTCTCCCTTGAAGCCATCATGTCGGCGACGCACAGCTCGTATCCGTCCTGATCGGCATAAAGAGTGACGCACACGGCATCCGGCCTTTCGTTATCCGTTGGGAAACAAACGGCCTCGATGGGTTCGTTTTCCCAAGGGATCGTAGAAGCCCGCTCGTGGGCAACTGCGCTGACCGAGCCGAATATTCCGATGAACAGAATCAGGGTGAGACAGATAAAACCGCTCCTCTTTCTCATCGTCCGTCACCTGTAATCCTGAGTAGAGCGCCGATCTCCGTGACTGTTTCTCTTAGCCACAACGTGGAATCGGGCTAACGGCAATCGCCATCCGGCCTGCTGCCAAGCGCTCGAGGCAACAGCACTTTCTGAAAGATAGGCCTGTTCCATGATCGATCGGCGCCGGGGGCAAGCCGCCCCTGTTCGCGCCGCCGCTGCGGTGGGTCTAGGTCGGTATTTTTCGATCATGAGCAGCTTCCCCAAATGGATGAATTGCTACTGATACGAAGCGCGCCCCCCGATGCGACACTCCCGCTGCATTTTTTTGGAGCTGCTATGCAGACCTGAGATCTTCTGGTGAGCGACATTAAGGGAGGGACATGCAGCGCGAGCTGGTCCAGTTGGCGCAGACGATCGTCTGGCCGTTTCTGGAAGAGCATTTTGGCGAGGTTTATCAGGATGGATCAGATATGCCGCCGCTGCCGATCCGGCTGGGAATCCTCAAGCATACATTCAATTTATCGGGTTGGAATGTGCGTCTGCTGCCGCGACAGTCCGTACTTCCGCAAGCGAGCACTTCACACAGTCCTCACTAACTTCTTAAAAAGAAGGCGATCACGCGATAACGGATGGGTCTAGCCCCCGTCGGATCGCCCCTTGTTAGGGAACACGCAGTATTCCCTTTGCATTTTGATCGCCAAGCACCTTGCGTCTTCCTTCCGGGGAGATTTGACCTATCGCATCCACCAACGGACCGCCGATTGCGTCCATAAACTCCGTCCAGGCGGACTGCGTTGCACTGAGGGCCGTCAGTGTTGCGACAGGATCATATTGGTCAGAAGATATCTGCTTCAGCATTTCTTGCCGCGCCTGGGTAACGTTCTTTACGGCTCGCGCATATCGCGGTTCTTCTTGGAGAAGAGTCTGGCGGAATGACTTGAAGTCAGAAGCAGAAAGGGTCGCTTCCGCAACAGCCAGAATGCGAGCAAGAGGGTCAACACCTTTTGGAACCTCCGGTGTCGCACGCAGCATTTGCCCCCCCAGGAAAGCGAGGAGGAACATGTTCAAAACGAGTGATAGGGGAAGAGCAATTCGCAGCCATTTTCTTGTGCCAACCTGTTTCTGAACCATATTGCTGTTCATTCCGCGAAAATTGGGATCGATGCGACCTGAAGCGTGGAAAGCAGGTCACCGGAGGCGGGTAAGTTCGGGGAGTGCATCCCGATGAACAGTCCCGCGGCCACTGCTATTCCGCTACCGGAGGAAAGACCGATCCAATTCAAATCGGGCCATAGCCCGCGAACATGCGCAAAAAGTCGTGCACCGAACGGGATCGGCCCGGATGGTGCTGGCGCTATTCGCGCAGCGACGTTCGTTCTCAGGCGCACCAGGGCGGCATTGCGTTCGCCCGGCGACCACAGGGAAATCTCTTGATGCCTGCGCGCCGCCGCGAGCACATCATCCATCAAGCGTTCCTCCGCAAGAACGGTACGCGCCACTTTCGAGATTTTTAGCAGAGACAACGCATCGGCCTGCACCTCTACAGGCCAGAGATCAATATTTGATCCGTAACTTCGCGCCAGAGATGTAAAACGTTCGATCTTCAACATATTTATTCTCCCTGTTTATCACGCTCTGCCAGCAGCCGCTCACGAAGTGTCGTTCTGGCGCGGGCAAGCAGACGCTCTATTGCTTTGGCCGATAGCCCAAGAATACGTCCCGCCTCAGCACCCGATACGCCTTCCTCGTAGACGAGTATCATCGCGGCCTGTTGGCTCGCGGGCAATGCGCGTATGGCTGCAGCGAGGGCGGCATCGCGCTCGGTACTCGTCAAAATCTCGTCTGCTGCGGCTCCTGGATCGACAGCATCAAAGTTGTCTGGAAGGGACTCCGGCTCTTTACGGCGGCGGCGATCAATACAGAGATTGACGACGATCTGGTAAAGCCAGGTTCTCAACTGAGCGCGCTTTGGGTTGAAGCGGCCAGCGTGCTTCCACACCTTGATCATTGCCTCCTGGGCAATGTCCTCAGCATCGCGAAAATTTGGGCTTATGCGGCTGGCTACACTTAGAACAAACGGACCGTGACGAACAATGATTTCGTCGAAGGCTCTCCGGTCACCTTGCGCCGACCAGAACAGGAGTTTGTCATCAGTAACTTTGTTATAGGCCCTGGGTTCGACCATGCCGGTGCCCAGAGTCCGCCTGATTAGCAACGCGAGCGCGTCCCATTCGAATTCAATCTCCCGCCATGGCGCTGCCAATTCCTGTGCCCGCATGTGCGCTGCTCGCTTTTCCCGGCTCTTGCAGCTTATACGGGGGCGCGCACCTGTTTCCCCCTCATGCGATCGAGATTTTGCGCGGCAATCCCGATAGGCACGCGGGCGACTTCCCGGCCAAACGCGCAGACGGGAATTGCATGGCCGCAGATTCAACCGTAGCGCTCACACCGCTCCATCGCCCTACGGCCAGATCGTCAATCCTTGCCCCAGGATGCCGCGCACACGCAGGCCTGACCGCTAGGCTAGCGCAGGAATGCCCTGATGTAAACACCGGAATAAAAAGAGGCCATTCACCGGTTTAAAAGTAGGCCAGTCGGGTCAATTATAAAGCCTCATGACGAGGCGGTTTGTGCT
>NZ_SLWL01000034.1 GCF_004342915.1 Camelimonas lactis
GCCTCCGCCAAAAAACGGAGGTCTAGCAGGACTGGCATACTTTTATATCGGTGAGGCACGCCAGAAAATGGCGCACTTTATTCCCGGTGTTCTCACTATTCTGTCGAGAACCGTCCGACGGCAGACGGGCTATCCGAACTGCCGCGCGACTATACCGGCCCGGTTCTTGGACCGCCCTTGCCGGGTGATCTCGGCGGTCCGATCCTCGATGCCCAGAACCGGGGGCAGCCAGTCGCGCCGCCTGCAATCACAGCGCCGGCCGTCGATTCCGAGGAGCAGCGCCGTTTGGCCGAAGAAGAAGCCGCTCGCACCAGTCGTGTGTTCTTTCAGACCGCTCCTGCAACTGGAGCCACACCGAGTGCGGCTGTATCCAGCCTTGCCGGCCTCGATCTTGGGGGCCTGCCTGCCGCACAGGACAGACACACCGCTTTCCTCAATGAGCCCGTCGATCGGCAGACAGTCGCCCTCGATCGCGTCATGGCACCTGCATCGCCATACATCCTTCAGGCGGGAGCCGTGATCCCAGCGGCGATGATCACCGGTATTCGTTCCGATCTGCCGGGACAGGTCACCGCCCAGGTGACCCAGAACGTCTATGACAGCCCGACCGGTAGCCTGCTTCTGATCCCGCAGGGCACCCGCATCATCGGCGAATACGATGACGGCGTGACTTTCGGTCAGCGGCGCGTGCTGCTGGTGTGGAACAGGTTGGTCTTTCCCAATGGCCATTCGATCGTGCTGGAGCGTCAGCCCGGCGCGGACGCCGCCGGCTATGCCGGACTTGAAGACGGCGTCGACTATCATTGGTGGGATCTGATGAAGGCCGCCGGGCTCTCGACATTACTCGGCATTGGAACCGAACTCGCGACCAGCGACGAGGACCGGCTGATCCGCGCCATCCGTGACGGCGCGCAGGACACCATCAATCAGGCTGGGCAGCAGATCATCCAGCGGCAATTGCAGGTCGAGCCAACGCTCACCATCCGCCCGGGTTTTCCGGTTCGGGTAATCGTCACCCGCGACCTCGTGCTCGAGCCTTACAGGAGCTGATCATGGCGAAGTTGAAACTGGGTCCCATCGTCGAGGACAAACCCGTTAAGGTGACAGTGGCGCTGCCCGGGCCGCTCCATCGGGATCTGGCCGCTTATGCCGAAGTGCTGGCCCGTGAGAGCGGTCAAGCCGCGGCGGATCCGGTGAAGCTGATCGTGCCGATGCTCGAGCGGTTCATTGCCACGGATCGCGGCTTTGCCCGGGCCAGAAGGGGCTCCCCAACCACGTCCTGATCCGCGCGATTTGAAACAGCCGCCGACATTCGCATCCCTCGTAGATTGACCAGCCATCCAGATGGGGATAATAACTTAACGGGTCACGTCGATATTCCCATCGAGTCTTTGTTGCTATCGACTTTGGGATGCTTGCGATGCCGGGGGGCAAAACGGTGCTGAAATGGGGCGTAGAGCGCCGGCTCGAATTCATTGAGTTTCGTCTTTATTGGGAAGGCGGGGTCAACCGATCCGATATCGTCGAGGCCTTCGACGTGTCGATACCGCAAGCATCGAAAGATTTGACGCTTTATCAGGAACGAGCTCCGCAGAACGCGGTCTACGACAAAAGCGCCAAACGGTACGTGGCGAGCGAGACGTTCCAGCCCTGCTTTTTGAAACCTGACGCCGCCCATTATCTCACGCAGCTGCGATCTGTCGCCGAAGGCATATTGCCGGCCGCGGCATCATGGATCGCACATTTCCCGCCCTTTAGCGGCCCACCTGTTCCCGCGCGCGATGTCACGAACGAGACGCTGCGGACCGTGCTTGGTGCCATTCGCGACAATCTCGCCATTGAGATCAAATATCAGTCGCTTTCGCGGCCGGAGCCTCGCTGGCGCTGGATCGCGCCGCACGCCATCGGCTTCGATGGCTTTCGTTGGCACGCGCGGGCCTTCTGCCAGATCGACCGAACCTACAAGGATTTCCTCCTCGCTCGGGTTGTCGACGTGCGTGGTTCCAAACCCAGTGAGGTTGAGCCTGGCGGCGATACCGATTGGAACGAGGAAATCACGCTGGAGATCGGACCGCATCCAGAGCTGTCCGATACGCAGCAGAGGGTTGTCGCTCTCGATTACGGAATGCGCGGCGGGAAAGCCAAGATCCCGGTCCGGAAGGCGCTTCTCTACTATGCGCTCAAACGCCTGGGTCTGGATACTGACCCTACTGCGAGGCGGCCTCAGGATCAGCAGGTTGTGCTGCTGAATGGCGCCGTACTTGGCATGATCGCGCAGGCTCAGACCTTCGAGACGAGGATGGAGGGCTGACCATGATTGAGAAACTGGATCGCCTCGTCGACGATATCGCGAGTCTGAACAGCAAATTGGCACTCCTGATCGGTCCGCCTCGATCCGGAAAGAGCAGTCTGCTCATGCAGCTATCCGCGCGAAGGCAAGTGTCCGTGCTGAACATCGGAGCCGCTCTTTCTCGAGAATTGCTGGTAGTGCCGAGTACGCGAAGACATTTGCACGCAGCCGATCTGCTAAAGAACCTTGCTGATCACTTTGCCAGCAATGGGCTTTTGCTCATCGATAATATCGAGGTCCTGTTCGATCGAACGCTGCAGCTCAGCCCGCTCGATATATTGAAGCGGCACGCTCACGCGCGCCGCGTCATCGCGGTGTGGCCAGGAGAGCTCCGGGAAGACCGGCTCTCCTACGCCACGACAGGACATCCAGAACACCAGGACTATGGCATCGACGGCCTGGTCCCATTCGAAATTCGTTGAAGGGGGAATACGGGATGCCGATGCGTTATGGCGATCTCATTCAATTTGAGCCGATCGAGTCGGTCATTCAGCTTTTGGACGCTAATCGCCCGGGCGAAGCCAAGAAGCTGGTATCGACCTACGTCATTTCGGATGACATGGCCGAACGGATCGCCAAGCAGATGATCCCCCAGCTCTCGTTCGACGAGGCGGTTGACCACAAGGGCGTACTGGTCGTTGGCAATTACGGCACCGGTAAGTCGCACCTGATGTCGGTGCTCTCGCTGGTTGCTGAAGATGCCGAATATGTTTCGATGATCCGTCATCCCAAGGTGGCCGAGGCTGCGGGCGCCATCGCAGGCAAATTCAAAGTTCACCGGATCGAGATATCCAGCCAGATGTCCCTGCGGGACATCATCACGCAACAGCTTGAGGTGTTTCTCGAAAAGCACGGCGTCAGCTTTTCCTTTCCCTCAGCGGATAAGGTCATCAACAACAAGGCCGCCTTCGAGGAGATGATGGCGGCGTTCGCCGAGGTCCATCCCAATCATGGCGTGCTCCTCGTCGTCGATGAGTTCCTCGAATACCTGCGGTCACGCAAGGATCACGATCTGGTTCTCGACCTGTCGTTCCTGCGTGAGATCGGCGAGGTCACAAAGCACCTCCGCTTCCGGTTCGTCGCGGGCGTCCAAGAAGCGATCTTTGACAGCAGCCGCTTCCAGCATGTCGCCGACAGCCTTCGCCGTGTGAAGGATCGCTTCACGCAGATCCTGCTCGCCCGCCAGGACGTCAGCTTCGTAGTGGCGGAGCGCCTCCTGAAAAAGACGGCAGATCAGCAGAACAAGATTCGCACATACCTTACGCCATTTGCGAAATTCTATGGCTCGATGAACGAGCGCATGGATGAGTATGTCCGATTGTTCCCGGTACATCCCGATTACATCGGAACCTTCGAGCGACTGGTGTTCACCGAGAAGCGTGGTGCGCTGGTTACGCTCCGGGATCAGATTCAGGCCATTCTCACCGATGAAGTGCCCGATGATCGACCGGGGCTGATCGGTTACGACAAATTCTGGGAAACGGTTACGTCAAACTCCGTGCTGCGGGCAGACCCGAACATCGGGCCGGTGCTCAAGGTCTCCGAGGTTCTGTCAGAGCGCGTAAGAAAGGCTTTCACCCGTCCGGCATACAGACCGATGGCGCTCCGCATCATTGACGGACTCTCGGTGCATCGCTTGACGACGGGCGGCGACATCTATGTTCCCGTAGGCCCGACTGCTGAGGAACTCCGCGACACGCTCTGCCTGTTTCAGCCGGGCATCGAAGAGATGGGCGGAGAGCCGGAAGCGGATCTGCTTTCGCTCGTCCAGACCGTCCTGCGGGAGACACTGAAGACCGTCAACGGCCAGTTTATTTCCAAAGCGCCGGACACTGAACAGTACTACCTCGATCTGAAGAAGGACGTCGACTATGACGCCCAGATCGAGAAGCGCGCTGAAGCCCTCTCGGATGACGCGCTCGATCGTGCGTACTACAGCGCGGTCCGCCAGCTGATGGAGCGCACTGACGACACGACCTACGTCACCGGCCATCAGATCTGGCAATATCAGGTTGAGTGGCAGGATCACCGCGTCGAGCGCAGCGGCTACCTCTTCTTTGGCGCGCCCAATGATCGCCCAACAGCCCAGCCGGAACGCGACTTCTATATCTATTTTATTCAGCCATTCGAGCCGCCACGGTTCCGGGACGACCACAAGGCTGACGAGGTCTTCTTCCGGCTCAAAGGGCTCGATGATGCGATCCGGCGTCATCTCTCCTTCTATGCGGCCGCTCAGGATCTCGCATCGACCGCCAGCGGCGGCGCAAAATCCATCTACCTCGACAAGGCCAAAGATGCCCTGCGCGACATGAGCAAGTGGCTGCAGGAAAAGCAGATGACGGCCTACGAGGTCACCTATCAGGGCAAGAGCAAGACCTTGCAGGAGTGGACCAAGGGCGTCTCGTTGCGCGACAAGGCCCGTCTTGGCCCGGAAGAGCGGATCAACTTCCGCGACGTCGTCAACGTCATCTCCGGTCTCGCGCTGAACAACCAGTTTGCCGAGGTGGCGCCTGAATACCCGACGTTCTCCGCGCTCGTCACCGAGGCGAACCGGAAGCAGCTTGTCGGCAACGCCCTGCGCGCGCTGGCAGGCGGAAACCGGACCAAGGACGCCGTAGTCATCCTCGACGGCCTGGAGATGCTGGACGGCGATCGCATCGACCCCACACGGTCTCGCTATGCACAGGATGTTCTCGCTCGGCTGAAGGCGAAAGGCCATGGCCAGGTGCTGAATCGTGGCGAGCTGGTCAGCGGCGACGCCGACGTCGAGTATTTCGCGCCGATCAAGTTCCGCCTGGAGCCCGATCTGCTGGTCACCGTTCTGGGTGGGCTGGTCTATGCCGGCGACATCGTCCTGGCGATCACCGGCGACAAGATTGATTCCGGCAAGATCACGCTCCTGGCTGAAAGGCCGCTCGACGAGCTGAAGCAGTTCAAGCACGTCGAGGCGCCGAAGGAGATCAACGTCGCCGTCCTCCGCTCACTGTTCGAGATGTTGGGCTTGCCGCCCGGGCTCGCTCAGCAGGCAACACAGGGATCGGACGAGCCGGTCAAGCTGCTCCAGGAGGAGGTCGGAAAGCTGACGCGGCGCGTGCTCAGCGCCGCCACGGACATGTCTGGTCGGCTGAGCTTCTGGGGTCAGCCGTTGCTGCGGGAAGAAGAGATCCGGGACTGGCGCACCAAGCTTGATGCGCTCAAAGCCTTTTCGGAGAGCCTGGCCCCCTACAACACCGTCGGGAAGCTCAAGAACCTTCGCATCGGCTCTGACGATATCGAGGCCCAGAAAAAGAACCTCGAGGTTCTGCAGGCTGTCGAGGGGATGCTGGAGCTGGTCGCCGACCTCGGCACCACGGCCAGCTATCTGTCGCAGGCCGAGATGGTTCTGTCGGCAGACCATACTTGGGTGCGACAGGCGCAAGATGCGCGCAAGCAGGTCCTCGACAAGCTTGCGGCAGATAGGACCGCGCAGCACGCGGCCGAGTACCGGCAGACGCTGGCCAAGCTGAAGAAGGATTACATCACGGCCTATGTCGGGCTGCACAGCAAGGCGCGCCTTGGGGTCACGGAAGAGAAGACGAAATCCGCGCTGCGCAAGGATCCGCGGCTGATCGCCATGCGGGCGTTGGCTGGCATTTCGCTGATGCCGACCAGCCAGCTGACGAGCTTCGAGGAGAAGCTGGACAAGCTGAAGAGCTGCGCATCGCTCGTCGAATCTGAACTTTCGGCCAGCCCCGTCTGCCCGCACTGCGGCTTCCGGCCGGCGAACGAGCAAGGGGACATGCTCCCGGCCGCCAATGTCCTGAAGCAGCTCGATGACGAGCTCGACCGGCTGATCGATGGCTGGACGCAGACCCTGCTCGACAACCTCGATGATCCGATCATCCAGGAGAACTTCGATCTCCTGAAGCCAGCCGCCCGTAGCCTCGTCGATGGCTTCATATCGTCCAAGAGCCTTCCGGATCCAGTGACGCCCGAGTTCGTCGCGGCCGTCCAGGAGGCGCTGTCTGGGCTGGAAAAGATCAACGTCAGCAGCGCGGACATCAGACAGGCGCTTCTGCAAGGCGGATCCCCAGCGACGCCCGAGGACCTGCGCAAGCGCTTCGAGTCCTTCCTGAACGACCGCTGCAAGGGCAAAGACACCACCAAGCTGCGCTTCGTGGTGGAGTGATCATGAGCGTGAGCGTCGGCCATTCTGACATCGATAGCCTCGTTCTCGCTGTAAGGGACCGGGAGTCGCGTCGTCTTATCGGTGAGGCTATCACGGCCTACCGTGGCGGCGCGTTGCGCTCAGCCATCATGTCGACTTGGATCGCTGTTGCTTACGACATCATCGCCAAGGCGCGTGAACTGGCTGGCCAAGGTGAGGCTGCCCCACGAGCATTTGTCGCGGATCTCGATGCCGCTATCGCAGCGAAGGACAAGCGGAAGCTTCAGACCATCGAGAGCGAGCTGCTCGACAAAGCTAATAGTGATCTCCAGCTTCTCGCGCCGCATGAATACTCGGCACTTGGCAGGCTGCGGGATGACCGACACCTTTGTGCCCATCCGGCATTCGTGGTCGAAGACGAGCTTTTCCAGCCATCACCGGAGTTGGTCCGGGCACACATCGTTCATGCCCTACAGCATCTGCTCATTCACGCCCCTCTGCAGGGAAAGAGCGCCATAGCTCGGTTCGACGCAGACCTGCTCGGCCCGGCATTCCCAGCGACGCCCGAAGACATCGGCGCGTTCCTGCGCGCCCGCTATCTCGACCGAGCCAAAGATATATTGGTGGTCAATCTCATCAAGGCGATCCTCGCCGCGCCTTTCGGTGCTGAACGGCAGAAGTATGCCACGAAGGTCAGAACGCTTGCCGTTGTTCTTCGCGAGATCGCCAAATCGAAGACCGCAATCTACGACGGCATGATGCCGACGTTTGTCGCCGTCAGGGTCGGACAGATTCAAGACGACGTCCTCCTAAGCATAAGCCCGTTCCTGGAGGCCGATCCGCGCATCTGGGACTGGATGGCTGAGCCCGATCGCACCCGAATCCGACGGCTTCTCGAAACTGCTGACGTAGACACGTTGAAGGCGCATGCGGCATTCGACGCTTTCGCCATCGCGCCGCTGTCGGCAGTTCTTGTCGATCGCTTCAATGGCTTCGATGCGACTACCAAGATCAGCATCATCTCAGAGCATCCCCGCAGAGAACTCGTTCCGGCCGGCATCGCACTTTATGCACAGGCAGGGAGCTATCGGTCAGCCGAGCAACTTGGACAGTCCGTCATCCTGCCGCTTGCCCCGCTTTTTGAGGCCGATGATTTGCAAACTGTGCTGACCGCTGCCGCTGACAATGGTCAGATCTGGGATGCCGCCGGCACTCCGGAAATCCTCGAACAGCTCTTCGACAGCACCCGAACTTTACTTCCGGCCAGCCGGCCTCACTGGGAGGCATTTCTCGGCGAGCTGAACGGAAGGCAGCAACAACGTTACTCCGGGCTGCGAGAGCGCCTGAACGCGAATCCTTGAGGAACAGCCATGAACGATTTGATGAGAACCACAAAGGCTAATGCTCCCGTCGAATGCCTTGGCATGACCTTCCCGAGCGAGGATGCGCGGCGGGAGCACTTCCTAGGGCTGTTGGCGGAGAAGCTGAAGGATCCGGCGTTCCGGAAGCAGGAGGGGTTTCCGCAAGGTTCAGACGACGCGATCCTGGCGATGTCCGATCCGCCATACTACACGGCGTGCCCCAATCCCTGGCTGGCGGATTTTGTTGAGCACCAAGGAAAACCGCACGAACAAGAGCTCCACTACGATAAGAAGCCCTTTGCGGCTGATGTTAGCGAGGGGAAAAACAATCCTGTCTATCTCTCGCACACGTATCACACAAAAGTCCCGCACCGGGCAATCATGCGATATCTCCTCCACTATACCCGCCCAGGCGACGTAGTGCTTGACAGCTTTTGCGGTACTGGAATGACCGGTGTCGCAGCTCAACTATGTGCCGACCGCAAGGAGATCCAAGAACTTGGCTATCGGGTTGATGCAGACGGGACGATTTTCGAGCACCAAGAGGAGGAGGGTCAAAAGAAATGGGCGAAAATCTCCCGTATTGGCGCTCGCAGTGCTATTCTCAACGACCTGTCTCCCGCAGCGACTTTCATAGCGAGCAACTTCAACAGCTTTGATGCAAGCTCGTTCGAAACTGAGGCTAAGGCAGCGCTTCGCAGAGTTGAAGAGAGCTGCTCGTGGATGTTTTTGACCATCCACAACTCAACCGATGACCGAGTTGATCGCGCAATCGCAGACCTGGAGGCGGGTCGTATTGATGCGATGCAGCAGAGTGGGAACTTCGGTCGAATTAATTACACTGTTTGGTCAGACGTTTTTATATGCGCAGAGTGCACTGGCGAGATTGTTTTCTGGGATTCCGCCGTTGATAAGAAGACAGGTCAAGTTTCGGAACCTTTTTCTTGTCCGCATTGCGGAGCGAGCGTAGCCAAGCGATCGCTAGAGCGCGCTTGGGAAAACAAGTTCGATCTGGAGTTGGGTGTGAACATCCGACAGGCAAAACAATTGCCCGTCCACATCGATTACAAGTTCGGAAAGTCTAAGTTTAGCAAGAAACCAGATAGGTTTGACATAGCTCTTTTGAAGGCAATCGAGGCTCTGCCGAGCAAATATCGGATTCCCTCGGACCGTATTCCTGTGGGTGATGAGGCAAGGCGGAATGATGACGCCGGCATCACGCATACCCATCATTTTTTCACTAGAAGAAACGCGATTGGTCTTGGTGCATACAGAGATAGCCATCCTAACTTGTTTAGATGCTCTAATCTGACATCTACGATGTTGGTCGCATCGAAACTTTATCGGTTTCGCTCTCAGAACGGAAGCTTTGGCGCTGGCGGCGGGCCAATGAGCGGGACCCTATACATACCATCTCTAATCAAGGAAATTCCAATTACCAAGCTGCTCAAGGAGCACATCGACAAGATGGTTCGCATGAAATGCAGCTTCACTTGGCACCCAACTACAATTACGACAACAGGATCGGCAACACGTTTATATTTATCTGACGACAGTGTTGACTACGTTTTCGTAGACCCCCCATTCGGCGCGAATATTCAATACGCCGATCTCAATTTCATTTGGGAGTCATGGCTCGCAGTAAAGACTAACGCGGGGAGCGAGGCGGTCGAGAGCAGATCGCACGGCAAATCTTTGGATGATTATCGTAGACTTATGGCCCACTGTTTTAAGGAGGCGTACCGCGTTTTAAAGCCTGGCAGATGGATGACCGTCGAGTTTTCGAACACCCAGGCCACTGTATGGAATGCAATCCAGACTGCCATGCAGGAGGCGGGCTTCGTCGTTGCCAATGTTTCGGCGCTAGATAAGAAACAGGGCAGCTTCAAGGCAGTCAATACCACAACCGCCGTAAAACAGGACCTTGTTATCTCAGCTTACAAGCCAAACGGCGGCTTGGAGGGGCGATTTGTTCAGAATGCCGGAACGGAAGAGTCCGTCTGGGATTTTGTCCGAACTCACCTGCGATATCTTCCAATTACGAAAGCCAAGGGATCCGAATTGGACTTTGTCAATGAACGCGATCCAAGGGTGATATTTGATAGAATGGTCGCATGGTTCATTCGGCATAATGCGCCTGTGCCAATGTCATCAGCGGAATTTCAGTCTTCGCTCGATCGTCTTTTTGACGAAAGAGATGGAATGATATTTCTTCAAGATCAGGTTGGGGAATATGACAAAAGGCGGTCGCGATCACACAGCGCGCCACAAATTGAGCTGTTTGTTAGCGACGAGCGGAGCGCGATTGATTGGCTTACTGACTTTTTAAAGCGGCGCCCTTCGACGTATCAAGAGCTTCAACCCGAGTTTTTCGGCCAGCTGGGAGCCGGATGGCGAAAACACGAGGAGCGGCCGGAGCTCAGGAGATTGCTTGAAGACAACTTCCTTGAGTATCCAGGCCATGGCGATGTGCCGAGCCAAATCCACAGCTATCTGTCCACCAACTTTAAGGATCTGCGTGGGCTGGAGAAGGATGATCCGCGGCTAAAGTCCAAGGCGAAGGATCGTTGGTTTGTGCCCGACCCGAGCAAGGCAAAGGACCTAGAGCAGAAGCGCGAGCGGTCGCTGCTAAAGGAATTCGAGAACTACAAGTCCGCGCCCGGCCGAAAGCTTAAGGAGTTCCGGCTCGAAGTGCTGCGCGCAGGCTTCAAAACCGCGTGGGGTGCGAAGGACTACAAGACCATCATCGGCATTGCCCAGAAGATCCCCGAGGAGGCGCTGCAGGAGGATGAGAAGCTGCTGCTCTGGTACGACCAGGCGCTCACCCGCATGGAGGCTGATGCGTGACGCATGCGGACGGCGGACATGGCATCGGCGCGTGGTGCTGGCATGAGAGGCATGCCGCACCCTGCCGTGTCGTTGACCGGGAGGAGATCTGGGGCGAGACCGCCTATCGGGTCTGGCTGCCCGGCAAGGACGCCGTCGTCCGCGCCCGTTCGCGCGATCTGAGCCCGCTCGACGCGGTCCAGCCGACGGTTGATCAGATCCTGCACACCGCCGCAGCGGCGAAGCTTCTGGACGCGCTAGAGGACAACCTGTTGCTGGCGCCGATCCAGTCGAGCGTCGTGCCGCTGCCGCACCAGCTCTACGGTAACCGCTGTTCTCAGGCCACGGCCTTGATTGGGTCCGAGGCGTAGGCCCATGGCAGCAGTTCGTCGATCTGGCTTTGCGGATGTCCGGCGACG
>NZ_SLWL01000035.1 GCF_004342915.1 Camelimonas lactis
TCCCCATATTATGACCGTGTGGTCGACGTGATGGAGGAGCTGGTCAAGTTCACGTTGCTGACACGCGATATCTCCGGGCATTTGACGGACCGCTACAGTGAACGGAAGGAAACTGCGGAGAAGCTGGCCGCAAGGGTCGCGCTCGGGAGCATCTGAACATGAAGCGCTGGGTTGATGTCGCGGCGCTTGGTGTCTCCCAGATCATTGGCTACGGAACGCTGTATTACAGCTTCAGCGTTCTTGCCCCATCCATGGCCCGCGATTTAGGTTGGACCAGCGAGTGGGTCTTCGGGGCGCTGTCCATCGCCCTGCTGACAAGCGGTCTCGTCGCTCCCTGGACAGGGCGGTGGATGGACCGCTTTGGCGCAGGCCGGATCATGGCCTTTGGTTCTGCCGCCGCGGCGCTGGCGCTGGTCGCGTGCGCCGCGACCGGGTCCGTCATCACATTCGTTCCCGCGCTTGTCGCCTCCCAGGTCGCCGCGACACTGGTCCAGTACGGCGCCGCCTTTTCCCTGTTGGTTCAACGCCAGCCTGAAACAGCCCAACGCAACATCGTTTATCTGACCCTGATAGCAGGCTTTGCCTCAACGATATTCTGGCCGCTCACGGCATGGATGCATGGCTTCCTGGGCTGGCGTGATGTGTATCTTGTGTTCGCCGGTCTGCAGCTGGTTGTCTGTTTGCCGATTCACGTCCTGCTTGCCCGAAAACCGGACCTTAGCACCGCAAACTCCGAGCGACCGGGTCATCCAGCGGCGACTTCACCGCAGGACCACTTGAGGGACCGGGACCGAACCGCCGGCTTCGTTATGATGACAACGGCCTTTGCTCTGCAGAGTTTTATCAGTTCAGCGGTTCTCATTCATATGCTGCCAATGCTTGCCGCACTTGGGTTGGGGGCGGCTGGAGTTGCTGCGGGAACGTTGTTCGGCCCCGCGCAGGTCGCAAGCCGGTTGCTCAACATGGTGTTCGCGAAGAACCTACTGCAACTTCATCTGGCCATCATCTCCGCCGTTCTGCTCGTTTTGGCGCTGACAGTGATCATCGTTGCCCCCCCTTCATTTTGGGTCGCGATGCTGTTCGCCACCCTGTTCGGCTTGGGAAGCGGCCTGTTCAGTATTGTCGGCGGAACCTTGCCGTTGGAGCTTTTTGGCCATCAGGGCTACGGCGCGCTTCAGGGGCGGGTGATGTCCGTCCGGTTGATCGTCAGCGCGGCTGCCCCGTTCACATTCGCATTGCTGATGCACAATGCTGGTGTGACTTGGGCGCTTCTGGCCTCAGCCGGCATCGGAGCTGGAGCCATTGTCGCATTCCTGATCATTCTCAAACTCAATCGGCGCGCTGCATTGCTTGAGCGACACCAGCCAACCTCGGAGGCGACCACATGAACTTCCTCGTGTTCCTAGGCTCCGAGCGAGATAGCACCCCACCACGCCCGGCCCGCCTGGGTCTTCGTGTTTCGCAGGCCTGCGTGTCCACACTTGCGTCTGCTGGCCACGAAGTGTCCTTGATTGATCCTCTGGATTTAAACCCGTCGCACCCGTTCAAGCCGCATTTCTCCTACGCAGCTGCCGTGCGCGAAGGGCTGGCGGCGGCAAAGCGCGCGCTGATGACGCCAGAAGGCGTTCTCGATAGCAGCGTTGAAGGCCTACATAACTCCCGCGTCGCCATCAGCGACCTGATTGGACAGGCGAAGCAAGCCGGTGCGAGGCAGACTGTCGCCCAGCTTGAAGATGTGGTGACGAAGCTGGATCAGGCACTGGAGGCCGTCCCGCTCTACGGGCAGGCCCGGCAGGGGTTCAAAGCTGCCAGCGAACCTCTGGCGCCATTCGACGCCGCGCGCGGCCCGGGACGCGTCATCGAGCGTGACCAGTTCAACAAGCAGTTCACCATGCCGGCAGAGCGCGTTCCTGACGCCCTGTCGTCGGCTTCTGACGCCCGCGCTTTCAATCAGGTAGCGACGCCGGCCGCCCGGGAGGCGATGGAATCCCGGCTCGTGACGGACGTGCTGGACACGATGAAGGGCCGGGGACTGGACATCTCGGCCGCCGGCATCAGGAACGCCGTCCGGAAGCAGGAAGACCTGTTTTCTCAATTCCCCGCCGCGAAAGAGCGGCTTCTGGACATCGCCGCGTCGCGCGACGGGCTGGCGAAGATTGAAAAGTCCCTCATTGGCGGGTTGGCGAAACGGGATATGACGACCCAGAAAGCGGTCAATGCGCTGTTCCCGGAAAACCCGCTTCCCGGCAACTCCCAGCAGACTTTCGAGGCAATCCAGGCGCTGTCCGCACAGAAACCAGCGGTCGCGAACCAGCTTGTCCGGACCTATGTCGAGCAGGTGTTCAACAGGACAGCTCGCGAGCTGACCGGTGGCCCGAACGTGAACGGCGGCGCGCGGTTCGTCACGGAACTGATGGGAAATTCAGAGAAGGCCGCCAATATGCGGGCTGCGATCCGGGGGCTGAAGGATGGTGACGACATCCTGCCCGGCTTTGAACGCATGCTGGAAATTCTGGAAACGACCAGATGGCGGCCGGGGCCGGGGTCCGACACGGCGTTCAAGATTCAGGGGCAGAAGGATCTGGCGGGCGGCTCCAGCATCACGGGCAAGATAACAGAGCACGTCACCACTGGCGGCGTCCGCATTCCCAAAGACATCGGCCAGAGCTGGACCGATTGGCGGGCAGGCAAGAATGCCGAACAGCTAGCGCGGATCGTCACCAATCCCAAGGCCGCTCCAGTGCTCAAGGCGCTGGCCAGATTCGAGACCGGCAGTCCTCAGTCTATCTACCTCGCGGCTCGCCTGACGGCCCTTGGGAAGCAGGCTTTTGACAAGGGGAACCACAACAAGTGACGCGATGGCCGCCACAAGCGCTATCATGGCAAACATCACGCGCCAGTCATCGGGGCTTGTCCCGAAAAATTGGACAGCGCCCGTCACCACCCCTGAGAACGCCAAAACAGACAGCGCCCATACGAGGGCGCTCATTGGCTTGTATCGGATAGCGTCCCACGTTCGCGTCAAAATGGCCGTCAGGAACGCACAGAAGACGAGGGCGACGAAGAACGTCCCGATAACCGTAATCGGCTCGGTCGGGTGTTCGCGGAAAATCCCGTATGTCAGCCACCCGATGAAAAGGGCCTGTACTGCCATCCAGATCAGACGCGACATGGCCCTCATTCAGCATCCTTTGGCTTTGGCGCCAGCGTCATCCAGGCAACGGCTCCGATTGTCAGGCCCGCCATGAACCCCAGCGGTGCGCTGACAAACAAGGCTACTATCGCCATGGCGGACCCGCCACCAGAGAACTCACCGGGTTCCAATGGCTGAGAGCTATCGAGCGAGACGACTACGGCAACGGTGGTTATGGCTCCAGCGACCCCGCATGCCAGTGACCAGAGGATAGCGAAGAGGGGGCTCATCAGATGGCTGTTAGCTTGGTCCGTTCGGTATGGATGTGGATCATTCGGTGGTTCATTTGCAATCCCGGAGCCTCTGAGCGCTGTCAGTGATGTACTCCTTGGCCGATTCATCTTCGCATCGGCTGATGTGCTCGTTCATTGATTTCAACGCGTAGCGACTGCCGAGGACGAGCAGCGCCCCAATGGCCAGCACAATCAGAATGTCGCGTCCTTCCACCCTCACGCTCCCATCACCTGAGCATTCGTAGCATGGCCGCAACGTTAGGCTGGCTCAGTCATCCATCTCTAGAGTGATTGAATTTCCGCTGCTATCGGTGCCTTCGATTTCGACGGTGCCGCCAGATTGGCGCATATCGTCTACGTCCATCGTGTGGTAGGAGCCGTCCTTGTAGTATTCGATTTCCCTTCCCGGTCGAACCAGTTGGCCTTTCTCGATTTCGATGCTGGCTCCAGATTCTCTTTCAGTCCCGTTCCATGCGGCAAGGGTCGTCACAATGGTCGCTGCGACCACCAGACGGCAAAGTTGCTGTTGCGTCATGGGCCCCCCTCCCGACTATCGCGAGCGACCGTAACCGTCGCCAATGCCGCCCGTGTGCCTGTTATAGTTGCCGTAAGCACCATAGTTGTTGGAGCGTGAGCTATCGCGGTTGGTCCGGTAGTGTCCGCCGACGTAATTTCCGCTGCGGTTGGTATGCGGGCGAACGTAGTGGCTGCTACCACGAGAGCCTGTTCCGTAGCTGAACCCGCCGCTGCTGCGTGCTTCCACATCCGATGGCTGCAATAAAAATGCTGCCGCGACTCCGGCAGCCCCGAGTGCCAAGAACTTGATCATACCCACCCCACAGCGAATTGGCTTCGGACCAGTCCAACGCCTGCTTCTCGGAGCTGTCAACGTCACGTAACGGTAACCACCTTGGATAGCCCTGTCGGGGTTTCGAGACCAGTACGCCCGCATGCGCGCGCGAGGGCAGCCTCGCTAATCGGGCTTCATCAGCCTCTTGGCATTGGCGAGGCATAGCAAGCCATCGTGGAGCCGGTAATTCCTCTCCAATTCGATGAATGCTTCAAGCAGGCTTGGCGCGACATTGTCGTAGTTGGTCGTGAACGGAGGGACGTTGTCGCGCGGGACCATGGCGCGCTTCCGCTCAGTTTCAGTCAGGCAATACTGGACCCATCCGCGAGCTACTTTGTTCAGGTCCGCATAACGCTCGAGCTCAAAGCTGACGGCTCGCTGCATTTGAACCTGTGCTTGGCCAACCTTAACGTCCAAGGCCATTGCCCCTGTTGAGGGTGCCCATAGCAGCAAGGCTGCCCATAAGAAGCTGTGCTGCATAAGGGTTTTCCCGTTAGAAGGAGAAGGTCAGGCCGCTTCCATTGCCAGAGGCTCAATCGCAGCCAGATCATCATGGATCTGGCGTTCGGCGGTTTCCACATCATGCCGGCTCTGGAGGTTAAGCCAGAATTCAGGTGTAGTGCCGAACAACCTGGACAGGCGCAGCGCTGTATCAGCTGAAATGCCAGTATGTTCATTCACGATGCGCTCAATGCGCGTACGCGGCACATGGATCGCACGGGCAACTGCAATAGCGGAGAGGCCCAGCGGCTCCATGAATTCTTCGCGAAGGACTTCCCCAGGGTGAAGGGGAGGAAGCGTGGTCATCGTCTGTCTCCCTCAGTGGTAGTCGGTGATTTCAACGTCAAACGCATGGCCGTCTTTCCAGGCGAAGCATATCCGGAACTGGTCGTTGATGCGGATTGAGTGTTGGCCGGCCCGATTCCCCTTCAGGGCCTCCAGCCTGTTTCCGGGCGGCACACGCAGATCCACGAGGTCAGCCGCAGCCGCCAGCATTGCCAGCTTGCGTCGGGCAACCTTCAACAGGTCAGCCGGAAACCCCTTGGGCAGCCGTCCCGCTGCGACGGCTTCTGTTGTCCTGTCCCTGAACGTCCTGATCATACGTTGCGCCGCTTACTGTTCATGGAATGTATCATTCAATGATACATTGTCAATCTCATGCAACCCAAAGCCGGCTGGCGTCCATTTTGGACATGCCCGGTTGAACCCTATCCGGACCTTTAAGGCTGGCTCGCGCTCATAGCGCGGCGGGTCTCACAGCGATGCTGAGGGTGGGGGAAGATGGCAGCGGGGCCTGGTCTGAAAATGCTGCTCTACGGGTGGGACTTTGTGCCAGAAAAGGTAAGCGATTCAGTGCCAAAAAATGGCGTCCAACAGACAGCTAACTGGCTGATTTTGTTTAAAGTGCGCGGCTTACCACTGAACTACGCCCGCGATCCTGATGCCGAAACGTGAGCGTTTCGCCGGGGATCATCCCTCCTGCAGCAAATCACTGGAGAGGACTTTCATCTACCCGCTTTGCCCCACGCCAATCAAGAGCCATTGCACAGGCGGCAGGTTTCGCCAGCGGCCATGCACAGGGAGACAGGGGGGGCTATCTCCGGCAGCGAACCCAGTCCTGTCCGCCTTTCACCGTCCGGTAGCAGAATCCGCGTCGCTTCAGCTCGTCCGCAGTGTTGGAGCGACGACCGCACGCCTGATCCGTTTTGGGGTCGTCGCCGCTTCCACCGCGACAGTCATCGTTGATGTCGCCCCATTGGTCGATCAGCGCCCTGTCGGACAGTTTGCGGTTGTTGGCCGGCGTGGGTCGGGATGCCTTCGGTTGTCCATGGGTGGTCCCGCACCAGATGTAGTCCTCATCCTCCAGAGAGAACCGCTCGCGCGTCGGGGTGTCGAGAATGAACGACTGGTGGGAAATCATATCGTACTCCCGGCAGGTCGACTGGACGTGGTGACGGTGTGGGGGGAGGACGGTTTTGACCGAGGCAACGACGCACGCCATTTCCGGTCCCTGAAACTGTCGTCCCCCTTTCGCAACCTGCCACGGGGGAAGATCGAGTTCACCCTTCCTGAACTCAGCGCACTTTTCGGAATTCTCCGCATAGAACCCGTCACGCAGGGGAACCCGGTCACTGGCGATGACCGGGTGGGCGATGGTCAGGACGGACAGGGCCAGTCCCGCGATGGAGATCATCCGCATCGGGTCAGCCGTACTTCCGTTTGAACGCCGCGTCCGATGAGGTGAGGTAGATGATCCCCTCGATGAAGCCGATGATGGCGGGAATGAACGTCCAGCAGAAGACGAGGTACAGCAGACCCATTCCGGTCTGTCCGAGATAGAACTTGTGGAAGCCGAGCCCACCGAGCAGGAAGGCGAGGATTGCAGCGGTCACCCTGCTTTTGAGGGGAGGAGCGTTCGCGGCGTCGCTGCCACCGACAGCAGCGGCTCCACCGCCTGCGTTCATGAACACCTGGGATGTTCCCTGCCGCTTCAGCATCTCGATTTCACGCATCTGGGGATCGAGGATTTCCCCGCAGTGTTTGCACTTTTTCGATTTCGCGTTGATCGGCTCCGAGCAGTACGGGCAATCGATCGTCACAGTCGATGTCGCTTCCAAATCAGCCCCCTTCACTCATTTCGCCTCCCAATCCCCAGCAGGGAGAGGCGTAATTACGCGTCATATAATACGTGGTTTCATATGAAGGCAACTGATTGCCTCCACCCATGGAGGCGCAGCAGCTTGTCGCGTGGAATCTGAGAAGACTGAGGGTCGCGAAGGGCGTCTCACAGGACGATCTTGCCTTGAGTGCAGAGATCGAACGGGCGTACGTGGGCTATCTGGAACGGGGAAAGCGGAACCCGACCGTGGTCACGCTGGAGAAACTTTCCAACGCGCTCGGCATTCACATATCGGAGCTGTTCACGGAACCTGAGGGCGATGTTGCGCCGATTACGCCTCTCCGTGCGGGACGCAAAAAGAAGTGACTTCGGTCACCCATACACGACGAATTCTGACCCACGATCCAGACCGACAAAATCCTTCACGGCGATCTCCCCCGAACATCGCAGTTCATTCCGAAGGTCGTCGAGGGTCACCGGGTACCCGAAACACAATGTGTCGATCGCGTACCGTCCCTTCATTTTCCTCCGGGTATTAAAAAACGAACGGTCGAAATCCCGTCTGTGATCAACAGGGATCATCCATACGGATTCCATGATCAGGTTCTGAGGGCAGGGGGTGCCCCGTTTCGTTCGGAAAACCGGGACCTCGTTGCTGAGATACGCAACAGCAGGGAGGGGGAACAATGGTGACGGTCCGTCTGTCCCGAACATCCCGCAACAGATAGTCCTGTAGAACATCCCGAAACGCGGGAACCCGATCGCGGGTCGGTTCTCCGCGGGTGTCATCCTGTCGTTGAAAATGATCCTGACCGTACGGAACTCCACGTCCCCACTGTCACCGTCAGTGAGGTGGAACGTTCTCCGTACATGGTCGAAAAGTTGGGTGGTGACGTGATCGTCGTTCAACATAAGTTTCCAGATTTCATATTCATGAATTTCTGAAACAATCAATCAAAACTGAAATATCGTCCACATGTATCATTATATACTGAACGGGAATCCATTGCATACTGCGTATGCAATCACATCTTCGATGTGTGTTGTTGTTTTTTCTTTTTTAATTTCACGAACGGGATATCCCACATAACAATGGGGACGGGGGAAATCCATAAAAGTTCAATACGGGACTGGAAGGATGGACAACTACGGATTTCTGGGGTGATTGTATCCGGGGAAATCACACCAGAAACTCGGGTATTCAAACGACTGGATATCACCAGATCACGTGAATACCCCACGTTCTACAGGGTGTTATCAAAATCCATAATTGTTATATATGGGCCTAGGGTCGCGAACAGTTACGGATTTTGGGAAAATCAGGTGACAGGGTACTTCTGATCAACGACGGGTTGAGATGGGGTCAACCACAAACCGCCCGTTCAATGGTGATGGTTGTACGGTGGTTTATCCCACCCTGTAATCCCTTCAGAACGTCGTACACACGTGACATGACGTTATCTGGTTGGATCATACCTGATCAGAAATTATCACTTCAATTCAACCACTTTTCCGAAAATCCGTAAAAGTTCTATATGGGCGTACGGGTGCGAACAATTATGGATTTCGATATCCACGGCAGTGGTGTCTGATCTTTTATACTCCAGATTCTGTTTCAACCAACATCACCCTTGACGTTGCCCCCGGAGCCTGTTCCGGATTGAAGTTTGATCTGGCCCTGCTGAGAGGACCAGACATGAAGCGCACCCGGTTTTCAGAAGAACAGA
>NZ_SLWL01000036.1 GCF_004342915.1 Camelimonas lactis
CGAGCACAAACCGCCTCGTCATGAGGCTTTATAATTGACCCGACTGGCCTACTTTTAAACCGGTGAATGGCCTCTTTTTATTCCGGTGTTTACAACCGGCGAACTGCCGCCGCCTGACGACGCTGGAGGCCGTCCGGGCTGAAATCGGCCTGGCGCCCGGCGACACGTCGGAAGATGCGCTTCTGGCGGACCTGATTGACGAGGTCAGCGCAGCCATCGAGACCTTCACTGGCCGGGTCTTCGCCCTGGAGACGGTCGAGGAAAACGTCACCCTGGACAAGGCAGCATGGGCGTTTTTGCCGGTGCGGTTTCCGGTTCGCGCAGTGCTGGCGCTGGAGGTTCACAAGTACCCGGACGGCAGCTGGAGCGAAAGCCGCCAGCGCCTGGAAGTGTGGTCGGCGGCGGCCGGCGAAACGGCCCATCATGAGCCGGGCAAGGCCGTTCTGATCGACCCCGACGACGTGCTGGTGTCGCCGGCCAACCCCGAACTGATGACGCGGCTGGAGGCGGTCGGGCTGGTTGGCGCCGACGGCCTGAACGCCAGGACGCCTGCCGACTGGCTGCAGGTCATGCGCGAACAGCGGGCCTGCGTCTTCCCCTACGAGTTCGGCGGCGGGCGCCCGATCCGCATGGTTGGCGGGTTCGCCCAGCATACCATTGTCGGCCGCGACACCCTGATGACGCGCGTGGTCGAGCGCTGGGACGAAAGTCGGCGGTTATGAGCCGCCGGAATCTTTGCCTCAAATGCGGGTGGCGCAATCGAGTTTTCGCAGAAATACCAGACCCTTAAGTTTGCCCCAGCTATAGGCCGATTATTGTAAAGGAAGCAGGGAGTCTTGGTTGAACTCATTGAAATTCACTTCTCCATGGCGTTAGGCGATAGTTTCGTAGAAAATGTTGGACGGGGGGCTGCCGTGCTGATTCTTCATCTTTCAGATATTCATTTCAGAGAGTCGGAAATCGGAACCACACAGGATCCGAATGTCCACCTTCGCAACGAAATTCGCCGCGACGTGATCGCGCAGTGCCGCAAGCTCGGTCCACCGGATGTCATCATAGTGGGCGGAGATGTTGCCTTTGCGGGTAGCACGAAAGAATTCAACTTCGCCACAGATTGGCTTCAAGATCTCTGCGACGCTTGTGGCGGGACGCTTCAATCGGTGTTCGTCTGCCCAGGCAATCATGATGTAGTCCGTGACTTGGCAGACCGGAATCTTGTTCAATTGGTGCACGACAAAATCAAATCATCGAGTGATCCTAGTGCTGAAATAGCCAATCAGATGCGGGATCGAGATGCTCGGCGGCTAATGTACGAAAGCCTAGATAATTATAACACGTTTGCGCTCCAATTTTTTTGCGATCTACTGCCACCCGATCGGACGCGGGCTACGCGCGACTTGCTTCTTAACGACGGTTCCACGCTCCGGCTTTGGGGGCTGAATACTGCTTTCATATCAAGCGGGAAGGACAAGGAGGGCGATCTATTCGTCGATCCGGCTAGCTTTCAGATTACACGCCACGACGGCGTGACCAATCTGGTTGTGGCCCACCACCACCTTTCTTGGCTTCGGGAAGGTATACAATTCGGCTACTACTTGGCGGACGTTGCACCTATCCAAATCTTTGGCCATGTACACACGAATCGAATCGATATGAACGTGGACTATATGCGGCTCACTGCGAGCGCCGCGAACCCTGATCGGTATGAGCCGGGCTGGGAGCCGGGTTACAATCTCCTCGAAGTGGAAGTTATTCGTCACGACGAGCAGCGTAAGTTGAGGCTTCGAGCTCACGTCCGAGTCTGGCAAGAGGCTCCAGGTGGTTTCGAGGCGAAAAGATACAAAGGTTCAGATGTTTGGGAGCATACCATTCCTTTGGAGCCATGGGATGCCCCGCCGGCCATCGCTATACCGTCGCCAGAACATATTGTTGATACCGATCGCGGGCCCCCGCCAGATGGAGGAAGCGCGATGAATTCGTTACGCGACCTCGGACTCCGGTTCTACCGGCTTTCCTTCAGCAAGAAATCTGAAATAGCCGGCCGCCTTGAGTTGCTCGAAGAAGAAGATATGCGTCAACCGGACTACGAACGGTTTCGTCGCGTCCTCCTTCGGGCAAACGAACGCAGCCAATTGAATGAACTTTCCGCGGCGGTGCGTGCCGCCGAATTGGGATGATGCCACGATGTCGAGTTTCAAATTCGCGGATAGGTATGCAGAGGCGAGTCTGGCTCCCACTGCCGAGATGATCAAGTCCAGGCAGGAGTCAGCGTCTCGGATCGTAGAAAATATTCGGGGATCACAAGTAGTCGATCTCGTTGATGTGTATTATGGTGGTAAAAAATTAGATATAAACTGGTTTAGGGACGAATTTGCAAAAGAAGATCCAACTTTTAGCTTGATTAACAATGAGCGAGAGGTGCGCGTTCTCTCGACGGCTGTTTTGGGGCAGATTGTCGCCTCCGGCGACCCCGTGGCTATTTTGGCCATTATTGCGGGCAGCGTGTCGGGGCACAGGGTCCCTGTTCAGGCTGAATGGCTTTTGCGTGATGCCAAGGAGGCGCATGGTAGTTTTTCTGTTTCAGATCGCGCGCCAAGTCAGCTTGATATAAAAATTACACCGACAATCGCTACGAAGCTTACAGAAGAAATTACCGATCTGGCAGTGAATGACTGGGCTGGTCTGCTTGTTATTCTAGGAAAAATAAGATCAGAAAGCCAGAATTCCGCCAAGACGACTACGGCGCAGATTTTGAAAGCTCTCGAAGTCCTGAAGCACCAAGCCCAGCTTCAACGAGAGGAAGCTCAGATGCTCTGGTGGTTGGTCGGCGGCCATAGCCGGTGCCTTGAGCGCAGCTTCAGTGAGTTTGCGCCTATGCAGGCAGCGATTATTGGCGGGATTGAAATGGGTGAGCTAACAAGCACAACACACTTGGGGCCCGTCGCAGCGCCGGCAATTTTAGAACGAGTCGTTGCGCTGGCGAAACGACCGAAAGGTGTCGTTGCGCGCGATTTGGCTAGCGCCGTTGATGGGCTGGAGCGCGACTATCTGGGGTGTTTGCTCTCGTCCCATAGGGAGGTGCCCGCTAGATTGGCACCCGTAACCACTGCACTCATGCAAGCGAAATCAATGGGTAACGGGGTTTGGCACCAGTCATTCTCGGAATCGACAGGACTTGATTCTAAAATTATATTTGAACCTGGCGCACTAGCGTCGCAGGCATACTATGAAAATCTATTAGGTCAAGTCTTGTGACTGCCGCTCAGCCTGAGTGTCTGATCAGAAATTAAGTTGAGTGGTATCAGCAGGTTGGCTTGACAGCCTGGCCTGTCGTTGATTCACGGGTTTCGCCAAAAACTTCCTTGGATCAACGATGTGGACTGACACCACTCGCGCCCTTCATGCGCGAAGCGGACTGGCTTTGCCAAGCGATTTGACCGATGCCGAATGGGCGGTTCTTGAGCCGCTGCTCCCACCCGCGTCGCACGTTGGGCGGCCCCGTAAATGGCCGCTGCGGCGCATTCTCGAGGCGATCCTGTATCTGCTGCGCGGAGGCCTGCCCTGGCGGATGCTGCCCCCCTGCTTCCCGCCCGTATCGACGGTGCGACGCTGGTTCTACCTCTGGCGTGACGACGGACTGTGGCTGACGCTCAATCACACCCTGCTGATGGCGGCCCGTGAGGCGGATGGCCGCGAGGCATCCCCCAGTGCCGGAGTGATCGACAGCCAGAGCGTGAAAACCACCGAAAGCGGCGGCCCCCGTGGTTATGACGCGGGTAAGAAGACCAAAGGGCGCAAGCGGCACATTCTGACCGATACCGACGGCAACCTCGTCCATGCGGTGATCCATTCGGCCGCCATACAGGACCGGGACGGAGCGCCGCTGTTACTCGCCGATATTGTCCGCCGTTTCCCGTGGCTACGCCATCTGTTCGCGGACGGAGGCTATGCCGGCGACAAACTCAGGGGGGCCATCCGGTGCTTCGGCAAATGGACGATCGCGATCATAAAGCGCTCCGATGCTGCCAAGGGCTTCGAAGTGCTGCCAAGGCGTTGGGTCATCGAAAGAACCTTCGCATGGCTCAACCGAAACCGCCGGCTCGCCAAAGACTTCGAGCAGACCATCGCATCCGCGACCGCCTGGCTGTTCATAGCCTCGATCCAGCTCTTCACCAGACGCATCGCAAGGGCATGAAATCGCACAGGATAATTTTGAATCAGACACTGATGACGAGGCAGATGTCGACGTCTTTGAGGAGACGGGTGCATCTGAAGCCTCAATTCCGCCTCCACGATGGGTAGCGCTGCCTCCAGCAGGTATGCTGTCGATTGCGGATGCTGATTCTCTTCTGCGTTGGAGGGAGGCATCTCTCGTCGCCATTGTAGGCGAGCGAAATGGCGGCAAAACAACGCTCGCCACGGAATTGTATGAACGTTTCTTACGTGGGCCTTTTGCTGAGGTCGTTTTTTCTCATAGCCTTAGTCTTCTTGGGTTCGAGCAGAAGAGTTTCCAATCGCGGGCCGAGTCACGTGGCACCAAGCCAGATACGCCAAGAACTTCAACGCAAGATGGGCTCAATTTTTTCCATCTAGCGGTGTCAGATCAGGACGACCTACAGCGCACCGACCTGTTAATTTCTGAGCGCGCCGGCGAGGCCTATCGAGAGGTCCGCGACCGGCCGGCGATGGCGATGGAACTGGTCGAAATCCGTAAGGCAAGCACAGTCACATTTATCCTCGATGGTGAACGGCTGGCGGATGGTAGGCGACGCGCGGAAGCAATCGCTTCTGTGCGCAACATTGCGCGGGCGTTCACCGATGCAGGGGCGGTGGCACCCGAAGCCGAGGTGCAACTAGTGACGACGAAGTGCGATCTCCTGCCGACGGGATCGGCGGCTGCGGCACTTGATGCGCTAGCAGCTCTTGAGCAGCGATTTGTTGCATCATATAGTGGGCGCTTCGCTGCTGCTACTACCTTTAGGATTGCTGCACGCGACCCTGAGGGAAAGATAGAGCCCGGGGAGGGCTTGGCCCCACTCCTCCGTAGCTGGTTGAAGCCGCCCATGCGGCCGCACCTTGAGCCACCGAGGCTGCCGCCACTCATTGATGAGTTTGATCGGCTCCTCCTGCGACGGAGGAACTGATGGAAGCGAATTTTATTATCATTGGGCTCCCAGCTTCCGGTAAGACTACGTTTCTCGCCGCCTTATGGCATTTGGTCGAGTCCGGTGAGGCTGAAAGCCGTCTCCAGCTCGATAGCTACGAGGGGGACCTTGCCTACCTAAACAAGATAGCTGAGGCTTGGCGTAATTTTCAAAAGGTGCCACGCACATCTCAAGTCGGCGATGCGAATGTTTCCATCCGCCTAGCGGACCGTGTAACTGGGGGAAAGGCGACTGTTTTTTTTCCAGATCTGGCAGGCGAGACTTTTGACGCGCAGGTAGAGACAAGACAATGTCGCCCCGAGTTCGTACACGGAGTAGCCAAGGGTGTCGGTATCCTTCTCTTCGTTAGCGCAGACGTAACCGGCCACCACCTATCAGTAGTCGAGCTCAACGGTTTGCTTCCGAAACAGGAGGAAGGCGTCAGCACCGGAACGGATCAGAATGAGCAACCTTTCCCCCGTTCGGAGTGGGAACCGAAGTTCGTGCCAGCTCAAGTCAGAATTGTGCAACTGCTTAGTGATCTATTGCGTCCCCCCTTCGAAGCGAGGCGCCGTAACGTCGTTATTATGATTTCTGCATGGGACCTCGTAAAAAACACCGGGCTGGCGCCGAAGGAGTGGTTGGCTGCTAACATGCCCCTGCTTTATCAATTCTTGAGATCTAATTGTGCATGGTTCAACCACGAGATCTATGGGGTATCCGCCCAAGGGCTCGATCTTAACGATAGCTCAGCGATCCACTCGGCCACCTCGACGGATGCGAGCCGCCGAATCTTGATTGTAGGACCAGGAAGTGAAGGTCACGACCTAACTTCGCCCCTCGCTTGGCTTATGTCCGTGGAGTAGCCACACCGCTATGATTGTGGAACAGTGCTTGTTTGGGTATGAGGACGGCCATCGCCTCCTCGCCTCGTCGCTACCACTTGGTGACGAAGCCTCTCTTTTGGTGGAGCTCAGTGACCTGGCACCCGGTTCCATGTTCGGGAGGTCCGAGGGCTATTGGACGGGGATTCCCGCTCCAATGCTCGGTCGGTATGTCTTGATGCGTACATGGCCGGCCCCCGAGATGTCGAGGCCCGGATGTGTTTGGACGCATGGGTTATTGCTAGATCCCATATCGCTCGGTGAGCTGCCCGATCTGTCTGCGCTTGCCGCATATATGCGACGACCAACGACGCCGAACGATCGTAGCACCTACAGAGAGGCACTCTTTGTAGAGGCGCGCGAGGGTGTGAGTGTGGGCGGGGTAGACGACAGTCAACTAAGGGCCCTCCTCATTTCGTTGTACGGCGTTCCGGGGCCAGCAGACATGTTATCGGAGCCGGGCGAAGCTGACGGCGCGGTGTTCGCGGTTTGGTCACAGCAATGGCCGAGGTTGCGCCGCAATTTCCGGTTTCAAACTGCGGTGACCCGTGGAAAACGCACCTCGTTCATCACCCGGTTCGATATTTCATTCCATCTACGCGGTGGTGATGAGGTCAACTCTAATGCGTTGGGGGAGAGTGCTTGGCTGTCCTTGGCCATTTCTGATGCGAAACACGGCCCAGAAGGCGCGTTACGGACGTTTCTACACCGGTATGGTGTGGACGTGCGACGGCAACGTGGGTCTTTCCGACCTCTAGCAGAAATCAAACTCTTAGACGTCGTATCCGACCAGCGCTCTGGCCGTAGGCTCCTGGAGCTGATAACCGCCACATTTCCCGATCCTGAGGATGCTGCTTCCCTTAAGCAGGATATCGTAGACGGCGTGCTGGTGCCGGTTGCGCAGATCGAAGTTCTCTCCTTTGTGTTATCACAGGGCCAAAATCCAATTCTTCCTTTGCCCACGATTGCGGGACTTTCCCGCTTGGAAGCGTTGTGGCCTATTCGTTCAGATGACATGCTCGACCTCGCCGAGCGCGCAGTGGGATTTGGGAGCGCCCTCGGAAGTGCAATTTTCACAATCGTGTCTGGGATTATTCCGCCGGACGAGTTCTGGGCGTTAACCACCAAATTTCCCAGCATACGCCTCCGCATGGTTACAGGTCAGCCGGAGCTCCTGCTCCTTGACGGAATGCGTGTGGTGGATAATGCAACTGTGGCATCGATGTTAAAACTGGTGCCAACAGACGCAGCGATCTGCAATGAGTTGATCACACGCCTCCTCGATCGAGATAATGAGGCGCTTGCGCGGGCAGCGTTAGATCATTTTCCACGTAGTGTCGCGGCGCAGGTGATCGCGGCGCTCGATGAAGGCGCGCTGCCAATTGGGTCAGCTTGGGTGCGCGTGCTTGCCGGACAGCCTGAGGTTCTTCTCGACCCAACCGCAATGTCCCGTGTGTCCAAAACCAGCCTGTTCTACGAGCTGGCGGAGACGTTAGGGTGGTTGACGCCGGAAGTCATCCGAGCCGGGATCCTTCCTTGGATGGCGGCAATATCGGACATAGCAAATGATCTCAATGAAGATCGAAGTGCAGTGCTTCAATCCTTTTTGGTCGCCCTAGCACTGATGTCAGGTAGTGATAGCGGTAGGCGTGTGCTTGAGGAGTTTTTCCACGAGGTTCACGAGCGGATCATGGGTTCTTCGCTCCCGTTGAGGGCTCGTGACATGCTTTTGCCGATGCTGCCCGATGCAGGTTGGTACAAAAACTGGGACCTTGGCGCGCGGCTTAGGCTGGCGATCGCGACAGCCTACGTCGAGTATAACTACCCTCCAAAAAGTTACGCTATGCTTGGGCGAACTAGGAAAAGTCGGTTGCTGCTCGCTGACGCTGCAGGCAGTGTGCGGGGTGGGGAGGCATTGGAAGCGGCGGCAAGGCGGGGATAGATGGACTTTGACGTTGCCCCAGCTTCTATCCGGCCCTGAGTTCGGTCTGACGGTTGTGTTTTGCCTTTGAACGGGTGGTTGAGGCGGGATCTGTCGTGGAGCCCGCGCCCTGGCGCAACGGCAGATCCGGCCGCTGCGCAAACGAAGCCGAGAAGGCGGCTGGCGTTTGCCACGCCAGTGCGGAGTGCGGGCGAGCCCCGTTATAATCGACCCGCCATTCGGCCAACTGGGCGCGTGCCTGCGTCAGCGTGGAGA
>NZ_SLWL01000037.1 GCF_004342915.1 Camelimonas lactis
CAAAAGCGCGGAAAGGACACCTCGAAACTGAAGGCGTTGATCCTCCTTCTTCTGGAAAACCAACCGCCCTTGCCTGCGCGGTTCAAGGATCATCCCCTGAAGGGAGAATGGTCCGGTTTCCGGGACGCCCATATCGAACCCGATTGGCTTCTCCTTTACCGCGTCCACGGTGACGAACTGCAACTGGCCAGAACCGGCACCCATTCCGACCTGTTCGACGAGTGAACCAAGTCGCCAATGCACTTGGTCTTAACTGTTTCCGTGCAACCCCTATGAAACAGTCTCAATGGGGTTCCACATGCTGTCCATGGGCGAAGCGGCGAAACAGGCGCTGGTGTCGAAGGCCACACTCAGTCGCGCCATAAAAAGTGGAAAGATTTCAGCGCGTCGGAATGACAAAGGCGGGTTCGATATCGATCCGGCCGAATTGTTCCGGGTGTTTCACCCCCGGCCTGAAACAGTTGCCGAAACCGGCAGCATGAAACAATCTGCAACCCCGCCTGAAACGGATGAAACACCTGTCTTGAAGGCGCGAATTGAAGCGCTGGAAGGCCAGATTTCTCTGTTGCGTGAGAATGCTGCCGAGTTGAGGGAACAACGGGATTCCTGGCAGAGGCAAGCGGAGCAGGCACAGCGCCTTTTGGCCTCTCCCACATCGAAAAGCCCTGATCCTGAAACCATGAAACAGTTTCATGAGATGGTTTCGGCTATGCATTCCGCAAACGAAAGGCAGGCGGAGGTTCTCCAGACCCTGACACAGAAGGTTCTGGAACCAGCCTTACCGCGCACGGGTTTTTTCAGGCGTTTGTTCCGCGTATGACCCCGCGTTTCGCGAAGCCGTTTTCTGGTAAACATTCCACAGCCTCGGCCGTTTTATAAGACTCTCGAAGAGAGAGTTTCAACGTTTAACGATCCGCAACTCATTAAAATACAACAACAATTTTCCTGTTTTGATCCGCGATACCCCGAAGATTGATCCGTGATGTACCGTGTCAGTAATCCGCGATACCCCGATTAGATCCACAGACCTATGGCGCTGGTTTCAACACCCAATCACCGTGCGTGATAGGGTGGAGAGAGGATTCCGCTGTGGTTCAGACTCAACTCGATCTGTTCGCTGTTCACACGATCGACCCGCCTTTGCGGGATGCACGCGATGTGATGGAGTTCCCTTTCCTGTCCCTACAGAAAGGCCGGACCAAACCCATCGAGTTCAGTTCCAAAAATGTGGCGATTTCGGTTGCGGCAGACATCCGAACTTCCATCGCGACCGTTTGGGATTGGGACATCATCATTTTCGCCGCATCCCATCTCAACCAAGGGATCGAACAGGGGCTCCAACCGTCTCCCAGATTGAGTTTCACACCCCATGATTGTCTCAGGCAGATTGGTCGTGGAACTGGCGGGAAGGACTATCGTGACCTCGCACAGGCCATCCGCCGGCTACGCCTAACCAATGTCATTACCAATCTGCGGATGGATGACACGGATGGAGGTGAGGGAGCATTCTCCTGGCTGGTGAATTATTGGATTCCAAAACGATACCAATCTGGCGTCCTGACACCGTCTGACAATGGCGGTTCGCCGGATCCTACTCGGCCATGGGAAATCGAACTCCCGCCATGGATTTACAATTCCATTCTGCGCCGGCGGGAGATCCTTGCCGTCCATCCGGATTATTTCCAACTGACCGGTGGTTTGGAACGCTGGTTGTATCGTCTGGCGCGCAAATCGGTCCCAGACCAATCCAGCGTTCCAGCGATCCCGTTTCTGATGCAGACCCTCCACAATCGATCTGGATCAACCCGAAAACTCAGTCAGTTCGCCTTCGATATCCGCAAGTTGTCCCAGGAGAACGCACTCCCTGAATATGGTCTCCGGATCGATCGGGATGGCAAGAATGAACTCGTGACTTTTTATCGAGATCACGGGAAACCACGTCGACCTCCAAGAGGAATGTCGATAAAAATTCCGGGAAATCCAAATTCCTGAAATACCGAAGGGTACCACTGAAGATAAAATTCCACTTTACCACAAATCATCTATTGACTGCGCGCAGATAATCATATACTATGCACGCCTATTTTCAAAAAAAATTCCAGTTGGAAATTTTCCCCCACCCAGAATCTGAGGTTGATAATTATTTTAGTGTCACGAATGACGAAAGAACAATTAGAAAAGGCGAAGGCCGAATTTCGAAGAACAATATCTGAAAATAATTATAATTATACGATCACGATATCACTAATTTCAGTTAAGAAATGCACATGGTATCATAGATCAGATGTAACTGACATGTGCTTTATAACCAACATTGTCAAGCAAATTGCAAATGACATCAGAAAATATCAATCCAGATATGCAAAGAGATTTGGATATTGTTATAAAGATCTTGATTTTCTTGCGTTTCCAGAAACAAAAACAAAAAATAGATCCGAAAATACCCATCCTCATTATCATGGTTTGATAAAAATTCCTGATTTTTGTGATGAATACCATTATATCATCAAAAGTCGCATCAATAGGCTTATAAATAAAAAAGAGAATTCTTTCTCATGCAATCTTTCATATAAAATTAAACGTATTTATAACTTGGAAGAAGCGATAGATTACGCTTCGAAACATGTATTTGACTACGATTCTGTTGGAGAAATCATTTATTATTCTCCAAAGAAATGATGAAATTTAACAAAGGCCGTTGTCTGTTAAGTTATCTCACGCGTATACAGAAATATCCGAATTGGAGTATGGGATTTCTAAATGACTTTCCAACTCCAATGCGTTAGCTATGGGATAACGCGATCATATAATAACTTTAAAAAATAATAATGATTAGATAATTTACGTCTGAAATATTCATACGATTAAAGTTATTATTGAACTCTGGGAAGATGGATTGAAAATCCATCACGCCGAAGGCGTTAACTAATTGATATTATTGAACATTCTGCAATATAACATATTTTTAATGTGAATTGATCAGAAAAACGCAATTAACATCAATGGCTTACCGCCCTAAACCAGTGCTGAATTCCCGAAAGTCCTCCGATCGACCACAGACCCCGGCCTATCGCCCAGAACGTTCGATCAACCTGGATACAGACCTGGCGTGCCATTGGCCGCGTCTGGCGGTCGGGATTCCTCGAGCATTAAGGGCGGCGGCAATGCCCGACAGGGATGTCACGCCAGAGTCCTGGATGGTCCGGACAACCGGGAGAATGTTCTCGGCAAAAACACGAGCCTGGGCGGCATTGGAGGCCGCTCCAGCGGCCTGGGCGTCAGCAAGGTTCGTCCTATTGCCCAGAACGGCCCCTGCTGCCTTCTTGGCCTTTAGAGCCGCTTTCGTCCGGGTCGAAATCAGGGCACGCTCCTTTTCCGCAAGCGCGGCGTAGATATGGAGCATGAACGGATCCGCATCCGCCCCCAGTTCGGCCACGATGAACGGTACACGCTGCGTCATCAGACCGGCGACAAACGCCACATCCCTCGAGAGACGGTCCAGCTTCGCGACGATAACGGGCCCCTTGATCCTCCTGGCCTCCACCAACGCTTTGCCCAGGACAGGCCTGCGAGCCAGGGCGTCAGACCCTTTGCCCGTCTCTGTTTCATCAAACCACGCGGCGATGGTGAACCCCTCGGATGACGCAAACTTCTCGATCGCTTCGCGTTGCGCCTGAAGGCCAAGGCCGGAGCGTCCCTGCCTTTCCGTACTGACCCTGAGATACGCAACCGCCGCCTTCATGACCCACCATCTCCTTCAGATATGACAACTCTATATGTGTTCGTTTAGAGTTGTCAAACCCACTGTTATGACTCCACACATCCAATCCCTTTGATTGGTCTTCGCGGGCGCAACGCTGTTTCTGTTATAGTGACTTATCCTCTCGATGAGCCGATAAACTCCCGCGCATGCGCACGAAGCAATAAAAATATAAAATATAGAATTACAACGGCTATTGATCCCCATAATTTTAGAAAAACGATAATAGACCCAAAAACAAATCCATTACTATCAATGCTGTATTTCAGCATCTTAAGTAATGATAATGCCGTCAAAGATAGTATAATCAAAAATAATATTATCCCGCCAATTCCTTTCCATTTAGACTCGTTCATGTATATGATATCAGCAACCAATATAACCGGCATTATTAGTGACAATATTGTCCATCCAATATCCTTCACCCCATTTATAATGGTAAATTTCCCGGAAATATGCATTATAAACAACACAATAACAGGAAATATAACAGAAATAATTGCTATTACGTAAGGATCTGCCTCAGACATTCCACCGTCGCCCCATAAACCACCCTTCGTATTATAATCGCGATGGTGGAATTTGCGCAAATGAAATTGTATACAATCCAGACGCTCGTGAGGTTGACATGGCCATTAAGAAATCATCAAATTCATATATTAGCAGAAATGATAAATTTTTAATTCCTAAGATTGGATTACGTAAAGTTTTTTGGGATGATTTTAGTTATGGATTCGCCATAGTTGCGATAATATTCATTATTTTTTCATGGTTATCTTATTCAGAGGTTTTTGAATTTGTAAAAAACGATACAAAACCGAACATAAACATATTTTTTATATGTGCTATTTCAGTTATTACGCTGGTCATCGCGACATATCTGAGGAAAAAATTTGCGGAGGTAACGATCTCCCGCGTCCTTGAAGAACTGAAGCCTATCGGCCCTAAACTTGCCGCTCGGCGCCGGGCTCTGATTTACAAAGATTATTATGGTCATATCAAATACGATCGCTGGATCGACGAATTAGATAACGTATTGAATAATATTATAAATCCGAAAATAGGGGACCGGCATTCCGCTCGCTTCGCAGCACTCGGTGGTCTTGTTTGGCTGGACTCCGTCATTTCGAAAAACTGGGATGCCGAAGTCCGCTCCGCAGTAGATCCTACAACGATTCGATCTCCCTACGAGTTTGAACAATGGTGTGCGGAGGAATGCCACCGGGCCGGGTGGGATGCTTATGTGACAAAGGCATCTGGAGATTTCGGCGCTGATGTCGTCGCTCAACGTGGCAATAAAATTATTGTAATTCAAAGTAAATTATATACAGGAAGCGTACCAATTAGCGCTGTTCAGGAAATATCTGGAGCAAGACTACACTATACCGCCACTCATGCCATTGTAGTTAGTACCTCAAAATACACACGCGCCGCACATAAACTTGCAGTTACGAATGACGTAACACTCTTATCTGCTACAGAACTTTACGTTTTTATGAAAAACTATTGATGCAGATAGCAAAGGAGGCCACCCATGACGCCAGAGACGATCGATCAGTACCGGAGCTTTATCGATGGGTTGTTTGAACGAACAAAACAACGCAAATTAAAGTGGTCTATTTATGATGATTTGACCATTGAAACTGAAATTGATGGCATACCTATTTCGTTATCCGAGATAAAACCGGATGGAGAACGTAAATCTACGGACTATGCAATAGGAATATATAACGAATCTGGTGAAAAAATAGAATCTTTTACGGATATGGATTTGTATGTCGACGACTTATCCGACCATGAACTTAATTATTGGGAAAAAATGGAGCAGATTTTATTTTTAGCCCGACGGCAGGCGAGTGGTGCAGCTGGCCTATTGGATAGGCTTATAGCCAAGCTTGCCGGATAACCACGCGATAGGGATACCCAAAGGATCCCTTTGGGGCCAAAGCCTCAATCCCTACTCGCTGTTCCACTCGGCGCTCACCAAATCCGGCCTTGAATCTCCCATACCCGGACACGATATGGCGCTGATTGCAGTGTAGCCACATTGTGGCTACACAACTTGCGTTGCTTCCAATCAGAAGGAAACAGGCGATGGCAGCAGATGCGATTGTCCGCGCGAGGATACCGGCGGACATGAAGGAAAAGGCAACCGAGGCGCTTACCCGTATGGGGCTCACGGCTTCAGACCTGATCAGGCTCACCTTCATGCGTGTGGCCGAAGAAGGTCGCCTGCCCTTTGCCGTCGAGATCCCCAACAAGGCCTCACGAAAGGCCATGGCGGAACTGGAGGCTGGGAAGGGCCAGCGATTCGATAACGCCGATGAAATGTTCAAGGATCTGGGGATCTGATGCTCAGGCCCGTCCCCTCTACGGCGTTCAAGAAGGACGTCAAGCGGGCTCAAAAGCGCGGAAAGGACACCTCGAAACTGAAGGCGTTGATCCTCCTTCTTCTGGAAAACCAACCGCCCTTGCCTGCGCGGTTCAAGGATCATCC
>NZ_SLWL01000038.1 GCF_004342915.1 Camelimonas lactis
ATGCAGGTGTCCGTGCCAGGAATGTAGAAGAAGCCGACGCCGTGCGTCGCGCAAACTTTCACATACTCAACCGGAGCGGACTTCGTCATCGGAAGGTCGGCGGCGACCGCCAGCCCCACGCCCCCCACCATGGCGGCCGCTCCCGACAGGGACCGCGCCAGCACCAACCCGCGACGACACCCGCAGCGCCTCATTCCGCAGCCCTCCGCCTGACCTCCTGATATAGTTCATCAGAACGATTACTTATAATTACATTAATGACAATAGATATTTTCTAATTTTTCCACGAATTTACCATGATGCGAAAGACCAGCGCGCCGGCGGCAATGATCCTGATCCGGTTCGGCGGCCAACGTTTCGCGCCATGCAACGAACTGGCCGAGGCGTTCACCAGACGCCTGGCAGCAGCCTGTAGCGCACGCGGCCGGCATAGGCCGCGTAGCCATCCAGCCTGGCGCGCAGCAGCGCGTCCTCCCACGCCGTGCGCACGATCAGGATGGCGCTGGCCACCGCCGCCGGAACCAGCGCCCAGTACGAGCCGAGGGCCAGCGCCAGGCCGGCGAACACCATGAAGGCGCTAACATAGCCCGGGTGGCGGACAATCGCGTACGGCCCGGTGGAGATGACCTGCTGGCCCCGTTCCCGCTGGAGCCGCACGCCTGGTTCAAAGAAGCGGTTGACTGCCTGCGCCCACGCGCCAAGGGCAATGCCCGCCCCCAGCAGCACATAACCCAGCAGGACAATCGCCGGCGGGACCGTTGACCACATCATCCGGCCCGCATCCAGGGCAGCGAGGGGTATCTCCAGCAACATCGCCGGCAGCATCAGCGCCAGCAAAATCAGGTCCCAGCGCTCCGTGCCGGGCTGGAAGCGGCTGCGGGCGCGAAAGATAACCGGGTTCACCCGCGCCAGCACCCACGCGGCGATCCCATAAACGACGACGAGAAAAACAATGAAACGCCAGCCCGGCAGCCAGTCGAGGCGCCCGACCGGCCCGAACACCAGCGCGACCAGCGCAAGCGGCAGGCCAATCGCGTAGCCGGTCGCGGTTGCGCGGGACATTGGCGGCGGTTCGGTGACGGACATCTGCGCCTCCCAGGATTACCCCCGCGCCCCGCCATACGCCGGACGCATCACGCAGGGGGCAGGAGAGGAACCGCCCCGCCGGGCCTGTCGTTCCCCAGGCCAGCTTGTCCCGGCCGGCGCTTTGCCCCCTCCCCCGACACATGTTCACCGGAAACATGTTCATTCGCCGGCGCTCCGGGATCTGACGCGCCGCCGTCAGTTCGCGTCCGCGCCATCCTCGGCCAGCAATTGCGCGCGCGCCTCCGCCATGGCCTGGCGCGCCGCATCGTCCACCTCCGGAAAATCCAGATCAAGTTTCCCCAGGGTGTCGATAATGGTGGCGGCCACGACGATCCGGGTGAACCATTTGTTGTCAGCCGGCGCCACGCACCAGGGCGCCTTCCGGGTAGCGGTGTGGGCGATCATCTGCTGATAGGCGTCCTGGTAATCGTCCCAGTAACGCCGCTCGGCCATGTCGGCCGCCGAGAATTTCCAGTTCTTGTCCGGCTCATCAATCCGCGCCAGCAGGCGCCGGCGCTGTTCATCCTTCGATACATTGAGGAAGAACTTCAGGATCACGACGCCGTTGCGGGTCAGGTGCTTCTCGAACTCCCGGATACTTTTGAAACGTTTCTTCCAGATGTCCTTGTCAACCAGTTGCTGCGGCAGGCCTTCCGCGCGCAACAGGTTCTCGTGAACGCGAACGACCAGGGTTTCCTCATAGTAAGAGCGGTTGAAAACGCCGATGTGGCCGCGCGCCGGCAACCGGCAACCGGCCCGCCACAAAAAGTCATGGGCCAGTTCATCCGCGCTGGGCTGCTTGAACGAGTGCACTGTGCAGCCCTGGGGGTTCACGCCGGACATGACATGTTCGATGGCGCCGTCCTTGCCGGCCGTGTCCATGGCCTGCAGCACGATCAGCACGGACCATTGCTTGCGCGCATAGAGCCGCTCCTGCAATTCGCGCAGCCGTTTGACGCCGGCCTGAAGCAGCTGCTTCGCCTCGTCTTTCTCGATATCGAGGCCACAGGTTTCGCCCGGATCAAACTGCTTCAGGCGGAAAGCGTCGCCATCGGTAACCCGGAATTTCCGGACGATTTCATTCAGGTCGATCATCACGCAGCGCCTCCGGGCAAGCCGATATTCGCTGATGATACCAGAACCGGGCGCCAGGCCGGGAACACGACATCCGGAAGCAGCTGGCGAAGGCGCTTCTCCAGGTCAGCATGAACTACAGGACCACAAATTTACAGCAATTGAGATTCCGCGACTGTTTCTGCAACACAAAAACCCGCCAAATCTGGCGGGTTGCGGCGGACTTCCGGATTCCGTTCAAGAAACTTTGGTAGCGAGGGAGGGACTCGAACCCCCGACACGCGGATTATGATTCCGCTTGGGGCTATTGTTTTCAAACACGTTTTCAGCATCGTGTTGCAGGCGTGTTGCATGGAGGCGTTAGGAGTAGCTGCTACCTTGCGGCAAGCAGACGATCCTCGATCGCCTTGATTGCGGCCGCGTCGTCCTCGTCCTGAGGGAACAGTTTGCCGTAGACATCGAATGTCATCTGGATGCTGGAGTGCCCCATCAACACCTGAATTCGCTTCGGCGTCATCCTCTGCTCGATGAACATCGACGCAGCCGCGTGACGCAAGGCGTGCATGCTGTACTTCGCGTCCATCACGGGGCTGCCTTCGTCATCCGTTTCACCCGTTTCCACGGAGACGCCGGCCGCAATCTGAATGGGCCAGAAGATCCGCGCCAACAAGTTCCCGTGGTTCTCCACGTTACCGGCGCCGTTCGGAAACACCAGATTCAGCTCACCAGCCGGGCACTCTTCCCGCCAACCTTTCAGCAGTGCAACCACTGATGGGGGGACGGGGATCTTCCGCGTCCCTGCCCTGGACTTTGGAAATCCGATGTTGTTGTACCTGTCGGCTCGCCTGCGGACATGCACTACGCCAGCATCAAGATCGACGTCCTGCCACATGAGACCGCGCAGCTCACTGGCGCGCATCCCGGTGAACACGGCCGTCCAGATGAACGCTTTGTGCCGGTCAGGTGTCGAGTTCAGTATCGCCGCCAACTCAGTCTTTGATGGCATCTCAAGCTCTTTGACCTCGCGGCTGGATTGCCGGCCAACCTTGACGGCTGTCACAGGATTGTTTGCGATGAAGCCTTGCCGGCGCGCCTCATCGAAGACGCCTGACAGGGAGCCGAGCACCTTCCTGACCATGACGCGCGACACGCTCTTCCCGAGGTCGTCAGCGAACTTCTGAATTGCCGGGGTCGTAAGCTTCGACAGCTTCCGGCCGCCCAAAGCGGGCTTGATATGGATATCAGCGTGCTGTCGATACTGATCCACCGTCGACCTCTCCAGGCCATCATTCGCAGCCCGGTCTATCCATAGACGGCAGGCTTCATTGACCGTCACCGATGCGCTGTCAGCAACATGGGTTCCGTGCCCAACCTCGTGCTGGGCCTTCACCAAAAAGGCGTCGGCAGCCTTCTTGGTGGCGAACTGGCGAGACCGACGTTCACCGGCCCCATCACGATAATCGGCGAGCCAGGTGACCTTGCCGCTCGGAAGCAGCCGCTTTCGAACCTTGGCCATCAGATAAATCCTATTGATATTCTCGCCCGGCGGGGCGTTACCGTGTGTGATCTCCATCCGCCCCGCCGCATAAGGCCTGGTGGTGTCGGCCAAGGGGCGTCAGGAGTGGAGAGCAGCCCTGCGTTCTATGCGATAGTTTCCGGCGATCTCGGGGATCAGGACATATCCGTCCGGAGCCGCCTCGTTCTGGGCCGCAGTCATGACCAAGTCTATGTCCGCTTCAGGCAGCCAACGCTGCATAAAAAACCCGCTTGGCTTGAAGACGATCAGGACATCTACGCCGCCGCCCAACATCTCATTTCGCGCCAGCGCAATGCCAATGTGCCCTTGGTAGCGCACAACCGAACCCGGCCTCATGGCGCGTCGTGTCTTCCGTGTGGCGGACTGCGCCGTGTCGGCGCGTCTTAATCTCTCGCGGCGGGGTTGTGGGACAGACCGGACTGCAGGCAAGACGGTAGCGGCTGCCGAAGCGATACTCGACATGTTGGTCTCCAAATGTTTTGGGAAAGGGGTGCCCGGCTAGCGCCGGACCAAGGTCTTACGTTGTGGCGTCAGTGGACACTGCCACCAGAGTAGTGAGACGCGGCCGGTGACAACATATTCACCTGATTGTCGGACAAAATTCGCACAATCTGAGATTGCCTCTCCAACCGCTTGGCCTCCCGCTTCTCCGCGGCCTTGCGGCGCTTCTCGCGCAAATGCTCCTCGCGTTGCTCCATGCGGATCAGTTTCAGGCGCCGCATAAAGTCTTCCCGCACTTCGGCAAGACCATTGCTCTCTGCCCACGTTGGCGGCTCGGGCTCCCCACTTTCATCATCCCAAGGATGTTCCTCCGGATAGCCGGAACGATACTCGTCATCCCGGAACAAGTTTGGGCCAAAGATGGAATCCGATGTTGGGTAATCACGAGCAATATGCGGCGATGATTTATGCTCGATCTCCGCACACATCTTGGCCAGCACATCAAGATCAGGAACCATCTCGCGGATCTTTGTCGCCACCGTGCGAGCGTCTTCCCTTTCCTGAACTGATCGCAACTCACCACACTTTCTATCGGCATCCATCTCCATCAGACCGAGAGACAGCGCCTTCGCAATAACCAAGTCGGGTTGGGTGTCAGTCATCATTGCCGCTCCTTACCGGTCGCCACCGGCTGGGTGTCATCAGCGTTCCTACTGATTAACACGCAGTCGGAATTGCTGTCAATTCCTACTGCGAAAAAATCAGTCGGAGTTGACATGCCCCGAATGTGTGGTACACAGTAGGAGCATGTGCCATTATCCGCCCAATCGGCAGGTCGCTGTTTGGAGACGGCATTGGTAAGTTCAACCCAACTGAGTGAGTGCATTGCCCGCGCTACTGGCGTCCCTGAGGCCACCGTCTTGCTCCACATGCGGAATGTGCGAGAGGCCGGGATACTGACCCAAGGCGGTCGCGGACGTAGCGCCGCCCGCATGACCACCCGCGACGCGGCGAATCTACTGATCGCCGTTGCCGGTGCATCGGCGGTGAAGGATTCGGTCGTCCCAATCCATCGCCAAGCCCAAACCTGGGTCAGAGAAGGAACTTGGGAAGAAACATTGGCTGTGCCGGAGCTTCTGGCCTTGCCGGCAGATCACCGCTTTGCTGACGCGGTTGTGGCTCTTCTGAACTCCGCTGCAAGCGGGAGTTTGGAGGCCTTGGCAATTGAGATACAGGGCAGCCCCGTCGATCTAATCGACGATCTGCGTATTCCATTCTGGATAAAGACAACGATAGCCGAACCAGAATCCACGGCATTCATCGAAGTTATAGCGCTCGACTTCAATGAAGATGGTGAATTGATCAACGAAGAACGCAGGCGTGTCCTATACGGCGGCCGCAAGAAACTACCCGGCGGGAACCTAGAATTTGATCCGCCGCTCGACACTGAGCTTCATGGCGACCTTCGCCATGAGCACACCTTCACCCATCGGACGATCCAGATGATCGGAAATTTGTTGAGGGGACCATGACGAATCGCCCAGCCGACGACATCCTTCATGGCGCAGAGGAAATCGCCAATTTTCTGCGCCTCGACAAGCGCGCCGCGTATCACGCGGTGTCGCAGAACCACCTTCCAGTATTCAGAATCGGCGCGAAGATCTGTGCCCGCAAGTCCACCTTGCTGACGTGGATTGAGTCGCAGGAGCTACAGGCCGCCAACGATAACAGGCCGCCCTCCTTCAGCGCCGCCTAACCTCCACCCCACCATCACTGAACAAACCACCCCGCCGGCCCCGCCGGCGGGAACGTGAAACTGCGACCTAAAAGGAGTGCAGCATGCGTATCTTGAGAATCACCCCAGATCGAACAGGCGGCACGGTCGTCGCGCGGTTTGATCTTCAGCTGACTGACGACGTTCGGCTGTATGGCCTGACCCTGCGTCAGGCGAAGAATGGCCACCGGTCAGATGTTCCAAACATTCATGGCCGTCACGTCGTGACGTTCACCCCGCA
>NZ_SLWL01000039.1 GCF_004342915.1 Camelimonas lactis
TGCGGGGTGAACGTCACGACGTGACGGCCATGAATGTTTGGAACATCTGACCGGTGGCCATTCTTCGCCTGACGCAGGGTCAGGCCATACAGCCGGACGTCGTCGGTCAGTTGAAGATCAAACCGCGCGACGACCGTGCCGCCTGTTCGATCTGGGGTGATTCTGAGAATGCGCATGTGCGCCTCCTGGGTAGGGGGTGACGTTCCCGCCGACGGTTGCCGGCGGGGTAGGTTGTTCAGGTTGTGGCGGGGATGGTCAGGCGGCGCGGGCCAGTGGCTCGACGTAGGTGTGATCTTCGACGCTGATGTTCTTCGCCTTCGTCGGATCAATAACTACTTCCGGCTCGCGGCCAGAAGTCTCCCACAGAGCCAAGATGTGACGAACTGGGTATTCGCAGGTCATAATACCTGCCCAACGTCCACCCCATGCATTTCCATTGGCAAAACGTTCTGCCGTTGCACGATCACGCGTCCATGACATGCCGCGGTAACGAGTGTTGTACGGCTCAATAAGTCTGCCTGTTCCACGGTACAGACGAACTGTTCGCCCGGATCGCTGGAGCGCTTCTATGGTATCTAGTTCATTCGCGTCCATGAGAAGGTCATGTCCGGCCTCTCGGAAATATTCTCGGAGCACGACCTTGCTCGTCGCATTCACGAAAAGCGCTCCGACGCTATTGCCGTGTGTGAACCCTTTCTTCAGGAGTGTTGCCCTGACACGAGGGCCGCCGGCCCTGACGTATAGAAACTCATCCGGTATCCCTCCTCGGCATTCGCCGTCTACTGCCAACAGAAGATGCACGGCGGCCTCACAGGCGGCATCGTCATCTCGGCCATGCAGCAGAGTTAGGTCAGAGAACCGATTAATTGCTTCAATGTGATGGCGGAGTGGCTCATCATTTGCACCATAATACATCTTTTCTGCTCGAAGACGTCGATGCCTGCTCTTGACTTGCGCGAGAGCGCAAGAGCGGAATTTTTCGGCCTGCTCATGAGGGCTGAGCTTGGACCACATCATCGCAGACCACTCACGCCGGAAGATCGCGCTCATGCCGCAGCCCTTCCATTCGCAGGCCTGTTGTCATTCGACGCCTGCCAAGTTGATGTTGCGCGCCGATCAGCCATCCAGGTATCCAGATCGGATTTCGCGTACACGACTGCAGCGCCGATTTTGAAAAAGGCGGGGCCTCCGCCATAACAGCGCGCCTTGTCCAGGAAGCTTTTGCTCACGCCGACGTAATGCGCGGCCGCCTTCACTCGTAGATGCATGTTGATCTCCGTCGCCGCGTGGTGTTCGGCGTTGGACTCACGTTGCCCCGGATGCAATCCCGTTAATACGGGGTCATTTTCGGGACAGCGCTTTGGCGGCGGCGTGGAAGGCCCGGTCCAGAATGCGCTCGTATTGCCAGCGGGCCATTTGATCAGGGATGCGCTTGGCGCCGCTCATCGCATTTTGCGCGGTGCTCGCCGATACATCTGGAGTCTCGCGGTGAATTTGCTGGGCCGCCTGTTTCTGATTCAGTCCGGCTCGCATTGCGGATTTCATCCGGCTTCTATTCACGAAACGAGACCAACCTGCAGGTCGACCGCCAAGGCTTTCACGATCCACCGGCGTCTCGATCTGAAAAGCTGGCTCGTGCTTCGCCGCCAAGGCCAGCGCTAGGTCCCGCCAGCCGTCTGGCGTCGGTTCCAGCATGTGCGCAGCCAGCAGCGCTTCCAGACGCTCTCGCAACTCCGCAGCAAGGGCCGGTGCGTCAGTGTGATCGTCAATGCGCAGGGGAGGGCGGTCCAATGTTTCATGGATCCAGACGTTCGGATCGTGGTCGTCATCGGTCATCCGATTTGCCTTCCATCGCTGCGGTAATTTTGCCGGCAATGACATTCGCCGCCCTGCGCACTGGGTCTGCGTCCAGATGGGCGTACCGTGCCGTTGTGCTGGCCTGTGTGTGCCCCAGCAGTTTGCCAATGACGGGCAACCCCATCCCGGCCCCAGCGCCAATGCTGGCGAAGGAGTGCCGCAAGTCGTGCAGACGGACATCCTCAAGGCCTGCATGCTGCCGCACCAACGCCCAAGGCCGCTTCAGGTCCCGCCGTGGAGTCTCGTCCGATTGGCCCGCTGAGGCTCCGGCTATGACATACCGTCCTGCGCGCTGCAGTCTCGTAAGGATAGCCAGCGCTGCGTCGGACAGCACGACAGTTTTCCGACCGGTCTTTGAATCAGGCAGAAACAGTAGGCCGCGCTCGGTATCGACGTCGCGCCAGGTGAGATTCAATATCTCGCCGACACGACAGCCAGTCAGGATCAACAGTCGCAGGGCGCCCGCGGCCCACGGATCAATTGTGAGCAGTTGGTTCTCTGGCAGTTTCGAGGCGTGCTTCGATGTTGACGGGGGGCGAGGCACGCCGGACGTCTCAGCTTGCTCAATCGCGGCGCCAAGCCGGGTCAGTTCCTCCGTGGAAAGGTAGCGTTCACCAGACCCGTCCGGGAATTTGGCGATGCCGGTGGTCGGGTTGTCGCTACGATAACCCTGCGCGATGGCCCATGTGAAAATTCCACCCAGAAGCCGCACGGTGCGGGTGGCGGTTCCCTTTCCGCCGCGCACGATTGACCGCCCCTGCTTACCTGTCTTGGTGTCCGCCGCGGACTTGCCCGCAGCGACGTCGCGCATAAAGCGTTCAATATCCGGCCGGGTGAGTTCTCGCACTCGCTTGCGGCCGATCAGGGGCTTTATATGACTTGCGATGCGGCTCCGATCCGTCAGGATCGTGGAGGCCTTCTTCAGGGCGCAACCCTCGGCCAGATAGATGTCACACAACTCAGAAACAGTCATATCAGCGCGGGCTGTCTGACGATCTGCAGCAGGATCAGCGCCAAGCCTGACGGATGCCAAGATCTGTAAAGCTTCAGCGCGTGCTTGCTCTGGCGACAGGGCGCTAGCCGAGCCGATTACTATCCTGCGTTTCGCAACATTCCTGCCACCGGCTCCTGGTCGGTACTCCGCGATCCAGGAGCGGGAGCCGCTGGGGCGCACCACCAGCCCGAAACCTTTCAGGGTGGCGTCATAGAACGTGGTTGTTTTCACGACTGCGCCGATAGCCATGATGGCCCGCCTTGTCAGGTTGAGTGTCGGCATAGTTCCCCCATCCGTGGCGACTCGAGTCGCCACCGAGTCGCCACCGTGGCACGATTTCGCGGCAAATTCCGTGAAACATCGTGCAACGAATATGGCTTCAACCTTTGGAATTACAAGGGAAATTGCAACGCAGTCAAATTCCGTGAAACATAATTTTGTGCCCTCCGAAGGCAAAGGTCACACGTTCGAATCGTGTCGGGCGCGCCAACAACAAAATCAAACACTTAGCTCAGGTTGTTGGCCTGAAAATACCCCCTCAAAATCGCTTCCTAGCTACCACTGAGCTACCACAACGAACGGTTCGATTCTCCGGCGCGATAGCTCGCGACGCTCGGCCTACGGCTCCAAGCGCGCCGTGTTCCGTGACATTGCCCGCGATCGGGGGAGGGGCTTCCCCTGTTCCGCATACCCGGGTGGCGGGCTGCAATTCGGGAGCGCCCCGCCGGTGCATGCGAAGAACCGCCGTCGTCACTGATGTCCTGCAAAAGCAATGGGCCCGACCATCGGGCGGCGGCGCGGATCAAGCCGAACAGCTGCGTCGCGACATCGCGCAGTAAGCCCCGCAAAAAGAAAAGCCCCCGGGAGGAGTGCCCCCCGGGGGTAGCTCTTTGATGGAGTCTCAATATCTGATCGCGGTATCACCCTAGCCACGTCACTGGTCGCAAACAACATCACACCCCCGGGACGGAAACAGAAACCCACTCGGCGAAACACTACGAACATCGCCCGGGTATTCCCCGGAGTGTAATTCCAGCGATAATTGACCTTGCGTGATTTATGTCCGCAGAACGGCTTTGCATCTGCTCGCGACGTTCAGATGATTTGTCGATCCTCGCGACGAGGATGGCCCCAGCTCCTGCGAACAGCGCCAACTCAACTGTCGCGAGGAATGCATGAGCACTGCAGAAAACGAACTGGCCGAGGTGATGGATGCCTTCAGCAAGTTCAAGACGAACAACGACGATCGTTACAAGGACCTGCAGGAGCAGGTTGACCGGATTGAGGCCGCCGCCAACCGGCCGCGCACCGGCGGGTCTGACAGCTGGTCGCCGTCCAACAACTTTGAACGCAAGGCGTTCGCCTCCTATCTGCGCCATGGCAATCAGACGCCCGCCGAGAAGCTGAACGCCCTGACAGTCTCCAGCGACACCCAGGCCGGTTATATGGCGCCGGCTGAAGTCGCCAGCGAGTTCGTCCGTAACCTGGTCGAGTTCAGCCCGATCCGGAGTGTCGCCAGCGTTCGCACGACGGGCGCAGACGCTGTTCGCTACCCGACGCGCATTGGCATCACCAATGCTCAGTGGGAAGGCGAGCTGGAGGAGAGCGAAGAATCCCGGCCTGCGTTCGGCATGGCAGAGGTCCCGGTCCGCAAGCTTCAAACCTTCGTCGATCTCAGCAACGAACTGATCGCCGACTCCGGCGATCAGGCCGTGGCTGAAGTGCAGCTGGCCTTCGCCGAAGATTTCGGACGGTCGGAAGCCATCGCCTTTCTGAAGGGCGACGGTGTCAAGCAGCCGACCGGCCTGCTCAACGATTCCCGGATCCAGAGCACCGCGAGCGGGAACGCCACGGCCATCACCGCTGATGCACTTATCGATCTGCTCTACAAAATCCCGGCGACACACCGCAACGCAACGGGTTTCCGCTGGGGCATGAACGGTTCCGTTCTGGCGGCGGTCCGCAAGCTAAAGGACGGTTCTGGCAATTATCTCTGGCACCCGGGTCTCGCCGCTGGTCAGCCTGAAACCATCCTGGGCAAGCCTGTCCTGAAAATGGTCGATCTGCCTGACGTGGCAGCTGGCGCGACGCCGATCATCGCCGGCGACTTCACCGGCTATCGCATCGTCGACCGGCTTTCGCTGGCGGTTCTGTCTGACCCGCTCACCCAGGCCCGCCGTGGCGTCACCCGTCTGCACGCCACCCGGCGCGTCGGCGGCGCCGTCCTGCAGCCCGGCAAGTTCCGCAGCTTGCGGATCGCGGCCAGCTAAGGAGGTACCCCAATGCGTGATTTGTATTCCAACATCGGCGTCGTCGGCGCCATCACCCCGGCGGTCCAGGCTGCCAGCATCACCGGCGCGGCTGTCGACATCAAGGGCTTCCGTCGCCTGGCGTTCGTCCTGACCACGGGCGCCATCGTCGGCGACGGCAAGTTCGGAGCGAAGATCGAGGTCAGCGACGACAACACGACCTTCGTGGATGCGCCGACCGAGTTCGTTGCCAGCAATGCCCCCGCCGAACTCACCGCGGACGGCGCGTTCAAGATCGGCTTCCACGGCTATCACCGGTACGTGCGCCTGGTTCTGACCAAAGCGTCAGGGACCAGCATCGTAGCGAGTGCTGTCGCCGTACTGGGCGATCCGGCCATCGCTCCCGTGGCCTGAGAAATCTCGCAGGGCGACATCGGAAACCGGCGGCGGCCCGTCGGACTCAAGCCCTGCTACGTGTCGCCCTCCCCAGCCGCGAGGGGAAAGAGGACGTAGCAGGGCGCGGCCGCACCATTTGGGGGGCGGAATGCTTCAGATCATTGAACCGGTGAGAACACCGGGAATAAAGTGCGCCATTTTCTGGCGTGCCTCACCGATATAAAAGTATGCCAGTCCTGCTAGACCTCCGTTTTTTGGCGGAGG
>NZ_SLWL01000040.1 GCF_004342915.1 Camelimonas lactis
CCTCCGCCAAAAAACGGAGGTCTAGCAGGACTGGCATACTTTTATATCGGTGAGGCACGCCAGAAAATGGCGCACTTTATTCCCGGTGTTCTCAGAAAACCACGCCACTTTTGCGCGACGGGGCTGCCCACCGATGCACTCCTCATGGGCTTCCAGGCCGCTTAGCGCGCACCGGAGGATATGTGCTGGCGCGCACATACAGGGAGGCTGCCCCATCATAATTTAGGTTCATGGAGCCCAGCGCTCCCCTCCCAGCGAGACCTCCCCCTCTCAGCCGCCTTCGGGCGGCTTTCTTTTTGTCCGGACGCCGCCCCAAAAAAGCCGACCGCATCGAACGGTCTGGTCGCAGGTTCGCCCCATTGAACCATCGTGACGGATTTGTTTGACGCGCGGCCTGCCAAGGCCAGCCGACCGCTCAATATTGAAACCCCAATGAAACAGCGCCCCAAGTGCGCTTCCCAAAAAAGGGCACCCCAAGAAATATTGAGCTCAATACCTCAACCATGACGCACCCCTGCGGGCGCATCACGGTTGCTGTAGCGCCCACCCCCAAATAAATCGGCTCAATACCTCAGTTTTTATGCACTTTGCCGCGCATAGAAAACTGCTGGCCCGCCGGCGGTGGTCTGAGCATGAATTTTGAAACGATTTTGGAGATGGAGGCCGCTGTGGCCGGCCTTGTTGCTGAATCTAGTGCTTTAATCTCAGCACAACATCAGCATACGATTGCACTATTGCGTTGCTAAATCGTTCCAAAATGCGGCGCACATGTGGGGCGAAATCAGATGGCGGTCTTCGGCTACATTCTCGCTGCGGATGAGGACGACGTGCACATGCAGGCCTATGACCTGCAATACGCCGGGGCTGCTGATCCCTACACCGACTATGGCGAGGATGGTCAGACTGACCGGCCCCAACTGGAAGTGGCTCTGACGAAGCTCGCCCACGGCGACACCCTGGTTGTCACCGGACTGGACCGTCTGGCGCCATCCTCCGAAGAGGTGATGGTGATAATCCGCCGGGTCGCGGACAAAGGCGCTGAACTGTGGGCGCTGTGGGACAAAACCAGCATCACGCCAGGGGACGTTCAACGCGCCTCACAGGTCATCGTGGTGCTGGAGGGGATCGACGCAGCCCACGCTTTACGGAAAGCCGATGAGGCTGCCGCAACGAAAAAGAATAGGCGCAGCAATGCCGGGCGCCCCAAGAAGCTCACCCCAGAACAGGTTAGCCATGCGCGACTGACGGTCGATAGCGGACAGCAGTCGGTTTCATCGATGGCCAAGGTCATGAGGGTCAACAAGACAACCCTATGGCGAGCGCTGAAGACTGCTCCTTCCCAATCCTGAAGCCGCTTCATTCGCGCTTCATTCGCGCTTCATTCGAGGGGCTTTCCGGACACTGGAAAAGGCGTTGGGCAGACCTCAATGCCTTCACAGGCTTGGCATGGCCGTTTTCCCGAGATCCGGGGAAAAGTCCGGCGACCTGCGCCTTCGTTACAAAGGTCCAGATGTCGGGGGTTTTGCAGCAAGGTGCGCGCATGATGCGCGGGCGCGCGTTGCTGTTACCGCAACGCAGATGCCCGGATCTGATCGGCGCGGACCTTGAGCAGACCGTTGAGCCCCCCGAAACTGGGGAGCGCAAGCACTGCCTGGAAATCCGGCAATGACAGCCTGCCCAATTTTGTCAGACGGGATACGCGAGGGAATTTCTTTACGCCGTAAAAGACGCGCAGCTGGCGCCAAAGGTATCACTGAAATGATGATGCCTTCTGGCGCATCCCGCCCGCTGCCGCCCCCCAAAACAGGGGAGCGGGCATTTCCCCGCAGTACGCATGTACGCGCCACCGTGGCGCGTACATGGAGGTGCCCACCCCGGCATTTGCGGTATGCGTACCTCACCGCTCCATGCCAATGTCTAAGGGGTATAGTCGGCGAAATTAGCCGCCTTGGCTTCTAATGGGAGGGCTAGCCCGTTGGCCAAGAATGCAACCTGATGATAGAAAGCACTTATCTGAATTATTTCAATAATTTGCTCATCGGAGTAGTGCTGTTTTAGACCGCGAAACTCAGCATCTGAAAGGGTTGATCGGTCATGTAGCGCGTCTACGGCTGTCAGGAGGGCTGCTTCTCGCTGGGACCATTTTTCCGGCGCCAATGGATAAGTGAGGGTGCCGGCAATCTCGTCCCTTGATAGTCCTGCCTTCTCGGCAAAAAGCCAGACATGCACGCCCCACTCGTATTCGCATCCTGTCCGCGCGGTGGTCCGGTCAATGATCAACTCTCTCTCCCTCAGAGATAGGGGAGAGTTTGCGAGCAGAGACCCCCGACTAAACTTTTTCCAAGCCCTTTCACTGCGTCCAATAGTGGTAAAGAGCACCAACTGCGGTGCGCCGGTCTTCTCGAAATATTCCTGCAAAAGGGCTGGAAATGGCTCAGCCGCCGGCTCAATCCGTTGCATATTGATCACCTTTTGCTACGATATCAGTAGCAAATTATTGCTACTAAAAATGTAGCGAGTCAATAGGCACATCAGATGGACAAAGAGTCGGCACTCGCTCTCCGCACTAAAACCCAACGGCCCATCATGGTGCTGTTGGATTTGCTGGGCCGTCGCTGGGCGTTGCGCGTTTTGTGGGAGCTAAGAGACGCCCCTTTAACATCGCGAGCTTTGCGAGATGCAGCAGGAGGAATTTCTCCGACTGTCCTGCAAACGCGAATGAATGAATTAAGGGAGGCTGGATTCGTCCAGTTGGACAATCATGGATATTCCCTCACTCCTTTAGGGAGAGACCTGCTGAAGGCGTTCAAGCCCCTCTATAGCTTCGCTGACATATGGGTCAGCACAGTCAAGCCGGTTGGAGCGGACCCAGAATAATCCGAAAGAGAGGTGTTGATGCAACCGCCTATGGCGGGCAGGAGTTTCGCCACAAACTGCGCGCGTGAGATGGCCAATGGGGAGCTGCTCAGAAAGCGCTACACCCTCGGGCAAGCCTGAACGCGTGAGCTAGGAGCACAGTCGGAAAATCCGATAGTGGCATGGCCAGGACAGTCGATCCTCTGTGGCCGTGTCACCGGTCTGAAGCTGAAACATAGAAACGGTTCTGCACCGATTCCCTCCCATGCTGTCACCACCCCCTCACCGGATCATCGGGCAGGTTCCGACGAATTGCGTCGCGACCTTTGGGAGTTTCGCCACCAGTACGCACGGGCGCGTGGGGCGGCAGTGACGCGTCCATCCCCCAGTGAGGGCCGGACCAAGGGTATCAATTGAACTGATACCCTCCCCCGTCACTGTCAGACGATGTCAGATGAACATCCCCGCCAGGCCGGCCTGCTCTAGGAACGGGCCAACCTGGTCGCGGGCCGCAGGCGGCAGAGCAGCATGGCTGTCTCTAAGCCACTTCAGGCACTTGGCTTGGTAAGGAAACGGCGTCTGAACCCAGGGTTTGCCGTCGACCTCAGCAGCCACCTCTGAAGCGCCAGTCGCCAGGGCCTGGGCATTGGCAAGCATCACCGGCGGATAGACGCGACCAATCTCAGCCAGTAACGGCGCTAAGGTAGCTGGCGCCGCCGCCAGCGTCGTCCAGGCCAAGTCGCTCGGCTCAAGCCCCGATAGGTCCTCCATCAGGCTGACCCAAGCATACACACGGGGTGCGGTCTCGGCGGTAAGAGCCATCGGCGTGGGGTCGAACTGGGCAAGCTGGCTCAGTTGACCGAATACGGCGAAGTCGCTCGCCGCAGGGCGCGTCCCCAGCAGGAACGGCTGCTGAGCCAAGTGGGCTTCGAAGGCTGCCAGGAACCGCCTGTAGCTGGCCTCGATCACCGGTCCGGTCACCGCGTTGGAGCCGACCACGCCTAGCCGGCTGATCTGCCGCTGACTGAACACCTGGCCTCGCTGAGCCAACTCCGCATCGGGGACCGAATAGCCCGACCAGCAGGGTAAAATAGCAGCAGCCTTGCGGATGTCTGCATCGTAAACCCAGCGGTAATGGAACATGGCCTTGGTCAGCCACTCGTCGGCGTAGTCCTCAATCAGTTCGTCAAGGAAGGCGAGAGCAGGATCATCAGGGATCACGGAGCGGCCCTCCGCTTCGCGCTCCAGACGGCGGATGATGGGACTGGAGTCGGTAACCGCCTCTAGCTCGCCGCTGTCGCTGGGTAAATAGAAGGTGGGCAGCAGCGGCACCCGAGCCTGGGGCATGGACTTGGCGGTGAAACTGTTAGACGGCAAGAAGCGATAGGGGATGTGTCGGTAGCGCAGCACCGCCAACATCTTTCGCGTGTAGGGTGAGCCAGGGGAGCCACTGAAGGCGACAGGGATCTGCAAGGCCATCGTATCGTTTTCTCCGGTCTGACTGGCACGACGCTACCGCGCTTGGACCAGCCAAGGGACTACTGACAGTCCCGCCTGTTCCAATAGCAATGCTTATGCACTGCCCCAAGAAAGTCCAATACGCTGGTACGCCATTTTTGTAAACACCGGAATAAAAAGAGGCCATTCACCGGTTTAAAAGTAGGCCAGTCGGGTCAATTATAAAGCCTCATGACGAGGCGGTTTGTGCTC
>NZ_SLWL01000041.1 GCF_004342915.1 Camelimonas lactis
GGCTGCCCGAGGCGTGGAATCGATGCCCACGATGCCGTGGAATCCATGCCCACGATCGCGTGGAATCGATGCCCATCATCCGTGGAATCCGCACCCTCACGTCCCGACATCACCACCAACCTGGTGATTTCCACCGATCGCCGTACCTACCTGATCGAATTACGGTCCGGTGAAAAACCCTACATGCCGTCGGTTTCATGGTCCTATCCGCAGGTGCCGGGCTTGCGGATATCCGTTCCTGACACGCTGGCTATCCCGGCGGTCGCGGCGCGCAACTACCGCTATGGTCTCACCGGCGACACGCCGCCCTGGCGGCCGGTCTCCGTCTATGACGACGGGCACAAGGTCTATGTCGAGTTTCCGCGCGGCATCGTGCAGGGGGAATTCCCGCCTCTGTTCGTCATCGGTCCGGAGGGCGAGGCGCAGATCGCCAATACCCGTGTCTATCGAAACATCCTGATCGTGGACCGTCTCTTCGGCGCGGCCGAACTGCGTCTTGGCAGCGGCAAGCATCAGCAGACGATCAGGATCGTTCGAACAAGCGGCGTGGTGCAAGCACCGGCCGTCCGAGACAAGGAAGGAGGGCGATCATTATGAGCGAGGCCGACAACCGAGAAAATGCAGCTCCGTCTACCGAAGCAGTTGCGCCCATGCGCCTGCGGGCGGAGCCGCCGCGCGTCACCCGGTTATCGCGCAGGGTGCTTGCCGGCCTTGGCCTGGTCGCGTCGCTCGGCATCGGTGGAGCATTGATCTATGCCCTTCAGACCCGAGATCGCGGCAACAATGGCGAAGAACTCTATTCCACTGAAAACCGGACTACGGCTGACGGTCTGGCAGGCCTGCCGCGGGACTATACCGGCCCGATCCTGGGGCCGGCTCTGCCGGGAGATCTCGGCCGACCGATCCTTAGTGCGCAGGATCGTGGCCAGCCTGTCGTTGTGCCGACAACGCCGGGCGTCGATCCGGCCGAACAACGCCGCCTCGCCGAAGCGGAATCCGCCCGAACCAGCCGTGTGTTCTTCCAGACAGAAACACGCACGACGGCAAGCGCGATAACCCCCGACGCGAATACGACGACAAACCTTGCCCGTCTCGATCAGACTGGTACGCCCACCGCTCAGGACCGGCAAGCCGCCTTCCTCAACGCCGCTGTCGACCGCCGCACCGTTGCGTCCGATCGCGTGATGCCCCCGGCGTCGCCCTATGTGCTGCAGGCTGGCTCGGTGATCTCCGGAGCGCTTATCACCGGCATTCGCTCCGATCTTCCCGGCCAGATCACGGCGCAGGTCACCGAGAACATTTACGACAGCCCGACCGGCCGCATCCTGCTCGTGCCACAGGGAACTCGCATCATTGGCCAATACGACAACAATGTCGGCTTCGGCCAGCGCAGAGTGCTCCTGGTGTGGAACAGGCTTATTTTCCCGAACGGACGATCCATCGTCCTCGAACGCCAGCCCGGCGCCGATACGCAGGGCTATGCCGGGTTAGAGGACGGCGTCGACTACCACTGGTGGGATCTGGCGAAAGCTGCTGGCCTCTCGACGTTGCTCGCGGTCGGCGCAGAGCTTGCCATGGATGACGAAGACCGGCTGGTTCAGGCTATCCGCAATGGTGCGCAAGATACCATCAACGATGCTGGCCAGCAGATCATCCGCCGCCAGTTGCAAATCGCGCCTACGCTCACCATCAGACCAGGTTTCCCGGTACGGATCATCGTCACCCGAGACCTTGTGATGGAGCCCTATAGAGGTTAGCCCGATGACAAAATTGAAACTCCGGCCGCTCGTCGACGACAAGCCCGTCAAGGTGAGTATTGAAATTCCCGGACCGCTATATCGGGATCTTGTTGCCTATGCGGAGCTGCTCAACCGTCAGCAACAAGGCCAATCGTCGTCCGATCCCGCCAAGCTGATCGTGCCGATGCTTCAGAGGTTCATTACGACCGATCGCGGTTTCGCAAAGCAAAAGCGCGCTGTTCTAGGCGTTTCTGGCGCATCGTCTCAAACACCAAAGATTGACGAATAGTGCTAAAGTACCGGAGCAGCCGGCACAGCTCACCGAGCGCTGTCGGTCAGATTGACAATTGCCTTCCACCGCGCTTTTCCAGTAGCCAGGTCCAGAAAGTGCTTCAGTGCAGGATTATGATTCTTTGCCGACCAGACAGCACTAAAGCGAATGTCTTCCAGACCATCCGAGATGGGAACGAACACGACTTCCTTGTGTGCGCCGCCTGACGTTGACGACAATATGAGCGAAATGCCGAACCCTTCTCCGACCATGTTCAAAAGATTGTCTCGTCCGACTCCCTGAATGGATATTCTCGGTTCGGAATCGGATTTGGAAAGCTGCCGCAGTAGATATTGATCCAATTCCGCACCAGCGATGCCGGCCGGGATCAGGAATGTCTCGTTGCGCACATCTGCCCAGGAAACGCTCTCTGCCGTTGCAAGAAGATGCCGTTTTGGCAGCGCGAGGAAAAGTCGCTCGGTCCACAGTTGAACCGTTTTGCAACCGGCTAACTGAGGCTCTCCCGGAAGAAAGGCCACATCGATGCGGCCGCTGAGAAGATTGGCGGCTGCCACTTCGGACGTCGATTCCTCTATTTTGACTTCTACACCGAGGAAGCGGGAATGATATTCGCCTACGAGATCTGAAAGGAATCCGCTTGCCAGGGACGTCATCAGCCCGATTCGTATCTCACCTGTGTCGCCGTGATGCGCCGTTTGCATGTCCTTCACAGCTTGATGTAAATGGGATGCACCGAATGCGGCGTTTTGCAGAAACCGCGCTCCTGCGACGGTCAGTTTTGCTCCGGTGCGACTACGAGTAAAAAGAGGTACACCAAGACGTCGTTCAAGCAGTTGGACCCGACGGCTTACAGTAGATTGGGACATGCCAACGGCATCCGCCGCACGGCGAAAGCTTCCGTGTTCGGCGACCAACAATGCATATCGTAAATATCGCAGGTCAAGCGCGAGATCCGGCATCCAACAGTCTTTTATGCTGTCTTAGAAGTAATCGCTAAGCGACTATTCGGTTCTTGAAGACCGGATCCAATCCCTTGCTTTCGCCTATTCACTTCGCCATTCATCTATGCTGCCAACTTGACTTGTTCGGCCGGTTGTTCCTCGGCCGCTCGCGGGCATGCACGTTGCGTTGCGGTGAGCTCTTCGGATATCTCGTGGCTTCCGGCGGTGAGAACCATGCCCACCCACCCTTGCTGGCCCGCTTAATTCGATAGAGTGCCTCATCGGCATGTTTTATGAGTTGCGCCAGACCAGTCGCGTCGTCAGGATAGAGGCTCACGCCAACGCTTGCACCAAGCACAGTCCTCGTCCCGCCAAGCTGGATGGGCCGCTTGAGCGCTCTTTCGACGCGTCGGCAGACCTGTTCTGCCTGGTGCGGCGATCCCATGTTCTCTACGAGAATCGCAAACTCGTCCCCACCCAAACGGAACACGGTATCGTCGCTGCGAACACATGCGCGAAGCCTGTTGGCGATCAAGAGCAGCGCTTCGTCACCGGCATCATGTCCCAGTAGATCATTGATTGGCTTGAATTCATCGAGATCGATCAGAATAAGAGCGATCATCGGCCGCACGTGGTTTTCATAAGTCGTTGCGATACTGTTCCATTTTGCTGACAACCGCCGCCGATTACCAAGGCTCGTCAACGGGTCTTCGAAGGCGGTGCGTCTTAGCGTCTCCTCCACCCGCTTTCGCTCGGAGACATCCTCGAATGTAGCAATCCCAACCCCTATGTCATGTAGAAGGATGCCACGCTGGTTGACGGTAACGATACCGCCATTCGCCGACACCACGTCCAGTTCCAATGGTTCTACTTTGGATATTCCGGTGGAATCGGCTTTCCGCAGACGGTTCCAATACTCACGAGCTAAGAGTTGCTGTTCCATTTTTGGATAGCTTTGTTCAATCCACGCATCCACAGTTGCAAAATAACTTTCATCATAACCGAAGGTCTCCTTGAAAGCACGATTCATGAACTGAATCTTACCCGTCGGTATTGTCGCCCACGAGATTGGAATTGGCAGAGCATCAAGAATGATGTGCATGTCCCGAAGCGAGAGCCCGGTATGTTTTACTCGCTCAAGAAACTCTTCCAACGCTATCTCCTGTTGCAACTCCGCATCGTTTACCTTCGCGAATTTTCCGTTTTCGAGCATTTCATGGCGTCAGGAAGGATTGCTGTTCCGTATCACGCTTACCTTGCTCGCCCTGCTCGATCATTCTTTGGAGCGGGGGCCGAAGAGCGCTTTAACAACACGCGGGCCGTACCAGTGCGGATTCCACGGATGATGGGCATCGATTCCACGCGATCGTGGGCATGGATTCCACGGCATCGTGGGCATCGATTCCACGCCTCGGGCAGCC
>NZ_SLWL01000042.1 GCF_004342915.1 Camelimonas lactis
GCCCACGATGCCGTGGAAATGCTGCCCATGATCGCGTGGAACGCGCGCCCATCATCCGGTGGAATCAGTGCCCACCATCCCGTGGAACACGCACCTTCCCGTCGAAATCCATTGTGAGCGTGACGATGCCGTCGTTGTCTTTGGCGACGTTGATGTGGCCCATTTCGCCTTCTCCTCACACCCATAAATCCGGATTGGGACCGCCATCGCCGGCGACGCGCAAAATCTGGCAGGCCGCGTTGCCAGACGCGGCCCCGACCTTCCAGGCGCCGCGCCCGACCTTCCCGGCGTCCCCCGGCGGGCGCCGGGCGACGCTGGCGGATATTCCGGAGCGGTCGTTCACGATTGCGGCGGCCTTCCCGGAGGCGGGGCCCCTATCCAGGGATCAGGGCCAGCTACCCCGCGCGCCGAACCTGTGAACCAAAGTCCGGAGGCGTTTCACGCCGTTCCGAGGATATTGGCGCGCGCGCGCGCCTCCCCGGCTCCGTGCAGGTCGCGAACGAGCTGCTGCATGATCCGCTTTTCGCCATCGTTACGGACCGGGATCGAGAATTCGCAGTTGGTGACGACGTCGCCATAACGGTCCATCAGCTTGCGCCCGATGACGTCATAGGTTCCAAAAACCACGAATTGTTCGAGGATGTCGTCGGAGATGAGCCTGGGCAGTTCTTCCCAGTTCTGCGCGCGCGAAAGGTGTTTGGCCTCCCGCGTCAGATCCCCAAGGCCAACATGCTCGAAGCAGGCGAGATAGGCGGGGGTGGACGCGTAAAACGCGATGCGCGCCCGTGCGTCCCTGATCTTTGTCTGAAGTTCTTCCTCGTTCGGGGCGGTTGCGATGAGCGGCTTCATCGAAACCTTGAAGTTGTCCAGGGAGCGGCCCGACTTCTGGGCGCCCTTGCGCACCTCGGGCAGCATCACGTCGCGAATGTAACCGGGGGTGCAGACAGGATGCGGCCGGACGCCATCGGCGACCTCGCCGGCGACCATCGACATCACCGTATTCACAGCGGCAATGTGCACCGGAATGTCCGGATGCTCGATCGGGCCCGCGTCGAACAGCGGCACCATGAGATCGAGCTTGTAGTACTCGCCCTGGTAATTCAGCGGCGCGCCATTCTGCCATGTATCCCAGACGGCCCGGACGGCGCGGATATAGTCGCGCATCCAGGGCCCTGCGGGGTGAGGCTCCACGCCGTAGCGGCGCTGGATGTGCGCCTTGACCTGCGGCCCCAGTCCCAGCGTGAAACGCCCCCTGGAGAGCTTCTGGATTGTCCATGCGCTGAGCGCCATCACGGTCGGGCTGCGCGGAAAGGCAATGGTGACGGCCGTGCCGAGCTTCAGTCTGGTGGTGGCCTGCGCGGCGAGCGCCATCACGACGAACGGGTCATCCTTGGTTTCTTCGGTGAACAGGCCATCGAGGCCACATTCCTCGACAAGCCTCGCCTGCTCGCCGATGGAGCAGATATCCAGAGGTTTGTCCGGAGCGCGAAGCCCTGGGTCCACCTTGCCCATAGGCAATAGTGTCTCGATCAGCATGAAACTCTCCATGAGCTGCTGTTGGAAAAATCCGGCGCGACCGGTTCGGCCGCGAATGTGTTGGGAAACGGGCCGATCAGCGCAGCTTGCGGCGATCAATCACGCGCACGGCCTTGCCTTGCGACCGTTCAATCGCGCCCATGGGCGCGACATTCACGTTTGCCGATATGCCGACCATGGTTTTGATGCGCTTGCCGAGCTCCCGCGCCACCTCGGCGGCCGGCGCGCTGACATCGCCGGCGCGGAGCTCCACATTGATCGTCACATGATCCAGGGCCCCCTCGCGGTGGATTTCGATCTGGAAATGACCACCGAGCTGCGGGACCAGCAGGATCTGCTCTTCGATCTGGGAGGGAAACACGTTGACGCCGCGAATGATCATCATGTCATCGGAACGGCCGGCGAAACGGTCGAGGCGGCGCATCGGCCGCGCTGTCCCGGGAAGTAGCCGCGTGATATCCCGCGTCCGGTAGCGAATGACCGGAAGGGCTTCCTTGGTAAGGGTGGTGATCACCAGTTCGCCCCACTGACCGTCGGGAAGAACCTCGCCGGTCTCGGGGTCAATGATCTCCGGATAGAAGTGGTCCTCCCACAACGTCGGACCATCGAGCGTTTCGATGCACTCGCAGGCAACGCCAGGACCGATGATCTCCGAAATGCCGTAATAGTCGACCGCCTGCAGGTTGAGCCGCCGGTTGATCTCGGCCCGCATCGCCTCAGTCCAGGGCTCGGCGCCGACGAGGGCCACGCGCAGCGCGATGTCCGCATGGCTCCGGCCCTGCCGGTCGAATTCATCGGCGATATTCAGGAGATAGGACGGCGTCACCATGATGATGGTCGGCTTGAGGTCGACCAGCAGGTTCACCTGTCGCTCGGTCTGGCCGCCCGACACCGGGATCACCGTGACGCCGAGGGCCTGCGCGCCATCGTGTGAGCCGATGCCGCCTGTGAAGAGCCCGTAATTATAGGCGTTATGCACCCGGTCGCCGGCGCGCGCGCCAGCGGCCCGCAATGAACGCGCAACCAGGCCGGACCAGGTCGCAAGGTCGTTCGCGGTGTAACCGACCACCGCCGGCTTGCCCGTCGTTCCGCTCGAGGCATGTATGCGGGCCACGCGATCAAGCGGAACCGCGAACATCCCATATGGATAATGGTCACGGAAATCCTGTTTCACGGAGAAAGGGAATTTCTTCAGATCGTCAAGATTCCGGAAATCATCGGGATGAACGCCCGCCGCCATGCACTTTCTCTGGTATGGCGGACTGTTCTCGTAAGCATGCCTGATGATGTGACGCATCCGGGCGTGTTGAAGATCGCGCAGGCGGTCAACAGTTGCTGTCTCGATGTCGTCGAGATCAAACGCATTACCGGGCTTCGAAACTGCCAGGAGCATGGAACCTTCCCCTCCCAGTGGGGTGTCCGGCCAGAAAATACTTTCTGATGAGCCGATTTGTTTATGCCCCGCGATATTGCCGCGCCGCCCGGCACAGAAGAAGGACCGTAACTGCCAGGAAAGGTCATACTTTCGCGCGCAATTTCGCCGGCAATTGGCGAAGCGGAGCGGGACAATTGTTTGATATTTATGATATTTTATCCACACAGGCTGTGGGCTGACCTTTTCGCCGGCGATATCCTGCCAGCGCGGATTTGGGGACAGAAAACGTTATCGCCAAGGCAGCGCATCAGCCGTCGGCGGGCCCGCGGCGGCGCGTAACGTCCACACCTTTTGCCGGATGTGAACGCTGTGGCCCTTATGCGCGGTCGTAGGGGGCCGGAATTACTCCAATCAGGCAGCTTCCCAGGACGATGCTGCCACGACCAGGCGCCGGAGATCGCGATTTCAGCGCCCCGCGCCCACATGGCGGAACGCTCTCAGCCGGTCCCGGCGTGCCTGACAATGAACAACCGGTTGCCGAACCGCGCATCCGCGATCTGACGCTGCTGAATGTCAGCCGGGCCATACCCACGCCGGAACTCCGCCGTCACGCGGTCACCCGTGCGGATGTGGGCAGCTGGGGGCGAGGCGTCCGGCGGATGGACAGACAAGGAGCCGCCTGGGGCTCTGGGCGGCGGCCTGATCGCGGCTGAGGAAGGGATGGACAAGCAAAAACCCCCGTCCGCGTGGAGCGGACGGGGTTTTAATTGTATTGGTTGCGGGGGCTGGATTTGAACCAGCGACCTTCAGGTTATGAGCCT
>NZ_SLWL01000043.1 GCF_004342915.1 Camelimonas lactis
CAGGCTGCCCGAGGCGTGGAATCGATGCCCACGATGCCGTGGAATCCATGCCCACGATCGCGTGGAATCGATGCCCATCATCCGTGGAATCCGCAAGACAGTTCGAGGCGACGCGGACAAGCAGGTCGACTTTGCCGCAAAGATCGGCGGCGGTCTCGGACACTTGCAACTCAACCACAACGCACATACGCCGGGCGTGCAAGAAGCCTCCCAACGGGCGAGATCGCTTGTTTTCATCACCTTTGGCGTGATCGCTGCCACGGCCCTTAAAGCCTATCGGGAGGTCGCGGAGGTGCCGCTCTTCGTGTGCGAGAACGGCTTCATCGCCATTAACCCGCCTCTGACCGGCGGGCGGCTCGGAAGCCTCAGCACTCGCACGGCACATCCGGAGTTCCTGGCTCGTCTACAAAAGGTGCTGGATGCGGCAGGGCTCCGTGTCAAGATCACTAACCCCTATGCCTCGAAAACCAAAGGCGAAATGCTCAAAGACTGCGCCGACCAGAAATTGCTTGGCGCGGAGGCTGCTCGTTCGACGAGCTGTGGTCGATTCCAACGGTTCAACTATCGCCAATGCGGGCGATGCGTTCCTTGCCAAGTCCGCCGGGCGGCGTTCCTCGCGTGGGACCCCACCCAAGATTCGACAGATTACGTCTATGAATCGATCGGAAAGGATGATGCAGATTACTCGGGGTTCGATGACGTGCGCTCAGTTGCGATCGCGCTAGCGGCCATCAAGGCGGATGGCATTGAGGCGTGGCTCGGTCATGCGTTGGCGTCCCCGTTCATCATTGACCGACCGGCTCTTGTCGGTATGCTTGAGCGCGGTCTTGAAGAGCTTCGCGCGCTTCATCAGGCTTACGGCGTTAAATGATCGATTTCCACGCGCACCTGGACCTTTATCCCGATCCGCACACCGTCGCGAACGAGTGCGTCGCTCGCGATCTCTACGTTCTTTCTGTCACGACAACACCGTCTGCCTGGTCCGGAACGGCGGCGCTGACAAAGGATGCGCCGCGTATTAGAACCGCGCTCGGACTGCATCCCCAAATCGCGCATGAGCGTAAAGGTGAGCTTCCGCTGTTTGAGCGCCTGTTACCGCAGGTTCGGTATGTTGGTGAAATCGGTCTGGATGGTGCTCCAGAATACCGGCGATATTGGCCGGACCAGGAGCATGTCTTTACCCGCGTGCTCAGTCTTTGTGCTCGCGCCGGGGGCCGCGTCATGACCATTCATAGCCGTCGCGCGTCCACCCAAGTTCTTGACGCGCTGGCGATGGAGCCAGATGCGGGCATAGCGATCCTTCACTGGTTTTCGGGAACGCAGAGGGAGCTTGCGCGCGCGGTCGATCTGGACTGCTGGTTCAGCGTTGGCCCAGCCATGTTGGCCGGTGACAAGGGGCGGGCACTGGCGGCCAAGATGCCACGGGAGCGAATCCTTACAGAGTCGGATGGCCCTTTCGCACAGGTTGACGGGCGAGCGGCATGGCCGTGGGATGCAGATCGAGCGGTAGAAGCGCTATCGAAGATCTGGTCAGAACCCATCGACACGGTGCAGCACCAGCTCGATAACAACCTCCGCCGACTAACCAGTCATGGGGTTGCTACCTAAGATTACGCCGCCTGCCTCTGGTCGAAAAGCGCAGACTTGTCCTCTTCATCGAGCAGGGAGGCGATTTCCTCACAGGTGCGAGTAACGGCGAGCTTCAGGGCCTCATCGATATGGACGTAGCCCTGAGTCACGCTTTGGGCGGCATGGCCAAGCAGTGCCCTGATGGTCAGTTCGGAGAACCCCAGGTCACCGGCGACGCTGCCGAAGGTATGGCGCAGCGTATGCGGCGTGACACCCTCGATCCCCACGCTGGCGCAAAGTCTGAAGAGGCACGCTTTGGCCGACGTGAAATGCCCCTCGGTGATATCCGATGGGAAGACGTACGGATTATTGGCCCGAACCGGCTGGCTGGCGGCGAGCTTTGCTGCGGAAGGGCCGACCGCGCGGATCTGCGCATCGCTCTTGGTGTCAGGGAAAGCCACGTAGCCGGCATCGGCATGGAGCCAATGGCGTTCCACGCCCTGGCCCTCGGAAATGCGGAAGCCTGTGAGCGCTAGGAACCGGACGATGGCGAGCGCCACCGGGCTTTCGCCGTTGCGTTCCGCGTATCGCATCGCCGCGCCGAGTTTTTTGATCTCTGCCACGCTCAATCGCCGCTGCTTTTTCTTGCCAGCGAGCTTTCGCGCGCCGCGGCTCGGATGGCTTTCGATCTTGTCGAGGCGGGCGGCATGGCCAAGGATGCTCTGGAGTGTTCCGACGGCGCGGGAGGCAACGCCGGGTCCGCCCGTCGTGACGCCGCCTCGACCTCCGCCTCGCGGCTTTGCCGTCTTGCCGGCCACGATATCCGACTGCATTCCCTCGATATCGGCCACCTTCAGCGTATGCGCGAGGCGACTGCCGAGGAGCGGCTTGATGTGCGTTTCGATGCGGCTCTTGTCCATGGCGAGCGTCGATTTCTTGATCGGCCGATTTCGGCGGCCGAGGATGCGGCCAGCCTCGGCCTCGGCGAGATACCAGTCACACAAGGCAGAGACTGTCTGCTGGTGATGCGGGTCCTTGTTGGCATCGGCAGGATCGTCTCCGTCCGCGATCATGCCGAGCTTGACCTTCGCCTTTTCGCGAGCCTGCTCAACGGTCATCACTCCGAAACGGCCGAGATTAATGCGCCGTTCCTTGTTGGCCGCGTTTCGATAATTCAGCACGAATGTTTGAAGGCCGGAGGGGAGCATGCGGACTCCGAACCCCCGATGAGAACACCGGGAATAAAGTGCGCCATTTTCTGGCGTGCCTCACCGATATAAAAGTATGCCAGTCCTGCTAGACCTCCGTTTTTTGGCGGAGGC
>NZ_SLWL01000045.1 GCF_004342915.1 Camelimonas lactis
GGCTGCCCGAGGCGTGGAATCGATGCCCACGATGCCGTGGAATCCATGCCCACGATCGCGTGGAATCGATGCCCATCATCCGTGGAATCCGCAGTCTTTGCGGCTGCAGCGGCTTTGCGGCGGTCGGAAAACTCAACATGTCCAGTGCTATGCAAATCAGAACTCCATTTTCTGCTCTTTAGGGCGCGAGCATCCGCTTGGCTGTGGATCGGCTAAGGTTTCCGGAATGATTTTCCCGCGCTCGCGAGGTCGCGCTTTCTGAATATGAAAAAGGGCCAGGCTGGATAGCCTGACCCATAATTTGCTCAGACGGGCTGATTCCAGGCGCGCGCCAGTTCAGGCGGCCTTCAGGTTCTCAGCTGCAACCTTGCCCTTGCGCTGGTCCATGACGATGTCGAACGACACCTTCTGGCCATCGAAGAGGGACGACATGCCCGAACGCTCTACGGCGGAGATGTGCACAAACACATCGGAGTTACCGTCGTCCGGCTGGATAAAGCCAAAGCCCTTGTTGGCGTTAAAAAATTTTACGGTTCCGGTATTCATGACGACTTCCTTTCAAATCGACACAGAATTTCAGCATCCGACAATGTGCCGGATCCTATGAACACGAATTTGAGGAAAGAAGTCGTAACTGCGCTAGCGCGCAAAAACAAAGTTCGTCGACAAGCTCGGTGAAGAATTTACTATACGACAATTGTGTCTTTTGCAAGGGGGCATTGGAAATTATTGCATGTAAGCGCCCATTTTTTTTTCAGCAGATTGTCTGGCCGGTTGTGGTTTCAATATCCGGACACGGATAAACCGCATTCGTTCTGCAGAGAGAGAGGGGTGGCCTTGCCGGGCCACTCTGGCCGTGCAGCCCTATCCTGCGCTGCGGCCCGATAGCCTGCCCCGTGGAGGGAAGCATGGCCACCCAAGACAACCAGCCGCTAAATGCAGTGGAAACACTCCCGGAGGTCGATCCCACCCAGCCGGGAGGCCCCGGGGAAGCGGGAGGGCGGGCGTGATTGGACGCCCAGCAGAGGGTGCGTCATCTGCTTTTAGAAGGGGTTTATGTTTGTATAGCGAGCAAGGGTGTGCCAGATGACCAAAAATACATTGGGCCGCAGCACGGCGACGCCAGCAGTCGATCTGTCGGAGCCGGATCAGACGCCGATGCTCCACGTAACGCTTCTGGCCCATCATGCCAAGGCGCGGAGAGCCCGGATGATGCGCTGGTCGACGTTGGAGCCGCCAAACCCCGCTTTTTGTAGCGATGCCTCTAGAGTTGACGGTTGAGGCGCAATCGGCTGCCCCGCTCTGCGGGGCTTTTTATCGTCAAGTCAAAATGGCGAGATAGATTTCGGGGTCATTGCGTTGCTCCGGAAGTTTCAAATATAATCATATTTTTGTTAAAGGTCGTGCTGAAATGAAATCTAAAAGAAAACACGGAGACGCCTTGAGTCAAATGATGGCGGGTCGTGAGTCTCATATATACGCGGTAGGTCAGTCGGTTATACTATTTAATGCGTTTAAAGAAGCCGATGTTGTCTACCATATTACCAGAATTTTTCCGCCAAGCGGGTCGTCTCCGCAGTATCGTATTCGCAGCGATGTAGAGCGCCACGAAAGAATGGTGACCCAGGACGACATAAGGCCAGTTGCTTCGCTTAGCGCGGCAAAGGGGCGGACTTTGGTTGAAAGGATTCGTAGTCATGGCTAAAGAACAGCGGAGAGGCAATCGCGAGATTAAAAAACCAAAGCAGGAGAAGTCCGCTCCGCAGCCCGCCGGGCTGTTTGTCAGTCAGGATGGGGGTGCGGCAAACATAAATACGAAGCGCGCCAAGGGCAAAACGCGCTGGTGATTGCGATCTGGGCGTCAGGAGCTGGCAATGAAGGTCGTCATCAAGTTCTATCGGATTCGCGATACGGACAAGGCGCATGCTGTGGTCGGGCAAGAGACGCTCGATGCTGCAAATCTTGAAGACGCGATTGAGCAGGCAGTAAGGCTTTCGACGTCCCTTAACATGCCACAGCAACCAGACGCCATGTCCATCAGCGATAGCGATGGAAATGAGGTCCATGTACGAAGACTGGGGCGTCTGGGCGCAGGGCGAGGGCGGTCTGCGCTATAAAAACTGGTCAGACGTTTTCGTTGTATATAGGGAGTGGTCTGTTGTTCATCCTGCCGAAAATATAATTCTCACTGCAGCGACAGCACCTAGCTTGACGCCGGCGCAGCATGGCCGAATTATATTGCCGGCAGGATGAACAGCGAAGGTGACGCCCCTAATCCGTAAATGTTGATGGCCCTACACCCATATAGAACATTTGCGGATTACATATCGCAACGTGGGTGGTGTGGGTTTTTACCTGTATCACCGAAGGTTCATTTTCTCACGCACCCGATCGCTCCCGGCTCCTCTTTCTCCGGCAGTTATACCAGTAGGTCAGCGCTCCCCTGTCAGTGAGCGCGGCCCCCTCGATGAATGCCCGGACAACAACGTCCTGAGGGTGGTTTTCAAGCTGCCGGTACATCGCCATCGCAGCGTCAATCTTGGGTAAGCGGTGTCCCGGCGCCACCTTTCGCTCTGGGGTGCGAATGGTGATGCTCGAAGCGTTTGAGGGCTTCGACATATGCCGATTTCAGAGTTTA
>NZ_SLWL01000046.1 GCF_004342915.1 Camelimonas lactis
TGCGTGTTCCACGGGATGGTGGGCACTGATTCCACCGGATGATGGGCGCGCGTTCCACGCGATCATGGGCAGCATTTCCACGGCATCGTGGGCAACGATTCCACGCGATCGTGGGCATTTCTGGCCGACAGTCTGAAGCTACGGTTCCCTCGCTCAAGCGAGGGAACCTGAATGCCAACGGAACGACTGTCGATGCGCGTGATACGTGATGTGCTGCGTTTGAAATATGCCCAGAGGTTGAGCGAGCGGACGATCGCCGGCTCGCTCGGGCTGGGCAAAGGAACCGTGGGAGCCTACCTGGGCCGGGCGCGAAGGGCCGGCCTGACGTGGCCGCTTCCCGAGACGTTGACCGACGACGACCTTGAGTTGCTGCTGTTCCCGGCGGCGCCTTCCGTTCCGGATCACGAACGTCCCGTGCCTGACTGGTCCGTGGTCGACAGGGAACTGCGGCGCCCCGGCGTCACGCGCGCCTTGCTCTGGGAGGAATACCGCGCGGCCCATCCTCTCGGGTTCGGCTATGCCTGGTTCTGCGAGCACTACGAGGCCTGGAAGGGCCGGGTCCGCCCCTCGATGCGTCAGACGCATGTGGCCGGCGAGAAGGTCTTCGTCGACTTCGCGGGCGACACGGCTGATCTGGTCGACGCAAAGACCGGCGAGGTCCGTGCGGTGAAGCTGTTTGTCGCCGCGCTGGGGGCGTCAAACTACACCTACGCGGAAGCCGTCGCATCGGAGGGCCTCGAGGACTGGATCGGTGCACATGTCCGGATGTTTGCTTTCCTGGGCGGCGTGCCGAAGGTGGTGGTTCCCGACAACCTCAAGTCGGCAGTGTTCAAGGCGGACCGGTTCGATCCGGGACTGAACCGGACCTACGCCGAGATGGCTGGCCATTACGGGGCAGCTATCCTGCCGGCGCGCCCCTACCGGCCGCGCGACAAGGCGAAGGTCGAAGTTGCGGTGCAGGTGGCCCAGCGCTGGATACTGGCGCGGCTGCGCAATCGGCGGTTCTTCTCGCTGGCCGAGATGAACGCCGCAATCCGTCAGTTGGTCAACGAACTGAACATGCGCGTGATGCGCGGCTACGGCGCCAGCCGCGCCGATCTGTTCGCCACCCTCGACCGGCCGAACCTGCAGCCGCTGCCGCCGGAGCCCTACGTATTCGCCCGCTGGAAGCGCACCCGCATCGCGCCGGATTACCACGTCGAGGTCGACAGTTGCTGGTATTCCGTGCCGTTCGGGCTGATCCGCCAGGAGGTGGATGTACGCATCTGCGGCGGAACCGTCGAGATCTTCCACAAGGGCCAACGGGTTGCCAGCCACGCCCGCAGTCCGGGACGGCGCAGCCATATCACGGCGCCAGAGCACATGCCCTCAGCGCATCGCCGCTACGCCGAATGGACGCCGGCGCGCATGCTGGCGCAGGCCGGGAAGCTCGGACCATCGGTCGCCGCCTTCTGTGAAGCGGTGATGGCCGATCGCCCCCACCCCGAGCAGGGCTTTCGCACCTGCCTGGGCGTTCTCGCACTCGCCAGGAGCTTTGAACCGGCGCGTCTCGACGCGGCCTGCCGGAGAGGCCTGTCCATCCGCGCGCGTTCCGTCGCGTCGATCCGCTCAATCCTGCAGAGCGGGCTCGACCGCGCCTTCCTTGAGGAGGCCGGGCAGCTTCCCCTGCAGCACCCCAACATCCGCGGCCAAGGCTATTACCATTAAAGGAGACGGACCTTGCTGACACACCCCACTTCCGAGCGCCTCACTGCCCTCGGGTTGACCGGCATGGCGAAGGCGCTGCACGAGCAGCGCCACGCCCCGGCCACCTTCGACAGCCTCGGCTTCGAAGAGCGGCTCGGCCTTCTGGTCGATCGCGAAGCCTCCGAACGGGACGCCAGGCGGCTGGTCGCCCGGCTCAAGTCCGCAGCCCTGCGGCAGAGCGCCTGCGTCGAGGATCTCGATCTGCGCACCCCGCGCGGCATCGACCGCACCGTGATGGCGCACCTGGTCGACGGGTCCTGGATCGCCCGCCACGAGAACCTGCTCATCACCGGCCCCACTGGCCTGGGCAAAAGCTGGATCGCCTGCGCGCTCGGCCAGAAAGCCTGCCGTGACGGGCGAGTGGTGGCCTACCACCGGGCGCCGCGTCTCTTCGAGGCCCTTGCCATCGCCCGGGGCGACGGACGACACGCCCGGATGCTCAAGGCTCTGGCGCGAACCGACCTGCTCATTCTCGATGACTGGGGGCTCGCCGTCCTGACTTTATCCGAGAGGCGCGACCTGCTGGAGATCCTCGAGGACCGCCACGGCCGCAGCGCGACCATCGTTACCAGCCAGCTCCCACTCGAGCACTGGCATGAGGCCATCGGCGATCCGACACTGGCCGACGCAATACTGGACCGGCTCGTTCACAATGCCCACCGCCTGACGCTAGCGGGTGAAAGCATGCGCAGGCGTGCAACCAGGCTGAATCCACTTGACCCTAAAGGGCAAGCCTGACTCCATGTGCGGGTCGGCCAGGCTGCCCGAGGCGTGGAATCGATGCCCACGATGCCGTGGAATCCATGCCCACGATCGCGTGGAATCGATGCCCATCATCCGTGGAATCCGCA
>NZ_SLWL01000047.1 GCF_004342915.1 Camelimonas lactis
TGTAAACACCGGAATAAAAAGAGGCCATTCACCGGTTTAAAAGTAGGCCAGTCGGGTCAATTATAAAGCCTCATGACGAGGCGGTTTGTGCTCGGCAGCGGGGAAGCGGCTGGAGCGGAGCGGAAGCCGATTTTCCGCTGCCGATGGCCGTGTCTGATCAGGTCATGATGGGTTTTTCCTGTCTTTCTGGCGCCTGCGGCTGCTGGCGAGGCGATAGCTGTCACCGTTCATCTCGAGGATGTGGACGTGGTGGGTCAGCCGGTCGAGCAAGGCCCCGGTCAGGCGTTCTGAGCCAAACACCGTGGTCCATTCATCAAACGGCAGGTTGCTGGTGACCAGCGTGCTGCCCCGCTCGTAACGCTGGCTGAGCACCTCGAAGAGCAGCTCGCCGCCAACGGCGGTGAAGGGCACATAGCCGAGTTCATCCAGGATCAGCAGCTTGACCGAGGCAAGGTACTTCTGGAGTGTCCGCAGACGCCGTTCATCCCGCGCTTCCATAAGATCATGAACCAGCGCCGCAGCCGTGGTGAACGCCACGCTGTGGCCCTTTTGGCAGGCCACCAGACCCAGAGCGAGCGCGGTGTGGGTCTTGCCGGTTCCGCTCGGCCCCAGCGCAATGACGTTGCGCCGCTGTTCAATCCATTCCCCGCGCGCCAGTTCCAGCACAAGCGGCTTGTTCAGCGACGGTTGGGCGGCGAAGTCGAAGGTGTCGAAGCTTTTGGTATGCGGGAACTTTGCCAGACGGATCCGGCGCTCCACCATCCTGCGTTCGCGGTCGATCCGCTCAAGTTCGCACAGCCGCAGCAGATAGCGTGGATAGTCGGCCTGGTCCTGGGCGGCCTCCATCGCCACTTTCTCGTGCTCACGCACGAAAGTCGGAAGCTTGAGCGCCTTGAGGTGGTTCGTCAGCAGCACCGCGGGCGGCACACTGGTGGGTTCCGCCGCTGTTGCCGGTAATGGCATGGAAGGCTGTGTCATGGCTGAGCTCCCACTTCCGGTGATTGCGGCCGGGACAGCAGCCCCATGTAACTGCGCGGGTCAGTGTGACCAACGGTTGCGCGTGGCAGATGCGGGTAGAACTCCAGATCAAGCTTCGGCTGGCGGCGTTCCAGTCGCGCAAGGGCGATCATCTTCACCGCATCGAAGCTGATCGTCCCCATGTCCAGCGCCCGTGAAGCCGCCCATTCGACCAGAGATTGCTCAAAGCGTTCGCACAGGCGCAAAACCTGAATGAACTCACGGCGACCCTCCTTGCCGCTGCGTGCTTCCATCAACCGGCGCAGGCGATGCATCGGTTCCGCCAAAACCCAGCCATCCAGCGGCGCCGCCTGATCAAGCGCCCGGGACTTATGCTCAAGCAGCGCCAGGTAATGCAGCGGGTTGGCGATGAAATCCTCCCGCTCATAGCTTCGTGGATGCACCGCAATCCGCTCTCCATGGCAGATGATCTCAATCCGGTCGACATAGCCCTTGATCACCACTTCCTGGTGGGCATGGGCCGTCGGCACGGAGTAATCGTTGGTCCGGTAGCGGACCAGCGACAGCGACGAGGCGCGGCCCGTCACCATATGGCACGGATCGAACGCCACAGCCGGTGGCTTCATGAACGCCGCCAGATCTGCCTGCATCCGTTCGCCGATGCTCTGGCTGTGTCCGCGCAGCACCGCCTGCCGCCGCTCCAGACATTGTTCAAGAAGGCGCGCGTTCAGCGCATCGATACTGTCGGCAACCGGGACTGGCGTCATGAAGCGCCGGCGTACATAGCCAACAAGGCCCTCGACCTTGCCCTTGTCGTTACCCTTGCCGGGACGACCGAACCTGTCCTCAAACAAATAATGGCTCTGCAGGCCGGAAAACATCCTGCTGCGTTCGCGCTTGCCGTCACCAAGTATCCGCGACACCGCCAGTCGGGTGTTGTCGTACAGGATTGAAAGCGGGATCCCGCCGAAGAAGGCGAAGGCCGCAACATGACCATCGCAGAATGCCTCCGCCACTTCGGCAGCATAGGCCTTCACAAACGGGGCGTCGCTATGCGGCAAATCCATGCAGAAGTAATGAAACCGCACGAGTTTGCCGCCGATGATCCCATCAGCCTCGCCAAAATCAACCTGGGCGTGCCCTGGTCTGTGCATGAGAGGAATGAACACTTCGCGGCTCCGCAAGCGCGCCCGGGATATATAGGCACGGACAATCGAGATCCCGCCGGTGAAGCCATGTTCATCGCGAAGACGTTCAAAGATCCGTATCGCAGTGTGGCGTTGTTTGGAGTGAACCGTACGGTCCGCCTCCAGAATGGCGTCGATGATCGCCGTAAACGCCGCCAGCTTACGGCTATACAAACCGCCGGAGCGACCATGGGCTGGCGGCTCTGGAAACTTGAGCATCTTGTCGACAGTCTTGCGGCTGATGCCAAAATACGCGGCGGTCTTCCGGCGGCTGTCGCCAGCAATAAGAACCGCCCGGCGAACCTTCTGATAAAGCTCCACTCTCTTCATCCTCAGCCTCCGCCAAAAAACGGAGGTCTAGCAGGACTGGCATACTTTTATATCGGTGAGGCACGCCAGAAAATGGCGCACTTTATTCCCGGTGTTCTCA
>NZ_SLWL01000048.1 GCF_004342915.1 Camelimonas lactis
ACCATGATGGCGTCATTGAGAGCGACCTGGCTCAGGGTGAAGTGGGGCTCACCCCTGGTCAGATTGGACCAGACGAAGACCATCGCCGTGCAGGGCGCGGCGGCAAGAATGATCAACCCGGCAATGTAGCTTTCAATCTGGTCCGCGGGGAGTAGCGGACGAAACAGCCAGCCAATGAACAGCCAGCCGAGCAGCGCCATGGAAAATGGCTTCACTGCCCAGTTGATGAACAGGGTGACGCCGATGCCACGCCAGTGACGCCCCACCTCCCCGAGCGCTGCGAAATCAATCTTCAGCAGCATCGGAATGATCATCGACCAGATCAGCACAGCGACTGGCAGATTGACCTTTGCCACCTCCAGGGCGCCGATGACGTGAAATGCGCCCGGCATGAAATGCCCCAGCGCAATGCCGGCGACGATGCAAAGAGCAACCCACAGGGTCAGATAGCGTTCGAATGTGGACACTGGTTCTGCCTCAAGCTGTCGCCACGCGTCGGCCGCGCTCAGCCGCCATCCTTGCGAGGCGAACGAGATCGACTGCTTTTGAAAACGACATGTCGCTATCCGGTCTGCACGTCAGGAACTGACACCCTCATAGGATATGTGTCTCTTCAGGCCAATCATCCTGTTTGTGGCACGCCAAGACATCACCAATCCAGCGATTGCTGGGCAACCGGAAAGGTATTTCATATCCATGGAAACAGGTACTCTGGACGCCGAACTTACGAGACGGCAACTGGCCGAACTGATTATTGAAGACCCAGATTTCGGAGAACTCGAGAAGAACCTTTCAACGTATTGCCCATTTGAGGCGGTCGGCATGGTGAATGCAGAGATCAGGCATTCTGCCTTCCTCGCCCACGCCCTCGATCCGTATCGTCCCCACGAATTCGGCCCCGAATTCCTGCGGCTCCTGCTCGATACAATTCTAAAGGCGCTTGAGGCACCGCCGATCTCCCGGCTTGAGCTTCACATGGCGGATTTTGACGATGTCGACGTCCGGCGCGAGTGGCGGCATATCGATGTGCTCGTGGCGCTCCCCACTGCGAAACTGGTTATCGCATTCGAGCTCAAAATCGGCGCGGGAGAAGGCCATGACCAGCTTGGCCGCTACAGTCGCGCGATTGAAGCCACATGGCCTGCCGAAGCCGGTTGGCGGCATCTCAAGCTGTTTCTCACACGCAACGCTGAACAGCCTTCCGACGACACCTGGTACCCGATCGACTACGGCCTCGTCATCGACGCCATAGACCGCTTCAAAAATGCCAGTGACGCCGGAGCGCCACTCGCGCGCCAAACCCTCATTGCATACGCCACGATGCTGCGGAGACGTCACATGGGTAGTGAACAGCTCGACAAGATTGCTGAAACCCTCTGGAAGAAGCACGCTGAAGCGTTGAATTTCCTTCTTGACCGGCGACCTGATGCCGATGGTGGCCTGGGACAGATGCTTCTTGACCGCCAATCGGAGATCGCCGCCAGTGTAAGCACGGGCTCCCTGACACTCGTTCCTGAAAGATCCAACAAGCGGTGGATCATCTTTAACGTGAAGGAATGGTCCGATATCCCCGGCTTCAAACTTGCGCAATGGACACCGTCAGGACATTTCATTCAGGTCCAGATTGAGGTCGATCCCCGCTTTGTAAAGCTTTTCGTTACGCTGGGACCTGGCCCTGAGGAATATCGGGCGAATTTTTATAGCATGTGTAGCGACCTGATGCCCCGAAAGGGAGCCAAAGGAGCCGGCTGGAAGACCGTCAGCAGCAAAACAATCCTGGGACGCTCGGCGATTGAAACAGCAGACGGACCTGAGGAGCTTTGCGACCGCATTCAGGAATACCTAAGGGATTGGGTCAGAAATGAAGTGGCGCAGGTCGATGCGCGCTTGCGGCCGATTGCGGTGGGAGGCATCGCCTCGACAGCCACAAACGAAGCCCTACCATGACAGATTAATCCGTCTTTCTCGCGGCCGCATTTAGCGGCCGCTCACCACAGATACGGCAACGCGCGCGAAACAGGCGATCAATCGAGCGATCGAAGGGTAACAGGCATCGGAAACGGACCACCTAACACCATGTTCGTGGAACTCCCATCGGAATGAAGGCGCTAAGGCGCTAGCCCATCAGCTTCAGGAGCTGTCTACACACCATTGAGCCGCTCAATGACGTCCCTCGCCTTCTTCAGCACCGTCGCCTTCTCAAGGTGGGCATATCGCATCGTCGTCTTGATATCCGCGTGGCCAAGGACCTCCCGGACCTCATAGACACTGAGGCCATTCTGGATCAGGCGGGTCGCGTGCGTATGGCGTTTGCCACGCCAGTGCGGAGTGCGGGCGAGCCCCGTTATAATCGACCCGCCATTCGGCCAACTGGGCGCGTGCCTGCGTCAGCGTGGAGA
>NZ_SLWL01000049.1 GCF_004342915.1 Camelimonas lactis
GTAACCGCTGTTCTCAGGCCACGGCCTTGATTGGGTCCGAGGCGTAGGCCCATGGCAGCAGTTCGTCGATCTGGCTTTGCGGATGTCCGGCGACGATGCGGGTAATGACGTCGGCGAGGTAAAGATACGGGTCGACGCCGTTGAGCTTCGCGGTCTCGATTAGCGAGGCGATTGTCGCCCAGTGCTCTCCGCCGCCGTCGGAGCCGGCGAAGAGCGCGTTCTTCCGATTGAGGGCGATTGGTCTGATGGAGCGCTCGACCACGTTGGAGTCGATCTCGACGCGGCCGTCCTCCAGGAAACGGGCCAGTCCGGGCCAGCGCGTGAGCGCGTAGCGGATCGCCTCAGCGAGCTTGCTCTTCTGGCTGACCAGGGCGAGCTTCTCGCGTAGCCACTCCTCAAGAGCATCCATGATCGGCCGGCTTTTTTCCTGGCGAGCGGCGCGGCGCTCCTCCGCCGGGCGCCCCCGGATCTCATTCTCGATCCTGTAAAGCTCCGCGATGCGCCGGAGCGCCTCCGTTGCAATCGGCGTCGGACCGGATTGCGCCAGTTCATAGAAGCGGCGACGGACATGCGCCCAGCAGAACGCCAGGCTGATGGCGCTGCGCCCGGCCAGCACCCGGTAGCCGGCATAGCCGTCGACCTGCAGGATGCCGGCGAAGCCCTGAAGGTGGCGAAGCGGCTGCTCAGCCTTTCGGTCAGGAGCATAGATGTATGCGACGCCGGGTGGATCGATCCCGCCCCAGGGGCGATCGTCACGGGCATAGGCGAACAGCTGACCCGTCCTTGTGCGGCCGCGCCCGGGATCGAGCACTGGCGCGGTCGTCTCGTCGGCGAAGAGCTTCGATGAGGTCTTCAGCTGTTCGAACAGGCGCTCGTGGACCGGTCGCAGCAGGAAGGCCGCCTTGCCGACCCAGTCAGCGAGCGTCGAGCGGTCGAGGTTCACGCCCTGACGGGCATAGATCTGGGACTGGCGGTAAAGCGGAAGGTGATCGGCGTATTTGCTGACCAGCACGTGGGCGACTGTCGCTTCGGTCGGGATGCCGCCTTCGACAAGACGCGCCGCAGCCGGCGCCTGCAGCACAACTTCCTCGCAACTCCGGCAGGCGTACTTCGGGCGGCGCGTGACGATCACCCGGAACTGGGCCGGGACGATGTCGAGGCGTTCGGAGCGGTCCTCGCCCATGACGTGCAGCATCCCCTTGCAGCACGGGCAGGTCCTGTCGGGGATGTCGATGACCTGCTCGATGCGCGGCAAGTGTGCGGGCAGTGAGCCGCGGTTGGCGCGGCGCTTTCTGACGCAGGCCTCAAGCTTTGCAGGATCGGCGGCTTCCTGGGCAGCGAGGCCTTCTGCCTCAACCTGCTCGACCTCTTCCAGGGCCAGCAGCAACTGGTCCATGGGCAGGCTCTCCGCCCTGCGACCGAAGCGGTGACGCTGCAGTTCCCGGATGATCTGGCGCAACCGCGCGTTCTCGGCGCGCTCGGCGGCGAGCATCGCCTGAAGGGCGAGCGGATCAGTTGTCAGAGGTTCGGCCGGAGTGCTCACGGAACCGATTAGACATTGGATTCCAGTGCGTTGCCAGCGCTCTCGCCGCCCCAGGAATCAACTTGCCGCGACCGGCCTACGCGTCTCGCGAGCCTCATGAACGCGCCGCCAGTCCAGCCCTTCGAGCAGCGCCTGTAACTGCGCCGCCGTCAGCCTGACCACGCCATCGGTGATGGCGGGCCAGCAGAACCTCCCGTCTTCCAGACGCTTCGCCAGCATGCACACCCCGGTCCCGTCGAAGTAGACGAGCTTGATCCGGTCCGCACGCCTCGCCCGGAAGACATAGATCGCCCCACAGAATGGGTCGGCGTCCATCGTCTCGCGGACCAGCGCCGCCAGGCCGTCGGCGCCCTTGCGGAAGTCTACTGGCCGGGTCGCCACCATGACGCGCACAGCGCCGGTAGGGCCGATCATGGCGCGCCTTTCAGGGCACGGATCACGGCGGTGATCGTGGCCGGCGAGGCGCCATCGCCGCACCTTACCGTGACCCCTGACGCCTCAATCTCGATGGCCCCGGATGTTGGCCGTGGCCCGCGCCGCTTCTGTTTCTTCGCGGCCATGGGTTCGGCCTCGACCAGGACTGCTGGCACGAAAGCGGGCAGCGTCTCTGCTTCCATGCGCTGGCGCGCTTCCCGACGCCACGTGAACAGTTGCTGCGGCGTCAGGCCGTGCCGACGAGCCACGG
>NZ_SLWL01000051.1 GCF_004342915.1 Camelimonas lactis
GAACACGGTGCAACTCCCATCGATCTGGTGGCAGAGTTCGGCGGCGCACCAGATACGCGCGCGTCCGCGTTCTGGCTGTGCGAGCGCATGTCGGTGTCGCCGGAATCTCTGGGCTGGGAACAACGCCAGCCCGTGACAATCAGCTTCGGCAAGTCGTTGCCTGCGCCTGTCCCTGCCAACGATGACGATGAGGACGCCGAGCCGGTCTACATCGAAGATGCCCCCGTTGCAGGGCTTCCTGTCAGCTTGTGCTACCCACCCGGGGCGGTAGGCGACTTCGCCCGTTTCATCACCGACGTGGCGCGATTCCCGTCACCGCCTCTGGCATTGGCAGGCGCGCTGGCCCTGACCGCGGCGCTGATTGGTCGCCGATACAAGGGTCCAACTGGATTGCGGTCCAACGTATATCTGGTGGGACTGGCGGACAGCGGTCATGGCAAGGACATCACGCTACGCGCGCCCGTCGCCATCGCAGGCAGCACGCCTGCTGGTGATCGTGTCATCGACAAGTTTTTCATCGATGACCTGGCATCGGTTCAGGGGCTTGCCACACGCTTGCGCAAGGACCCCGCTGGCGTCCTGCAAATCGATGAGTTCGGCAAGTGGCTTGGCGCCATCACCAGCCGAAAGGCGCCACCGCATAAGGAGACATTAGCGCTCGCCGTGCTGCAGCTTACGGGCGCTGCGTCTGGAACATGGGGTGGTGCAGAGCGAGCCGCCGGCAACATGGCGCGCGTCCATAACCCGTGCGTGTCGATCCACGGCGTCACCACGCCGTCGACGTTCTGGGCGGCGCTATCGGGCGGGAACATATCGGAAGGGCTGCTTGGCCGGCTGATCGTGATCGACGCTGGCAATGCACCGCCTGCGAAGGTGCGGCGTCCGGCAGCGTCGCTGGACGAAATTCCTCCAGCGCTTATCGAACACGTCGAAGCGCTAATCGGCGGCAATATCGGTGGCAATCTGTTCGGACTGAACGCCTCCGGCGAGCGCAAGCCGGCTGCCGTACTGACTGCTGCATACGGGCCAGGTGTAGAGGATCTCTTTGAGAGCTTCGACGACCGTATCCGCGCCGAGCACAAGAAAACCGACGCAGAATTACGGCCGTTGCTCACCCGCGTTGGCGAGAACGCAGCCCGCCTGGCGCTGATCGTTTCTGTCGGATGCAGTCCCGGCGATCCTGTCATCACGGCGGAGATCCAGACATGGGCCAACGCTGTGGCGGAGGCGAGCTATCGGACGATCGCCGCGGGCGCAGCCGACAATGTGGCCGATAACGACCGGCAGCAGGATTACCTGCGAATACGCAACTACATCACCAAGAAGGGCGCGGAGGGCATCACGACACGGATGCTGATCAAGCAGGTGAAGGGGCGGATCGAGCGGCGCCAACTCGACGACATCCTCGACCTGCTGCAGACCGCTGGCGAGGTGGTCTACGGCGAGGCCGTAGCATCTTCAGGCCAGAAGCGGGTTCGATGGTGGGCAGCGGATCACCGGCCAGAAGTCGTGAAGCAAGTCGAAAGGTAGCCCACCAGTGTGGGGCTAACCATGGGCAAAAGGGTGGGCAAAGGGTGGGTCCAAAATGGCCGATAGCTGGAAATGATAAATTCACCGACCCACCCTTTAGCCCACCCTTTAGCCCACCCTTTTATCCAGTCTTCCACCCTCCCTATAACAATAATAATATATATAAATCATATATTTATACCAAGGGGGGGCATCAGCAAACAGGGGCTACGCTCTCGCGACGGTTTTGGCGGTTTTTTTTCGGCATTTCATCTAGAGGTCCGCCAGAAACGGCCCCCCCCTTCAAATGGCAC
>NZ_SLWL01000052.1 GCF_004342915.1 Camelimonas lactis
TTCCAACAATTGCCGCGGGGTGGAGCAGCCCGGTAGCTCGTCAGGCTCATAACCTGAAGGTCGCTGGTTCAAATCCAGCCCCCGCAACCAGAACAATAAAACCCCGTCCGCCCCACGCGGACGGGGTTTTTTTATGTGCGCCGGGTCCAACCTGCTAAAGCGAAGCAGAACTGGCAGCCATAAACCGGCCTGCCTCCAACGTTTCTGACGTTACCCCCAAGTTCTATCCAGCCCTAAGTTCGACCTGAGGGTTGTTGAGCCTGCCCCCAAATCCACGCCAGTTAAAACTGGAACTTTGGGGGCTTCGTGCTCATGCCGGCTGTGCCGCCGATGAGCCATTCAATAGCGATATCGGCGGTTTGTTGCCGATGGCGCTGTGCGGCCGGACCTCATTGTAGTCCTTACGCCAAGCCTCCAGTTTTGCGCGCGTGTCGTCAAGGCTCATGAACCAGTGCGTGTTCAGGCATTCCGCCCGGAGCTTGCCGTTGAACGACTCGATGAAGCTGTTGTCCGTCGGCTTGCCGGGACCGGGAGAAGTCGAGGATCACGCCCTTCGGGTATGCCCACAGATCAAGGCCCCGGGAGACAAATTCCGGCCCCTGATCCACCCGGATGCCCTGCGGATAGCCCGTGTCGCGACACACGCGCTCAAGGGTGTGAACGACGTCCTCGCCCCTGTAGCTGAACCGCACATCGACCGCGGGAGCGACCCGCGTGAAGGTGCTGATGATCGTCAGGATCCTCAACTTCCGGCCTGTCGCCAGTTGATCATGCACAAAATCCATCGCCCAGGTCTCGTTGAGGCGGGTGGCGGTCTTGCGGTCATCGCGCAGCTTCGCCCGCACCCGCCGTTTGGGCGTCTTGTTGCGCAGCTGAAGGCCCATCTCCCTTGTAGAGCCGGTAGATTCGCTTGTGGTTCACCGCATGGCCTTCGCGCTGCATCAGTGGACCCTGCGGTAGCCATAACGAACCCGGGTCTCGCAGATCTGCCTGATCCGAAACCTGACAGGAGCCTGATCGCCGCGACACGACTTGTAGACGTACAGTCCCCGGTCAATCTGCAGGGCCGCACAGGCGCGTCTGACTGAGACTTTCCAGTCCGACCGCACCATGTCGACAAGCGCGCGCTTGCGCTCAGGCTTCAGAGCTTTTTTGCCAGCACATCCTGAAGCATCGCGCGATCCAGCGTCAGGTCCGCCAAGACACGTTTCAGCCGCGCATTCTCGTCCTCCAGTTGCCGCAGGCGCTTCATTTCGGACGGCATCAACCCGGCATACTTCTTCCGCCAGTCGTAGAAGGCTTCATCCGAGATGCCCGCCTGGCGACAAACCTCAGCGACCGGCGCGCCATCCTGCGCCTGCTTCAAGACAAATGCGATCTGCGCTTCCGTGAACTTCGACGCCTTCATGGAACCCTCCTTCGTCCCGCATCCGGGATCATAATTGGAAAATTCCAGTTCTGAATGGTGCGGATTCCACGGATGATGGGCATCGATTCCACGCGATCGTGGGCATGGATTCCACGGCATCGTGGGCATCGATTCCACGCCTCGGGCAG
>NZ_SLWL01000053.1 GCF_004342915.1 Camelimonas lactis
ACCGACATGCGCTCGCACAGCCAGAACGCGGACGCGCGCGTATCTGGTGCGCCGCCGAACTCTGCCACCAGATCGATGGGAGTTGCACCGTGTTCGCGGCCGAAATCCTGCACGCCGCCTGGGTGAATCGACAGGTCTTCCTCCAAGCCGCGTCCGAGGTCTGCGGACGACACACGATAGGCTCCTGTTGCCTGAAGGGCGGCGGTCGGGAACAGCGCTGGCACCCAGGATTCCAGACGTTGGAGGGCCGCACTGTTCACACGCTTCCAGAATGTGTCGCCACCTGCTGCAGGACGCTTCGCGGCAGGCTTTGCAGCAGCCGTGCCGTGTCGGGCCAGGATGGTGGCTGCCTCCGCCAGAAACTGGTCGACCGTCTCGGCGGTGATCAGCGGCAGATCCGCGAGGGGCACGTCCAGCGGTGACGGGGTTTCCCACGTGTATGGCTTCGCGGTGTCAGGATGGACGCCGAAGGCGAGCACCTGCTGGCCCATGCCCATGACCTCGACCTGGGCTTTGATGCCGTCGATCATGAATGCAGACGACAGCATCTTCTCGCGCGGCGTTTCTGAGCGAAACAGGTACAGTGCCTTGGGTGCCTTGCCGACTCGCACAAGCGCCTTATCACCACCGGGGAGCGTCATAACCAGTGCACGCAGTTCCGCGGCCGCCTGCAGGTGCAGAACGTCCACGTCGATGCCCACAACCTGGCCAGTGAGTATCCCGGTGTTCGGGTGCGACAGATAGGCGTCGACCTGCGAGTGATCTGGCTGTAATTCGGTCCACGCCTTTGGGATTGGGCGCTTGCCGACACACGGCACGGGCGTGTAGCCGTTGTTGATCAGGCGGTGGCGGAGATCGGCAAGATCGGTTGATTTACGCTGCGTTGCGGATGACGACATTGGCGTTCAGCTCCTTCAGGGCGGCGAGGGCAGCGTCCGTGATCTGCTGGGCAAGGTGCGGGGTGAACGTCACGACGTGACGGCCATGAATGTTTGGAACATCTGACCGGTGGCCATTCTTCGCCTGACGCAGGGTCAGGCCATACAGCCG